>NZ_BAMW01000045.1 GCF_000963945.1 Acetobacter indonesiensis | reverse complement strand
GGAAGCGTCAATGCTGCAAAGCTCAAGGGGAGTAAGTCTGTTTTCGCCTCATGTCGGACGTCCAGTAGATCGCGGCAGCCTCCTGAAACCGGACGTTTCGGGCTTGTGCCCTTACTAAAGATGCTGAATGACGACCCTATTATAGAGCAGCCCGTGCAGGCCCATTTCCAGCCCTAGTAGCAAAAGGAAGATCAGGAAAAGTCGCCGGAACAGTTGGGGGCTGATCCGTGTACGGATCACCTGTCCGAGCGCCATGCCGAGCAGTGCAGGAATGACGGCCAGTGTCGAGATCAGGAGATTTCCGACTGGGGCTGCGCCATGCCAAAATAATCCGGTCGCGAGGGCAATCGTTGACACGGTAAAAGACAGGCCCAGCGCCTGCACAAGGTCGTCCCGCTCCAGATTGAGAGACTGGATGTATGGCACGGCAGGAATAACGAATACACCCGTCGCACCCGTCACCAATCCGGTCACAAGGCCAATTACAGGCGACAGCCACGGCTCCCATCGCGGCGAGACATGAAGCGGTCTGGCAAGCAGCGTGTATGCCGCGTAGATGACGAGGGCGGCACCGAGGCCGACAGTCGTGAGGTCGGTTCCTTCACCCGTCAGCAGCATAGAGCCGAAAACAGTGCCGACGATGATCGTCAGCATCATTATCCAAAGGCGGCGGATCAGCATTCCAAACCGACGGCCCGCTAGAAGCTGCCAGACGTTGGTTACGAACGAGGGCACCAATAGAAGCGCCGCGGCAATGAGCGGAGACAGAAGCGATCCCAGCACGCCCATAGCCACTGTTGGGAGGCCCATCCCGGTTACGCCCTTCACGACGCCCGCAGCAAAGAACGTGGCGACGACAGCAGCGATCAGAGAAGGAGAATAATCGAACATGCCACAGACTTAACGATCACAGCCGCGCCCACAATACGGAAGGTCCGAGTGTAGGCTTCGGCTATCCCGAAGGTACAAGATGCATTAGATTGCTCCGATGCGGTTCGATCTTACAGACCTTCGGTTGTTTCTGGCGGTAGTTGATGCCGGGAGCATCACCCACGGCGCTGCCGAAGCGGGCCTGTCGGTTCCAGCGGCTAGCGAACGGCTCCGCGATATGGAGGCGGCGGGAGAAGTGACCCTTCTCAATCGGGGACGTCGCGGCATAGCGCTGACCGAAGCCGGGGAGATGCTGGCACACCATGCCCGCACGATCCTGCACCAAATGGCCCAAATGCGGGGCGATATCGGACAATATGCCAAGGGGCTGCGGGCTTCGGTACGCGTCTTCGCGAACACCGCCGCGATTACAGAGTTCCTACCTGAGAGCCTTGCCCCTTGGATGGCTGCTAATCCCCAGATCGACGTTGACCTGAAGGAGCGCGGGAGCAGTGAGATCGCTAGAAGTGTCAGCGCAGGCTTTGCTGAGATCGGCATACTGTCCAGCGCGGTCGACACGGGTGATCTGATCATGCGGCCCTTCGCGATCGACCGCCTCGTTACCGTGGTGTCCAGAGAGCATCGGTTGACCGGGAATAGAGCGGTACGGTTCGCCGACCTGCTCGGAGATCAGTTCATCGGCATGGCGGGCGGTGCTCTGCAGGATCATATCGAAGATCGGGCGTCCCGCCTCGGGTCGAAGATGAAGATGCGTGTTCGTCTTCGCAACTTCCAAGGCATTTGTCGGATGGCAGGATCTGGGGCTGGTATCGGCATCATTCCTGAATCTGCCGCGCGACGTTGCCAACGGTCGACACAGATCAAGCTAGTCCGGCTGTTAGACGAATGGGCGACACGCCGCCTGTCTTTGTGTGTGCGCGATGAAAACGATCTCACCGCGCCCGCCAAGACGCTCTACGATCACCTGTCCCAAAGAGTTCCGCAGCATCCAGCACTCGATCCCTCCTAGATAAACACAGCCCCGTAATGCGGTGGATTTCATCCTGACAGACCCGCCCTACCTGATGAACTATCAGGGCAGGGACGGGCGGAAGGTTCGCAATGACGAAAATGCGCGTTGGCTCCCGCCAGCCTTCAACCAGATGCACCGTGTTCTGAAATGGCAGGCTTTGCCATTTCGCTCTATGGCTGGAACCGTATCGACCTATTCGCCGATGCCTGGAAGGCAGCGGGGTTCCGCATGGTCGGGCATATCGTTTTTCGTAAGTCCTATTCACCCTCTTCCCGGTTTTTCCGGTATGAACACGAGAGCGCTTATCTGCTGGGCAAGGGGAATGTGACACCACCTGCAAAGCCCATCCCGGGCGTGCTCGACATGCCCTATTCCGGCAACAAACTGCACCCGACGCAAAAGCCGGTAGCGGCACTCCTTCCCCTGGTGGAAACCTTCTGCTCGATGGACGGGCTGGTTCTGGACCCGTTTGCCGGTTCGGATTTGTCGCTGGTGGCGGCGCAGCATCTTGGGCGCAACTGGCTGGGGATGGAACTGGACCCGGAGCACGCGGACACGGCGACCCGTCGGCTGGCCTCCACGGGGCAGGGAGGGCGGCGGCGTAAGCCGCCCACTTCTTTCTTCACGCTTACCGGGCGACCAGAAAATCGCGCCGGTCCTTCGGGACCGCCCGTGGGGACGCGCTGCGCGCGCGAGGTAGCCGACGACGTCCACGCGCAAAATGCCGGAAACAGTGCCAGCCGCGCCACGATCCGCGTCCTCAAGATCGGCCACGCGCATATCACGGGGCATAGGAAGATGGAGAGTCTCGACTGTCGCTGCGGCAAGTTCATCAAGCAGCACATCATGCATGCGGATAATCGCATCGGTTGGTTCGTAAAAAAGTGGCAGCGCTGCGGTCCGGGCAAGGAGTTCGCGCTACAGCGGCGTTATCGCGATGTCTCTGGTTTGTGCTTGCTGGTGAAATCAAGCAGAGCGCACATTACGGAGAGGCTTTTGGCACGCATGAAGCTCGTGTTCGTCCTTATGTCCACACCTAGCAAAACCCGAACAATCCCGTTCTGGTGCGCCTTACTCATGCCTGCAGCCGGGTGGCGATTTCACGGCCGCATATGATCGAGAAAATCCTTGCAAGTAACTATGTCCAGAAATACTCCAGACTGCGCTGAGTGAGACACGGAAAGAAAACCACAGAAGACTTTGTATTTCTGAATTATACGTGAGGGAGGTCTCTTGAGAAGAATGCCCCCCCCGCCGCACAGCGGTTATGTATTTATCTCTATAGGCAGTCTATCAAGATCAGGATGTCCAAGGGTTTTCTGACTTTCTCATATCGCCCAACAGACTTGGTTATCCGATACCAACAAGTGGAAGAAAAATATTATCGACGATTTCGCTAATCGCCTCATCTGTAAGGGGTTTGAAGGTCATCATCAGGTCATGCCGCACAAGGTCGAGCGGGAGTGAGGCAATGCGGGATGTCAGCCTGTTTTCGTCAATTTCTCCGCGTTCGACGGCCCGTGCGAGAACAGCGCGATACTGGTTCCCTTCAACAATGCGGTTGCGTAATTCCGTAAAACTCGAACGCTCCGCCACCAAATCTTTTTGCATATCAAAAAAGAGCTGAAGCTCTCCACTGTTTGCACGATTGGACATATGGCGAAGAAGAAGGCAGAGCTCATCGCGGACATTTCCCATATCGGGAATGACGGGTGCCGCATGAGCAAACCTTTGCGCGAGTGCGGCTGTTGCCAGCGCTGTGCGGCTAGGCCAGCGCCTGTGGAGCACAGGGCGGCTGGTGCCGGCCCGGCGGGCCACATTTTCCATTGTGAGGCCAGCATATCCACTTTCAGACAGTTCCGCCCAGGCCGCCTCTAAAATAGCGTCCTCCAAGGCTGCTCCTCGCCGTCTGATTTTCCCTCGAACGCGCATAACACTCCCCATAAGATGCACAAAGAATCTTATTGCCTTTGTTTTGTTGACATATAAGATACGTGACGAATCTAATGTATGAGGCATAGCATGAGCAAAAGAGGCGTTCCAACCCGAAACCGTCGTGTCCTGATTTCGGGTGCCAGCATTGCCGGGCCAGCTCTTGCTTTCTGGCTGGATCGCTATGGCTTTGACGTCACGGTTGTCGAGCGTGCGACGACTATTCGTACCGGAGGGTATCCGATTGATGTTCGTGGCACGGCGATTGATATGGTTGAAAGGATGGGATTATTGCCACAAATCCGTGCGGCACATGTCAACACGCAGCTGATGACATTTGTTGATGGAGACGGACGTGAAATTGGCTCTGTGCCTGTCTATGATGCCGTTGGTAGCGATGAAAGAGACGTGGAGTTGCCTCGAGGAACTCTGGCAACTTTGTTGTATGACGCGTCCCGGCAAGGAAACGTCCGGTATCGGTTCAATGATTCAATAGACACGCTGCACGACGACGGTGCAGGGGTGGATATTCGATTCACCAGTGGCATTCGTGAACACTACGACATTGTTGTTGGGGCAGATGGGCTCCACTCCCGCACGCGGCGTCTAGTCTTCGGGGCTGAGGATCTTTTCCGTCATGATCTCGGCTTTGATTTCGCACTCTTCTCATTACAAAATGATCAGGGTCTCTCACATGGCGGTATTTTCCATGCGGAACCCGGACGTGTGGCGGGGTTGTTTGCAGTTCAGGGTAGTCAGAGGATGTTCGGATTTCTGACATTCATGACAGATAAGGGAGCCCCGCGCACGGTCAGGGAGCAACTGGATTTAATACAGACAACTTATGCCGGTATGCACTGGGAAGTGCCGCGTCTGTTGAAAGAGATGGAGGTGGCTGACGATCTTTATTTTGACAGTGTCAGTCAGATCCGTATGCCTCACTGGTCCAAAGGATCTGTTGTTTTGCTGGGAGATGCCGCTTTTGCACCGTCTTTCCGGTCCGGGCAGGGAACCAGCCTTGCACTTGTCGGCGCTTATGTTCTTGCAGGAGAACTTGCTTCGCATGAGAAGACCTCGGCTGGACTGGAAGCATATGAACGCACCCTGAGACCCTTTGTCGAAGCAAATCAAGCTCTGGCAACTGATGAGCGAGGGGCGTTTTTCCTGCCGCGCACTCAGGCAGATATCGACATGCGTGACAGGATGCTGGCTGAGATAGCACGTAACGGCACTGGTATCTTTTTTGACAACCGCCGTCCGGCGGCTCATTCCGCAATCAGTTTACCTGATTATCAAATGGAATAATGGACATACACTCACACCTTCATTCAACACAAAATTACAAAAAGTGTTGGAGTGGTAGTTTGGTAATCTAAATTCTTAATCAGAATATTTCTTGTCACATAAAATATTATATAGATTGTGGTAGCTTCTTGCAGTCAGTTTGAGCAAAACCGTTTTATTTTTCCGTTTCTGCCGAAATGATACCGATCAGCATGCGGATGCGTTGTAAATCATTCGGCGTCGCGGGATTGTAAATAATCAGTCCAAGGTCTGATCGCCCTTCAACGGCAAATCCTGAATATTCCAGTTCAATCAATCCAACGGTTGGATGCTGCAAGCACTTGGTTCCTTCACCATGAATTTGTACATCATTATTCTGCCACAACGCGGCAAACTCGGGGCTTCGCAAGCTTAAGTCTTTAACAAGTTCATCGACTTCAGCAGAAGCGCCAGCGCGCACGGCATCGGCGCGAAAAGCGGCCACGACAGATCTTGCCAGACTGTCCCAGTTCATCTGCATCTTACGTACATGGGGAGTGCAAAAAACAATCTTACGTGGTGTAATTCCGTTCGTTACTCGATAACGAACTTCCGGCAAATGACCGAATGCCAGCATAAATAAATGTTCGCGTTCCGCTTCAGTCAGCAATAACCCTTTGGCAATGCGATCGAGCACATCAGGCGAAGGTACTCGGCCTCGGTCTTGCTCAAGCCAAGTGTACCAAGTAGGGCTGATGTTCGCCCGCTGTGCGACTTCTCCACCGCGTAACCCAAGCTTGCGCCGCCGAGCACAGAGAAAACCCAATGCCACGAGGTCAAGACGGGCACGGTTGAGAAAGGTGTAAATTGTTAGTCTGCAGCTCATATCTCTGATACGGTTCATTTGTTCCGTCTTGCGCTGGAAAAACAGGTTTCAGCTGCACGTTATCATGCAAGTGCAGAAGAAGGCGTTTCTGTAAGAACCATTGCAGAAGCCATAGGGCAACGATTTAATTTGCCTGTTGTTGCTTTGTCTGAGAACGATGCGCGTGCACATTTCGGGTGGCTTGGCGCGTTTGTTTCCAAAGATATGATCGCATCAAGCGAAAAGACGAAACAGCGTCTGGACTGGCACCCAACTGGACCGAAACTGCTTGCCGATATTTTGGCCTGTGAGGATATTCCTGATAAGCCGTGAAAGATGTTCGTTTAGAGGAAACGTGTGATCGCGCCAGGAAGGCTGGTAAGAGAACGGAAATTGCCTGTCTGCGTGGTTTATATACCAGACAGGCATGTTGACGGATAAGTCTTTTTCTCAGGAGCGGGCACGTGGCTCTTCTTGCATGCTTTTGCTCCATACTACGATTGAGACAGGGAAATAGAAATGGATCCGCTCCGCATCTTCCCATGCACCCATGCCCAGACGATCCTGACCTCCTGCAATATCCTCGGCAAACATCGCTTTCAGGGCGCACCAATTCTCCGGGGCGACCTGATCCTGTAAACGGGACTCAAGGCGATATTGATGTGTCATGACAGGCGACAGACCTGCCTTAGTCCCAAGCGACTGCAATTGATGCAGTGTCAGGGCGCTTGTATGCGAGGGATCACGGAGCGTTCTATCTGATTGGCGCATAACACTTCTATCGGTATAAGCTGCCTCTACATGTACGTATGCCGAGGGATAGATGGCTAGGTTTTCTGCAGGTTTGAGTCGATTTTGTGATCGTTATTTTCAGATATCTGCCAGAGGCTCATCTTTTTCGAGGGAAGTGCTGGCCGGGTTAACAACCTTTGGGGCCATGGCTTATATTATGGCTGTTAATCCAGATATTCTTTCAGCGGCCGGGCTAGATCGGCATGCCATGGTTATGACAACCATAGCGTCAGCTGTTATCGGATCTCTGATAATGGCGTTGTGGGCTAATCTACCCATTGCTCTCGCCCCGGCCATGAGTAGCAATGTTATTTTTGCTCAAGTTGTTGTTGTTCGCATGGGTGTACCTGCGCCTGTTGCTTTTACAATGGTTTTGTTGGGCGGAGTAGCATTTCTGGCGCTTTCATTAACGCAATGGCGTCAGAAGATTGTTCGTGCGTTTCCTGTTCCTGTTCGGCTTGGGATTCATTTTGCGATTGGGGCGTTTATTGCCCATATCGGCATGATCACAGGCGGGATGGCTGTTAAAGGGAGTGAAGGGCTAGTTTTTGGACACCTAGCTGATCCCTCAGTTATCTTGGCGATAGCAGGGCTGTTTCTTACTGTAGTCTTAAGATGGTCGCGTATTCCTGCTGCAATGCTTATCGCTATTGTAACCATAACCGTTACCGGTTGTTTTGTGCCTCATACCAACGGTCGGATGGTGACCAATCTTCCGGCCCAGTGGATTGATTGGCCTCATTACCCTTGGCACATGCTTTTCCCTTATGATTTCAAGGGATTTTTCTCTCATTTCTTTCTTGTGTTACCCGTCACACTTTATTTTTTCCTAGGTGATTTTTTTGATGCCACAGGAACAATGATGGCCGTTACGCAACGGTCCGGTCTCAAAGATAAAGAGGGACAACCGTTGCTCGGTAAGGCTGCATTCGCTTCGGATGCCTCTGCCAGCATTGTTGGTTCAGCACTCGGAACATCGACCGTATCCGCTTATCTGGAATCTTTGGTTGGCGTTGAAGAGGGCGGACGTACAGGATTGGTGGGGGTGACGGTCGCCCTTCTTTTTGCGATTTCCTCATTATTTTGGCCATTGATCACAAGTGTGCCCGCAGTTGCAACTGCCCCCGTTCTGATTTTGGTAGGCCTTGGGATGCTAAGTGGCCTGACTGACCTGAAAGACATGAAGGGGATGGATCAGACAGTCCCATTATTGATGGTCTTGGTGACTGTCATGACAGGAGATTTCATGATCAGCCTTGCCCTGGGGTTATTGCTGTACACACTGATCGCCTTTGTTTCTAGGCGATGGAGCGAGATTACCATGATGCTGATTGGATTGGATGTAGTATTTGTTACGTATCTAGTTCTTTCGTCAGGTCTTGGGTGAAGAAATACAGATGCACAATGCAATAACTATTAGTGGTAACAATGAAAAATATCATTAATAGTGAAAATATAAATTACGTTACGTAATAAATTAAAATGTTTGTTTTTGATATATTTTTGATTCAGCGTAACAAATTTAGCAATTAACAAGACTGATTTTTATAGATGGTAAGAGGCTTGCGTCTAGGCTTTCTTGTATGCAAGATTGTAATTCATCCGTAACAAGATGAAAACGACCACCGGAGTAATGATCTGATGCCCTCTCCAGACAGCTTTTCTTCTGAACCAGCATGTTCAGAACCGTGTGGAGGAGCACGGGCTGTCACAAGATGTGACATATTGGGTAAAGGTCAATTTTCAGAAGAAACGAACTCTTTGTTTCGTCCTTATCTAAGTGCCGCTTATCGGGAAACAGTAAGACAGGTGGCGGCCTGGATGGGGCAGGGGGGATTGTCTGCAAGGCAAGATTCTGCCGGAAATATCATTGGACGTTACGAGGGGAGTTCGGCTGAATTACCTGCGCTTCTTATTGGCTCTCATCTGGATAGTGTTCGCAATGCTGGCAAATATGATGGCCCGCTGGGGGTGATGCTAGGCATTGAAGTTGTTGAGCATTTTGCCCGTAAGGGAATACGTTTTCCTTTTGCATTGGAAGTTATTGGCTTTGGTGATGAAGAAGGATCGCGCTTTCCTGTTTCCATGCTGACATCACGCGCTGTTGCAGGTCTCTTGCCAGAAGCACCTGCGACCATGGAAGATAGCGACGGTATCACCTTGCAGGATGCTTTGGGGGCAGAAGGTTTTGTGTTGGAGCAGTTCCCGAAAGCGGCCCGTAGGCAGGGTGAAGTTATTGCTTATTTCGAGCCTCATATTGAGCAAGGGCCTGTTCTGGAGTTTGAAAACAAACCTGTCGGGGTTGTAAGCGCCATAGCGGCTCAATTTCGTTTTCTGGTCACACTTAAAGGCGTTGCCGGTCATGCCGGAACAATGCCAATGACCCTTCGACAGGATGCGCTGGCCGCCGCAGCCGAAGCTATTCTTGAAATTGAAAAAATTGGTAAATCTGACAGCGATCATCTGGTTGCGACTGTCGGGCGGATGCAGGTTTCGCCCGGTGTGCCCAATGTTGTGCCGGGAGATGTCGCTTTTACGGTTGATATCCGCTCCGGCACAGAAAGCATCCGGAACGAGGCGGCAACACACATTCGGTGTGCCTTACAAGACCTTTGTGAGCGCCGATCTGTTTCGTTTTCTATGGTTTTGCAACAGGATTTGCCCGCAACACCTTGTGACAGTAGCCTGACACATGTTTTGTCCCGCTCTGTTCAGACTGTTACGGGAAAACAGGCCCGGGTGCTTGTGAGCGGGGCAGGGCATGATGCAATGGTCATGGCGGCTTTAGCCCCTGTCTGCATGTTGTTTATTCGGTGTGAAAAAGGGATCAGCCATAATCCTGCCGAAGCTGTCGAGGCGAGTGATGTCGAAACAGCTTTTCAGGTCATGGTAAATTTTATTGAAAGCTATGCAGATAATTTTTCTGCGCAACAGGAGAAAATTGCGTAATGGCACAGAATCTGTTCGGTCAGATTGATCCGCCCCAGCGGCTGTTAATGGGGCCTGGGCCTGTTAATGCACATCCTCGGGTTTTGCGCGCCATGGCTGCGGATATGCTGGGTCAGTTTGACCCGGAAATGACCGCGTATATGAATGAAACAATGGCCCTATATCGCCGTGTTTTTATGACAGAAAACCAATGGACTTTTCTTATCGACGGCACTGCACGGGCAGGGATTGAAGCCGCACTTGTCTCTTTGGTCGAACCGGGCGCAAAATTGCTGATTATTCGAGCGGGTCGGTTCGGTTTGCTTCTGTCTGAAATTGCGCAGCGTATTGGCGCTGAAATCTGCACACTCGACTTACCGTGGGGTGAGGTCGCAACGCTGGAGCAGATTGAGAGCGCTCTTATCGAGCATAAACCTCAGGTCATGGCTTGTATTCATGGTGACACCTCGACCACCATGGCACAACCACTGGAAGGCGTAGGGGCGCTTTGTCGTAAATATGGTGTTCTCTCCTATGCCGATGCTACGGCAACGCTTGGAGGAATGGCTGTCGCGACAGACGCTTGGGGTATTGATGTTGTTTCTGGCGGGCTACAGAAATGTATGGGTGGCCCACCGGGTTCTGCCCCCATTACTATTTCTGACCATGCGGCAAAATATATTATGTCCCGCAGGCATGTAGAGGCTGGCATAAGGGCGAGCGATACACTTGATGGAAGCCGCCCAAGGATTTCTTCCAATTATTTTGATCTGGCCATGGTGATGGATTACTGGTCAGAAAAACGGTTGAACCACCATACAGAAGCAACAACAATGCTCTACGGTGCCCGAGAAGCTGCCCGTATTATGCTGGAAGAAGGGCTGGAAGCCCGTTTTGACCGCCATAAAGCTGCGAGCAACGCCGTTGTGGCCGGAGTCCGTGCCCTTGGATTGAACGTATTTGGCTCAGACGCTTACCGTATGACCAATGTTACAGGTATTTGGATACCAGAAGGTATAAACGGCGAAAATGTCAGAACGCGCATGCGTGAAGATTTTGGAATAGAAATTGGGACCGCTTTTGGGCCGCTTGCCGGCAAGGTCTGGCGCATAGGCGCGATGGGCTACAATGCTGTTAAGCATAAGGTGCTGCTGACCTTGGGGGCTCTTGAAGCTTGTCTGGCCGCTGAAGGATATAAAGTCTCTCGTGGTGCTGGAGTGGATGCAGCTTTGGCTGAGTATTCCTGACTAAAAAGCAATTAAAAATAACAGGAGCATCCATGCCTGAAAATGAAATGACAGTGAAAGACGTTATGGTGATAGCTCGCCAGATTGGACTTTCTATTCCCGAACAGTCTGTAGCTGGGGTGCTTTCTAATAGTCAGCTTTTACGGGGTTATTGTGATTTAATTTGTAGCATGGATCTTCGTGACGATTGTCTGCCCGCTTACGAGTATCGGCCATAAGAAATGTCTATTTCTAACCTTGTACGTAAAATTCGGGATGGCGAGCTATCTGCCGAGAAGCATTGCCTTGAGACCATTCAGAATTTGAAAGCACGAGACAGTAAGTATCATGCTGTTACGCGCGTTCTCGAAGACCGTGCCATTACAGCGGCAAAGCAGTTAGATCAGAAAATTGCGTCAGGAAGCCCTGTCGGCTCTTTGGCCGGTGTCCCTTTTGGTGTGAAGGATCTTTTCGACGTTCAGGGATTGGTTACAACGGCTGGCTCAATCACCCTGAACAATAATGCTCCAGCGTCCAATGACGCCGAGGTTGTACGTCGCCTTTGCTCGGAAGATGCCATTCCCGTTGCAACACTCAACATGGATGAGTTCGCTTACGGATTTGCGACCGAGAACGCGCATTATGGCACAACATGCAACCCGCATGATACGGCCAGATTAGCAGGTGGGTCTTCAGGCGGGTCTGCGGCGGCGGTTGCTGCCGGGATGCTTCCCTTTACATTAGGTTCTGATACTAACGGGTCTATTCGGGTGCCGGCTTCACTTTGTGGAGTATGGGGATTACGTCCGACACAGGGTTTACTGCCGTTATCTGGTGTTTACCCCTTTGCAGCCAGTCTGGATGTTATTGGGCCATTTGCGCAAAGTGTTGCTGATATTCGGGTTGTGACTGAAGTCATGGCCGGACGTAAATTTGAATATAAGGATGATGTTGATAATCTGAAAGTTGGTTTGCTCGGTGGATGGTTTGCTCAGGATCTTTCGGCCGACCTGCAATCCGGGATTCAGAAAATTCTTCAGAGTTGCCCGATTACGTGTGATGTCACACTTCCTGAGGCTGATAAAGCGCGGGCCGCGTCTTTTGTCATTACGGCAGCGGAAGGCGGAAATTTGCATCTAGCACGCCTGAAAACAAACCCGATGGCTTATGACCCCGCTACACGGGATAGATTAATGGCAGGCGCGTTGCTACCGGCCAGCACAGTTATTCAGGCACAGCGTTTGCGCAACTGGTTTAGGGACATGCTGCATTCAGTTTTTAACGAGGTCGATATTCTTATGGCTCCCGCAACCGTAGGTATAGCGCCACGGTTAGACCAACCCACCATAATGGTTGGTGGGAAAGCTGTTTCTGCACGCGCAAACCTGGGTCTGTTTACGCAGCCTCTCAGTTTGGCAGGTATGCCGGTTCTTTCCGCGCCTTTGCCTCCTTCTGAAGGCAATCAGAAAAGCTTGCCGTTGGGCGTGCAATTCATTGCGGCACCGGGGAAGGAAAATATGTTGCTGGCGTTTGCTGAAAAATTGGAACGCTCCAGTCTTTTAGGTTTTCCTGTGGCTTCCGAATAGAGCAAATCAAAATGCTGCACACACCACGCTCTACACGCGGGATGGTAACGTCCCCGCATCATCTGGCCAGTCAAGCCGGGTTGGACGTTTTGAAAGAAGGTGGATCAGCCATAGAAGCCGTGGTTGCAACTGCAGCCGCTCTTGCGGTGGTTTATCCCCACATGACGTCCATTGGGGGGGATGCCTTCTGGTTGATTTGCTGGCCAGACGGACGGGTTGAAACAATCGATGCATGTGGTGCTGCTGCGTCGGGTGCAGACCTTGCTCTCTATAGGTCCGCGGGCCATAAGTCTGTTCCTTGGCGCGGTGGGTTAGCAGCAAATACAGTTGCCGGTACTGTGTCTGGCTGGCAGGCTGCACTGCAGCTTGCGGAGCAGTATGATACACAGAAAAAACAATTATTACCTACATCCCGTTTGCTTCGTGATGCCATGTGGTATGCCGAACACGGTGTACCCGTAACAACAGGCGGTGCGGAAGTTGCTGCTGCCAAATCGGCTGAACTGAAAGATGTATTTGGCTATTCTGCTATATATGAACCAGATGGTCGCCCCTTACGCGTAAACGACATTCTAAAAAACCCAGCCTTGGCCCAAACGCTGCGTCGTTTGGTCACTGATGGCTTTCAAAGTTTTTACACTGGGTCTCTCGCCTATGATATCGCAGCTGATCTGACGCAGGCGGGTAGTCCTGTAACATTCCACGATTTAGCGCGCCATGAAGCAGCAGTCAGACCTCCTCTTTCCGTCACAACAAAAGACGCGACACTTTACAACATGGCCCCGCCCACCCAAGGCGTGGCATCACTCCTCATTCTGGCGTTGTTTGACCGGCTACAAGCGGAAAACTGCGACAGTTTTGAACATATTCACGGCTTGGTAGAAGCAACAAAGCAGGCATTTCGTTTTCGCGACACGCATGTCGGTGATCCGGCTTTAATGAGCGTTGAAGCGCAAGACTGCCTTGATGATGAACAGCAACTGGCCACTATGCTGAAGAACATTGATCGGCATAAGGCGGCACCTTGGCCCTATCCTTCGCAGGCAGGGGATACGGTCTGGATGGGGGCCGTTGACGCCAATGGTGTCGCTGTCAGTATGATTCAGAGTACTTATTTTGAATTTGGGTCAGGTGTCGTGCTGCCACAGACCGGTATTGTCTGGCAAAATCGTGGGGCAAGCTTCCAGTTAAAGGAAGAAGGGTGGAATGTTCTGCGGCCCGGCCGCAAACCCTTTCATACTTTGAACCCCGCAGCAGCAAGATTTAGTGATGGCCGCGTCATGGTTTACGGCACTATGGGCGGTGAAGGTCAGCCCCAGACACAGGCTGCACTTTTTAGCCGTTATGCTCGTTACGGTATGGGATTACAGGAGGCGATTACTGCACCGCGTTGGCTTTTGGGGCGGACATGGGGGCAGGAAAGTGTCACGTTAAAATACGAAGACCGTTTTCAGCCGGATGTCATAGCACAGCTTGGTGCAGCCGGACATGCTATTGAGCGCGTTGCCCCCTTTACATCCATGATGGGGCATGCTGGCGCAATTGTCAGGCATGGTAATGGTGTTCTTGAAGGAGCGACAGACCCTAGAAGTGACGGCGTAGTAGCCGCGTGGTGATGTGGCTAAGGTTAGATTACAATTTTTCGACAAAAAACTGTTCGATTTCAGATATAATGAGACGCGCTGCCATGGAAAGCTGGCGAGATCGATCAACGCACAACGCAAGGGTTACAGGTGATAATTTTTTATTCTGAATTGGCGTGAAAGCGAGCTGCTTCTTCTGAACTTCATCATATGCGTCCAGATAGCTTAGAATACCGACACCAGCCCCTTCGCTTACAAGCGATTTGATCATTTGGATATCGTCGGCGCGTGCGACGGGATGAATTTTGATGCCCGTTTCAGCTTCAAGCAACTCTAACGGCCGCCATAAAGCAAGCGGTGGCGCGGGAACAACCATCGGGTATTCCGAACAGATGCTGAAGTGAGCTTCCTGTAACCCTGCAACCGGATGATCCGGCAACGTGATAAAACCGAGCGGAATTTCTTTATAGGCCCGCACAAAGAGCTCACGCATATGACCAGGGTTAAACATCAGGGCAAAATCGGCATCTCCATTTATGAGCATCTCCCCCATATCTTTGCTGGTGCGCACATGAATGTTCACGGTAATACCGGGGTGGCTTTCCCTTAGCTTTCCCAGAACGGAAGGGATGAAACCTTTTGTTAAAGCATCCGGTATCACAATATCAGCAGAGCCCTGCCGCAGACCTTTGAGGTTATCAATCTGCGTTGTGAGCGCAGAAAAATCACGCGTCCATCGGCGGCACGCTGTCAGAAGCAGTTCACCTGCCGTCGTTAATCTTAGTCCACTTGGAAGGCGTTCAAACAGAAGCGTGCCAAGCTGTTTTTCGCCCTGCAAGATTTGTCGATCAATGGCTGAGGCCGCTATGTGCAATTCGTCAGATGCTTTTCTGATGGAGCCATGCTGTGCAACGGCCATGAAGTAGCGAAGAAACCGCGAAAAAACAGGCATGACAACCGCTCTCATTTTGCGAACGAATTAGACTGATTTAAATCATATACAAGAACAGTCACTCTATGAAATTATCTTTCTGTGTGACAGACCTGTGTGAATGGCGGCTCGGAAAGTGACGATAAAACCAGATAGATCAGTCAGAAAAATATTTGGTGTTTGTCCCGTTTATCAGGGTTTGTGTCTTTTAGGACTTTATAAATGAATCACGTTTCCTCGGATGCCGGTTTGGCTGAACTCAAGCAGCGGGTGCAGGCCGACCTTGCGAAGATTAGCTATGCAACGGGAAACTGGTGCATACCCGCCAGCCATAATGATGACGCTGTTCTAGATGTCGCCATTATTGGGGCTGGGCAGGGGGGCTTGGCGACGGCTTTTGGTCTTCGCCGGCGCGGGATTTCGAATGTACGTATTTTTGAGAAAGCTGACAGAGGTGGCGAGGGGCCGTGGGTCACCTTTGCGCGGATGCTCACCCTTCGTACCCCCAAGCACGTTACGGGGCCCGATCTAGGCATTCCCAGCCTGACACCTCAGTCTTGGTATGAAGCCCGATATGGCGCGGAAGCGTGGAGGAATCTCGACAAAATATCCCGACAAGACTGGCAGTCTTATCTTGACTGGGTAAGAGACATTCTCGATTTGCCGGTTACGAATGACACAAAACTTGTCGATATTGATTGGCAGGATGGCTTGTTGTGCCTGAGTTTTAAACAGAGTGATGGCTCTGTTGTACAACAATGGGCGCGTAAGGTTGTACTGGCGACAGGAATTGAAGGCGGAGGGGCTTGGCATGTCCCTGATTTCATTTCCCAAGCCGTAAACAGCACACGTTATGCACATACGTGCCAGACGATCGATTTTGAAAAGCTACGAGGCAAACGCATTGGTGTATTGGGCGCTGGTGCATCCGCCTTTGACAATGCCGCGACTGCGTTGGAGCATGGTGCCGCAAGCGTTGATCTCTGCCTGCGTCGGGCAAAAATCCCAACTGTCAATCCTTACAGATGGATGGAAAACGCCGGTTTTTTGAGCTATTTTGCGGATCTTCCAGATCTGACCCGCTGGCGCTTTATGCGTAAAATCTATGATCTGAACCAACCACCGCCTCAGGACACATTTTGGCGCTGCCGCAAGCACGCAAATTTTGCATTCCATCCGGGAACACCGTGGCTCTCCGTGAAAGAACAGGGAGACGAAGTGGTTGTTGAAACACCGCACGGTGAAATGGTTTTCGACTTCCTGATTATTGGAACAGGTTTTGTCATTGATCTGACAAAAAGACCAGAAATGCGCAAAATTGCGGAGAGAGTGCAATTGTGGCGTGATAAATTCGCCGCCCCAGAAGGTGAGGAAAATACACTACTGGGCAGCCATCCATATTTAGGCAAGCATTTTCAATTTCTGCCGCGAAACGCAGATGATGATCTTGCCCCCATGATGGCTGCCATTCACAATTTTACGTTTGCAGCCATGCCGAGCATGGGTCTGTCAGGTGCCTCTATCAGCGGAATGCGGTTCGGGGTGGAACGCTTAACACAAGCTATCGGGCGCGATCTGTTTGTGCAGGATGGAGACAAGCAACTACAAAGCTTGCTGGATTACAATACGGATGAGCTTATTAGCCTTGAGCCACCTTGCTAAACCAGACAAAGACAGAAATCTGAGAAAGTGGTGATGTCTTCTTACCCGCGTGACATGGTTGGTTACGGCTCAACCCCACCTGATCCGAAATGGCCAAATGGTGCGCGAATTGCTGTGCAGTTCGTTGTGAATTATGAAGAAGGTGCAGAAAACAGTATTCTACACGGTGATAAAGGGTCAGAAGCATTCTTATCTGAAATGGTGGGGACGCGATCAATTATCGGCGCACGGTCCATGCAGATGGAAAGTCTGTATGAGTACGGGAGCCGGGCAGGTTTCTGGCGTTTACATCGATTATTTGACGATGCAGGGTTCCGGCCCACAGTTTTTGGTGTTGCGAATGCCCTCGCACTAAACCCGGAAATTGTCGCTGCCATGAAGCGGAGTGAGTGGGAAATTGCCTCCCATGGGTTACGGTGGATAGATTATCAGGACATTCCCGAAGATATTGAGCGTGCCCATATTCGTGACGCTATTGCACTTCATACAGAAGTGACGGGTCAGCGGCCTCTTGGCTGGTATCAGGGGCGCACCAGCCCCAACACGGCAAGACTGATCGTGGAAGAGGGAGGCTTCGTCTATGATGCAGACTCTTACGCGGATGATTTACCGTATTATGATCGACACTACGGAAAACCGCAGCTTATTGTGCCGTATACGCTTGACGTAAATGACATGAAGTTTGCGGCTCTGAATGGTTTTACAGACGGCGAACAGTTTTTTAATTACATGCGCGACAACTTTGACATGCTTTACTGTGAAGGCGGCCGCATGATGTCAATCGGTCTGCATTGCCGTTTAGCTGGAAAACCCGCCCGCGCTTTGGCTGTAGCGCGTTTTCTTGACTACTTACGCAAGCAGGAAAACGTATGGGTGGCAACCAGATTGGAAATTGCGCAGCATTGGCTGAAAGTTCATCCGGCATGACCCTTGACGATATAAATAGCTTAAGCACCGAAGATTTTGTTGCAGAATTTGGTTCTATTTACGAACACTCACCATGGATCGCGGCGAAAGCCTGCGCGTATCGTCCATTTTCTGATACAGCACAAATGCTTGGGGCATTTGCCCAAGTGGTAAGACAAGCTGATAAAGAGGCACAATTAGCCCTTGTAAAGGCTCATCCTGAATTGGGTCATCGTGCAGGAATTGACCAGGCGTTGAGCACTGAATCCCAGCACGAGCAGGGAGGGGCAGGGTTAGATAGGCTTACACCTGCTGAATATGAGCAGTTTCATAAACTGAATACAGCATACCGAGAAAAATTCGGCATGCCATTTGTGATTTGCGTGCGCAAAGCCGGGAAATCGCCCAAGGCAGTTATTCTTGAGGCAATGGCCACACGCCTGCAAAGCAGCCCAGACGCAGAACTGGCCGAAGCGCTTACACAAATTGACGCTATTGCATCGTTACGATTGCAGGATAAGGTGCAGTTATGAGTTCTTTGTCCACACATGTTTTAGATACTGTCACGGGCAAGCCTGCGGCCGGGATCGCCTTTCGCCTGTTTCATGGTGCTACAGTTTTGTTTTCAGGAAAAACAGACGTAGATGGACGGTGTCCGCAATTGCGGGAGTTAGACCTGCAAAAGGGAAATTATCGTCTTGAATTTGATGTGGCTGACTATTTCCTTTCCCAAGGGATGACACTATCCGACCCACCGTTTCTAGATGTTGTTCCTATCGTCTTTGGATTGAGCGCAAATGCTCATGCCCATGTTCCACTTTTGGCCGCCCCTTACGGCTATTCGACTTATCGAGGGAGCTAACGTGGTGAATTCTGTCAGAACCGCAAAACAAGATATTCATCCCGTGGATGAAATATTACCAGCTTGGCAGTTGGGCGTTTATGGGTTTCAGCATGTTCTGACATTTTATGCTGCGGCAGTTATTGTTCCCATTTTAGTGGCCAGTGCGTTAGGCTTACCCCATGACGTGCTTGAACATTTAATAGAAGCAGATCTTTTTACCTGCGGCATAGCATCTATGCTTCAGGCGGTAGGAATTGGCAAAATAGGTGTCAGGTTGCCCTTACTGCAAGGGGTAACATTTGTTGCTGTCATGCCAATGATTGCTATTGGCACGGCTGCCGGTGGTGGTATTGGTGGCTTGCAGCAAATTTTTGGCTCAGTAATTATTGCAGGTATTTTTTCATATTTTCTTGCACCTCATTTCTCTAAATTAATTCGATTTTTCCCGCCAGTTGTTACTGGGTCAGTTATTTTAATTATTGGACTGGCTTTATTGCCGGTTGCTGCAAACGATATTGTTGCCGGTAGAGGCAGTAATACGATGCAAGATCCTGTGCAGTTGAGAAATGTTGCCTATGGATTGGGTACATTATTCTGTATTCTTGGCATCCAAAAATTCTGTAAGGGGTTCATCGGTACAATTGCCATTCTTTTGGGATTGGTATGTGGTACTCTGATTGCTTGGATTTTAGGCGATGCACAGTTTCAGGACGTTTCTGCTGCCCCTTTATTGACGGTCCCAACACCATTTTATTTTGGTGTGCCAAGTTTTCGGCTGGTTCCCATACTGTCGATGATCATAGTAATGATTATTTCTATGCTGGAAACAACTGGGGATGTGTTTGCAACAGGGGCAATCGTCAAAAAAAGGATCACTGAACAAGATATAGCAAGCGCAATTCGGGCAGATGGTATTGCCACAGCTATTGGCGGTATTTTGAACTCTTTTCCTTACACCTGTTTCGCTGAAAATGTTGGTTTGGTCAGACTGACCCAGATTAAAAGCAGATGGGTGGTGGCAGCAGCAGCGCTTATTATGATTATGTTGGGGTGCATTCCCAAACTAGCGGCTATTATGGCTTGTGTGCCGTTACCTGTATTAGGTGGGGCTGCGCTCTCAATGTTCGCGACGGTTGCTGTTGTTGGCATTCAGACGTTAACGCAGGTCGATTTCGATAATCAGAATAACATGATTATTGTCGGCACAAGTGTTGGTTTGGGCATGATGGCGACGGCGCAACCACACATTGCAGACAACTTTCCTCACTGGGCTCAAATCGTGTTTGGTAGCGGTATTACGTTAGGTTCTGTGTCTGCCATGGCCTTACATCTGGTTTTCAACCATTTTATGCCAGAAACAGAAAAAAAATCGCCAAAGCAGCCTAGCCTAGTCAGTGACATATCAGGGCATGATAATCTGACGTCTTTTAATATGAAAGAAGAGTGAGCTTGGCCATACTTTTATACGTTAAGATGTGCTAGAGTTTTACCGTTACATTTTGAAAAAAACTCTAGCCTAACAATGAAAGTGTTTCAAAATTTTTGGTAATTATGGATAAAGTTGAATGAGGCGCTGCTGAAAGCTGCCTTTGAGTATTATGAATGAGCGCAAAGCCAAGAGGCCTGATGTCACTTTGCGCTATTTTTACAAAGAAAAGTTCTCCCGATTTTTCTTCATCAATGATATCAGCTTGCGTTAGTAACGCGATACCAAGGCCTGAGAGCCCTTTTGGAAATTCACGGATGAGCGTTTCGGCGTAGCATGAGGCATCCCATGGCGATGTGGATCATGGCCTCTGCGACGTCGATCCGCTGTTCGTAGTCCTTCACAAGGCGACGCCAGCGGATCATCCAACCGAAGGTCCGTTCCACAACCCACCGACGCGGCAGGATTTCAAACCCTTTTGCTGTCTCTGACCGCCGGATGATCTCGACTGTGAAGTCGAGAAACGTGGCCTTATCCATCAACTGGAGGCGGTCATAGGCTCCATCGGCAAACAGGTGCTTCACCCAAGGCCAGCGTTTACGAATGGCATCAAGGATCATCTGTCCTCCTGCACTGTCCGAAATATCGGCTGTTGTCAGCTGGACCAGGAGAAGGCGGCCATCCGTATCAACTGCGATGTGACGTTTCCGACCGACGATCTTCTTGCCTGCGTCATAACCACGTGTCTTTGCGTGGGGTGCCTTGATACTCTGGCTATCAATGACACCACCCGATGGACTGGTTTCGCGTCCTGCCGCTTCACGATCGAGCATCAGACAGACATCATGAATGGTCTGGAACAGGAAACGGCGCATCAGCCTGCGGAACCACCAGTAAACCGTTTGCCATGGGCCAAAATGAACCGGAAGCATCTCCCAACCACAGCCTGAGCGCACGAGATAGCGCAGAGCATTGATGATCTCACGGAAATCGGTTGTCCGTTTCCGACCACGCCGGTTCGCAGGGGGCATCAGAGGCGCTATGCGCTCCCATTCCTCATCTGTCAGATCAGACGGATAGCGTTTCGTCTTGCGTGTAATTCCGGCCATGCGGCCTCGTTGTGCTGGCGTCCACATCCTGCCTTTGAATCACACTCAAAACCTCTTGAAAACCTATCATAGCGAATTTCCAAAAGGGCTCTGAACGCACAAGTGCTTTTACGCTGACGATACGATTGCAGGTAAAAGAGGCTTGGATATCAGATTGGTGCTGCAATCCCTCTTTGATTGCAGCACCAACGGCAAGCGTAGCATCTGGAAAAATAAAGCGATTACCAGCAGCCTGACTCAAACGTATTTCTTGACGCTGTGCAATAGGGTGATCTGGTCTTACAACAAACCCGATGGGTGCATGAAGTGTTGCTGCTACTTTGACACGTCTAGGAATTTTTTCATCACTTAACAAAGTAATACCGAAATCAACTTCATTTCGGGCGACAGTATGCCAAATAGCTTTAAAATCTTGCGTCTTAACGGAAAATTCTACACGCGGATAAAGCTTGCTCATATCAGCAAGCACATCAGGAATAAAACGGTCGCTCATGGCTTCAACCACGGCCATTGACACGAGACCGCCGTGCAAACCTGAAAGGGCTGCCAGCCGTGTCTGGAAAGCATCAAAATCTCTTTTATTCGCACGGATCGTTGCCAGTAGTAATTCACCCGCGCTGGTTAAGCTTAGGCCCGCATTGTGACGATGAAACAAAAGAGTATCCAAATTGTCTTCAATAGCTAAAATTTGTCGGTTTATCGCCGAAGGTGACACATTGAGCACCACTGCCGCCTGACGGATTGAGCCAGTCTGTGCCACAACTTCAAAATAGTGAGCAAAACGGGACATCGTGAATACGCGGGCCGAATTTGGCATGTGATTGTAAGCTCCTGATGTCTGTCGATGTATTCTATGATTGCCGTCGACAAAAATGCAACGCGCTGTGTGTTTCTTTGTGTTGGACAAAGAACGATTTTTTGGTGATTTTATAAGAGACTACGGTGCTATATCAGTCGTATACTCAAGACGCTGAATGGGATTAAACGCTTACTTACAGGCGTAATAAGCTCATCTAGGATCAATTTTCAGGGGAAAAGTGTCAGTGCGTGATCATATCCAATTTTATCTGGGAGATCAGTATTGCCAAGTTTCTGGCTTTGCTCCTGAAACAACGGTTTTGGATTGGTTGCGAGAAGAACGTCACCGGACGGGCACAAAAGAAGGATGCAATGAAGGTGACTGCGGCGCTTGTACCATCTTGGTTGTCCGTATGCAGGACAATAAGTTGGAATGGAAAGCCGTAAACGCCTGTATCCAGTTTCTTTGGATGCTCGATGGGGCTCAAATCTTCACCGTCGAAGATTTACGCGATCCTACAGGAGCCCTTCACCCTGTTCAGCAGGCCATGGTCGATCAACACGGATCACAGTGTGGATTTTGTACGCCAGGCTTCGTTATGTCTATGGTCGCCTACTATAAGTCCCCTTCTGCCAGTACGGATGAGGCGGCAATTAATGATGCTTTGGCAGGAAATCTTTGTCGCTGCACTGGCTACGCACCGATTGTAAAAGCCATGAAGCAGGCACTGGCAACAAAATCTGATCACTTTGATCAGCAAGAACAGACCATAAAAAATAGACTTGAAACGTTTTTGCCTCGTAGTTCCTGCAAGATCAGTGCGCCGGCAGGGACAGTAAGTTTGCCTGCAACTGTCGAGGAGCTGGCCTCAATTTACCAAGATAATCCGGACGCAACCTTGGTAGCCGGAGCTACTGATGTAGGGCTTTGGGTTACGAAACGGTTAAACTCACTTCCTCATATCATCAGTATTGGCAGTGTCGAAAGCTTGAAAGCACTGCATGAAACGGATGATGAACTTTGGATTGGCGCTGGGGTCACTTATAGTCGCGCCCATTCAGCTATTGCTACAATTCTACCCGATGCAGGAGAAGTCATTCGTCGCATTGGCTCGACACAGGTTCGGAACGCCGGAACTGTTTGTGGAAATATCGGCAATGGTTCCCCGATTGGGGATGGGCCGCCTCTTTTTATTGCGGCGGAAGCTATTCTGGTTCTTAGAAAAGGGCAGGTAACTCGCTCGTTACCTATTGAAGATTATTTCATTGCTTATGGAAAACAGGATAGGCAGCCTGAGGAGTTCATAGAGGCTCTGGTTATTCCCAAACCAGATAAAAATCTGCTTTATAGGGCTTATAAAATATCAAAGCGGTTTGATCAGGATATTTCAGCATTGTTGGGTGTTTTTGCCATGACGTGTAATGGCGACGGCATTGTTACCCATATTCGTATTGCGTTTGGGGGTATGGCTGCTACGCCTAAACGAGCTTATGCGACTGAAGCTGCTATTTTGGGAAAACCTTGGGATAAAGCAACACTTGAAGAAGCAAGGGAAGCCATTCAGACTGATTTTACGCCCCTTTCTGACGTGCGAAGCACTGAATGGTACCGACGGCAGGTTGCAGCCAATCTACTGACCCGGTTTTTTGCGGAAACTGCAACACCAACAATTGTTGAAACGCGGTTAGCTGGGTGGAAAGACAAAGCATATGTCTGATGTGTCCATTAGCTTAAAGAAACCAGAAAACGATCAGCCGCACCTGCCTGTAGTGAAGGGCGGAGCGACCAAAAGCCTGAAGCATGAAAGTGCAAGAATGCATGTTTCAGGTTCAGCAACATATATTGATGACCTCCCTGAACCGCAGGGACTGGTGCATGTTGTCCCGGGTTTGAGCACGAAAGCGCATGCACGGATTATTTCTCTGAATCTGGATGCCGTCAAAGCTCTGCCCGGTGTGATTGGGGTTCTAACGCACCGTGACGTTCCGGGGCATAATCAGGTCAGCCCTGTTGGCAAGGATGATGAGCCCCTTCTGGCTGAAGATGAGGTTTTTTATTACGGTCAGCCTATTTTTGCTGTGATTGCGGAAAACAGAAGTATTGCGCGAAAAGCTGCCAGGCTGGCGGAAATTGAATACGAAGACCTCCCTGCGGTTCTCAATATTGCACAAGCCCGCGCTGCCGGTTCTGAACTTGTTTGGAGACCGCTCGAAATGAAGCGGGGGGATGTGGATAAAGGTCTTGCGGAAGCCCCACGTCGGCTCAACGGGCGTATTACAATTGGTGGGCAGGAGCATTTTTATCTGGAAGGGCAGGCGGCTCTGGCACAGCCGGGTGAAGAAGGCGAGATGCGTATCTGGTCTTCAACGCAGCACCCCACTGAAACACAGCACATGGTAGCGCATGTGCTGGATAGGCCAAGCAATCTTGTCACCGTTGAGGTCCGTCGTATGGGCGGTGGATTTGGCGGCAAGGAAACGCAGGCAAATACACCAGCATGCTTGGCTGCACTTGCTGCAAACCTGACCGGTCGCGCCGCCAAAATCCGTCTTGATCGTGATGACGATATGCTCATGACCGGTAAACGGCATGATTTTGTGATTGATTATGACGTTGGCTTCACTGATAAGGGCGATATTCTCGCGGTTGACATGACTCTTGCTGCCCGATGTGGCTGGTCTGCTGACTTGTCAGGTCCTGTCATCGATCGGGCATTGTTTCATGCAGATAACGCCTATTTTTATCCTGATGTCAGGTTCCGTTCAGAACCATTAAAAACCAATACGCAATCTAATACCGCTTATCGCGGGTTTGGTGGGCCGCAGGGCATTGTGGCAGCGGAAAGAGTTATTGAAGAAATTGCGTTTGCTACGGGCCTGGACCCATTAGATATCAGAGTGCGCAATACATATGGTACAGGCGCACGGGACATAACCCCCTATCATATGACAGTTGAGGACTCTATCGCTGCTGATATTATGACTGAACTGGCAAAGAGATGTGATTATCGCCAGCGTCGGAGCGCTGTGAGGGAAAGAAACAAACACAGCCCTTACATAAAGCGTGGCATTGCTCTGACGCCAGTAAAGTTCGGTATTTCCTTTACAGCAACGCATTATAATCAGGCTGGCGCACTGGTGCATGTTTACACTGATGGGTCGGTGCAGGTGAATCATGGTGGCACTGAAATGGGGCAAGGGCTCCATACAAAAATGGTGCAGATTGCCATGCGTGAATTCGGCCTAGCTGAAGACAGAGTAAGAATTACGGCAACAACTACAGGAAAAGTGCCAAACACATCCGCAACTGCGGCATCAAGTGGTGCTGATTTGAATGGCATGGCGGTTTTGGATGCCGTTACTAAAATTAAAGGTCGGCTTGAAGAGTTTGCCTCTAAACATTGGAATGTAAACCAAGAGCAAGTTCGTTTTCTGCCTGATGGAGTACATGTCGGCGATAAGGTGGTCTCTTTTCCAGAACTAACCAAAGCAGCTTATTTTGATCGTGTCTCGTTATCTGCAAACGGGTTTTATAAAACCCCCAAAATCTCATGGAATCCGAATACGGGCCGAGGTCGACCTTTTTATTATTTTGCGTATGGGGCAGCATGCGCGGAAGTGGCGATTGATTTATTGACTGGTGAAACACGGATTGAGCGTGTGGATATCCTGCATGATGCGGGTCAATCACTTAATCCCGCGATTGATATTGGCCAGATTGAAGGGGGATTTGTTCAGGGCGCTGGTTGGCTGACAATGGAGGAACTTGTGTGGGACGATAAAGGGCAGTTGCGAACCCACGCACCAAGTACCTATAAAATACCTGCATGTTCTGATCGCCCGCGGATTTTTAACGTACAATTACTAAAACAAAGCCCAAACAAAGAAGAAACGATTTTCCGTTCAAAAGCGGTAGGAGAACCACCTTTTGTGCATGGTGTAGCCGTGCTACAGGCGATTTCAGATGCTCTAGCCAGTATAGCAGATTATAAAATTTGCCCGAAGCTTGATGCACCGGCAACACCAGAGTGTATTTTGCGCACAGCCGAAAAATTAACTGCTCAAAAGCCCGATCATAATTTCTGAAGCTATGTGCCCGTGCGTTCTATTTCGTCCGTTCTAGCTGACTGGACACCGCATTCCGCGGATTTTGCGTGTGTTCAATTGACAGAGACGCGGGGGTCCACACCGCGGGAAGCTGGCACTTTCATGCTTGTAGGGGAAACCTGGCAGGCCGGCACAGTTGGGGGCGGAACGCTGGAGTGGGACTGTTTACAGTATGCACGAGGTCTGCTGCGTTCTGATAAAGATGTAGAGTTTCATGAGTTTGTTCTTGGAAACGGTACAAATCAGTGTTGCGGGGGACGGGCAAAAATAAAAATTACCCGATCAAATCTGCCTATGATTGAAACGCTGAAGCAGCAGCTTTGCAGAGACGAAGAGTCCCGTAAAACAGTGTTTCTATTTGGTGCTGGGCATGTGGGACGGGCCTTGGCTTATGCGTTGGCACCGTTGCCGTTGAAGCTGGTATGGGTTGATCCTCGGCAAGATGAGTTTGGCACTGTTCCGTCAAGGGTGGAAGTGCGCGTTACATCTGACTGGGAACACGAATTGACACTTGCTCCCCAAGGTTCAGGCTTACTTGTGTTAACGCCCAACCATTCCCTTGACGCATTGATTGTCGCAGCAGCACTGGAACGAAATGATTTTGCTTATATTGGATTGATTGGCTCTAAAACCAAAAGACGGCGGTTTGAAAATAGTTTTAGAGAAATCGGATTATCTGAGGAGCAGATAAAATCATTTATCTGCCCCATAGGAGACCGGAATATACGAGATAAGCGCCCAGAAATTATTGCAGCACTGGTCGCTGCAGAAATTGTAGAAAAGCTGCTTCATGCAGCATAAAGAAATTTAGTAGACGCCTCGTTAAGGTGCTGGGTGTACAGCTTCAGATTGTTCAGCCATAAGAGAGACATGAGCCGCAACAATCTTCCATCCTTGGGACGAGCGATACCATGTCTGCTGCTGACGTCCTATCCGAGATGAATTGTCGCGTTTGAATTCCAAGCTAATCACAGCAGCGTTGTTCCCCAACAAGGTAATCACACGCCTAATGACAGTCCGTGGCGGAGACCCACCACGTCGGGCGCGGCGAAATGCCGCAATTTCATCCGCGCCATATAGGTTTTCACCCACACCATACCGAACGGTTTCCGCTCCATTGTAAAAAAAACAATCCAGAGCTTCTAGATCATTCTCAGCAAGAGCGCGTTCATAGGCATCAGAAAGAAGCGTTACTTCTGTGAGCGTCTTTTCAGTAGCAGGCTGCATAAGAAAACCTTATTGACCAATGATCACATCAAAATACGCTTGGAAACGAAAACCGAAAAGGCCACCAACAGCCAAATAATCAGTCAGTGACCTTTATGTGTTCAGAAATAGAAAATTTTACAGATGCTAATTCCGTTAGAATGAGGTTGAAATCGTTCCTGTCATTGAAAAACGTGGCTCAACCATGAATGAGTTACCATAGCCGGTATATGCTGGAGAACTGCCGCTATATACGGTACTGCTATCTTTAGCACTGTAAACGGCCCCCATAGCCCCTGTGCGAACAATAGACCCGGTTAGGTTTGTAAAATTAAGCTTGAACGTCGGTGATTTGAGGAACCCAAATGGCTTGAAATGATACCCGAGAGAAAGAGAGTTCGTTACATAACCGGGAATGCGTTGGTCATTAGCGACGCTTACAGACTGTGGTCCGGTATAATGAACCGCACCATTCGCAAAGAACCCTTTATAGGTGTAAGTCAGACCAAAATTGGCAATAATTCTTGGAGCCATAACAGCCTGCGTGCCTTTGGAATGCAGCATAATTTGCTGATATGGGTCAAAAACGTTGCTATCTTGTGTCGCATGAAGATATTCGACTGAAGCATAGGGGCTAAAGCCGTGAATTTCACGCCCTGCAATCATGAAGTCAAAACCACGCATGGTTTGATTGCCAATAGAAAATGGACGGAAGCTGTTCATTCCTAAATACTGATCTACAATGCGGTTAGTTACATTATAATTGAAGAAAGACATATCAATCATTAGATACTTGTTGTGATAACGGTATCCAATTTCTTCTTTAATAGAATATTGGTTTTTAGGAATTGGCATACTGGTATAAAGCCAGCCGAGATCATTCGTGCTTGGTTGACGGTAATCACCCTCGGCATTGATATAAACCTGATTCTGATTATCTATATTATAGCTGATAGACAACTGGGGAAGGGGAGCCGTGCGATTGTTTCCTTGGCTTCCGTAGTAATCTTTGTTCCAGGTATTTGCCATTACAAACTTGAAACCCGCATTAATCTGTAACCGGTCATGTAAATAGTGTGCAGTATCTTGAATAAATAACGAATGAATTTCATACCCAGCAGTCTGACGGTCTCCTTTTGAAATAAGGTAATTTGCATTACTCGGCCCCGGAGCCGCTCCATCTTCTCTTGTATAGCCTGAAGGGTAATTACGGTCTGTCACGTTGTTTTCGTACCAATATCCAAGCGAAATATGGTTATGACGGTCTATGTCATAGCCAAGCTTTGCGGTGGCCCCGACTTGGCGTGCCCCATGTTCATTAAAATAGGACGTCATATTGCGTTGTGCACCGCTGGCATCTGTCTCCACGCCGCCTGGTGCTGCGTCCCACCCTTGGCCAAAGCTGAAATATGGCTGAAGATCAAACGTGAGTTTTTTCGGCAAAACAATATGAATAGGCGCAGTTAAAAAAACCTGATTCCAATGATCATTGTTGTTCTTCCAGTAATTAACATTATTGGGATGAGACGAACGTCCCCAGCCAATCCCATTATGCTTATAATTTAGAAACTGCTGTTCAGTAGGGTAGTTATCAATAACGAAATCTTCTGAATTCCACGACAGGAAAAGATGCGCATTGGAGCCATTATCCCAGTCTTTTCTTAAACCAAAATCAATATGTTTACGCTGATTGATACCTGAGCCCATCCAGCTACGAGCATGAGTATTTGAGAAAGAGAAGAAGCTCTTCACGCCAGAGTGGCCAATTTCGCCTGAATCAAGGCGAATGAACTCGCGCGATAGGTTGTTGGTACCATATGAAAAATCGACCATGCCACCAAACTTGTTGGATGGAACATGGGTGCGGGAATTCATGACGCCCCCGGCCGCAGACATTACAGGTAAGTCTCGCGCAGCACTTCCGGGGGTCACACTGACTTCTTCAAGGTTTTCGGAATCAATGTCCTCAGTCATATATTTGGCTGCTGCTGCAGGAGCACCATCAACCATCAGCGCCATATCAAGATCTGTCAGCCCTCGAGACTGGATTTGACCACCCTGCATACCCGAACTGTCAGGAGCCATGATGTTCAAACTCGGAAGATTTTTAACGAGATCTAGCGCAGTAGAGGTAGGGCTACGCATATTAATATAAGCTTTTGTAACAGTCTGAACGGCATGAGGCGCTGTTTCACGTCGCATCATGCCGCCGCCGCCATTGAGTTCCTGACGATGAGAACCGACAAGAATGTCCTCCTCTCCTTTCGCTTGCATGGGGCCAGAGAGACGTTTGGCACGCACAGGAACAGTGCTGGCCGATTTTGTGCTGTGCCGGACATGAGGCTGAGCAGATTTTACCTGCGTTGCCGCCTGTCCAGCAGAAACTGAAGCGCAGAGTGAGGCTGCACTTGCAAGACTGGAAAGAGTAAAGAGGCGCTGTCTGCGAGACAGACAAGAAAACAAGCGAAAAGCACGAGAGCGCCCCAAAGACATACTCTATATCCCCTGCAAGATATGTTTGGAAAACAAATAAATATAAGACAAAACTGGTATGGTGTGTCGTTTTTAACCGTTAGGAAACCACCTCCAGCACCATAGCTGGGTGTGTATGGGCTCGAAGACGGCAATACCGATCCCTTCACGCTGAATATATTGGAGGCGGAACATTCTCACAAAAGCAAAAAAAGCATTTTTGCGTTGCTTATATGAGGACGCTGCTGATGCAGCACAAAAACGTGTGTTTGGTAGATACAGTGCAACTTAAACGGTAGCTGGCTGTTTACTGTCTAGAGGTAGCAGTCCAGCACTAAGAAGGCCTTGTTAAAACAAGGTAAAAACTGGAAGCCGCTACCGGGTTAAGGCTTCTGTTTCAGACTTTAGCAATCTTTAAGATAAAGTCTGAATGGGATGCTTCCTAATAGTGTGAGGCCATGATCATGAAGATAAAAGACCACATCACATCTGCAGCGACCCAGGTCGGAGATTTTCTTACGTTCGCAAAGCAGGATGAATCTGGGTTGCTATCTGTCATCAACGATATTCTGGGCCCAGTTCCTCAGCCAGATCATCCCAGTAAGCTTGAAGAAAGAGCTAGTGCGGCTGGGATGATTGATGTTATTCGCTATTGGCAAGCAACCGACAAGGCTCCGCCAGCCACCGAAGAGGAAATTAGGCAGTTTTTCATCCCATCTGAGCTGACGTCTATTTCTGATCAGACTGGGCTTTCAGAAGATGCGACCATGAGCATGCTGAGAGAACTTTTACCACGAAGTGTGCGCCGTCGCGCCACGAACGCGTGCCTTATACCAACAAAAGCGACTATAAATAACGTATAAAATAATATAGCCTTTACTTAAGGGGGCTTCAATTCGAGGCCTCCTTAACCGGTAAAAATAAAAAGAAGAAGTATACAGCCAATGCAATTTGTTTTCCAAACCGTCCCATGCGTACATATGGAATGGGGTGCTTCTAAACATATCGCAAAAATATGTTCTGATAAATTTAATGAAAAAAATATACTTATTGTTACAGATGCAGGAATTAGAAAGGCCGGAATACTCCAGTATGCTATCCAATCCTTAGAAGATAACAAATTCAATGTGCATATTTTTGATAGGGTGAGTGCAGATCCATCCGAAACGGTCCTTCTAGAATGCGTAGATTTTGCCAAAAAAGCAGAAATTGACTGTGTTCTTGGTGTGGGGGGTGGATCATCACTGGATGTTGCCAAACTCGTTGCCGTTCTCCTTAAAGGCGATCAAGAACTTTCAGGGATCTATGGCATTGGCAATGTGAAAGGTGACCGTACACCTCTTGTTCTTGTGCCCACAACAGCGGGAACAGGCTCTGAAGTTACCAATATCTCAATTATCACAACAGGCGCGACAACAAAAATGGGCGTTGTTGCTCATCAACTCTATGCAGATATTGTGCTTCTTGATGCTCAATTAACGATAGGCCTTCCTAAAATCCATACTGCCGCTACCGGCATTGATGCTATGGTTCATGCAATAGAGGCTTATACCAGTAGACATAAGAAAAACCCCCTTTCTGATGCTCTTGCCCGTGAAGCACTGCGTCTTCTGTGTGGAAGTCTGATAAAAGCTTGTCGTGATGGCGAGGATCAATCCGCCCGAGAAAATATGTTGCTAGGAGCGACGTTGGCAGGACAAGCTTTTGCCAATTCTCCGGTGGCGGCAGTACATGCATTAGCTTATCCTCTAGGTGGTCATTATCATGTACCCCATGGCATCTCTAATGCTCTTATGCTTGAGCCTGTTCTGCGATTTAATTTCGACCACGCCTACCGTTTATATGCCGAGTTAGGTGAGGCTGTAGGGCTTGAGAAAAAACGGGACATTAGGGAACAGGCAACTGATTTTATAGAATTTATTGTCAGTCTTCTTGAGCGAAGTGGTACTCCCCGATGCTTGCGTGACGTGCACGTAGCTGAAGATATGCTCCCTGTTTTGGCTAAAGACGCCATGAAGCAAACGCGTCTTTTACAGAACAATCCAGTAGACGTTTCTGAAAATGATGCTCTAAAATTATATGAACAGGTTTTCTAGGAAAAATCGTTACGGTTGCTTGGCTGTGTATCGTTAGGGATATATTATGTCATTCAATGTAGGCATCGTCCTGACAATAAATGAACTTAAACCAAGGGTAATTTCTTTGCTTACGGTTTATAACCCGGCCTACAAGGCTTCCAGACTGTTGATAATTACTTGAAAGGAATTTTTTGTGCCTCTTCTGCATTTTCATATTATCAAAGGTAGCCGAAGTGCAACTGAAATACGCAGCCTTCTTGATTCAGCACATCAAGCAATGCTTCAAGCATTTAAAGTGCCGGAGCGGGATAGGTATCAGTTAGTTTCGGAACATGATCAGACTCATATGATTATAGAAGATACAGGCCTAAATATCCCTAGAACGGATAAAGTCGTGTTATTGCAAGTTGTCTCTCGTCCGCGATCAAAAGAGCAGATTGCTGACTTCTATAAGATTCTGGCAGAAAATCTTGAACAAGATTGTGGTCTTGCTGCTTCAGATCTGATGGTCTCTATCGTGCAGAATTCTGACGAACACTGGAGCTTTGGACTAGGGCGCGCGCAATTTCTGACAGGAGATCTTTAATATAAAAACGAGTGAAGTGGCTGTGTATCTGCACGGCCGCTTTTCTTAACGTTACCCGATAAGATAAAAATCTTTCTTTTTTGTTTATATCTACGAAAATATAGACAGAAAATCGTTTTTACTGGATAGAAAATAAAAATATTTCACCAAAGTAAGATTGATATAGTTTTCAACGTCTTCAACGTCATTACGATTTAGTATATGCTTGCGTAACGAAAATTTTCAACGCCCCAAGGCTGAGTTTTTATGGATTTTGAGCTTAAAATCAACGGTGTCACACATAGTGTAGATGTCCAACCAGATATGCCGCTACTCTGGATTTTGAGAGATATACTCGGTCTTACAGGCACAAAATATGGCTGTGGTGTTGCGCAATGTGGGGCATGCACTGTGCATATGGACGGAAACCCGGTGCGATCATGCCTTCTAACCGTTACAGATGCCGCAGGCCACGATATTACAACCATAGAAGCTATCGAGCACACTGAAATCGGCTCAAAAGTGCAGCAAGCGTGGCTGGATGAAGAAGTGATTCAATGTGGTTATTGTCAGTCTGGTCAGATCATGGCTGCGACAGCCTTGTTACAAAAAATAGCCCATCCGACTGACGAAGAAATAGATAACGCAATGGCCGGAAATATCTGCCGCTGTGGCACCTATGTGCGTATCCGTAAAGCTATTCACCGGGCCTCCAGCCATGATAACTAAAAAACCAAAAACACGCGCAGGATCAGGTCTGCTGGCTCGTCGTCGCACTGTATTGGCGGCGGCCGTCACTGGCGGAAGTGGGTATCTTTTATCGCTTTTCGTGCCGGGATTACCCCTGATAAAAGCAACAAACGCGCAGGACATTGCAACCGGCACAATTTTTAAGCCCAACGCGTTCATACGGATTACGACGCAAAACAGCATAACGCTGATAATGCGTCATGCAGAGATGGGACAGGGTATTTATACCGGCATTTCAATGCTGTTGGCGGAAGAGCTTGAAGTCGGGCTTGACCAGATATCTATTGAGGCGGCCCCCGTAGACCCGGCTTATATTGATGCTGTGGCGGGAGAGGAAGAAACAGGTGGATCCTCTTCCACTCGTGATAGTTGGATCCCTTTGCGAGAGGCTGGTGCCTCAGCGCGTATGATGCTGATTGCTGCCGCTGCACAAAAATGGGGTGTCCCAGTATCTGAGTGTGCCGCAAAACGTGGTCAGGTTTTTCATGAGGCAACTGGTCGCGTGTTAACTTATGGTGCTTTGGTTGAAGACGCTGGTCGGCAGAGCGTGCCAACCAAAGTGACGCTTAAATCAGCCGAAAACTTTACAGTCATTGGCACCAATCCACGCCGCTTGGATACGAAAGCCAAGACGAATGGAAGTGCTCAATTCGGGATAGATGTTCAGATCCCGGGAATGAAAATTGGGCGCATTATGGCGTGCCCTGTAAAAGGTGGCCGCCTGACAGGGTATGATCGGGCGGCTGGTATGGCTGTTTCAGGTGTGGTTGAGATTTTAACGCTGCATGACGCCATTGCCGTTATTGGGGACCATATGTGGGCTGCAATTAAAGGTTTGGAAGCCTCTGCTCCACAATGGGATTTCGGCCCCAATGCCAAGACATCTACTGTCGATATTATTGCAAGAATGAAGCGCGCATCAGAAAAGCCTGGTGTGACAGCAGTTTCAACGGGCAATACTGAACAAAGCTTAAAAAACAGTCATATTCGTATTGATTCTACGTATGAATTGCCTTTTCTTGCTCATGCAGCATTGGAACCAATAAACACCACCCTTCATATCCGGCCCGATGGTGCGGATGTATGGGTTGGCACTCAGGTTCCCGGTCGTGCGCGGCAAGAAGTAGCTGATGCAACCGGGTTAAAGCCTGAAAGCATTGCGGTGCATAATCATCTGATTGGTGGGGGGTTTGGACGAAGACTTGACTCCAATTCAATTGGACAGGCTGCCAGGTTTGCAAAGCAAGTGGCTTATCCCGTCAAACTAATTTGGACGCGTGAAGAAGACATTACCCAAGATCAGTTTAGACCTTATTACTACGATAAAATTTCTGCGGGCCTAGATAAAGAAGGTCTTATCAGCGCATGGCACCATCGTACAACAGGGTCTGCTGTTACTGCACGGTGGTATCCTGAGGGAATGCAAAAGGGTCTTGACCCTGATGCCGTAGAGGGGGCTGCTGTTACTCCTTATGCCATACCAAACCAGTTGGTTGAGTTTGTCAGGGACGAGCCAGACGCGGTTACAACCCTATGGTGGCGTGGGGTCGGCCCGACGCACAATGTTTTTGTTGTGGAAAGTATGATTGATGATCTCGCGCATCAATCAGGGCAAGACCCACTGGCGTTCCGAAAAAAGCTAGCTAAGCAGCAACCGCGTGCCCTTAAAGTTTTAGACGAAGTTGCAAAGCAGGCAGAATGGAGCAGGAAGCGTCCCGAGGGGCACGGCTTGGGCGTCGCTTTGCATTATTCATTTCAGACATGGGCAGCAACTGTTCTTGAGGCTGCAGTTAGCAAAAATGGGGAAATTACTCTTGTTCGCGTTGATAGTGCTATTGATTGCGGACCAATTGTTTTTCCAGATGGGGTCGTGGCGCAGGTGCAGGGCGGCCTGATTTTTGGTCTGACAATGGCGTTATACAACGAAATCACACTGAAAAATGGACAAGTCGAGCAAACAAATTTTCATAATTATCGCATGATGCGGCTGCCGGAGGCTCCTGATATCCGTGTGCATCTCGTGCCAGATCCTGAAGCCGAAATTGGCGGGATTGGGGAAGTCGGAACTGTTGCCGCAGCCCCGGCTTTGGCAAATGCTCTTTTTGCAGCAAAGGGAAAACGGCTAAAGCGTATTCCCTTTGCAAAACAGTTTGGGACGGAGAAGGTTTGATGTGGCCCCATTACCTTAAGTCGTTCGCTGTTTTCTGCATTTTTTCTGCGCTCTGTTCTTCTTATGCCGATGCACAAGATGGCACTCTCCCTGCATCCACAGAGGAAACAATCAAACGGGGCGAATATCTGTTCCGGGCTGCGGATTGTGCTGGCTGTCACACAGCGCCCAACAGCAGTGAGTTAACAGGGGGGCGGCCTTTTACTTTACCTTTTGGTACCATTTTCGCCAGCAATATTACGCCAGATAAACAGACGGGCATTGGACAATATACGGATACCGAATGGTTGAAAATGCTTCGTGAAGGCGTAGGGAAGGGCGGCAAGCATCTCTATCCCGTCATGCCTTACACTGCTTATACTTTGTTAAATGACAAAGATGCTCTTGCCATCAAATCTTATCTTTTCACGCTTACCCCACGTAAGATTGAAGCGCCTGAAAACAAGCTCTCCTTTCCTTTCAACCAACGCTGGAGCCTCGTTTTCTGGAATTGGTTAAATAATGAAAACAAACGGTTTGTACCTGCGGCGGATAAATCTGCCGAGTGGAACCGTGGAGCCTATCTGACGGAAGCACTTGGTCATTGCAGCCAATGCCATACACCGCGTACCATTACATACGGATTGAGCAAAAAAGCGTATGCTGGCACAGTGCAAATGGGCTGGTATGCTTACAATCTGACATCCGATCGGCAACATGGATTGGCAGGATGGAGTGACGCTCAACTGAAATCCTATCTCTCGACCGGATATGCCAAGAGAAAAGGGCCAGCTTCAGGGCCAATGGCGGAGGCTGTCGAACATGGTCTCCGGTTCATGACACCAGAGGATATAGGGGCAATAATTACCTATTTACGGAGTATACCGCCGCAAGCAAGCGGCCCGATTGCGCAAGTGATGCCTGCGCCGCCCTCTCAGGTTGACACTGAGGAACACGCAAGAGGACAAAAATTGTTTGCCCAAGCATGTTCTGGTTGCCATTTAATGGATGGGCAGGGAAGGCAGTCTGACTGGGCGACATTGGCGGGGGCTCATAGTGTATCAGACCCCGAAGCTCACAATCTAATACAGGTTCTACTTTCTGGCTCGTCCCTGATGACGGAGCATGGAAAAGTGTCCATGCCAAGTTTTACAAGGGCGTATACTCCAGACGAACTTGCGGCTGTGTCTAACTATGTCATTGCTCATTTTGGTGGCAAGCTGACGGACGTGTCTTCCGCGGAGTTTAAAAAGTAGGGGGCGTTGCGGCACTGACAATATGGCAAGGTTCTTTTCCAATATTTCGGAACCGGTGCGGTAAGTTGCTATCAAAGTAGTAGGCGTCTCCTGCACCAAGAATGGTTCGTTGATCTGCAACTGTAACTTCGATTTCACCACTAATTATAATGCCACCCTCTTCTCCGGTATGGTGAAGCATGGCTTTCCCGGTATCTGTTCTGGGCTCGTAAACCTCATTAAGTATTTGGAGGGCGCGCCCGTTCAGATTGGTGCCAATCTGGCGATAAGAAATTCCTTTTCCGCCAATCTCCCTCAATTCTTCAGCACGGTAAAAAAGCTTCCGCTCCTCAATATGTTCAAATGCAAAAAATTCAGACAAATTCATGGGGAGCGCATTTACTATCTGACGTAAAAGCCCGACTGACGGGTTGATTGCGTTTGATTCAATAAGAGAAATTGTGCCATTCGCTACGCCACATCGCCGCGCAAGCTCTCGTTGTGACAGACCGCGCTGTGTGCGCAAGGCATATAATGTGCCACCCAGATCCATATAAAATTACCTCTCATTGCTCCTTTATATTATTTAATCGTAATGAAATGCTACTGCCAAGAGCAAATAATAAATTTCTGACACACAGCGTTTCTCTCCGCTCCGGTGCTGTTTTAAGTGTTTTCTATCGTAAACACTCTATCGAATGCCCCGACCATTCCTGCCGGAAGAAAAAAACTCACAAAACTGTTGCGATGTCGGATTATCCTTCATATCATGATGAAAATGAAACGTTTCTGGCGGGGTGTGTAGGGTTTCATCAGCAACCATACTGTTTTGTATCTGTGTAACAACAAAGGTTGTCACTGGCTTACAATAACGGCCACTACCTACCTGATTGATCCGCACCCTTCTTTCATAACGTCACCCTTTAGTACATGCGATAACGTCTCAACCCTGCCGCCAGGCTTTCAAAAGTGGAAGAAACATAAGTGAGCAGAATAACAAAACCCGCAGACTTGGCCGCTGCGTGCCGCAAACTGCCTCTTCGCTGTGTATTGTCATTTTCAGCTTTGACAGTGCCCGCCATGTTTGTTCCCGACGGCGTGCAGGCAGCAACGAACAGTGCTGCAACATCGTCCAATACTTTGCCACATCATGGTGTGCATCCTACACGTAGTCTGCATGTGGCTCCCGGCCCAAGGCATGCGGGAACGCGGGCACCGTCTCGCTCTCCAGCAAGGACGGCTCCGGTTGCCCGCCACCGTGAACATGGCCCTGTTCAGGGTGGCAGCGAGGCTTTGGAGGTCAGTTCGCATCGAAGTGTGTCGCGTGGTGCTGATAATGTGGTTTCAAAAGCCGTTATGGAACAGTTCACCCCGGGCACATCTGTTCTGAAAGCTGTCGATCGGTTGCCAGGTGTCAGTTTCAGTTCAACTGACCCGATGGGGCTGGATATCTGGGGGGCCAGCATTTATGTGCGCGGCTTCTTTATGGATCAGCTTGGTGCCACGCTTGATGGCATCCCCTTGAATGATATGACCTATCAGAGCACAAACGGCTATAACGTCGTTCAGGCCGCCATTTCAGATGATATTGAGCGTACCATTGTTTCGGAAGGCCCTGGTGGCGTGGCTGTGCCTTCAACATCCACGCTGGGTGGCACTATGCAGTTTGAAACCGGGGACCCAAAGGACAAGTTGGGTGGCAAGGTTTCACAGGGGTTTGGCAGCTATAGCTCTTACCGGACCTACGCACGTCTAGACAGTGGCAAGCTGAATAACACCGGCACCAAGTTTATGACAGCTTATTCCCGGTCAGACGAGGGACTTTGGGCTGGCGGAGGATCGCAGTTTCAGCAGCAGGTCGATGCAAAACTTGTTCAACCCATTGGTAATGAAAGCGTCATGAAGGCGTTCTTCAACTGGAGCGACCTGCAGGAATGGGGATACTGGGATACGTCCCTCGCCATGCTGGATGGTCTGGGATGGCGCACTCCACATCTCTATCCCAATTATGGGTTGGCTTATAATTACGCTGCAGGCAATATTTCTCTACCAACGACAGATGCAATTGACGCCAATGGTGACTCTCCCTACCTGTATGACGGCGGCCAACACGAAGTTGATTATACAGGCGGCCTGAATTTTGATCTGGCGCTGACAGATAATCTACGGTGGCGTTCAACGCTCTACGGTACCAGCCAGACAGGGTATTACACTTACTCGGATGCATCTGTGCCTTCTGAGGGAACGGGTGCTCCACTTTCAGAAGAAGTCTGGCAGAACCGGCAGGAGCGTTATGGTTTTACCACCAGTTTTCTTTACAAGATTGCCAATCACAACATTGATACCGGCGTCTGGTATGAAAATAACAATCAGGACGCGGGGTTGTTTTGGTACAATGAACCGCTGCTAGGGCAGGGGGCTCCGCTTAAAACTGTTGGTCCGTATAATGTGTATGGTGCGGCTTTCAGGCAGGGGTATGGCTTTAGCTGGCGCACAAACAACTTCACATACCATTTGCAGGATACTTGGCGGCCAATAACCAATTTGCGTATTACGGCAGGGTTTAAATCCATGCTGGCAACAACGTCAGGTGGTGCAAACTACAATAATCCGGATTACACTGGGGTAGATGCTCTGCCCAACGGTGGTATGACGGCGGCCAGCGCATTTTTGCCGCATGTGGGGGCAAGTTATCGTTTTCTTCAGCATCATGAGTTTTATTTCGATCTCGCTGAAAATATGCGCACCTATCAGGTTACCGCAAACGGTGTTGGCCAGTCCCCATGGTCCGTGCAGGATCAGGATACGTTCCGTAAGCTACAGAAAAACCTCTCTCCAGAAAAAGACTGGGTTTACGCTGTTGGCTATCGCTACACGGACAAGCTGATTCAGGCGAGCCTTGCCGGCTATCATGCTGATGCGAGAAATCGTCTTCAGACTGCAACAGAAGGCACAATCCTGGCACCTGTGAATACAGTTGTACCAACAACTGTACACACCAACGGTGTGGATGCGGCGGTAACGCTGACACCAATCAAGGGATTAGCTATCTATAATAGCGTTAGCTACAACCATTCAACTTACGGTGGAAATATAACAACATCTGACGGTATTTATTATACAAAAGGGAAGAAGATCGTAAATTTCCCTCAATTTATGTATAAAGCCAATCTTTCCTATCGCTGGAAAGGATTGGAAACGCATTTTGATGTGCATTATTACTCTAAGCGTTACTTCAGTTATGTGAACGACACATCCGTGCCCGGTTACTGGCTGGCAAGCACCGGTGCACGGTATAATTTCGGCAAAGTCGGGTTTGCTAAAAATCTTTCTGTCGATTTCAATGTCTACAACCTCTTTAATTCAAAATATATTTCCATGATGGGCCAGAACGGGAACCCTATGTCAGGAGATTATCAGTCGCTCGAACGTGGTGCTGTCCGTGAGTTCTTTGGAACGGTTAGCGCGGAGTTTTAAATCTATGGCTGATAGCAAGCGTCCAGAAACTTTAGAAACAGCGTCGATTACGCGCCGTGATTTTGTTGGTGGAGTGTTGCTATCAGCTATAGCGATGGCCTCTACCGAAGCCCATGTGGCTTCGGCAGCGCCTTCCGTAACAAATCCAAGCGTGCTGCCCCCAATGCTTACTGGTATGCGTGGAAGCCATCCCGGTGCTTTTGAAGCCGCACACGCTTTAAGAGATCACGTCCTACACACAAAAAACATACAGGACACTGGCGAAGTTTATGACTTGGTTGTCGTCGGTGGCGGTTTAAGCGGACTAGCGGCTGCACATTTTTTCCGCAAATATGCGGGGGTAGATAAGACCGTTCTTATCATAGAAAATCATGATGATTTTGGCGGCCATGCCAAGAGAAACCAGTTTTCAGTTGATGGTCATGAACTGGTTCTAAATGGCGGCACCTTGGAGATTGAATCGCCTCAACGGTATAACCAATGGGCCTCAATCATTTTATCTGACATAGGTATCGATCTTAACACCTATGAAAAAGAAAATACAAAAACAGAAAAAGCTTACGAAAACCTCGGCCTTAAATCCGGACTGTTCTTTAATAAAGAAACATGGGGTCATGATTACCTAATGCCCAAACGGGGATCAGGTCAGGAGCAGTCTTGGCGGTTTCTGTCTGCCTCAGCCCTTCAAAAAGCGCCGCTTTCAGAAAAAGCCAAAAATGATCTCGTAAGACTTATTGGCCACGCCCAACCCGATTATATGCCAGCCCTGAATGTTGCCGAGAAAAAGAGAAAATTAGCCAGTATTTCCTATACCGACTATCTTAAGAAAATTGCACAAATTGACGCCTCTGCGGTGGCTATCTTCCAGAAATCTGGTTCAGGCGTATTTTGTGTTGGGGCAGATGCTCTACCTGCTCTTTTTGCGTGGATCATGGGTTATCCGGGGTTTTCTGGCTTAGGCTTGGGTGAAATACCAGAGGGTCTCTTGTCAGACCTTCAGGGCGGGCAGCATGGTCGGCAAAAAGATTCAGAAAAAACCGTTCATTTCCCAGATGGAAATGCAACGCTCGCCCGTCTTCTTGTGTCTCATTTAATTCCCGATGCCACCAACGCCCGTTCACAAGATGATATGGGGCTGGCAGATTTCAATTACACAAAGCTGGACCAGAAAGAACAACCTGTTCGCATTCGCCTCAGCACTCTTGCCCTGAACGTCAGCCATGATGGGCCAGTCGATCAAGCCGAAACAGTCTCTGTGATATGCGCTCCGGCCGGGGACGCTTCTCCCAAACAGTTGAGCAAAGTTAAAGGTCGCCAAGTGGTTTTGGCCTGCTGGAATATGATTATTCCATACATGGTCCCCAGCTTACCAAAAGACCAGAAGGATGCGCTCGGTTACGCTGTGAAGGGGCCAATCGCCTATGTGAATGTTGCTATAAAAAACTGGCAGGCTTTCAAGCAACTCGGAGTGTCAGAGATTTTATGTCCGGGAATGTTTTTTGAGGAAGTTCAACTGGCAGAACCGGTATCATTGGGAAAATTGAAAGCGCCGACAGACCCTAGCGCTCCGATTGTTGTGCGGCTGATAAAAACCTTCGGGGTGCCGGGGCTTTCAAAACGGGATCAGCATCGCGCGGGTAGAGCCATTTTGTTAGGCCTTACTTTTGAACAGTTTGAACAAGAAGTGCGGCAGCAGTTGCAGCGTATCCTTGGTAGTGGCGGTTTTAATGCAGATACCGATATTGCCGCGATTACGGTTAACCGTTGGCCGCATGGATATGCCTACACTTACAATAGCCTTTACGACCCTCTTGATTGGGTTTTTACTGAAACATCGGAACGTCCATGCGTAAAGGCGCGTAAACCTTTTGGGCGGATTGCAATCGCCAATTCTGATTCTGGTGCCAGTCCACATACGGATGCGGCTTTTGAGCAAGCCCATCGAGCGGTCACGGAGTTGTTGGCACGACAGACCTTCCCGTTTGTGTCCGCAACACCAGGGGCTAGTACCCTGTGACAGGGCATCGTAATCAATCTACGATACTGCCCCCCTCTGGTATCGAAGCTATTGATCCGAAAAACCCGCAACTTGCACAAAGTTTGCGTCCTCGACACATTACCATGATTTCTCTTGGAGGGGTCATTGGCGCGGGGCTGTTTATTGGGTCGTCCGGCGCAATTCTGACCGCTGGCCCCAGCGTTCTGCTTTCATACGTTCTGTCCGGCCTTATCGTCTTTCTGGTGAATATGATGCTTCGTGATATTGCGTTGCATGCGCCTGGCCGAGGATCTTTTATCAGCCAGATCAGATATGCTCTGGGGCCTTTACCCGGCTTTGTGGCTGGATGGGTTTACTGGGTAGTATGGGTTACCACTTTGGGTGTTGAAGTCATTGCCTCTGCTTCCCTTTTGGTACCTTACGTTCCTCTTCCATATAGCGTTATTGAGATTATTATCCTGAGCATTATGACAGGTATCAATCTGCTATCCGTCAGAAATTATGGTGAATTTGAATACTGGTTTGCCATGATTAAGGTTGCAGCAATCTGTCTATTCGTCGGTGTTGGGTGCTATTTGTTGGGCACACATCCCATTCCTGTTCATGATAATATTTTCGGGCATGGCGGATTTTTGCCTTTGGGAGGCATTGCTTTTCTGGCAGCCATTCCCACCGTTCTCTTTTCCATGACCGGCAGCGAGATTGCGACTATTGCTGCACTGGAATCAGAAAATCCTGATCAGAATATTGCAAAAATAACTCGTACAGTTGCACTTCGACTACTGGTTTTTTACCTGACGTCTATCCTTCTCGTGCTGTGTCTTTTTCCATGGTCAGAGAATGTGCGGGGCTTTTCGCCCTTCCTTATGGTTCTTGATCAATTTCATATTCCCTATGCCAGTATGGGTATGAGCATTGTTATTTTATCAGCCACGCTCTCTACCCTCAATTCAGGGCTGTATGCGACGTCGCGTGTTGTTTATGAAATGGCGCAACGAGGCGATGCTCCCTCTATACTGTGCGCCATGGCACCCAATGCTCATTTACCCCGTCGTGCTGTACTGGCCAGTGCCGGGGTTGCTCTTTTGGTATCAGCAACGGCTATCTTTTCGCCGGGTATTGTTTTTGCTTTTCTGGTTGCGACCACCGGCGCATTCATCATGTTTTACAATATGATGATTGTCTGCGCCCGCCTGAAACTCTATCAGACAGCCGCATGGAAAGGGTGGTTGGCATTGCTGCTTCTTGCTGGTGCGTTGCTGGCAATGGTGATCAAACCTGAAACACGGAACGAGCTGGCAACAGGTGTTGTTGCGCTGATTTTGATTACTTTGGGCGGATTGATAAAACTTCGTATCAATGGCGTTGCATCCGGCTTCAAAGAATGAAACACTTTTTTCAACACAGTGGCCGGTCCGCTTGTTTATCTGCCCTATTAGGCAAGGAGTTTGACTTTATGCGTTATTCCACAGCTTTTCGCTCCGGCAAGGCGGCTCTTATGCTGGGTGTGCTGGCCCTCGGGGCGTCCTCTGTGGCCTCAGTTAAAGCGTGGGCAGATGAACCTGTAGTGCAGGAGGAAGAAAGCGATATTATCAAGCTTTCTCCTGTAACGCCGCATCGTATTCTGGTGCAGGATACAGCAGGCACACATGCCAAAGATGGTCGAATTTACGTTGTCGATGCTGATCAAGGCAAACTGCTGGGAATGGTACAGGCAGCCTATAATGCCAACGTGGTTCAAGACCCCAAAGGGCGGGCCTTCTACGTTGCCGAAACAGTTTGGTCTCGTGGTAATCGGGGAGATCGACTTGATCTTCTTCCCGCCTATGATCCGCAGACGTTAACAATTACGAATGATGAGGTTTTGCCCGGTCGAGCCTTGGTTACACCCAAGAAAAATGATCTCGCTATTAATCAGGATGGCAGCAGGGTCTATATTTTTTCCATGGTGCCAACCAATGCTGTGCATGTCATTGACACAGCGACACACAAAGTCAGCCAGACTGTCGATCTGCCTGGGTGTGCGCTTGCTTACCCTTGGGGGAATGACGGTTTCACGTCAATCTGTGCGGATGGTGGTCTGGCCAACGTCAGTCTGAAATCCGGCAAGGCAGATGTCACCCATACCAAGCCTTTTTTTGACCCTGAAAAAGACGCCGTTTTTGAACATAGCCCCACACGTCGTTCCGATGGAAAGACATGGTTTATCTCCTATAGTGGCCTTGTTTATCCGACAGCGCTTTCTGCCGACAGTAAAATTGAACCTGCATGGTCCATACAGGAAGCCGCAGGCATGAAAAAAGCGCCCGCAGCGGAAGCCCCCTTTGCCAAAACATGGCGTCCTGGCGGGTGGCAATTATCCGCGCTTCATTATGCGAGCGGCCATTTGTTTGTACTCATGCATGAAGGTACATTCTGGACGCATAAAAAGCCCGGCACTGAAATTTGGGAACTTGATACAGCTAGTCATAAACTAATCCGCCGTATCAAGCTGCCTGTTCCAGCAAGCATGGTTGGGGTTACACAAGATGACAAGCCACTGCTTTTCACCAATGATAATGCTGGCGATTTGTTCATTTGGGACATGAAAACCGGCAAGCAGATTCATAAGATGCCGCACTTGGGTGATGATCTTTATTTTACCGTTGCCTTGGGTGAATGAGGATGCAAAGCCTTCCGTTACAAATGGGTGGGGCAATAGGCAGTGGTGCTTTTGGCGCATTGTTTTTATTCACTGGCCTAGGAAAAGCGGCTGATGTACCCAAATTTGCATCAGATATTGCAGCGTATCGGCTTTTACCGCTTGGTGCGGCATTCCCGGCTGCTTATTCCATCATTATAGTTGAATGTGTGTTAGGCATTTGGCTGTTTTCTGGTGCCGCAGCAGCCTTTGCTGGGTGTGTGTCGGCGACCTTACTCCTGCTTTTCGCTGTAGCAATGGGGATCAATGTTGGGCGGGGCCGTTCTAATCTGGCTTGCGGATGTATTCCCGGCGTTGAAAGCCATCTGTCGTGGGCGTCAGTAGGCCGTAACATTTTTCTGGCGTTTCTGGTTTTCATGGTTGGATTGTGCGGACAGCCCACATCACTCATATTGTGCGCTGAAGGCTTGTTGGTTGGTGTTACCCTTCTTCTGCTTTCTGTCGCGACAATCTCCCTTACTGGTAACGAGGTTCGGGGCTGATGCTTACAGTTCTGACTGTCTCAACCCTTTTTCTAACAGTTTGTATTCTGGCATTAGGTCTGGCTGTTTTTGTGTTGGCACGCCAAATAGGTGTACTGCACGAACGGTTGGCTCCTATAGGGTTACAACCTGTCCTGGCTGGCTTACAGGTTGGGCAAGCTATTCCCCAGCTTACAGCCCGAACTGTGCAGGATACCCCCTTCCGCATTGGTGGGACGAACCCTGGTGGCAGACCTATGCTGCTAATGTTTGTGTCTGCAGATTGTCCAGTATGCAAACGCGCATTGCCGTTTGCTCAATCTGTTACACAGGCAAACAACATTGATCTTGTTCTCGTTGGTGAGGGAGAGGTTGCTGCTCTTGTGGCTATGGCTAACCGGACTGCACTGAATGGCGTGCCGCTTTTAATCAGTAATGAGTTGCTGTTGCTGATGCAAATTGGCCGTCTTCCGACCATAGTAGTGCTAAGCCAAGACGGTGTAATTACTGCACGGGATGTCGCCAGTAACCGCCGCGAAATTGAAACTCTTGTTGCTACGCTGCCGCAGGCACGCTTACCCCAAATAAAGGAGTCACTCCATGCTGCTGTCTGATGTGTCTGCGCGTGCAAACACGAGTGGTGAAAAAGAATCGCAGTCACGCAATCTACTTGATCGTGCAGTCGAACGTCTGACAAGGCATGTCGCCAGTCGCAGTTCTCGGCGTAGCCTGCTGGGGCGTGCAGGCGCTTGGGCAACATTCGGCGCATTGGTGCCGACGTTACCTGTCATGCGGGCATCTGCCGCGACACCTTCAAAACCAGCACCGAAATTCAAAGCACCGACGCCTTTCGCTGCTGAGGCGCAAACGAAAGACCCTACAGCCTGCAACTACTGGCGTTATTGCGCCATTGATGGCTATCTCTGCGCGTCTTGCGGCGGGGGTGTTCATAGCTGCCCGCCGGGTACAAGTCCCTCCCCAACGTCTTGGATTGGGACGTGTTTTAACCCCGGTGATGGCCAATCCTACCTTGTTGCGTATCGAGATTGTTGTGGGCAGGATGCGTGTAGCCAGCCCATGTGCCTTGGCACAGAAGGTGATCAACCAAGTTATCGACCGCAGGCGAATAACGATATCATCTGGTGTTTTGGCACAGGTGCGCTAATCTATAATTGTTCTACATCTGTAATTGTTGGAAATGCATCATGATTAAACGTAGCCTTCTTCTTCTTGCTGGCGTAGCGGCTGTAGCCCAGGTTCTGGCGGGCTCTGCCAATGCAGCATCAGATGGTGCTGCGGTCTATAACGCCAACTGCTCTGTCTGCCATCAGGCCGGTGGGGCAGGGATGCCAGGCCAGTTTCCAGTGCTGAAAGGCCGGATTGATAAAATTGCAGCGACCCCGGAAGGGAAAAAATATCTGGCAGATGTTGTCCTCAATGGACTGCACGGCCCCATTCAGGCTGGCGGTGTCAGCTATGCCGGTTTCATGCCGTCACTGAAAGCCCTGTCTGATGATGACATTGCTGCCGTTCTGACTTACGTGGCTTCCCTGAGCGACAGCAAGCCGACACCGACCATCACAGCGGATGACATTAAAGCGGCACGTTCAACTCCGAAAAAAGGTTCAGAAATACAGGCTGAACGGAATGCTTTGAATGCTGCACATCCTATTCCGTAAGACTATTTTCTCCCAACTATCACCCCTAGCGTGCTTGTTAAAAAAACGGGCACTAACAGGTCTTACAGCTTTGGTGTGCGGGGTTTTCCCCTGCACATCAGATGCGGCTCTCCTTGACCACGCAACAACCAACTACCTTACTCACTGCGGCGGGTGCCATGGTATTGAGGGGATATCGACACGAACCTTCGTTCCGTTACTCCGCGATCATGTAGGTACGTTTACGTGCTCGACAGAGGGCAGGGCTTATATTGGGCGTGTTCCCGGGGTTTCCATGTCCTTGATCCGTGATGATCAGGAGCTAGCGGATGTCATGAATTTTGTTCTTTTCCGTATGGGCGGAAAGAGCACACCTGCTGGCACGAAACCGTTTACAGCAGCAGAGATACATACCCTACGGGCTCAGCCTATAACCACGACTAATCTGCTGGCGTTACGGGCCGAAGTTCTATCGCGCGCCGCAGCGCAATGCCCCCGTTAAGAGGGTGAAAGAGCATGAGGATGGGCGTCAAGGTAGGACTGAATAGAGCTATGCCCGGTTTCCATGACGCTCAACAAGCTTTCCAGGTGTTCTCGGTTATTAACAAGCCCGCGCGCTTCAACCGTCCCGTCAGCGGCAAGCAATACGGCAAAAGGAACCCGATCAACCCCCAGGATTTTACCAATACTGGTGGTATTGATCATGCTGGACGCTTCAATTCCCAAAGTATGCAAAGCGGCTTGTTGAGCGGCCGGGGTATCATCGCCGACAAAAAACAGGTCGAGGTTTTCCCGTTTACAGAAATCCTGCGTGATCGAGGCCATTTTCTGCGACACGAGGCACGTTCCAGAGACAAACAGAAGAAGCAGCTTTCGTCCGTTTCCTCTGGTCCCGCCAATACTGATTTCGTTTCCAGCAAGCGTGACCAGATTATGGGTGTCCAGCATGCTGGTGGTCGGCTGAACTGGCGACAACGCCCCCAAAGGCGCAATTTTGCGATACAATGCTCTAACCCGTTGAAGCAACAACAGTACCACAGCGACAGTCAAAAGCACCGTGCCCCAAAGCGCAGCCTGCGCCAGAATCAAAGCTGTCATTCTTCTTCAGTCCTTGTTGTTCGCATCACTATCGCAACAAATTATCGTATGGTCGATCCCAATATTTTTTTATGAGGAAAAGACTTACCATGTCACATGCTTTGCAGTTTTATTATGATGGAAAATGGATTGCGCCAGTTAGCACGGCAACATTGGATGTCATCAACCCGGCTACTGAAACGGTCTGCGCCACTATTGCGCTTGGAAACGCTGAAGATGTGAACAGAGCTGTAGCATCGGCACGGAAAGCATTTCCTGCGTGGTCCATTACCTCACGCGAAGAACGCCTGTCCATGTTGGAACGTATTCTGACAGTCTATAAAAAACGCTCAGAAGATATGGCTCAGGCAATTTCTTTGGAAATGGGCTCACCGATTGCCCGTGCACGGGACAGTCAGACTTGGGCAGGCATGGCTCATCTGGAAGAAATGATCTCTACGTTGAAGCGTTACGTGTTTGATGAGCCACGGGGAGATATGCTCATCACGCGGGAGCCAGTAGGGATTGCGGGGCTGATAACGCCGTGGAACTGGCCGATGAACCAGATCATGTGCAAAGTGGCACCTGCATTGGCCGCTGGATGTACTCTTGTTATGAAACCAAGCGAAGTTGCACCGCTTAGCGCTTTAGTTTTTAGCGAAATTATTGACGAAGCAGGGTTACCCGCCGGTGTCTATAATATGGTAAATGGTGACGGACCTGGGGTTGGTGAAGCAATAGCCCGTCACCCTGATATTGATATGGTGTCAATTACAGGGTCAACACGAGCCGGTGCAGCGGTTGCTAAATTAGCGGCTGATACGATCAAACGAGTGCATCAGGAACTTGGAGGAAAGTCACCAAACATTATTCTTCCTGATGCTGATTTTGAAGATGCCGTAAAGCGGGGTGTTAAAGGCTGCTTCAGTAATTCCGGACAGTCTTGTGATGCGCCCACTCGTATGCTTGTACCGCGTGAAAAAATGGAACAGGCCATGGCCATTGCGAAGGAAATGGCTGAAACGTTTAAACTTGGTTCCCCCACGGATGAAAACACGCAACTTGGCCCAGTCGTCAGCAACATTCAGTTTGAACGCATTCAGGCCCTTATAAGTAAAGGGATTGAAGAGGGCGCAACACTCGTGACTGGTGGCTTAGGGAAACCTGAGGGGCTTGAGACCGGATATTATGTAAAGCCGACAGTATTTGGCAATGTCGAACCGCAAATGACTATTTCGCGTGAAGAAATATTTGGGCCGGTCCTGTCAATTTTAGCATATGATGACGAAAACCATGCCATCGCGATTGCCAACGATACGCCTTACGGTTTGGCTGCCTATGTTCAATCTGGTGATTTGACGCATGCCCGCTCTGTTGCGCGCCGTCTGCGGGCCGGGAATGTAAATATCAATGGAGCCGCGTGGACTGTGGCAGCACCATTTGGTGGATACGGCCAATCTGGAAACGGTCGGGAATGCAGTGACTTTGGGCTAACTGACTTTCTGGAAATCAAAGCAATTATCGGTTTTGGTGCCGCAGAATGAGAAGGATTGGTAGCCTGTATGCTGCTGATAATGGTCCGGGCACTGCCTACCCTTCATTAAGGGGAGAAAAGCATGCAGATGTTGTTATTATTGGTGGCGGCATAACGGGTCTTTCAATGGCTCTTCATCTTGCAGAGAGTGGTCGATCTACGGTGGTTTTAGAAGCCCAACAGCCAGGTTGGGGAGCATCAGGACGCAATGGCGGGCAGGTTAATCCCGGGTTAAAACCATTACCCTCTGATGTTGAAAAGGATTTTGGGCCTATTCTAGGCCCAAAACTGGTTGAAGCAGCATGGAATGCACCCGCCGTTGTTTTTGATCTTATCCAGAAACATAACATTCAGTGTGATGCGCAAAATGGTGGGACAATCCGTGCGGCTACGGCTCCAGCTCAATTACCCGCTCTACGTAAACTTACCGAAGAATGTCTAGCTCGCGGTTGGCCGGTTGAGTGGTTGGAGCCTGATGAAATGCAGGCCCGCACGGGGAATTCAACCTATTCCGCCGGGATGTTAGACAGGCGAGGGGGACAACTTGATCCTTTGTCTTATACACGGGGTCTTGCACAGGCTGCGGTACAGGCTGGCGCTTTGCTTTACGGTGAGACACGCGTGCTTTCCTTCAAACGAGAGAACAATAAATGGCATGTGCAGACGCATGATGGCGTAGTTGTTGCAGAACAGGTTGTTTTTGCAACAAATGGCTATACCGACCACAGTTGGGATAAATTGCGTAGATCTGTTGTGCCCGTCTTCAGCGGTATTGTGGCCAGCACCCCGTTGCCGGATGGTCTGGCCGAACAGATATTGAACCAACATGAAGTGCTTTATGAGCTTGGTCAGATCACCACATATTATCGTGTTGACACGCAAAGACGCCTTCTGATGGGAGGAAGATCTTACTCCCACGCTCTAAATGGTGCCTCGGCTTTTCCTTATTTAATGCAAAGAGCCCTTCATTTATGGCCCGCCTTGAAAACTGTAGGGTGGAGCCATGGTTGGAATGGCCAATTAGCAGTGACCCTTGACCACTATCCACACTGGCATGAACCAGAGCCCGGACTGATCGCATGCGTGGGGTACAATGGGCGTGGCGTTGCTATGGCAACTGTGATGGGAAAGAATATAGCTCATTCTATAATGGGGCAGGAGGCTCCCTTATTTCCGACCACGTCAGTGAAGCCTATTGCAGGACATTTTGCATGGAAAATGGGGGTTGCGGGCCGGATTGCATGGGGACGAGTAGCGGATAAGATAGGATGGGATTCTTGATAATGCCTCAAATAAACAGCCTATATAATTAAGGATGAAGTCTATTTGAAATTTCTCCATTCATGATTTCCATTCTTATTTCATAAAAATTTCATTTTCTAAGAATTGTGCTCTGTTATGCTTATTCTACTGTAAAAAATAATCCCTACAAACAGCACCAGAGCGCCATGATAAAGCATTTTTCAAGACGATCTTTTCTTCGCAACTCTGGTGTGGCGGGGCTGGTTACGGCAACAACCTTTAGCCAAAGACCCGCATTTGCATTAGCGCCTCAACGACCACCACTGAAACCGCATGAGCCATTTAATTTTCTGTTTATAACGGATACTCATATTGAACCTGAGTTAAATGCTGCCGTTGGATGTCACGATTGCTTCGTCCAAGCGAGCAAGGAAAAGGCTGATTTTGCTCTGCATGGGGGAGATCACGTCTATGATTCCATGAAAGTATCACGGGCACGCTCTCTTGCTTTACGGGATCTTTATACAGAAACAGCACAAACACTGCATCTTCCGGTTTATAATACCATCGGTAATCATGACTGTATGGGAATTTATAACGAGAGCGATGTTCTCGCTTCTGACCCGCTTTATGGAAAAAAATTCTATCAGGACAGATTTGGGCCAACGTATTATTCTTTTGACCATAAAGGGGTTCACTTTATTGTTTTGGATTCAATCGGAATTACTGACGATCACTCCTACGAAGGGCGTATAAACGAAGCTCAATTGAACTGGTTGCGTCAGGATCTGGAGCATATGCCAGTAGGCACCCCCGTTATCGTGTCTGTCCACATCCCGTTAGTAACGGCCATGGAAGACTACGATGCGCCGCCCAAGCAAGCGCCCAAACATATGGGTATTCGGGTAATCAATGCTTGGGAAGTTGTCGATCTTTTTGACCAATATAATGTTCTGGCCGTCTTTCAGGGGCACACCCACGTTCTAGAAACAGTCCAGTGGCATGGTGTGCCCTATATTACCGGCGGAGCCGTTTCCGGTAACTGGTGGCATGGAACCCGTCTGGGCACACCCGAGGGGTATATGGTTGTGCAGGTAGAAAATGGCCGTGTTACGCCATCTTACCGCACATATGGCTTTCAGACCATTTCGCCACATAACACCTGATATTTGTCAGTGAAATAAATAAGGTCAGAATTCCTGATAAAGTTTGACCTTATTTACCCGCCTAAGCGTGAGCGAGTAACTTTTCCATCTCATGAATGACAGTCTGTACTGCATACGGCTTACGCACAACAGGAACAGACTGAAATTCAGGCGGTATCATTGTACGGTCAGCGTATCCTGTGGCGAACAGAAACGGGATATTTTTCTCTTTAAGCTTACTGGCAATTTCGACAGAGGTTTCATCGCCCAAGTTGAAGTCAAGTAACGCAATATCTGGTTTCTGCTTGTTTATGGCCTGAAGTCCTTCATAAACAGATGACACTGTGCGGATGGTATCCACACCGTTTTCAGTCAATGCTTGCTCAATATCCATCGCAATAAGAAGTTGGTCTTCAACAATCAGCACAGAAGAACTGGTTAGCTTGCTGTCTGTTGTTAAACCGCTCGTTTCTGTTTCTACATTCCGCATGCTGATTGCCTCCTTCACAACGAGTTCTGCATGATGCCTTGGAAGACTAAGACGAATGAAAAGGCCTTCGGTTCGAAATTCACATTTCGCACGACCATTTAATTCATGCGGAATAGCGCGATCGATCAAGACAGATCCGAAACCCTTTCGGGTTGATGCAGCAACAGGAGGGCCCCCGAGTTCCTGCCATGTCAGCACCCATTCGTTTGCATCTTCATCAAGTTTCCACTCGACATAAATACGCCCCTCACGACGGGATAATGACCCATATTTTACCGCATTTGTCGCAAGCTCATGAATAACCAAAGCTATGACAGAAAGAGCACGGCCCGTAAGCCAGAGGTCGGGGCCAACAAGCGACACTGTACCAGATTCAAGCCTGTAAGGTTCAAGTTCAGCTTCAACTAACGGTCTAAGAAGGCCGCCGCCATCAGCCCGCACAACCTGATCATGAGCACGCGCCAACGCATTGATACGCGCCTTCAGAACCGTAAAATGCTCCTGCATTGTGCGATCCTTGGGGACGGGACGCGCCATAAGCGACTGCACGACAGCCAGAATGTTTTTTACCCGATGGCTGAGTTCTTCATTCAGCATCCGTTGCCGAATATCCGCTTCTGATCGTTCCTTAAGCTGTTGCTGGTGGTAAGCGCCCATGACCTCAATCAACGCAGAACGCAGCAGGCCTGCGGCCTCCATGTCATCCGTTGTCCAGGGATAGGAGTGTTCCTGAACCTGCTCTTTCCAAATGGCAAAACTTGTTCTGGGGGTCAGGCGTGGACCATGCAGGCCGCTACTATACGTTTTTTTGGGATCACCACCCCAGTTCAATGTTTGGATAATTTCTTTTCTGAATAGAAACAGATAATCACCCGGCTGTGGGGAAATCGGGATAATCATAACCCCGGCAACATCTGGCAATAGGGTTTTCCCCCAATCAAACGTCTCGCACAGATGAGGGGTGTGCCAGATATGGCTTCCAGCCAATTTTTGGGCGGACTCTATCAAATGTTCCGCATGCTCAGCAGATGGAGCAACACCAAACTGTGTCCATTCAGAATCAACCCAGATCGCCAGACCATCACAAGGAACCAATGGTTCCAAATCGGCTATTCTGGCACGCAGATAAGAGGGCATGTCCGTCATGGAGACGGAATCTCTTAAAAAATTTTCAATGAGCGCATGCGTACGTTGGGTTACAAGCAAACGGTTCGTACGCAGCAGTACGACAATACGCAGCGCCACGAACTCGCCAAACATCTTCACAACAGCGCGTTCAGCCAAAGAAAGCGTTTTTGGGGAGTAATTATGACAGGCGATCATGCCCCATAATTCACCATCGACAATCAAGGAGACCGACATGGACGCTCCAACGCCCATATTTGTCAGATACTCACAATGAATGGGGGAAACGCTCCGTAATTGGGAAAAAGACATGTCGAGAGGGGGAGAGCCCGGTAACTCATCTAAAGGTACAGGCGTATAACCGACGTCTCCAATCGTTCGAATAAGAGCTCGACGATACAATTCACGTGCTTGCGCAGGAATGTCCGCACTTGGGAAATGCTGCCCCAGAAAACTTTCCAGCACGGGAGAGCGGGCTTCAGCCACGACCTTACCTGACCAGTCAGGGTCAAATCGATACACCATCACCCGATCATAATGAAGCATGCCGCGCAAAAGGCGTGCCACAGAGTCAAACAGCTTTTGCATATCTGACTGATTACGGATACGATCAAGCATAATCCGTAAATGACTTAATGACTGACGACTTATCTCTGGTGAACCAGCTGGCTCACACTCGACTATGACTTCGTTGTCTGAAACATGAACAGATAAGTCACAAATACATTCAGGCGAAAATTCGACACCAAAGAGATAGGACGGGCGCTTTAACGACAGGCTATTCGTAAGCGCATTACGGATTTCGTGAATGACTTTTGAAGAGAAGCATTCATTCAACAATATTCCAGGTGTTATATTTTCTGTTTTGAGGAACTCGCAAATATTTTTTGAAACGCGTCGAACAATAAAAGTGTCTCGATCACAGGTAAAGAGACAGCCATGAGGCTGAATACTTCCCGGTATATGGATGGGCTCTCTATCGCAGCTTCTCAGGTCAGCCTGACCAAATTCGACCATTACTGTATGCCTGCGGTGTGATCTATGAACATTACTTCGTTCACGGCAAAAGAAAAAACATTTGACGCACTGGTAATCGCAGCTTGAGCGTCAAAAGCAGGAGCCTTTTCCAGCAGAGCTAAAAATGTTTGCCAAGATGCGTTGGAAACATCCGTCTGTACGGCAAGATGACGGGCACCAAATGAGGGTGTTAAATTGAGAGACGTAGCTTGCTTTACTAAAATTCTGGCACCTAAAGCCGAGCCCTCTAGGACATATAGCATCCCCAGCAATTCAGAGACACTGCCGGGGGACTTAATAGTGGCATGATTTTTACAGGACACCTGCAAGTCATGCATATCAGCTTGTAACGGGGCGCTAAGAAAGGTAGGCCGCCAATTTTCGAAAAAAGATGGCCATTGTATTGGTGATAGCGATGCCTCAACCCCCATGCGCAACTGCCCAACGCTAACCAGATAACGACGATAAGCCTGAAGATCGGTCAAAGGGCCAATAAGCGCGTCTAGTTTCTGATGCAAAGGCCATGTGCCATCACGCAAAGCAAAACGCCGGGGAGTAGTGGTCATATGAAATAAGGGCCGCCTATATGGGTCAGTGGAGACACATGGATTGGGAACAAAGACTTAGAATACGGCCCAATTACAAACCCAAGCGCAACCTTTGCACCATGCCAGCCCAAGCGCCGCTAATCAACTGAGCGAAGGCGTGTCTTTCACGTTTATCTATCAGAAATGCGTGTCTGACGGGCGGCCCCTTTAGTCTTCAAGCGTGTCAGATAAGATTAATGCTGTGTGAATGAGTGCGAGGTGCGAAAAGCCCTGTGGAAAATTGCCAAGCTGTATATGTTTGTGCGTTTCATATTCTTCGGCCAGAAGACCAACATCATTTCTAATGCTTAGAAGCCGCTCAAATAATGCTGTGGCAGCTTCTTTACGACCGTCAAGCGCATAAACATCAGCCAACCAGAACGAACAGGCCAAAAAAGCACCTTCTTCTGAATTCAGACCATCTACATTTCCTTCAGTTTCATAGCGATGAAGAAAACCATTTTTCAGAAGTTTTTCTTCTATAACTTTAATGGTTTTTTGTATTCTGGGGTCAGAAATGGGTAGAAAGCCGACTAGTGGGAGCAATAAAAGAGATGCATCCACTTCTGACGCACCATAATATTGCACAAAGCACCCCATTTCTACATTGAACCCATAACTACAGATATCTGCATGGAGCGCCTGTCGCGTTGCCTCCCACTTCTCGGCGGGACCTTCCAGATTATAACGCGCCATGTCGTTTAACGCACAATCAAATGCCAGCCACGCCATGACTTTCGAATGAACAAAATGGCGCGTTCCACCCCGGACCTCCCAGATACCGTGATCTGGCTCTTTCCATATTTTTTCCAGGTGATTCAGTAAGTTAATCTGTAACGCCCATGAGGTAGGGGATCGAGTTAAACCTGCATTACGCCCAAGCTGGGCGACGTGCGCCATAATTCCGTAAATATCGAGCTGAATCTGATCTGCTGCGCCGTTTCCGATACGGACCGGTTTGGCATTATGGTAACCGGGCAGATTATCAATATTCCATTCGCGTAAAATTCGCTCTCCACTTACACCATACATAATCTGGGTCTGGCCAGCATCCCCGGCAATACTCCGATGTAGCCAGTCATTCCACGCCTGTGCTTCTTCATAATACCCGCAAGAGATCAGAGCGGATAATGTCAGCGCCGCATCTCGTAACCAGCAATAACGGTAATCCCAGTTTCGGATACCTCCCAGATCTTCTGGAAGAGACGTGGTCGGGGCTGCGACAATTCCGCCTGTCGGTGCATATGTCAGAGCTTTGAGTACAATAAGAGAGCGTACAACAGCGTCTCGCCATGGCCCCTTATATGTGCAGTGGGCTGACCAATCCTGCCACCATGCCTCTGTTTCAGCCAATTCGACATAAGGGTCAAACGAGGGCGTAACAGGCATGTGCGACGGCGCGTGCTGAAGAACAAAAACTTCATTTTGTCCTTCTGATACTTCAAAATAGCAAACTGTATTCATTCCCTCACTATGGAGAGGAACGCTTGAACGGATAATAATCTGATCTGGCCCGGCAATAGCGCGAATACCTTCTTCGTCGGGTAGGTGTGTGACCCAAGGAACGGTCATGCCGTAGTCTAAGCGCAAGCGCAGATGAAAACGCATCCGAACTTTTCCGCGTACCCCTTTAACCTGCCGAATAATAGCGGTGTCACCGTTTCTTTTCGGCATTACGTCGGTAATAACCACCTCACCAGAACTGGTAATAAGGGTTGTTTCCAGAATAAGGGTATCTTTACGATAGGTTCGTTTACTTGAAATGAGAGGCTCTTCTGGCTCCAGTTTCCAGCTGCCATTCTGGGCTGTACCCAAAATGGCAGCCAAACAGGCCGCACTATCAAAGCGCGGAACGCATAGCCAATCGATTGCACCGTCTTTCCCAATGAGCGCAGCGGTGCGACAGTTGCCGATCAGGGCGTAATCTTCAATTAATAAGGGAAGTTCTCTAAATTGAGACTGTCCTGCCTGCCGCATAATATTGCCCCCGCTATGGAAAGTAAGAATTTCTTACTTTGAAGCGAACGGCTTGCTGAAAAAAATGTTCCTGCCTGTAGGTCTTTTTTATTTCCCGCAACGCACCAAATATAAATTATGGTAGTTTGCGTGCTTTTATGGAGCAAAATAAAGGCAATTATAACATTTTCGTGACCCCCTGACTCTCGGCCTCATACCTGCGTTTACTGGAAACAAAGAAAACCTTCTGTCGATAACCGAGAAAGGTTAAGACGATGCAGCAGATTTTTCAAAATAAAATGGAACTGGATGTTTTATCCGTTGCATCAGAATTTTTTCCTTTGGTTAAGACCGGAGGATTAGGGGACGTGACAGGAGCACTGCCCGCGGCATTAGAACCGGAAGGAATTAGGGTAAAAACACTTCTGCCGGGTTATCCTGCTGTTATGGCTGCTTTGAAAGAGGGTACAGTTGTTGGTGATACTATTGACCTTGAAGAACTAGGTCACAAAGTCAAAATCCATCAAGCCTTAATTAATGGAGCTTTCCTTTTTATTATTGATTATCCCGATTTTTATTTAAGACCCGGTAGCCCCTACATGAATCAGGGAGGACTTTCTTGGGAAGATAACGGTCTGCGCTTTGCGCTGCTATCGCGTATTGCAGCACGGATTGCCTGTGGTGCCGTTTCGAGCTATCGCCCCGATCTTGTGCTTGCACATGACTGGCCTGCCGGTTTGACGGCGGCTTATTTGCATTTTGAGGCTGGCCAAACGCCTCCGGTTGTACAAACCCTTCATAATATTGCATTTCAAGGACGGTTTAGCGTCTCGGAATTATCAAATTTTGGTCTTCCTCCAGAATCTTTTGATCGTGAGGGCGTCGAGTTTCATGGAGATATCGGTTTTCTTAAAGCCGGACTTTATTACGCAAAATGGCTTGTCGCGGTTTCTCCCAGCTATGCCCGTGAAATCCAAACCCCGGGCTATGGTATGGGCTTAGAGGGCTTGTTGTACGACAAACGATCATGCCTTAGCGGTATTCTGAACGGGGTTGATACATCTGTGTGGAACCCCGCTACAGATAAAGACATCCACTTTCCTTATAAATCCGGCCATATCCTCACGCGGCGGTCTAACAAAGCGGCTTTTCAGGCGGAGTTTGGCTTGGCGCGTGATGCTGACGCGCTTCTAATTGGTGTTGTCAGCCGCCTGACGGATCAAAAGGGTATTGATCTGTTGGCTGAAGCCATGCCCACACTTATGCAGCAGAATAAATCGCTACAATGTGTGGTAGTGGGTGGTGGCGACCAACAGATTGAACGTCAGCTTGGAAATCTTGCGCGTCGTTTTCCCGGTCGTTTTGCTTGCAACCTGCAATATAGTGAGCCCCTTGGGCACAGAACCCAGGCCTCGGCAGACGTTATTTTTGTGCCTTCTCGGTTTGAACCCTGTGGTCTCACCCAGCTTTACGCATTGCGGTACGGCGCTGTGCCGGTCGTCTCCCGTGTTGGGGGGTTAGCGGACACCATTATTGATGCAAATGCCGCCGCTCTATCCGCCGGATGTGCTACGGGTTTTGTGTTCGAACCTCACGGTTCAAAGGCCATTATTGAGATCATGCAACGCGTCTGTGACGTGTTTTCTGACAACGCATTGTGGTCTCAGCTACAACGCAATGGTTCTCTTCAGGATGTATCATGGCAGCGTCCGGCTGCCCAATATGCAACTTTGTTTCGTAAACTGGTGACCAAATATCGCCCTGAAGAAGCTGAAGTCTTGCCTTTCCATGGTCGCGCCCTGTCCCGGCAACGCATCATTGCTAGATGCCCACCCTATAATGGTGGCCCAGATAGATCGGTTTCCTGCTGATGACGCCGCCAACGGCTCCGTCCGACCTTTCTGATATCACGCAGGGCCAGCTTGAAAAGCTTTTGACTGGTTCCTGTCGTGATCCATTCTCTCTCCTAGGGCGCCATAAAGCGGGGCGATCCGATGTAATTCGCGTTTTCATGCCCGATGCCCGTGAAGTGAGGCTGGTACGATGGACACGGACGGGTATTCAACGCGAACAAGCCATGCGGTGCGTGGCACAAGCCGGTTTGTATGAAGCCAGAATTCCCGCAAACGCACTCTATAAATTGCGCATAGGCTGGGCTGACGGGTGGGAGGAGTGTGCCGACCCTTATTCATTCGGTCCATTGTTAAGCGCCCATGATCTGCATCTTTTTGCCGAGGGCAAGCATCGTGACCTTGCGAGCATGATGGGAGCTCAGGTCACCACGGTCGATGATATTCCCGGTGTTCGCTTCGCTGTCTGGGCCCCCAATGCAGGAAGTGTTTCTGTTGTTGGGGATTTTAACCTGTGGAACACCCGCAGGCACCCAATGCGGTTTCGACATGATGCAGGAATATGGGAATTATTTATTCCCGGTATCGGTCCGGGCTCACGTTATAAATACGATATGACTGGCCCGGACGGTAGCCGCCTGCCATTACATGCTGATCCGTTTGCACTCGCGTCCGAAGTACCGCCAGCAACAGCGTCTGTAATAGCCGATCCAACTCCTTTTAAGTGGACCGATCAGCATTGGATTGAACAACGGGCGAGAAGACACACAGAAAGTGCACCTTTAAGCATTTATGAATGTCATGTGGGTTCATGGCGTCGACCGGGTGGAGATGGCACGCAAGTTCTGACGTGGGATGAACTGAAAGACACCCTTATTCCTTACGTGGCTGATCTGGGCTTCACCCACATTGAACTTATGCCCGTAATGTCTCACCCCTTTGACGGATCATGGGGGTATCAGCCGCTTGGTTTATTTGCCCCCATGGCCCGACAGGGTAGCCCGCGACAACTAGCATCCTTTATTGACGCCTGTCATCAGGCAGGGCTAGGCGTTATTCTCGACTGGGTTCCTGCTCATTTTCCAAGCGATTTGCATGGGCTTGCCTGCTTCGATGGTACTTGCCTGTTCGAGCACATGGACCCCAAAGAAGGATTACACCCAGATTGGGATACGCTGATTTACAATGTCGGCAGGAACGAGGTGCGTGGCTTTCTGATTGCCAGCGCTTTGATGTGGCTAAATCGTTATCATATTGACGGCTTACGCGTGGATGCTGTGGCATCCATGCTTTACCGCGACTATAGCCGCCCCGGCGACGATTGGGTGCCAAACCAGTATGGTGGGCGTGAAAACCTCGAAGCTGTTGGCTTTCTGCGTGAACTGAATGATGCGGTCAAAACATATGCGCCGCATTCACTCATGATTGCAGAAGAATCAACGGCATGGCCGGGGGTTACGCACAAAACCCAGAATGGTGGCCTGGGCTTCGATTACAAATGGAATATGGGGTGGATGCATGACACCCTTTCCTATGTAGGCCGAGACCCTATCTGGCGACGATACCATCACGATAATATTCTGTTTGGGCTTCATTATGCTTTTTCAGAAAAATTTATTCTTCCACTGTCTCATGATGAAGTTGTGCATGGAAAGGGCTCGCTCTTGTCCCGCATGCCTGGGGAAGGCGGGACACGTTATGCAGGGTTAAGAGCCTATCTGGCATTTATGTGGGCGCATCCGGGCAAGAAACTCATTTTCATGGGGGCCGAACTTGCGCAGTGGGAGGAATGGAATCCTCACGGAGAACTGGCATGGCGCATGCTCGACACGCAGTGGGGCCGGGGAATGCACACGCTGGTCCGGGATCTGAACCGTTTGCATCGAGAGTTACCCGCGATGCATCAAAGAGACACACGACTGGACGGGTTTATCTGGGTGATTGGAAATGACACGGAAAACAGCGTTTTCGCGTGGTTCCGCTATGGCGATGATGACACGCCCGTCCTTGTAATCTGCAACATGACGCCCGTGGCTCGGTCTGATTATCGGGTAGGTGTTCCACAAGATGGCTGGTGGGCGGAATACCTGAATACGGATGCCCATGATTACGGTGGAGGCGGGGAGGGAAACGCTGGGGGCTGTATGACCCAGCCTATTTCATCGCACGGATATGACCAGTCCTGTGTCCTCCATTTGCCACCATTGAGCGTGATTTACCTCAAGCCAACAGGGTACAAACCATGACAATTTGGACCGATACCCTACAGCCCGGAAACCCTTATCCATTGGGGGCTACGTGGGACGGAAATGGCGTAAATTTTGCTGTGTTTTCAGCCAATGCTCAGCGTATTGAATTATGTGTTTTTGACCCGTCGTCACGGAAAGAAGCGCGACGTTACAGACTGCCAGAATATACGGACGAAATCTGGCACGGTTATCTGCCAGGTGCAAAACCGGGAATGCTGTATGGCTACAGAGCATTTGGCCCTTATGAACCCATGCAAGGGCATCGCTTTAACCCGCACAAACTCCTGTTAGACCCGTATGCCAGAGGAATGACTGGCCGGCTTACCTGGACAGATGCCCTTTTTGGTTATCGTATCAATGCGGCCCGAGCAGACTTAACACAAGACAGGCGTGATAGTGCGCCTTATATGCCCCGCAGCGTTGTGACGCACCATGCGTTTGACTGGGGGGATGACAAGCGCCCCCGTGTGCCGTGGGAACAAACAGTGATCATGGAAGCCCATACGCGGGGATTATCCATGTTGCGTTCGGATGTACCAATTTCCAAACGGGGTACATTTGCGGCCCTTTGCGAAAACTGGTTTGTCACGTACTTAAAAAACCTTGGCGTAACGACATTAGAACTTATGCCGGTGCCCGCTTTTCTTACCGACAGATATTTGGAAGAAAAAGGACTGGTTAATTACTGGGGCTACAACAGTATTTCTTTTTTTGTGCCCTATGCCGGGTATATCGCCAACGGATCAGCAACAGATCTTTGCATGCTTGTTCGCATTTTACATGCAGCCGGAATAGAAGTGGTTTTAGATGTTGTCTATAACCATACGGCTGAAGGCAGTGAACTTGGCCCAACCCTATGCTATCGTGGTTTGGATAACGCCAATTACTATCGTCTAGCCCCCGATAATTTAAGATGCTGCATTAATGACACCGGCTGCGGAAATATTTTAAATCTGTCCCACCCGCGTGTTTTGCAAATGGTCACGGACTCCCTTCGTTACTGGGCAGAGACTTTTCATATTGATGGGTTCCGATTTGATCTCTGCACCAGCCTTGGTCGAGAGGATTATGGTTTTGATGCACGGTCGGGATTTTTTGACGTGCTACGTCAAGATCCACTGCTTTCGACACTCAAACTGATTGCCGAACCGTGGGACCCTGGCCCCGGAGGGTATCAGACCGGAAATCATCCACCAGGCTTTGTAGAATGGAATGACGTATACCGCGATACAGCCCGTCGGTTCTGGAAAGGGGATGAAGGGCAAAGAGGTCAGATCGCTGCCCGTCTGAGTGGATCAGGGGATAAATTTGAACATAGTGGAAGGCGTCCGTGGAGTTCGGTCAATTTTCTGACGTCCCATGACGGCTTTACTCTTATGGATACAGTCAGCTTTAACGACCGCCACAACGAAGCAAACGGTGAAGGCGGGCAGGACGGCCATAGCGGAAATTACAGTTTCAACTGGGGGGAAGAAGGCGAAACTGATAATCCCGATATAGTCGATGTGCGGGACAAAATTCGCAGGGCGATGCTCGCAACGCTATTTCTCTCTCAAGGCACTCCCATGATTTTGGCGGGAGACGAGTTCGGCCAAACCCAGAGTGGGAACAATAATGCCTATTGTCAGGATAGTCCGTTAACATGGCTTGATTGGTCTCTACTGGATACACCTCGTGGCAAGGAGATGGTCGACTTTGTTTCTCGCCTGATGGCCATAAGGCGGACCCATGTTTCTGTCCGACGAGGACGATACTTTCATGGACACAACGAAATAAGCCCCGGTGTACATGATATCGGGTGGTTTAGCCCGCATGGCACTGTCTTGAGCGTGGAGGAATGGGAGGATAGCGAGGGACGCGTCTTGGCGCTCCGCCGTGCAACCCTGAGAGACAGCGACAAGGACATCACTTTGCTTATGCTTAATGCAAGCAGCGAGCCCTGTACCTTCGTTCTGCCGGAACCTAGCGGGAAGTGGCGGTTTATTGTTGATAGCGCCACGCCTGAACGTAATGAAGAAAGCTTGGCGCAATCCATGACCAAATATGAAGTCGGCGCTCATTCTATAGTTTTATTGGCTTTCCAGCCCCAATCCCAAGAAGAAAATCTGGAGGGGAGAGGATCATGACACAGTCAGCCTATTCTCCGCCGACGTGGGGAGCCTGGCACACTCAAGATGGTTTAACGCGCTTTAGGATATGGGCTCCGCATTATACCGAGCTGCATATCAAGCTGAATGAGGCTCCACCCGTTCAGCTTGATAAAAGCGGCTGTGGTTGGCATGAGATTTCTCTTCAATGTGCTCCGGGTTCTCGCTACGTTTACCAAACGCCCCATGGTGATTTCCTTCCTGACCCAGCCTCCGCCTTTCAACCCGAGGATGTACATGGGCCAAGCGAGGTTATTGATCATAACTCTTATTCTTGGCGAGCCCTTCATTGGCGCGGACGACCATGGGAAGAAACAGTAATTTACGAATTACATGTTGGGGCGGCTGGCGGGTATGAGGCCATTATTCAGCAGTTGGACCAGCTAGCAGAACTTGGCGTTACAGCCATAGAGCTCATGCCGCTTGCTGAATTTCCCGGCAACAGAAATTGGGGGTATGATGGTGTGTTTCCATATGCACCAGAGTCCAGCTATGGAACCCCCGATGATTTAAAACGCCTGATAGATGCCGCCCATGGGCGGCGCATCATGGTTTTTCTTGATGTTGTCTATAATCATTTTGGTCCAGAAGGAAATATTCTGTCCCAATACATTCCGGAATTTTTTAGAACTGATCGTCAAACACCGTGGGGGCAGGCAATAGATTTCACCCTTCCTTCTGTTCAGGATTACTTTGTTGATAATGCTCTTTATTGGCTAAACGTTTATAAATTTGATGGTTTGAGACTAGACGCTGTACATGCGATTTTTCCTCAATCATGGCTTCGTAGCTTAAAAGATAAAATACGAGCACAGTGCAGCCCTGAACGCTATATTCATCTTATTTTAGAAAATGAAAATAATGATGCAGATTTATTGAGAGAAGTCTACTCAGCTCAATGGAATGATGATGCCCATAATGCCCTGCATGTGCTTTTGACTGGGGAGAGTGAGGGTTACTATCAGAATTTCCTGAACGACCCGACCGCTTCTTTGGTGAAGTCTCTAGAACAAGGATTTGTCTATCAGGGAGAAAAAATGCCTTCAACGGGGCGTGAAAGAGGTCAGGTTTCATCGGATCTTTCACCAACGTCGTTCATATTTTTTCTTCAGAATCACGACCAGATTGGTAATCGCGCCTTTGGAGACCGCTTAACCTCACTGGTAGATGAAAACCAACTTTCTGTCGCGAGAAGCCTTCTTTTTCTTTGTCCACATATTCCCATGATTTTTATGGGAGATGAGTGGGGAACTAAAACACCGTTCCTTTATTTTGTCAGTCATAGTGAAGAATTAAATAAAATTGTGAGAGAGGGAAGACGAAAAGAAATGGCGTCTTTCAAGTCTTTTAACAATATTGCTGAAGCTGACAAAATACCTGATCCTGGAAGTCCCAATACATTTCAGATGTCCTGCATAAATTGGAAAGAGAAACGCGAAAAACCTTACACAGAACTATACGAACAAACCCGTGAGTTGCTTTCAGTTCGAGCGGAACATATTTGTCCGCGGCTTGCTGGATGCAAAGCATTATCGTCCCACATTTGGGGGATAGGGGCTTTTTCTGTTTCGTGGAAAATGGGGGATGATCGTATTCTCGAGTTGCTTGTAAATTTTACAAATAGCTCGATAGAACTGAAGTCAGGCTATCAGGGCATTGTGCTTTATCGCTCTAATACATCTTTGCACGATGTAAATACGCGAATACCCCCGTCAACCTTAATCGCAACGTTGAGAGAAGGTGCGGAAACATGACGACGTTAACCAATCTGCATGCGGCAGCCCGGCAAGCAGGGTTAGCCGTAACATGGCAGGATGCCAATGGAAAAAGTCATAAAACTGACCCTGATGTACTGCAGGCACTGCTTAATACTATTGAGGGGAACACATCCTCTCGTCCTTCCCCGTTGATTATTGCACAGGTTGGAGAGGCTGTTACCTTACCTTTTCAGAATGGTAATACCGCTTCATATGTTTTGCAGAAAGAAGATGGTAGCAAACAAGAGGGAAAGCTAAAGCATGACAAGGCTGGACTTTTACTAAGTCCAATCTGTAATACTCCAGGCTATCACATTCTTGAATACGGTCATCACACAATAAAGCTGGCAGTGGCTCCCACCCATTGTGAGGATTTGAAAGCACGAACAGCCAACCAGAAGGCGTGGGGAACCTCTGTACAGATCCCGGCATTAAGACAAAAGGATGATGGTGGTTTTGGACATCTGGGTTGCGTTGTAGACCTAGCGCTTTCCATAGGAAATGCTGGTGCCGATGCCCTCATGATAAGCCCAATTCACGCATTATCTCCGTTACATCCTGAACAATGCAGCCCTTACTCTCCGTCAAGCCGCCGATATTTCAATCCTTTGTTGGCAAATTTGGAAGTCTGTTTCTCTAGGCAGTTAATCCACAGCGTTTCCCGGCAGCATTCCGACTGGGCTGTAGCATTTGAAAGAATGCAAAAAGAAAAACTGATTGACTGGGAAAAAGCAGGAACCCTGAAACTGAAATTACTGCGTGCATTATATGATAAACATATAGCGTCTTCTTTGCCGCCTGAATTTGTTGAGTTTATAGCCGCCGGAGGCGATGCATTACGTAACCACGCAATATTTGAAGCTCTGCAGGCTCACCAACTTTTGCGAGGCCCGCGAGGTGATAACTGGCGATCATGGGGACCACCTTATAAAAAACCCAGCACTCCAGAAGTTCAGCATTTTGCGAAAGCACACCAGAAAGAAGTTTACTACTGGCTTTTTTTACAATGGATAACAGCTAAAAGTTTGAAAGAGGCAGCCTCTGCTGCAAAAACCAGCAGCATGTCTGTTGGCCTAATTTCAGACATCGCTGTTGGTCTCTCTCCATCTGGGGCTGAATGTTGGGCAAACCAGGATAGTTTCCTTATTGGCGCGTCCATTGGGGCACCGCCTGATTTGCTAGCCCCCCAAGGCCAGAACTGGGGGCTGACAACCTTTTCTCCGCGTGCATTGAAACGCACAGGCTATGATGCATTCATAGCGATGCTTCGCAGCGGCTTCCAAGCTGGCGGCGGCATACGGTTTGACCATGTAATGGGGTTGGAACGGATTTGGATTGTTCCTGATGGAGGAAACTCCAGTGACGGGACCTATCTTAGTATGCCGCAAAAAGACTTGAAGAACCTTCTTGCTCTTGAGTCTTTTAGGGCCAAGGGAGTGGTTATTGGTGAAGACCTTGGAACAGTCCCTAAAGGGTTTAGAGCCAGAATGGCGGAGCGTCGTATCTGGGGCATGAATGTCATGTGGTTTGAAAAAAAAGACAAGGAGCAGTTTCTCTCCCCCATAAAATGGTCCGATAACGGAATTGCAATGACATCCACACACGATCTGCCAACCGTGGCAGGATGGTGGATGGGAGCGGATCTTCCCAATGACACGACCTGCCGCGAAAAACGACACTCTGACCGAGCTGCTCTCTGGGCTATGTTTCAGTCTACTTCTGACAATATCATATCAGAAATGCCGCCAATAACATCCGATGGTGCTCAGACAGTTGTTGATGCGGCAATCAAAAGCGTTGGACAAGCATCCGGCCCACTAGCACTTTTGCCCATGGAAGACCTGCTTGGTGTTGAAGACCAGCCGAATGTACCAGGCAATCAGGCGTCTTACCCTAACTGGCGACACCGCTACCCCGTACAGGTAGATCAAACTCTTCAATATAAAAATGTAACTAATCGTATTGAAACTCTAAAAATCGCACGAGGCAAAAAATGAATACTGTTCGAGCGACAATGCGTTTACAGATACATAAAGATTTCACCTTATATGACGCTTATGAACACGTTGATTATTATGATGCTCTTGGCATAAGCCATCTTTACCTTTCCCCCCTCTTCACAGCACGCCCTGGGTCGATGCATGGATATGACACCCTCAACTATAACAAAATTAGTGAAGAACGTGGGGGAGAAAAAGCACTTCGCAAGCTTGTAGCAAAGCTACGTAGCCGACATATGGGAATAATACTTGATATCGTTCCCAATCACATGGCTGTCGGGCCAGGAAATATCTGGTGGGATGATGTTCTCAAAAATGGGCGCACTTCTCAGTATGCTGATTTTTTTGATATTGATTGGTCTACTGCTGACCACACGCCTGAAAACACCGTTCTTTTACCTTTCCTTGATAGACCGTATGGAGACGCGTTGGAAAATGGGCTTATTGAATTAATCTATGACACTGAAAAAAAAGAGTTTTTTATTAGTCATTATGATCATCGCTTTCCCGTCAATCAGAAATTATCCACTTCCCCTGATGTAACAGAAACCTTAAATTACTATAATAATAAGACAGATTCAGGAAAAAAAAGACTTCACACTTTACTTGAAAAGCAACATTATCGGCTCGCATGCTGGCGTTGTGCAGATGAAACTGTCAATTGGCGTCGCTTTTTTAATATTACAGAACTTGTCGCCTTGAAAGTTGAGAACAGGCCTGTATTCCAGGCTGTGCATCACTATGCATTTTTGCTTTATGAACAGGGTTTGGTTGATGGGTTCAGAGTTGACCATGTTGATGGTTTAACGCAGCCTGACCAGTATTGTAACTGGCTAAAAAAAGAAATGGACCAGCGCAAAAATAGACGACCAATAGATGCCTTGAAAGGAGATATCCTTTACATTGAAAAAATTCTAGCGCGCCACGAAAAGTTGCCAGCTAATTGGAAAACAGACGGAACAACAGGATATGATTTTCTGGATCAAGTGAATCTGCTACTGCATCATCCAGATGGGGAAGAGACATTAGACAATATCTGGAAAGATTGCTGCCCATTATGGAAGGGATACGAAAAAGAAAGCATACGCGTAAAAAATGAAATAGCGGAAACGCTTCTTTTGGGGTCGACAAATAAAATTGTCGCATTACTTTACGAATATGCCGGAAAAGATTTTTATCAGCGTGATTATACTAAGAAAGATGTAAGCGAAACGCTAAAGTCTTTGTTAGGACATCTTTATATCTACCGTACCTATGCCTCTGATGACGCAGAAAATATTCGCGTCAAAACCGAATATAAAAGTCAGAATACATTTCTTGAACAAGCAATAGAAACTGCAAAAAAAGACTTGCCTTCACGATTTCATCCATTACTCAGTTGGATAGTGACGCAAATATCCAACCCTATAAACGCCGAAACAAAACAGATAACGCAAACATTTGAGCATCTAAGCGCGCCTCTTACTGCAAAAGCGATAGAGGATACTCTTTTCTATCGGTATGGAAGGCTTTTGTCTCGTAACGATGTGGGGACAGAACCGAAGGTTTTTTCAAGTTCTGTTGAAGAGTTTCATAATACTATGAAACGGCGGGAGCAGGAAACACCTATGGCGATGCTTGCTACAGCAACGCATGATCATAAACGAGGTGAAGATAGTCGGGCACGTTTAGCGGTTCTTTCTGCACATAGTGAATTGTGGGATGACAAAATTAATGAATGGAGACAATGCAATACAAAATATAAAACTAACTATGCTCCCGATGATGTTGATGAACTTATTTTGTATCAAACTCTTGTCGGAGTCTGGCCATTAGAAAAAATAACAATGATGAATACTTTAGAAAAAAGAGTATCAGAGTGGCAGATCAAAGCAATACGGGAAGCCAAACGTCATGGAACATGGGCAGATCCGGATGCTAATTATGAAAAATCTTGCTTAAATTTTTTACATGGAATTTTAGAAGATAAGAACTTTTTATCATCTTTCTCTTCATTTTTTGACAAAATAGCACCGATAGCGGCAATAAATTCATTAACCCAGATAATCCTCAAATTAACAGCGCCAGGCGTCCCGGATATTTATCAGGGAACGGAAAAATGGGATTTTAGCCTTGTTGATCCAGATAATAGACGTCCTGTCGATTATGAAGATCGAAAAGCAACTTTACTGATTGATGAAAGTTTTGAGCAAACTGCACAACACTGGCAAGACGGAAACATAAAGCAGTTTCTAATTAAAACTCTGTTGAATATAAGAAAAGAATATACTAAATTATTCAAACAATCGTCATATATCCCTATTCAGAACATTAATCAGAATGAAATGAAATTGATTAGTTATTTAAGAAAAAATGAAAAACAGGAAATTCTTATTTTGGCACCCGTTAATAGCAGTGTTAAAACCCCTGATCCTATGAATTTAAGTTGCAGAAACTACCTAACGAACACCATTCGCTTTGAAAATTTAGACAAAAATGAATGGGTTTCGGTATTATGGAACAATGTAAGTATTGATGAAACCGGCACTCTTTACATCCCAGAAGACACAGAGTATTTTCCGATAGATATTTTTATCCCGGTTTAGCGCAATTGTTGATTTAAGCTTATTTGGAGCACAAAAAAAATTAATTCCATACGGAAATTTTTTGTGCTTTTTGCGTTTTATAAATATCCGCTTTCAATAGAACAAAAATACAGAAAGTGGTGTTCTTTCATCTTCAAGATGAGGTGTATCATGTCTGATAAAAAACATGAAAAAAAGCAAGAAATTCAGGATGATAAGTTGGATGAGGCCTTAGATGACAGCTTTCCGGCGAGCGATCCACCGTCGCATAGTGGCGTAACCGGAGACAGAGGGCCGCCACCCAAACCTGATCCTAAATCTAAAAAATAGGCTTCACTGGTTTTACTTTAGGGTCGGATTTCTATGATCTCAATCTGGATAAGGCTAAAAGCCGGTAGAGAGAGATACAACCCCGGCAAAGCCTCCGCCTACAAAATAGGTGGGGGCTTTACCAGTTATTGCTGTGCCAAATACTCCTTTGGCAGATTTTGCATTAAAAGAAACACTGTTGACGCCTGACAAATACCCAGACTGACCTAAATTGAGGAGGTTCAATTGAATCTGGGGTGTTTTTGCAAAAGATATTTTTTTCAAGCGATAGCCAACAGTTATGTTTGTTGTCGTAAAGCTGGCTAGGCGCTCATCATTCATAAATGTTGAATATGTTGGCCCAACATAATTGACAGAGACCATTCCGAATAAATTTCCGTCATCGTAGGACAGCCCTAAACTTCCGGATAGAGAGGGTGTGCGGATAGCTTTTTTTCCTTTAGTGGGGAGATAATCTATTCCTGACTTTAGATTGTTATCTATTGTAGCGTGTATGTATTGACCTGATGCATAAGCACTCAAGTTGTGCCATTTTGGTGTTCCAAGTTCTCCTTGTAATCCTCGTGCCGTTTGGCCTCCGCCATTTATGGATTCAGAGACTAATGCACCATTAAGACTGGTTGTTGTATTAATTTGTCTATTAGTAAAATTATAGTTGAATGCAGAAAATGAAAATCTTATTGCACCAGAGTATCTGTACCCTATTTCTTCTCCGATAGAATATTCTGGTTTTGTATCGCTGGTTGCGTTTCGTGTCTGTTTTCCAGAAGATATACTAAATCTATCATTATAATTTGAAATTCCAGAAGGTGCGCGAAATCCAGTCGTTGCATTTATAAATAGCTGATGTTTTTTTGTGATCTGATAACTTAGTGCAATTTGTGGTTGAGGAGAAAAATAACTTGCACCATTTTTATAGCGGGCCCCCGGTAGTAAATTACTTACCTCACGCGAGACCATAACTGCCCGGAATGCGCCAGAAATTATAAGTTTGTCAGAGAATAGTCTAAGAGAGTCCTGAATATATAAAGCGTTGGTCTGTTGTACAAGGTGAGAGTTGTATGACGACAAAGGTTCATTAGAGGCTGTTAAAATCGGATAATATCCCTTCATATTAGAAACATTTCCTTCTTCGCTTGCTGCAACATATCGAGAAGGATTTGAAAAATCATAGTAGGAATACCAGATGCCGCCTGTAAGAGTATTTTTCTTAGTTTTCCAACTTACTGAAGCACTGACACCGGAATGGGCTTGTTTATATGTATCCGTTGCGACTGCTGTAATGGAACCATTAGCTGCGGACGAAGCCTGCAAAGGCCCCGCAGGCTGGTTTCCTTGATAGCTTTCTTCTGCACTTAAGTTGGTACCAAAACCGTCATATCCAGAAACGTAAATAAAATAAGGTTTTAACGAAAACTGAAGATTGTGGCTTAAAAATAGATCAAGTGGCGAAGAAAGAAAAATCTGAGATCGCGCATTTTCTTGAAATAAATAATAATTGGCATCCCCTTCCTTATAGTGTTCACTATAATTAAATTTTGTTCCGTATGTTTGCCACTGAGACATATTGGGAGCACGAAGGTAATACTGCCTTTGCCTGTTAAATGTCGCGATAAAAGAAGCCGTGTTCTGATTGCCCCACTCCTTTACTATGCGGCTATCAACGTGAAATCTTGGGCTATTTCCTGCTCCACGCCACTGGTTCGCATTTCTATAAGAAAATGACAGAAAAGATGTCATACCGGAGTGGCCCAGCTCGCCACTGTCTAGGCGGATAAATTCGCGATTAAGGGTGTATGAGCCATAAGAAAGATTTAGAAAGCCACCTGCTGTTTTTTTGGGCTTTGCTAACTGCACACTTAGTTGGCCGCCAACGGCATTATAAACAGGAGATGCTGAATCTGCCGAACCTTGGGTTAGTGTTACGGACCGAATATTTTCGTTATCAACACTGGCAGATGTGTAAGGCATTAAAAAAAGGGGAGGGGCAGCTGGAATGCCTTCAAAAAGATAACCAATTTCAGTTTGATCCAGCCCTCGGACAGATAATCCTTGTTGATCATCATTTGTACCCAACGGATCGTTAGCCGAATAAACAACTCCTGGAAGCATTGATATAAGGCTGGTTGAACTTTGGGTGGGGCTTTGTCGCGCTATGAAATCACGCGTTAATCCACTTTGGCTTTTGGCGATCGTTTGCTTGGGCATTAAGCCTGCACCAACAGGATTACCTGTCGTGCCATCGGCTGTCATATGGCTATTTACAGTGACATATTCTGGTTGATGAGACGTAGGACGCTTCTTTTTGTCCTCACGTTCTTCAATCTTTTTAGTATCAGTTTCTAAGGAAGTCTCTGCTACCGAAATGCTGGGTGAAACCAAGACTGCTGTGGTTAATAGCGCGAGGGGAAGAAACGCATTTTCACGCAGAAAAATATAGAAAATTGGCACGGAAAAATGGTCCCTTGAACTTTTTTCTTTCCTGATAACATACATATAAATTTAGAATAAATAAAATGATATAACATAACATTCTGATTTATATTTTTTTGGTGTCTGGGAACCTTTCCCTTATTGTGGTTTCCAGACACTGTCTTCTGATAAATTCTGCATCTTACGATATGTACGTAAGCTAAAGTAAGCGAAGCAGCATGCTCCCATCAGCGCGAGCGCATCAATCGGGAGAGTTAAGTCGGTTTCTGCAGAAGAATTTATAATTCCGGCATAGGCACAAACGTCATAAAATATAATGGATGCAGTCGTGAAGCTGGCAACGGCCAACAACTGGTAACTGCTTTTTCCGGATCCTAGAATAAAACTCCACGTTATAGCTGCAAGGAAAAGGGCATAATAAATACTTCCCCCCCAAGATGCGGCATGTGTTCCATATAAAGCGAGCCAGCGGGCCAGAGATAAAAGGGATGATATGCCGATAATGCATCCTAATGAGACACCAACAGTCAAACTTGCCAGTATTTTTGTTGAGCACTTTTGCTCAACGGTTTGATTTTTCACCGCTTTTTTCCTACGACTTTCTATCCAGAGCAAATTACCTGAATAGAAAAGAAACGCGCCAGCCAAACCTAGGATAAAATATCCCCATATAACGGGTGAGCCACCGTAGCTTCCAAAATGGAGGGCAAAGAAACTGGTAATAACCGCCAGCCTTACTGACTGCACGCCGGGCATGTAATCAGTTTGGATAACATGCCCATCATATGGGTCGAGTGTTAAAAATCCACCCTCTGGAGACCGCATAACATGTTTGGCGTTAAATCCTGTGACTTGGATAGATTTGCTCCCGTCACGGCCAGATTTAAGGGCTAGAGATTTGATCGTAAAGTCTGGAAATAGCCTAGTCACATGACCTAGAGCTTCTACCGGCGATATCATGCTAACATTATTTTTCTGCACGGTAGATTTTGGTGCGGCTGTGGCAAATGTTCTATTTAATGCATGATGATAAATAGTAGCGTTCTGTGTCGCATAAAAAACATCGTGAAAAGCAAAAACGATAGACGAAAGAGCCATAATCAAATGAAACGGAAGGCTAAATACACCTAGAACATTATGAATATCTAACCATTGCCGTTTTCTATTTTTACCCGGTCTGACCGCAAAAATGTTTTTACGAAGTCCAGGCAGGAAAGCGATGACGCCGGAAACGAGGGCTAGGCCATACAATAATGCGACAATACCCATTAGAGGCATTGCGAATTCTCGGCTTAATGGCAATCCAACCTGTTGATGTAAAACATTAATAAAATGGCTAACATGCGTCGAAACCAAGGGCGTAATTTTTAATGACCCATCAGGAAGAACGTTTGCTGTAAAACGCTGCCCGTTGCCTGCTCCATGATGTCGGCCGCCGCCTTTCTGCCATGTCAGATAAGCAAAGTCGGGTGATTGAGCGATTAAAGTAATGTCGTAATTATTTTTTATCTCTGGATGAGAGACCGCGACAACTTTTAACAGATCTGGAATCTCATTCAGTGGCATTGCTTTGACAGAAGCAGGGACTTCCCATTGTTCCAGTGCTGGCGCGAACATGGTTATCGCCCCTGCATAAAACGCAATAAAAAGGAATAGCCCACTGCAAATGCCAACCCACGTATGCACTTCTTTATAAAGACGGATAAGATCAGCGCGGATTGTCATAGCCCAGCCACAGTAATGATAAGAAAACAAACAGCGCTCAGGCTCCCCAGCCACAGCCAAGCTTGTAAAACTGTCCGAAACAAAAAGCAGGCGGACAGTACCACCAGCCACACGGGCGCAATCAACCACATATTCAACTGAACGGAAGCCATATCGGGCGGGAAGGGGGACAGGCGAGAGAGTATGCCTGAAACACCAATAGCCAGCAGATAGCCAAGGACCAGACCTGCCGATGCTTTTCCCATCCACCCCTGAATAGTGAATCTATCTGCTGGCTTCATTTGGCCGACCTGTATTTCTTCTGAAAAAACGAAGAGACGACAGGCAATAAGGACCACACTGCCATCGCGACCATGACACAACAAAATATGTCAGGCGCAACTCCCAGTCGCGGATTCAATAAAAAATAGGCTGCACAAAACAAACCAATTGCGGCAACTGAACTGTAACGAATCGGCAAAGGCGGTATGACCAAATGTTGGTTAGGTGAACTATAGTACACTATGACCGCAGCTAACGATGCGCAGCCATATCCCAGGGAAGCACTTAGAATAGGGCTCATTTTGCAGAATGCGCCTGATAATACAGTAAATCAGTTAGAAATTTCATGCGTAATAACAACCCTGAAACTTCCGCCCTGTTGTTTCTCTCAAAAGCGGAGCAACAAACTGATAATGCTTCTTAGTTTCATATTCAACTCAAAAAATTTTAGGTTGCTTATTTTGCTTTTTGTAGGCTCCCGCGTTGAGTATATTTTCCCTAGGATACAGCGTTTCTATCCAACAAGAGTGTCATAAAGAAGCTTGAAATTCAGAATAAGAATAAGACCAGCAACGCCCCAGGCCACAACAGAAGTCATGTGTGATATAACCAGTTTGCCCATTTTCTGACGGCTGGAAACAAACCAGACCAGTGGGATAACAGCGAATGGAAGTTGCAAGGATAAAATGATCTGACTGAAAACCAGTAGGGTCCCTGTTCCCTTTGCTCCGTAGAATAGTGTCACAAAAACTACAGGCACAATGGCAAGTCCACGCGTCAATAACCGACGAGCCCATGGGGCCATGCGCAAATGCAGGAAGCCTTCCATAATAATCTGGCCTGCTAATGTGCCAGTCACAGTTGAATTTGTGCCAGCAGCCAACAGCGCCACAGCAAAAAGAGTAGATGCAATCCCCAATCCTAGAAGAGGAGAAATAAGAGTGTAGGCTTGGCTTATGTCTGCGACATCTTGATGACCTGTTCCATGGAAAGCAGACGCAGCCACAATAAGGATTGCAGCGTTTACAAACAGAGCTAGTGTCAACGCAATCGTACTATCAAGCGTAGACCAAGCAATCGCCTCCCGCTTTCCATCCAAGGTCCGTTCATAATTTCTTGTCTGGACCAAAGCAGAATGAAGATAAAGGTTGTGGGGCATTACTGTTGCCCCCACGATACCAATCGCAATGTAAAGCATGTCTGAATTGGTCAGGACGACAGGAGAGGGGATAAACCCTTCAAGAATACCTCTGACAGATGGCTCGGCTGCAACAATCTGTATGGCAAAGCAAGCTGCGATAATACCTAAAAGAGCGATAACAAATGCTTCGAGCCACCGGAATCCTAAGCGCATAAGCAAAAGAAGCAGGAAAGCATCCAAAGCAGAAAGACACGCCCCCAGAACCAGAGGGATATTGAACAATAACTGCAAAGCTATGGCTGTTCCTATGACCTCGGCTAGATCACAAGCGATAATCGCGATTTCACAGGCAAGCCATAGAACAAGATTTACGCCGCGTGGAAAGTAGGCGCGGCACGCTTGAGCCAGATCATAGCCCGTTGCGATGCCGAGCCTAGCCGCAAGAGATTGCAGCAAGACGGCCATTAAATTTGAAATAAGAATAACCGCCAGCAGCGTAAACCCGAATTGAGCGCCGCCAGCCAGATCGGTCGCCCAGTTTCCTGGGTCCATATAACCGACCGACACCATATAGCCTGGGCCGACAAACGCCAGAAACCGTCGAAACTTCGACGCACTTTCTGGGATACGCACTGAACTATGGGCTTCAGGTAAGCTTATAGCGTCGTTAGCCGCAGAAAAGACGCCACCGAGCCGGGAGCGATTATTAAGGTCCTGACGATTAATCATGGCACAGAAAAAGCTTCATCGTGAAATATTGCATAGAACCATAAAGCAGAAACAAAGAAATATGCAATAGGCTATAAAAATCACCCTCTCAATAGATGGGCGATCCGCAGGCATTTTTCTGCTAAAGACTGTACGGCTTTTCCTCATAGACTGGTTCAGCTATAGCGACAGCCATTGAGCAAAGACTTTTTATGACATGCGAGGATCTTACTGTTGAAACAGCGCCTGCCTGTTCTGCCTGATGTTGAAAGCCAAAGTGAAGGCTTTCGCCATGCGCGTGAGGCACGTCGGAATGTTTTGATAGAAGACTATGTCGAACTAATTGACGATCTAATTGCCGAAGGACGAGAGGCCCGACAGGTCGATATTGCTGACAGATTAGGGGTCTCTCAACCTACTGTCGCCAAGATGCTCAGCAGGTTAGAGGTCGAAGGGTTTGTAACACGCAAACCTTATCGCGGCGTTTTCTTAACAGAAGCAGGGGAAACTCTGGCAGAAACCGTAAGGGCACGTCATCGGATCGTTGAAGAATTTCTTCTGGCTCTGGGGATAGATTCCATGACGGCCCGCATGGATGCGGAAGGAATGGAGCATTTCGTCAGCGACGAAACCTTGGACGCCTTTCGTCGTGCTTTGAAAACGGGTCGCCTTTCACCGTAAGGCTGACCAAGCCTTTCAAGGCAGTTTATAGTCGGAAAAAACGTGTCAATTTTGTGCCAAATCTCTTGCCTTTATGATGCCAACGCCATATGAGGAAGCGCCAATGGTCAGGTGACCTGAGGCATGACATTGCTATCGGGTGACCCAATCGCACTCCAGTCAAGGGTTCCCGTTGTATGACTTCTTCCCCCTACAGCCGCGTTACTGAAGCCTTGGCGTTTGATGACGTTCTGGTAGTTCCTGCCGCGTCTGAGGTGGTTCCAAGCCAGACCTCAGTTCGTACGCGTCTGACACGCTCCATTGAATTGAACATCCCCCTGATTTCTGCCGCTATGGATACCGTGACGGAAGATCAGATGGCTATCGCCATGGCGCAACAGGGCGGCTTGGGCGTCATTCACAAAAATCTTTCCCCTGAAGAACAAGCAGAACACGTAAGACGCGTAAAGCGCTTTGAATCAGGGATGGTTGTTAATCCTGTTACCGTCGGCCCAGAACAGACGCTGGCCGAAGTGCGCGAAATCATGCAGCGCAACGGTATCAGCGGCCTGCCTGTTGTTGAGCCTGCATCCCAAAAACTGGTGGGCATTCTCACCAACCGTGATGTTCGCTTTGCTGTTGACCCTACCCAGCGTGTCTCCGAGCTAATGACGCGTGATGGTCTGGTAACAGTGCGAGACGGCGCGGATGCTGATACGGCACGTCAGCTTCTGCATAAACACCGCATTGAAAAATTGCTGGTTGTGGACGAAGCGGATCGCTGCGTTGGCATTATTACTGTCAAGGACATGGATAAAGCAGTTGCTTACCCGCTTGCCATCAAAGACAGCCTTGGTCGGTTACGCTGTGCAGCGGCGACTGGCGTGGGGGAAGATGGTTTTAGCCGCGCAAAATTGCTGGTGGAGGCAGGGGTGGATGTTCTGGTTGTTGATACCGCCCATGGTCATTCATCAGGCGTGCTGCGCGCTGTTGAACGATTGAAAGCGCTTGATAACAGCATTCAGATTGTTGCGGGAAATGTTGCAACGCCGGAAGCCGCTGAAGCCCTCATCAACTCGGGTGCTGACTGTGTGAAAGTGGGCATTGGCCCCGGTTCTATCTGCACCACCCGTATTGTGGCCGGTGTAGGGGTTCCGCAGTTTTCGGCTGTTCTTGAAACGTCTGTTGCCTGTCATGAAAAAGGTATCCCGGCCATTGCTGATGGCGGTGTCCGTACATCGGGTGACATTGTGAAAGCGATCGGGGCCGGAGCCGACGTCGTGATGGTTGGCTCACTTCTGGCTGGCACGGAAGAGGCTCCGGGTGAAGTGTTCCTTTATCAGGGGCGCTCTTACAAATCCTACCGCGGCATGGGCAGCCTTGGCGCTATGGCACGCGGATCTGCCGACCGCTATTTCCAGCAGGAAGTAAAGGACTCCCTGAAGCTGGTTCCTGAAGGGATCGAAGGCCGCGTGCCTTATAAGGGGACAATGGCTGCTGTTATTCATCAATTAGTGGGCGGCCTGAAAGCCGGAATGGGATATACAGGTTCCCGCGAAGTGAAGGAATTGCAGGAACGTGCGCGCTTCCGTCGTATTACGGGTGCCGGTCTGCGTGAAAGCCATGTGCATGATGTCTCCATCACGCGCGAAGCACCGAACTACCGTCGGGACTGAAAAAAGATCATGACACCTTCTGCCCGATTTGCTGCCTCCATTGATCTTCTTACTGCCATGGAGGCAGCCCCCCGTAAGCCAGCAGATGCCGTAGCGAACAGCTTTTTCCGTGAACGGCGCTACATTGGGGGAGGGGACCGTCGGGCAGTCTCCGGTCTGGTCTGGGACATTATGCGCGCATGGCGCAGACTAGGCTGGCATCTTGAGCAGCAAAAAGCAGTGCTGAGCCCCCGTTTACTGGCGGCCTCCAGCCTGATTTTCAAGGGTGTCAGCACACAAGAGATCGCAGCGCTTTTTGCAGAAGGACGCTTTGCGCCCGGCGCGCTGACGCGGCCTGAGCAGGACATTATTAAGTTTTTAGAAGGGAAAACTCTTCTCGACGAAAATATGCCGCAGGCCGTTAAGCTTGAACTGCCTGACTGGCTTCTGCCAAAACTTGAGGAGACATTTGGTGATGCGCTGGAGGAAGAGCTTGCGGCCCTTTCTGAGCCAGCAACGCTTGACCTGCGCGTCAACATGCTTCGTACGACCCGCGCCGAAGCACAGAAAGCACTCGCACGTGAGGGGCTTCACGCAGCTGCCACCCCTTTGTCTCCTTGGGGGCTGCGCTTAAATGGACGCCAGCCCGTTACCTCCACCTCTCCCTTCAAAGAAGGAATTGTGGAGATTCAGGATGAAGGCAGCCAGTTAGTTGCTGCCATCCTTGGCGCAACACCTCAAACCAGAGTGCTAGATTATTGCGCTGGTGCTGGCGGAAAGACGCTCGCCATTGCAATGATGATGGAGAACAAGGGACACATTGCCGCCTGTGACGTTTCTGAAAAACGTCTTGAAGGAGCGGTAAAGCGGCTGCGTCGTGCAGGTGTCCATAATGTTGAACAGCATTTGCTGCAGGCTGGCGATAAATGGGCAAAAAGACGGTCTGGTTCGTTTGACCGGGTTCTAGTCGATGCCCCCTGCAGTGGAACCGGAACATGGCGGCGCAACCCCGATGCCCGGCTCCGTACAACACAACAGGATCTGGACGAATTACTGGTAAAGCAGGCTGAAATTCTGGACCGAGCCGCGTCTCTGGTTAAGCCGGGCGGCAAACTTGTTTACGCAACCTGCTCGATTTTGAACGCTGAAAACACGCATCAAGTTGAAGCTTTTCTAGCACGCCGCCCGGAATTTAAGTTGGTTGCTTCTGACAGCCCTGCGCTGCCAGAAAGCATGAAGGGTGTTAAGATGTTCTCACTTACTCCAAAACAAAATGGAACAGATGGGTTTTTCGCAGCAATGCTGGAACGTACAGCAGAAACAGTAACCGCCTAAATACCTCGGCTAAACTGAAAATATTTTTGAGTATCCTCCTTGGGCTTCGCATGCGCTATGTAAAGCATGTATTTAAGTCATGAGGGTAAGGACTGCGTAAGCTCCAAGCCTTCATGCCTCAAGAAGATGGATAGTCATGACCGAAAGCGTAATCCTCTGCATTTTTTGCGTATTGGGCGGCAGTATGCTTGCTCAATGGACTGCTTGGCGCTTTCGCTTGCCCGCTATTGTACTGCTTTTTACCCTCGGATTGCTCTATGGGCCGGGCCTGGAAATTCTCCATCCGTCAGCCATGATTGGCGCTGCTTTCCATCCTCTTGTTTCCTTGGCTGTTGCCATGATCGTGTTCGAGGGCGGTCTGGCTCTCGATTTCCGGCAGTTACGGGAATCAGGTGAGGGCGTTGTTAGACTCACGCTCTTTGCCTTACCCATTAACCTTATCTTGGGTAGTGCCGCCGCACATTACATCGGTGGCATGGGATGGGGACCAGCTTTTCTGTTTGGTGCCATTATTGTTGTTACTGGCCCTACAGTCGTTTTGCCGCTTTTGCGTCATGCGAAGCTTCAACCCAGAGTAGCCGCGTTTCTGCGCTGGGAAGCTATTCTTAACGACCCTGTCGGTGCAATTCTGGCCACACTGGTTCTTGAAGTCTTGCTTATGCGCCCGGACGAAGGGTCAGGAACATTTTTTGGTTTTATCCTGCCTCATATGCTGGCCAGTGCTGGCTTGATGATGGTCCTCGGTTTTGGCGCAGCATGGGGAATGCGGTGGCTCTGGGTGCGGGATATGATGCCAGAAGTCCTGAAAATTCCGGTGCTGACAACATCTGCTCTGGTGCTGTTTGTCCTGGGCACGCTTGCTATGGATGGTGCCGGCCTGATGGCCTCTACCGTATTTGGTATGGCCTTGGTCAACCTTCGTATTCCCGGCATGGCTGAAATACAGCGCATGAAGGAAGCGCTGGTTGTTTTGATTGTCTCTGTCCTGTTTGTTCTCTTAGCCGCAGATCTTCAGCGCGAAGAACTGACACATCTATCATGGTCTATTGGTGCACTGACACTGGCTGTTTTATTCCTTGTCAGACCGGTTGGTATTTTGCTGGCAACCGCCAAATCCAACCTGAGTTGGGCAGAGCGCATTTTCGTAGGCTGGATTGCCCCGCGCGGCATTGTGGCAGCTGCGGTCGCTGGTATTGCGGGCATTCGGCTACAGGATGCAGGCTATCCGGGGGCAGGGCAGGTGATGCCTGCTGTTTTTGCCGTCATTGCATCCACCATGATTCTACACGGGTTCTCTCTTAGACCTCTGGGCCGCAGGCTTAAGCTGACGCTGTCAGATGAACCGGCTCTTGCCATTGTGGGGGCAAGCGACTGGTCAACCAAGCTGGCCATTGCCGTTCATAAAGCGGGGGCACCGGTTCTTTTGGTCGATAACTCCTCTGCCGATCTTTTGCGGGCACAGGCTGCTGGCGTACCTATTCTGGCGACCGAAGTTCTGTCTGAAGAAGGAGCAGAGAGCCTCGAGGAAAGGCCTGCCGATTATCTGATCTGCTCGACCCCGGACGCAATTTATAATGGTCTTGTTTGCGCGCATCTTGCGCCACACTTCGGTCGCCAGCGCGTATATCAGGTCTCCCCGGGCATTGCCCGTCTGGATCAGTACCGGGGGTTGAGTCGAGAAGCGCGCGGCAAGGTGCTTGGAGAGCCATCCTGGAACTTCACACTTCTGGAAACATTGGTACGCGAGGGCTGGCGTTTTATCGCGCTAAACGTTACGCCCGAAAACCGCGAAAACATCATGCATGAAAGCAGCAATCTTCTTCCGTTCCTCGTGCTACAAAGCGGCATTTCAATTACTGTCGTTTCAGCAGAAGACGCTAGCCAGCCACAACTGGATAGCGGTTTCATTGTAATTGCGCTTACTCCGCCAGACTATTCTGAAGAGGATTTTTCACACCCCAATACCCATCAGGTTGGTGCGTGAATCTGGATACTGTCCGCCCCTTCGCTTAAAACGTACCGAAGGTCTTGCTCCGTAAGGGCAACGCACCCTTCGGTCGGGTTTTGATCGGGGCGCTGTAAGTGCATGAAAATTGCTGAACCGCGATAAGGTTCAGGCTTCTGATCATTATACCCAATAACAACAATGATATCGTAAACATGATCCTCGCGCCAAAGCTGCTCATGACGGCCAGAATAGGGCAGGATGACATGCTGATTATAGCGCGGGTCGGCCGGGTCATCGCACCAACCGTCTTGAGGGCATAAAGGTTCTACCGGCAAAATCGATTGAGGTTTTGCCACTCGATCTGCCCGGTAAAAAATCTTTCTCAAGCTAAAATTGCCAATGGGTGTGGCGTTGTCCCCCTCTTGCTTGGAATATGTCACACCGCTTTTGCCTAGAATTGCGCTCATCGTTTTGTGTCTGCAATGCAGTTGTGCGCGGCTACCACTGCATGTATCGGGCTTAACGTGTATCATCATATCAATAGGTGTCCTGTTTGTAGATTTTTCATGCAGTTGGCGTATCATGCTCAGACTATTGGTTTGAGCCCAGAATCGTGACAAGCTTGTAAAAGTAGACAGTTCAGACAGCCAAACAGTAGAGGCTGACACAAGGAGATGAAAACCCCATGACGGGTGCACGTCCGATATTGGTTGTTGATGACGACCGGATACTTCGCCAGACTCTCGTTGAGCAATTGCAGCTTGACGGGGAATTTATTGTTCAGGAAGCATCCTCACTTGCCGAGGCGCGTGAAAAGCTGAAAGCGCCCGATTCCAGATTCGACGCCATTCTGCTGGACGTCACACTCCCCGACGGTGACGGTCGTGATTTTTGCGCAGAACTGCGGAAGGAAGGGCTACGCATGCCTATCATCATGCTGACTGGTTCAGATGATGAAGCTGACATCGTTCGCGGGCTGGATGCTGGGGCGAATGACTATGTCGCCAAGCCGTTCCGTATTGCAGAACTACTGGCGCGTTTGCGTGCACAGTTGCGCTTGTTCGAAAATAGTGAAGATGCTGTTTTCACCATTGGGCCATATACATTCAGACCGTCAGCCAAGCTGCTACAAGAACCTCAAAAAAACCGCCGCATCCGCCTGACCGAAAAAGAAACAGCCATTCTTAAGTTTCTTTATCGGGCGGGCACCCGGCCTGTGCCGCGTCAGGTGCTGCTGAACGAGGTATGGGGCTATAACGCTGCCGTGACGACCCATACTCTTGAAACGCACATTTATCGTCTACGCCAGAAAATTGAGCCCGACCCGGCCAACGCGTCATTACTCATCACGGAGGGGGGAGGCTATCGTCTTAATCCCGAAACAACGGTAGCAACTGCTGACTGACTAAAAAAGCCTTCCCAAGATAAATTGGGAAGGCTTTTTCATATGCAAAAACGTCTTGATCTTATGATAGTCCTGCACCATCAAAATGTTTAAAAATGGCGCGGCTAGATTATTAAATTAGCCCTTCTTCCTTCAATGCCTTTTGAGCAGCGTTCCGAGCAAAGACGTTGTCACGTAATGCGGATGTAAGTGAGTACGCTGAAATATCGATCTTGAGCGGTGCCGTCCAATTAACGATGACCGCCATCAGAGCATCTGCCTGTGTAAAGCCAACGGGCAGCAGATAACCGTTTCCAGTTTTTTCCAAAAGCGCTTCTACTTGAGACAAGCGGCGACCAACCAGACCAATCAGCCTTTCGCGTGTTACATCCGGCAAATCGGAAGCAAATAATGGTCCGATTGTGCTATGCACATCTTCACAGAAACCTATTGCTTCCAGCAGACGAAAAAACTCTACGCTATCTGGCGTTGGGTTAAACGCTTTACTTTCTGATTTCTGACCAATGTATGTCAGCACAGCAACATTTTGTGTCAAAACCACACCAGAGGAAATCTCAAGAGCAGGCACAGCCCCTCGTGGATTAATTTGATTAAAGTCCTGTCCGTCTGCCGTTATTTTGTCTTTGAGGTTAACTTTCTCAAGCTCATGCGACAGCCCTACCTCATTCAGCATGATATGTGCCGCAAGCGAGCAAGCGCCAGGTGCAAAATAAAGCTTCATGTTAATGCCTCTTGTGTCAAAGCACTCTCAAAAAAGTGCAGAATAGGCTATTGCCTAATCAAGCGTTGCATATTTATTTTAATATGAGAAGTCGCGAGTTTTCATGTTTTGTATTATGATTTTAATATCGAGCATAAGCTATTTAATATAAACGACTATTGCCCAACTACTGGCTGATAACGCTGCGTTTCTGGCTGGGGCCGCGGTGCAATAACTAAGAGTTGTTGGTTAGGTATTGCGCACAGCCATTTTTGCAACAGATTACGGTCGGATTGGCGCAGCTTGATGTTAGCAAAACGCTATTTCGTTAGCACCAAACTGAGTTAGTGTTATAATTTTAACGGCAAAACGATGTGCTTCCACTGCCTGTGGTATGGCGCTGAGCTTGAGCTTTCTTACCTCTCCCAACCATTTCCAAATTGGAAACAATTGGGATCTGAAATTGATAGCGCGAACTATCACAGGTCTGTAACGACACGCTTGCCTCTCAATTAGCATTACGCTCCTTCGCTCGCCCTTGCTTGCGGAGTTTTGCCGGATATTTGGTCTGCGGCGTTTGCAACCAGCGTCCGTAAAATGCCTCTCTTTGATGGGCGTGTTAATACGACCACACCCTCCTGAGGATATTACGGGTGAGGGCACGGTACAAGGGAGAATAAATCGCAAAAAGTGGCACGGATTTGGCACAGGTTCATATATCCCAAGGCGCACTATTGCCTACCGGATCGGACCAATATGACTTTAGAAAGAGAACCGGAAACCACTCAAAACCCGCAGAAAACTGCCGTTTATCGTGGTGGGTGCGACAGGGATTGAACCTGTGACCCCCGCCGTGTGAAGGCGATGCTCTACCGCTGAGCTACGCACCCGGTTTGTGTGGGTGGTATTAACCGACAGGGGAGGGGTTGGCAAGGCACTATTTTGTATAATTTCAACCCGTTGCCAGTGCTTCGCGCTTCATTTCTAGTTCAAGCCATTGCTCTTCAGCTTCTGCGATAGAAGTCTCTATTTTTTGCAATTCGGCGCTATATTTTTCAAATGATTTTGGATCTTTGGCATAGAGATCTGCATCTGCAAGCCTGTTTCGCAAAATTTTCGCCTTATTTTCAAGTTTTGCAATTTCTTTTGGTAATGTATCAAGCGCGAATTGATCTTTATAACTTAATTTCTTGTTGCTGGTTTTTCCTGTTGAGCTTCCAGTCTCCGACGTTTTTTGGGCTCTTACAACCGGCCGGTCAGAGGTGATTGCAGCTTCAATACCTCCTTTTTTCTGGGCAAGCATATCGCTGTAACCACCAGCATATTCCAACCATAAGCCACCACCATCGGTTGCGAGAACAGACGTGGCAACCCGATCAAGAAAATCACGGTCATGGCTAACCAGCAGTACCGTTCCCTGATAACTGGCAAGCATCTCTTGCAAAAGATCCAAGGTTTCCAGGTCAAGGTCGTTCGTTGGTTCATCCAGCACAAGAAGATTCGACGGTTGTGCCAAGGCGCACGCAAGCATTAAGCGTCCTCGCTCTCCCCCAGACAGGACACCGACAGGAGTGCGCGCCTGTTCTGGGCGAAACAGGAAATCTTTCATGTAACCAATTACATGACGCTTTTCTTCGCCAACCTGAACCATATCTCCACCACCTCCAGTCAGGGTGTCAGAGAGTGTTTTGTTAGGATCAAGAGCTTTGCGTTGCTGATCTAATGTGACCATGGAAAGCGACGGGCCAAGCGCGATTGAACCACTATCAGGTTGATCTTGTCCGACCAGTAAACGAAGCAGGGTTGTTTTGCCGGCACCATTTGCGCCCACAATAGCCAGACGATCGCCACGGAGCAACCTGAGATCCAGATCCCGAACTATGGTCCGTTCACCCCACGATTTACTGACGTTTTCTGCGACGGCCACCAGTTTGCTTGATGTGCCAGCATCCTGCGCTTTAAGTGTCACGGTGCCGGTAGCCCGAACAGCATCTTTTTTTGCGGCACGAAGTGCTGCAAGTTCACCAACGCGCCTGACATTTCGCTTTCGGCGCGCTGTTACACCATACCGCATCCAGTCTTCTTCTCGCGCAATCTGGCGATCAAGTTTGTGCGCGTCGCGTTCTTCCTGCTCTAAAACTTCTTCACGCCACTCCTCAAAGCGACTGAAGCCTTGATCCAACCGTCGCGTCACGCCCCGATCAAGCCATACGACCGAGCGCGATAGCGTTGAGAGAAGACGCCGGTCATGACTGATCATCAGCATGGCTGAGTTCAGACTGAGAAGTTCGCGTTCCAACCATTCGATGGTTGGCATATCAAGATGGTTGGTTGGCTCATCAAGTAACAGAATGTCAGGTGCGGCAGCTAAAGCGCCAGCAATAGCGCACCGACGGCCTTCGCCACCGGAAAGATGCGATGTCTTCTCTTTCCCGGTTAGTCCAAGCGCATCCAGCATAGCGGCAGCCCGCCATGAATTTTCAGGCTCTGTAATCTGGGCAAGGACGTAATCCGCTGTCGTTTCATGTGTGGAGAGGTCTGGCTCCTGCGACAGATAACGCAAGGAAGCCCCCGGTTGTAAAAAGACCGCCCCTGAATCGGGCTGGATAACACCGGCTGCAATTTTCAAGAGGGTCGATTTACCCGAGCCATTACGCCCAACAAGGCATACCCGTTCCCCCGCAGCCACAGCAAAACCGGCCTTATCAAGCAAAGGCCTGCCGCCGAGCGTAAGAGAGATATCCTGAAGGTGGAGAAGGGGAGGAAGTGCCATGTTCTGTTTCTGTGGCACAGCAACGGCAGACGCAAGAGTGTATTCTTATTCCTGCCCTATAAAAACTGCTTGCAATATTGGAAATCAGGGGCGCGCTAAATCGAAACGGCTCACGGCTTGATATGTGGCTACGGCCAGTGTCAAAGGCTCAAACGGTTTGGTGATAACGAAACTGGGTTCAGATGTTTCGCCGGTTAAAAGGCGTTCCGGATAGGCCGTTACGTAAATAACAGGCGCATCATGTGTTTTGGTAATCTCGGCAACGGCCCGCATGCCGTCACCGCCAGCACCCAGATTAATATCTGCAAGAATAAGACCCGGACGGGTTTCGCGTGCAATACGGATTGCATCTTCCTGCGTGTGGGCAACCCCCGCAACTTTGTGGCCACATTGAAGAACCAGCTCTTCAATATCCATTGCGATAATGGGTTCATCTTCAATGATAAGCACAGATGTCTGGATGCCGGTCTTCAAGAAAGTATAGGCCCTTTCTGTTTCCTGCGCTGCCTGTGCTTCAGAAAGATCTAGAATTTTTGCTGCCATGGGAGGAGATACTTCTTCCAGTGTCAGCAGCAAGAGTAACTGGCGTTGCACCAGAGAAAGACTGGTATCATCTGCCGGAACATGCTCCGTCTGCGCAGTAAAGTGCCTAGAAATTTCCTGATAAAGCCGACAGAGCGCAGGAAGATTATCGGTAGGGCGGCTGGTGGTAAGCGTCCGAAGGCTTTCTGCAACCAGAAGATCACCGCGAGACTGACTGCGGGTCAATGCACGGGCATAGCGTCTGCCGTAAGGAAGTGCTTGAATTAAAGCAGCGCGCTGTGACTCAGGCATGACAAATCTCCTTCGCGTGGAGTAAGGACGTTAACACGCAGGGCCATAACGATGACATGCTCCATCGCGTGCAGGAAGGGGATAAGTGTTCTGAAACACGATAAACAGCCTGACAGTAGCGCCGATGCATCATATTTTCGGAAAGACCTGTTGGCATTAGTGCCCGCGCTCCGTGCTTTTGCACGTTTTCTGGCACGAAATGCCAGTCAGGCAGATGATTTGGTGCAGGAAACCATCCTTCAGGCATTGGCGAAGGCAGATCAGTTCTCTCAAGGCAGCAATCTGAAAGCATGGACATTTTCCATACTGCGTAATCTTTTTCTTGAACAGGCACGACGAAGCAAGAAAGAGCAGGAGGTTCTGGATCATTATGCCTCAAGAACAGAAAGCCTGAATCAGCCGTCTGCACCCGATAGAGAAGCCATTAGAGATCTCGACCATTTTTTATGGCAACTTTCTCCTTTGCTACGAGAATCTCTGGTCCTGATCGGTGCACAGGAAATGACGTATGAAGAAGCTGCTCTTATCTGCAACGTTTCGGTCGGAACCATGAAAACACGTGTTTCCCGTGCCAGAACGCAGTTGTTGGAACTAACCCAGACCGCCGCTGGAAAAGCATAGAAAAATATCTGCTCATTTTTTCGTGATAATTTTTCTAAAAGTTTTTTGTAACCTTTTCCTGCCCTCATCCATTCCTGTTTCAAGAATGCATAAGGTGAAGGAAAAAATCCCATGACGATGTCATTCCACGATCAGGTTATCGCCATTCTGCCAAAGCTGCGTGTTCAGGCTCTTGCACTAACCCGCAACCGTGCAGCCGCTGAAGATCTTGTTCAGGACGCCGTATGCAATGCTCTTTCTGCTCAGGATAGCTTTGCTCCCGGCACGAACTTTCCGGCATGGATGCATCGTATCCTCCGTAACCGCTTTATTTCAGACCTGAGAAAGAAGCGGGAAACCACCGATATTGACGATATGCCCGCATCTTTCCTTTCAACGAACGCCGCGCACGAAGACCGTATTGTGTTGAAGGATTTGGATGCAGCGCTTGCACGCCTGCCAGACGATCAGCGGGAGGCTCTAGTTCTGGGAGTGCTGGAAGGCATGAGCTATCAGGAACTGGCTGATGTTGCCGGTTGTGCTGTCGGCACAGCAAAAAGCCGCGTTTTCCGTGCCCGTCGTCAACTTGAAGCCTGGATGATTGGTGAAGAACACGTTGGCAAAGACCGCCTGAAAGCCAAGGCATCCACACTGCGCCAGCAGAGTGATCGTCGTCTTGAAGAAAAAACTGTTCCAAACAGACTTTAAGAAAGATGTGACATGGGCTTTATTAGCCCATGCATTAAGATTGGCTAACAGGCGTAGGCATGTCAGATGTTTGCTATAGCAACGGGCAACGTGACATTTCTGTCGGGCGGCGTTTTGATGCACCACCGGATGGAAAAATTCATGGATGAAAGTCCAGCAAAGAAACCCAAAAAAACGTCTGATCAGGCGTTTGACCTATGGCTTAAACGAGGGTTGCACCAGCTTTTCGATGACGTGGCAAACGAGCCTATACCAGAAGAACTGCTGAAGCTCATTGAAGAAGACCGTCGAGACTAAGCCTGGCTCGGATAAAGAGGGAGAACGACGCTTACACCCTGTTCGGGGTTTCGTCAGTTCTCTCCTTTCGGGTTTAGGGCATATTTTTAGCACCACCAGTGCCAGAATGCGTCTATTGATCTGCCTTTCGGCAGTGCCTGTAGTCGCTATCGGGTCAGTGTTGGCTATTCACAATTACAATGAACTCATGGTTGGCAGTGCCCAAAGGGCTGCCAACGCTATCTCTCGCCTTGATCTCCAATTCAGGCATGACACTGACCGACTTCGAAGCGCATTGGAAACCATTGGCGGTATGGGTCTGACCCCAGACCAGATTGGTCACGCGCTTAAGCTCGCTGAAACCATGAGCGGCCAACGCTACTGTTATCTGGGCGTCATCAGTGCTGACGGAGAAACTATTCAGGCAACCGCGCCCCAAGGAAGTAATTGTGAAAAAGTAGGAGAGACGACCCCACCGCCTTCTTTTCAAGGTACGTTGCTCGAAGCCATTCAGAGGGACGGGGCCGCAGATGCAAACGGGTCATTTCTAAGAATAACCGTTCCAGCGGTGTTCTTATCCATCCCGGAAACCCACGGGTATCTGGTGGGGGTGTTACAACTTTCCCGGAAGGCCGCTTATCTTGCGAGCAGTGCAGGTTGGCAGGCTTTTTCTGATGAAAGCAACCCCATGCAAGCGTGGCTTGTTAATCAGGATGGAACGCTAAGTTCGGTCTGTACTGATTGTAAATGGACTGCCCCACCTAACTATATCGTAACAGAGTTGCAGAAGCGTCTAGAAGCCAGTGCAGGGTCAGTTGTTTCACTTCCCACTCCCGGCGGCGGGTATGCGCTTGGGGCGATTGCTGGCGGAGCCGACATTCTGGTCTCTACTCAACGCACGCCTCGTGAAGCAGGGGCTTTGAGGACAATGATCCTTGAAATTTCGGCTTTGGTGTTCCTTCTGGTTTTGGGACTGGTCGGCGTCACATTGGCTGCCAACATTGTACTTGTATGGCCACTTAGGCTTCTGACTTATTCCGTTCAGAAATGGCAGATGGAGGGTGTTTTTGATGCCCGAATCACCAGATCGATGCCTCTGGAACTGCAAAGATTGGGGCAGGCGTTTACACGGGCAACACGCCGACTTTCCCGGCATGAGGCACGCTTAAAGAAAGCCATGGCGCATCAGGAACTCCTAATGCGCGAAATTCACCATCGAGTTAAAAACAACCTTCAGATTGTTGCTTCCCTCTTAAATCTACAGGCCAGCCGCATTTCAAACCCTGAAGTGAGAGCCGAGTTTGCCCTTGCCCGCGATAGAGTGAGGGCTTTGGCAACACTCCACCGTACCCTCTATGCGGAAGACCGGCTCGATAGCCTGAATATGGCTGTTTTCCTTAAGGAACTCTGCGAACAAACGGTTCATATCGCAGGAGAAGGCGATGAAGGCCGCATAAGCGTCAATGTGATGTCTGACGATTTTTCAATGAATCCGGATCAGGCTGTACCACTCGCACTCATCGTCACAGAAATTGTCACAAACTCCATTAAATATGCGTTCCCAGAAGGACGCGCTGGTACAATCAGCGTAAATCTGAGCGTGGCCAATGGCATTGCGACACTTAAAATCGGAGACAATGGAATCGGGTGTTTAATTGAACCGGGCGCTTTTGCAGACCAACACGGCATTGGCTTAAAACTTATTAAAGGGTTTGCGCGCCAGCTTAACGCTGATCTTCAGCAAAGCTGTGAAAACGGAACCCATTACACCCTGACGTTTCCTCTCGAAAAAAACTGATTTATTCCTGCTACCCATCCCTTTGTATGTATGAAATCACTGCTATGCCGTGTTTGCAGTAGGGGGGCAGCGCGCTTAACTGTTTCCGTCTCGCCCTGACCAGTATAAATGCCTACAACATGAGCGGTGAAAAAGTAGCGATACGCGGCTGGACGCGGACACAATCTCGACTAGGGCGTCGTGCGGCCCGTCCTGTCGTGGTCTTCAATATTCTGTCCTCCATGATGGGCGTAGGGCAGGCTTGGTGCATTGCCAGCATCTTAGGCTATGCGCTTACTGACCTTCATGCGACAGTCGCCAGTCATTCTATTTCCCTAGTAGTGCCTCTCGTCGGCTTTCTTCTGCTCGCCTTATTAAGGGCCGGTATGATGGCTTTAGGGGACACAGCGTCTGCCAAAGCTGGAATTGATGCGCGCCGACAGCTGCGGGGCAGTGTTCTGGCATCTATCCTTACAGGTGGTCCTGCCTTGCTACGACAATCTCACAGTGGAGCTTTGACTAATACCGCCGTGGATAGGGTAGAGGCCTTGGATGGTTTTTTTGGCCGGTGGATTCCTGCCTCCATCACTTGGATTATAAGCCCGTTACTTATTCTATTGCCTGTTTGTATAGTGCAGCCACGTTCCGGTCTGGTGCTGGCACTCTGCGGTCTTTCCGTTCCTTTTGGTCAGGCATTATTCGGTATCGGGGCTGCTGTTGCATCACGTAACCAGTTTCTGGCTATGACACGATTGCAGGCCAGATTTCTGGACCGCGTAAAAGGGATTGCCACCATCGTTCTGGCAGGCAGAACAGAAGATGAGACACAGCGCCTTGCTCAGGCCGCAGATGAACTCCGTCAGCGCACAATGAAAGTGTTACGGGTGGCCTTTCTATCTTCAGCGTCCATTGATTGCGCAATGGTGGTGGCGCTTATTCTGGTAGCCGTTCTGAACGGTCGCATCGCACTGGCGCTTCATCCTGATGGCTCCGGTGAGCAATTATCCCATACCCTGACATGCGGGCTGTTTGTTTTGCTCGTTATTCCGGAATTTTTTGCTCCACTCCGCGCCTTGGCTCTTGCCTATCAAGACCGAGCCCACGCACAGGGAGCAGCAACAGCAATTTTGGAACTTCCCGTTGCGCAACAGACAAGCACGCCGAAGGAGGCGAGAACCGTCAATGCGCACGGGGTTACTATCTCGTTTGATGATGTAAGCTTTACGTGGGATGCCACCCGCGGGCCAGCCTTGCAAAACATCACCTTTACGGTCCCAGCACAGGAAACTCTTATTCTGGCAGGCACATCGGGGTCCGGTAAATCCACCATCATGGAATTACTGCTGGGTTTCATACAGCCCGATAGTGGAAAAATCCTCTTTAACGGAGCGCCGCTTGAAACCATAGTCCCGGATGCCTTGTCTAAAATGATTTCGTGGATTGGCCAAAAACCGGTTCTCTTTGCAGGATCATTGAAAGAAAATATCCTGTTTGCCAATCCAGATGCCGACGATGTGGCTTTGATGGCAGCTGTCAAAGCCGCTGCGGTTGACCAGTTTCTACCCGATCTACCCCATGGTCTTGAAACCTACCTTGGGGAAGGCGGCTTTGGTCTTTCCGGAGGCCAAGCCCAACGTATTGCGATTGCGCGAGCTTACTTAAAAAATGCTCCTGTTCTTCTCCTTGACGAACCAACCGCTCATTTGGACCCAGCAACAGAAAAAAGTGTGTTCGAGAGCCTGCAACGGTTAGCGCTGAACAAAACGGTGGTTTTGGCCACACATTCGGCAGCGGTTCATATGTTCAATGGTCGGCGGATTGATTTGCAGAATGGCCAGATTGTCAGCCGACAGGGAGCCGCGTAAATGACTGAACTCCACAAAACGTCTCCCTCAGTCACAAACGGCCAAGCACTTCTGCACATCCTCAAGCTCTGGGGACGACAGGCCCCCCGGCTTGTCATAGGGATTATGCTGGCACTTCTTGCTCTGTGCATGGCGCTCGTTCTGATGCAACTTTCAGGGCTGCGGTTGGCAGGAACTGTCTTGGGTGAAGTCGTCATTGCGACAGCCCTGTTACGCTGGGTGGGGGCAGGCCGGGTTGTTCTCCGCTACGCTGAACGACTTTTTGCCCATGATGCCATGTTCCGGGCTCTTGCTGATTTACGTGTCTGGTTTTTTCGGTCTCTGGCACATGGTGCGGCCGCTGGACTGGGCTTTCGTCGCGCCGGGGACATGCTTTCTCGGTTGGTAACGGATATTGGAACTCTGGATGGCCTTTATCTGCGTATCCTGGTTCCCTTTACGTGTGCCTGTCTGACGCTCCCAATTCTTCTGATACAGCTTTGTAAACAGAGCATCGTGCTTGGTGCCAGCATTGGGGTGCTTTTTGCTTGCACGGCTTTTTTTCTGCCCTACCTAATTGCTCGCTCCGGGCGGCAGGAGGCCGAACAACTTACTAAAAATTTGGCTTCCCTCCGTATTAATGTTCTCGATTTAGTAGGCGGACTGCGCGAAATCCGCGCTTTCGGCGCTGAAGGACGCATACTAGCACGCGTACAGGCCGCGGATGCCACGTTGCTAAGGGGGCAAATGCGGCTTGCACGTAAGGCAGCGTTTGCAAATGCGACCGCTTTCCTATCCGGGCAAATTGCTATTTTTCTTATTCTGCTTGCTGTCTCCGGCGTCTGGTTCTTCAAGGTAACGCCTATTGCGGGAGTAGGAGTTCTTTTCCTGACCGTTGCCGCATTTGAAAGCGCGGCAACATTGACTCGTGCAGGATTGCAAGCCGGAGCAATGGGAGCCTCCGCCAAACGTGTTGTGGAAATCGCTCAGGACACACGATTGACGAGCTCCGCTACTCCTACGGTTGAGGCGCCAGAAGATACCCATATTCATGTCCAAAATCTGGCGTTTCGATGGAGTGTGGATAGACCTTACGTGTTTAGTGATCTCACGTTAGATATTCCTGCCGGAGCTCGCGTTGCTCTTTTAGGGCCGTCCGGTGTCGGAAAATCAAGTCTTGCTGCGCTTATGCTTAAAGCGGCAACACCAGAAGCAGGCACCATCACCTTGGGCGGTATCCCTCTGTCAGATATCCGCACAGAGTCACTCAGACAAAAAATGGCGTGGTTGTCACAGGCTACGCATTTGTTTGACGACACAATTCGCGCCAACCTCCTTTTGGGTCAACCTGATGCGACAGAAGATCAACTTTGGCAGGCGCTGGACGATGCCGCAGTTGCGAATGTTGTAAAGAATTTGCCCGAGGGACTGGATACCTGGTTAGGGGAAGGCGGGATAAAACTGTCTGGTGGTCAGGGCCGCCGGATTGCATTGGCAAGGACTTTGTTAACGCAGGCTCCAATTCTTATTCTGGATGAACCTGCAACCGGCTTGGATGCACAAACAGAGCAGGAGTTTTTACAAACCCTGAATACCGTTGCAGACGGGCGCACTGTTATTCTGATTGCACACCGGTTAACGGGTGTTGAACGTCTGGACCGGATATATCGGCTCTCGAACGGCATTGCCACGGCAGCAACAGCCTAAGCAGTAGTTGACGGAACGACGGCCAAAGGGCACCAAATATAAGTCTGCCAAGACATTTTTGGTCTATGCAGGCTTATATTTGAATGAAGTTAAATCTTAACCAATCCAATCGAGGATTAAAACCATGCGTCGCCTGCTGCCAGTTCTGGGCCTTTCTCTTCTTGCCGGATGCGCGACAGAGCCGCCGCGCAAATATATTGTCTTCTTCTCTAACAGTTCGGTCGAACTGGATGACTCTGCACGTAGCGTTATTTCTGAAGTTTCCGCCAAGGCACAAAGACACCCGTCCCGTGTAGTGCAGGTTGAAGGCTACGCAACAGCAGGGAACGACCTGTCTGCGGATTCTCTTCTGGCAGTACAACGTGCCAAGCTTGTGGCACAGCAATTGCATGATGATGGCGTTTCGGGCGATCGCATTCGTCAGACACCACGCGCGCCTTCAACTACAGAAGCATCTGCTGTTGGCTCACGTCGCGTAGAAATCGAACTGGTTAGCCCCTGATTGATCTTATGGCAGAAAGTCTCGTTGATTTGACGCAGAAGCCTCTCTTACCAAAAAATGGCTTCACAGGACGAGACCGGTATGTCGGCAGCACCCCGCAAGAGGTGCTGCATTCCGTTTTTGGGTATCCTGATTTTCGTGGCCTTCAGGTACAGGCCGTTGACTGCATCATGCGCGGAGATGATACGCTTGTTTTAATGCCTACGGGTGGCGGTAAAAGTATCTGCTATCAGGTTCCTGCCTTATGTAGGGCGGGGATGGGCTTGGTTGTTTCGCCATTAATCGCCCTGATGGATGATCAAGTGGCCAGTCTACGGCAGGTTGGCATCAACGCTGCAGCGCTTCATTCTGAATTGGAGAGCGAAGACGCCTTCAGAATTCGTACGGAGCTTACTGCTGGCAAAATCGACATTTTGTATGTGTCGCCTGAACGACTTTTGTCAGAGGGTACGCTTGAACAACTGACACAGCAGCGCATTTCCGTAATTGCAATTGATGAAGCCCATTGTATTTCCGCTTGGGGACATGAATTTCGTCCCGAATACCGGGCTCTTGCAGCTCTTCCTCGCTATTTTCCAAATACCCCGCGCATTGCGCTTACGGCGACAGCAGACCAACGAACACGTGATGATATTCTCACAGCATTGGATATGCCTCATGCGCTGGTGTTGCTTTCCAGTTTTCATCGCCCCAATCTGAACATCGCTGCGTTACCCAAAGCCTCAGAAATGCGGCAACTTGTCATCGCTCTGGAAAGGCATCGGGAAGAAGCCTGCATTGTTTATTGCGGTAGCCGCGCCCGGACAGAGCGCGTTGCAGCCTCATTACGGGACAAAGGCTGGGCGGCATTGGCGTTTCATGCCGGCCTTTCTCCCCTTGAAAAGCGAGCAGCACTCCTTCGCTTCCGTTCGGGTGAACCTATCGTTATTGTGGCTACCGTTGCCTTCGGTATGGGGATAGATCGACCAGACGTCAGGGCTGTCATCCATCTCGATATGCCAGCGTCACCTGAAGCGTATTATCAGCAGATTGGACGGGCAGGGCGAGACGGCCTGTCATCTGATACCCTTCTCCTGTATGGCGGGGAGGACATGGCGCGGGCCAGATACTGGCTGGATCAGTCAAACGCGCCCGACACCGAAAAGCGCATTATGGGCAGCAGGCTTGAAGCCATGATCGCCCTTACAGAAACGACAGGCTGCCGCACACAGGCTCTACTCCACAGTTTTGGCGAAACACTGGAGAAACCGTGCGGTCACTGTGACAACTGTCGGCATCCCGTCGTCACATTTGATGGAACCGAGGCCGCCCGCAAGTTTCTTTCGGCCGTGTATCGTACCGGGCAGAAATACGGTGCATTGCATGTCATTGCTGTTTTGCGGGGTAAACGTACGGAAGCCACAGACAGAAATCAGCATGAAATATTATCTGTATGGGGTATTGGCAAAGATAAGCCGGAGCATTTCTGGCGAAGCGTTGCACGGCAACTGATTGCGCGTGGGGCCTTGCGATCTGACGGACAATACGGTGGCCTTGCCTTAAACCAGAACGCGGCGCGCCCCATCCTTCGCGGGGAAGAAACCATTCAACTGCGTGCAGATGCGACCGCCGAGTTGGAGAAAGGATCGGCTAATCGGGAACGGAAAAGCGATACGTTGTCCGATTTACCCGAAGATAAACAACTCGTCTTCGCGGCTTTGCGAAAATGGCGGCTGGACGAAGCCCGTGAACAAGAAATTCCACCCTATGTCATTTTTCATGATGCAGCACTGCGCGATATAGCGCTTCAGTCGCCCGCTAGCCTGGAAGAGCTTGGAAACGTGAAAGGCGTTGGTCGCTCAAAACTTGAACGCTACGGAGAAGCAGTTTTAGAGATTTTAGCCTCAGTTCAGGAAAAGAATTCCGATTAATGGCCTCAGTATCAGAAAGACGAGCCCGTATTCTCCAGTTCGTGCAGCAACAGGGCTACGCGGCTAATGAAGATTTGGCAAAAGCGCTAAACGTCACGGTTCAGACCGTGCGACGGGATGTTAACAGCATGGCCGCAGATGGTATTATAGCCCGCCATCACGGCGGCGCTTCTGCCATTTCGGCTGCGGAAAATATTGCTTATTCAGACCGTCAGATTCTGAATCTGAAACAGAAAGAGGCAATTGGTCAGGGTGCAGCGACAGCAATACCTGATGGAGCGTCTCTCTTTATCAACATTGGCACCACAACCGAAGCTTTCGCCCGATCACTACGCACACATCGCGCATTGCGCGTTATTACAAACAACATACATGTCGCGACTCTTCTGGCTCCGGCACCAGACTGTAATCTGGTGATTACCGGGGGCACTGTCAGGTTACGTGATGGCGGCATTGTCGGCCCAGCAGCAGCAGCCATGATAGAGCAGTATCGGGCCGATTTCGGGGTGATTGGCATCAGTGGCATTGATGAAGATGGTACCTTGCTTGATTTTGACGTGGATGAAATTGCCGCCGCACAGGCCATTATCCGTAACGCGCGCACGGTGTTTCTTTTGGCTGACCACACAAAATTCAAACGCCGCCCCATGGCCCGTGTTGGCCATATCTCAGAGATAAGTGCGTTCTTTACGGATCAGCAGCCTCCAGCAGCTATAAAAGCCATTTTGCAAAAAGCTGGCGTGGCTTTGCATGTCATTGAAACGTAATTCTTTTTCGGAAAAGAAAACAAAAAAGACTAATACCCGACAAAAAGTCATATTAAGGCCATTGTTTTTGGCTCTTGTTTTCGGATACGAAGATTCAAACTGATTTCTAGTTGGTGGTATCGGAAGAGAAAATGTCAGAGTCTACAACCTCCCCAGCGCGCCTATATGACCTTCTTATTGTTGGCGGAGGGGTCAACGGTGCAGGGATTGCCCGTGATGCAACAGGGCGTGGCGCATCTGTCTTGCTGGTCGAGCAGGATGATCTGGCAAGTTACACTTCTTCTGCCAGCACAAAGCTGATCCATGGCGGTCTCCGTTATCTTGAATATTATGAATTTCGCTTGGTTCGGGAAGCGCTAACAGAGCGTGAGCGGCTGCTTAAAATGGCACCCCACATCATGTGGCCCATGCGTTTTGTGCTGCCTCATTCAAAGCTTGTTCGGCCCGCATGGATGCTTCGGGCAGGACTCTTCTTATACGACCATCTTGCGTCGAATATGACCCTACCGAAATCGCGCGCTGTCGATTTCCGCACCCATTCGTCCGGTCGACCTCTGAAATCTGACTATACGAAAGGGTTTGTCTATTCAGATGGCTGGGTTCAGGATAGCCGTCTTGTTGTTCTGAATGCCATGGATGCAGCCGAACGGGGAGCGGATGTTCGGACACGAACACGCTTGATCAAGGCCGAACGTGTCAATGGTGTGTGGCATGCCGTTATAGAAAACCGTGAAACGGGCGAAACACAGACGGTCCACGCAAAGGCTCTTGTCAATGCGGCTGGCCCGTGGGTAGCACGCTTGCTGGCTGACACACTTAAAATTCCCAATTCAAAGTCTGTACGATTGGTTAAAGGAAGCCACATTATTGTGCCGCGGGTCTTTGATGGGCCGCAGGCTTATATTTTCCAGAACCCTGACAAACGTATTGTTTTCGCAATCCCATATGAACAGAATTTTACCCTGATCGGCACTACAGACATTCCGTGGAATGAAGCGCCGGGTAAAGTCGGGATTGCGCCTGACGAAGTGACGTATCTTTGTGAAAGTGTGAATCGCTACTTTAAGGCAGAAGTCAAAGAAAGCGACGTTGTCTGGAGCTACGCTGGCCTCCGGCCACTTTACGATGATGCCTCGGCCAATGCGTCCGCAGTGACACGAGATTACGTACTTGATCTCGATACCCAGGACGGTGCACCTCTCCTGTCGATCTTTGGCGGAAAAATTACCACCTACCGAAAGCTGGCCGAGCACGCGCTTGAAAAACTGGCTCCTGTACTTCCTGCTGTGGCAGGGGCAAGCTGGACAGCGAATGAGGTGCTGCCAGGTGGCGATATTGGTGACGGCGGCTTCGATGCCGCGCTAGCCCGCCTGCGGCGCGCAGCCACATGGCTGCCAGAGTCCCTTGCATGGCGCCTGTTGAGAAACTATGGCAGCCGTGCCTATGAAATTATTGGGGAAGCCAATAATCTGGCAGAAATGGGAGACGTATTGGGCGGAGATCTCACTACGCGTGAAGTTGACTATCTGATGCAGCGTGAGTGGGCGCGATCTGCTGAGGACGTGTTGTGGCGTCGCAGCAAGCTCGGCCTGCATCTGAACGAAGTAGAAAGAGCAAAAGTCGCAGAATATGTAAAACAGAAGGCTGGCTGATACCTGCGAAACAAGCCAATCCTTTCCTGAAAAGAAAAATAAGATGAGGGAAGTATGACAAGCACGAACCGTGCCTTTGTAGGTGAATTGATTGCTGAATGCGTGGCAGTCTTCATCATTATTGTTTTTGGGGATTCTGTAGCAGCGATGTATTCGCTCTACGATCCAAGCCCTTATAAGCTGGCTTATTGGGGCGTTTGCATTGTCTGGGGGCTGGGAGTCACGGTTGCCATTTATGTTACTGGCGCTGTTTCCGGTACACACGCCAACCCGGCCGTCACGCTGGCCTTGGCATGCTTCCGTGGATTTTCATGGAAAAAAGTCGTGCCGTATTGGGTTGCCCAAGTCATCGGTGGTTTCCTGGGGGCCGTAATTGTCTATACGCTGTTTTCTCCAGTAATTGACCATTACGCTGCGGTTAACCATTTAGACCGACTGCATGATGGGGCCGGGGCAGGGGTGTTCTTCACACATCCCGGTGATTTTGTTACGCCCATGCATGCATTTGTCGATGAGATTATTCTTACTGCCATGCTGCTGCTCGGTATTTTTGCCGTAACCTGCGAATACAATACTCAGGCTCCGCAGGCGAATTCAGGCGCACTCATCATTGGGTTGCTTGTTGCAACGATTGGTGGGTCGGCAGGATATCTTGAAGCATGGGCCATTAATCCTGCCCGTGACTTTGGTCCCCGTTTGTTCTGTTATTTTGCGGGGTGGGGACAATCTGCTTTACCGTCTCCGAATAATTATTGGTGGGTGCCCATTGCAGGGCCGCTAATTGGCGGGGTTGTCGGGGCGGCCTTTTATCAAGGGCTGCTGAAACCCTTTATGCCGAAGCCACGCACACTTCGTGCGTCTGCCGAAACACAAGACTAATCCGCTCCAATCAAGAAGGATAATCCTCGATGAGCAAGCAAGACTACGTACTGGCGATTGACCAAGGCACTACCTCAACTCGCTCAATCGTGTTTGACCAGCAGGCTCACGAGGTTTCAAGCGCGCGGCAGGAATTTGCTCAGCACTACCCAAACGCTGGATGGGTAGAACACTGCCCCGAAGATATCTGGAACGATGTTCTGGCGACGTCGAAAGCGGCCATTGAAAAAGCCGGTGGACCGGCTCGGATCGCTGGCATTGGCATTACAAATCAGCGAGAAACCATTGTAGTGTGGGACCGCGCGACGGGAAAACCTATCCACCGGGCGATTGTCTGGCAAGATCGGCGGACTGCCGCAACATGTCAGAAGCTGCGTGAAGAAGGTGCCGAGGCTTTAGTGCGCGAACGCACTGGGCTGCTGCTAGACCCTTATTTTTCTGCCACAAAGCTGGCATGGATTCTGGACAATGTTACTGGCGCAAGAGAGCAGGCAGAGCAGGGCAAGCTGGCTTTCGGCACCATAGATAGCTTCATTCTCTGGCGTCTGACCGGCGGCAAAGTTCACGCAACCGATATTACAAATGCGGCCCGCACTCTGCTGTTCGATATCCATCGTCAGAAGTGGGATGACGATCTGCTGCGCCTGTTCCGAATTCCCGCAGCCCTTCTCCCCGAAGTTAAAGATAACAGTACAATTTTCGGGGAAACAGAGACGTCCCTGTACGGTCGCGCCATTCCGATTGCCGGCATGGCAGGGGATCAGCAGGCCGCAGTTGTAGGGCAAGCCTGTTTTACGCCAGGTATGGCCAAGGCGACCTATGGCACCGGTTGCTTTGTACTGCTGAACACGGGCGAAAAACCTGTCGCATCAAAGAACCGAATGCTGACAACCATTGCCTATCGCATTGGCGGGCAGACGACCTATGCCTTGGAGGGCTCCATTTTTGTGGCTGGCGCAGCCATTAAATGGCTGCGTGACGGGCTCCATCTGATTACTCATGCCTCGCAAACTGACGATATGGCGACCCGTATTCCGCATAGTCATGGTGTTTATATGGTCCCGGGCTTTGTTGGTCTTGGCGCACCCCATTGGGACCCGGACGCCCGCGGGCTTATCTGCGGTCTCACCCTTGACGCCACTGCTGCCCATATTGCGCGCGCAGCCCTGGAATCCGTTGCATATCAGACACTTGATCTGGTTACAGCCATGATGCAGGACGGCGGTGGCACGACCGATGCTCTACGCGTAGATGGCGGCATGGCTGCAAACGACTGGTTCTGCCAATTTCTGGCAGATATGTTGCAGGCAAAGGTAGAGCGTCCCAAGAATGTGGAAACGACAGCGCTTGGGGCAGGCTTCCTTGCTGGGCTGGCAACTGGTGTGTGGGATAGCCAGACCACTGTTGCTGCTGAATGGGAAAGAGGCTCACTTTTTGAACCGTCAATGGAAAATGAGCAGCGCCGCACCATGATTGCAGGATGGCATCAGGCGGTAAAACGCACTTTGACTGCACCATCCAATAGCTAAATCATATTGATGTGACCGGAGAAAGTTTTTCTCTCGGTCACATCATTTATTGGCTCTGATTTACCTACCGCCTCATTCAACTGGTTGGGAATTTCCCATCGGGATACTCACAGTCTTTGACGATCCTCCCAAAAACGAAAACGTAAACGTCGCCACTTTTCCCGGAGCAAGATTACTGTCCGTATCCAGACAAAGCAGATGATACCCACCATGCGGGAAAACCAGCGTCGTTTTTGCTGGCAGAGATAGATGCGTAAAGAGATTGAGCGTTCCTTCAGTGCTCTCCTGATCAGAGTGATGGCCAACAAGCGTTCTGCATGATGGAGAAGACACACTGGTAACGAGGTGTGCGTTTTCGCCATTGTTGCGCAATGTGAAATAAACCACTGAAATTCGGCCAGCATTACGCACCAGTTCCATACTGGTATCGGTAATCTGAACATCTTTTTGCGCGTCCGATTGGCCGGGAATTGATGTCCCGGGATCTCGATCTTCCGCCCAAGCAGACCCGCAAGTCAGTATGGCCCCGAGAGCAAGTGAAAGGATGCCAGAACGTAGACGAATTTTCATTATGTCTCTCGTGATGGTTGATCTGGAAGAAGTATATTCTAAAAAGGTCACTCTGTTTGTTGCAGGCACTATACCGCAGGGTTTAAGCTGGAGAGCAACCCCCGTTCAAGCTTTTGCTTCGGCAGTCAGATTTGTAAGAGATCTACCACCCTATGCGTTGTCCTTTTTGCGGAAATCTTGAAAGCCAGGTCAGAGACAGCCGCCCGAATGAAGAAGGCTCGGCCATAAGACGTAGACGTGCCTGCCTTTCCTGTGGGCAACGCTTCACCACAGTTGAGCGTGTTCAGTTACGTGATTTGACAGTTGTAAAAGCCGATGGACGAAAAACTCCGTTTGAGCGAGACAAGCTGGTTCGTTCAATTCGGATAGCGTTACGCAAACGCCCGGTGACAGAAAGCAGAATCGAACTGATTGTAACAGGCTTAGTACGCCAACTTGAGGCATCAGGAGAAACCGAGGTTTCTTCTGCCCGCATTGGGGAGCTGGCAATGGACGTGTTACGAGATGTCGATACGGTCGGTTATGTTCGTTTTGCCAGCGTGTATAGAGACTTCACAGAGGCAAAAGATTTTTCCGAAATTCTGACCGCAATGGACGCTCCAGCTCCCCTGCAGACGGAAAAAGACTAGACCTTTTGCCATAAAGAAGTCATGAAACCCCGCTCCCCCAAAAGGGCAAGCTGGAGAGATATTAGGTATGACAGAGCTGCACGACCATTCAGAACTTAAAGGGGCACAGCGTCCGCGTACGGCGGCCCGTGTTGCGGCCGTGCAGGCTCTTTTTCAGATTGAGCAGAATAACGACCGCGCAGAAACTGTTGTGCAGCAGTTTCTTGTGCATCGCTTTGGAACAACCCTGAATAACGACTCTTTCGAAGAAGGTTACGTTCCTGAGGCAGATACCAACCTATTCACCGATATAGTGAAACAGGCTGTATCACGGAACAGTGCCATTCTGGAGCAGCTAGCCGCAACCTTACCCTCCACATGGCCGGTTGCACGGCTAGACCCTGTTTTACGAGCGCTGTTTGCCGCAGCCATTGGGGAAGCGCTTGAAGGCAGTGTCCCTGCAAGCGTTGTTATCAACGAATATATGGATATTGCGCACGGCTTTTTCTCCGGCGAAGAACCAAAGCTGGTGAACGGTGTGCTTGACACCGTTATGAAACGTCTTGCCTCAGCCTCCGATGAAACACCGGTGGAAAAGGGCGACGCAGCTGACTGATCTGCCTGCTGAATTCAAGTTCATCCACCATTATTTTTCAGAGCTTGCCGGGCCAGGCTCACTGGCCCTGACAGATGATGCTGCGGTCTTTATGCCTCCAGCAGGGCGGGAGCTGGTCGTGGCAGCAGACGCGATGGTGGAAAATGTTCATTTTCTACCAAATGATCCGCCCGAGACCATAGGTCGTAAACTTTTACGATGTAATCTTTCAGACCTTGCTGCGATGGGTGCGCGTCCTGAAGGCTGGCTTCTAACGCTTGCCCGCCCGCAAAACCTCGAAGACGAATGGTTCGAGGGGTTCTGCAAAGGCCTTAAAGAGGATCAGAAGCTTTTTTCCCTTAGTCTGTTAGGCGGAGACACCACGTCGACCAAGGGGCCTTTAGTACTCTCTCTGACCATCATAGGGTCAGTTCTGCCTGGGCAGGCTATCACGCGAACTGGCGCTCAGGCAGGAGATGGTCTCTGGGTAACGGGGACGATTGGCGACGGTGCATTAGGCTTAAGGGCGCTGCAAGGGCACCTGTCTGATCCGTCAGGATATCTTAGTGCCCGGTATCGATTGCCACAGCCACGCGTCGGGGCCCCTCTCTACGGGCTGGCATCTGCTGCCATGGATATCTCTGACGGCCTCCTACAAGACGCAGAGCACCTTGCGAGACAAAACGATCTCGGTGTTGAGATTTTTTCAGCAGAGGTTCCTCTCTCTGCCGCAGCCCGCCACTGTGGTCCTCAGTGGCTTGAAACGTGCCTAACAGGGGGAGACGACTATGAACTTCTTTTTTCTGTCCCCCCTGAACATGAAGCCGATCTCGAACACACTGGCTCACTAGGAACGGTGTTAGGGCAGGTTCCGGTCACACGGATTGGTCGATTCCATTCAGATTATAAGGGGGTTCGGGTTCTTCAGGCCGGAGGAACTCCTCTTACTTTCCAGAAAAAAGGATGGAGCCACATTTAATTTTGTCGCTCCTAAAAAGATCTCACAGCCCGTCAAAAAACAAAATCACAGATGAAAAGCAGTTTTTTCTTTCTGCTTCATCAGTTGGAAAGTGTTTTCTCATACATGCGGTGACGCTTGTAGGGATGAGGCACAATTCTTTCAATCAGGTTGCGAATCCCTGTGTTGGTTTCCAAAACCCACCCCAGTTCGATGGTCCGGTACGGCAGAGTATGCCCTCTTTTCATCAGTTCATCGATGAGAAGCGCTGGTACAATTGCGCTAAGAGCCGTACCTGCCAGCTTCTTTTTTACCCCCAACAGAATCACACGTGCTGACTGAAAATCGTGCGTGAGAATGCGAGAGCCTAGTTTGATCCACCCAAGAGGAGAGGGGGCTCCACCTAGATCACCTGAAATATCGAAAATATTGGGAACAACCAAGGCAATCGCCACAGGTTCCCCGTTAAACTCCACCAGAACATATTGTTCAGGTTTAAGAACTGGCTTGAGAGACGCAAGCAGCGATTGCACTTCTGCCTGCGTAATCGGGATATTACCCCAAGTACCTGCCCATGCGTCATTATAAATATCACGAAGAATATCAGCGTCTTCGGCTATATGCTTTTTCCGCAAACCTCTTATTTTTACAGCCCCTAATCGCTGACGCAGATTTGCAGGCACACTATTGGCCTGTTCGGCGACGGGGCTTACTTCCATACTATAGGAGAGAAGGTCCATGGCCTTTGCAAAGCCAGCCTGTTCTATTGCAGGCCCCAGTGTTTCAGGATGCCATCCGGTTCCGATCATGGGGGCTTCCATCTGCCCCTCAATCATCGTGCCTGATTCGCCGTGTGGATTAAGGGTCCAAGGCCCACGGATACGTTCTATGCCCTGTGACCGGAGCCATGTTTCTGCAGCGTCCAGCAGTGGCTTCACGCATTGGGTGTCGAGTGCATCTAAAGCACCGAAAAAGCCCGTACGGGGACCATCTTGCTCTAGTGCAAGACTATCAACCTGCGCAGAGATTCGACCAATAGGCTTGCCATTACGCCACGCCAGAAAATAACAGGCTTTTCCGTGATCAAAAAAACGTGACCGCTTCGGATGAAGCATATTCTTCTGCTCCATATCCAATGGAGGAACATAGCTGGGAAGATTGCTATACAGAAGCCGGGGAAGGCGGATAAATAGCGCAAGCTGACGTGCACCCGAAACCGGGGATACGACAATCTGGTCAGAGTTAGTCATCGGTGCTCCATAAACTGCGCCTTCAAACCGGATGGTGATGCATCATTCCGACCAAATGGAAAAGGGGGAAGTGTGAACGAGGTCTCTATCGGCAGGTCAGAACTCCGTTCGATTCTAATTACAGGTGCCACAGGCGGAATCGGAGCAGAACTTGCCAAACGCTACGCAAAACCTGGTCGCATCCTCATATTGTGGGGTCGAAATACCGAGCGCTTGCAACAACTCTCAACCTTCTGCTGTTCAAAGGGAGCCATTGTGCTGCCACGCCAGATTGACTTGACAGACGGCGAGGCTGCACTGGCTGCGTTCCATGAAGATGATACCCAATATCCCCTTGATCTCATTATTTTGGGCGCAGGGCTATCAGACATCCAGCCTGAAGGATGCGCTACAGAACGACCGGAAAGCGCTTTGAAGCTTGCGCAGGTCAATTATGCCACGCCAGTAGCACTCGCCACGGCTGCAGCAGAGCGGATGATTCCGCGCGAACACGGTAAAATCAGCTTTATCGGGTCTGTGGCAGGATATTATGAACTCCCATTTGCGCCATCCTACAGTAGCTCGAAAGCAGGTCTCGCCCGCTTTGCCGAGGCGGCACGACTTGGATGGGGCCCAAAAAATATTCAGGTAACGCTGATAGCACCAGGCTTTGTTGATACACCTATGAGTCAACGCCTGGAAGGAGATCGTCCATTTCTTGTTCCGGCTGAGAAGGCGGCCCGACTGATAATGACCGCTATCGCGAAGAACAAACGGGAATATATTTTTCCTTGGCCATTCCGCGCTCTTCGTGTCTGGGAAAGACTACTCCCACGCATCGCGAGAGAAGCTATCTTGAGCAAAATCGACGCAAAACAAAAATAGCAATCAGAAAGCAGTGATTTAAGCATACATCTTAAGTCACTGCTTTCTGAAATTTTCATTACAGAATAGGTTAGCGTCAAAAGACACTGTAAAGATTTAATTTTTAGGAGATTTGGAGGTCCGGGCGGGAATCGAACCCACGTACGCGGATTTGCAGTCCGCTACATCACCATTCTGCCACCGGACCGGTGGGATGAGCAGCTTATGCCGTCTCTTTAGGGGTTGGTCAAGACGTTGTGTGATGTGTCTTGCACCTAATTCTGGCAAAAGCGGCAAAGGCAGTATGAAGCTACTTTTACAACGGCTCGGAACGAAGGCAGGCTTGGAGAATATGAATTTAGAACAGTTGAATTCTGACCTTTTGGATCGCCGGAATGCTTACCAAGAGACCGACCTGCGACAAGCACGCAATTACATGGTTGATGATCAGCTTCGCCCTTCCGAAATCACAGACCCGCAACTTTTACAGATTATGCGCACCCTTCCTAGGGAAGAATGTATTCCTTTAAATCAACGCTCTACAGCCTATGCCGACATCACCATCCCACTTGGTGATAACCGGTTTTTGCCGCAGCCACTCTTGACTGCTCGGATCATACAAGCATGCCTGCCGGTGCTATCAAAAAAAATATTGGTTGTAGGGGCCGCTACCGGTTATTCAGCAGCCATCTTTCAACAGCTTGGTGCTCAAGTGGTTGCCTTGGAAAACAATAGTCGCATTTCCAAAATGGGTAAGTCGTTCTGTTCACGCCATGCCCCATTAGTAAAATGGCTAGAGAATGATTTAAACGATGGAGCAGAAAGTTCAGCTCCTTTTGATCTGATTTATTTTGAAGGTGGGATTAATCAAATTCCCAATTTCTGTATCCATCAATTAAGCAAAAATGGACAGCTTGCAGGTGTAATGACAATACAAGCGTCAACAGGGAAAGCTTTTCTGGCCACCCTTGATCTTAATAATATTGATGTGTTTTCTATATTAAATTTGTTTGATTGCTCACTACCTTTATTGCCGAATTTCGAACAAATTAATGATTTCAAACTTTAATTTTTTCAGCAAACCTGTTTCGTATTTCCTTAACGTGAATAATGATAGAAATAGACAGCACATCGTGCCATGTAGTGCATGGTTAAAAAACGATGCGTAATTTGAGTAGGAGACGCACATGAAGCGTATTTGCGGCGTGAGCATAGGACTGACAGCCCTGCTATGCAGTTCTACAGCTTGGGCTCAGAAATATGACGGCAGTGGATCTCCGACTTTTATACCGCATACCCTGCAAGAGGCTCTGGCGTCTGCATATCTGACCAATCCCACTTTACAGCAGGCTCGGGCCACGCTGAGAGCAACGGACGAGCAAGTGCCTACAGCCTTGGCTGGCTGGCGCCCCACTGTAACAGGGAACGTAGGCCTTAGTTACTATAAGGGGGTTAATGATTATCAGGGCACTGCTGACCAACCTGGCTATCTTAGAAAATATGATACACCCGGTTACACTGCGGGTGTAACTATTAACCAGCCCCTTTATACAGGGGGGAAAACAACTGCCTCAACTCACCAAGCTGTCAATAAGGTGATGGCAGCCCGCGCAAACCTGATCTCTGTTGAGCAGCAAGTTTTCAAGAATGTGGTGAACGCCTACGTCAGCGTGATTGAGGATGAACAACTCCTACAGTTGAACATTAATAACGAACGCGTTCTGCAGCAGCAGTTGCGCGCTACCAATGAACGTTTCCGGGTAGGCGAAATCACGCGTACAGACGTTGCTCAGGCAGAATCAGCTTACGCCACGGCGAAGGCCGCAAGACAGCAGTCTGAAGGGACATTGCAGACGGCACAGGCTACCTACATGCAAATTGTGGGCATGGCCCCACCACCAAATCTTGTTCCGCCGCAACCTCTTGTTCTTCCTGTTAAAAACGAACAAACTGCTGCAGCTATGGCTGTTCGAAATAACCCTGACGTCATTAACGCCCTATTTACTGAGTCCTCGCAAAAAGATGCTGTATCGGTAGCAATTGCAGCCATCATGCCAAAAATTTCTGCGACAGCCGCCTATACCCGGCAAATCAACCAGAGCCTAAATCACCAGATCGACGAAAATAAATATGCAATGTTGAACTTCAACATTCCCGTTTATCAGGGCGGCTCTGAATATGCAGCGGTAAGGCAAGCCAAGCAGCAAGTCCAAGTTGCCCACCGGCAGGTTGATATTCAACGACGCACAGCCGCGCAGGACGCGGTTTCAAACTGGCAGAAGTTGGTTTCCTATCAAGCCGCAATATCCAGCAATCGCGCTGCTATCAGAGCAGGCACCATCGCGCTGGATGGGGTTGAGCGACAAGCAATTGTAGGTACCAGCACGACTCTAGAAGTCCTGCAGCAGCAAGAGACGTTACTCCAGGCTCAAGTTGCGCTTGTTCAAAGCCTTAGTAACATGGTTCTGGCATCCTACAACGTGGCATCGGCTGTAGGGCGGCTGACGGCTGCTGATCTCAAACTTAATGTTCCCCTTTATGACGACAAAGCTTATTATCAGGCTGTGAAAGACCGGCTATGGGGTATAAACGATTACGCGACCAATCAACCGGGTCGATAATTTTTTGACGCTGTTTTTACAGGAATTTTCTTGATGGCATCATCTCAAAGCCCTGACGGTAGCGATCGATCAGTTGCCGATGTGCTGTCTTCAATCAGGCAGATTCTACAAAATGAGCAACCGGCTTCATCACTGCCCGATAAAAAGAAACATACGACTGAGCCAGACGCCCCTGAAGAAGATGATGCGGTTTTAGTTCTCTCTCCTGCAATGATGGACACCGCATCATCGCAGGAAAGTCAGAAAATATCGTTTGCTATTACAGACGATAAAACTCGGGCTGGACAGCAAGCCGGTTCAGGGTCAATAAATCATGAGCATGACAGTCATGCAGATGGCCTGGATGGAACCGCAGGTGTTGATGGGGGCAGGGGCTTGTCGTCCCTCTCTTTGTCAGAACATGCCGATGACAACGAGGTTCTGTCTGTTACTGACCTCAGACAAATTGAACTGATTGAAAAGGCTCAAAACATGTCCGGTTCCCTGCCTATCCCGCTGAATGACGAGACAATCTCCGACACCGGAAATTCATTTGCCGTTCTGCAGAAAACCCTTCAGGAAAAATACCTGAGAGAGCATGAGGAGAGAAAAGTGGCTATCACACATGAAGGTTCTCTGACCGTTGAAGATATTGTGCGTCAGGAAGTCCGCGTTTTCCTGAAAAAATGGCTGGATGCGAACCTTGCCAGCATTGTGCAGGCGTCTGTCCGTAAGGAAGTTGAGCGGCTTACACAACGCGGCCTTTAAGCCTCTCATCTTTTCCTTCCTGATTATCCTGGTAGTTGGGAAGGAGAGAGTGATCCTGTATTTCCTGCATGCAAGGCAGGGTTGTTCGACTCTGCTGGGGCGGGGGCATAGCATGCCTTCCGCCTTTTTTACGTTATCTGGTTGGATATGATGCTGAATAAGACTTTTGAACCTGCTGAAACTGAAAAGCGCCTTTATGCCCTGTGGGAAAGCCAGCGCGCTTTTTCAGCTCAGCCTGAAAGTGGGAAAAAACCTTTCACCATCATGATCCCGCCGCCTAACGTAACCGGTACGCTTCATATGGGTCATGCATTGACCATGACGCTGCAGGACACCTTAGTACGTTGGAAAAGAATGCTCGGTTTCGACACTCTTTGGCAACCCGGTACTGACCATGCTGGCATCGCTACGCAAATGGTTGTGGAACGTGCTCTGACCAAAGAGAACGTAACACGGCAGGAACTAGGCCGAGACGCATTTACAAAACGGGTCTGGCAATGGAAAGAAGAGTCAGGTGGTGAAATTACCCGTCAGTTGCGTCGCTTGGGCGCCTCCCTTGACTGGCCGCGTGAGCGTTTCACTATGGATGAAGGGCTTTCAAAGGCTGTAAGGGAAGTCTTTGTAACCCTTTATCAAGAAGGCTTGATCTATCGTGATCGCCGCTTGGTAAACTGGGATCCTGTTTTCAGATCGGCCATTTCCGACCTTGAAGTTGAAAGTAAAGATGTATCAGGCAGCCTGTGGTATATTCGTTATCCTATAGATGGGATGGATGACGCCAGCATTACGGTTGCCACTACGCGTCCAGAAACAATGCTGGGGGACGTTGCCGTCGCGGTAAATCCGGATGACGAGCGTTATTCGAGGCTTATTGGTAAATCAGTTCGTCTTCCTCTGACAGGCCGCCTGATTCCTATTGTTGCAGACTCTTATTCAGACCCAGAAAAAGGCACTGGTGCAGTTAAAATCACTCCTGCACACGACTTTAACGATTTTGAAGTTGGCCGCAGACATAACTTACCAATGCTGTCCGTGCTTGATGAAGAAGCCCGCATTACATTGGACGACGTTCAAGGGGAACTTGTCGCCGTTGAAGGGGTGGCTTATCCAGAATTTGTGAAGTCCCTTGGCGGCCTGTCACGCGAAGATGCTCGGAAAGCAGTTGTTTCCGAACTCGAAGCCCTCGGATATCTGGAAAAAATAGAACCTCATCGCCATCAGGTACCTCATGCTGAACGTGGGGGAGCTGTCATTGAACCTCGGCTTACAACGCAATGGTATTGTGATGCAGGGAAACTGGCAGGCCCAGCGGTGGAAGCTGTCACCAGCGGTAAAATAACGTTTGTTCCCAAGCAGTGGGAAAATACGTTTTTTGCATGGATGCGAGATATTCAACCGTGGTGCATTTCCCGCCAGTTATGGTGGGGGCACCGCATTCCTGCGTGGTATGGGCCCGATGGTCATGTGTTTGTTGCGCACGATGAAGAAGACGCTCAACAACAGGCCGAAAAACATTACGGGAAGCTGGAACAACTCACTCAAGACGAAGACGTTCTTGATACGTGGTTTTCATCTGGCCTGTGGCCATTCTCAACGTTGGGATGGCCAGACAAAACACCAGAGCTTGACCGATACTATCCCACCGATGTGCTGGTCACAGGGTTTGATATCATTTTTTTCTGGGTTGCCCGGATGGTTATGATGGGCCAGCATTTCATGAAAGATGTGCCGTTTCGGCATGTTTTCATTCATGGATTGGTCCGCGATGAACGTGGACAGAAAATGTCCAAGAGCAAAGGAAATGGTATTGATCCGCTTGAACTGATTGATGCCTATGGGGCGGACGCTATGCGTTTCACCATTTGCGCACTGACAGGGATTGGAAGAGACGTCAAACTCGGCCGTAAAAAGGTTGAAGACTACCGGGCATTCGTTACGAAAATCTGGAATGCTGCACGTTTTTGCGAAATGAACGGTGTAAAAGCCCAGCAAGATTTTGACCCAACAACCGTGAAATCAGCCTTGGGCCGATGGATTATTGGGGAAGCGTCTGTCGCTATTCAGGAAGCAACGAACGCGTTAGAAGTTTACCGTTTCGACGATTATGCACTGACTTGCTATCGGTTTGTGTGGAATCGCTTCTGTGACTGGTTCTTGGAATTCGCCAAACCCGTATTCGCTTCAAGCAATACCGAAGAATCTGCGGAAATCCGTGGGGTGGCGGCCTATATTCTAGGTGTCATTCTACGGCTCTTGCAGCCTGTCATGCCGTTTGTGACGGATGATCTGTGGCATGCTTTTGGCTATGGACCGGAAGGAAGCCTGATTAACGAAACATGGCCTACCCCCGTTAACCTGGCTGACGCATCTTCTGCACGTTCTGAATGTGATCAGATTATTCGTTTGATTTCGGAAATTCGGGCAGTTCGTTCAGAAATGAACGTACCACCTTCACAAATGGCTCCCGTTTTTCTGAAAGATGCTACGCCTGAAACAGTTGCTCGTGCGGAAAATTGGAAAGAGGCAATCGGCCGAATGGCGCGTGTGTCTCATATTGCTGCACTAGAAGGGGATGTTCCTCGCGGTTCCGCGCAGGTTGTGGTTGATGAGGCAACTGTCATTATTCCGCTTGAAGGTTTGATTGACATTCAAGCAGAACAGGATCGCCTGAAAAAAGACTTAGCAAAAGCAGAAGATGAGGTAAGCAAGACAGAGAAAAAACTGTCGAACGAAAACTTTGTTGCCCGCGCAAAACCAGAAATCGTGCAAGAGATGCATGAGCGCCTGACGGCACAGCAAGGGGAATGTCAGCGATTGAAAGCAGCTCTTGCCCGGATAGGCTAAAAAATTATTTTGCCGGAGTAGCGTAAGTTTGCTCCGGCCAACCACGCAGCAAGAGATTTTAACCTTTCAGGAGAAGAAAAATGTCCGAAGTTGCAGTCATTGGTGGCGGATGCTTCTGGTGCGTGGAGGCAGCCTTAAAAGGCATGAAGGGAATCCTGTCCATGGTCCCAGGATATGCCGGTGGCCATACAGAAAACCCGACTTACAAACAGGTTTGCTCAGGTGATACGGGTCATGCCGAGGTTGTTCAGATCACTTTCGACCCTACTGTAATAAGCTATCAGGATCTTCTCAGAATTTTCTTTACCTTGCATGATCCAACAACACTCAATCGGCAAGGCAATGACGTTGGAACACAATATCGTTCTGTCATTTTTTACGAGAATGGGCAGCAAAAAACAGCCGCTCTTCAGGTAAAGTCAGAAATCGAAACTGCCAATATATGGGATGGAAAATTAGTTACTGAAATTGCTCCGCTATCAGCATTTTGGTCAGCAGAGCAAATGCATCATAACTATTATGAGCTTAACCCCAATACGGGTTACTGCACTGCTGTCATTGCACCAAAAGTTGCAAAAATGCGTAAGCTTTTCTCCGATCGTTATGCAGCGTAGAAATTCGCTTTATTCTGCATTATCTTCTTCAAGATAGAAGCGATCTCCTTCTTCATCAAAGTCGAACAGTTCAGCAAAACGGGCCCATCCAACGACTGTCTGAAGCGTTTGACGTGCATAATCGGGGGACATAGTTGCCCCCATTTCATCACGAAATCGTTCGGCTGACGTACTATGAGTCGGGCGCTCGTCCAGCACATTCCGGATCATTTTGACCAAAGGCACATTATGGATGAGCGCATGCCCCATAATCGCCTTACGCTCATCCATGTCACTTAATACGAAATGCACACCTTCATTGGTTAGAATGATGTCCCCATCTTCTAGCTCAGCCAGCCGCAAAAGCTCCAATGACTCTCCCAGTGGGAAGAGATCATCTAACTCAAGCTGCAATTTTTCAGCCAACATAGGCAGATCTGCGCGCCCATTTAATGGCGGCGCAGCAAGTGCTTCCATCATGCCAATCATCATGGTGATGGAAACCGAGGGAAGCGCCATAAAAGCTGGTGTGCCGGAATTAGACTGTTTCACACCAATTGCCATATCTGCTTCAGAAACTATCGGAGCCCTCTGCGTCATAAGGGCGTAGATTTGATCCACAAACTGACGGAAGGCTAAATCTTCACGATTGCGCGGATGAGCGAACGGTACGGTCAGGTTATGGGCTATACGGCCCGGATTAGAAGAAAAAATCATGATTCGATCGCAGATCAAGACGGCTTCTTCAATATTATGCGTCACCACCAGCATACCCTGAACAGGTAGCTTCTTTTCTGACCACAACTCAACCAAATCAGTGCGTAGATTTTCAGCGGTCAGTACATCCAAAGCAGAAAACGGTTCATCCATTAACAAAAGATCAGGTTGTACAACTAGGGCTCGGGCCAACCCGACGCGCTGTTGCATACCGCCTGACAGTTCTTTCGGCCACGCGTTTTCGTACCCCCCCAAACCAATCAGGTTGATCGCATTTTCTACTAGACGATCACGTTCCTGACCCTGAATACCTTTAGCATCCAATCCCAGAGCCACATTTTCTTCAACGGTCATCCATGGGAAAAGAGCGAAAGACTGAAAGACCATGGCAATGCCGGATTGTGGCCCTTCAATAGGGTGATCTTTCCACACGACTTCGCCAGATGTTGGCGACAATAAGCCCGCCAGAATGCGAAGTAATGTCGATTTTCCCGACCCGGAACGACCAAGCAGCCCAACAATTTCGCCTGCATGAATGGAGAAATTAACGTCATCCAGAACTTGTAGATCGACAGCGCTGTCCTTGTGATAGGCTTGGGACACATGCCGCGCTTCGACCAGAACAGGCCTACGCAGTGCGTTCTGAAATTCAGGAGAGGGTAAAGTCATATGACAGATCCTGTCAGCTAAATTTCAGACGCCGATAAGCGTAATCGGATAACGGACGCCATACGAAAATGTTCATAAATATGACAATCATGGACATCATCACAACACCTAACGCCACCTGACTGGTCGAGCCATCTATGGTAGCTTGCGCAATATAAGCGCCTAGTCCATGGGCTCTTAACGTTACACTTCCCCACTGCACCATTTCTGATGCAATGGAGGCATTCCATGCTCCACCCGAGGCGGCCAGTAACCCTGTTAGGTAGTAGGGAACCAGACCCGGCAAAATGATTTTCCGCCACCACAAAAAGCCGCGCACGTTGAAATTACGCCCAACCTCAAGCAGCGCACCGGGAAATAAAGACGCACCATTGATGATGTTAAATAAAATATACCACTGAGCGCCCAATATCATGAGGGGTGTAAGCCAGATATCAGGTACAAGCTGGAAATGTACAATTCCCCAGACAAATATTGGATAGAAAAGATTAGCAGGAAACGCAGCACAATATTGAACAATTAACTGCGCCCGACGCGCACGAGACGGATTCAAGCCTAACCAGATGCCGACTGGCACCCATAGTATTGAGGCAAGCACTAGCATGCTAATCACGCGCAGAAGCGTCATACCCCCTAGCAGGCCGACCTGTAAAAGCTGGTGGAATGTGTAAGAGGTAGCCGCATACATTACTGCCTGTTCGAGTGCCGCAATAAAACAAAGCGCTGCGAAACCGCGCCATACCCACATTCGTGTTTTCGACTGCTTACCAGAGTGTCCAACTCGCAATGGAGCAAAACGTCGTCCTAAAGGCAAAGAGGCAAACTTGCGAGCACCACGCAAAACACTCTCACTAATAATATTGAGAAAGCGTGTATGCCGTAAAAGCCTGAGAACCCACGGTTCAGGTGCCCCTTCAGATAGTTCGGAGGCCTCCAGCCGAAAACGAGCAGACCACGCGACTAAAGGACGGAAAAGGATCTGATCGTAAGCAAGAATAACCACCAGCATTGCAGCCACCGCTGCCATTATCGCTGTTATATTTTGCTCACTGATCGCAACACCTACATAAGATCCTATGCCCGGCAGCATAATACGGGTGTGACCAACGGTAATTGCCTCAGAATAGACAACCATGAACCAACCGCTTGACATGGATATCATCGAATTCCAGACAAGAGAGGGAATGGCACATGGGACTTCCAGTCTCCAGAACTTCTGCCAACCGGTCAAACCATAGCACTGCGCCGCTTCTTCCAACTCGGTTGGAACGCTTCTTAAGCCTTGAAACATGCCAAAAGCCATGTTCCAGGCCTGACTGGTAAAAATTGTGAAAATCGCAGCGAGTTCAGCACCCAGAACTCGTCCCGGAAACAACCCCAGGAAAAATGTGACTGTAAAAGCCAGAAATCCGAGAATTGGAACAGATTGCAAGACATCCAGCAAAGGGATCAAAATCTGCCCTGCCAGACGATTTTTTGCCGCTAATGTCGCATAACAGAACGTGAAAGCGAGGGCTGCGACTAAAGCCGCAAACATGCGCAATGTCGTCCGAAATGCGTACCCTGGAAGATTGAATAAATCCAAATTAAGAGGCGCAACATTATTGGGCGCAGAAAGGGGAGTAAGCATGTGCCCCAAACTATTGCCGACCAGAACAGCCACACCGACGACACACACCAGTAAAAATGCATCAACCCCATTAAACTGTCGTAAAGGGAGCGCATAAGAAGATGCCTGTGGCCTAAAGGGGACTTCTGGTCGGCCCGATGTCATGGCAGGCCGGTACCTGTGCTACCAAAACCGCCGGTTCCGCGCTCGGTTTCGTCCAGTTCGTCACACTCATCCCACGACACACGCTCAACCGGGGCAACAACGGCCTGCGCAATACGCATACCCCGCGTGATGACAAACGGCTGATCGCCTGCATTCAGCATGATGACCCCGACCTCCCCACGATAATCTTCGTCGATGGTACCGGGAGAATTCGGCAGAATAATACCATTTTTAAATGCCAGACCAGAACGAGGCCGCACCTGTAATTCATAACCAGGTGGCAATGCTATACGTAAACCGGTTGGCACCAAAGCACGACCACCAGGATGAAGAGTTAACGACTCTTGAACCGCCGCAATCAGATCCATTCCGGCCGCTCCCGCAGTCGCATAGCTGGGCAGCGGCAAATCCTGAGCATGAGCAAGCCGCTGTACCCGCACTGTCAGGCCGGAAGACCGGGGGTCAGATACGGGCATCTACTACTCCATTCATTTTTCTAATACTCTGTCTTGCTAGAAAACCAGTCTGCAATGGTCATGGCAAGCCTACGGGCGACATCCTCTTTCGTCAGACGCGGCCAATGCTCGCTGCTATCAGACGTTATAAGAATGACCTGATTTTCGTGCCCGCCCATAACATTTGCTGCTGGGCTGACATCATTCGCGACAATCCAGTCGCATCCTTTTCGAAGACGCTTGGCCCGCGCGTAATCTTCAACATTTTCCGTCTCGGCTGCAAATCCGACTACCAGAGTTGGCCTGCTGGAGCCGGAACTAGAGATCTCTGCCAGGATATCTGGGTTCGCAACAAGGGGGAGGGGAGCAGGGGCATCATTTCGCTCCTTCTTTTTCATTTTTTGGCCAGCTTCCGTGGCTGGTCGCCAATCCGCGACTGCTGCAGTGCAAATCGCGGCATCCAGATTTTCAAGACGACTCACCGCAGCCTGCATTTCACGAGCCGTTTCACACCGGATTATCGTCACACCCGCCGGCGAACGAAGGTCTGTTGGGCCTGTAACCAGAGTGACGGAAGCCCCCAAGTCTGCAAGCGCCTCTGCGATGGCATAGCCCTGCCGACCAGAAGAACGGTTGGCCAGATATCGAACTGGGTCTAAGGGCTCATGCGTCGGCCCTGCGGTCACGACAATACGCTTGAACGCAAGAGCACCCTCGTTCTGCTGTTTATGACGGAAGAAACTGACAACAGCATCACGCACGTCCACAGGTTCTGCCATGCGACCCGGACCAAACTCCCCACAGGCCATCGCGCCTTCAACAGGTGCCACAAGATTGACACCACGTTGAGTGAGCACATCAACATTCGACTGTGTTGCTGGATGTTGCCACATGCGCACGTTCATGGCCGGTGCGATCATAACCGGAGCATCGGTCGCTAATAGAACGGTACTTGCTAAATCATCTGCTATTCCGGCTGCCATTTTCGCCAGAAGATTGGCTGAGGCTGGACAAACGAGAATCAGATCAGCCGATCGCGAAAGGGCAATATGCCCCATTTCCTGTTCATCAGTCAGAGAGAACAGGTCAGTGTGCACAGGTTTAGCAGATAATGCCTGAAGCGTCAGAGGGGTGACAAACTCACTCCCTCCTTTAGTCAAAAGACATCTGACATCTATATGGTCAGATAGAAGCAACCGAATCAGTTCCGGCACCTTAAAGGCAGCAATGCTCCCGCTGACAATCAGGAGAACGGATCGACGAGGTTGCTCGGACATAAGCTGTTACAGACGCCAGCCGGAATGAATGGCCGCTATTCCGCCAGAAAGCGACTGATACCGCACATGAGACAGGCCTGCCTCACGGAACATGTCGGCCAAGGTTTCCTGATCTGGAAACATACGGATGCTTTCTGCCAGATACTGATAGCTATCACGGTCTTTCGCAACCAGATTGCCCATTGCTGGCAGCACCTTGAAAGACCATGCATCGTAAATTGGGGCGAGCGCTGCGACCTGAACTCGCGAGAATTCCAGACACATAAAACGGCCTCCCGGCCGTAGAACGCGCTTAGCTTCACGAATAACCGCTAACTTATCTGTGCAGTTCCGCAAGCCAAAGGCGATGGATACGCGATCAACCGACATGTCTTTCAATGGAATAGCTTCCGCATCAACCACACAAAAGGATAGGTCAGACACAAATCCCCGGCTTACAGCTCGGTCACGTCCGACCGAAAGCATGCTGGCATTGATATCTGTCATGATAGCAGGGCCACCGCCGCCATTGAGCCACCCGAATGTGATATCCCCCGTGCCGCCAGCCAGATCAAGCAGAGACAGACCGGGTTGAGGACCCAGTTCAGTCACGAAAATACGTTTCCAGACACGATGAATGCCGAGAGACATAATGTCGTTCATGACATCATATTTTCCTGCGACGCTATCAAACACCGCACGGACAAGAGGTTTCTTTTCTTCCTTCCGAACGGAGCGGAAGCCGAAATCAGTTTCTTCTGCCTGCGATGCGGAAGAAACACGGGAGGGCGCAAAGCTATTGTCGGTCATGGACATACCCTATACCCTGCTTTTTACTCATGCCGGAACTCCCAGAAGTAGAAACCGTGATGCGTGGAATGCAGATTGCTCTGCAAGGCCACATAATTCAGAACGTCATCGTGCGCAGGGACGATTTGCGATGGCGGATTCCTGCCGATTTTTCACAATCGGTCTCAGGCAGACGCGTCATCGGGTTTCGTCGTCGGGGAAAATATATTCTCATTCGCTTATCGGGAGATCGAACGATTGTCCTTCATCTTGGGATGTCTGGACGCATCGTACTCGATTCTGCGGCGATGGCCGCACCGCATGAGCATGTCGTTTTCGTAACCGAGGACGGGAAACGATGTGCTTTCATCGACCCCAGACGCTTTGGCATGATCGATTTGGTAGAGACAGAGCAGGAAGAGTCCTATCGGCTACTAAAGGGGATGGGACCAGAACCCTTGGAGCCTGCTTTTTCCTCCACCACACTGGAAAAGGCATTTGCTAAAAAATCCGCTTCTATAAAAACGGTGCTCCTTGACCAGAAAGTGGTTGCTGGTCTTGGCAATATCTATGTGTGCGAAGCACTATATCGTGCCGGCATCCATCCTGAGCGCGAAGCGGGATCTCTAAAAAAGCAGCAGATCAAGCTGTTAACCAAAGCCATTCAGACTGTCCTGGAAGAAGCCATTGCGGCTGGCGGTTCAAGCCTTAAAGATTATGTAAGGCCAGAAGGAGGTCTTGGTTACTTTCAACATGCCTGGCGCGTATATGGCCGCAAAGGCTTACCATGCCCCGACTGCCCAAAACACCCAGGGTGCACTGGGGTGGAGCAGATTACACAGGCCGGGCGCTCAACCTTTTTCTGCCCAATACGGCAGAAAATTGCTTAATTTTCAGGCTGGCATTCAGGAAGATACTTGACTGCACACACTGCTGTGGATTACAGCACCGCTACTCTTTTGGCCGACGTGGCATTACGCCGCGACGCCGCTCATTTTTTGTGCTGGACAGAATAGAACTCATGGCGAATATCGCTTCAGCGCGTAAGCGCATCCGGCAGACCGCTAAGCGGACTGCTCGTAACACTGCTCGCAAGTCTCGTATGCGCACCTTCATCAAGAAGGTTGAAACCGCAATCGCTTCTGGCAATCAGGAAGAAGCACGTGCCGCCCTTCGTGCAGCACAGCCAGAAATCCAGCGTGCTGCAACCAAAGGTGTTATCCACCACAATACGGTTGCTCGTAAGATTTCTCGCCTTTCTGCCCGCGTAAAAGCTCTGGCTAGCGCCTGAGTTCTGGAGGCCGTGTAAACGGCTGCCTTAATTTACGTTCAAACAAAGCCGAATCATCGGATAGATGATTCGGCTTTGTTTTTTATGGCATTCAGTTGGCACTGCGGATGCGATGAAAAATGACGATAATTTTTCGTTGCCCGCCCGCCGCCACTGCATTATTTCTGGCAGATAGTCTCAAGGCAGAAACAACCTGCAGTTATTCGGTACTGTTGCCATTCATGGCGGCTATGAGATTTGCCGGAAAAGGCCGCCTGGTTTTCGCACAAGCGGAACCGTTATCGTAAATCATGCATAGGAAACTGTGCGTTATGACCGCTCGGGAGCATAGATGACAATCGGAGTGGACGATGATGAAAGCGCCTTCTCACATCTGGACGACAGCAAGGCTACCGAGGAATCGTGGTTACGCATTTGTTCAAAGCTTAAGGGAGAAGTTGGTGAGGTCGAGTATCGTACTTGGCTGACCAAAATTGCTCTTGGCCCGGTAGATGGCGACGAAATCACTCTGCTTCTGCCTACCCGTTTTCTGCGGGATTGGGTCCGCAGTCAGTATGGTGACCGCCTGAGCGAATTATGGAACCAGGAGGTCTCATCCATTCGGCGCGTTGAGCTTCAGGTTGCCCGTCCCGGCGACCCAACAGCCCCAACCGCGCTACTGCTTGAAGAAAATCCCACACCAGCAACAGCGAACACTCCTTCAGAACCTGAAGATACTGGCCGCACCACTCCTGAGGTCAAAAGCGATATTGTCGCGTCCCTTGATACGCGTTTCACGTTTGATACTTTTGTGGTCGGGAAACCAAACGAATTTGCCTATGCATGCGCCCGACGCGTTGCGGAAAAGCCATCAAGCGTGGGGTTCAACCCACTGTTTCTCTATGGCGGTGTTGGATTGGGTAAAACACACCTGATGCATGCAATCGGAGCCGAATTGCTTCAGCGAGGCAATGTTTCTGTTGCCTATATGTCTGCTGAAAAGTTCATGTACCGCTTTATTGCAGCCATTCGTTCCCAGTCGACGATGGAATTCAAGGAGCAACTTCGCTCGGTTGATGTGTTGATGATTGACGATCTGCAATTCCTGATCGGCAAAGACAACACGCAGGAAGAATTCTTCCATACCTTCAATGCTCTGGTTGATGCAGGACGCCAGATTGTTGTCTCGGCGGATAAATCGCCTTCTGATTTATCTGGCCTTGAAGACAGGCTACGCACGCGCCTTGGGTGCGGTATGGTTGCTGATATTCACGCCACAACTTTTGAACTGCGTATCTCCATTTTGGAAGCAAAAGCAGCTGCATCTGGCGTTGTCGTGCCTGCAAAGGTACTGGAATTTCTGGCTCATAAAATCACGTCTAACGTCCGTGAGCTTGAAGGCGCACTGAATAGGCTGATTGCTCATGCGAATTTGTTTGGGCGGCCTGTTACCTTGGAAGCCACCCAAGATGTCCTTCATGACATTCTGAAAGCACACGACCGGCGCGTCACGATTGAAGAAATTCAGAAAAAAGTGGCAGAACACTGGAATATCCGACTGACGGATATGTCTTCTGCCCGCCGCGCACGTGCCGTTGCTCGCCCTCGGCAGGTTGCCATGTATCTGGCCAAACAGCTTACAAGTCGCTCCCTACCTGAAATCGGACGCAAATTTGGCAACCGTGACCACACAACAGTAATGCATGCTGTCTCTCGTGTAGCGGAACTGATGGAGCGAGATGCGGCATTTGCAGAAGACGTGGAACTGATGCGCCGGATGCTGGAAAGCTGATTGTCCAATATTTTCTAAGAGTTGCCGCTTCTATTTGCAGGCTGTAGGATTGACTGAATCAGGCCTGCTGATAGGTTTCAGCAAGAATATGTCCGCCTCCCGAGAATTCCCGCTGGGGGCAGGTATGCAGGGAAGAGACAGAGATGAAGTTTTCGGCTGATCGCGCAACACTGCTCAAAGCTTTGGCGCACATCCAGAGTGTGGCGGAAAAGCGCAACACGATCCCGATCCTCGCCAATGTCCTTATTCACGCGGCGGATGGTCAGTTAAGCCTGAAGGCGACTGACATGGAAATTGAAGTTGTCGAAGTTATTCCCGCAACCATTACGCGGGAAGGGGCTACCACTGCACCAGCGTCAGTTCTGTATGAGATTGTTCGTAAACTGCCCGACAATGTTCAGGTTGAACTGGACCAAGCTGAGGGTGATACACCGCTTCATCTACGTGCTGACCGATATGCAACCCGCCTGAACGTATTGAGCGTGGATGACTTTCCATCCATGGGGGCAGGGGAACTGCCGTGCCGTTTCAAGGTGAAATCGAGTGTTCTGCGCTCTCTAATTGATCGCACTCGCTTTGCTATTTCTACGGAAGAAACCCGGTATTACCTGAACGGGATCTACTTTCACTCAACAGAGGCCGATGGCGCGCCCTTGTTACGAGCTGTTGCAACAGACGGGCATCGTCTTGCGCGCGTAGAGACTGACCTGCCTGACGGTGCCGCGTCTATGCCGGGAATTATCATTCCGCGCAAAACGGTTGCTGAATTGCGCAAACTCATTGACGAAGCACCTGAAGAAATTGAAGTAGCGCTGTCTGAAACACGCGTTCAGTTCACTGCTGGCTCCATTATGCTTACGTCCAAGCTGATTGACGGCACATTCCCAGAATACGATCGCGTTATTCCTAAAAATAACACACGCATCCTCCGTGTCGGCAAAAAAGACTTTTCCGATGCTGTGGCACGTGTCGCCGCCATTAGTCAGGAACGTTCACGTCCGGTTAAGCTTGTTCTTGAACCCGGTCTGCTCACACTTTCAGCCAGCAGCCCTGAGCAAGGAATGGCCAAAGAAGAATTGGACGATAATCGTATTTCTTATGATTCAGAGCCATTGGAAATAGGGTTTCAGGCACGCTACCTGAATGACATCACAGATCAGGTTGAAAAAGATGTCGAATTCGCTTTTTCTGATAGCGCAGCCCCAACCATTGTCCGGGATGTCGATGCTCCATCAGCTTTATATGTGCTGATGCCTATGCGCGTGTAAAAGAACGCCTTGCCCTTAATACACGCTCTAACGCTTTGAAGCATCGACTAAAAATACGGAAGAACCAAAGAAAGGCATGTTTGGTGACGCTTTTGAAAAAAGCAGCATAATCAAATATGCCCCGTCTTCTGAAACTTACGCTTACTCATTTCCGTAACTATGAACGACTTGTCTGGGAGCCAGAAAACCCCCTTGTTGTTCTTACTGGTGAAAATGGCAGCGGCAAAACCAATTTACTGGAAGCCATTTCGCTACTGACACCAGGGCGAGGTCTACGCCGGGCAGCCCTTCCTCTTCTCGGGCAAAATGGAGCCGCAGAGTGGGGGATTTCCGCCCGCATATCGTCCCCCGACGGCGATGTTGTTGACTTAGCAACAGGCGTAACCCCCGAAACGGACGGCAGCAGGCGTATAGTTTTGCTCAATGGTAAAACCATACGCAATCGAGACGCTACGGATAATAACCTCTCTGCTGTTTGGATAACCCCGCAAATGGACCGCCTGTTCAGCGAAAACGCGTCAGGCCGGCGGCGCTTCCTTGACCGACTGGTCATGGCCGTAACGCCCAATCATGCCAAACAGCTTATGGCTTATGATCGCGCTATGGCTCAAAGAAATAAGCTTCTTCAAACGCGCTATTCCGAACAGAGTTGGCTTGCAGGTCTTGAAGTTTTAATGGCACGACACGCTGTTGCCATTGCCGCCGCACGTGCAGATTTGGCACAGCAACTCTGCACATTTGCACAAAATGAGTCTGGGCATTTCCCAATTGCAAATATTCGCCTTGAGTGCAGCATAACGCGAGAACTGGAAAACCACCCGGCCTTATGGGTTGAAGACTGGTTAAAAGAACAATTCGCTTTATCAAGACCCGTGGATAAGGAGAGAGGACGCTCCACCATTGGGACGCATAAAAGCGATTTTGCGTTATCTGACTTCACAACAGGGCAAAGCGCATCAATAGCCAGTACGGGCCAACAGAAATCCATGCTTCTTGGCCTAATTCTTGCACATGCCCGACTGGTAACAGATCATCGTGACACGCCCCCTATCCTCCTGCTTGATGAACCACTGGTCCATCTAGATGAAGCCAGACGCACTGCTTTCCTTGAAACTGTCAGAACATTTGATACCTCTGTCATCCTCACAGGAACAGATGCCACACCGTTTGGATTTTTACGGAATAATGCCCAGTTTATCGGGCTTAAAAACGGTGATTTTCTGCGATAAAGTAAGAAAAGCTTTCTTCCAATCTGGCTTCGGCTGAATGGCCGGAGTATAACAATTCAAACAGGTTCTATTCTTTCTTCACCGGAGTACCTATCTCTTATGACTGACGTTTCTCAGCCCACGCCATCGACCGGTATGGAAGAAGAATATGATGCCGCATCCATCTCCGTTCTGAAGGGGCTTGATGCCGTCAGAAAACGTCCTGGTATGTATATTGGCGATACAGATGATGGCTCAGGCCTGCATCATATGGCCTTTGAAATTATTGATAACGCTGTTGATGAAGCTCAGGCCGGTTTTGCATCTGAATGCGTCGTTACCCTGAATGCCGATGGTAGCGTTACGGTGCGCGACAACGGGCGCGGTATTCCGACAGATATGCACCCTGAAGAAGGGATCAGTGCCGCAGAAGTTGTTCTGACAAAGCTGCATGCAGGCGGTAAATTCAACCAGAATTCCTATAAGGTTTCTGGCGGTCTGCATGGCGTTGGCGCGGCTGTGGTCAACGCACTTTCTGAAAAAATGGAAGTGCGTATTTGGCGCGGTGGTATCGAGCACGTCATTCGTTTTCAGCATGGTGAACGAGACGCGCCTCTGGAAGTTGTCGGCCCCTCTGATCATGAGCGTGGTACGCAGGTCACCTTCAAACCAAGCAATCAGACTTTCCCCAAAACCGACTTTGATTTTACAATTTTAGAGCGTCGTCTGCGCGAACTCGCATTCCTGAATTCAGGGATGAAAATCGTTTTGCGCGATCATCGTTCAGACGAAAAACGTGAAGAAACATTCTATTATGAAGGCGGTTTGGAAGCCTTTGTTCAATGGCTGGATCGTGCCCGTACTCCTCTGGTGACGCCACCTATTACAGGTAGTCTTGAAAATGAGGATAACGGCATCAAGGTTGAGTTTGCACTCACTTGGAACGACAGCTTCCACGAAACGATGCTTTGTTTCACTAACAATATCCCACAGCGTGATGGTGGGGCTCATCTGGCAGGGTTTCGGCAGGCTCTGACCCGTATTGTTGGTAAATATGCAGAAAGCATTGCCAAGAAAGATGCCCAATCCCTTGTCGGCGAAGACATGCGCGAAGGGCTGACGGCCGTTCTATCAGTTAAAGTTCCAGACCCGAAATTCTCGTCCCAGACTAAAGACAAGCTTGTTTCTTCCGAAGTTCAGCCTGTGGTGCATGCGGCTGCAGCCGACATGATTGGCCACTGGTTTGAAACGCATCCTAAAGAAGCAAAAATTGTTGTCTCCAAGGTGTTGGATGCAGCGTCTGCTCGCGAAGCTGCTCGCAAGGCACGAGAACTGACACGTCGTAAAGGGGTTCTGGATATTTCCTCTTTGCCGGGCAAACTGGCAGATTGTCAGGAACGTGATCCGAGCAAAGCTGAAATCTTTATCGTTGAGGGTGATTCGGCAGGAGGCACAGCCAAGCAGGGTAGGGACAGACGTTTCCAGGCAATTTTGCCGCTTAAAGGTAAGATTTTGAACGTCGAACGCGCTCGCTTTGACCGTATGCTTGGATCTGCCGAAATCGGCACCTTGATTACAGCGCTTGGCACTGGCATTGGCCGCGGAGAAGCCGACCAAGGCGGCTTTTCGCTCCAGAAACTGCGCTATCATCGTATTGTCATCATGACTGACGCTGACGTGGATGGCTCTCATATCCGCACGTTGCTTCTGACGTTTTTCTTCCGTCAGATGCCGGAACTCATTGAAAACGGTTATCTCTACATTGCACAGCCGCCGCTTTACCGCGCCAAGCGTGGGAATGAAGAGCGTTATTTGAAAGATGATGCGGCACTTGAACAGTATCTTCTTGATAAAGCCTTAAGTAACGCAACCTTCGTCTACAGCGACGGGCATCAGGTTACATCGGAAGATCTGGAAGCTGATCTACCGTTCATCAGACAGGCAGCACAGTCTATTGGACGTCTTTCAAACAAGGTTCCCAAATGGGTTGTGGAGCAGGCAGCGCTAGCTGGGGCTTTAACTTCTGATCTGCCGCTTCTTCAAAGCTTGGTACCAGACCTTCAGAAACGGCTGGATCAGGCATCTGCGGAAACAGAACGGGGCTGGAAAGCCGTTGCCAGCGAAGATGGGCTGGAACTTGCGCGGAATGTCCGCGGTGTTGGTGAAGTCTATCGCATTGAACCAGCGGCTTTGTCCGGTAATGATGCCCGCTGGCTGACAAGCCAGCTTGAAAAACTCCAGAACGACTTCAGTAAGGGCGTGGTTCTTCGTTACGAAACGACGGAAACAACGCTTGCCGGTCCATCCGAACTTTATACACGTCTGTTGACCCAAGGCCGGCGCGGGCTTGCCATCAACCGCTTTAAAGGTCTGGGCGAAATGAATGATGCCCAGCTTTGGGAAACGACTCTCGACCCTGCAATGCGCACCCTCTTGCAGGTAAAAGTTGGCGATGCGGAAGAAGCGGGACAGGTGTTTACCACACTAATGGGCGATGTAGTTGAGCCGCGTCGTGACTTTATTGTCGGGAATGCTCTGAAAGTTGCGAACCTGGATGTCTAAATAACGACGGACGCGACATTCTTGATAGAACATTAAAAAAGGAGGCTAAAAGTCTCCTTTTTTAATAAACGATATCTTCTTACAGCCTGATTAGGCTTTGATAAGCGCATCAATCTGACGAAACTGCTCCAGAAGTGCAGGAAGGGCTTTTATAGGCAGCATATTGGGCCCATCGCTTGGGGCGCTGTCTGGGTCTTGATGGGTTTCAATGAAAAGAGAAGCCACACCAACAGCCAATGCCGCACGGGACAGAATAGGAGCAAACTCTCGCTGCCCGCCAGACGAGCCTCCTAAGCCACCCGGCTGCTGGACGGAATGTGTTGCATCGTAAACGACAGGATAACCCGTCTGCGCCATAATTGGCAGGCCACGCATGTCATTAACCAGCGTGTTGTAGCCAAAGCTGGTCCCACGCTCGCACAGCATGATTTTCCGATTTCCGGTGGACGCAATTTTAGCAGCAACATGCTGCATATCCCACGGCGCCAGAAATTGTCCTTTTTTGACGTTCACGACAGCGCCCGTTTCTCCTGCAGCCAGAAGTAAATCTGTCTGCCGGCAGAGAAACGCTGGTATCTGCAAGACATCAACGGCTTCCGCCACGGGAGCACATTGGCCTGCAGAATGGACATCGGTTAGCACGGGCAAGTCGAGCTTTTCCCGGATGTCGGCCAGAATAGCCAGACCATGTGCCATGCCCACCCCACGTGCACTGGACAAACTGGTGCGGTTGGCCTTGTCGTAGGAGCTTTTATAAATCAGCCCCACACCTGCATTCTGACAGATCTCTTTCAGGGCTACCGCTGTTTCCATAGCATGAGCAGCAGATTCAATCTGACAAGGCCCCGCGATCAGCACAAATGGCTGATCGTTGCCAATAGTCAGTGTCTTCAGTGGGAAGGTATGAGCATTAACAGTCATACAAGACGTGCTTTCTCAAGGGCTGCACCCACAAAGCCTGAAAACAGCGGATGCGGCGCAAATGGGCGGGACTTGAGTTCCGGATGATACTGAACCGCCACAAACCAGGGATGATTTGGATATTCTACAACTTCTGGCAAAATACCATCCGGTGACAGGCCGGAGAATTTCAGACCTGCTCCTTCAAGCTTTTCACGATAGTGAATGTTAACTTCGTACCGGTGACGGTGACGCTCACGGATGGAAGTCGCATTGTAAATTGCAGCGGCTCGTGAACCGTCTACCAGACTGGCCGGATAAGACCCAAGACGCATGGTGCCACCAAGTTCGCCACTTTCACTGCGACGCAGACGCTCGTTACCACGCGCCCATTCCGTCATCAGACCAACCAGCGGCTCCTTCGTAAATCCAAATTCGGTTGAAGACGCATCCGGCAAATCGGCCAGATTACGGGCACACTCAATCACCGCCATTTGCATCCCGAAGCAGATCCCTAGAAACGGAATGCCGTTTTCACGCGCATACCGGATCGCAGCAATCTTGCCTTCAGAACCACGCTCACCAAACCCGCCTGGAACCAGAATACCATGTGCCCCAGCAAGACGATCAAGTGCCGCTTCTGATTTTTCAAGAGCTTCGGCTTCAACCCAATCTAGCGTCACCTTGACGCGATGGGCAATGCCCCCATGCAGAAGTGCTTCATTCAGAGATTTATAGCTATCCAGTAGCGCTGTGTATTTGCCGACCACTGCAATCCGCACTTCCCCATCTGGATGGCGAATAGCATCAACAATTTTGTTCCAGCCCGACAGATCTGGTTCAGATTCAAAAGGCAGACCAAAATACCGCAGGACCTCGTTATCCATTCCTTCCGCATGATAGGCGAGGGGGCAGGAGTAAATGGTGTCCACATCCCGTGCTGCAATAACAGCCTCTGGGCGCACGTTACAGAAATTCGCAATTTTACGGCGCTCTGTATCGGGAATGGCGCGATCACAGCGGCACAGCAGAATTTGCGGCTGAATACCAACGTTCTGAAGTTCTTTAACGGAGTGCTGCGTCGGCTTGGTTTTCAACTCACCCGCAGATGGGATCCACGGCAGCAGGGTAAGGTGCACAACCATTGTCTTGGCTGGCCCAAGGTCATTGCGTAACTGGCGAATGGCTTCAAGGAAAGGCAGGCTTTCAATATCGCCTACAGTACCGCCAATCTCGACCAGAACGAAATCAACATCATCCGTGTTGGCGACCACAATATCTTTAATGGCATCCGTAATATGTGGGATGACCTGTACAGTTCCGCCCAGATAGTCACCACGCCGCTCACGCGCGATCACATCTGAATAGATTTTACCCGTGGTTGTATTGTCTTCCTTGGTGGCATTTACACCGGTGAAGCGCTCATAATGCCCAAGGTCAAGATCTGTTTCCGCTCCGTCATCCGTGACAAAAACCTCACCATGCTGGTAGGGGCTCATCGTGCCAGGATCAACGTTCAGATACGGATCCAGCTTGCGGAGACGAACTTTGTAGCCCCGCGCCTGTAAGAGGGCAGCAAGAGCAGCTGAGGCGATACCCTTCCCAAGAGAGGACACTACACCGCCGGTGATAAATACAAAACGAGTCATGGGCAGACTTCCTACACGGACAAGACCGGGTGGGTAAAGATGGACACACGAAATCCTCCGCAGCTTTTAAAAAGCCCGGAGGAGCAGGGGCAGGCTCTCCCTCCAATCCTTTCGGGAATGGAGAGAGTATCATTCATTTTATGGCTTGGATGGTGCAGCTGGCTGCGGAGCGGGCTGGGCCGGAGCAGAAGCCGCTGGTGCTGGAGGCGGGGCTGGCGCTGTCACTGTCGGGGCAGGCGGCTGCGCCAGAATGTCATGCCCGTCACCAGTCACGGCACCACGATTAAGAACAGCAAGGACAAGAGACAGAAGCATGAAAAGCCCGGCAAGAACCGCAGTGGTACGCGTAAGCAGGTTTGCCGTTCCGCGGCCGGACATGAAAGCACCCATGCCCTGACTGTTTCCAATGCCCAGACCACCGCCTTCACTACGCTGGATAAGCACAGTGCCAATCAAAGCAATGGTTACGCAAAAATGCAGAATCAGCAGGGCTGTGGTCATGTTGTGTTCCAGATAATATGCTGAAATCAGGCAGCCGAGGCCGCACTGATAATGGATAGAAACGCTTCTGCTTTCAGGCTTGCGCCCCCAACAAGCGCCCCTGCTACATCCGTAATGGAAAGAATGGAAGCCGCGTTCTTGTCATTAACGGAACCACCATACAGAATTTTGATATTTTTTCCAGCCTCGCCAAACTGACGCACCAGTTCTTCACGCAAGAACGTCATGGTTTCTGCTATTTCTTCAGTTGTGGCGGCACGACCTGTGCCAATGGCCCAAATCGGTTCATAGGCAAGAATACCGGCAAAACCATCAGGCAGTGATCCTTTGATCTGCCACCCCAAGATATCGAAATGATCTCCGCTTTCGCGTTGATCTTCAGTTTCACCAATACAGACAATCGGGGTCAGCCCAGCTTTTATCGCGGCTACCGTTTTTTCTCGAACGGTTTCATCCAACTCCCCGTGTTCCTGACGCCGTTCGGAATGGCCAAGAACCACGTAAGAAACGCCAAGGTCAGTCAGCATAGGTGCGGAAATATCGCCTGTATGCGCCCCAGCGCTGTCTTTATGGCAGTCCTGTGCACCAAGAGCGATGGTTGAAGGCTTCAGCGTATCCGTCAACAAGGCAAGTTGCGTAAAAGGCGGACACACAACGACATCTGCCGCCGAGGCGGGAACACCCGCCACAAGAGCCTGCACAAGCGCCAGCGAATCACGACTTGTGCCGTTCATCTTCCAGTTGCCGACGATAATCTGTCTGCTCATGTCTGCTTCCTTCATCCTGTTGTTCAGGCTGGCCAGCTTTTCGCCATCCGGCTGATGTCAACAGGCTTAACCATACCCACCCCCTTGGGGGCAAGATATGACTCATACCTTTCACGCCTGAAGCTTTAATCCTCAGACTGGTCAAGAACGAACGGGACGCTTATGGTGCCGCGTTCGTGCGCACTTTGCGGCGCGATGTTCTGCCTCCTATGGATCCCTGGCTTCATGATTTCCTATCTGCGTCGTGTCTTTGTTGAATCCTGGCTTGGCCGCGTGGCCGCTATCGCCATTTTCCTTGCTTTTATTGGGTGGGGCGTTGGGGATGTCATGGGCTACATGGGTACGGAAACAGACATTGTTGCCAAGGTTGGGCAGCGCCGTATCAGTTCATCTGATCTCGCTCAGGCGCTTCAATCAGAAATGCCAGCCATTACCAAACAGATGGGCGTCTCTGACGCGTCACAAATTCCGCCCGCAATGCGCAGACAGGTTGCCTATCAGATCCTTCAGCGCCTGATCGGGCAGGCTGAATTGATGGAAGCGGCGCGCCGTTTGAATGTAAATGTGCCTGATTCTGCTGTGCGTGATGAAGTATTTTCCCTTCCATATTTCAAAGGGGCTAACGGTCAGTTTGATCGAAATGTCTTCAACGCACGCCTGCGCGAACGCGATATGAACGAGCAGCGTTTTCTCAATCTTATTCGTGATGACCTGACAACGCGCACGCTTCTTCAGCCCGTTGCTCAAGGTGCCAGTGCGTCAACCACCATGGCTACACGGCTTTCTGCTTTCGGTCTGCAGACACGCGTGGTTGATCTGCTGCGTATTCCATTTGTTGACCAGCAGACACCTGCCACACCGGATGACGCAACACTACATCGGTTTTATGCCAACCACCCTTGGCTGTTTCGCTCTCCCGAATTTCGTCATGCACGCGTCGTTGTCCTTTCTCCGACCACTGTGGCTGATACCATTATGGTCGACGATAAAGACCTGAAGCGCGTCTATGACGAAGAAAGTTCACGCTACCACGTTCCCGAAACACGCGACGTGCAGGTTGTTACAATGGCAACCGAGGCAGAGGCGCGCGCCGTTGCTGATAAATGGACAAAAGGGGCAGATTGGGACGCGGTGCAATCTGCATCAAAAGGCGGTGCCGCTGTTGATATGCCGGGCGCACGCCCCTCTACCATTCCGTCGGAAATTCTTAGCAAAGCGATTTTCGCAGCACCGCTTACTCAGATTCAGGGGCCCTTAAAAACCGAAGGAGGCTGGGTCGTCTTTCGTGTGAATAAAATTATTCCACCCAAAGACACACCTTTCGATGTCGCAAAACTGGACATTCTGGAGCAGTACCGCAAAGCAAAGGCCCCCTCAGTTGTCAGCGAGCGCAGCCGCCGCTTGCAGGATGCCATTGCGGGGAGTGGTCTTGATTCTATCCCAACGGATATTGGGGCTGCCGCAGCCGCTGGCACTCTGGATGCACAAGGTTACACGCAAGACAAAGAACCAGCACCACTTCCAGCGTCTGGAAAACTGCGTGAAGCGATTATCCAGAAAATTTTCTCCGTGCAAAAAGGCAATCAACCCAATCTGTTAGAGGGGCCGGATAATAGCTGGTACGCTGTCCAGGTCGATGCCATCACACCAGAATCACCGCGCTCCTTCGAGCAAGCTCACGCCGACGTGCTTACCGCTTGGCAGACAGAGGCCCGGAAGCATGCTGCTGACGAGCATGCGACGCAGCTTTATACGGCAGCCCGTGAAAAAGGGGGGATTGCTAATGTTGCGGGGGGCGCACCAGTTTCAAAGGGACTATCTTTCTCTCGCTCCGTGCCGAATGCGTCCATTCCCACTGAGTTAATGAGCTATTTGCCGCAGATGAAAGCAGGCCAGTCTATCATGAGCGAAGATGGCAACAGCTTTTTTGTGGCGACTGTTACCAAGGTCTTCACACCTGACCCGCAAGCTGACCCAGTGGCATTTCAACGCGTGAAAGATGCTCTTTCTCAATCCGAAGGCGATGATCTGGTAGCCTCCTATGTCGATGCCTTGGCCAAACGCACGCCCCCCACAATCAACGAGCGCGCAGTTACAGCAACCCTTTCTTCACTAGGGTTTGACGGGAACACTGCCCAATGAGCATTCAAGCAAGACTAGCTGCGTCACCATCCCGTCAAGACTGTGAAGCCCTGTGGAGCGAAGGGCACGGCTCTGTTGTTTTCTCAATTGAGCCCGCTGATATACTCACGCCTGTATCGGCTTACCTGAAACTGGCAAATTTTGACGGAAACAACGGTCGACATACACTGCTGCTGGAGAGTGTAGAGGGTGGTGTTTCCCGTGGGCGTTATTCTGTTATTGCGCTCAAGCCCGACTTGGTCTGGATCTGCCATGCTGGCACAGTCACGCTGAACACAGCGCCAGAAGATATTACCCACAGCGCAGAGACTATTTCTGAGCCTGCCCTTGATAACCTGCGCTCCCTGATCCGCGACACCAAGCTTGATCTTCCGGATGGGCTTCCGCCCATGATTGCCGGTCTTTTCGGGTATCTGGGGTATGATATGGTCCGTCAGATGGAGCGGCTTCCCCATGCTCCAAAAGATGACCTTGAGCTACCAGAAGCCATTCTTATGCGGCCCCGTCTGTTTGCCGTCTTCGACACGGTAAGCGACGAACTGATTCTGGCCGCGCCAATCCGCCCTAACGCTAAACAGAACGCAGGGAATGCATGGGACGAAGCCCAAGCTCTCCTTGCTCGCGCCAGAGAATGTCTCAATGGTGCACTTCCTGCCGCGGTATCCCGCCCTAACGTGACTGAGCCATTTCAGGCTCCAACTTCGACATTTACCAAGCCTGAATTCTGCGCGGCAGTCGAAAAAATTCAGGACTATATCGCCGCCGGAGATGCCTTTCAGGTTGTGCCCAGCCAGCGTTTTTCGTCCAAATTCACACTGCCATCCCTCGCTCTCTATCGTGCTTTGCGCCGTATCAACCCTGCGCCATTCCTGTTCCACCTCGATTTCGGTGATTTTTCTCTGGTCGGATCTTCACCCGAAATTCTAGTCCGTCTCCGTGACGGAAAAATGACGGTTCGACCATTGGCAGGTACACGCCCACGCGGAAAAGACGCAGAAGACGATTTACGTCTTGAGCAAGAACTACTGGCAGATCAAAAAGAACTGGCAGAACATCTGATGCTGATTGATCTGGGCCGCAATGACGTTGGCCGCGTCTGCCAGCCGGGGTCTGTACAGGTGACGGAACGCTTTGTCATTGAGCGGTTTAGCCACGTCATGCACATTTCCTCAAATGTGGAAGGAATGGTGCGACCAGATCTGGAAGCGCTGGACACCCTGATTGCTGCGTTTCCTGCCGGAACCCTTACGGGAGCTCCAAAAATCCGGGCTATGGAAATTATTGACGAAGTTGAGCGTACAAGACGGGCAACATACGCCGGTTGTATTGGTTATTTCGGGGCTGGCGGAGACATGGATACCTGCATCGGCTTACGCATGGCCGTTGTCAAAGATGGCATGATGCACGTTCAGGCCGGATGTGGCGTTGTGGCAGATAGTGTGCCTGAAGCCGAATATGCGGAAACACAGCAAAAAGCCCGCGCCGTCTTCAGAGCGGCCGAGGAAGCCGTTCATTACGCCATGCAGGGGGAAAAGTGATATTTCCTATTACAGCATTTGACCCGAAGGCAGCATAAGGTCATCATATCATCATGATCCTTTTGATCGACAATTATGACAGCTTTACGTTCAACCTCGTGCATTATCTGGGCGAGTTGGGCGAGGTCTGTGACGTCCGCCGGAATGACGCCCTCACAGCGCAAGAGGCTATAGCGCTTAAACCGGATGCTATTGTACTTTCTCCCGGCCCCTGCTCTCCGAATGAAGCGGGTGTCTGTTGCGACCTGATTGCTAAAGCAGCCGGTGAAATTCCTATATTCGGGGTTTGTCTGGGCCATCAGGCCATTGGGCAGGTTTTTGGTGCAGACGTTGTCAGGGCACCAATGCCTATGCATGGTAAAATCAGTCCCGTGTTCCATAATAATACGGACGTTTTTTCCGGGATCCCAAGCCCTTTTAACGCGACCCGCTACCATAGCCTGACGCTTGAACCGTCAAGTATTCCAGATGTGCTAGATGTTACAGCATGGACAGAAGATGGTATCATCATGGGTGTCCGGCATAAGCACTATCCAATCTCAGGTGTTCAATTCCACCCGGAAAGCATCGCATCTGAATATGGGCATGAATTGATACGCAATTTTCTAACCCAGTCTCGGACATGGGCTGCGAAAAAAGCTGCTGCCTGATCGATGTCAGAAAAAGAGTTATCGTCGAAAAGTGAACAGGCCAGCTTTTTCTCTGCTGTTCTGCATAAACTTAGCGATAGTCAGAAACTGACAGCATCTGAAGCGGAAGAAGCCTTCGGAGCGATTGTCGATGGCAGCATTCCCCCTGAACTGATTGCTGCCTTTCTGATGGCGCTTCGTGTGCGCGGAGAAAGCACTGAGGAACTTTTAGGTGCCGTCATTGCGCTACGCAGCCGCATGCTGCCAGTCCCTTTAGCGCCAATTGATACCATTGATGTTTGTGGCACTGGTGGCGATAAATACGGTACGCTGAATGTTTCTACCGCGGTGGCGTTTGTACTTGCCGGTCTTGGCATTCCAGTCGCAAAGCATGGTAACCGGGCTGTTTCATCGCAAGCAGGTGCGTCAGATGTTTTGTCTGCATTAGGTGTGCCACTCTTCAGTGACCCAGCAAGACTTTCACAGCAGCTAAAAACGCATAACCTTGTTTTCATGGCAGCACCGCATCATCACCCCGCCATGCGCCACGCGGCTCCTGTAAGAAAAGCGCTGGGTATCCGTACGCTTTTTAACCTGATCGGCCCTATGGTGAATCCCGCTGGGGTTAAACGCCAGTTGGTTGGTGTGTTCTCTCCTGCTTGGCTTGCGCCAATGGTGGATGTTTTGGCGAAACTGGGATCTGAGTGTGTCTGGGCTGTCTGCGGCCTGCCCATAATTGGCGGGCAGGGTATTGATGAAGTTACTCTGGCTGGGCCGACCCGCATTGAAGCTCTTGAAAATGGCGCGCGCAAAGCCTTAATCCTTGAAGCAGAAATGGCAGGCCTGAAAAGCGCTCCTATTTCAGCCATCAAAGGGGGAGACGCCTCTTTCAACGCTCAGGCGCTTGAAGCTCTTCTTCATGGCGAGCCGGGGCCTTATCGTGATACAGTGCTGCTTAATGCCGCTTGTGCTCTGCATGTCGCCGGGCGCAAGACGATTGTGCGGGGCACAGAAATTGACACACATGCGTTAAAAAACTGCATTGCCGAAGTCAGTCGCCCGCTTGACGATGGTACAGCACTGGCTGTGCTCAATGATCTGCGTAAATTATCTTCTGATACGCATGCCGAAAACATGACAGGATGATCATGAACGAAGTATCCACTCCGTCCACCTCTTGCACTTCAGACGTTGATGCCTGCATCCATGCCGAGGAACTGCCAGACGTTCTGTCCCGCATCTGCGCACGCACAAGAGTTGAGGTCGAGCATCGTTCTACTTTGCTCCCGCTTAAGGACATCACAGCAAAAGCTCAGGAATGCAAAGATGCGCCTCGGGGCTTCAGCCGGGCTTTAAAGGAAAAGGCAGCAGACCGCAGTATCGGACTGATTGCTGAAATAAAGAAGGCGTCACCTTCTGCCGGGATTTTGCGTGAAGATTATGATCCCGCAAAAATAGCAGCCAGCTATGAGCAAGCGGGCGCGGCCTGTTTATCTGTCTTGACAGAAAGCTCCTGCTTTCATGGTCAAAACGAAGACTTGCAGATTGCACGCGCAGCCTGCTCGCTGCCTGTATTGCGCAAAGATTTCATTCTTGACCCTTGGCAGGTTTATGAAAGCCGTATCTTAGGTGCTGATTGCATTTTGCTGATTATGAGCGTTTTGCAGGATGAAGAGGCTCTGGCGCTGGTTGATCACGCAAAAGGGCTGGATATGGATGTGCTGGTCGAAGTTCATGATGAAGAAGAGCTTAACCGTGCGCTTGCCCTTGATACGTTCCTGATTGGGATAAATAACCGTAATCTCAAGACGTTAAAGACTGATATTGAGACAACAAGACAACTAGCCCCATTGGTACCGCCTGATCGGATTATCGTTTCTGAAAGCGGCATCAAAACACATGATGACGTCATGAAACTGGCAGAAATTGGGGCCACTGGTTTTCTGGTCGGCGAATCGCTTCTGCGCCAACCTGACCCCGGCAAGGCTGCTCGCGCTCTTCTCGGGTTTTCTTGAGGTGACGGCCGTTCCCACCCTGACCCATCTGGATGAGGCGGGGCAGGCCAGAATGGTAGATGTCTCTGACAAACAGGCTACCAGACGTAAAGCCGTGGCAACCGGCTTTGTGGCTATGCGCCCAGAAACTCTGGAAATGATTGTTTCGGGGGAAGCGTCTAAAGGCGATGTACTGGCAACGGCCCGTATCGCCGCAATTATGGCTGCTAAAAAGACATCAGATATTATTCCACTCTGCCATCCGCTGGCACTAAGCAGTGTCAAAGTTGATCTCAAACCCACAGATGACACGATTGAGATCACGGCTACTGTTGTTACAACAGGGACAACTGGCGTAGAGATGGAAGCGTTGACCGCAGTCTCTGCCGCCGCTTTGACATTGTATGACATGTGCAAAGCCGTTGACCGGGGGATGCGTATTTGTGAAATCCGCCTACTGCACAAAAGCGGCGGGCAGTCTGGAGACTATGACGCCCAGTAGGCAAACAGATCACGCGAAATTAATGCATAGCTGATAAGCCGCCAGCATTATCGTGACACTGTGCTCACGATCTCAATGCGGGCCTTCATTGAGACACTCAGGATATAAAAGGAACAGCCCATGGAGGCGGGTACAAACAACGCTCAGACAACCGGCAGTAACGGGCCGTCATTGACCCGTGAACAGTTCCTCCAAGCATACCAGGACATGGTGCTTATTCGCCGGTTTGAAGAAAAGGCAGGCCAGCTTTACGGCATGGGTCTGATTGGCGGCTTTTGCCATCTTTATATCGGTCAGGAAGCCGTTGTGGTCGGCATTCAGATGGCTCTTAAGGATGGTGATAAAATCATTACCTCCTACCGCGACCACGGCCAGATGCTGGCCGCGGGCATGACAGCCCGGGGTGTGATGGCTGAACTCACGGGACGTGCAACCGGCTATTCCCACGGGAAAGGCGGCTCCATGCACATGTTCTCCCGTGAAAAGAATTTTTATGGTGGCCACGGAATTGTTGGTGCGCAGGTAGCCTTAGGAATTGGCCTTGCTTTTGCCAATAAATATCGCGGCACTGACGAAGTTTCCATCGCTTACTTCGGTGACGGTGCAGCCAATCAGGGACAGGTTTACGAAAGCTTCAACCTTGCGGCCCTGCACAAATTGCCCTGCATTTTTGTGATCGAGAACAACCTTTACGGCATGGGCACCAGTATTGAGCGTGCCTCAGCCTCCCATGAATTGTGGCGCAATGGGGAACCTTGGGGCGTCCCTGGTCGCAGGGTGGATGGCATGGATATTGCCGCAGTCCATGAAGCAGCAGAAGAAGCCGTAGCCCATTGTCGGGCAGGAAAGGGGCCTTATCTGCTTGAAATGATGACTTACCGTTACCGTGGCCACTCCATGTCTGACCCGGCGAAATACCGTAAGCGTGAAGAAGTGGACGCCGTAAGAAAAACCCGTGACCCGATTGAGCACGTAAAACAAATTCTGCTTGATTCCGGGGTAGATGAAGCCAGCCTGCGATCCATCGAAAATGATGTGAAGGCTGTCGTTAATGATAGTGCCGAATTCGCGCAGACAAGCCCAGAGCCTGATCCTGCCGAACTTTATACAGACGTTCTGCTAGAGGCTTAATGGATCATGGCTATTGAAGTTTTAATGCCAGCCCTTTCCCCCACCATGACGGAAGGCACTCTGGCACGTTGGCTAAAAAAAGAAGGCGATACCATCTCCAGCGGAGACGTTCTGGCTGAAATCGAAACCGATAAAGCCACAATGGAAGTCGAAGCTGTAGACGAAGGCATTCTCGGCAAAGTGCTCGTTGCAGAGGGTGCCCAAGGTGTTGCAGTCAACACCCCCATCGCTATTCTGGTTGCCGAGGGTGAAGACGTGCCTGATGCTGTCGCACCAGCACAATCGGATGTTGCCAAAAATATCTCGCACTCTGAAACAACAGCAGAGACCTCCTCGGCTAAAGACGTTCGCCCATCTCCTTTAGTGACAGGCGTTTCGTCTGAACCTGAAAAAGAGTGGGGCGAAACGTCTGAAATTACCGTCCGTGAAGCGCTTAATCAGGCGATGGCTGCCGAGTTACGCCGTGATCCGGATGTGTTTCTGATTGGTGAAGAAGTAGCCCAATATCAGGGCGCTTATAAAATTTCTCAGGGCCTTCTTGCAGAATTTGGTGAAAATCGTGTCATTGATATGCCGATTACCGAACACGGTTTTACCGGCATGGCAGTTGGCGCGGCTCTCACAGGCTTGAAACCCATTGTTGAGTTCATGACCATGAACTTTTCTATGCAAGCCATTGATCATATAATAAATTCTGCGGCAAAAACATTATATATGTCTGGCGGTCAGATGGGGTGCCCCATCGTATTCCGCGGACCAAACGGCGCGGCAGCCCGCGTTGGTGCACAGCATTCGCAGTGTTACGGCAGCTGGTATGCCCATGTTCCGGGCCTGAAAGTCATTGCTCCATGGTCTGCAGCAGACGCCAAGGGCCTTCTTCGCGCCGCAATTCGTGACCCTAACCCTGTGATTTTTCTGGAAAATGAAATTCTTTATGGGCGTAAATTCGAATGCCCAACAGACGAAGATTTCATACTCCCCATTGGGAAGGCAAAGATCGAACGCTCTGGCACAGACGTAACAATCGTTTCATTCTCGATTATGGTTGGCACTGCACTTCAGGCAGCTGAGCAGCTTGCAGAACAAGGTATCCAGGCAGAAGTCATCAACCTACGCACCCTACGCCCTCTTGATACCGCAACAATTGTTGAAAGCGTCAAGAAAACAAGCCGTTTGGTAACGGTTGAGGAAGGCTGGCCTTATGCCGGCATAGGGGCAGAAGTCGCTATGCAGGTTATTGAACATGCCTTTGACTGGTTGGACGCGCCACCTGTGCGTATTGCTGGCGAAGACGTACCAATGCCGTTCGCCGCCAATCTGGAAAAACTGGCCCTGCCGCAGCCCCAGCATATTGTTGATGCTGTCAAAGCGTTGGTCTGAGGAAAATATCATGGCGATTGAAGTTCTAATGCCAGCACTTTCCCCGACTATGACGGAAGGGGCGCTTGCACGTTGGCTAAAAAGAGAAGGTGATGCAGTTTCAAGCGGTGATGTTCTAGCTGAAATTGAAACCGACAAAGCCACAATGGAAGTCGAAGCCGTAGACGAGGGTATTCTGGGCCGTATCCTTATTCCCGAAGGAACCCAAGGCGTCGCGGTAAACACACCGATAGCGATACTGGTAGCAGAAGGTGAGTCCGTTCCGGATACATTGGATATTCCGTCTGCAAAACCGCCACAACCTGCGGCCCAGAGTGCAGAGGCTTCGCCTGTACTATCTGCAAAGCCGCAAGCTGCAGAACCGACTAAGCCAGCGAACAAGCCCCAGAATAAAGTGTTTGCATCTCCGCTGGCGAAGCGCATTGCGAAGCAGAAAGGCCTTGATCTCTCCCAGATTACAGGTTCTGGCCCTAACGGGCGTATTGTACGCAAGGATGTAGAGAACGCTAACGGGAAACCTCAAAAAGTAGCTTCTGCACCATCTTCCGCAACCATAGCGTCCCCCTCTGGTGGCAGCCAAGTGGTGCCGCACAGCACAATGCGGAAGGTTATTGCCCGCCGCCTGACGGAAGCAAAAAGCACCATTCCGCACTTCTACGTTTCCGTTGACATTGAGCTTGATGCACTAATGGCGTTGCGTTCTCAGCTAAACGCAACCTCCCCGGAAGAGGGGCCTGAGGCCTTCAAGCTCTCCGTGAACGACATGTTGGTTAAGGCTGCAGCCGTTGCGTTGAAGCGTATCCCCACAGTGAATGCCTCGTTCACTGAAGAGGCTATGATCCTGCACGACGACGTTGATATTTCGATTGCTGTTTCGATACCAGACGGGCTGATTACACCGATTGTTCGCCAGGCCGACAAAAAAAGTCTTCGCCAAATCAGCCAAGAGACCAAGGATCTGGTCAAGAGGGCGCGGGCAGGGAAGTTGAAACCGGAAGAGTTTCAGGGCGGCACGTTCTCCATCTCCAATATGGGAATGTATGGCGTCAAAGACTTCTCGGCCATTATCAACCCACCTCAGGCCGCCATTCTGGCTATTGCGGCAGGATGTAAACAGCCTGTTGTAAAAGGGAATGAACTGGCTGTTGCAACGGTAATGACCGTTACGCTCTCGGTTGATCATCGTGTTGTGGACGGATCTGTTGCTGCTGAATGGCTTTCTGCGTTCCGGTCAGTGGTGGAATCCCCTCTGACATTGGTTATTTGAGGGAGGAACATTCATGAGCCAGACAGATTTTGACATTCTTGTTATCGGCGGTGGCCCAGGCGGATACGTGGCTGCTCTAAGGGCATCGCAACTGGGGCTTTCCGTAGGGGTGGTCGAAGCCCAGCATTTGGGTGGTATTTGCCTAAACTGGGGATGTATTCCAACCAAGGCCCTGCTTCGCGCTTCAGAAATCAATCACCTTCTGCACGATCTGGAGCCTTATGGTTTCAAAGCTGACAATGTCAGTTACGATTTTGGCAAGGTAGTCGCTCGCTCTCGTGCCGTTTCAAAACAGCTTTCTTCAGGGGTCGCCCATCTTCTGAAGAAAGCTAAAGTGCCTGTTTTCGACGGCTATGGAAAACTGGATGGCGTAGCAGCCGGCGGGAAACGGAAAACTCTGGTTTCTAAAGACAAAAAAGAAGCCATAACGCTGACAGCAAAACACGTAATTCTGGCCACTGGAGCCCGTGCGCGAGCAATTCCGGGGTTGGAGCCAGATGGAAAACTGGTCTGGTCTTATCGTGAAGCGTTGGTACCAGACGCCATGCCCAACAAATTGCTGGTCATTGGTTCAGGCGCGATTGGTACGGAATTCGCCTCTTTCTACAGGAATATGGGGGCAGACGTCACATTAGTGGAAGTTGCCCCACGCATACTGCCTGTTGAAGACGAGGAAATCAGTGCAGCGGCTCAGAAAGCCTTTGAAAAGCAAGGCATAAAAATTCTGACGAATGCCAAAATTGGTGAGCTTAAGAAAACAGAGACTTCAGTAACCGTTCCGGTAGAGGTAAACGGAAAAACGCAAACATTCACCGTTGATCGTGTTATCTCTGCGGTTGGCATTGTCGGCAATGTCGAAAATCTTGGCCTTGAAGGTACCAAGATAAAAGTTGACCGGACGCACGTGGTTACTGACGCACTCTGTCGCACTGGTGAACCTGGTGTCTATGCCATTGGCGATTTGGCTGGGGCTCCTTGGTTAGCCCATAAAGCAAGCCATGAAGCTGTTATGTGCGTAGAAGCTATTGCTGGCAAAACTGTGCATCCTATTGATATTACAAAAATTCCCGGCTGCACTTACTGTCGTCCGCAAATCGCCTCGGTTGGATATACAGAAGCGAAAGCAAAGGAATCTGGCTACACGGTGCGTGTTGGCAAATTCCCCTTGATTGCAAATGGGAAAGCCCTTGCCATGGGCGAAACCGAAGGATTCATCAAAACCGTGTTTGATGAAAAAACTGGGGAATTGCTGGGTGCTCATATGATTGGCGCAGAAGTAACCGAAATGATTCAAGGTTACGTTATTGCGCGGTCGGGTGAACTGACTGAAGCCGAACTTGCTGAAACAATCTTCCCGCATCCGACTATTTCTGAATCCATGCATGAAGCCGTTCTGGCAGCATATGGTGGTGCTCTGCACTTTTAGAAGCGACTAGTCATCACACGCCATATGATCTCGTGGCTGTGATGACATGATATATGGACTGTGATGAATCCTGCCTTGACGAGCAGACAAGAGCATTCCAGTTCTGATCACCAGATTAAGTGTTAGCGGGTATTATCATGTCTACACGCGTGTTGATTGATCATCGAAAAGGTGGGGCGAGCAAAAGCCGCCACCCGGAGAAAGCGCACCGGCCGGACAATCCGATTGCCCGCAAACCAGAATGGATCCGCGTCAAAGCGCCATCCCATCCGATTTATCATGAGACCCGCAAGCTTATGCGGGATAATCGGCTGGTAACAGTCTGTGAGGAAGCAGCTTGTCCCAACATTGGGGAATGCTGGTCCCAGCGTCATGCCACCATGATGATTATGGGCGAGATTTGCACGCGCGCCTGTTCATTCTGCAATGTCACCACTGGCCTGCCTCATGCCTTGGATGACGACGAACCACAGCGTGTAGCGGAAGCTGTCGCCAAGCTCGGTCTGCGGCATGTCGTAATAACATCGGTTGATCGTGATGATCTGGCTGATGGAGGGGCGATGCATTTTGCCCGCGTTATTAGCGCCATTCGTGCCACATCACCCGAAACAACAATTGAGATTTTAACCCCTGATTTTTTACGAAAAAACAAAGCATTAGAAGTTGTTGTTGAAGCTAAACCTGATGTCTTCAATCATAATCTTGAAACTGTGCCGCGCCTTTATCCCACCATTCGCCCCGGCGCACGATATTATCAGTCCCTTCGATTGCTTGATCGGGTTAAGCAGCTTGATCCGTCCATTTTCACCAAATCCGGTCTGATGCTGGGACTAGGGGAAGAAAAAATGGAGATGGCACAGGTCATGGATGATCTGCGGATTGCTGATGTAGATTTTATCACAATGGGACAGTATCTTCAGCCAACGGTAAAACATGCCGCTGTAGCGCGCTTTGTGACCCCTGTTGAGTTTGAGGAATACGGCACCATGGCCCGCGTCAAAGGTTTTTTGCAGGTAAGTTCCAGTCCTCTTACACGCTCATCTTACCACGCAGACGCTGACTTCGCTGAACTGCGTGAGGCCCGCGCAGCCCGACTGAAAGGGGCTCTCTAATGCCTAAACACGCAGAGAAGCGTGTTCTCGCGTATCGTCCTGAACAGATTTTCGATCTGGTTGCTGATGTCGGTCATTACCCTGAATTTTTGCCGTGGTGTGTCGCTGCAAAGGTGCGGTCACGTACAGCTACCGAATTGGTGGCTGATCTAACGGTAGGTTTTGGGCCTTTTCGTGAAAGTTTTACCTCTCGCGTGACGCTTGACCGCCCGACTTTTATCACTGTCCAGTATGAAAGAGGGCCCTTTCGTTATCTGAAAAATATCTGGAAATTCACACCCAACGAAAAAGGCTGTCTTGTCGAGTTTTTTGTCGATTTCGAATTTCGGTCCAAAATACTTCAGGCTGCAATCGGTGTCGTGTTTGGTGAAGCCGTCCGGCTAATGGTCTCCGCCTTTCTACGCAGAGCTAAAGACGTCTACGGACCACCCCAAATCGGGCAGACGCCATCAGAAGAGCATTCCATCACTTAACAGAAAATTGCATCTTTCCGGTTACATTTCATTCCGTTCTGCGTTGTTGTTGAACGAACATAACTTCGATACATTTCAAAATTGTCAGAATCCTTTTTTAAAGGGTTCAACAACAGGAACAAAGGACTACTGTCATGAAGACGCTTTCTGCCGCAGTTGTTGCACTTGCCTCTGTCACACTGGCTGCTGGCCCTGTTTACGCCGAATCACATCACGCACACAAAGCGGGCCATACACATAACGCTACAAAAGCAGATCAGGGCAGCGCATCAACAGACGACCTGAACAGCAAGAGCCTTGCTGCAGCCCAAAGTGGTCAGGCAGCACCGGGTGCCCCTGCAGCTCCCACTACGACTGCACCGTTGGCAACAACTCCCGGTGTAACGGCACCTGTCCCGGCTGAAGGCACAGGCGTTACTGTTCCAGCGGCTCCGGCAGCTCCGACAATGCCGTCAGCTACTGAACCAACGAATGCACCGACATCTGGCCAGTAAGCAGTTTTCTCGGCCTTTTTGACAAAATAATATCACTTAAAAAATGGGCTGCGTAAGTTTGAAGACGCAGCCCATTTTTTATGTTTCCAACCGTTTTTGTACTAATAAAAGGGCGTGTTCCGCTGCTGATGTCCTGACAGCCGTGCGGTCACCGGGAAACAAACGCATTTCTGCATAAGTTTCTTTTCCTTTGACAGCGGTGGCAAACCAAACCGTTCCAACTGGTTTTCTGTCTGAACCACCACCCGGCCCCGCTATACCGGAAACCGATATGGCGACCGATGCCTCTGGTGCCTGCCGTAACGCGCCTTCTGCCATTTCTCTAACGGTTTCCTGACTAACCGCACCAAAAGAAGCCAATGTTTCGGCACTTACCCCCAAAACCCGACTTTTCATGGCATTTGAGTAGGTGACGAACCCTCCCTCTGTCACGTCAGAAGAACCCGCATGGTGCGTCAGCGCCGCGGCTACCAGCCCGCCCGTGCAACTTTCGGCGGTAATCAGCCGTATTTGCTTACGCCTTAAGCTGTCCACTATTCTTTTTGACAATGATAGCAGGTGATCTGATTGATCGGGCAGCAACAGCGTTTCGACCCTAACCATATTATTTCACCCTCTATGTAATTTCACTGTTTTGCCGACAGCTCTCAAAAACTGGATGCAACCTGCGGCCATAACGCCAGCGACAATATCATCTCCCATGATACCGATTGCATCATGGCGACGGTCAAGGACGCCGACAGGGCCCGGCTTTTTAATGTCAAAAAGCCGAAATAATCCGAATGCGAGAAGGGGCCATTTCATTTTTCCCCACCGGCCTACTCTTGCGTCGGTGGGTAAGGGGGCGCAAGCCAGCAGGCTAATCCACATTCCAGCAACCTCATCAATCACAATCCAACTGTGATCTTCACCATCGCCTGCTTTTTTTGATGCCCACAAACCAACTACGCCGGCGACTAAGGCACTCGTGGCTAAAATACGTGGCTTCTTGAGCAATGGCAGCGCAACGACCAATGCGGCCAGAGACCCAACGGTACCAGGAGCCTTCCGTGACAACCCACAGCCGCCAAAAGTCGCAATGCATTTCGCTATGTTCATATTTTTTGCCCTAATGCGGCATAGATGATCATATTCTCCCAGACACGTTGCACGTAGTTCCGCGTTTCAGAGAACGGAATAGTCTCAATCCAATCAATCATATCACTTTGAGAGCCACCATTTCTGCCCGGGTCACCCGCAGAAGTCAGCCATCGAGACAAACGTGTTGGGCCACCATTATATGCGGCAGCCAAGTAGGGAACCACACTTCCAAAACGATCCTGCAAGTGCGTTAGATACGCGGTCCCGAGTCTCATATTATTGTCAGGATCATGCAACCCTGAAGCTGTTGCCGCCGAACTTGGCACACCTGCCTGCCGGACCATATCGCCCGCAGTAGACGGCTTTAGCTGCATCAGGCCAATAGCGTTTGATGAGCTAATAGCGTCGGAGTTGAAGCTGCTTTCCTGCCGCATCAGACCTAAAACCAACCCCTTTGGCAAAGAGTTGTCTGGCGCAGTATATGGCATAGGCCATCCAGACCGCAGGAGGAAAATCCCCTTACTTCCTTCTTGGCGCGCAACTGCCACCGCTATGTCTGGTAGATTTAACCGCAAAGCCAAGTTTGAAAGCGCCAGCCGGTCAGTTGGAGTGATAATTTGCTGCTGAAGCAAAGCCAGAAAGTCCCGAGCATGAGGGCGATCACCCCATGAGACAAGAATTTGGGCAGCCTGAGCCAAATCACTACCAGAAAGACGCACGGACTCTGCCGTATCTGTGCTCGGATCACGTTCCGTTTTCAGGCGGTGTGACACATCATCCGGTATTTTTGACGGGTCACGTAAAAAATCATTGGTTCCCGCCAACTCTGCAGCCGCCATCTGTCCATAAAATGTACCCGGATACGATGCAGCCCTTCCAAAGTCCGCCTGTGCTGAAGCTTGATCATGCGCCGCCAGTCGAGCACGCCCAAGCCAGTAATAACCCCGGCTTTTAGTAATGAGGGCAGGGGACTCTGCCAGTGGTTTGAAAAAAGGCTCCGCCTTAGCCGGATTGTTCTGTTTTTGAAGACTTATCCAGCCGCTCAAAAATGCGGCATCCAAGTGATTGGTTCCACTGACGACAGTGTCAGATGCAAGCAGATAAGCGTCATCTATACGGTTGTTTTGTAAGAAGTCGCGGGCAAGAGCATCACGTTCACGCCAAAAGGCTGGAGAGCGAGTGGCAGCTTCCGCTTCAAACCCCGCACTTTTCCACAAAGCCAGTGCATCATCAAAGCGTTGCTGGCTTCTTAACCATTTCATGCGGTTAAGCGTGAGCCACGGGTCTGCAGAATCGGCTGCGCTTAAACTGGCCAGTTTAGTTTCCGCAGCGCTATCACCCGACCGAAACGCCAAGCGCGCTTGAGCAAGCGCCTGACGCTGTGCGCTCAAATAAGGAATTGTTTGTCGTGCGGCAGAAAGTAATCCTGCCTTTTCTTCACGCTCAAAACGCAACCATGAGGCCTCGGGCGTTATAGCGTGCGGAAAAGTTGTTACAATGACAGTGCTGGCCGAGGCGGCATCGTTTCCGTTCATCCATGCTTGTCGAGCTTCTGTTTCCAGTCGCGACAGAAGGCGAGGATTGGCAGCCGCTGCCAGAGATGAACACTGCGCAAGGGCTGGGCCGTATGTCAGCGTCTGATCAGCGCAAAGTTTGTTCAGAACAGCAGAATCTGTTTCAGCGGCCAAAGCCTGCTGCATCCGCAGCTTTAAAAGTTGCCACCGGGGCCAGACAGGCCGCGTCTGTAAAAAATCAGCATATTGCTGGGCTGTTCCATGCTCCGGCCCCACCAGTTTCAGCCAAATTGTCAGACGACTGGCAACCGGATCAACCGGGGACGTACCATTTGCCGCCTGCTGGGGTGATGGCCACGCAGGCTCTGCATTAGACGCAGGAGCATCTGTTTGTGTTGCGCAGCCACTCAAAAGAAGGGCGAACAAAGGGAGAGTGCCGCGCACAAATAAATTTTTGACGATCATTGCCAGAGAATGAGTCATTGCATGCTCTCTGACAAGTCAGCCCTCGCAGGCAGGCTGACCGCCTCTCAGTTGTTAGTGGGGGATATGTCCCCAGATTTCGCCACCGCCTTTGATAATCAACTCAATGGCAACACCCAGAACAATCAATAATCCAACCCACGAAATCCACTTATACCGGTCAAGCAGACGCGCGATGTAGGTTGCCGCAACCCCCATCAACAATACTGAAAGCACCAGCCCCATAACCAGAATACCGGGGTGTTCAGAAGCTGCCCCAGCGACAGCCAAAACATTGTCCAGACTCATGGACAGATCGGCTATCAAAATACGAAATACGGCCTTGCCAAAACTGCCCGGGGCAGGGGCTCCGTTTTCATCTACCGGCTGTTCGCTACGCATTTCACGGTACATGCGCCAGCAAACCCATAGCAGCAGCAAACCACCTGCCAGCGTTAACCCGACGATTGCCAGAAGCTTGACCGCAACCAGCGCCATCAGAATGCGGATAATAGCTGCCGCTGCAATTCCGGTAAAAATTGCCTTTTTACGATCTGCTGGGGCCAAAGAGCGGACGACCAACCCGATAACAACAGCGTTATCGCCAGCCAATGTCACATCAATCAGTACAACCTGTAAAAAGGCGATAACTGCTTTCAGGCTAATGGCATCAAGAAGACCGTGCACGCAGATTCCGATTCGTTCGAGGTGTTACAGACAGTGGGGTGTCGAACTCCGAAATTCCCCAAAGAACGAAAGGTGTCAAAGTTTTATTGATTACAGGAAGACGTAGCGCCTGAAATCAGTTAGAGAGGCGCGCATTATCCCGCTCTCAGGAGGAACACCGCGTTATGGTGCCGCGCTATACCCGCCCTGTCATGGCCGCTATCTGGTCGCCTGAAAATCGCTACCGCATCTGGTTTGAGATTGAAGCACTGGCCTGTGAAGCCATGGCCGAATATGGCGCTGTGCCAAAAGAGGCCGCTAAAGTTGTGCGCGAAAAAGGCGACATCGCGCTGGCTGCGTTCTCCGATGCTGATCTGGCTCGCATTGATGAAATCGAGGCTGAAACCCGTCATGACGTCATCGCCTTCCTGACTTGGCTTGCAGAAAAAGTTGGCCCGGAAAGCCGGTTCGTCCACCTTGGCATGACATCGTCTGACGTGCTGGATACCTGTCTGGCTGTTCAGCTTGTTCAGGCAACAGACCTGCTGCTGAAAGATCTGGACGATGTTCTTGCAGCCCTTCGGGCGCGAGCTTTTGAGCATAAACATACGTTAACTATTGGCCGTAGCCACGGTATCCATGCTGAACCGACATCTTTCGGGTTGAAGCTGGCAGGGCATTACGCTGAATTCGTCCGCAACAAGGAACGACTTGAAGCTGCCCGTGCCGAAATCGCGACATGCGCTATTTCCGGCGCAGTTGGCACTTACGCGCATCTTGACCCCCGCATTGAAAGCTATGTTGCTGAACGACTGGGCCTGAAGCCTGAACCGGTTTCCACACAGGTCATTCCCCGTGACCGCCATGCGGCATATTTCTGCACACTAGCTGTTATTGCCAGCGGCATTGAGCGCCTCTCTATAGAAGTACGGCATTTGCAGCGCTCGGAAGTGCGTGAAGCCGAGGAATTTTTCCACCCGGGGCAGAAGGGATCTTCTGCCATGCCACACAAACGCAACCCGGTTCTGACCGAAAACCTGACCGGACTAGCACGCCTTGTCAGGTCCGCTGCAATCCCGGCTCTTGAAAACGTTGCTTTGTGGCATGAACGCGACATCAGCCATTCTTCCGTAGAACGGAATATCTGCCCAGACGCAACGATTGGGCTTGATTTCGCGCTAGCGCGTCTATCTGGCCTGATGAACAAACTGCTGGTCTACCCAGACCGCATGGCCGCCAATATCGAAAGCCTTGGTGGCGTCGTTCATTCCGGGGAAGTTCTTCTTGCACTCGCCCGTGCAGGCCTGTCGCGCGAAGATGCTTACCGTATCGTGCAACGGAACGCGATGGCAACATGGACAAAGCTTGGCACACCAGAATGCCGGACTTTCCGTGAAAACCTTGATGCGGATCCGGAAATTTCAGGCCGTATTGCTCCAGACGTTCTGGATGCAGCCATGAACAGCCGTCAGCACCTGAAAAATATCGATGCACTTTATGAGAAAGTGTTCGGAGAGCCCGGCCCGGCTCTGTAAGGGCTGGCGTCACTATATCTTCCCTTTCCGAACCCTGCTATTACGGCACCAGAATACCAAAAGAGCATCTGTCTCTTTTAGTCAGCCGGTTGCAGGGATCGGTTTTTCGTCAAGACAGGTAAGGATGACCATGGCCCGTCGCCGCCAGCTTTACGAAGGTAAAGCCAAGATCCTTTTCGAAGGGCCGGAACCCGGCACCGTTGTTCAGTATTTCAAAGATGATGCGACTGCCGGTAATGGCGCTAAAAGCGGTATTATCACGGGCAAGGGTGTGCTGAACAACCGCATCAGCGAACATCTGATGCTCCGGTTACAGGAAATCGGGATACCGACGCATTTCATTCGCCGTATCAACATGCGTGAGCAGTTGGTGAAGGAAGTCGAAATTATTCCGCTTGAAGTTGTTGTCCGCAATATTGCAGCAGGTAGCATTTCCAAGCGGTTTGGCATCGAAGAAGGCACGCGGCTACCGCGCAGCATTATCGAATTTTACTACAAGAATGATGCGCTGAATGATCCCATGGTCTCGGAAGACCATATTATTGCGTTTGGCTGGGCCGCCCCCCATGAACTGGAAGAAATGACGGGCATGGCCATGCGCGTGAATGACTTCTTGTGTGGGTTGTTCAGCGGTATCGGCATCCAGTTGGTCGATTTCAAGCTTGAATTTGGCCGCCACTGGGAAGGCGACGACATGAGCGTTGTTCTGGCCGATGAAATTTCGCCAGATAACTGCCGTCTGTGGGACACCCAGACCAACGAAAAACTCGACAAAGACCGTTTCCGTCGTGACCTTGGCAGCGTAAAGGAAGCCTATCAGGAAGTTGCCCGTCGTCTGGGTATTCTGCCTGAAGCAGGCAACAACGGTGACCTGAAGGGCACGGAGACACTGCAATAATCATGCCGACAGGAACAGGGGCTCTATCTATGAAGGTGCGCGTAACCGTGATGCTGAAAGAAGGTGTGCTGGACCCACAGGGGAAAGCCATCAGCCACGCTTTGCAGACACTTGGTTTTCCGGGCGTGACAGAGGTGCACGTTGGCAAGGTCATTGAACTGGATGTTGAAGGTTCAGATCAGGCAGCGGTGCAGAAGCAGGCTGAAGACATGGCCCGTGATCTGCTGGCCAATCTGGTAATCGAAGATTTCAAGGTCGAGGTGCTTTAATGAAGCGTTTCGTTCTCATCGCTTTGGGTGGTGTTCTGCTCGTGCCGGCAGCAGCCCATGCCCAGCGGATTTCGCCTATGCAGGCAGGCAATTTTGCCCGCGTATGCTCCAAACCTGCCGGTGCAAGCGTCTGCGACGCTTACATAACGGGTATGGCAGACGCTGGTGCATTGGCAAAAATTAACGACAAAAATGAAGGCGACGCTAACGCACCCGCCGGTTTTTGTATTCCCGCTTCTGAAAATGCAGCCTCCATGCGGTCAAAGGTCATAAGCTGGCTTAAAGGCCATTCAGATAGCCTCTCCAAGCCGGTAGGCGAAAGCGTCTTCCGTGCTTTGCATGACTCTTACCCATGTAGCGCCACAAAATGAAATCAGCGATTGTCGTTTTTCCCGGCACCAACCGTGAGCGCGATATGGCAATCGCGCTTAAACGTGTAACGGGCAAAGCCCCCACCATGCTTTGGCACCGCGATACAGACCTGCCGGATGTTGATCTGGTCGTGCTGCCCGGCGGCTTTAGCTACGGGGATTATTTGCGCTGCGGCGCTATGGCAGCCCATTCTCCCATTATGGCCGCAATCCGGGCGTTCGCGCAAAAAGGTGGCCACATTCTGGGCGTCTGCAATGGTTTTCAGATTCTGACTGAAACAGGCATGCTTCCGGGCGCCCTGCTGCGCAATGCCAACCTGCGTTTCCTGTCACAAGACTGTCACCTTCGTGTGGAACGTAATGATACGCCATTCACCCATAAATGGGCCAAAGATGCTGTTTTCCGCACCCCTCTAGCTCATGGTGATGGTAATTATACTGCCGATAGCCAGACTCTGGAAAAGCTGGAAGGGGAAGGCCTGGTCGCTTTCCGTTATGCCAACGCCAAAGGTGATGTGCAGGCAGATGATGCTGAAACCAACCCCAATGGCAGCATAAACAGTATCGCAGGTATTCTCAGTGAAAATACGCGTATCTGCGGCATGATGCCTCACCCGGAAGACCTTGTTGACCCGCTAATGGGCGGGGAAGATGGTCTGCCGCTGTTTGAAGGTCTTGTGGAGGCTTTTGTCCGGTGAAAAAGACCGTCGATCTTGCTCTGGCCCGTGAATTCGGCCTGACATCTGAAGAATATGACCGCGTTCTGAAAATTATGGGCCGTACACCCAGTCTGACAGAGCTGGGCGTGTTTTCCGTCATGTGGTCAGAACATTGTTCCTATAAATCCTCCCGTAAATGGCTGCGTACACTTCCCACTACGGCTCCTTGGGTTATTCATGGACCGGGTGAAAATGCTGGGGTGGTTGATATTGGGGAAGGCTATGCAGCCATCTTCAAAATGGAAAGCCATAACCACCCGTCGTTCATTGAACCTTATCAGGGTGCTGCGACAGGTGTTGGCGGCATTTTGCGCGATGTCTTTACCATGGGGGCTCGCCCCGTCGCTAACCTGAACGCTCTGCGTTTCGGTAGCCCGGATACGCCCCGAACCCGTCAGATTATTGATGGCGTTGTGCGCGGCATCGGTGGCTACGGTAACTGCGTTGGTGTGCCGACCGTGGGGGGGGAAATCAATTTCCATCCTGCTTATGACGGCAACCCATTAGTTAATGCCATGACCGTGGGCATTGCGCGGAAAGACCGTATCTTCCTGTCTGCTGCTGCCGGGGTCGGCAATCCTGTTGTATATGTTGGGTCACGCACAGGCCGCGATGGGATTCATGGTGCCACCATGTCTTCCGCCGAGTTCGATGAAAACGCCCTTGCCAAGCGGCCAACCGTGCAGGTCGGCGATCCTTTCATTGAAAAACTACTGATTGAAGCCTGTCTGGAACTGATGGCAACTGACGCCATTGTCGCCATTCAGGATATGGGTGCCGCAGGCCTTACGTCTTCCTCTGTCGAAATGGCAGGCAAAGGCGGCGTCGGGATTGAGCTTGATCTTGATGCAGTGCCACAGCGCGAACCTGGCATGACTGCGTATGAAATGATGCTGTCAGAAAGTCAGGAACGCATGCTGATTGTGCTGCGTCCTGACCGCACAGAAATTGCCCGCAAGATTTTTGAAAAGTGGGAGCTCGATTTCGCCGTTATCGGTCATCTGACTGATACAGGTCATATTGTGGTTAAACACAAAGGGCAGGTCGAAGCTGATATTCCGCTTGATCCTTTGGCGGAAGAAGCCCCGATTTACGACCGGCCAGCCGCAACGCCACAGGCTCCTGCGCCGCTCGAAGCTGTTCACGCGCCACTTTCCTTGGACGCCATGTTGCTGAAGCTTGTCGGTTCGCCTGATCTTGCTTCACGCGCATGGGTCTGGAATCAGTATGACAGCACAGTAGGTGGGCAGACCGTAAGGCGTCCGGGCGCAGCAGATGCTGCAATTGTCAAAATTGAAGACACGACTCTGGGCCTGGCTCTGACAACGGACTGCACTCCTCGTTATTGTCAGGCAGACCCGAAATCCGGTGGTGCTCAAGCTGTTGCTGAAGCTTGGCGAAACATTACGGCCACCGGCGCACGCCCTCTGGCCGTGACGGATAACCTGAACTTCGGCAACCCGGAAAAGCCTGAAATTATGGGGCAATTTGTTGCCGCTATTGAAGGCATGGGCGAGGCGTGTCGTGCGCTCGATTTCCCGGTCGTAAGCGGTAACGTATCCCTCTATAACGAGACACGCCAGCCTGACGGCTCGACCATGGCAATCCTTCCTACACCAGCCATTGGCGCGCTTGGTGTGTTTGAAGATGTGTCTAAAGCTGTTGGCTTAGGTATGGCGTCAGAGAGTGCGCTTGTGCTCATTGGCGAAACAAAGGGCGAACTTGGTCAATCCATCTGGCTGCGTGAAATTCTGGGGCGTGAAGAAGGGCCACCGCCACAGGTTGATCTGGTTGCAGAAAAGCGAAATGGCGATTTTGTTCGGAATGAGATTCTGAACGGTACCGTAACTGCCTGTCATGATATTGCTGATGGAGGCATTCTTGTTGCCGCAGCCGAAATGGTCATGGCGAGTGGAATTGGCTGTGAACTTGAAAGCCCAGATTCTGGCATTCGTCCGGAAGCCTTCTGGTTTGGGGAAGATCAAGCCCGCTATCTGGTGTGCGTAAAAGATGCTGACGGTTTCTGTCAGAAAGCTGAAAAAGCAGGCGTTCCGGCTCGATTGATTGGCCGATCAGGTGGAAATGAATTGATTTTGCCAAATGGCGTCACAATATCTGCTGCTCGCCTTACCGTTGCGCATGAGGCTTTTTTTCCAGCCTTGATGGCAAGCTGAAGTAAAGAACAGGAGTTTTCCTCTATGGCGATGTCCGCCGCAGAACTTGAATCATACATCCGTCAGGCCTTCCCCGATGCCCAGATCAAAATTGATGATCTGGCCGGGGATGGAGACCATTATTCCTGCTCTGTGATCAGTGAGGCATTCCAAGGTCTGTCACGCGTGAAGCAGCATCAGCTCGTTTATCAGGCATTGCAGGGGCATATGGGCGGCAAGTTGCATGCTCTGGCTTTGCAAACTTCTACCCCCTGAAGCCTCACATTTCTTTTCTATATAAGGACAATCATCATGTCTGAAACAGTCAAGCAGCATATCCAGAACGAAATCGACACCAATCCTGTCGTGCTGTTCATGAAGGGTGATGCAGACTTTCCCCAGTGTGGCTTTTCTGCCCGCGTAGTGCAGATCCTGTCTCATCTTGGCGCACCATTCAAAGCAATCAATGTGCTAGCTGACCCGGCTATCCGTCAGGGCATCAAAGACTACTCTAACTGGCCCACAATTCCTCAGCTTTATGTCAAAGGGGAATTTATTGGCGGCTGCGATATTGTCATGGAAATGTTCCAGTCAGGTGAACTGCAGAACCTTCTGAAAGAAAAAAATATCGCCTGTTCTGCTGAATCCTGATTTTTTAAGTTGTCAGCTCTTTGGCAGCGTGTGTAGTCTGCCAAAGAGTTCAATATGAGTGAGGAAGCTTTTTAATGATGCGTCTTCCGTTTGTGCGTTGCGCTTTTGCATTTGTAGGCCTGAGCGCTGGCGTAGTTGCCGTCAGTTCTTCAGCACATGCAGAACGTATCATTTCTGACCTTGAAGCAAGCAAACTGACTTTTGCTTCTCTGACGGCGGCACCCCCTGTTGTGCATGTTCATCATGTCAGCCGGGTTTCATATGCAAGCCATCAGGTTGCTGCAAACCATCATGCGGCCTCTCACAACATGGTTCATCTGGTGTCTTATCACCCCAAGCATGTTGTTGCTCATTCAGTACGCCGTCACCGCACCTGATTAATACTTTATAAGAAGTTTTCGCTTTTCAGACTTTGAAAAACAAAAACTTCTTACTTCTAATATTTTTAGAAAATTTTACATTTGACGGATAATGTCCTTTATCCAAGCTATTTCCTGCTGTTGATCAATCATAAAAAGATCAAAGCGTAATTCGTCATAAATCCATTCTGGATGCTGGGCCAAAAGACATTCTGCAGCCTGATACAGGCGTGTCTGTTGTTTCTGCGTGAGACATTCAGCCGCCGCTGTAAGTGTTTTTCGCTTTTTTACTTCAATAAAACAAATTATCTTATCTTTACGGACCACAAGATCAATTTCGCCACGTAAAGTCTTGGCTCTTTCCAGCAAAATACTCCATCCGTCTTGCAAGCACGCAGCCTTGACGATGCCCTCCGCTGTCAGGCCATCTGTATACGCAACAAGTCCTCGTTGTTGCCTGATCAAGGAGCTTTGTTTCTGTTTTGGCTTCTGTCTATGCATTATACTTCGCACAACACTCATCCTTAACAGGATACACCTTGCACCATGCCGTTTGATATTCTGCCGCCGTTACCTTTGTTAACAGTGACACTCATCCGGTTTGTGCTGGTTATATCTGTTTCTCTTCATATCTTACTTACAAAACGCAATACGTCTTCCGCTATTGGTTGGATAGGCATTTGTGTTCTGATGCCAGCATTAGGTACTGTTCTGTATCTGATGTTTGGTATCAACCGCGTCCGGCGCCTTGCAAAAAAACTTGTTAGTGGACGCTCGGCTCATCGGTTTCAGGCAACGCAGAACTCTTCATGGAACAGGGAGCTTGACGGGCAATTTGCGCCTCTTGCCCTTATGGTTAGCAAATTAACAAGCCGCCCGTTGGTTGGCGGCAACTGCATTTCCTGCCTGCATGATGGAGATGGAGCTTATCCACATATGCTTTCTGCCATAGATGAGGCTGAAAAAAGCATTTTGCTCTGCTCCTACATTTTTCGGAATGATAATGTGGGTGGAGACTTCATGGAAAAACTGGTTGCCGCTCGCAAACGAGGAGTTGAAGTTCGCGTTCTGGTTGATGGCATTGGTAGTGGCTATTTTTTTTCCGGGGTTTACTGGCGATTAAAAAAAGCTGGCGTGCCTTGCGCCCGCTTCATGCACTCCATACTGCCATGGCGAATGCCATTTTTGAATTTACGGAACCATCGCAAAATTTTGGTTGTTGATGGCAAAGTAGGGTTCATGGGAGGCCTTAATATTGCAAATGAAAATTTGCTGGCCCTCAAACCGCGCCACCCTGTTTCTGATACTCACTTCAAGCTGGAAGGCCCAATTGTTCGCCAGCTTTCAGAAGCCATGGCATGGGACTGGTACTTCGCTACGCAGGAAGTTTTGGCCGGCGATATCTATTTTCAGGAACACACAGCCAATGGGGAATCTGTTGCCCGCATTGTAACAGCAGGGCCAGATACGGATCTTGAAAAAATAGAATATACCATGCTTCAGGCCATAACGCTGGCCAGGAAGCAGGTCCGTCTGATGACACCCTATTTTTTACCGGGGTCACGCCTGATGTCTGAATTGGCGTTAGCTGCCCTTCGCGGTGTGCAGGTTGATGTCATTATACCGCTTACAAGTAACCATCCGCCACTTGACTGGGCTTGTGCCGCCAATATCTCGCCACTTCTGGATGCTGGTGTTCGGGTTTGGCGGGTCAAGCCGCCTTTTAATCATTCAAAACTGATGGTGGTTGATAGGGCATGGTCATGCGTGGGCAGTTCCAATCTTGATATCCGTAGTTTGCGACTCAATTTCGAGATCAATTTGGAAATCTATGACATCACTCTGGCAGGTGTGCTGGATGATTTTATGACACGGCATCGCAATGTGCGCCTGACACATCATGATCTTGATAAACGAAATTATCTTATAAAAGTTAGGGACGCAGCAGCACGTCTCGGCATGCCTTATCTATAAGATGCGGCGACCAGACTGCTTACCGTTGGTTTCAACCTGACCGCTATTGGCCTGTGGTCAGATGCAAAGACCGGCAATACACGGGCACTCAGGCAACTCATGCCATCTACCAAGCAACGATCAATACGAATAGGCAGAAGATCGACCATTCGGTGCGTAGGGGCTTTTGGCCCAACATCGTGAAAACCTGGCACCAATGTGGGACCGACAAGGTTAAAGTCACCGAGAATGGCACAAGGGGCAGGCATTAAGGCTGCAATACGACGCAACTGTCTGCGGTTGAGCATTTGCCCATGCGACAAATGAACATTCGCCAAAGAAAATGAATTATACTCAATAATTTGGGCATGACGTTTTACGACGGCACCCGAAGGAATAGTGCAGGCGCGCGGGGGACGTGCAAATGCCTGACGGCTCCAACAGGCAACACCGTGGATGCGGCCGGGCAGGGGGGCTCGTGCATAATGGCCACCGATAAGATCAGGCAGCAGATCGATTTCTTCCGTGGCTTCCTGCATTAGCAATATGTCTGGTTGCTCGGCCTCTATCAACCCAACCACATCGTGAATGGTTGCTCCTGTCCGACGAAGCAGGTTCCAACTGATAATCTTGGTACTTTCTATCTCTCGCAAAGACGTCTGTACTGGCACACGATGACGCGGACGACGTTCAACAAGACGAAGGAAATGGCGCCTCATATTAAGGCATACCCCTTTTATCATCAGCAGGAAGAAGCGGAGATTGCTCCCGCCCTGCAAATTCAACAGTCAGAGTAAAACCGACGGCCAGCAGAATGGGGCCAAGGAAAATTCCCAAACCGCCAAACGCCATTACACCACCAATCACTCCAAGCACTGTAAGGAGATAGGGAAGCTTGGTTCCACGGGCAATAAACAGCGGACGAATTATATGGTCAGCGCCGGAAATAAAAATCACACCATAAAGTAGAAGAAAAATGCCGCGCCATAAATGATGCTCGACCATCAGCCATATGCCGGCCGGAACCCATACCAGAGGTGCGCCAATAGGTAACACGGCGAGAAAGGACGCAATGACGCCAAACATCACGGGCTCTGACAGATGCATGAACCAGAACCCAAGTCCTGTCAGAAACCCCTGAATAATGGCGGTTCCCAAAATGCCATATACAGTGCCTCTGACCGTACCTCCGATAATGTGGAGGTGCCTGTCTGCATGAGGACCGGCTATACGGGTAATAACGGCCTTGAGTGTATCAACAAGCGAGGTGCCACTCAGCCAAAAGAAGAAGGCGATAAACAACGCCATAACCAGGTGCAACGCACCATTGGCAACCTGCATCAGCAGAACAAGCAGGGATTGCACAATATCCCCGGCATAGGGCCGCAGTTCTGTTCCTACGTGGTCCACATTATGCGCCAGACGTTCCCATTTGACGGCTAGTTCCTGACCAAACATGGGTAGGTCAACCAGCCAGTGGGGCGGGGGAGGCAATTCATGTGAGGCACTAAACAGAGCATTCAAACGGTAGGCCCAGCGCGGCCCTGCCGAGACCGTTGCCGATGCCAGAAAAGCCAAAGGGATAACAAAGCAGAAAGCACATAATCCCGCCATAAGCATACTGGCTGGCACTGGCCGCATACGTCGCCGTAAATGCTGGAAAACAGGCCATGTCGCGTAAGTGAGCACAGCAGCCCAGAGCAACGCGGAAGAAAACGGAGCCAGAACAATGACACAGCCATAGGCAATGCCACCAAGCAGGAGCCCCAACATGATCCGTTCTGAAGTGATGCCTGCCCGATTAATCATGAAGTGAGTAAAACACGGAAATTACGTCCTGTCTGGTAGCGACTTACTTCTAATGCACATCTCATAAATTACATAATTTTAATAATTACCATTACTCTTCTTGGGTCTTCATATTTGGACGGGGATAGAGCCTCTTTCCTGTCAGACAAGAGACGTTATCTGTGGGGATATCCGCTCAGTTCGTGGCTTCTGCGCTGCAACTTGAACCGGATAAAGATGAGTAAAATCCTGAATGAGGAATGTTCCTTTTCTGGGTCTTCCGGTAGGCTTTTCCTCTGAAGTGTTTCCTCCAACCGGGAATGATTGATGTTTCCTCTCATCTGCGCTGAAGAATTGAAGCATACAATTTCAACTTCATCCGTTCGAATTCTTGACGCCACAGCCTGTCTTCCGGGTGAAAACTTTAATCCGCGTCAACACTTTGTAGACGGTCACATTGCTGGCAGCCTCTATTTTGATATTGAAGAGTTTTCCGACCCTGACAGCACTCTGCCACACACCGTGCCAACCCCGGCGCGTTTTGCCTCCTTGTTCGGTAGCCTCGGGATCAGTGCGGAGGACACCGTTGTCTTTTATGATCAGGGAAATGTCGCTTCCGCCTGTCGTGGATGGTGGCTTGCGCGCTTATTCGGGCACAAAAACGTCTTCGTGCTGGATGGAGGATTACCGGCATGGCGCTCACAAGAGTTTCCCCTTGAACGGGGGGCGGCTTCCAAACAGTCGAACACATCATACAGATGCAAGACACATTATGAGCGTCTGAAAGGGCTGGGGGATATGCTGATCAATATTGAACAAAATCTGCACCCCATCCTAGACGCTCGCTCGGCTGAGCGTTTTTTTGGTCGTGCGCCTGAGCCTCGTCCCGGCGTAGCATCGGGGCATATGCCAGGTGCTTTGAATCTTCCGTTCAAACGGGTGCTTGATGAAAGTGGACACTTTCTTGCACCAGACAAACTCCATCAGATTTTTATCGAATTAGGGATGCGGGAAGACCAACAGGCTATTACCACCTGTGGCTCAGGCATGACTGCAAGCGTTTTGAATATAGCGTTATGTCGTGCGGGCTTCCCAGAAGCAGCTCTATATGATGGGTCATGGGCTGAATGGGGATCAACACCAGATGCACCAGTGGTGAAAGATAATTAAAATAATGACTTTAGAAAATCAGGTCAGCCAAGGCTGGCAGAAACTTTCCTCTGCCCTGACACATCAGGCACGCCCCGCACCGCAGAAAGAAGGTACTTCGGTCAATCTGCCGCTGACACGTGGGTCAACCGTTGTGTTCCCTTCACTTGACGATATGCGTAAGCAGGGCCAACGACGCTTTGAACATGAATATATTTATGGAGCAATGGGCACACCAGTTCAGCATGAGCTGGAAAAAATCGTTGCTGAAATTGAAGGGGGCTCTGATTGCCAACTGGTGAGTTCAGGCCTTGCGGCCTGCACCACACCGTTGCTGGCTTTTCTGGCTTCAGGCGACCATTGTTTGATGCCCGATAGTGTTTACAGCCCAACACGTCGCTTTGCTGAAACAATTCTAAAACGCTTTGGGGTAGAAACAACCTATTACCCACCGTGTGCCTCACCAGACACTGTAAAAAACCTCTTTAAGCCTAATACGCGTATTCTTTTCACCGAAAGTCCGGGCAGCCACACGTTCGAAATACAGGATATCCCGCAGTTAGCAGATATTGCCCATGCAGTGGGCGCTAAACTTATGCTCGATAACACGTGGGGTTTTGGGATTTTTGCGCCTTTCAAGCATGGGGTCGATATTTCCATTCAGGCTTTGACCAAATATCCATCTGGTCATTCGGATGTGATAGCTGGGGCCGTGACTGTAAACACGCAAGAAGACTGGCATATTTTAAGGGATGCCTCCATTCAACTGGGGCAACTTGCCAGCCCGGATGACTGCTGGTTGACGTTACGCGGCTTACGCACAATGGGTGTCAGACTAGCGGCCCAGTCACGCTCTGCTTTACAGGTTGCACAGTGGCTCCAGACCAGACCGGAAGTCGAGCATGTTCTGCACCCGGCACTTTCCGATTGTCCCGGCCATGACCTCTGGAAGCGTGATTTTACCGGAGCCGGCAGTTTATTTGGCATAATTTTAAAAGAAGGTATCAGTCAGAAAGCCATGGAAGCGATGATCGATTCCCTTACTTTATTTGGAATCGGGGCATCATGGGGTGGCTATGAAAGTCTGGTGCTTCCAACCTCCGGCGGGATTACCCGTAATCATCCTTGCGCTGCTGACGGTGCAGGGCCATCATTCCGTCTTCAAATTGGCCTTGAAAACCCGGATGATCTAACAGCTGATCTAGCTCAGGCATTTGCTGCCCTGAACGGACAGACATAACAATCAGGCAGAGCCGCTACGCACACGATAGGTAGCGGCTTCCGCAACATGCGCGGACTGAACAGACATCTCACCGCTTAAATCCGCGATTGTTCGCGCGACCCGCAACAGTCGCGTGTATCCTCGCGCTGAAAAACGAAATCGTGTTGCTATTGTCTGGGCAAGCTGTTGGGCAGCGTCTGATAAATGGAGGTGGTCTAGAGAGGTTTCCGCATTTTTGAGACCATCCTGCCGATCATACTGTCTTTGTCTTGCATCCTTGACGCGTGCCGCGACCGGGGCGCTGGGCTCGCCTCCTGCTTGCGTCATGTAATCAAGCGGGGTGAAGGGCTGCATCGCCACATGCATATCAATCCGATCAAGGAGAGGCCCGGATAAACGCGCCATATAATCATCACCGCATTGAGGGGCTTTCCGGCACTCCCGCTCTGCGTCGCCTAGATACCCACACCGACAGGGGTTCATGGCTGCAATTAACTGAAAACGGGCAGGGTAGGTAATATGCGCTGCGGCTCGGGCAATACTGACACGGCCTGTTTCCAGCGGCTGCCGCAAAGCCTCAAGCGCTGAGCGCGAAAACTCGGGTAATTCGTCCAGAAAGAGCACGCCGTTGTGCGCCAGACTTATTTCGCCGGGACGCGCACGAGAGCCACCACCAATCAAAGCAGGCAAACTGGCGGAATGATGAGGATCACGATAAGGCGGCCGCCTGATTGGACGGCCATTTTTTAACAAACCCGCAGCACTGTAGATGCGAGAGACGTCGAGACTTTCCCTCATCCCAAGTTCTGGCAACAAGCCTGGCAGTCGCGCCGCCAACATTGACTTCCCGGCACCTGGCGGGCCGGATAAGAGCAGGGAATGGCCACCAGCCGCTGCAATTTCCAAGGCTCGGCGCGCCGTCTCCATACCTTTTACGTCAGCAAGATCAGGCAACAAGTCTTCTGGTTCGGACTCCGCGGCAGAAAAAACAGGCGGAGTAAGAACTTGCAGGCCGTTAAAATGATTAATCAACGCCAGAAGGTTGGCTGCTCCCAGAATGGCAATATCGCCTCCGCAAAGCGCCTCTTCAGCTTGAGAGCCCGGGCAGACCAGACCGAGTTCAAGGGACGCGGATTCGATTGAAGCGGATAGAACCCCTGCAACCGGGTTCAGGCGTCCATCCAGAGAAAGCTCTCCTACAGCAGCAAACCGGGAGACTTCTTCAAACGGAATAACGTCCATGGCACACAGCAACGCCAAAGCGACGGGAAGGTCGAAATGAGAGCCTTCCTTAGGAATATCGGCTGGCACCAGATTAACAACAATACGCTTTGCAGGCAGCGCCAGCCCTATGGAGGTAAAGGAAGCCCGGACCCGTTCGCGTGCTTCTGCCACGGCTTTGTCTGGCAAGCCGACAATCAGAAAAGCAGGCAGCCCGGAAGCAATCTGAACTTCAACCCAGACAGGGCGCGCCTCGATGCCTGAAAAAGCAAAACTACGGATGCGAGAATTAATCATTCTCGCATCCCAACATTAAAAATCACCGACCTTTGTAAATCAGGCGAGCACGGATGGTGCCGTCAAGCTCACGCAATGCCTGAAGAATACGGTCATCAAGGTCTGTATTGTGCCCCGTATCTGCTTCAACAACCACGTAGCCGATTTCACCATCTGTCTGAAGAAACTGGGCCGTGACATTGCAGGTTTCACGCAGAAAAATTTCGTTTAACCGCATCATCATACCCGGCACATTGTGATGCACGTGCATGAAACGCGTTCCCCGAGGGCTCTGGGGCAACTGTACACCAGGGAAGTTTACGGAACCGAAGGTTGAACCCACGTCCGAGTATTCAACCAGCTTCCGTGCAACCTCAACGCCAATCCGCTCCTGAGCCTCAGCGGTGGAGCCGCCGATATGTGGGGTCAGAATAACGTTATCAAGGCCTTTCAGTGGTGTTTCCAACTGATCATTCGGGCCTTTGGGTTCTTTGGGGAACACATCAATAGCCGCACCAAGCAAATGCCCGTCTTTCAGAGCTTCTGCCAGAGCATCCAGATCAACCACATTGCCGCGTGCATTATTGATCAGGAAAGAACCTTTTTTCATGGCACGGATCTGCGCCGCCCCCATCAGGTTCTTTGTTGTCGGCAGTTGCGGCACATGCAGGCTGACCACATCACTTTCAGCCAGCAGTTCTTCCAGTGTGTCAACAGAACCCGCGTTACCGTGGCCCAGCTTGTCCACCACGTCAAAATAGATGACGCGCATACCAAAGGCTTCCGCCAACACAGACAACTGCGACCCAATGGAACCGTAACCGACAATACCCAGCGTTTTGCCGCGCACTTCCCAGCTATTGCTGGCAGATTTGTTCCATGTTCCCACATGGCATTCATTCGAACGCGGGAAAATACGACGCATGAGCATGACAACTTCGCCCATAACCAGTTCGGCCACGGAACGCGTGTTGCTGTAAGGAGCATTAAAAACGGGAATACCGTTCATACGGGCCGCATCTAGGTCAACCTGATTGGTACCGATGCAGAAGCACCCGATAGCCACCAGACGATCAGCCCCATCAATGACTTCTTTCGTCAGTTGGGTGCGTGACCGGATGCCCACAATATGAACACCTTCAAGCGCCTTTTTCAGGGCATCGCCTTCAAGCGCCCCTTTGTGACGGGTGACGTTTTCATACCCACTGGCTTTAAGCAGTGCGACGGCACTGTCGTGAATGCCTTCAAGCAGCAGAATGCGGATCTTATCCTTGGGAAGGGATAGTTGCGTGCTCATGCGGAATGACCATACCTGTTGTGCCGATGCGCAGGCCTATCCCAAAATGCAGAAAATTCCTAGGTGTGCCGCGTTATAATCTCGTTAGACTAACCCGCAATCAGGGCATGTGAGCCAAAGCCTGAACAGCTTTTTCGTGCAGCAAGACATCCCCAACTGCCAGCACAGTTCTATCTCCATCCGCATGGAGCGGTGTGCCGTCCCACGCTGTTATTCTGCCCCCAGCCCCTTCTATTATGGGCACCAGGGCAGCCCAGTCCCACGGGTTCATGTCACATTCAGCAATGATATCAATTTGCCCCAGCGCCAGAAGCCCATACGCATAGCAGTCCCCCCCCCACGTCATGCGCTTGACGCTCTTCTTCAGAGTCTTCCACCCCTGATGCGGCGCGATTTCCAGCATTTCGGGAGATGTGCAGGAAAGTTCAGCCAAACCCAGTTCTTTGCATCGCCGTGTGCCTGCTTTTCCACCCAAGCGCGAAACAAACTGCGTCGGCTGACCGGATACACCAATCCAGCGTTCTTCCGTGACAGCCTGATCAATAAGGCCAAGCACAGGTACGCCATCTTTTAGCAATGCAATCAAAGTACCAAACAGGGGGCGACCTGTTACAAAAGAACGGGTGCCATCAACCGGATCCAACAACCAGCGATACTGGGCTACCTCATTTTCAAGCCCAAATTCTTCCCCGAATACACCATGATCTGGCAGTCTTTCTGCCAGAATAGCCCGCATGACCCGCTCTGCGGTCCGATCAGCAATCGTGACTGGGCTTTGATCTAATTTATCCACCACTCCAATGGATGTGCGAAACCATGGCCGTATGACACATCGGGCCGCATCAGCCATCATGTTGGCAACATCCAGAAAAACGGACAGATCTTGTGTGCTCATGATGGACCTTGCTGGGGGGAAACAGAGGACGGTAACCCGCTATCTCCTAATGAATGAAGATACGCAATAATATCAGCGCGTTGGGCAGGGGACGATATCCCCATCAAAGACATTTTGGTTCCGGCAGCAAAGCGGGCAGGGGAGCTGAGCCAATCTGACAACGCCTGATCAGACCAGATATGAGCGTTTTGTCCACTAAGCGCCGCAGAATACGCATATCCTTTAGCTGATGCGATATGCCGTCCGGAAACGCCTGACAGATTTGGGCCAACTCCATCGGATGCTCCCTCAACAAAAGCGTGACAACTGGAACAGATTTGCTGCGCCAGATCAGCCCCGCGAATAGCGTTGGCCTGCGCCATATAAGGAGCAATCGCGATTTTTTCTGTATCCGGCACGGAAAACGTTGGGTGCAGCGGCTCCGTATGAGGGATAACTCCCTGAGCAACCGTCCATGAGAGAAAAACAGCGCCAAAACTGAGCAAAGCCGCAAAAGCCGCTTTATTAAGAAACGTGCTATCCATGTGCGGCCCCTGGTTCCTCCAGTTGCGTTTGGCTCGCGCCTTACCTAAACTACGCGCCGCTTCGTGTGAAGCTTGTCCCTTTGCCCGTATACGGCAACGTTTTCACAGCGTTTCAAGGCTATATTCCGTGCCGAATTGCAGAGCAAGCTGATGGTTTCCCCGCTTGTCATCATCCCCGCCCGTATGGCGTCAACACGCCTTCCCGGTAAACCTCTTGCGGATATTGCCGGAAAACCCATGATTGTAAGGGTCATGGAAGCCGCCATGAAGGCCGATATAGGGCCTGTTGCTGTAGCCGCGGCAGATCAAGCTATTTGCGATATTATTCTGCATGCTGGTGGCACTGCAATTTTGACAGACCCGAATTTGCCTTCGGGTTCCGACAGAGTCTGGCAAGCTGCCGAGAAACTGGATGCTGATGGACACCATGACATCATCATCAATTTGCAGGGGGATTTGCCGACATTCCCACCAGAACACCTTCATGCCGTTATGCGGGCGATGCAGGGTGCGTCTTTTGATGTCGGTACTCTGGTTGCTCCTGTTTCGTCAGAGGAAGAAAAAGAGGCTGAATCAGTTGTGAAAGTTGCCTGTCACTTTTCAAGCGCGGCAGACTGCGCGCCAGCACTTTATTTCTCGCGCAATGCAATTCCGTGGGGTGAAGGGCCAATCTGGCACCATGTTGGTGTTTACGGATGGCGTAGAAACGCTTTGAAGAAATTCGTGAGCCTTCCAGAATCGGGCCTGGAAAAGCGCGAAAAGCTGGAGCAGTTACGCGCGCTAGAAGCTGGAATGCGTATTGGCTGCGCACAAATAGCGTCTGCTCCGTTCGGCGTTGATACTCCGGCAGATCTTGAACGCGCCCGTCAGGCTTTCGGAGCATAGTGAGATGACAAATAAGGTAATTGCCTTCCAAGGTCGCCCGGGAGCGTATTCTGACCTTGCCTGCCGTCAGGCAAAGCCGGGCTGGAAAACCTTGCCCTGCAAAACATTTGCCGAAGCCATTGAGGCCGTTCACAAGGGTAGGGCTAGCTTGGCCATGCTGGCGTGCGAAAACAGTCTCGCCGGCCGGGTACCGGATATCCATACACTCCTCCCTAATTCCGGGCTGTATATCGTCGGGGAGCATTTTCAGCGTGTGGAACATTGCTTACTGGGCGTTCCGGGTGCCCGCATTGAGAATATAAAGCGGGTCCACACTCACCCCGTTGCAATGGGCCAAATCTGCAACTTGCTGAATAGTCACAATTTTACGCCAGTTGTAGAATTTGACACCGCGGGCGCAGCTGAGCTTGTCGCATTGTGGAACAAACCAGAAGAAGCTGCTGTTGCATCTGAACTGGCAGCCCAGTTAAACGGGCTGGAAATTCTTCAGCGAAATGTTGAGGATGCAAAGCACAACACAACACGCTTCTATATTGCATCCTCTTCGGCTGATCGGCCCGAACCTAGCATACCCGATGTCATGACGACCGTTATCTTCAGCGTCAAAAACATCCCTGGAGCGCTCTACAAGGTGTTAGGGGGCTTTGCGACAAACGGCGTCAATATGACGCGACTGGAAAGCTATATGACAGGAGGCACGTTTGCCGCCACACGCTTTCTAATGGATGTTGACGGCCACCCACAGGAAGAAGCTTTAGGCAAAGCTTTGGCTGAACTTGATTTTTTCTCGGAAGATGCCAAGATTCTTGGTGTTTACAAGCAGTCGCCCTTCCGGCGGCAAATGATCGGCGTTTCCCTTGAAGGTCAGCCTTCAGGATGTGCAGACGCTATTGCAGGATAGACGACGGCTCATGTTAGATACAGTATTCACAGGCTCCATTACTGCGCTTATTACCCCAATGAATCGCGATGGGAGTCTGGATTTTAACGCGTTCGAAAATCTGGTGAATTGGCAGATTGAGGAAGGGACATCAGGTCTGTGCGCTATGGGCACAACTGGTGAAAGCCCCACTCTGTCGCATGACGAACACCATGCCGTTGTTGAACGAACCATCAAGGTATCAGCTGGCCGTGTACCCGTGATTGCGGGGGCAGGGTCGAACAGTACGTCTGAAGCGATTGATCTGGCAAAACATGCTGAAAAAGCTGGGGCATCAGCCGCTTTGGTCGTTACCCCTTACTACAACAAACCGACACAGGAAGGTTTGTACCGCCATTTTATGGCTGTTGCAGATGCAATTTCCATTCCAGTTATTCTGTATAATATTCCCGGTCGGTCGGTAGTTGATATCACGGTCGAGACAATGGCTCGGCTTGCAAAACACGGTAATATCACTGGCGTTAAAGATGCCACAGCCAACCTGCTGCGTCCGCTACAAGTGCGGCGGGCTGTTACAAAGCGCTTTAATCAACTTTCAGGTGAAGATGGCACCGCTGTTGCATTTTTGGCATCCGGCGGAGATGGGTGCATTAGCGTCACCGCTAATATAGCCCCTGCATTGTGTGCAGAGGTGCAGAAAGCGTGGCAGGAAGGCCGAGCCGCTGATGCAGTGGCCATACAGGACAAACTTTTACCTCTGCATGATGCATTGTTCTGCGAAAGTAATCCTGCGCCCGCAAAATATGCAGCAAGCCTGCTTGGCATCGCTGGTGAGACAACGCGTTTACCGCTTGCACCGCTGACAGAAGCCTCACGTCAACTCGTTCGGTCTGCTTTGGTTGATGTAGGATTGTTAAATTAATGGCCCAAAAACCGAAGAAAAATACCATGATCTCTCATGGTATTGCTGCCCAGAACAGGAAAGGCCGCTTTAATTACTTCATTAAGGAAACCGTTGAAGCTGGCTTGGTTCTAAAGGGTGCCGAAGTTAAAAGCTTACGCCTTGGTCGTGCAATGATTACCGAAGCGTATGCGGCAGAACGAAACGGAGAACTGTGGCTATTCAATAGTTATATCCCTGAATATCAGGGCGGCGTACTCTCCCGTTTCGATACCCGTGCGCCCCGCAAGCTGCTCATGCACGGGAAACAGATTGAAAAATATCTGGGTGCGATTGCACGTGAAGGGGCTACGCTTGTGCCACTCGATATCCACTTCAATACTCGTGGTGTAGCAAAAGTCACTTTGGGGCTGGGCGAAGGCAAGAAGAATGTGGATAAACGCCACTCGATAGCAGAACGTGATTGGCAACGAGACAAAGCGCGGCTGCTGCGTAATAAGGGCAAAGGCGATTACTAATTAAAAGGCGAGGGAAGCGCACCCTTTTATCCGGCCTTTCCACCAAAGTATTTAATGTAATTCTGACTAAAACAAAAAAAACCCCGCATATGCGGGGTTTTCTCGTTTTTCAGTATAGTGAAAAACTTAGGCCGGATCGACAGAAGCTGCTTCTGGGCCTTTCTGACCCTGAACAACTTTTACATTTGCCGTCTGGCCTTCATTGAGGCTCGTAAGACCTGAGCGTTCAAGGGCAGAAGCGTGAACAAAAATGTCCTTGCCACCACCATCTGGCGTGATGAAGCCAAAGCCCTTCGTTGCGTTATACCATTTTACGGTACCACGAATTTCTTCTGCAAAAGACATGTCCGGAGCAGGGCGAGGTGCACGCGGAGCAAAGCCACCACGCGGAGCGCCGCCACCGAAACCACCTGCGCCACCTGAACGAGGACGTTCTGGCTGAGCTGTGCTTTCGTCAACAGAAATAACTTCTGCAACCTGACGGCCTTTCGGGCCCTGACCAATGCGCACAACCAGCGTCGCGCCGGGGCTTACGCCATCCTGACCGATCTGGGAGAGAGCATTTGCGTGCAGGAACACATCGCCTGAACCATCTGCCAGTTCAACAAAGCCGTAGCCTTTTTCACTGTTGAACCATTTGACAGTCGCACCGATTTCCGGACCGGAAGCGATAACCTGAGGGCCACCTGCGCCGCCGCCAGCAGGCCGACGCGGAGCGAATCCACCACGGTCACCGCCGCCAAAGGCCGGGCGTTCGCCATAGGAAGGTGTTGACATAAAATCATCGTCAAATCCGCCGCGGCGCGGAGAACGAGAGCTGCGGTCGGTCCTGTTACTTCTCAACGGTCTTGATCCTGGAGCATGGAGAGGGCCTAGCCTTCTCCAGATATTGAAAAATGGGCAAGTGGTTGGAATGGGTTGACGAACCACTCAATTCTGAGCAAAACCCCACCCTTTCCTGAGCACTGCAACCACACCCGATAAAATCCGTAGCATACCGGCTGTAGTGTCGCTATAGAAAAGCATGAAACTAACCTCTGTTTCATCTCTTTTTCTGCTTATAACAATCTTGTGACCGACGCATGAATGACGTCAGGAAGTGATCACAGGATCCTCACAAAAGTGCACATACGTGAAACAGGGTTTCTTGTTGCTGCGCAATCAACTAAAGAAAAACAAAATGACGCCTGCCTGCGCAGAGTGAGAGGAAAATCATGTTTGCTGCCCTGAAGCCGTATTCCATACGGTATGTCGCTGTCACGACCCTCTTGATGGCAGGTAGCGCTCTTGCCTCTTTTTCTGACGCCAAAGCCACCCCGTTGCAGGACAAGCAGGGCACATGGACGCTGCAAGGCGAAAATGATGCAGTTTCCACACTCAATGGAACGTCAGACCAATACTATACAAGTGGTCTACGCCTGAACTGGACATCTGGCACTGATACTCTTCCGACTCCCATAGCCGCAATTAACAAAGCCATTTGGGGGGAAGGGGTGCAGCGTATCAGCATGGGCCTGCAGCAGATGATTTTTACACCGCGTGACACCCAATCGCCTGACCCTTGGGGGGCGGGCAAGCCACAGACAAGCTTATTACGTGACCGCCCTTATGCCAGCGTTTTGCTAGGCACGATCAATCTTATTAATGACACAGATACGTCGCGCAGTATTTTTGGCATTCAAGTGGGTGTTATGGGACCTGCTGGCCTAGGCCGCCAGCTTCAAAATGGCTTTCATGGCGCAATTGGTGATACCAAAAACCAAGGATGGAGCCACCAGCTTCAGAACCAGCCCATTTTCCAGGTGCAGGGCGGCCGTACCTGGCGACTCCCGCTCGCCAAGGTTGCTGGCATTGAACTGGACATGCTGCCATCTGCCGCCGCCGCAATTGGTGACTATCAAATTTATGGTCGCATTGGCGACATGATCCGTATTGGTCAGGGACTCGATAGTGATTTTGGTGTCCCAACCATTCAGGCAGCTGGCACTGACGGCTCAGACGCCTACAAAGCAACTCGCGGGTTCGCTTGGTACTTCTTTGGTGGCGTAACCGGTGAAGCCGTTGGGTATGACGCCAGCCTGCAAGGCAATACGATGCGGAGTAATTCTCTGCATGTGAACAAAAAATGGGATGTTGGCGAAATTCATGCAGGCCTAGCCGTCATGTTCTATGGCCTGCGCGTTTCCTATAGTCAGGTCTGGCAGACTCAGCAGTTTGAAGGCGCCAAGTCTGGTCTCTTCAACTATGGATCGCTTATGGTTTCAGCAAAGTTTTAACTTGAAGTCGCATATAATTTAATCGTCTGCACAAAAAATAGACTTATTTTTTGTGCAGACATTCAGTTTTTGTGGTTTTTTCGTCACTGAATAAAGTTTCTGCCTCTTTCTGAGGCGTCTAAACCCATTTTATATTGGCGCAGCGAAAACGAGCATTTTACAGTCAATTCCAGTGAGAGCCTTCTGGCATTTGAAGGGAATGGAAGATCTGATGCTGCGCATGACCGAAACACCTTCGACCTGTAAAATTATTCCGTTTCAGATGGAAATTCTGTCTCGCCATCGGGAATATCTGTCTCGCTGGGTAGAAGCAGGGTTGCCTATGGGCGTATGCGATGCAGATGTTTTTGGATCATCAGATCGCGAACCGGGTCACTCTTCTGAATATATTGTCATCTGGGTTCGGGAAACGGCCGATCCGGCTTACAAGATCTTTTCTCGTGGCAATAAATGGATCCTCGTTGACGCCATCCGGGAACATCAACTGGGCCAATTCGCGTCTTTTGCTGACGCATTAAATATGGTCCGGCCAGTTCTGCCTCTTCCTGAAAAAATTGTTGCTGCCTAATCACGCACACGCATAACGTCTTCCGACTAAACTCTCTCTTGAAATCGATTAAGTTCGCGCAGAACCTCGCGTTTCAAGAGAGCCGCAAAAACACCGAAAAATTTTAGCTGATCTGCCACATAAAGCAGGCCGAATTATATCGATAAAATTTCGATCAATTTTTCCATAATTTTTTCACTTTAAGTGGCAGCATCCTGATTTCAGGGATTGCGCCTGCGTCTTTCTCCTGCTGCAAGGTCTGACTACATGGTATGCGGCCTGATCAGAAGGAAGATGATATGACCACTTTAACGCTAGCCCATCCCGACTCAACCGTGCATGAGGCAACGGCGGCTGCAATCATCCGAGTTCTGGAAGCAAATGATGTCGAGCCAGAAATTGTTGTTGGCCCTAAATCTGCCTTAAGCGAAATGCTGAAAAATGGGGAAGTAGATCTCTATATTTCCGCATGGCTGCCTGATCTGGATGCAGACCTTTTGTCTGATGGCGTGCAGCCTCTGGGGCATCTTTTTAACCCATCTGCCTGCTGCTGCATCTCTCAGGAAGACAGTTCCATAACATCGCTTGCTGATGTTGCGCAGGCTGGGTCACAGCTATCACGCGTGATCACGACTCCTCTTTCCTTGAAAGATCAGGTTGAGCACATGACCTCAACCTATGGTCTCCTTGATGTCGGGTTTTCAATCAACGTTCTGGAAGATGAGGCTGCTCTTGCCTTTTTTTCTCATGCCTTGAGCAATAATGACTGCGTCCTTATGCCGCTGATGCAGCCATGTTTTCTTTTCCATCAAGGCGGCTTCCGTATCTTAACGGACCCGAAAGCCGGGATGGGACCAGAAATGGATGCCCGGATGCTGCTTCGTCCTGGCCTGTCCGATGAACTCGACCGAGACCTTCAGGACGAGCTGGACGAACTTATGCTCAGCACAAAAGTCATAAACGCAATGGATTTTGCCATGCGTTCGGAAGGGCTAACCGCTGACGAAGCGGCAGAGTCCTGGCAACGAGGCAAATTGCTGCCACGCTGATCCGAGAGACGAAAGCCCATGCCCACCAGCAACGACCCTCGAGACAACGAACTCGCCGCCCAGTACGAGGCTTATCCTTATCCTGAACGCAACCCTCAGGATGAAACACGTCGGTTGCTTATTGGCAGCCCAAGCCATCTGCGAGAAATAGATTATTGGGTCTTTGCTGCATGTCGTTCGCGCAGCAAAGCGCTCCGTGTTCTCGTTGCTGGGTGTGGGACGGGAGACGGGGCAATTATGCTGGCCACTCAACTTGACCGTGCCAAACGGGCCGGGGAAGTAGTGTGCATAGACAGATCAAAGCATGCCTTAGCTATTGCACAAGCACGGGCAGAAACACGTCAGTTAACCAACATACGATTTATTGAAGGATCACTAACTGATCTTGGCCCGCTTAACTTAGGTCTTTTCGATTACATTGACTGTTGCGGAGTGCTCCATCACCTCCCCAATCCTGCCGAAACACTGAAGAACCTGACACATCATCTCGCCCCTGAAGGGGGAATGGGGCTGATGGTTTATGCTCCCTACGGTCGAACGGGTGTCTACATGCTACAGGACGCTTTGGAGAACCTGACTCCTTTTACAGAGACCCCTTCAGTCAGGTTGGATGTAGCCAAGCGTATTATGCGGACCCTGCCAGCGACAGCATGGCTACGGCAGAACGGTAACTTTGGGGATCACCTTAGCGGTGGAGATGCCGGCCTTTATGACCTACTTCTCAACCCACGCGACCATGCTTATTCTATAGGCAGCTTTCTAGACCTTTTGCAGGGAGCAGAGCTTGAGCCGACGTGCCTGATGGAGCCAGCACGCTATGATCCCGCACTGTTTTTGCCGGACCCCAAGCTCCGCAAGCGCGTTGAAACACTGACTTGGCGCGAAAAAGCGATTGTTGCTGAAGCGCTTACTGGCAATATGGCCACCCATGTGGCGTATGTGGTTAAAAAAGGAGAAAAAAAATCTCCGCCAGACCATATGGATTTCGATGCAATCCCTGTCATGCGTGAAATCCCAGGCGTAGAACTGGCAAAGCAAATGCAAACCGACAATACGCTTCCTTTTGCATTTGGCACCTTGATTGTCCCTGTGCCTCTGCCTCCGCAAGCCAGAGGGCTTCTCCCACTGATAGATGGCGAACGCTCTGTGAGGCAACTTGCTGCCATTCTGGAAACAAGAGGCGTCGCTGTCGAAAAATTCAAAGCAATCTGGCAAGAAACGTTTACCATTTTGCTAAGCCTTAACCGCGTCCTGCTTCAATCACCCGCTTGAGCAAAGCTTAAAGGCCTTAACACCCCATGAACCCTCGCCGAAAAGGTGTACCAATCATTATTTTTGGCGCAGCTTTACGGCCTGACGGGTCGCCATCACCTGCACTTGTAAACCGCGTTAACGCAGCTTTGTCTTTCGGCCAAAACAGCCCTAACGCACTATACATCCCGACAGGCGCTGTTCCTCAGGCGGGGCGAACCGAAGCAGATGTCATGTCTGAACTTCTCAAAAACGCTGGCATTTCCGACGGTCAAATTATAGCCGAACAAACGGCTACAGACACATTTGATTCCATTGTTGCATGCTCAAAAATACTTCAAAAACAAAACATTAAAAACCAAAGTATTATGCTTGCAACAAGCCCGTATCATATGCCTCGCTGCTTACTTCTCATGAAAATTGCAGGATGGGAAACCAAGGCAATTCCTTTTCCTTATGCATCCCTGCAAGGCAAAACTGCTTTTCAGAAATTTTATATTCTTACGCATGAAGCACTTGCCTGCGCATGGGACGCCCTACTGGTGCTGCTGTGGCGTATTGTGCGTTAGAAACCGGAAGAGTATCCTAACAGTTCTTTCGCTTGAGGATGCCTGACCGCACAAGAGTTTAAGTGCTTAAATTAGCACGCTCTTTTTGTTGTTTTCCTCATTCGCGCGTCTCATGATTTTCAACCGCGATTTGCGCTGAAAATTCTTTAGAAACAGTAGGTAAGATGGCAGTTTACGCTTTTGTTTTCCCAGGACAGGGAAGCCAGTCTGTTGGTATGGGGGCCGACCTTGCTCAGGCATTTCCCGCAGCACGTGCAGTCTTTGAAGAAGTCGATGATGCGCTCGGTGAGCGTCTTTCAAAAATTATTTTTGAAGGACCATCCGACGAACTAACCAGCACTGAAAATACCCAGCCAGCCCTTATGGCAGTTTCAATGGCCGTTATTCGCGTGCTTGAAACAGAGGGAGGGCTAGACCTTGCAGGCAAAGTCTCCCTTTTGGCTGGGCACTCTTTGGGTGAATACGCGGCCCTAGCCGCAGGGCGCTCTTTCGGCTTGACCGATGCCGCACGCCTTCTGCGCCTGCGTGGACAGGCAATGCAGAAAGCCGTCCCAGCGGGCGAGGGGGGAATGGCAGCCATTATTGGGGGCACATTAGCGCAAGTGCAGGAAATCTGCGCCGAAGCCGGTAAAGGCAGCATTCTGGAAATTGCCAATGATAACGGCGGTGGCCAGATTGTTATTTCTGGAGCAATGGACGCTATCGACAAAGCGGTAGCTCTTGCAAAAGAAATGAAAATCAAGCGGGCTCTGAAGCTTCCTGTTTCTGCTCCGTTTCATTCCTCTCTGATGCGTCCGGCAGAAGATGTCATGGCCGAAGCTTTGCATAAGGCGGAAATTGCTGCGCCAATCGTCTCTATCATTGCCAACGTCACCGCTTCTAAAGCGACTGACGCAGATACCATTCGCGATAATCTGATCAAGCAGGTCACAGGTCGTGTACGGTGGCGTGAAAGCGTCGAAGCCATGGGCAGCATGGGCATTGATACATTTGTTGAAATTGGGGCAGGAAAAGTTCTTTCTGGCTTGGTCCGTCGTATTGATCCGGAAGTCAGCAGCCTTTCAATTAGCACACCAGCAGACATCGAAGAATTTTTAAAATCTTTCTAAAACAACGGAATACCAGTTTATGTTCAAACTTGATGGAAAAGTCGCCCTGGTAACAGGTGCATCTGGCGGCATCGGAAGTGCGATTGCAGCGACCCTGCATGCCCAAGGCGCAACCGTTGTGCTGTCTGGCACACGTGAAGAAGCCCTTAAAGAGCAGGTAGCCGCACTGGGCGGCGTTCGTGCGGAATATGTCGTCGCCAACCTTTCAGACGCGGCTGAAGCAGACGCTCTCATTGGCAAAGCCGAAGAAAAGGCTGGGGCACCGGTTGATATTCTGATCAATAACGCAGGCCTAACCCGTGATAACCTTGCGTTGCGAATGAAAGATGATGAATGGAATCAGGTTCTGAATGTTGACCTGTCTTCCCCATTCCGCCTCTGCCGCGCCGCATTAAAAGGGATGCTGCGCCGACGTGCTGGACGTATTGTCAACATTGCCTCCGTCGTCGGGGCTACAGGCAATGCTGGTCAAGCAAACTATTCAGCAGCTAAAGCCGGCATGGTGGGCATGAGCAAGTCTTTGGCTCAGGAAGTCGGGTCACGCGGTGTAACGGTTAATGTTGTTGCTCCGGGCTTTATTGTAACTCCTATGACCGATGTTCTTCCTGACGCCCAGAAAGAGAAGCTGCAAAGCCAAATTCCTTTGGGCCGCTTAGGCAAACCGGAAGACATCGCGGCGGCTGTTCTTTATTTGTGTTCAGACGAAGCCGGCTGGGTTACAGGTTCTACACTGCATGTTAATGGTGGTATGGCTATGATCTGAAGGCGGCCTTGAAGTATAACGCACAACAGGTCGTGCAAAACACTTTCAGATGTGGCAGACAGGCTCCGCAATTGGTGCAATCTGCCATTCTGGAAGAACCTTCATACGGTTCGTCTTGGCTTGAACCAAAGAAACGTGCTATGCGCCCGCAGCCTTGATTGCAAAGAAGATGCGTTCTGCATCTTCTCCCCTGCAGTCGGGAAGCTGGCAAATTAAGCGCCTAGACAACTTGCCCCATTTCATTCCGGGCATATAGGAAGCAGAGACAGATGAGCGAAATCGCTGATAAGGTTAAGAAAATTGTGGTCGAGCATCTCGGCGTCGAGGAAAGCAAGGTCACACCGGAAGCGTCGTTCATCGACGATCTGGGCGCAGACAGCCTTGATACCGTTGAACTCGTGATGGCTTTTGAAGAAGCCTTCAATGTCGAGATTCCGGAAGACGCTGCTGAAAAAATCGCTACGGTTAAAGACGCGATTGATTACATCGAAAAGCAGAAAGCTGCCTGATTCAGGCCTTTTAGCATTCGTATCAAGGTCCCTCGCTCCTTGAGGGACCAAACAGATTCAAGCGGGGAGCAGGCTGGTTTGTTGCAGTCGGCCGGAGCAAATTCGGGCCGGAGACGCGTTGTCGTCACCGGAATGGGCATGGTGGGGCCGCTTGGCCTCGGTGTCGAAAATGTATGGTCACGCCTGATTTCAGGTGAAAGCGGGATTGGTCGAATCACGCATTTTGACCCAAGTGATCTACCTGCGCAGGTAGCCGGTCAGGTGCCAGAAGGCCCTGCATCAGACGGAAAGCTGACGCTTTCTGAATGGGTGCCGGTCAAAGACCAGCGCAAGATGGACCGCTTTATTCATATGGGGCTGGTCGCTGCGACTGAAGCTGTGGAAGATTCCGGCTGGAAACCACAGACTGAAGAAGACAAATGCGCAACTGGCGTCATGATTGGTTCGGGAATCGGCGGTCTTCAGACCATTTACGATGCCTCGATCACGGTTCATGAAGGACGTGCCAAACGTCTTTCCCCCTTCTTCATTCCATCAGCGCTGATCAACCTTGTTTCCGGTCACGTCTCCATTAAATATGGTTTCCAGGGCCCGAACCATTCTGTGGTAACAGCCTGCGCAACCGGCGTTCACGCTATTGGGGATGCAGCCCGTCTTATCATGTTTGGTGATGCAGATGTGATGGTTGCAGGCGGTGCTGAAGCGACAGTCTGCCCATTGGGGATTGCAGGCTTCTGTTCTGCCCGCGCGCTTTCAACCGGCTTCAATGACACGCCTGACAAAGCATCTCGTCCTTGGGACAAAGACCGTGATGGTTTTGTCATGGGGGAAGGTGCTGGTGTGGTTGTGCTGGAAGAGTACGAACACGCTAAAGCCCGCGGTGCGAAAATCTACGCCGAGATTGTTGGCTACGGGATGTCAGGCGATGCCTATCACATCACCGCACCAGCAGAGGGGCATTACGGTGCGTTCCGCGCTATGCGGTCTGCATTGAAAAGCGCTGGTATTACTCCGGCAGACGTCAACTATGTAAATGCTCATGGCACATCCACAATGGCGGATGATCTTGAGCTTGAAGCTGTAGAACGTCTCTTTGGGGCTGATGCCAACAAGCTGGCTATGTCTTCCACTAAATCTGCAACAGGGCACCTACTGGGCGCGGCCGGTGCAGTTGAGGCTATTTTCTGTATGCTGGCGATCCGGGACAATGTGGCACCGCCCACACTGAATCTGGATAATCCTTCTCGTGAAAGTGTTATTGATCGCGTCGCGCACACAGCGCAGCAACGCCAAATCAATGTTGCTCTCTCCAACAGCTTTGGCTTTGGCGGCACGAACGCCAGCTTGGTTGTGCGCGGCGTCTGATAAAACGAGTCATTCCCTTTAAAAAGGGAAAGAGAAGACGATATGCGCAAGCTTCTTGTTATCCTGTTCTTTCTGCTTCTTATCGGGGCAGGGGGAACAGGACTAAAGATTTGGCAGGACTACACGCAAGCAGGTCCTTTGCCTCAGGACGCCGATGTGGTTATTCCACATGGCGATTATCTGAGCACAATTCACACCCTCCAAAATTCTGATGTTTTACCGGCTGGCTGGTGGACTGAACGTGTAACGCTTGGGCTCATTTTTGCCACCAAGCATCAAGGTCAGCTTCATGCCGCTGAGTTACACTTTCCTGCACACATATCTATTCGGGGTATTTTAGGAATATTACGCCACGGTCGCCCCGTACTGCATAAAATTACCATTCCAGAAGGACTGTCTGCTCGCCAAATTCAATCTTTGCTGCTATCGGCCCCCTTCTTGACGGGGGATGCGCCTTTAACGCCTGAAGGCAGCATCATGCCTGAAACTTACAGCTATCTGCGCAATAGTAAGCGTGCGGCAATTGTCAGCCGGGCGCAGACTGCGATGCATGATCAGCTTGAGAAAATCTGGACGAGTAGAGACGTAGTTGAAGAAATCCCTAATCAGGAAGCCTTTCTTACATTGGCGTCTCTGGTAGAAAAAGAAACAGCCGTAGCGTCTGAACGTCCTCTTGTTGCTCGGGTTTTTATTAATCGACTTCAAAAAGGCATGAAATTGCAGACGGACCCGACGGTTATTTATGCTGTGACAAACGGGAATCCTCCTTTGGGTCGGCCTTTGACCCATGCTGATTTACAGACACCCAGCCCTTATAACACTTACATGCAAATCGGTTTGCCACCCGGCCCAATTTGTTCTCCCAGCGTGTCATCTTTACAGGCTGTGGCGCATCCAGCCGCAGGAGACGCACTTTACTTTGTTGCAAATGGAGTGGGTGGGCATAATTTTGCCAACACCTTAGCTGACCATAATAAGAATGTGAGCTTATACAGACAGAAGCAAATTCATTCTTCAGAAACAGAAAACCCAATCGCGCGCTAAAACTATAAACATCCCGACATAAGAAAAAGGATGGAAGGGTATAACCTTCCATCCTTTTCGATTTTTAATGGCGGGCTGTGCTGGTGGGTTTCAGCGGCGCAAGCGTTTCATGCTTTACCGTCCCAGCGCTGCTTGTTGCACTGCTAGCCGAATAGTTTGGGACGGTATCAACTGCCGTTGTTGGTTGAAACGCAGCCGTTGAACCCGTTTTAGAAGAAGCGTTACCAGATGATGCCAACTTACCGTAACGCATCAACACGCTACGCAAAGGATCTGCACCAGAATTATTGACACGCATTGATACGACAATGTCTTCTGGGCCAACACTTTGACCATAATATTTACGGTTGGCATCGCTATTGACGGTCAGCTTTGTGCCCCCCAGCGCTGCGCCCGCAAACAATCCCTGGGATTTTTGTGAAACGAGAATATCCGTATTTCTTGCGCCAGCGTTTCCGCGTTCCACATTGCTGCTCAAGGTTGCAAAAGAAACCCCTGCATTTGCACCAAACTGAAACTGGCTATCCAGAAGAGCCTGCAAGCCACGATCTGTCATAACGAAGAACATTGCCTGAGAATTCTGCACACCGAGTTGAATACCAAAGGAGGCAGTGCTTAGCGTATAGAAGGCCGGGTCAGACCACGAGCCCCTAGCATCTCGAGCCAGCAGTACGCATCCACCACCTGCGCCACCAAACGCAATGGACATGCGAAAAATGGATGGGCAGACCATGACAGCGCGGGCTTTGGACAAATTCACAGCAACCGCACTTTCCGCCGTTGCCCCGACAAAAATATCCTGCACTGTCAACGCTGCTTTATCGACAAGTGTCTGGGACGTGTCTGCGGCTTCAGCTTTTACCGAAAGTCCGGCCAAAGCCGTCGCAGCCCCCAAAGCGAAAGAAAACAATCTAAAACGGTAACCTGACCGCATGCTGGTGGTCTCCATTATGGGCCGAAAAGACAGGCCTGAAAAATAAGCAGGATTTTATGGCGGCAGAATGGCCCGCCTGCCGTTCATGAATTTTGTCAGGCAAGCGGAATATTGACGGCCTGCGACAGTGTTTCTGCAATGTGTGGGTTTGCAGCCAAAATAGTTGCCGCCCCTGTCAGGCCTCCATCGCGCAGAAAAGGTGAAACCCTTGCACCAGCTTCTGCCAGCAAAGGCAAAGCGGCCGCGACGTCCCACAGGTTGATGACGATTTCAATGTAGCCATCCAGACGGCCACAGGCCACATCCGCTAAAGCTAAAGCCCCTGAACCACCGGAGCGCGGCATGGCGCCGAGTTTCATAATGGCATCAATTTTCTCCATAAAAACAGGTTTTGGCACTCTGTTACTCCAACCCATTTCGATCATGGCACTAGCCGGATCTTTTACCGGAGATGCATGGATAGGCTTACCGTTCAAAAAGGCTCCAGCCCCCCGTAGTGCAGTATAGACTTCATTCAAAGCAGGAGCTTCAATAACACCTGCCACCGGTTCATCACCATCCAGCAAACCGAGGGAGACGCACCACCGGCTACGGCCCCGCGCATAATTGGACGTTCCATCAATCGGATCAACCACCCACCGCAGTTGGCCAGAGCGCGCGACCCCGCCTTCTTCACCCTGGAATCCATCTTCTGGGAAAAGCGTCTTCATGCGGGAGGCAATAAAAGCCTCAACCGCACCATCAGTTTCAGTTAGCCAATCCTGCGCCGATTTCTGCGTTGCCACGGGGCCACCCGGCGGTGGACGCATGGACATGGCAAGACGGGATGCATCATGAACCACAGCCCGTGCGGCTTCCAGACGATAGGCAAGAGCAGGGCTAGGTGACGACATGAGTAACTCCGGCAGAAACAAATACAATGATAGGCACCATAATCAGAACACGCCCAAGAGGCGACACCCCCTGTGCGTATTCCCCTTACAGTTTTATAAAGACGCACTGTTTCAGAACAAGGACACGTAATTTTGCCATTCATGCGGACAGATCAATGGCAGAGCGGCATTATCCGTGCGCCGCTTTCTACCATATTGCAGGCAGGCTCACTCGATGGTCTGTCTGTACAATGGATAGGAAACGATCATGGCATGCGTTTTCTGGCCGACCCGTTCGGGATATGGCATCAAAATCATTTATATGTATTTGCTGAAGCTTATGACTATCGCACCAAGTGCGGCAAAATTGATGTATTAGTTTACGATTCAGAGTTAACGTTCAAGCACAGAAAACGGGTAATTTCAGAGCCTTGGCATCTGTCTTACCCAGTCGTGGGGGAGCATGAAGGTCATTTCTGGATGCTGCCAGAAGCCCATCGCTCTGGAAAATTAAGTTTATATCGCGCAACCAATTTCCCCGATGAATGGAAAAAGGACGATCTTTTTTCTTTTCCCGTGGCTGCTATTGATGCCTCGCCGCTCTATTTTCAGGGACGGTGGTGGATGTTTTTCAGCCCCCCCGGAACAGCCTTGCAGAAAAAATCGGAACTCCATTGTGCCTTTGCCGATAGTTTAACCGGTAAATGGCATCTGCATCCTCAAAACCCTATTCGCGTGGATGTTGCGAGCGCGCGGCCTGGTGGGACGCCCATTATCGACGGCGATACCATTCTGCTACCAACACAGGACTGTACCCAGACTTACGGCGGCGGCATCTCACTGGTTCGAATTTCCGGGCTGGACACTCAACGGTGTGAAACCTCGCTTGAGAGCACGCTGAAAGCCCCCCCAAGCTTCGCACCGTGGACGGACGGTCTGCATACACTTTCCGCTGCGGGTTCTGTTACGTTAGTGGATGCAAAGCGTATCAGCCATTCGCCTGAACGGCATTTCCATGATGCTTTTCGCTGGCTGCGCAAAAAATTGCGTAAATAAGGGGGATAAGAAATTAGCGATAAAGCTCTTTTGGCCAGCGCCGATGTAACCAAAGCCAGCTTTCCGGCTTTTTCCTTATCCACTGTTCCAGCCGGTCATTGATCATCTGAACCAACAGCGTCAGATCCTGCTTTTTATCCCCCGTATCTGGCAGTTGGAGCGGCGCCTCAACAATAATGCGTAGCCGAGCAGGCCCGAGACGTTCCACATAACCAGGAATAACGGGGCAACGGTAACGCAGAGCCATTGCGGCAAGGGCAGGGGCTGTCATAGCCGGACGACCAAAAAATGATGCTTCAACACCATCATTCATTTTCTGATCAACAAGCATCCCCAGTCTGCCACCTTTAGATACATAGGCGAGCGCTTCACGTGCACCACGAGCCCCCTTTGCAAAAAGCGGGGTAGGGGTAGGCTGCATGGCCGCATCACGTAGGGAGCGGATCATCTGGTCAATTAGCGGATTAGCAGCTGCGCGATAGAAAGATGCAAATGGCGTGCCGTGCCGTGCCACCCCAGGCGGAAGCATTTCCCAATTTCCAATGTGACCGGACATAAAAAGAACGGACCCACCGTTGCGCGCCTGTTCCTCAAGATACTTTGCACCGACAACTTCGAAGCCTGGGCCGGAATGTGTATTCTCTTTAAGCGTCGAAAGATGAGGGAGCTCGCCCACTGTGCGGCCAAGATTTTCCCAAACACCGCGAACAATACGTTTTCGTTGCGTGGCATTTAGTTCGGGCATAGCCAGTTGAAGATTTTTATCAGCTATACGCGAAACAGGAAGAAGTGGGCCAACGAAACGGCTGGCGCACCCCGCAAAATCTGATGCCCTAACTGGCCCCATTTTTTTGAACGCAGCAAGCAAACCTTTGGCCAATCCGGCCTCAATCTGCATTGCAAAAGAAACAGTCGAGTAGCTCATAGAATATGATACTTCGTTAATAATTCGCTCAGCATATTCTCTATTTCTGCGCTATTTTCCCACTCCAGACCAACCCCCACTGTTTTTATGTGCGCACGCGTTGAAGGCGGAAGCCGTGCGGCATCTTTAGGTGTTGTGATAAGCTGTCCGTGATACTGAGTAGAAAGCGCAAGAAGTTTGTTCATATCCTTGGTTTTATAAAAATAATGGTCAGGGAAAGCGACAGCCGCTACCACTCGAACACCAGCTTTTTTTAACCCATCAAAAAATTTCGATGGCCGACCCAGTCCAGCAAAAGCGACACAAGGGCTGTTTTTCAAGCCATTAATGTCTGCACTTATCGGCTGAAGGTCTGCTCTCAAAACCGCCTTTGGTGAAAGCTGTTCCCCGTAATGACGAATAAACCCCGCCTGATCTTCCCCAACAAGAAGGAAGGCAGAAGCGCGTTCAAAAGCATTTTGCGACGTTTCACGAAGAGGTCCTGCCGGTAAAACAGAGCCATTTCCCAACCCTACGGCTCCATCTATAATCACCAGAGAAACGTCTTTAGACAAACCCGGGTTCTGAAACCCGTCATCCATAACCAGAAATTGTGCTCCAGCTTGTATTGCTGCTTTAGCAGAAGCAACGCGGTCTCCACCTACCCATGTGAGGCATTTGGCTGCCAGCAAAAGGGCTTCATCGCCCACATCCTGTGCGGTATGCCTGGCTGTATCGACCCGCGTCGTATTTTTAACGTTTCCCCCGTAGCCACGAATAAGAGCATGGACTGCAACACCCCTTTTTTGCAGTCGCTGGATTATATCGAGTGCTACCGTCGTTTTTCCTGTGCCGCCAACGGTTATATTGCCGCAGCATAGAACGGGCACGGGTGCTTTCCAGCCACTCTGTTTCTGACGTCTGGCAGCGCAGAACGCCACAAAAGCCGAAGCAGGAGCCAAAAGTTGCGAAAGAACTGTTACGTTTGAATTTTGCCAGAAGCGAGGAGCATACATCATGTTTTTAACGCATGAAGAATACGTGCAGCCAGAGTGACAATAAGCTGCATGCTGACAGAGGCTGCCTTTTTTGCATGGTCCATTGCATCATGCTTAAGGTCCGTATTTGTGTGCATACGCTTTACCCAAGCTGCCAATTCATTCCCATTCGTAACTGTTGCAACGCTCGGCCCCAAAAGCGCGAAAGCATCTGTAAAATTCTGCGTTAAAGGACCGGTTGAGATGGCACAGTGCAGACGGGCAGGCTCGAAAGGATTATGGCCTCCGCCTCCGCCTTTTACACCCGGCAAACTATTTCCGATAAACACATAGTCCGCCAGCCGATAAAACAGGCCAAGTTCTCCCAGCGTGTCACATATCCAGACTGTGTCTTTCCCTGTTGGAAACTGTCCTTGTGATCGCTGCGCAGCGTGCGGGAAAAATTGAGCAATGGCATGACCTCGCTCTGGGTGGCGCGGTACAATAATCGTTAATATTTCTGGATAATCAGCAGACAGATTTTCAACTGTTTGCCGGATTTTTTCCTCTTCCCCTTCATGCGTGCTCGCAGCGAGAAAAATCGAACGCCCCGCCAGTTTTGTGCGTAGGGTGTCCAACATAGCCTGATCAACCGGCAACGCCGCAGCGGCTGTCTTAATATCACCCGCTGGCAAAATGGTACGTGCACCCAATAACGCAAAACGTTCTGCATCTTCTTGGGTGCGCGGAGCAACCCATGCAAAACGCTCCAGCATCCGGCGCGCAATCTGCGGCACACGCTGCCAGCCCGCCAAGGAAGACGCTGACATTCGCCCATTTACTAACATGACGGGCAAGTTGCGCCTGTGACAAAGGCCTATAAGGTTGGGCCAGAGCTCACTTTCTGTAAATACAGCGGCTTGTGGCTGCCAGTGCTCAAGAAACCTTTTTCCCCAACGCGGCACATCTAACGGCAGAAACTGGTGAAGCACTCGCGGTGTCTGCAGCCGTTGCGCCACAGTTTGCGCCGCAGTCAGTGTGCCGGTTGTAATAAGCACCGTGACAGAACGATTGTCTTCCTGACACTGTTCGACCAAGGGAAGAATGGAAATGACTTCTCCAACACTGGCCGCATGAAACCAGATAAGAGGCCCTGCGGGACGAGCAAGCGATGCAAAGCCCATTTTCTCGCGAACACGAACAGGGTTTTCTTTCCCTCTGGTCTGACGCCAGCGCAGAAAAAAAGGAAGGACTGGTGCCAAGAAAGACGACGTTCCCGCCCATATGCGTGACGGTTTTAAATCAAGAGTTTTGAAGAAAGCCGTCTCTTGCGCAGATCTTATTGAATTTGAGTTTTCAGAGAGCGCATTTTCAGCAGCATCCATAGTTTTGGTAATGGCGTCAGAGAGTTGGGCGGCGGCTTCCTCAATCGGAATATCTGCGGACATAAGGGCAGACACCGGAGCGCCACAGACAAATTCACCCTTACCGAAAGGAAGCGGGAAAATCATTCTATCCCAAGACTTCAATCGGATGCCTGAACACGCAGCCCCTATCGGAACCACCGGCATCTTAACCATTTTGGCTAAAGCAACGGCACCTTGCTGCGCTTCTCTGCGGGGGCCTCTGGGGCCATCAGGCGTAATCGCAACAAGTTCACCCGCACGCAGTTTTGCGCGCATACGCCGAACAGCAGCTGCACCACCTTTGTTCTTACCGCGTGCGTCAGAAGACCCTGCTATCGACCATATACGCCACCGTGAAACGACATCTGCTATCAGTCTGCCATCCCGATTTTTGCTGATAAGAACATTGAGCCGTAAACTAGGGTTTTGAGGCTCCGCCCACCACCATAATGCTGGGGTTAAAGGCAACACTTCGTGCCAAAAGGCCACAATGGCTGGATGGCCATCCTGCACAGTCAACAGCTTCCGGGCCTCAGGCTCCACAGTAAGCGTCCAGCGCGTGGTCCGTAACGTGAAGCCTAGATAAGCACGAATGCAGGAAATGAGAATATTACGCAAAACAAGCCTGATGAAAGACGATACTACGTTCTTTCACCATGCTTTACGCGTTAGAACAACCTACGTCTCAACGCAAAACCTTCTGGCTGCTCCTCTAAAACGGAAGGCTGATAGGCAACGGTAAAGGCATCATGCGCTTTTTGCCAAACTGCAAGATCACTATCTTCCCGCAACAAGACTGCGCTGACCCCACATCGTAACAGGAATTCATACTGGTCTGGCAGAACGTGACCACCGACCCGGATTTCGCCTTTGAACTGCAGATGTTCTCGCAATGCACGCGCCTGTGTGAACGGCCTACCATCACGAAAAATGGGAAAAATCAGTTGAACACAGTCCAAACGTGGCAGAGCCTGTCGCAGCGCATCTACGCTGTCTCCGCTTTGCAGAACCACACCCAATCGGCCCTCATTATTTCGTCCCAGCCCTTCCGCTAAGCGTGACAGAGGCACCAGAATATCGCCAGAGGGAAGGGCTGCGCCGTCCGCAACACTCTGCCAGTTATCGTCTTTAAGCTGGCCGTTTTCAAGCAGTGGCATAGGCTGCGTCCTTGAATGATGTCGTGCCGACACGGCGGCAAGTTTCGATGAAGGATTCACCTGCTGTCCTTACGGTAAGATAGGTATCAATGATCCGGGCAATGGCATCGACTGTTTCATCTTCCGACATAGCGGACCCTATAATCTGACCGATAGACACTTCAGCCTGATCAGCAGCACCACCCAATGTAATCTGGAAGGCTTCCTGTCCGCGTTTATCGACACCCAGAATACCAATATGGCCAGCATGATGATGACCGCAGGCATTGATGCAGCCAGAAATATTCAACCGCAACGGGCCAATTTCACGCTGTAAGTCCGGGCTTGCAAACCGTTCACTCAATTTCTGCGCAATGGGGATAGACCGTGCATTCGCAAGAGCGCAGTAATCCAAACCGGGGCAGGCGATGATATCAGTAATGAAACCAACATTGGCTGTGCCTAGGCCGTTCTGTTCAAGCACCTGCCACAAATCATAAAGCTTATCCTGCCGGACATGCCCCAGAACAACATTCTGCAAATGGGTTATCCGAAGTTCACCAAAGCTCAGCTGATCGGCCAGATCAGCCAACAGATTCATCTGTGCGGATGTAACATCGCCCGGAATACCACCCGCAGGTTTGCATGAAATCGTAACCGACGCGTATCCTGCCTGTTTGTGCTTATGGGTGTTGGTCTGCACCCAGAAATCAAATGCACGGTCAGCCTTACGCTGCTGGACAAGTTTCTCCGGCCCGTTTCCTGCTTCTTCAAAGTCAGGAACGCCAAAACGGGACCGAATGGCTTCAACAATCGTTTCAGGTAACTTGTAACGCGCCTTATCCATAGCAGAGAATTCGGCATTCACACGATCGCGGAATCCATCAACACCAAGGGCTTGCACCAATATCTTGATCCGCGCTTTATACATATTATCGCGCCGACCGTATTCATTATAAACGCGTAAGATCGCTTCCAGATAAGCGATCAGATCTTCTTCAGGCAGATCATCCCGCAATTTGACGCCGACAACCGGTGTGCGGCCCAAACCACCTCCAACATAAACCTCAAAAACAGGGCGGCCATTTTCGCCCTCACGCGCCATCAGGCCAATATCGTGAAAGCGGGCGGCAACACGGTCCTGACTACTGCCGGAGATTGCAATCTTAAATTTACGAGGCAAAAACGTAAATTCAGGGTGCAGGGTAGACCATTGTCGCAGAATTTCTGCATAGACCCGCGGGTCAAGCACCTCATCGGCCGCAGCACCCGCAAACTGATCTGCTGTGACATTACGGATGCAGTTACCGCTAGTTTGAATGGCGTGCATGTCTGCGTCCGCCAAAAGGCCCAGAATATCAGGGGTTTCTTCCAGTTTTATCCAGTTAAACTGTATGTTCTGACGCGTGGTAAAATGCCCATAGTCACGGTCATACCGTTGCGCAATCTGGGCCAGCGCACGCATCTGGCTGGAACTTAACACGCCATAGGGAATAGCCACACGGAGCATATAAGCGTGCAACTGAAGATAAAGGCCATTCATCAGCCGTAGCGGCTTGAATTCATCTTCGGTCAATGCGCCAGAAATACGCCGCTCAACCTGATCGCGAAACTGCGCCACACGCTGCTTGAGAAACGTGCGGTCAACGTCATCATAAGCATAATGGCCAACGGGCAGGGCGGACTGGGGGGCGTGAGACATTCTCAAAGTGACCTTGTTAATCGTCTACAATCAGGCGGCTTCAACAGCTTGCCATTCTGGCGTAAATTCCGGGTGAACACTGGGGCCGACTGCGCGGATACGCTCCCGACTGGTCACAGGCACGATACCTGAGGGCGAACGTGTCACCTGAACACCATAAACACCCACAAGTTCATCCTGCTGGGCACGATCTGCCTGAACTTTCAACGCATTTTCAATGTCAGCATTAGAATAGATTCGGGCATTTCTGATAAGCGGCTCCCACGTTCCATCTTCGCCTAACCACACAATCCGACCATCAAGCAGGCGATTGGCGGTGATAACGCTCGATCCTTCTGCATCTCGGCGGTTATTTCTGCGGTCCATGGCACGCACCTTTTTCGTACAATCGAAGCAACAGCATTTTACATGCGGGAAAAGACAATAACAAGATAACACGAATCCTGATAGAGATTTAATCTCCGACCACGCGTATATCTACGGGCACGACATGCGTTTGAGGAACAGCATCATAACCTAAACCACGCGAAGACCGTTTTTGAAAAGCCGGGCACGGCTAATATCAAGCACGCCAGCCTCTGCAAAATTTATGCTATCGTTTCCCCAATCCGGAGCAGAAACAGAAATGGTACGGTCAGTCAGCCGCGCAAGGTAATGACGGTATCCGTTACGTGCGCCATGTGACACAACCGACACGGGGGACAGCATTTTTTCAGCATTCCCCGCGGACACTATTCCGATTTCAAAAGGCCGGATCATTGCGTCAATCGGCCCGCTTTCTAGATGTGCCGCAACCGGAAATGGCAAAACACCACCTTCATCAGGAACAAACTGTCCGTTGTTGAGTGTGCCACGAAATGTGATGGCCTCTCCCATGAACTCCATCACAAAAGCTGTTTCCGGGGACTGATCCAGAATATCGGGCGCAGCATCCTGCACGATTAACCCTTGCTGCATCACCACAATACGGTCCGCAACTTCCAGCGCCTCTTCCTGATCATGGGTAACCAGGATGGTCGTCAGCCCAAGGCGATCATGAAGAGATCTCAACCAGCTTCGAATGGTGCGTCTGACAATTGGGTCCAGCGCGCCGAATGGTTCATCCAGCAATAAGACTCCCGGACCAGAAGCCAATGCGCGCGCTAGAGCAACACGTTGTCTCTGACCACCAGACAAACGGGCAGGGTAGGCCGCTCCCATATCCGGCAATTGCATGAGGTCAAGCAGTTCCTGCACTCGTGCTGCTCTGTCCTGACGTGAAAGGCGAGAACCACGCGGCTGCACATCCAGCCCGAAACTGATATTGCGGGCCACCGTCATATGCGGAAAAAGAGCATAGTTCTGGAAGACAAAGCCTATTTTTCGGGCTCTGTCCTGCATGGTTTCTACTTTCTGACCATCCAGAAGCAGTGTGCCGCTATCACAGACATCCAAACCCGCAATAGCGCGCAGCAATGTTGTTTTACCCGCCCCAGAAGGACCAACCAGAGCAACAAAATGCCCTGTGGGCACATCCAGAGAAACCGATTTCAGCAACTGGCGGTCTGAACCCGGAGCAGTTCTGACAAGTTTCTGAACCGTAACACTCATGCCTGTGCCCCCCGCCGCCGGGCAATCCATTCCGGTGCAGAGCGCAGCAAAACCGCGCTCATGGCCATTGCCGCCAAAAGTGTTGCCATGGTGAACGCAGCAACGGTCTGATAGCCATTATAAAGACTTTCAATATGCAAAGGCATTGTTTCCGTCAGGCCCGGAATATGGCCTGACACTACTGACACAGCCCCGAACTCCCCCATAGCGCGCGCTGTGGTCAGCAGAATTCCTGAAAACAGGGCAACACGAGCCCCTGGTAATGTGACATGCCACAAAATCTGCCAGAAATTGGCACCCGCTAACATGGCCGCTTCTTCGGCATCGCATCCTTGCTGTTCCATCAACGGAACCAGCGTCCTGACAACATAGGGTAGGGTGACAAACAGGGTTGCAAGCATGATGCCGGGCACAGCGAAAGCAATATGAATGCCCGCGGCCTCGAGCGACGGCCCCCACCACCCCTGTGCACCAAACAGCAGCAACCAGACCAGACCAGACACCACTGGAGATATACTCAAAGGCAGTTCAACCAGAACCAGCAATGCAGAACGGCCAGGGAAACGATATTTTGTGAGCAACCATGCAGCCAGAACGCCAAAAATCGTGTTCACGCTAATTGAGACAAGACTGACTTCCAGCGTCAGCCAGATTGCAGCAATACCGTCAGGATCTTTCAGCGTCTCAAGAGCAGGACCTAAACCGTTTTTCAGGGCCTCCACCACCACGACTGCTGGCGGCATAAGCAATACGATGCCGATTAGCCCCCACGTTATAGCCCAGAGCAGATATTTCTTCATGCTCCGTCTCCCCAGACAGAGAATTTCCGCCGGGCCAGACCAACCAGCGCCAATGCCAGCAAAGATGTGAGCAACAGGATAAGGGCTATGGCCGTGGCACCAGAATAATCAAATTCCTGAAGCCGAACGACAACCAGCAATGGCGCAATTTCACTATGAAATGGCTGGTTTCCCGCAATAAAAATCACAGACCCGTACTCACCCACGCCCCGTGCGAAAGCCAGACCAAATCCTGTAATCAGCGCAGGCACCAGAGGGGCAATAACCACCCGCGTGATAATCTGCCACGGTCTGGCACCCAGCAGAGCAGCAGCTTCCTCCAAATCTCGTGGAAGATTTTTCAAGACCGGCTCAACGGTTCGGACTACGAAGGGCAAGCCAACAAACATAAGTGCGATAACAATGCCGGGTTTACTGTAGGCCACGACAATCCCAAGTTTTGCCAATGGCGCGCCCAGCCACCCCTGCGGACCATATAAAGTTGCCAGCGTGATACCTGACACGGCGGTTGGGAGAGCCAAAGGCAGGTCAACCAATGCGTTTGCAAGCCCGCTACCTGGCAAATTTCCGCGCACTAACGCCCATGCCAGCAACATTCCCAGTGGGATGTTGAATAACGCGGCCAAAGCCGCGCTGGAAAAGCTGGTCCATAGCGCCGCGAACATCCGGGTATCGTGCAATTCATTCACGACAGCCCCAATACCATCCTGCCAAGGGCGGAGTGTCAGAGCAATGAGGGGAAGGATTATGAAAAACCCCGTCCATAACAGGGTCGCGGCCAGAGAAAGCTTATAACCCGGCAGTGCCGAGTTGCCGCCCCTGACGAAACTGGAAAAAGCACGTTGCATAGCCTAGTCTAAGCCTTGGCTATTTTGCCATTCCAGATGGCTTTCGGTCCGTTGACCTATACTGCACATACGGACCGTCACTCCCTGCTTCGTCCCGCTAGCAGACATGGCTTTAATTCCTTACCGCGCAGCGCATCTGGCACTCAACACAGGATGAATGCCAGATACGCTTGCCGAAATGGGTCTTTTGTTCAGATCAGGACGACGCGCGAGCCGCCCCTGTCAATTTGGCCGTATCTTTTACAAAAGAGGCAAGGGTTTTTACGGCACTGTCAGCACTCCCAGCATCGGTTTTCAGATGGAGGGCAGGGGATTGTGGCGCTTCGTAAGGCGCATCAATTCCTGTGAAGCCACTAATTTTACCAGACCGCGCCGCAGCATACAGCCCTTTGGGGTCTCTTTTCTCACAAATGCTTAAATCAGCATCCACAAAGATTTCTTCAAAGCCATCACCAACAATCTGCCGCGCCAATGCACGGTCTGACTGCAAAGGAGAAATCAGAGCAACGAGGACGATTTGACCCGCATCACGCAAAATCCGAGCAACCTCAGCAGCGCGCCTGACATTTTCTGTCCGGTCAGCTTCAGAAAAACCAAGGTCTTTGCAAAGGCCAGTGCGTAATGTGTCGCCATCAAGAACGGTCACGTCCAGCCCAGCAGAGAACAGGGCGGCTTCCGCTCCGCGTGCCAAGGTGCTTTTGCCTGCGCCAGATAATCCAGTCAGCCAGAAGACTGTTCCACGCTGGCCTTTCTGCCGCTCCCGATCCTGCACGGTAACGGTGCTGGCGCTGGGGTGAATTACCTTCTCACCGACTGCAATTTCGGCTGGGCCAATTAACGGCGCCCCACCAACAATCCTCTGCTGCCGGTCAACCAGAACACCCCGTCCATCCGCTGTGCCAGGGGCAAACGGATCAAATTGGACATTTTCAGAGGCAGAAAGCGTAATTTCCGCAAAGCCTTCGGCCGGAACTTCCTCGCCAGGCTGCTCAGTCAGATCATCCAGATTCAACACAGATTCAATGGATGTGACGGTTACGGCATGCTCGGCTGTGGCAAGGCGTAGCTTGAAGCTTTCCCCGACACGTAACGGCTCCTGCCGCAGCCAGAAAAGACGCGTACGAATACGGGACGCTTCAACTGGTGCTGCATCGGGTAAGTGCAGAAGGTCCCCACGGTCTGGTATCACGTCTGGTTCAAGTGTGACCGCAACAGACTGACCTGCAATAGCCGACAGTTGCGGCGCAGTATGCCAGCTTTCTATGGAAGCAATGCGAGCAGGTGTCTTTTGTGTGCCGATAATGACAGTATCGCCAACACGGACACGCCCACGCTCAATGCGACCTGCAACGTAACGCTTATCATTGAAACGATAAACATCCTGAACCGGCAGGCGCAGGGGCAGATTGGCACGGGATGCGGGTGAAGGAACCTGTGCCAGCGCTTCGGTCAGGGTTGGGCCATCATACCACGGCATACGTTCCGAACGTGCAGCGATATTGTCACCATCACGGGCCGAGGCAGGAACGAACAAAGCGGCCTCAAGATCAAGCTTTGCCAGTAGTTCCGACACAGACTGCTCAACCTGCCTGACCTGCTCTTGATCGAAATCAAGGAGGTCAACCTTGTTCAGCAGAACAATAACATGCCGAATACCAATAAGATGCAGCAGCATTGCATGTCGGCGGGTTTGTTCACGCGCACCTTCTGCCGCATCAACCACCAGCACAGCAGCTTCAGCATCTGCGGCACCTGTAATCATATTCCGCAAAAACTGGCGATGTCCCGGCGCATCGACAATAACAAATTCGCGGCCATTCAGCAGAAACGGGATCCGTGTAGAATCAACCGTCACACCTTGGTCACGCTCGATCTGAAGAGAGTCGAGCAAAAAGCTCCACTCTATTTTCAGGCCACGCTTTTTAGAGGACTCAATAATCTGGGCCACTTTGCCGTCTTGCAGATTATCGGTGTCATGCAACAGGCGGCCGATAAGCGTGGACTTACCGTGATCAACGTGACCGACAATAACAATTGGGGTTGCTGCATCCTGAGATGCGGTAACAGATTTGCTCATGAATATATTCCCGTCCGCACCAAATGATCAGAGATAGCCAGCAACACGCAGACGCTCGAAAGCGTCTTCAGACTCATGGTCCATAGCGCGGCCTGAGCGTTCAGATGTGCGGGTAGTTTCCAGTTCAGCAATGACTTCCGCCAGCGTGGACGCGTTGCTTTCTACCGGATTGGTAATATCCTGATCGCCAAGCGACCGGTATCTTTTGCCGTTTTTGGCAAAATAGAGGTCAACCAGCGGGATACCTTCGCGCTCAATATAGCGCCAGATGTCAATTTCACGCCAAGCCAGCAGAGGATGCACACGGATATGCATACCTTCTTCATGAGGGGTCGCGTATTGATCCCAGAATTCGGGCGGCTGATTACGGATATCCCACTTATGGCTGGCACCACGCGGACTGAAAACGCGTTCTTTCGCACGCGTACCCTGCTCATCACGGCGAATACCGGCAATAACCCCCTGAAGTTTGTGCTTCTCAATCATAGCTGCCAGACCAGCGGTCTTCCGTGCCGCTGACCGGGCTGCAGGCGGAAGCGACGGGTCCATTTCTTCTACGGGCGGGCATGTACCCAACAGAAGATCCAGATCCCATCTTTTGGTATATTCATCCCGAAAATTGTACATTTCAGGGAATTTTTTACCTGTATCAACATGCATGACAGGGAAGGGAACCCGGCCCAAAAATGCTTTCTTGGCCAGCCAGACCATTACATTTGAATCTTTCCCCAATGACCATAGCATGGCCAGAGGACGAAGCTTGCGATAGGCCTCGCGAAGGATAAAGACGCTTTGCGCTTCAAGCTGATCAAGATGGTCCATAGTGCTCTCAAAACCTGTCTGTGGGGAATTACTGTTTTTCATGGTGGAATATCCAGCGCTTTGCTAGCTGGCCGTATGGATGCCGCATTCGGTCTTTGACAGACCGGCCCAGCGCCCCGAACGTGCATCCTGATTTTCTCCCACCGGCCGCGTGCACGGAGCACACCCGATAGAAGGGTAACCTTTTGAGACAAGAGGATGAGGCGGCAGCCCGCGACGCTTCATTTCATCCGTAATTTCATCAGCAGACCAAGACGCCAGCGGGTTTAAACGAACCTGCCCATCAGGTTTTTCCTCAACCACAGGCAAAGCGGCCCGAGTGGAGGCCTGCCCCCGCTTACGCCCTGTAACCAACACAGGAAAGGAGAGGGTGGCTGCATCAAGCGGCTCTACTTTACGCAACTGGCAGCAGGCATCCGGGTCAAAAGCCCACAACTCACCAGTAGGGTCACGGTCCTTCACCTGAGCAAGATATGGCTTGATATCCTGCACATTTGTCAGTCCGAGAAAGCGCGCCAACTCCGAGCGGTAAGCAAGTGTTTCAGGAAAATGTTTTCCCGTTTCTAAAAATAGAACACGCATATCTGGCGCTGCTTCGGCAACAAAAGCTAACAATAGAGCAGATTCAGCCCCAAAAGAGGACATGACAGCAATTTCGTCACCCAACAGATTACTGGCTGACCGTAGCAATCTAACTGGATCATGCTCCTCTGACCGTAGAGCCGTGAGAATTTCCGAAGCAACAGACATAAAAGCATGTTCCATAAAAGACGGGTCATGGTCGTGTTTGAGTTCAATTATACACTAGAGACTCCACATTCAAGACTGTTCCACCACATTTATCCGCAATTTTTCGCATTAAAGGTATTCCAAAAGACACATCCATACGGGAGATAAAATTTCCGAGATGCACGATTTCAATCGATATATAATCGAAAGCACACCCATTCCTCAAAAATGAAAGCTGTTGGCCGTTTGACTGTGGAAGTTTTGATCCCATGATGACCATGGGACATCATAGTGATGGGTCTACGACCTAGGTGCAGGCAGAGTGCGACAGAGATGAGGTCCATCGCTTGCTAACTTGAGTATCGTTTCATTTGAAAATCCACACCACATCCCAGATCAGGAATTGGCTAACGCTCAACATGCCAGCGGGCAGAGTTTGCTGACAAGATAGCCTCATAAAAAGCTCATTATCATTTTAGTTGGCATAATATATCTTATGATATTTTTATCTGCTGGTTTTTGAGTGTGGTTGCGTTCGACCCCCACACATGGTTTGGGCCTGTAATTGTCTCGCTACATTGAGAAGCTACCTTATTAGATAGCCTCCCAATTTCACTCGAACTAATTTCTTGGTTTAGTTCGCTGCTGGCTTCGGGTTGTCACGTCGAAAAAGCGCCCATTCTTCCATGACGGTACCATCAGGCAGATGGCAGTAACTCACCTGCCCTTTGCCTTCCTGATGCTCCATCGTGATGGTTCCGCCTTTTTTCGTGCAATACAATGCTGCCGGATTAGGAATACGGAGCGGCCGAACACGCTGGGTTGATCCATTGTTGTCATCATGATGAGCCTGACAACCCGCTAACAACCCTACAGAGCACAGCAGCACAGCAACTGCCCCTAACTGGCCGAACATCTGCTTCATGACTTTACAATCCTTCAAAAAGCTACACCGAATCAGTCACGAACAGATTTTTCTCTGCTTCATTTCCGACTATTTTACTCGCTTCAAGTGTAGCGTTACTCACCGCCAATTGTCATGCCGGTTCTCGATAACATTCCGGAAAAAGCCACTGTTCAACGGGTTATACCCCAGCATACCCAGCCTGTTTTGTGGTGAATAAGGTCTTGATAAGCTTGCTATATCCTTTATCAAAAACCTACACAGACCTTATGTTTTAGAGCTTCTAGCGGTCGCAACATTCTGCATACTGGCATTGTCGGCACAAAGCAGATATGTTGCGGGCTCCATTTCATAAAAATTCGGTTTCCCCCATGCCTGATGGTTCATCTTCTGTTGCTCGTCCCACTTCACCTGTGCCAGTTGTCACCAGCACTGACGCCGAAGTCCGTAATGATTGGACGGTAGCAGAGATTCAGGCTCTTCTTGATTTGCCCTTCCCTGAATTGATGTTCCGAGCACAGGCGCTTCATCGTACCTATTTTGACCCCACAGATATTCAGATATCCACCCTACTTTCCATTAAAACGGGTGGATGCCCAGAAGACTGTGCTTATTGCCCGCAAAGCGCGCGGCACGAAAAAAGCGTCAAAGCAGACCGCTTGATGGCGGTTGAAAAAGTTCTGGACGAAGCCCGTAAAGCCAAAAATGCTGGTGCCAGCCGCTTCTGCATGGGGGCAGCATGGCGGTCCCCTAAAGACCATGATCTGGAAACAGTCTGCGCCATGGTTGAAGGTGTTAAAGAACTGGGGCTTGAAACCTGCGTGACTCTTGGCATGCTTGATTCTGCCCAAGCCGGGAAGCTGAAAGACGCGGGGCTGGATTACTATAACCATAACCTCGATACCTCACCTGAATTCTACGGCGAAATTATCAGCACACGGACCTATCAGGATCGGCTGGATACACTCTCCAACGTGCGTGATGCGGGCATTAATGTCTGTTGCGGCGGAATTGTCGGAATGGGCGAAAATGAGACCGACCGCGCAGGCCTGATTGCAGCCCTCGCAACGCTGCCGACGCACCCGGAAAGTGTGCCCATCAACCTGTTGGTGCGCGTCAAAGGAACGCCTCTGGGTGAAGCCGAAGAAATTGATCCACTTGATTTTGTTCGCATGATTGCTGCGGCGCGTATCACGATGCCCAAAAGCCGCGTTCGTTTGGCCGCAGGCCGTGAAAACATGAGCGACGAGACTCAGACGCTTTGTTTTCTTGCGGGTGCAAACTCCATTTTCTATGGCGAACGCCTTTTGACCACCCCAAACCCGCAAGCGCAGCGCGATCGCAAACTCCTTGACCGACTGGGCATGCATACGACGGGCATTGGCCTGGAAGCCGCACAGGCCTGATTGGCAACTGGCCCCTGAACAATGACGTATTCCGTGAAGGAAATTTTCCTCACACTGCAAGGTGAAGGAGGACAGGCAGGACGCGCCGCGGTGTTCTGCCGCTTTACAGGCTGCAATCTTTGGACCGGCCGTGAAGAAGATCGCGCAAAAGCTGTCTGTCAGTTTTGCGATACCGACTTTATCGGCACAGATGGTGACGGCGGTGGTAAGTTTGAAACGGCTGATACCTTAGCAGACGCCATTTTAAGTCAGTGGCCGGAAAACCCTCTTACGTCCTCCACACCCGGTCTGGTTGTCTTTACAGGTGGCGAGCCCCTGCTCCAGCTTGATGCCACTTTGATCGATGCGATGCATAAACGAGGCTTCAGCATCGCTGTTGAAAGCAATGGGACTGTCGTTGCCCCGGCTGGCATTGACTGGCTTTGTATCAGCCCGAAAGCTGGCAGCACACTTGAACAAACAAGCGGCACAGAACTCAAGCTGGTTTTCCCTCAACCCGGCCTAGATCCTGCCAGCTTGAGCAAACTCGATTTCAAACATTTCTGGTTACAACCCATGGACGGGCCGAACCAGAGCACCAATATACAGGCAGCAATCGCATACTGCATGACACATCCTCAATGGGGCTTGTCTCTTCAGACCCACAAGCTAACTGGTATTCCTTAATTCATGCCTCTTTCTTCCCACGCTCAAAAAGAGTCGGCTCTTGTCCTGTTTTCCGGGGGGCAGGATTCAGCAACATGCCTTGCCTGGGCGCTGACACGGTTTGAGCGCGTAGAAACAATGGGGTTTGATTACGGCCAACGGCACGCTGTTGAATTGGACTGCCGGGAAGCCCTACGTGATGGTATGCGCGGTCAAAATCCGCTGTGGGCAGAGCGGTTGGGCATGGATCATACAATCGCGCTTGGTGCGTTGGGCGAGATTTCTGAAACAGCTCTCACCCGTGATGCTGAAATTGCTTTAGCCGAAGGTGGACTTCCCAACACGTTCGTTCCGGGCCGAAATATCATTTTTCTGACGTTCGCCGCAGCTTTAGCGGCCCGTCGCGGTATTCGGCACATTATAACCGGTGTGTGTGAAACTGATTATTCGGGCTATCCAGACTGCCGGGATGACACCATTAAGGCCGTTCAGGTTGCGTTGAATCTCGGGATGGATTCTCGTTATGTTCTGCACACCCCTTTAATGTGGATCAATAAAGCAGAAACATGGGCTTTGGCTGAAGAAATTGGTGGCGAAAAACTGGTCACATTGATCAATCAGGAAAGCCATACCTGTTATCTGGGGGATCGAAATACCATTCATCCCTGGGGGCATGGATGTGGAAAGTGCCCAGCTTGTGACCTGCGACGCACAGGATGGGAAGACTATCAGGCAGGAAAAGCAAATGCCTGATCTTGTTTTCACCCGTCGCTTTTCAATGGGGCATCGGCTTATTCATGGAGCCAGTGAATCGTGCGCCCTGCCCCATGGCCACAATGAATTTGTGACGGTCAAACTGTCTCCGACGCAGCCTGCACGCCTTGATGGTCACGGCAACATGCCGGTTTCGTTTCAGAAGGCGAAAAGCACTTGGCATCGTTTCGTTGATGAAAAACTGGATCACGCCCTACAGCTTGCTGAGGATGATCCTCTGCTTGACTGGTTCAAAACGCACGAACCAGCCCGCGCCCGACGGATTGTTGTCACACCGGGTGATCCAACAACGGAACTGATGGTCTGCCTGATGATGGCAAAGATTGGAGCGTTTTTGCAGGCTGAAGGCAACCTGCTACGTTGCACTGAACTATCATTGCAGGAAACACCCACAAACACAGTGACGTTCAGCGGGGATCCAAATGATTTTATCCCCAAGCGTGATACGATCTCTGAATGCTGGTGGCATCGATCTGATATGTCCGTTTCAAACATACCATGATGTGTTGAACGGAAACCAAACAGTCAGGATCTTAGTCTGGTAAAGGGCTATGTGACAATCACACAGCCCTTTATAAAAATCAGTCTTTCAGTTTCAGAACGTCCGTCGTCTTGTCTCGCAGTTGCGTGCAGAGTTCTGGGTTGTTTGCCAATGTCTGCCCATAAGACGGCACCATTATTTTCAGCTTTGCCTCCCATTCTGGCAGCTTGTCAGCAAAGCATTTTTTCAGAACTGTCAGCATAATTGGGGCAGCGGTTGATGCCCCCGGAGACGCGCCCAGCAGAGCCGCAACCGATCCGTCCTGGCTGGCAATAACTTCTGTCCCAAACTGAAGAACGCCTCCTTTTTTGGCATCCTTCTTGATAATTTGTACACGCTGGCCAGCCGTGACCAGTTCCCAGTCTTCCGGCCGAGCATCGGGCACAAAGTCACGCAAAGCATTCATGCGGTCATTGTTGGACTGCATGACCTGCTGAATGAGATATTTTGTCAGCGCCCAGTTATCTCGTGCCACAGCCAACATGGCACCAAGATTATTGCCTCTGACAGATTTTGGCAGGTCCATTAGGGAGCCGTGTTTCAGGAAGCGCGTCGAAAATCCGGCGTATGGTCCGAAAAGCAACGCCCGTTGCCCGTTAATTACGCGAGTATCCAGATGTGGCACGGACATGGGGGGAGCCCCTACTGACGCCTTGCCATATACTTTTGCATGGTGCTGCGCGATGATGTCCGGGTTTTTGCACCGTAGGAACTGGCCACTGACAGGGAAACCTCCCACACCTCGTGATTCAGGGATTCCTGTTTTCTGCAACAGTGGCAGAGCACCGCCGCCGCCGCCAATAAACACAAATTTTGCACTGACGGTGCGTTGTGTGTTCAGGCGTAGGTCCTGCACCTGTACGCGCCAACGCCCGTCACTTCCTCGGGTAATGTCCTGAACATCATGTTTCGTATGCAAGGTGCAAGCGGGTGTGCTTGCCAAATAGCCAAACAGTAGACGCGTTAATGCCCCAAAATTTACGTCCGTTCCATTCAGGCTACGGGTAATGGCAAGCTTCTGACCGGCCGGCCGATTTTGCATGACCAATGGCATCCACTGGGCCATCTGGGCCGGGTCTTCCGAATACTCCATCCCGGCAAACAATGGATGAGCGCTTAACGCCTCATACCTCTTCCGCAGAAAGGAGACATTCTGCTCCCCCCACACAAAGCTCATATGCGGCACCGGCGTAATGAAGTCGCGCGGGTTGGCAATAATCCCCTGCTCCACCAGATAAGCCCAGAACTGGCGTGAAATCTGGAACGATTCATTCACACCCACAGCCTTGCTGATATCTACACTGCCGTCAGCAAGTTGGGGGGTGTAATTCAATTCACATAACGCGGAATGGCCTGTTCCCGCGTTGTTCCAGGCATCCGAACTTTCTTCCGCCACATTATCCAGGCGTTCAAAAATGCTGATGCTCCAATCGGGCTGAAGCTGTCTGATAAAAGCCCCCAGCGTGGCGCTCATTACGCCCCCACCAATCAGGACGACATCAACAGAAGAAGCGTTATCGGTCGTGGTGGAACTCATCATGGTCTCCGAATTATCAGCACGGTCTCTTGTGTAATGGGAAAGAGACAACGCCGGAAAGCATTTCCGCATGCAGCAGCCCCTGCTGGCCAGCAAGATCGGCAACATACGAAACCGCAGCTATGACAGAAAGATATGGCACAACTTCGCACCAACACCGTCCTCATCTCTGCGAGAGCGGAGCAGCATTGCAATGAACTCTGGTGCAAAAAATGCGTTCTGTGACCGAACCTGCAAGCCAGTATGGATTAAAGGAACCACGTCATGACAATTAAAAAATACGGTACCGCGCATTGGGAAGGCCCAATTAAGGAAGGCAAAGGCACGGTTTCAACTGAAAGTCAGGCTCTCAACCAGCAGCCTTATGGCTTTAATACTCGGTTTGAAGACAAGCCTGGCACCAACCCGGAAGAACTTCTGGGTGCGGCCCATGCCGCCTGCTTTTCCATGGCGTTCTCCCTTATTCTGGGCAACGCGGGCCTGACAGCAAAATCAATTGATACAAAAGCAGTCGTCAGCCTGAATAAGGTTGCTGACGGTTTTGAAATTGATGCAGTTGCCCTGACTCTGGAAGCAAACATTCCGGGCGCTACGCAGGAGCAATTTGAAGAACTGGCCAACAAGGCTAAAACGGGCTGTCCAGTCTCCAAACTCTTCAAGGCAACCATCACGCTGGATGCAAAACTGGTAGGCTAGTTCAGCCTATCTGCCCTCTGTGGCGCAAATGATGGTCTGCCAGAACGCAGGCCATCATTGCCTCACCTACCGGCACGGCACGAATACCAACGCAGGGGTCATGTCGCCCTTTGGTAATCACGTCTTTTTCCTGTCCATCCCGTGTAACGGAAGGAACAGGTGCCAGCATTGAACTGGTCGGTTTAACCGCAAAACGCGCTACAATAGGCTGACCGCTGGAGATACCACCAAGAATGCCGCCTGCGTGGTTGGCCCCAAACACCACTTTCCCATCTTTCATGGAAAGAGGGTCCGCATTTTCAACACCTGTCAGTGCGGCAGACGCAAAACCATCCCCAATCTCGACACCCTTTACAGCGTTGATACTCATCAATGCTGCGGCCAAATCGGAATCCAGCTTGCCGTAGATCGGCGCACCCAACCCGGCTGGAACATTTTCCGCGATAACTTCAATGACCGCACCAATCGAGAGACCATCCTTACGAATACCGGCAAGATAGTCTTCCCACTGGGGCACCACCGCCGCGTCCGGACAGAAGAACGGATTTTTCTCTACTTGTTCCCAGTCCCAGCGGGTGCGGTCTATTTTATGTGGGCCAAGCTGAACCAAAGCCCCACGGATTTTTATATCATCCCCCAGAATACGTCGGGCAACAGCACCAGCCGCAACGCGACTTGCCGTTTCACGGGCTGACGACCGCCCCCCTCCGCGATAGTCGCGGATACCGTATTTCTGGTCATAGGTCAGATCAGCATGCCCAGGACGATAGGTCTGGGCAATGTCACCATAATCCTTTGATCGTTGGTCCGTATTTTCGATCAACAAAGAGATAGGCGTACCCGTTGTCTGTCCTTCAAACACGCCGGACAGGATACGCACAGCGTCTGCCTCCCGCCGTTGCGTAGTGAAAGCAGACTGGCCCGGCTTCCTCTTATCAAGAAAAGGCTGGATATCTGCTTCCGATAGCGAAAGGCGTGGTGGGCAGCCGTCTACAACACAACCAATGGCCGGGCCATGGCTTTCACCCCAGGTCGTGACGCGAAACAGGTGGCCAAAGGTATTGTGAGACACGGCTTTTATTAGTCTCCAGCAACAGAAATATCGGGGGCAGCAGGGTTTTTCATACCAACAATATGGTACCCGCTATCAACGTGATGAACCTCACCCGTCACACCGCCCGACAGGTCAGAAAGCATGTATAGCCCTGCCCCGCCCACTTCTTCCAGTGCGACATTCCGCTCAAGCGGGGCGTTATACTGGTTCCATTTCAAAATGTAGCGGAAATCCCCAATGCCGCTGGCGGCCAATGTTTTGACAGGCCCTGCGGAAATGGCGTTTACGCGGATAGCGTCTTTCCCAAGATCGGCCGCCATATAGCGAACGGAGGCTTCAAGGGCAGCTTTGGCCACACCCATAACATTGTAATGCGGCATGACACGTTCTGCGCCCAGATAACTGAGGGTCAGTAAAGAGCCACCTTTTTTCATGATACGTGCGGCCCGCTGTGCAACCGCAGTGAATGAATAACAGGAGATATCCATAGCTGTCAGGAAGGCATCACGCGGGGTATCAACATACCGGCCACGTAGAAACTGTTTATCTGCCCAGCCAATGGCGTGAACCACAAAATCGATCTGTCCCCATTCTTTTTCAAGACGGGTAAAGACCTCATCAATTCCTGCATCATCAGTGACATCACAGGGAAGCACCAGGGAAGCACCAACACTTTCTGCCAGCGGACGCACGCGCTTGCCCAGCGCTTCACCCTGATATGTAAAAGCCATTTCACCACCTTGGGCGGCCACTGCGCTAGCAATAGCCCAGGCGATGGAACGGTCATTGGCCACACCCATTATCAGGCCTTTTTTGCCCTGCATCAGCGTGCCCTTGGCGGGCAGAGTGGTGTCATGAGAAGACATGCTGCGAACCTCGACCTGTTCTGTTTACTCTAAGCGACATAACTTTAGGGGTAGGTCGCATACCCGCCCGCACTAAACAAGACCTTGCGCCAAGTGTTCTACCGCAAAATAGCCAACTGTTGCCTCACTTCCGCATTTATCTGTCAGCACTGCTTTTCAAGCGGAGCTGCCATACCGAGGGTGATAGCAAACACCGTGCAGCCTCTCCCCTCCGTTCGTCAGAAGCAGTATGATGACGGCAAGCAGCAACTCCCCTGATGGCGGGACGTTGGAGAAAGTAGGCATGACTGAAAACACGCACACGACAGCCCCTGATATGGCCAATAACCCACCGCTGATCGACGTGACGGCAAATCCGTTCACTCTGTTCGACGTTTGGATGAAAGATGCGGAACAGACTGAACCGTCTGACCCAAATGCGATGGTACTGGCCACAAGCACGCCTGATGGCCACCCTTCCGCCCGTATTGTTCTTTTGAAGGGCGCGGACCAACGCGGGTTTGTATTTTACACGAACCAGCATAGCCGTAAGGGGGATGAATTAGCGGAAAACCCCAACGTTGCCCTTCTGTTCCACTGGAAAAGCCTCCGCCGTCAAATCCGCATTGAAGGGGCCGTGACCCACGTAACATCTGAGGAAGCTGACATTTACTTTGCGAGTCGAAGCCGGATGTCACGTCTGGGTGCCATCGCATCTGATCAGTCCCGCCCGTTAGAAGATCGCTCAATTTTTGAAGCGCGACTAAAAAAGGCTGAAGCGCGTTATGGTGAGGGAGACATTCCCCGGCCCACCAACTGGTCCGGCTATCGGGTTAAACCTGTGGCTTTTGAGTTTTGGCAGGAACGGCCCTACCGTCTGCATGATCGCGCCCGCTGGACGCCAGACGAAAACGGGTGGAGTGTGACACGACTTTATCCGTGAAGACGGGCTTTTGCCGCACCACAGAAAGAATAAATGGGGAGAAAATAAAAATGAAAGACGTAAGAAAAATCCTGCTTCCCTTGCCCAGCGTATCAAACGGCGAAGCTGCACTTATTCGTGGCTATAATTTTGCACGTCGCTTTGGCGCGCATCTGGCTGTTCTGCATGTGCGCCCTGATGGGCGTGATATTGCCCCCATGGCAGGCGAAGGCCTTTCTGGCGCTATGGTAGAAGACCTGATGCGGTCGGCCGAACATGAAAGCGCACGCCACGCCCGCGAAGTGCATAAGCTGTTCGAACAGTTTGCGGCTACGCACCCAGACATACAGGTTGTGCCACCACGCTCGCCGTTCCCCTGGGATCAGCCGAGCATGAGCTTCAATATTATTTCTGGTGCGGAAAGTGAGATTGTACCGGCTCATGCCCGTCTTTCTGACTTTACTCTCGTCCCCCACCCGGACTCGGGTGAAGAAGTTTCATCCTCCGAAACTCTTCACGCTGTGTTGTTCGATAGTGGTCGCCCTGTTGTGATCGCCCCACGTACACCGCCACAGGGCCTGATTAAGCGTGTCTGTATCGGCTGGAATGGCACGGCAGAATCGTCTTCTGCCCTCCGTGGTGCTTTGGCGTGGGCTCTGACCGCAGAAGCGGTCCGTGTGCTGCATTGTGAGGACTACCAGCGCCGTGGCCCTAAAGCGCGGGATGTCATTGATTATCTGTCATTCCACGGCATTAAGGCAGATGCCGTCGCATTCAACCCCGTAGATAGAGATGTTGGTAAAGGGCTTCTGGCCGCATGTAAGGACTTTGATGCCGACATGCTGGCAATGGGTGCCTATTCGCACTCTCGCCTACGCCAGCTTATCTTGGGCGGCGTCACGCGACACGTTCTGGAACATGCAGACCTGACGGTGCTGATGAGTCGCTAAAAAGCGCTATCAATCCTGACTAATAAAAAGCCCTCCTTCACCAAAAATATGAAGGAGGGCTTTTCTTTTACCTTAAGACTGGACTGATCCAGACACTCAGTGGCTCCTAATAGGCCTAGGCAAGCACCGGTTCAGGATCAGGAAGTGTAAAACACATGCCATCCCATGCTGGCTCTATGCCATCAGGCAAATTGGCTTGCATCCAACGCCAGTCCATATCCGTGCCCATATGAGTCAGGATAATTCGACGGGGGAAGAGAATTTCTTTCCACTCCATGACCCGTTCCAGCCATGCATGTGCACTGTGGGGTTTTCGCTGAAAGCAATCAACAATCCAAGTATCCACGCCCTGTAAACATTCCAAGGCGTCCTGTCCCAACTCAACAACATCCGTGCTGTAGGCAAAATCACCGCATCGCAATCCGCTGGAGCCAACGCGTCCATGCTGCTGCGGAAAAATGGTAAACGGGTAACCTGCCATTTCAAACAGTCCATACGGCTCAACCGGATGGGCTTCAACAACGGCCCGAAAAAACTCGGGTGCTGTCCACGGTTTGAAAACATAGTCAAATCGTGTCTGAATTTCAGACAGAACGCTCGCAATACCGTAGGCTTTTATAGGCTGGCGAATGATACGGTTAATGCCCCGTACCTCATCCAAGCCTGAAATATGGTCCGCATGGGCATGGGTATAGAAAATGCTGCGAAATGCCGTAATGCCATTAGCAAGCAACTGGGTGCGGATATCTGGCCCTGTATCAATCAGGATATTTTCGCCATTTCCCATTTCCAGAAACAAGGACGCGCGAGAACGATAGTTTTTGGGTTCATCCGGGTCACATGCCCCCCAGATTCCGTGGCCATCCTCTCCACCAAGCATCGGAACACCGGCAGACCCACCGCATCCCAGAACCGTAACTTTCACTGAACCCAGCCTTTCGCGCTTATGCTGCTTTCCGAAAAAGCCGATAAAAATTATCCGTTGTCATACGGGTAAAGTCGTCAGGCGTTTGTCCACGCTCCTGCGCGATGCAAGCGGCTGTATAAGCCACGTAAGCAGGTTCGTTCCGTTTACCCCGGCGCGGAACTGGGGCCAGATAAGGGGAATCGGTTTCAACCAGAATGCGGTCACCCGGCAAATTGCGGGCTACATCCCGAAACTCACCACATTTGGGGAATGTTGAGATACCAGAAAAACTGACATACCCGCCAAGTTCAACCACGCATTCCGCCAAGGCAGCGCTGGATGCAAAACAATGCAACAGAATGGGGAAACTTCCTATTGCTGTCTCTTCGCGTAGAATTTGGGCGATATCCTCATCTGCCTGCCGGGCATGAATGATAATGGGCACATTCAGGTCACGCGCGGCCCCAATATGACGGCGAAAGCTATCCTGCTGAAGCGGCCTTACTCTTTCATCGCCATGAAAGTAATCCAGTCCGCTTTCGCCAATACCAATAACTTCTGGCGCGTTCGCAATATCCACAATGGCTTGCACCGACGGCAGAGGATCTTCCTCCACATGATCGGGATGCGTTCCCACTGTGCACCACACGCGTACATCCGAGCTACTGAAGCGTGTCAGAGCTTTCTGCTCTTCTGCCCGTGCCAAACGCGTCCCGATAGTCACCATCCCGCTGACTCCGGCCTCCTTTGCCGCAGCCAGCAATGTCGGCAGTTCGTCATCTGTAAAATGGTCAAGATGGCAATGGGAGTCGATCAGGCCTGTCATGATTTCATTCATGAAGGATCTGCCACCGGCTCAACATAGCGTGGAAAGATGCCCTGCGGAGCGGGTAAAGTGCGCCCACCAGGCAGCAAGGTTTCGAGAGCCGCAAATGTGCGCTCACTTTCCTCGACACCAAGCTGTGTCAGCATCCGATCCATGCTTTGCGGCATAAACGGCTGAAGCACTGTTGCAATCCCCCGCAAAGTATCCAGCAGAACACGCAGAACGTCTTTCATGCGCTCTTCATCCGTTTTGCGGAGCGCCCAAGGGGCCTGATGGTCAATATACGCATTGCCTGCACGAATGACTTTCCACACGTCTTCCAGCGCGTCTGTCAAAGCACATCGTTCAAGCTGACTGGCCATAAGCTGAGGAAGGACAGAAACCTGCCCTAACAGATGTGCATCGTCTTCAGTCACTGTGCGCCGTTCTGACACGACCCCGCCACAATTTCGGGCCACCAGAGACAAGGTACGCTGGCAAAGATTGCCCAGATCATTCGCCAACTCGACATTGTTCCGGGTAATCAGAGACTTGCGTGACAGATCGCTATCACCGCCAAATGGCACTTCACGCAGCAGGAAGAACCTTACGGCATCCAGACCGAATTCTTTGACCAGATCACGCGGATCAACAACGTTGCCCAAAGACTTGCTCATCTTCTGGCCTTCGATTGTCCACCATCCGTTGGCAAAAATCTTTTTCGGCACATCAATACCAGCTGCCATCAGGAAGGCTGGCCAGTAAATGGCGTGGAAGCGAGCAATATCTTTACCCACCAAGTGCAAGCTGGCGGGCCAAAATGCAGCACGCGGCGCATCAGGGTTCGGGTAATCAAGGGCGCTTAGGTAATTTGCCAAGGCGTCAAACCACACATACATGACGTGGTCGGCATCCCCTGGCACCGGAATACCCCATTTGAAGCTGGTGCGGCTGACAGAAAGGTCTCGCAGCCCCTGCTTCACAAAACTGATGATTTCGCGCTTGGTGCTATTCGGACCGAGAAATTCTGGATGCGCTTCATAAAGCTCAAGCAGCTTATCCTGGAATGCTGACAGCTTGAAGAAATAAGAAGGCTCCTTAACCCAATCGACGGGCGCGCCTGTCGGCGCAACCTTTTTGCCATCAGGCCCGTCAATCAGTTCATCTTCGCTGTAAAAACATTCATCACGCAGGGCATACCACCCTTCGTAAGCCCCAAGATAAATGGCTCCACTATCAGCCACTTTCTGCCACAACGCCTGCGCGCTTTTAATATGACGCGGTTCAGTCGTGCGGATAAAATCGTCATACGAAATGGCCATGGCATCAGCCATGCTACGAAAATCGTCTGAAACGCGATCAGCAAATGCTTTGGGGTCAACACCCGCTGCCTGAGCCGCCTGCTCTACCTTCTGCCCGTGTTCATCAGTACCGGTGAGGAAAAACACATCATCACCTGCAAGGCGATGGAACCGTGCCAGCACATCAGCCGCAATAGACGTATAAGCATGCCCAATATGGGGGGCACCGTTCACATAATAGATTGGGGTGGTGATATAAAAACGGCTGGTCATGCTTTACTCACGAGGGTCATGGCTTCGAGAAGAGTTTCCTGTTTATCCAGATTAAAGCGTTCCGTCTCGGTCTGAAGGCGCATAATGGCCTCCCACGTCTGCGCCAGGCTGGCAGACTGCTTTTGCCCCTGTCGGGCAGAATGACGGGCTTCATTCTGAAGAAAATCAGATAACATACTGAAAAATAAATTAAAACCATCGTCTTTTTTCAGGACGATTTCGGCAATCTGGTATGCCCGACTGGCAGAAACCCCTTTTAGCACTTCTTGGGCCATCCCTGCCATTTTCCCACCGTTATCCACCAGCAAGGCAAAGGCTCGCCCCACTGAACCCTGCGCTCCATCAAGGATGCGCTGCATATCAGCGGGCGTAATATCGGGGATCTGCTTCGCCACAATCCGTTGAAGATCGTGCCCCTCCAAAGATGTCAGATCAAGCTTTCTGCACCGGCTGCGGATGGTCGGCAGTAACCTGCCGGGGGCTGAACTGGTCAGCAGAAGAACTGCTTCTGGGGGTGGTTCTTCCAGAATTTTCAGCAGAGCATTGGCTGCGCTGCGGTTAAGCCACTCGGCTCCATCTACAATAACGACACGCCATCCACCTTCTGCCGCAGTGCGCCGTAGAAAGGCGTTGATAGGCCTGACATCATCCGCAACAATCTCCCCACGGAAGCGCTGACGTTTTTCGTCAAAGCTACGGCTCACAACCAGTAGGTCAGCATGAGTCGCGGCTGAAATCCGCCGCCCCGCAGGGCTTTCTGGGTCCTCGCCCTGCAAAATTATCCGGGCGACACGAAACGCAAAGGTCGCCTTCCCAATACCCGGAGGGCCGGTAATCAGCCATGCGTGCGGCAAGCGCCCTGACGAAAGCGCCGTGCGGAAGGCCTTTAAAGCGGCTTCATGCCCATGCAGATGCAGGGATGAAAGGCGCGGGTCTTCCTGCATGACTTACCCTTGCTGAAGGCGAGAAAGAATAGCTTTTACAATCAGGCTATTCACCTCTTCCGGTGACTGCCCACTTGTGCCGATACGCTTTACACGATCGGGATTGTCGCTCGCTATCTGCTGAAAGCCCGCCAAGACACGGGCATGAAAGCCTTCATCCGATAACTCGTAGCGATCAACCGGGGCTCCACGAGCGGCAAGGCGCACGCGGGCAACCTCACGCGGGGCTTCCAGCAAAAACGTCAGGTCCGGATCAGCCCCCAGTTGCTCCTGCAAGCGGGCAACCAAAGATAATATTTCTGATGCACCATCTGCCCGACCATATGCCTGATAGGCCAACGTCGAATCGGTAAAACGGTCACAAATGACTACTTTCCCAGCAGCTAATGCGGGGGCTATCACCTGATCCACATGGTCAAAGCGCGCCGCGAAATGGGTCAGTATCTCGGATCGCAAAGAGAGAGGGCTTTGACCAAACAACAGAACCTGACGCAGTTCTTCCGCACCGGGAGAGCCCCCTGGTTCGCGCGTAGTGAGCACATCAAGCCCATAGGACGGGAGAACGGAATTCAGCAGTCTCAACTGCGTTGACTTCCCTACTCCCTCACCGCCCTCAAGCGTGACGAATAATCCCCGAACCATGGGTCAGAGATGCAGTCGACGGGCTGCGCGACCAAGCACACCCAAAGCCGGAACATCCTGCCCTACAACCACGGGTACAAGCGCCTGACGCCCTCCGGGCAACAGGACCGTCAACTGCCCCGCTGGCTGACCAGCCTTCAACGGTGCGGCGAGTGGTCCCTGATAATCCAGAGAAACGTGGGTAGAATTACGCCAACCGTGTGGCAGCAGCATCGTGAAGTCCTGTGCCACAACCAGCGGCACCGTCTGGGACTGGCCCATCCAGACCGGAGCCTGCTCCACAACTTCGCCCTTATTCAGGATTTTTGCCGCTTCAAAATTAGCGAATGCCCACCCCATCAGGCGTTCACTTTCACGGGCGCGTACATTCGATGTCGGCATGCCGTTCAGCGCCAGAATAACGCGACGACCTTCCCGTTCAGACGATGCACACAGGCCGAAACCACCGGCATCGGTATGACCGGTCTTCAGACCATCTGCCAGACCTTTGACCACCAGAGCATTCCGGTTTTCCTGACGGATCTTGTTGAAGAAGAACTCTTTTTCCGAGAAATAATGGTAATATTCAGGGAAATCATGAATCAGGCGCAGGGCCAGATAGGCCACGTCACGCGCAGACATGTAATGGTTTTCTGCTGGCCAACCAGTAGCATTCATAAAGTGCGAATTGCTCAGCCCCAGCTTTCCAGCCGTATCATTCATCACAGCAACAAACTGTTCTTCTGACCCGGAAATTCCTTCAGCCAGCACGATGCAGGCATCGTTGCCGGACTGAATAACCATGCCTTGAATCAAATCCTGCACGGGGATGCTCTGGCCCAATGGCACAAACATGCGCGAGCCCTGCATGCGCCATGCTTTTTCGCTGACAGGTAACGCCTGATCCAGCTTCAGGCGGCCTGATTTCAACATGCCAAACGTCACATACGCCGTCATCATCTTGGTCAAAGATGATGGAGGCATCCGCTCGTCTGCAGCTTTTTCCAGCAGGGTCGCGCCACTGTTGTAATCCAGGATACACGCCCAACGCGCAACAGTATCGACAGGCCCAACCGGCGTCATGGCGGGCGCTTCTGGCACGGTGGCAGCAGCAGAAGCCCCTGCGGGCGCAGCAGGCGTTGCAGGGTGTGCGTGTGCACCCGTACGGGCCTTACGCGCAAAAGCGTTCAGGGAATAACCTGTGGAAGCAAGGGCGGCGCCCCCTGCGAGCAGAAACCGGCGAGTATGCACGTTCTTTACCTATTCGACGACGATATGAGATCCGGTTAAACCATCAGCGAGCGAGCGCTTCAGTGCCGCATCCGCCTCGCTTATAGTCGCAAACGGGCCGTGACGCACAGCCCACATTTTTCCCTGCTGCGTGAAAGACGGAACAACGGTTGCTCCCTCCCGCGCGGCTTCTCTCGCTGCGGTGTAGCGAGAGGTAAAGTCTGTTGTTTCAACCCAGAACTGACCACCAACCGGGCTACCCTGCCGCCATTGTGCCGGGAGATCGGGCAATGTCACACCGCCCGCATTGGTTGGTGTCGTGGCTATCGAAGCAGACTGAACAGAGGGGACGGCACGACCAACCCGTGCCCCTGCTACAGGAGCATCCAACTGGGTCTGTGCGACGGTTTCCAGCGGGGCGGTATTGATTTGCAGAACAGGCCCACCGGGCAAGATCTCTGCCAACTGACGGCTGGTATTTTCGTCTTCGACAATACGAACACGGGCCGGGTTTGGTCCTATGCCCAGCAGGTCAGCCGCCTTGCGCGACAGCCCCAGCACGCGACCAACTTCTTTGGGGCCGCGGTCATTCAGCCGGATCGTAACTTCGCGCCCGTTATCCATGTTGAAGACGGTTACCACCGCAGGCAACTGCAACGTGGGGTGGCTGCCGGTCATAGTCATAGCGTCGCGCACCTCACCATCAGCAGTAAGCGGCGAGCTCCCCTTTTCCTCTTTCTGCCGCACAGCAAGGCCTGTCGCCTGGTAGGAAAAATTTTCCCTTGGATAGAACCAGGCATTCCCTACCTGCCATCCACTGCCCACAACATAATGCACCGCAGGTTGCACTTTGGTAACGGGGCGCGAACACGCAACAACCCCCAGGCAACACGCTAAAACAGCTTTTTTCACACTATGGCACTACCAAGAAGACCAACACCGAGGGCATAGAAATCGGACGGGTTATATCGGCGGATCACGTTGAAATTGTGGTAAATCATATAGGCTTCTCCGCCCGGTCCGTCTGGACGGACAATCGCCCCTTCCAACCCAGACCCGACGAAGCTGCCACCCATAACCGGTCTGACGCCCAGCCCTGACCAATACGATGTCGGATGCGTTTGCGTACGGCCAATCTGATTCTGCTCCAGCGTGTCTGGCACCTGAACAGGTTCTCCCCATGGCTCACCATCCTGCCAGTGACACTTGGCCAGATAATTCCCAATGGAGGCGAAGACATCTGCTTCATTATTCCAGATATCGCGACGACCACCGGCCGGGAAACTGGCTGCGTAGCGTTCGTATGCGCTCGGCATAAACTGGGGTTGACCCATAGCGCCTGCATAGCTGCCCAACATGCCTGAGGGAGTAATGTCGCCCTGATTGAGAATTTGGAGCGCCTTGAACAGCTCAGCCCTGAAAAAAGCTGATCGGCGACCGTCATAAGCCAGAGTCGCAAGGGCATCGACCACATGGTACGTACCCATTTTCGTCCCATATGCCGATTCCAGCCCCCAGATTCCGGCAATCACACCCTTATCAACGCCGTAGACTTTGCTGATCTGGTTCAAAAGGCCAGACCGTTGGGAAACCGCAGCCTGCCCGTCAGAGATTTTTTTATCGGTAATGACGCGGTCTTTATATTGTGCCCATGTCAGCGTGAATTCTGGTTGATGTCGATCCGCTTTCAGTACCTTGGCATTTGGCTCGGCTGTCAACGCCAAAGCATCATCCACGATTGAGGCAGACAATCCCTGCTGGATGGCTTCCCGGCGGACACCAGCCAGAAAGGTCGCATAGTCGCCACTCGCGGCAGGTTTGGCTGCGGCTTTATGCAGCGTCTTCGCAACAGATTCTCTGGCAAACACAGGCACCACCAAAGTGGAGACCGCACCACAGACAAGACCTCTTCTTCTCAGCATCATTCACCAGTTCTTACTGTTACTTATTATTAACCTGAGCGGATATAAGCGTATTTACTATCTCCTAAGCTATCTCTTTTTCCATCCCTCGCCCAGCATATGCAGAGCCTCAGGTATGAGTCGTGTCACGCTGTTGCATGAAATCCTCTCAGCTTGACTTTCCGGGCACGAACGCCTGTTTTGATACCCAATATAAGAAGACGCTCTTCTTCAGTTGTCTGCGATATGTCTTGCTCTTCCCAGCCTTGAGCGGCACAGCAGGCCCCTTACTCTTACGTGGACTGTCTTGACTGAATGCCAGATTCTCTGGAGCATTTTCTTGCCACAACAACGGCTTACCCCGCTGTACAGGTTCTGATTGTTATTCTGGCCACCTTCATTCTTGAAGATGCGGCAACAGTGCTGACAGCCATTCAGGTCAAGCTGCACGCATTAGGCCCGATGGAAGCCCTGCTTGCCTTGTATGTGGGCATCGTTCTGGGGGATGTTGGGTTATACGGTCTGGGGTATTTAGCGGCGCGATGGGCTCCTGCTCGACGCTGGGTCAACACGCCAGAACGTGACGTGCAGCGACAGTGGCTTACGCAGAAACTGTTTAAAGTGGTTTTCATCAGCCGCTTTGTGCCCGGCACACGGTTGCCCCTTTATACCGCCTGCGGCTTTTTCAATGCAGGGCTGCGCACCTTTACTCTAGCCACGCTGGCCGCCACCATGATCTGGACAACTGCACTTTTTGCATTGTCACTCCGGGTTGGCGGCTTTCTTCTTGCACATCTTGGAGCCTGGCGTTGGGCTGGCATCCTTGGTTTCGTGCTGGTCATTATCATTATGGGTCGCGTTGCCGCCCACATGCAGAAACAGGTAAAATGACTACGCAGCCTTCTTCCGCTTCCGTACCCGGCACTCTCCCTGACAAAAAGGGGTCTCCGCTATCCAGCTTCGAGTTCTGGCCAGGATGGATTTTTTATACACCAGTCGTAATCTACTGGATCTTGCTGGGTATCCGTTATCGGGATTTCAGCACGCCAACAGCAGCCAATCCCCGGATTGAAACTGGTGGATTATGTGGGGAAAGCAAAAGCGGCATTCTTGATATGGCTGGCACCACTGCGGCGAAATGGATTGCCCCATACACGACCCTTTATACCAGTTCTGATGACACTCAACGCGCGCTCGATACTATGGAGCGCAAAGGGCTGACATTCCCCGTAGTGGTGAAGCCTGACGTAGGGTGCAATGGCACTGGCGTAAAACTGGTGAAAACTGAAGCAGAACTTAACTCTGCTTTAGCGGCTTTCCCGCGCGGGGTTCATCTGGTTATTCAACGCCTGATCCCATACAGGCACGAAGCCGGGCTATTCTATATTCGACACCCCGACAGCCCACACGGCACAATATCGTCCCTGACTTACAAAGATATCCCGGCTTTGGTCGGTAATGGGCACGATACCGTGCTTGACTTACTAAAGCAGGACCCCCGTACAAAATTATTGCTGCATATATACACACCGCGTCTGCAAAGCCGCCTGAACGACGTTCTAGCAGCCGGTGAATCAATCGACCTGGTTTTCACCGGTAACCATTGCAAGGGAGCCATCTTCCGTAATGGTGCGGTCGATATTACGCCCGCTTTGACAGCCCGACTGGATGAAATCATGCAGGATATTCCTGATTTTCATTTTGGCCGGGTGGACGTGAAATTTGATTCAGTTGAGGCTCTGCGCGCCGGAGAAAAGTTTGAAATTATCGAAATCAATGGTGTGGGGTCAGAAGCCACACATATCTGGGATTCCCGAACAACCTTAAAGGAAGCCTATGCCGCACAGTTTCACCACTACGGTGAAACCTTTCGTATCGGCGCAAAAAAGAAGAAAGCAGGGTGGAAATCCAGCGGTTTCTGGCATGGGATACGTCTATGGCGCAGGCAGAAACGCCTACTGGCATCCTATCCCATGAACGACTGAAACCCTTGCATCAGGATGCAGTAGTTGTTGATCCTGTATCCTGAGCCAACCGGGAATGCTTGCGGCCGTAAAAATGGTAACTGGCCCACCCACACACAACATATACTCCCAGCAATGTTGCCGGCACCGGATCGCCCGAGAACAGGGCCATCACGATATCAATAAACAAGGGTGCCGCCATGATGATGCAAAACAGAATACCCAGTAACGGGACGTAACCCAGCCAAATTCCTTTGACCGTAAAGCCGCCCCCGGGCACGCTGAACGTCCGTGGGAAATCTGGGGCCGTATTGCGCACCCAGATAACCGTGAAGCACACAATACCAAAGGCCGTTGCTGTGCCCAGACTGACTAAATCACCAATAATATCAATCGGCAGGGTCGCAGTTGCGATAGCAACTATGATTCCCAGCAAAATGGTACCAATCCACGGTGTTTTATATTTTGGATGAAGGCTGCTGAACACCGGCATAAGCAATCCATCTTCGGCCATTGCGAAGAAGATACGGCTTTGCGCGTATAGCAACCCGAATAGGACGGAACACAACCCGACAACGGCACCAATTTTGACGAAAACGGCCAGCCAAGGCTGATGCATGGCGTTGACAGCTATTGCCAGAGGGTCAGCAACGTCCAGTACCTTCCAAGGCACCACACCGATCAGTACGGCTGCGACAATAATATAAACTGCCGTGCAAATAAGCAGCGACAGAATAATTCCGACCGGAATATCACGCCGTGGATTGCGCGCCTCAGAAGAGGCAGTGGAAACAGCTTCGAACCCGACATAAGCGAAGAAAATAATGGATGCGGCCCGAAAAATGCCTGGCAAACCGTACCGGAACCCACCCTCGTGCGGGGGAATAAAAGGTGTCCAGTAGGATGGGTGAATTTCCCATACTCCCAAGGCTACAAAAACCGCCAACACGCCCACTTTGAGAAAAACAATGGCCGTATTGATACGCAGGGACTCTTTCACCCCGAGGATAAGCAATGCGGTAACAACCAGAATGGACGCCGCCCCCACAGCATCAAGCCGCCCTGCCACCGAGACATTCCTATGCACGCCATCAAGCGCAACCTGCATGGTTGTGGTGCTTAATGCATGAGGAACCTGAACCCCAAAATCCTGTAAAAAACTAACAGCATACCCAGAAAAACCGGCCGCAACCCCGGCGCATGAAATTCCGTATTCAAGCAACAGCAACCAACCAACGCCCCATGCCCATGCCTCGCCCATGGAAACGTACGCGTAGGTATAAGCTGATCCAGAGACGGGCATAGCGGAGGCCAACTCGCCATAGGCAAGCGCTGTAAACAGGCACGCAAGGCCAGCCACCACAAAAGACAACAGGATGGAAGGCCCAGCATAATTGGCAGCGGCTGTTCCCGTCATGACGTAGATGCCGGCACCGATGGTCGAGCCCACACCAAGCATAGTAAGCTGAACAGGCCCTAACGTACGTGTAAGACGCTGCGCCCCGTTCTCCTGCTCGATTCTCTCAAGTGATTTACGGCGAGACCGCCCCGTATCCGGGCAGGATGAAAACCCCATGAGAGCCTGTGTAACCTCCAACACGTCACCAATAGCATTTGTTACGCTACCGGCTCATAAAACACGAATAATTTCTTGCGTTAGGCCGTTCTGGGATCGGCCAATGCTGGTTTCTCTAGCGGCCGAAATGCAGAACCACGGTCGCAATTGCCCCTGCTACCATGCAGTAATAGGCAAATGGAGAAAGCGCCCAGCGATCATGATCGCGAAAATAACGCATCAAAAACGCAGTGCTGGCCAACGCCGTCACACCAGAAATAACTGCCGCAATGAGAGCCAGATGCATCTGGGCAGCATCAATCGGCATGGACCGCATTTTGAAGGCTTCTCTGACGGTTGCCGCGATAATCACTGGTTCGGCCATCAGAAAAGAAAAACGCGCGGCTGTGTCATGCCGTAAACCACGGATCAAACCGCCACAAATTGTGGCACCTGAACGCGAAAACCCCGGGAAAAAGGCAATACACTGAAACAGACCTATAACCACAGCGTCACGCATAGTCATGTCCGCTACAGCCCGAGCCCCAAATCGCCCGCCTGCGCCACGTAGTTTTTCCGCCAGAAGCAGCATTATTCCATTCAGGAAAAGAAAAATTGCAGCCGAAGACGCCGAACCAAACAGGCTCCGCAACAGATGCTCAAAAAGGCCGCCGATAACAACTGCGGGAATGGTCGCCACCACCAACAGAAAAAGGATGTGTAGGCTTTCCATCTGGAGCCGTGGCCCCAGCAGGCCAGCAGCGCCACGCAGCAGGGCTACCCAGTCTTTCCAGAAAAAAATCAGGAGCGCGACGGATGTGCCAAGATGAAGCATGACCAGAAATGGCAGGAAGGTCACGTCATGCAGGTCATAAGACCAATGCAATAAAGCGGGCAGAATAACCGCGTGACCAAGACTGCTGACAGGGAACAACTCTGTTGCCCCTTGCAGAATGGCTATAAAAATCGCCTGAATGAATGACATCGCTACAAAAACCCAGATCTGGCCAGACCAAGCTTGTCCTTGCACCAAGAGCCCGCCTGCTGCAAGCATTCATGACCGTCGTGTTACAGCCACACTGTTAATTGGAGTAAACTGATCAATGATTGGCAAAGGCCGCGCAGGAGCAACTCTGTTCAGCAGCGCCGTGCTTGCAGGCACGCTTGCGTTCGCTCTCTATGCCCGCGCAACACAGACGGCCCCAGGCCAAGATCGGTATGATCTCTCTGCCCGCTTTGTGTCCGCTAACGGGTTAGCCCGTGGTGCAGACGTTGCCATGGCTGGCGTGCCTGTTGGCCGGGTGTCTTCCATCACGCTAGATCCTGTTTCGCAAATGGCTATCGTGAAATTTCGCGTTAATTCTGAACTAAAGCTGCCCGATGACAGCGTTCTGACCATTGGCAGCAGCACTTTGTCCTCTGACAATGCCCTGATGATCGAAGCAGGCCATTCCCACAGCTTTGCTGCGCCCGGCACACTCCTGACCCACACGCTTGAGCCCTCTAGCCTGGAGCAGCAGGTCAGCAATTATATTTTTGGGGGCGGCAATCTCGATCAATAACCCGGCGATATAAGCTTAAAAGCCAAGGCTATGATTTTTTGTAACAAAAAACATGCACAACGCCTTGACGACCCCACCCCACCGAGGGTAGATCAGCACCACCGAACGATGGCGGCGTAGCTCAGCGGTAGAGCAGGGGAATCATAATCCCTTGGTCGGAGGTTCAAATCCTTCCGCCGCTACCATCTTTCCGGAAAATCCAAAAAATAAAGCATTAACATATTTGGTGCTTTATAAATTTTCCGAGCTCGGTTTTACGTGATCATCTCTAAGTTGCACTTTACCACACGCTCTAAGCGTGCAAGCACAAAACTGTGCTTTATTCGCCCGCCCGTAACGCCATTAGACATAATAAAAAACTGAGCACCTTCGTCCATTAAAGGCACAATGATGCTCAGTTTCAAAGTCAGATAAAATCAGCCTTCAGAAAGTTCGGGCTGTGGCTGAATATCGGGCTGTGGTTCCTCACCACGAACAGGCATTTCGCCTTCTTCACCACGCCCCATATCGCTTCCATCTTCTGCTGAAGAAAGACGCTGCTGACGCACAGCCTGACGTTCAGCACGCTCCTGCTGGCTCTGCTGCGCGGCCTGCGCCATGGCATTCATAATACGGAAATAATGTTCAGCGTGCTGAAAATAAGCTTCAGCCGCAACGCGATCCCCTGCCCCGGTCGCATCCCGACCATGCTGAAGATATTTCTCAAAAAGCTGCTGGGCTGTACCGCGCACGCGAACATCCGGGCCGTGACTGTCAAACACATGGTTCCGGTTCATCGGAATCTGACCGTTCAGATGCCGGGAAGAGCCACCACTGCTGCCGCCACCGCCATTTGAGCGATGATTTCTGGTTCGCATGCGTTTTACGTTCATGAGCTATCGCAGCACTTTCATGTTCATGGCATTTCACTTGAAGAAACAGTCGCATTGTTCAAGACGTGTTTCCTGACTGAAGGCCGAATTGTCTGTCGGGACGGGCTTCTGTCCAGCACTGAAAACCATTGCTGAGATAAAGGCCCTCATGGCTTTATTCATACGGCATGGCAAATAAAGGCACATGCCACAACCGGAATAAGCTAGCGGCATATTAGCAATCTGAACGATTAAAGCCAACCAGTTTTTTATGCAGTTTTCTCTGACCTGACCCGCAAAACCACGGCACGCGGCACATCCCCCAGATCTTTACGGATTTCAACGACTTCTACGTTGTTCTGGTCTGCAACTCTCCTGATGTCATCACTCTGATGAACACCAATCTCAAATATCGCAATGCCCTGTTCAGTCAGAAGAAACGGTAACCGCGCGCACAAAACACGGTAAGCCTCCATGCCGTCCTCACCTCCATCCAAGGCCGCCAAAGGTTCATGCTGCCGCACCTCTGGCATCAAGCTCTCCAGATCAGAGGTCGGAATATAGGGGGGGTTGCTTAGGACCACGTCAAAGCGTTGACCCTGCAAGGCATCATCCCACTTGCCAGCAAAGAAAAAAGCTCTTTCAGCCAACCCGCAGAGCATCGCATTTTTTGCCGCCAACTGTGCGGCGGATGGATTGATATCTCCACCAATTCCCCATGCCTGTTCATATTCAGCCAAGGCTGCCAGAAGGAGGCACCCCGTCCCCGTTCCCAGATCAAGCAGAGACAATCTAGCGTTTTTATCCGGGCAATAGTCTAGCAGACAGGACAGCACAGTCTCACTGTCTCCACGCGGAATGAGGGTCGCTGGTGAGACTGCGAGGTCAAGCGTCCAAAACCCCTTAGAACCAGTGATGAACGCCATTGGTTCACGCGCTGCACGACGTTCCAGATAGGACAAAAAAGGTTGCTCGGGCACATAATCCCGCTGGGAAGCGGCAAGAAGCTGTTCGGCGCGCCAGCCTAAGGCATGCGCCATTAACAAACGGGCTTCACGCCGAGGGGACTCTATTTCAGCAGCGGACAAAACCTGTGTTGCATAGGCTAACAAATGCCCCAATGGCTGGCTGGCTTGTTCTTTTTCTGCTCTATTCACTCTCTCGCCTTTGCCTAACAGCGGGACTACCAGACATGAGTTCTTTCTTCAGCCTCAAATACTATGCGCGCGCACTCGTGCCCATGTGTGCAGCCCTTCTTACTGTTTCCATGTCATATGCCACGGCGTGGGCAGGCGAATTTACCGTAACAGACGGAAAAGCCGATTCAGAAATCTCGGAGGTCTCCCGTGTCTATATAGACGGTAAACTGGCCGCTATTTTTCGACTGGATGATAAAAACCGGGAAAAAACCGTAAGGATCACAACGCCAGTCGGGCGTCTGGACCACACTTACACTTTATGTGGCGAAATCACCATTCGAACGCCCGAAGGACGCGTAGAAACTCACGAAGTCAGCAACGATGGCACGTTGCATAATCCTGATCACCATCACCTGTATGCGCTCGGTTCAAACAACTTTACCGAGTTTTTTTTGATGGACCCGGATGATGAAACGGTTGCGGACCATCATCCAACCCATTCAAACGTGTGTTCAATGCCTGTTAGCTAAACCGCCTCAGCCCAAACAACAATATTTAGAACCCTTCTGCTGCCAACAGTTCAGCCTGTTCTTCCTGTGTTAAGGCATCCACAAACTCATCAATTTCACCCAGCATGATACGGTCAATTTTATAGAGCGTCAGATTGACACGATGGTCTGTCACGCGGCCCTGAGGAAAATTATAGGTCCGAATACGTTCAGACCGATCCCCCGTCCCTACCTGAGATTTACGGTCGGCCGCACGCGTAGCATGTGCCTGCGCACGTTCACGTTCGTATAAGCGAGCCCGCAGAATTTTCATGGCCTTGGCGCGGTTCTTATGCTGGCTTTTCTCTTCCTGCATAGCCACCACGATACCGGTCGGTAAATGCGTGATGCGCACCGCACTTTCGGTCTTGTTCACATGCTGACCACCAGCACCAGAGGCCCGATAAACGTCTATGCGCAAATCGCCTTCATCAACTGTTACGTCAACTTCCTCGGCTTCTGGCAAAACGGCAACGGTGACTGTGGATGTGTGAATACGGCCCTGGCTTTCTGTCGCCGGCACACGTTGCACGCGATGTACGCCAGATTCATATTTCAAACGCGCAAAAACGCCTTTGCCGGTAATTTCGGCAATACCTTCGCGTAGTCCGCCCAGTTCGCTTTCATCATAATCCATGATGGAAAAGCGCCAGCCCCGAACATCAGCATACCGACGGTAAAGGTCGAATAACTCTGATGCGAAAAGCCCTGCTTCATCCCCACCCGCTGCGGGGCGTATTTCAAGAATAGCACTCCGCTCATCCGCAGCATCGCGCGGCAGCATGGCCAGACGCACATCCTGCCGAAGGTTCGGCAGACGGTCGTTCAGATCTGCCAGTTCAACTTCTGCCAGATCCTTCATTTCCGGGTCAGCCAGAAGGGCTTCAGCTTGCTGCGCCTCCTGCTCGGCTGACCGCAGAGCGTTAATGCGGGCAACCAGAGGTTCTATTTCGGCATATTCACGGGAGGCCTGCGTAAAGGCCTCCCCACTAACGCCACTTGCCAGTTGCGCTTCAAGTTCAAGCGCCCGGCTGACAATTCTGTCCAGCCGTTCATCCAAAGTCATTGCGCGACTGTTCCACCAACACCAGCAAAAATAGCTTGTGCATCGGACAGAAGACGGTCGAGAGAAACTTCTGCCTCTTGACCATTTTCCATATGTTTGACGCGGAATGCTCCTTTGGCCAGTTCATCCTCACCTACGAAAATGACGTGGCTGGCGTTCTGCTTCCCGGCCCGCTCCATACGTTTACGCAAAGAACCACGATAACCGATTTCAACCCGGATACCCTGTCGCCGCAAGCCCTGCAAAATCTGGAATAAGGCTGTTTCGTCAGGGGACCCAACCGGGACAATCACAACAGAACGCGGTGCGGGCGGAGCCGCTTCAAGCAACATGGATAGCCGCTCGACCCCGGCAGCCCAGCCAATGGACGGCACTTCCGGGCCACCCATCTGCTGCACCAATCCATCATAGCGCCCGCCCGCCATAACTGTGCCCTGAGACCCCAGCTTGCTGGTTACAAATTCAAATGTCGTATGGTTGTAGTAATCCAGCCCGCGCACAATGCTTGTGTTGACTTTATAGTCAATCCCAAAGCCATCCAGCGTGCGACGCAAATCATCCCAGAATGTCCGGGATTCTGGTGTCAAAAACTCTTCCATCATCGGAGCATCTGCGACAAGGGCGCGGTCTCCCGCATCCTTACTATCGAGAATACGAAGCGGATTTTTCTCCAGCCGCACCTGACTGTCTTCTGACAAACGGGCTTTATAACCAGAGAAATAAGACACCAGCGCAGCGCGCCACGCATCGCGGCTGGCAGTATCCCCCAGAGTATTCAACTCAAGCGTAACGTGTTCCGCGACGCCCAATGTTTTCAGCACCTGAAACCCCAAGGCGATGGCTTCTGCATCTGCCAGTGGCTCAGCAGCCCCCATCAGTTCCGCACCAATCTGGTGAAACTGACGATAGCGTCCCTTCTGCGGCCGTTCATGCCGGAACATCGGCCCGGCATAAAACACTTTCTGGGGCAAGGACTGGGTCAGGCCATTTGTAACCAAGGCACGGCAGATCGCGGCCGTTCCTTCGGGGCGCAAAGTCAGGCTTTCACCGTCTCGGTCACTGAAAGAGTACATTTCCTTAGACACGACATCTGACGTGTCGCCCAGCGAGCGCGAAAATACTTTCGTGTCTTCAAAAATGGGGGTGGACCATTCATCAAACCCGTAAAGACCTGCAATATGGCGTGCTGTTGAAACAACATGCGTATAACGCCGCTGTTCTTCGCCAATAAGGTCGTGTGTTCCTCTTACGGGTTGAATGGTGCTCACGGATCTTTTCCCGATCATACAGCCAGTAGGCGTCACTTACCGCCCACAGTAGCTTTCTTCTGTTTTTACTTAAAAACCGACAAGGCAGTGTGGCTGCTACTGTCAGCAACCCACACTGCACAGGGCTTATTTAGCGGAAGACATTTCCGGCAGTTCTTCAGCTTTGCCTTCTGCCTTCGCCTTGGCTTCTTCCGCCTGAATGGCAGCCACGCGGGCTTCCACCAGTTCGACCACATGCTCAATCATGTCTGCGCCAGGCACGGTATGATCCTGCTTGCCAGCGGAATAAACCATGTGACGGCCTGAACCGCCGCCCGTCACACCCAGATCTGTCATCAAGGCTTCACCCGGACCATTTACCACGCACCCAATGATAGAGAGTGTCAGCGGTGTCTTGATATGAGCCAGACGATCTTCAAGGGTCTGAACCGTTTCAACCACGTTGAACCCCTGACGCGCACAAGACGGGCAGGAAATGATTTTCACACCACGATGACGCAGCCCGAGGGATTTAAGAATATCCCAACCAACCAGCACTTCTTCTTCCGGGGCAGCAGACAGTGACACACGCATGGTGTCACCCACACCCGCCCACAGCAGATTACCCAGACCGATGGACGATTTTACAGTACCCGCGCGCTTACTACCGGCTTCCGTAATGCCGATATGCAGCGGGTAATCACATGCATCCGCCAGTTGCTGATAGGCTGCAACAGCCATGAACACGTCTGACGCCTTAACGCTGATCTTGAATTCCCGGAAATCGTGATCTTCCAGAATTTTAGCGTGCTCAAGCGCACTTTCTACCAGCGCTTCGGGGTTGGGCTCCCCATATTTTTCCAGCAGATGCTTTTCAAGAGAACCAGCATTCACGCCGATGCGGATTGAACAGCCATAATCCTTGGCGGCGTTCACCACTTCTTTAACGCGTTCGGCGCTCCCGATGTTACCCGGATTGATACGCAGGCAGGCAGCACCTGCTTTAGCCGCCTCAATCGCGCGCTTATAGTGGAAGTGAATATCGGCCACGATAGGCACATTCACTTCGCGCACAATCTCTTCCAGCGCCTTCGTGCTTTCTTCATCCGGGCAGGATACACGGACAATATCGACACCAGCCAGTTCAGCCCGGCGGATCTGCTCGATCGTGGCCTGGGCATCACTGGTCAGGGTGTTGGTCATGGTCTGGACAGAAATCGGCGCATCCCCACCGACGGCTACCTTGCCGACATGGATCTTCCGTGATTTCCGACGCTCGATATATTGGTAAGGCCGGTAGCCACTCATCTTACATCCTTTTGTCGAGACGACAGTTAGTCAGGCAAACCGCTGAAAGCAGCGCGGCCTACCCAGTATGTTTTATGCTTCCTGCCAAAATCAATGCGTGTTGGCTACATGAAAGCGCGTAATAGAGGCATTCAATGCCCACCCAGCCCCTGTAACTGGCGGGCGTTGAGGTCATCCGCACTGGTTTCTGGCGGCGGAGAGGGCTTGCGCCGTCGCACTGGCGCAACAGGCTGCGATGAAGCCACTACCGGTGCATTCTCCTGCACGACACCCCCCTGCTCGGCAGTGTGAGATTCAGACTGGCCCGGCACTGTAGGTTCGACTGTCGGTGCTGGAGCATTTTCTGCTTTTTTTGCGTCCAGCTTCTCTAACTGGGGGCTGCCTTCACCTGTGGGCTGTGATGATGGCGCGACTACTGATGCTGACGGCGCACCGGCAAGACTACCATCTCGAACCGCATCAGCAGTCAAAACCAGCTTTCGTCTTACAGCCCCATTACGGCCAAGATGCGGCGTTGTGATAGCACCAGCACTCACGCTGACGCCACCAGCATTCCCAACTGTCAAACTATACGGGCTATTTTCCTTAGGCACCGCCCATGTATCACCCGGCTGCATAATGTGGTCATAAACCACCTTGCCTGCACTATCTTTAACCTGAACCCAGCTTGCTGCATCTGCTTTCAAGGCAAGCTGGTCGGCATCCACAGCCGGTGCAACGTCATGACCAGCAATGTTAGCAGAGCCGTCCGGATTAACTCCTCCTGACTGTTGCATGTCATTAGATGCAGGTTTGGTGAAGTCAGGCGAGGATGCCAAGGGATCAACCGGCGCAGCAGACTGCCCCGGCGCGTCGGAATTTGCCGCAGCCGCTGCCGGTGCTACTGGCGGCGCTGGCCGCGGAGTGGGTGGAGGCGACGTACCAGCCCCCGGCAAAATGGAGGCCACCTGTGGTGACGGCGCGTTGGCTGTTTTCTCACCGGGGATAATATCGGCCACCGGCGGCACATGTTCTGGCACAGGCGGGGCATGACCAATGAAATGATACCAACCTGCATAGGCAGCAACAATCACGGCCAAACCCAATGAAACGCTGACGCCGGGCGGGATTCGCCTATCGGGTGGTGGCGCAGGAAATGTCAATTCCGGCTTCCGACTACTTCCTTTCCCCTCGCGTTTATAGCGTGAAACCACATCTTCCGGTCTGAAACCCAGTGCTTCGGCATAGGTGCGCAGAAAACCAAGGGCGTACGCTTCTGCCGGGAATACACCCGCCCGACCGCTTTCCAGTGCTTCCAGATAAGGTTCCCGAATACGCAGCCATGCCGCAACCTGCGGCAACGTCCAGCCAAGCTGTTCCCGGCGCATACGCAAAGCAGGTCCCACGCCTACACTGCCCACGTCAGGCAGGGTATCAGTCGGGGCAGGTTTTTCCTGCTCAGGAATGGAACCGGTATCAGCCATCAGCTTCCATACGCCGCTGCTGGCGCACAAGCGCCACGACAGCCTGCTCAACAAGGTCCGCAATAATTTCAGCCACGGGCTGAACAGCTTTTACCATACCGACAGACTGACCCGCCATGACAGAGCCGTTTTCAACATCTCCATCAATGACGGCACGACGCAGCGCACCAGCCCAGAAATGTTCAATTTCAAGCTGTGCCTCTTCTTTTGAAACAGCGCCGCTCTGAAAACGACGGATGACATCAGCCTGATGTGCCAAAAACCGGCTACTGCCTTCATTCGCAAGTCCACGAACGGGAATAACCGGGAACTGTTCATCCAGCTGTACGGATGTAACAGCGTCACGCGCATTTGCTCTTACAAATGCGTTCTTGAATTTTTCGTGAGCAATACTTTCAGCCGCAGCCGCGAACCGCGTTCCGAGCTGAGCCCCCGATGCCCCTAATTCAAGATAGGACACAAGCGCATCCCCACGACCAAGACCACCCGCGACAAAAACAGGCACCTGATCAATATGCGGCAGAATTTCCTGCGCCAACACTGTCAGAGAAACCGGGCCGATATGACCGCCAGCTTCCGCGCCTTCAATTACCAGCGCATCCACACCCATTTTGATCAGCCGTTTAGCCAGCACCAAAGCGGGAGCAAAGGCTATAACTTTTGCCCCGCCCTCTTTGGCGGCCTTAATCGCTGCACCGGGCGGTATGCCCCCAGCCAGAACAATATGGCCAACCCCAGCCTGAAGGCAGACGTCCACCAACTCGGAAAGCTGGGGGTGCATGGTAATCAGATTCACACCAAACGGGCGATCAGTCAGGGCGCGTGTCGCGGCAATTTCTTCGGCCAGACGCTCGGGCTGCATTGCGCCGCAGGCTATGACACCAAATCCACCCGCATTAGAAATTGCGGAGACGAGATGACGTTCACTGACCCATGACATCGCACCGCCAAGAATGGCGTACTGGGTACCTAAGAAATCTGTTCCCCGCTTGCAGAGCCCCTGCAGACGCTTGAGCGCCCGCTCCCGTTCGGCCTGTGTTGGCTCCGCCGTGAAATCGCGCTCCATGGTTTCAGACATTATCCAGCCCATAAGCTGTGTGAAGCGCACGGACTGCAAGTTCGGCATATTCTGCGGCGACCAGAACAGAAACCTTGATTTCGCTGGTTGAAATCACCTGAATATTGATCGACCGCTCAGACAATGTGCGGAACATGGTGCTGGCAACCCCGGCGTGTGACCGCATGCCTGACCCCACCACACTGATTTTCACCACGTCTGCATCAGTCACCAGTTCTTCATACTGAACGGCTTCGCGCACGGCTTCCAGCGTGCTGATAGCGCGGGGCAGATCGGTTTTGCTGGTGGTGAAGGTCATGTTTGTTGTGCCATCCGCGCCGGTGCTTTGCACAATCATGTCCACATTCACGTTGGCTTCGCTCAGCGGGCCAAAAATCGCAGCCGCAATCCCCGGACGGTCAGGAATACGCCTTACCGACAATTTGGCTTCATCACGAGAATACGCAATGCCGGTAACCAGTTTCTTTTCCACTATCTCGTCCTCATCCACCACCAGAGACCCGGGAAGATCGCCCTCAACCAGAGCGGGTCCATCTACAAAGCTTGACAGTACCTGCACGCGCACGCCCTGCCGCATGGCCAGACCGACGCTACGCGTCTGAAGCACTTTTGCCCCAACCGATGCCAGTTCAAGCATTTCTTCATACGTGATTTTTTCGAGCTTACGCGCCTTGGTAACAATGCGTGGATCTGTCGTATAGATTCCATCCACATCGGTATAGATATCACACCGATCCGCCTTAATGGCAGCAGCCAATGCGACGGCTGACGTATCCGAACCACCGCGGCCCAGGGTCGTAATCCGTTCGTCCGGGCCTACACCCTGAAAGCCTGCCACCACAGGCACCACGCCTTCTGCCATGCTGCCGAGCAGACGTGCACCATCAATGGTGTCAAGGCTGGCTTTACCATGTGCCGAATCTGTACGGATTGGCACCTGCCACCCGGCCCATGATCGGGCAGGCACACCAAGCTTCTGTAACGCAATAGCCAACAGCCCGCTGGTAACCTGCTCACCGGTTGCGACAATCGAGTCGTATTCGCGTGCATCGTGCAGGTCAGAAAGGGCGTTGCAGTAACCGACCAGCTTGTTGGTTTCCCCTGCCATGGCAGAGACAACAACCAGTACGTCGCAACCAGCATCTTTCTGTTTCTTGACACGCTCGGCCACGGCCTTAATGCGCTCAAGATCCCCCACGGATGTTCCGCCAAACTTCATGACGATCCGAGGCACGGAACCGGGCATAATTTTTTCTCCACCAGACAGGCCGTAAACAGACCGCTTTTCAGCCCTCACGCTCGCCCCGCATGCATAAAAGACGCAAAAGGACGTTGCGAAGCTTCACAAGGCGCGTCACATACCCTTCCCGGCCCCCTCTCGTCCAGCGGGGGAGATCAGCAGGAAAGGAATTTTGTTCCATGCATCCCTCCAGCCGAGACGCTGCGTCCTCCGTTTCTCCGGAAGAAATTGCCCGCTTTGGGGCACTGGCTGACAAATGGTGGGACCCTTCCGGCCCAATGCGTCCCCTGCACGCCATGAACGAACTTCGCATCAACTGGACCAATGGTCACCTTCCGCTACGCGGCCGCACAAGCCGTCGCGTGCGGGTGCTTGATATCGGGTGCGGCGCTGGCCTTGCCAGTGAGGCCTTGGCCAAGTCCGGGCATGATGTGTTGGGACTGGATGCTTCCCCTGACGGCATTGAAGCTGCCCGCCTCCACCTTGACCATCAGCCCTTGCCAGATGGGTCTGGACCACTGACCTACCGTGTTGGCAGCGCCGAAGAACTAGTGGAAGAAAAAGCCCGGTTTGATGCTGTGATTGCGTTAGAAATTATAGAGCATGTCACTGATCCTGAAAGATTTATGTGCATGCTGGCCGATCTGGTAGAACCGGGTGGCACGGTCATTGTTTCCACAATGAACCGCACGCTGAAATCACTCGCAATCGGTAAAATTGGGGCGGAATATATTCTGCGCCTGCTGCCTGTCGGCACGCATGAGTGGCGTAAATTTATCACCCCGGCTGAACTGGGCCGCTATGCCCGTCAGGCGGGCCTGACAATTACCGCCATTGCGGGCATGACGCCGGGGCTGAACGGCTGGAAAGAAAGCCGTAATCTGGACGTCAATTACATTGCAGCGTTCAGAAAAAGCTGAGTCTATTTGATCGATGTCTTTCCTGCGTCAGGCTGACGCAGGAATGTGCAAAAATTCAAAGCAGGTGGGGCTACCGATTGGGGTGAAGTCCCACGTAAAGCTGATTTTGCCTGTCGTTTTATCAACACGGAATGAGGTAATGGAATCGCTCCGCTGGTTTGCAACATACAGATAGCTGCCAGACGGATCGAACATAAGTGACCGACCATAATCAGCATGCGTCCAGATTTCATCAACCAGTGTCAGGCCACCATCCTTGGCAACCTGAAACACTGCCAACGAATCCCCCAATCGGTTTGAAACATATAAAAACCGTTCGTCTGGAGACAGCAGGATCCCCGCAGCCAAGGTGCTGCCACGGAAATGGGCTGTCACGCTGCTGACAGTCTGCACGGGGGATATTTTGCCACTTTGTGGGTCAAAATCCGCGACAACCACCTTTGAGTCCTGTTCACACAGCAGATAAAGCTTATGCCCTTCTGACCCGAACTGAAAATGACGGGGGGCGGAACCGGGCGTCATGGTCGTAAATGGAACAGCCGCAGGCGTCAGTTTGCCGGTCGTGAGATTGATGGTCCAGACGTAGACGCGGTCCAACCCTGCATCCATGACCAGAACGAATTTTCCCGTTGGGTCAGCTTTCACCATATGCGGATGAGCAGATGAATGATCACTGACGGCAAAATTACCCGGCGGATTATCCGCTGCACGGTCTGGCATACGTGGACCAGTGTTGTGAATCAGATCGGTCATCCGACCAAGTGAGCCATCCGCCTGCACATGAATGACGCCTACAGTTCCGCCCGTGTAGTTGGCCACCAGCACATATCGCCCGGAAGGGTGAACGCTAAGGTGCGCAGGGTCGGCCCCTCCTGACTCCACAGTGTTCAGCTTGGTCAAAGCGCCCGTACTATGATCTATGGAAAAGGCCGTGACGGCCCCGCTATGCGCTGTATTGAAATCATTGATTTCACTGACGGCGTATAGAAACCGCTTATCGGGTGAGAGCACGATGTAAGACGGGCTGGCAATATCCGTAAACGTCATCAGGTTAGTCAGCACACCTGTTTTCTGATCCATCTCGAAAACAGTAATACCTTCTCCATTCCCGCCGGGCGGACCATGCTGGGTATAACCACCCACATAACAGAACGTCCGCCCTGACGGTTTCTGATCGTCCTGCGCAGGTGCTTTGGCTGTGTCATCGGCAGCGTAGGCTGGGAATGTTACCGTTACGGCACCTGCCAGACTACCCAGACCGAACAGACGGCGGGAGAACGTATGTGTCATGAACAATCGCCTTGTTATTCTTAATTTTATAGAAGGCCTAATGCGGCATCTTGCAGACAGGACCGAGTGTGCCGGTATAGCGCGTCCATGTCTGTGTTTCCCCAAACAGTGGCAACCCAATGTAACCGCGCAATTTTAGAACATCTTTACGCGGGGACCAGATTTGCGACTGGTAGATATGCCCTGTGTCAGGGTCCAGAATTTTGCCATGCCAGCGTCCGTTATCGTCTGAAGATGGTCGAAACTCGGTCAACATCAGCAGGTTACATTCGGACTTACCGTTCTTATCACGCGGGACATCGGTACCCTCATATTGAAGCCCGACCAGATGCCCGCAGACTGTGTCGCCACATCGTCCAATCAGAAAAACGCCATCGTGCCCCTGACTAAGCCAATACCCCATAAAATCGTCATCTGGTGCTTTGTCTGCCGCACGAACTACTGCCGGCACAAGAAGCATAGCGCACATCAGGATGGGATAAAGAAATGCCGCAAGCCACCTGTTTTTTTTGCTCACCCTTCTCTTCTCCATCCTGAAACAGTCTGACCGACTGACTTTCTCTATTATATTCGGCGGGCCAGACCACACGGCACACTCCAAATTGTTGAATAGCTGCCTTTAGCGTTAGCTGTCCGCCCGCCTTACCCAAGGCACAGTCAGCACATCAACGCCTTCTTCCCGCAACATGTTCTGCTCTTTTTCTGTCGCAGTGCCGTAGATACCGCGTTCCTCAGCTTCACCGTGGTGAATCCTTACAGCTTCTTTAGCAAACCGGTCACCCATGTTTTCGCAATTCTGCTCAACCGTCTGACGGATCTTCTGAAAGGCAACAATCATCTGATCTGATAAAGGAGCACGCTGAACCGGCACTACGTTCTGATCCGTCTCTTGCGAAACAGGCTGATTATCCGCTGGTCTGGCTGGCTGCTTTTTCTCCGACCGCCCTTTGGTAATAGCCGGGGCCATCAGAGCCTGCCTTACGTCAGAAAAACCACAATGAGGGCAGCTTAACAGACCCTTTTGCTGCAACTGTGCAAATGCGGCACTATCACGGTACCATCCCTCAAAATAATGGTCATTTGCACAGCACAACTGGTAGCAGATCATGATCTCTTTATCCGACCTAACATGTATGGCCTGTTAGCCGATCCCAAGTGCAGCATCCAGTTTACCCTGACGCTCCAAAGCCATCAGATCATCACATCCGCCCAAAGCTTTCTCGCCTACAAAAACCTGCGGAACAGTTGTACGACCACCTGAACGTTCATACGCCTGCTCGCGTTCAGGGGTACCGCGTGGCGCATTGATTTCCTGAAAAGGAACGTTCTTGCTTTGCAGCAACTGTACGGCACGCACACAATAGGGACAGCCGGGTTGTGTGTAGATTTCGATGTTGGCCATAAATTCGGCTCTCCTTTTTCAACTTATGCGGGCATATACCGCGCTCAATGACACTCAACGACAGAGTGCCGAAGTTTTTCACACCTGTATCATCCACCAGATACCGGAAAATCAAGATCCCCATCGCTTTGCCCTGGCACCAGTGCCGCAACCAGCACACTGACAGAGGTGGCGCCTGCGGCCTTGAGAGCCTTGGTACACGCCGACGCTGTTGCCCCTGATGTTAAAACGTCATCCACCAGAACGATGTTCTTGCCTGCCAGTTCATCTTTATATCTCGGCTTCACGACAATGGCTTCAGCGAGTTCACGATAACGCTCCTGACGCGAAAAGCCTGCAAGGCTATTTGTCGGCGTGACGCGCACCAACGCATCCGGCAAACACTGGGCTTCTGCCTGTTTTGACACTACCCAAGCCAGTAATGCAGCCTGATTATATCGCCGTTTTAGAAGCCGCTTTCTATGCACTGGCACAGGCACAACAATGCAAGCTTGATCTAATACTCCCAGCGCCACCCGGCATATTTTATCGCCCAGAAAACGCGCGTGCTCCTGCCTATCCGCATATTTCAGCTGAAGAATAAGGTCTTTCGCAGCCTTGTCATAAAGAAACGCACCTCGGGCTTCATTCCATACAGGTGGGCTTCGTTCGCACTGTGCACAACAGCCCATTTCATTCAAATATGCCGCAGAGGGCTGCGGGTGCCCGCATTTCCGGCAAAATGGCGCATTGATGGGAGTCAGCCGTTTGAAACAGTCAATGCACAGCAAGCCAGCCCTGTCTGTTTCTGCACCACACAACTGACAGGATGGTGGAAAAAGAGTATCCAGAACAAATTGCCCGGCAGCTCTCGCAATGCGCATGGGCAGTCGCACAGGGTGTGTTCCCTCAGATGTCATTGCACACCAGCTTGGCAAGCCTGCAAGACATAGGCAGAGTGCGTGTCATGCCTGCCCCTGATATTTTTGACCGCCGTGCTGTCCGAAACCATAAAGCTCGCGCAGCACACACATTCCAAAAAATTTCCCCTATCCTGAATGCCGCAACAGACATTTTGCTGGAACGATTGGACGATATCACTCGCCCCCTTTCTTCCGCGCTTGATCTGGGGGGGCAAGGCACCGTAGCACCCTTGCTTGAAAAACGGGGCATGACCGTCGTGTCCTGCCAGGAAACGCTTCCAGCCAGCCAACAGGCTGCACACCCAAATGTTTGCGTAAACTACGAACATCTGCCTTTCGCACAGCATAGTTTTGATCTGGTTGTCGCAAACCTTTCTTTGCACTGGATTAATGACCTACCGGGCACCCTTGCCCAGATCCGCCATATTCTGCGACCCGATGGGTTGTTTTTAGCCAGCATGCCCATTCTTCCCACTCTGCGCCCGTTAAAGCACGCGCTGGAAATGGCGGAACTGGCTTTATGCGACGGTGTATCCCCCCGTGTCTCCCCACTTCCAACGCAACAAAGCTGCGCGCAGCTTTTGCAACGTACTGGGTTTGCATTGCCTGTGGTTGATACGGAGAAACTTGATCTACGCTACCGCTCCCTAACGGGGCTTTTGCAGGATCTGCGCGCCGCAGGGGAAACAAATGCGTTAACTTTACGCAGTAAGACAACACCGCCCCGTATGCTCTTCCCGGCTGCTGCCGCAGAACTTGAAACTGATCCTGATGGCACTTTTGCCATGCCGCTTCACATCGCCGTTCTCACGGCCTGGACCCCAAGCCCAGACCAGCCACACCCGTTAAAGCCGGGACAATTTACGCACTCGCTTGCATCGGCGCTAACTGACACACCATCACCGAAAAACACCGCGTAATAAATTACCCGCCCGTCACACTCATATGTCGGGTCGGCCCTGAAACTTCACCCGGCCGAACCCCAAGCATGAAGTCGTGACCCCGAGGTTTGAGCGTAATAGCTGCCTGAATACCCGCCAGCAGTGCTTCATCGTCTCCGCCAGAGCGCATGATGTCACGCAGATCAATGCCATCTTCCTGCCCCAGGCAGGTATATAGCCGCCCTGTGCAGGACAATCTGACCCGATTGCAACTGTCACAAAAATTATGGCTCATAGGGGTAATAAACCCTATCCGCCGTCCCGTTTCTGCCACACGCATATAGCGTGCCGGTCCTGCTGTACGGTCGAGCAAAGGCTCAAGCGTCCAGCGCTTGGCGAGTTGTGCCTTGACTTCAGATAGCGGTAGATACGTAGCCGTTCGGTCTTCGCCCGTTTCCCCCATGGGCATAGTTTCAATCAGGCAGAGATCAGCGCCAATCTCTCCACACCATGACAGCATGGTATCGAATTCGTCATCATTGACGCCAGCCATCGCCACCGTATTGATCCGAACAGCAAGTCCTGCGGCACGGGCAGCACGAATACCATCAAGCGTTGCAGAAAGTTTGCCCCGCCGTGTTATCCGCGCAAATCGTCCCTCATCCAACGTATCCAGACTAACATTCACACGCCGAACACCCGCTTTGAAAAGTGTTTCGGCGTACAAACCCAGCCTACTCCCATTTGTTGTCAGGGTGAGTTCGTCCAGAGATCCCTGCTGTGCGGGGTGATGCAGCCACTGCCCTAAAGCCTGAAAAAAAGAACCAATATCTTTTCTGACCAAAGGTTCGCCGCCCGTAATCCGCAGCTTTTTGACACCATGCTGAACAAAGACCTGACAGAGGCGTAGTAATTCTTCAAAATCAAGCACATCTGCTCGCGGCAGAAACGTCATGCTTTCTGACATGCAATACACACATCGCATGTCACATCGATCCGTGACCGATACACGAAGATAAGAAATACGACGTCCCGCAGGATCAATTAAAGAGGACAACATAGGTCCACTATATAGCAGCAGGCTTTCATAATGTCGAAACCCAAATAGAAAGAGACCGCATTACGTAATGTGCGTTGCTGCAATGTAAAGGGAGAAACAAAAAAGGCGGTGACGAAACTTCATCAACCGCCTTTTCCTAACATTTGGCACGCTAAAACATACGCCTCAACATGCCTATTGTTCTTAGTCTTCTATTGTGAAAAGCTGCGCTAACGCAGCCCTTCCCTTAGAGACCCTGCGTATAAGTCTTCAGGAAGGCTTTCACGTCATCCGCCAGATCAGGACGTTCAAGTGAGAACGCGATCTGTGCCTCAAGGAAACCAACCTTGTTACCGCAGTCAAAACGACGGCCTTCGTAGCGCAAGCCGTGGAATGGTACGTGTCCAATGGTTTTGGCCATTGCGTCAGTCAACTGAACTTCCCCACCGGCACCTTTTTCCAGCTTCGACAAGTGCGGCATGACGTCAGGCGTCAAAATGTAACGACCAATGATAGATAGGTTTGAAGGGGCTTCCTCTGGCTTGGGCTTTTCAACCAACCCCTGCACTTCCACCAGACGCCCATCATCTGCACCGGTTTTCAGAATACCATAACGGTTGGTGTGCTCTTTAGGCACTTCGGTCACGGCAACAACACTGCCGCCAGTCTGGTAGTACGCATCCGCAAGCTGCTTCATGCAGGACGTTTTAGACTGGACGATATCGTCAGGCAGCAGAATAGCAAACGGATCATCACCAATGAAGCTACGCGCACACCAGATGGCGTGACCGAGCCCCAGGGGTTCCTGCTGACGGACTGCAACCAGAGAACCGGCTTCGATTGAGCTGGGCTCAAGAGCTTTCAGGCTTTCAATCTTGTTGCGTTCCCGCAGGGTCGCTTCAAGTTCGTAAGCAATATCAAAATAGTCGATCAGGGAGTCCTTGCCGCGGCCAGTGATCAGGCAGAACTCTTCAATGCCAGCTTCACGTGCTTCATCAATCGCATATTGAATCAGGGGCCGGTCAACGACTGTCAGCATTTCCTTTGGCATGGCCTTGGTTGCTGGCAGGAAGCGTGTGCCTAGCCCTGCAACAGGCAGGACCGCTTTACGTAAAGGCTTGGGCTTGGACACGAATATGACACCTTAATTAAAAGTTCAGTTTCAACGAATTGCGCCGCAGGCAGCTAATCGTGTGCAGCCCTTTTCGTCAAATCAAACTAGCAGCTTTGCCTGAGAAAACTGCCCGAAAAATATTTACGTCGAATTTTCGTGGGGCCACACCGACGCAACCGTTTGTCCGTTTTTTAAACAGGCAAAGAGAGGCCTGAATATGGCAGGGCTCTCGTTTTATTGAATTTTTGACAAAAATTATCTCAAAAGAAATCAACTCCGGGAAAAACCAGCTTTAAAAAATACTGAATTTTCCGGGAGTTGAAAATGGTGCGGCCGAGAAGACTCGAACTTCCACGGGGTATTCCCCCACAAGCACCTCAAGCTTGCGCGTCTACCATTCCGCCACGGCCGCCCCGTGACAATCAGCATCGAAAAAGCGATACCGTTTGGTGAGAAGCCCTATAACCGAACCAACATCAGGCGGCAATGACTCAAAACGACTTTTTATGGGAAATCAGTAAAAACCCCGTCCCTTACCCTTACGCATTCACACGCATGCAGGATATTGCCCAGAATATTCGGGCTCATGATGCCCGTGAACGCGTATGGCTACTTGAACACCCCCCGCTTTACACTGCGGGAACCTCAGCCAAACCAGCGGACCTGTTCAACCCTAACCATTACCCAACATATGACGCCGGGCGCGGCGGCCAGTGGACTTATCACGGCCCAGGGCAACGAATCGCTTATGTGATGATGGATTTGCATCATCCACACGGCAGTGTTCCAGAAAGAGACTTAAGAGCCTACGTTCACGCATTAGAGGCTTGGGTCATCCGCACTTTGGCGCAGTTTGGCCTCAAGGGTGAAATCCGGGATGGACGTGTCGGTGTGTGGGTAATTGACCCTAAAACCGGACTGGAAGAGAAAATTGCGGCTATCGGTGTCCGTGTTTCACGCTGGGTCAGTTGGCATGGTGTTTCCATCAACTTGCACCCTACCCTCGCAGATTTCGATGGTATCGTTCCCTGCGGTATTCGGGAGTTCGGCGTCACAAGCTTCCACAAACTCGGGCTGCCTGTGACGTTTTCACAGCTTGATGCAGCCCTCGCTGAAAACTGGAGAGCTATTTTCGGTAGTCAGCCGTCCGCATTCACCCCTATTGAAGCCGAATGAATAATGTGTGACGCCGCTCATCCACAATGCGGATTTCAAACAGGCTAAGCGTGCGGCCATTATCCTTAAAAATAAGGGTCACTAGCCCCTGTGAGGGGTTTTCAGTCCGGGTAAGGGAAACCTGCATTATACCCGGTGGTTTCTGAATATCCGTGACACTCACCGGGCCGGAAAGCTGGATGGGGTTACCCATCAATAAGCCCAGTGGGTTGTGGGCCAACCCCATACGGGTTTCAGATCCGGCCTGACTATCCTTGAACACCGCGTGGGAGCCCGAAGCTTCCAGATCCATTGCATGAGGCGCTGTATAAACCAGATGCAGATACCCTGCATGATAGGTCAACAGACCTCCTCCCACGGTCCCGTTGGGCCATGTCTGGGTAAACGGCACGTTGTTCAGACTGACTGTTCGTAAATAGGCTTCAACTCGCGCCGTGTCAGTCTGCCCGGCACCCCTACCCCCAGTCTGCCCAGTTGCGCAGGCTGCCAGAGCAAGCGGAGCAAGGGCTACCAGAGTGCGCCGGGTCAAATGACCTTTCCTGACTGGCCTTGTGTCAGAATGTTTCATGAAAGGGCTGCATCCTCTTCCGGGGTCCGCAGAGTCAGTGCCAGTGCATGCAGGCCGCTGCCAAATTCATAGCTTAATGAATCATGCACCATACGTGACCGATTCACCCGGCTCACGCCTTCAAACAGCTTGCTGACCAACACCACCCTGAAGTGCGTTTCAGTTGCTCCGGCTTCCGGCCCGCGGGTCATGGCAACATGATGCGCGTGCCGGCTACTTTCGTCCTGAATGTCCAGCTTTTGCGGTGCAAATGCGGCAGTCAGAGCATCACGTACGCGGTGCGCCCGTATACCCTCTGCCTGCTGTGTCGATGCAGTATTGCGTAGCGAAGCCATATCTTACCCCTTGCACAGAACGGTTCATGACGCACATAACCCTGATGATGAAGCGAAGGAATACCCGTCACAGGGCGTTCGATCCGGATCCGGACGCCCCGCAGCGCTGTTGTGATATGCCAAACTGCGATAAACCCGCCGGGTACCGTGCACCTCGTTCACGCGAAACGCTCAACCAGTATTACTGGTTCTGTCTTGAGCATGTACGGGAATATAATGCGCGGTGGGATTATTACAAAGGTATGTCTCCCGGCCAGATAGAAGCGCATCTGCGTGCCGATATCGCATGGGATCGGCCATCGTGGGCGTTTGGCCAAAGCGCTGCCCGCCCTCGCCGTCAGAGTTTTGATGAAGAAGAAGTTCTTGATCCGCTCGATATTCTAGGCCGAAATCGCCGTGCCCGCGCTGAACGCAAACGTCAGGCAGCTATGCCCCGCGCCCCTGAAGGGCTGATCGAACCTTTAGCCACACTGGGGTTGGACTGGCCAGTTACTCTTGATGAAGCAAAAGCCCGCTATCGTACGCTTGCCCGCAAGCACCACCCTGATACCAACAACGGGGACCGTGATGCGGAGGAGCGTTTGAAGGTTATCAATGTTGCCTTCACGATTGTGAGGTCACATCTTATGGCAGAGGGTCTCGAAAAAGCTGGCTGATCGTGCCATCCTGTCAGCCCATCTTCCGCTACCGAGCCCCGAGCGCGCCACACCAGCCTAGAGCGCCAAACATATCAGACGGATAAAGAATGACTGATTCTGCAAGCCCGGTTTCTACGGGTGAACTCCCCCCGATTTCAGCACTGTCAGAGCCTGACCGTGAGGTATCAGTCCGTGACGTTTTCGGGCTGGATTCAGACCTTACCGTTCCGGCCTTTTCCCTGCGTACGGAACATGTGCCTGAAATTGATCCTGCTTATCTGTTTGACCACGACACAACATTGTCCATTCTGGCCGGGTTCGCCTTTAATCGCCGCGTGATGGTGCAGGGTTTTCACGGTACGGGTAAATCCTCTCACATTGAACAAATTGCGGCACGCCTGAACTGGCCCTGTATCCGTATCAATCTAGACAGCCACGTCTCCCGTATTGATCTGGTCGGCAAAGACGCCATTGTCGTGCGAGATGGTCAGCAGATTACCGAATTTCAGGAAGGCCTGCTGCCGTGGTGTCTGCAACACCCGTGCGCGCTGGTCTTTGACGAATATGATGCTGGCCGCCCGGACGTCATGTTCGTTATTCAGCGTGTGCTGGAAGTAGAAGGCCAGCTCACGCTGCTTGACCAGAATCGCGTTATCAAGCCGCATCCGTGGTTCCGCCTGTTTGCAACCGCCAACACCATCGGGCTGGGTGATACCACAGGCCTGTACCACGGCACCCAGCAGATCAATCAGGGCCAGATGGATCGCTGGAACATTGTCACATCCCTGAATTATCTGCCCCACGCGCAGGAAGTTGGTATTGTTCTGTCCCGTCTGGGGATTGACCCGGAAGACAAGGCAACCCGTGGCACGATTGAAAACATGGTGGCACTGGCCAACCTGACCCGCGCAGGCTTCATGGCGGGCGATCTTTCAACCGTCATGTCACCACGGTCTGTTATTGCGTGGGCTGAAAATGAGCGGATTTTCAAAGATACCGCATTTGCTTTCCGCGTCACGTTCCTGAACAAATGCGACGAAGCAGAACGCAACATGGTGGCTGAATATTACCAGCGCTGCTTTAACGCCAGCCCGCTGCCCAAAAAGGGCTTCTGAAGCGTGAAGAAAGAGCGGTTTTTGAATGTCTGACAGCAGAAAAGGGGCATCTGCCCCCCCTCGTGGCCACAATCGGAACCAAGGCGCATCAGACACCGAAGACCGGATTGACGCCTTCAAGCAGGCCACGGCGGCGACCCTGCGCGCCCTAAGCGGGCAGCGGGAAACGGACGTCTCGTTCCACACCGGCAGCATGCCGGTGCCGCCGCTTAGTCTGGGCGGAAAGGTACGTCTTCAGCAGCCATCCCGCCATCTGCGGGATGACGAAATCAGGCGTATTCGCGGCACGGCAGATGCACAGGCCCTTCGGCTGAAACATCATGATGCCAGCCTGCATCAGGTTCGCACACCTGACGACAGCACCGCACGAGATGTGTACGACGCCCTTGAGCAGGCACGGATTGAAGCCGTGGGTGCCCGTCATATGAAGGGGGTAGCTGCCAACCTGCGCGAACGTCTTGAACAAGACTGCCGTGACGGCGGCCTTGACCGCATGACGGACGCAGAACAGCTTTCGCCTGCTATTGCCCTTGAATTACTGGCCCGGGAAGCCCTGACTGGAGAACCTTCTCCGGTTGTTGCACAGGGTATTCTTGATAAATGGCGCGAAACACTTCCTCCGAAGGCGAAGCAGGCTCTCTCAAGCCTCAAAACGTATCAGGATGATCAGGCAGCATATGCCCGTGCCTCCCGCCAACTACTTGCAGCATGTGCACTGACGGAAGATGATCTTCCCTCCGATGAGATGGAGGAGGATGAAGACGGATCAGACGCTTCTGACTCGCAGGATGAAAATGATGCGTCTCCGCCAGAAGCGGAAGAAAACGCCCCCCCTGCTGAACCAGAAGCCACAGAAGCAGCACCGCAGCCCCAGTTAATGGCTGGCAGCGGTGAATCCTCCCCAGACATGATGGAGGAAGAAACCGAAGGTAGCGGTGCGGAAGGTACTGGCGATGCAGCCGGGCCGGGCAGCCGCCCGGAAACACCACCCGGTGAAACCGCCAAGACCTATCATGCCTACACCACCGCTTTTGACGAAGAAATCCGAGCAGAAGATCTGTGTGACCCGGAAGAACTCAATCGTCTTCGGCACCAGTTAGACCTACAACTGGCAACCCTGCATGGTGTCGTCTCGCGGCTTGCAAACAAGTTGCAGCGCCGCCTGATGGCCCAACAAACCCGCTCCTGGGAGTTTGATATGGAAGATGGCCTGCTTGACGCAGGCCGTCTGTCACGCGTGGTGGTCAACCCCCTGCTCTCGCTTTCCTACAAACAGGAACGCGATACCGATTTCCGTGATACGGTTGTCACACTGCTAATTGATAATTCTGGCTCCATGCGAGGGCGACCAATTTCCGTTGCAGCATCCTGCGGCGATATTCTGGCCCGCACGCTTGAACGCTGTGGCGTAAAAGTAGAAATTCTTGGGTTTACCACGCGTGCATGGAAAGGCGGTCAAAGCCGTGAGAAATGGTTGCAGGATGGTAAACCGCCAGAACCCGGCCGACTGAATGATCTGCGCCATATCATCTACAAGGCTGCGGATATGCCGTGGCGGCGTGCCCGCATCAATCTGGGATTGATGCTGCGTGAAGGCCTGCTGAAAGAGAACATCGACGGCGAAGCCCTGCTGTGGGCATGGAAGCGTCTGAAAAACCGTACGGAATCGCGCAAGATCCTTATGGTTATCTCTGACGGTGCACCGGTTGATGACAGCACCTTATCCGTCAATCCCGGCTCCTACCTTGAAGATCATCTGCGCGAGGTGATCCACATGATTGAAGACCGCAGCCCGGTAGAACTGACCGCTATTGGTATTGGGCATGACGTTGGGCGCTACTATCAGCGCGCCGTCACTATTACTGATGCCGAAGAACTGGGCGGCACCATGTTACAGGCTCTTTCCGGCCTTTTTGACGAAAAAAGCGCCATGCGTGGCCGCCGTAAGGCGCGCTCACGTAGGTAAAAATCCGACTTACTCCCGGTTCAGGGTTTTTCCTGTCCGGGTTTCAGTCGCCGCAGCCAGTGCGTCCAGCAGAATATCAATATCGGCTTCTGTCGTGCGGTGGTTTACAATCGCTGCCCGAATAGCGCGCTTGCCATGCAGGGTTGTCGTAGACGGCGCAGCAATCCCGCTTTCCTGTAGGTCCTTCACAAGTTCTGTGTTCAGCGTGTCCAGATTTTCGTCTTCCACAACAACGCGAAAACAGACAATGTTCAAAGCCACAGGGGCCAGCCGCTCCAGATAGGGCAATGTATCCACTTGATCGGCCAGATAACGGGCAACGTTGCAACTGTTGGTGACAACCTGCCCCAACCCTTCCGTGCCAAACCCAGCCAGCGTGAACCACACTTTCAAAGCCCGAAAGCCACGCGATAAATCTGGTCCCAAATCACAAAACCACGGTGCGCCTGCTGCCAGTCCTCGGTCCTCACGCGACAGATACGCCAAAGTCTGCGCGAAGGCCGCAGCCTGCTTTCCTTCCTCCCGGACCAGAACACAGCCTGCATCATAAGGGGTTTGCGCCCATTTATGAAAATCGAGAGCAATGCTGTCGGCCTGCTCCATACCGTCCAATGCGGATTGATAGTGAGGAGATAGGCGCGCCAATGCGCCAAATGCACCATCAACGTGAAACCATAGTCCTTCCTGTCGCGCAAAAATCGCCAGATCAGAAAGCGGATCAATCGATCCGGTATCGACTGTCCCTGCGGTGCCCACAACCAGAAACGGCTCATACCCTGCGGCTCTGTCCTGCATAATCATCGCACGAAGGGCCGTCATATCCATTTGAAATGCAGCATTAATCGGCACACGGCGCAAAGCATCTGTACCCAGCCCCGCCATATCAAACGCGCGGGCAATGCAGCCGTGAGCTGTTTGCGCGGCATACCCCACCAGCTTGCGCCCATTCAGTCCATTTGCACGCATCTGCACACCGTCTGGGGCAGCCCGGCTAGCGGTAATAATGGCGATAAAATTCGCCATGGATGACCCTGTTACCAGAACACCCGTTGCCGTTTCAGGGAAACCCAGCAGCGTTGCTGTCCAGCGAATAACCATGCGCTCCACTTCAACCGGCGCATGGTTTCTGCCACCCAGGTTGGCGTTCAATCCTGCCGCCAGCATCTCAGCCAACATGCCCTGAACAGTGCCACCGCCATGCACCCACCCCATAAAGCGTGGATGCCGATTACCCACTCCATAAGGCAATACAGTTTGCGTAAATTGCTGATAAAGCTGGGAAAGCGCTACGCCCTGTTTAGGGAGTAATTCTTCCTTGAAGCCTTGTCTCACAGACTCTGGCATAGGCTGCCATACTGGCCCTGATGCAACGTTCTGAATATTATCAAACATCTCATCCAGCATCGTGTGGCCAAGCCGGCGCAGTTCTTTCCAGTTATCAGGATCAAACCCGGCCATGTCTCAGCCTTCCACCATTGGGGATGACTGTGCTCCTTGTTCGGCCTCTTTCGCCTTTGTCATAGCTGCAAATTTACGCGCCAGAACTGCACAGACAAACAATTGAATCTGGTGATAGATCATCAGAGGCAGGACAATCAGCCCGACCGACGCTGCAGGGAACAGAACATTCGCCATTGGCACGCCCGATGCCAACGTCTTTTTTGACCCGCAGAACACAACCGCAATTTCATCCCGCAGCGGCATACCGCTCAGGCGGCTTCCAAATGCGGTAATAACCAGCACACATACCAGCAGCAGAAAATCGACAACCGCAATCAGACCAAGCTGACTGACTGGAAGGCGATGCCACAGCCCCTGCATCACGGCATCACTAAACGCGGTGTACACCACAATCAGGATAGACCCGCGATCCGTCATGGACAGCAGCTTTTTATTGCGATGTGCCCAGTCACCAATCCAGGGCTGCAAAATCTGGCCCAGCACAAACGGCAACAGAAGCTGAAAGACAATATCCATCACGCTGCCTGATTGCGCGCCATGGCGTGCCAGCACCAGCCCCACCAGAAACGGTGTGATGAAAATACCGAACACGTTTGAAGCGGTAGCCGCACAAACGGCAGCAGGCACATTCCCGCCACCAATGGAGGTAAACGCAATCGATGATTGCACGGTCGATGGCAGACAGCACAGAAACAGCACGCCCAGCCACACCTCGTTCTGCAACAGTCCCGGCATAACAGCGTGAAGCGCCAGCCCCAGTAGCGGAAACAACACAAACGTGCTGCACAGAATCATCAAATGCAGACGCCAGGCAGTCAGACCATCAACCACGGCTTTGCGTGAAAGACGGGCACCTTGCAAAAAAAACATCATGGCAATGACGACAATGGCCAGCCACCGAAAAACCGGTACAGCATCGCCATGGCAGGGGAAAAAAGTCGCCAGCAGCACGGTGCCAATCAGGCTGAGAAGAAACGGGTCCAGTCCAAACATGCTGCGAAAGTCTTTCCTGCCTTCTGTGCGGGCCTAAACTGACAAAACCGCACTATTTTTCACATCCAGATTGCGTAAGCCGTCTGCTTACGCCACCTTTACGCACAAATGAAAGCACACACCATTCCTCCCCTGGCCTCTCTCACGCTCGTGAGCATTGGCGTCTCCTGCATTTCTGTCCTCTTTGCCGGACAGGCACAGGCGGCTCCGCCTGCCAGTTGTGCCGTCATCACCCATGGCGGCACGCAGTCTTCAGGGCACGATGTGTCCTATGACAGCACGACCGTACGCACACCCGATGGCGGCACAATGCTTACGGTCAAGCAGATGCATTACGTCGCACCCAGTGGTGATGACACCAATGTGCAAAATCAGGCGGATGCTGCGTCCCTTCTGCTTGTCTCCGCCATGACTGGCCACCACAACGCAGCATGTTCAGACTGGCTTCAGACACAAGGGGAAGCCGTTGCCAAAGGCCTGAAAGCCGGTGGCACTTATGATCTGACCTGGTCTGGTGCCACTATTGCCCGCGGCACTGCGCATGTTGGCATTGGTAGTGCGCACCTTAAGCTGGAAGGTAGCAGCAGTGCCCACACCAGTGCGGCAACCCTTGCGCTAACCGGGCTCTCATTTCGAAACGTGGCCAATCAGGACCTTCTGCCTTCAGCTGCCCATGCAGCCTTTTCATTGCCGTCGTCCGAACTTCCGGCCCTGATGGCTGCCATTGGTGGCAAAGCGGAGCAGGCCCCGGCAGTGCACGTTACCATTTCCAATTTTGATGCCGAACGTGATTCGGTACACCTGAAAGGGAACGGCACGGCAACGCTGACAGGGAATGTGAACGCCACGTCAGCCTCTGGTCATCTTGAGATCACGGAACTGGAATCCCTGATTGAAAAAGCCCGAGCCGCCAAACAAATGAAACTGGCCGCTGGGCTGGTGCTCGCCCGGCTTGTCAGTCATGCGCAGGGTGGTGCAAATGTCTGGAACACAAGCTGGCAGGGCGGTGTATTGACGGTCAATGGCTTCCCGCTCCCGCTTAAATAATTAAAAAGGGCTGCTCTCTTTGAAAGAGAGCAGCCCTTTTTCTTGCACTATTGAACGGCTTTCAGCCGAATCTGCTCGTAGCCTACGCAGCTTCTGCCGGTACTTTCTGCGCCAACTTCGCCAGATCACGCAGTACGCGTCGGGCCAGATCAATCCGCTGCACATTGGTCAATTCACGCACAACCGCAAGTTTATGGTCTGTGCGTAGCCGTACCACACCATCTTTCCAGCGCCCCATCCATTGCACCAACCCGGCAGGGTTACGGAACGCGTTATGCCGGAACTGAAGCACCATGCCCTTCGGCCCAGCCTCCAGCCGCTCAATACCCGATGCGCGGCATAATCTTTTAAGATCAACAATATCCAGAAGGTTTTTGACTTCTGGCGGCACAGCGCCGAAGCGGTCCACCAGTTCAGCTTCCATTGCTTCAAGTTCAGCATCTGATGCCAAACCGCTGATACGCCGATAAAGGCCCAACCTGACGGGCAGGTCTGGCACGTAATCAACCGGAATAAGCACTGGCAACCCGACAATAATGTTGGGCGTCCAGTCCCTGTCTTCCGCACGTCTGCGGCTAGCATCGGCGCGCAGATCAGCCACAGCGTCTTCCAGCATCTGCTGATAAAGCTCAATCCCGACTTCACGCACATGGCCCGACTGCTGGTCACCCAGCAGATTACCCGCACCACGCAAATCCAGATCATGAGACGCAAGTGTAAAGCCCGCCCCCAATGTGTCGAGCGTCTGCATGACCTCAAGCCGCTTCTGGGCTGATGCCGATAAAACATGCGTTTGCGGCCATGTCAGATAAGCGTAGCCACGCTGTTTGCCACGCCCCACACGCCCACGAAGCTGATACAACTGCCCAAGGCCGAACATATCGGCCCGATGGATAATCAGGGTGTTTACGGCTGGCATATCCAGACCGCTTTCCACAATATTGGTGGACAGCAGGATGTCATATTTGCCGTCCGAAAACTCGGTCATGACACGTTCAAGTTCAGTCGGTGTCAGCCTGCCATGTGCCTGCACCAGTTTGGCATCCGGCACAATGGCGGCCAAACGCTCTGCCAGACGATCAAGGTCTTCAATGCGGGGGGCCACGCAGAAAATCTGCCCCCCACGGAAGCGCTCACGCTGAATAGCCTCACGAATCACCACACTATCAAATGGCATGATGAACGTGCGAACGGCCAGCCTGTCTGTGGGCGGAGTAGCAATCAGGCTCATTTCCCGCACCCCGGACAGGGAAAGCTGCAAGGTTCGGGGCAGCGGGGTGGCCGAAAGGGTCAGCACATGCACGTCTTCACGCAGTGCCTTCAGCTTTTCTTTATGCTTCACGCCAAAATGCTGTTCTTCATCAATAATCAGCAATTCGAGCGCAGCAAACTTCACGGTTTTCGCCAGCAGCGCATGGGTTCCGATCACAACGTTGACCGAACCGTCTTCCATACCCTTGCGCACGGCCGTGGCGTCCTTGGCCGTTACCATGCGGGAAAGCTGGGCAAATTTTATGGGAAAGCCCTCAAACCGTGCGGCAAACGTGCGGTAATGCTGACGTGCCAACAATGTTGTTGGCACCACCACCGCTACCTGCCCACCTGACATTGCCGCGACAAACGCAGCACGCAGCGCGACTTCGGTTTTACCAAACCCGACATCCCCGCAGACCAGCCGGTCCATCGGACGGCCAGACCCCATATCCTCCAGCACATCGGCAATCGCACGGGCCTGATCATCGGTCTCGACAAACGGGAAGCGGGCACAGAATTCGTCCCACAGCCCCTCCGCCGGGGCCAGAACCGGAGCCTCTTTCAAGGCGCGCGCCGCTGCTGTCCTGATCAGTTCGGAAGCCATATCACGGATGCGCTGCTTCATCCGCGCCTTGCGGCCCTGCCACGCAACGCCGCCCAACTTATCCAGCGGCACACCAGCCTGATCAGACCCAAAACGGCTTAGAAGCTCGATATTTTCGACGGGCAGATACAGCTTTTCATTACCGTCATACAGCAGCCGCAAACAATCATGCGGGGCCACCCCAACGCTGACTGTTTCAAGCCCATCGTAGCGGCCAATACCGTAATCCTGATGCACCACCAGATCACCCGCTGTTATTTCTCCAGCTTCGGCAATCAGTTCATCCGCACGGCGGCGGCGGCGCGGTGGTCGGCCAATCCGTTCGCCCAGCAGATCCTGCTCGGACACAAACGCCATATCTTCAGCCACAAAGCCACGTTCAAGGCCAAGTGTCAGAAGCCCCACCGAGCCGGGTTTGGCCTTTTTAGCCTGCTCCCAACTATCATAGCTTTGGGTCGCAACGCCGTTTTCACGCAACAAAGTTCCAATACGCTCACGCGAGCCCTTGCTCCACGCGGTAACGTATGCGCGCCGATTAACCTGCCCCCAGTCCCGTACCTGTTCACCCAGCAGGGTGAAAACCTGCTCACGCTGAGCATTGGGGACAATTTTGGCGAACATCTTGCCCGGACGGCCACCCACATCCATTCCGCTAGCCCCGTCCGGCTTTGCATATGGGCTAAACGCCACCACCGGTAGACGTGCAAGAATGGCATCCCATCCCTTGGCATCCAGATACAACAAATGCGGCGGCAGAGCGCGATAAGGGGTCTCGCCTTCACGCGGTGGCTGACGGCGGGCCTGATAATGATCCTCGATCATTTCAAGCCGGGTCTTCAGAACCTCCTCCGCCTGATAATCAAGCGAGACCGAGGCCTTGGGCATATAGTCGAACAGTGTTTCCATCTGGGTATGGAACAAAGGTAGCCAGTGCTCCAACCCCGGATAACGCCGTCCATCGCTGACATGCTCGTAGAGCGGATCACTTGCCGCAGCAGGTCCAAACACATCACGCCACCCAGAGCGGAAGCGCGAAATACTCTCCGGGTCGAGCGAAAACTCAGACACAGGACGCAAGGTCAGTTCTGTCAGTTTATCCGTTGACCGTTGGGAGCCCGGGTCAAACGCACGGATATTTTCAACTTCGTCCCCAAACAGATCAAGCCGAACCGGCTCAGCAGCACCGGCGGGATACAGGTCGAATATCCCGCCCCTGCTGGCGAACTCACCAGCTTCCATAACTGTATCCGTGCGGGTGTAACCGTTGGCCACCAGCAGTTCGATCAGAAAAGCCTGATCCAGACTCTCGCCCTGACGGATCGTCAGGGATTGCCCCTCAAATGTCTTGCGTGGGGAGACACGCTGCACAACGGCAGCGACAGTTGTCAGCACAAGCCGGGGTTTGCCATTGCTGGGTTCCAGCAGGCGCGTCAGCGTGGCAACACGTTCCGCCACAATGGCCGGATTAGGGGAAACACGGTCATACGGCAGGCAATCCCACGCGGGGAAGCGAAGTGTCTCCACATCTGCCGCAACATAGGCCAGCAAATCTGCCAGCCGCGCGGTTGAGGCATCATCACGGGCAATATGCACAACTGGCCCGTTATGTTCACGGGCACGACGTGCCAGCAGAAAGGCATCATACCCATCTGCAACGCCCCAGACTGGCGCTATGCGCCCCTCAACACGCGTGTCTCCCGTCATTCCGTTTTCCCGGCTCCTTTTGCGCGGCAGGCTTCAACCATGCGGCGTAACATGGGGGTTGCTTTTTCCTCAGGCAATGGCAGGCGGCCAAACAGCCAGTCTGTCAGTTCCGGGTCTGGCATCTGCATAATGGCATCCATGTCGTCCAGCTCGGCCGCTGTCATGGTGCCTACATTGGCTTCGACAAACCCACCAATCAGAATGTCGGTCTCAAACGTGCCACGATGGTTGGCACGGAACACCAGCCTGCGGCGACGGGCGGCAAGCGGATCTTCTTCTGAAGTATCGGCGGTGGGGGCACTAAAATTGTCTTGCATGGCGTAGCTGTCCTATAGCCTTGGCGTTCCTGTCTGTCAGCCGTCAAACAGAGGCTTCTGCATCTCCGGTGTCCAGTCCCTTCTCCATCACATCCTCTCCGGTTACGGGGCAAGCTGATCTTTCAGCCCTTGCTGCCGTTCTGGCTCCCCTTGACAGCCTACCCGGCGTCAGCGTGGCCCGCGCAAAGCTGCTCAGCCGCATTGCCGGGGGTTCCCGCGTGCTTGACCTGCTGTTCTGCCTGCCTGAAAGCGTGACTGACCGACGCGCCCGCCCGCTTCTGGCGCAACTCAGCCCCGATACAATTGCTACGGTAACGGGTGTGGTTCTTGATATCCGCGCACCGGCCCCACGCACCCGCCAGCCGTGGCGCGTGACAATAGAAGATGAGACCGGCCGCATTGAACTGGCCTTCTTCTCGCCATGGCAGGCCAAACAGGTTGTGGTGGGCGAATCCATAGTCGCTTCTGGCAAAGTCGAGCGGTTTCATGACCGTCTGACCATCACCAGTCCCGATTATCTGCTTCCCGCCCGTTCCGCTGACCGTATTCCAAAATTAGACCCGGTCTGGCCCCTGACAGCGGGTCTGTTTACGGGACAAGTGCGGCAGGCCATGACCGCAGCACTGGAACGCCTCCCCGCGTCGCTGCCTGAATGGCATGCAGCTGCCACCTTGAAGCGTCGCCGCTGGCCGGATTTTCTCACCGCCCTGACATGGATGCAGTTTCCCGACCGCATACCAGGTAGTGACACAGGGGAAGACTGGCGGGCCGAACAAACCCGCGCACAGGCGCGTCTGGCGTTTGATGAACTTCTTGCAGACCAGCTTGCCACCCGTATTGCACAAAGGGCATCCCGCAGCAGGCTGGGTCGATCTCTGACCGGAGACGGGCACCTGCAACGTCAGGCACTCGCCCGGTTTGGGCACACCCCCACCACAGGGCAGAAAAAAGCCCTGTTTGAAATTGAAGCCGATATGGCCGCCCCGTATCGGATGAGCCGCCTGTTACAAGGAGATGTGGGCGCGGGGAAAACGCTGGTCGCGCTTCTATCTATGTTGCGTGCGGTTGAAGCCGGGACGCAGGCCGCCATCATGGCCCCGACCGAAATTCTGGCGCGCCAGCACGCTACGACGTTTGAACGCCTCTCCCCCGTGCCGGTGGTGTATCTTTCAAGTTCGGTCAAAGGCAAAGCCCGCAAACAGGTGCTTCAGGCCATTGCTGATGGCACAGCCCCGCTTGTGGTCGGCACCCATGCACTGGTGCAGGAAACCGTGCAGTTTGCAGACTTGGGGCTGGCAGTCATTGATGAACAGCACCGCTTCGGGGTCGAGCAGCGCCTTGCACTGGTAGAAAAAGGGCACAGCGCCGACATGCTGGTCATGACGGCCACCCCCATTCCCCGCACGTTATTGCTGACCCGTTTTGGCGATATGCAGATCAGCAAGCTGGAGGGAAAACCCGCTGGCAGGCAACCTGTGCGAACGTCCCTGCATAGCATCGGCACGATGGATGAGGTTCTGGCTGGTCTTGACCGGGCTCTGGCCAAAGGGGCGCAGATTTTCTGGGTATGCCCGCTCGTTTCTGAAAGTGAAGCCCTTGATATTGCCGCAGCAGAAGCCCGCCATGCTGAACTGACAGAACGATTTGGCCCAATAGCCGGGCTGGCCCATGGCCGACAGGACGCCGCAGTGCGTGAGGAAGCACTAGGCGCCTTTGCCCAAGGCCAGACACGTATGCTGGTGGCCACCACGGTCATTGAAGTCGGTGTTGACGTCCCCACCGCAACCATCATGGTGATTGAACATGCTGAACGATTCGGGCTGGCGCAGCTTCATCAGTTACGTGGCCGCGTTGGGCGGGGGGCTGCTGCCTCCTACTGCCTGATGCTGCATGATGATGGGCTGGGGCACACAGCCCGCCGCCGTCTGACCTGTCTGCGGGAAACAGAAGACGGCTTTCTGATTGCTGATGAAGATTTCCGCCTGCGGGGTGGGGGAGATGTCACAGGCCGCCGACAATCTGGCCTGCCCGATTACCGCATGGCGTCAGAAATATTGGTGGATATGCTGTTAGATGCCGCGCACGAGGAAGCAGAGCACATCCTGCCCGATACCGCACCCGATCAAAATCAGCCTTTACCGCCCGCCGCGCAGACCTTGCTGACTTTGTTCAACAAAACCGATGCCGCCCGTATTTTTGCGGGCGGCTAAGGCTGTGTCAGGCCGCCGTCAGCTTCCGCCAGCCACCGTTTGACCTGCCCTTCAGGGTCAGCATGTTGTGTGAAGTCTGAAACAGCCGCGACACTATCTGCGCCAGCATCCAGACAGGCCGGCAGTCGGTCAAAGCTGATACCACCGATTGCCACCAAAGGCAGATCCCCAATCAGCTTTTTCCACTCTGTCAGCTTTTCCACGCCCTGCGGCCCAAATGCCATTTTTTTCAGGCGTGTTGGCCAGATGGGGCCCAGCGCCACATAGTCAGGGTTGCAGGCCAACGCACGGTCAAGTTCTTCGTGGCTATGGGTGCTCAGACCCAATCTGATACCAGCCTTGCGAATAGCAGCCAGATCTGCTGTATCCAGATCTTCCTGCCCCAGATGCAGGTAATCAATTCCTTCATCCAGCGCAATCTGCCAGTAGTCATTCAAAACCAGACAGACGCCATGCTGCTTAGCGTACTGGTGTGCCTGTCTGATTTCAGCCAGCAACTTATCTGGCGCGTAATCCTTGACGCGCAACTGAATAAACCGTGCACCGGCCGCACCCAGACGGTTGACCCATTCTGCCGTATCCACAACCGGGTAAATTTTCTGGGGGAGTGCGCTCATGCCAACATGGCCTTTCCAACAACAGGGGTAGAGGGAGCCGCCATGTCACGCTCCTCCATCGGGTCAGCTTTTCGGGCCAGAGAACCTGCCTCGACCGCCAACCGGAAGGCGCGCGCCATAACGGCTGGGTCTCCCGCCTTGGCTACTGCGGTGTTAATCAGAACAGCATCATAGCCAAGTTCAAGCGCCTGCGCTGCGTGGGACGGCACCCCAATACCCGCATCCACCACCAACGGCACATCCGGGAAATGGGCGCGTAGGGCACGCAGGCCGAACACGTTATTTAACCCTTTACCCGACCCAATCGGCGCGCCCCACGGCATCAGCACTTCGCAGCCAGCAGCCAGCAGACGCTCAGCCACCACCAGATCTTCCGTGGTATAGGGAAACACCTTGAAGCCGTCTTCTGTCAGAATACGGGCTGCCTCAACCAAACCGAATACGTCTGGCTGAAGGGTATCCAGTTCGCCAATAACTTCCAGCTTCACCCAGTCCGTGCCGAACACTTCACGCGCCATATGGGCCGTGGTTACAGCTTCCTTCACCGTATGGCACCCGGCGGTATTTGGCAGCACTGGCACACCCAAATCCCGAATCAGGGTCCAGAATGCCTGCCCTGCCCGTTCACCCGCAGATTCGCGGCGCAGCGATACCGTCACCACACCCGGTTCGGCAGCCAGCACCGCATCGCGCAAAATATCGGGCGAGGGGTACTGCGCCGTGCCCAGCATCAAAGGGGATGAGAGTTCAACACCGTAAAATAAGGCTGTCATGCCTCAGCCTCCCTGCATCGGGGCAACAATTTCCACTTTTGCACCATCGCGCAGATCGGTTTTTTCTCGCAGTGGTACAGGAACAAAATCCCCGTTCATGGCTGTGGCAATCCGTGCGCCGCTATAGCCGAGTTCATCAATCAGCGCGGCCAGCGTTCTGGCTGAAACTTCATGAACCTCATCATTCACCATGATCTTCATACGGGTATTCTCCCCTTCTCATCCCCGGCACGTAAGCACAGCATGGTCGGTGTGCAACCTTTTAGGCTGCCCGCCCGAAGATAATATCCGCCGCTTCACGCGCCCGCGCTGGCGAAAGCAGAAAACCATGCCGATACATGCCGTTAACAAATACGCGCCTGCCATCCTGCACCACACGAGGCATGTTATCCGGATAAGACGGACGCAAGCCGGTGCCCATTTCCAGAATTTCAGCTTCGGCAAAACCCGGATGCAGCGTCCACGCTGCATTCAGCAGTTCCGTCATGGACCGCACCGTCATGCCGCCCGCATTTTCGCTCTCAATCATGGTTGCACCCACCATGAACACATGATCCGCCCGTGGCACAATATAAATGGGAATACGCGGGTGCAGCATTCTGACAGGACGATGAAGCTCTACATCCGGGCAGCGGAGTAGCAGCATTTCACCGCGTACGCCGCGCAGGGTTGGTAAATCCTGCCTGACGTTCAGCCCTGTGCAATCAACCACCCAGTCAAAGCCAGTTTCATCAGGTTCATTCGCGGCAGAAAATACGGCTTTTCCCCCTAGGGCTTCCAAGCGGGCCAGCAAAGCGACCAGTGCCTTGCGGGGGTCAACATGCCCTTCATCAGTAAAAAACAAACCTTTATGAAACCGTCCAGCAAGGTCTGGTTCCAGACGCGCAATTTCAGCACCATCAATGGTTTCAAAATGGGATGTGCGGCGGCCAAACCGGGCAATCTCGCCCACGTCACGTGCGGGGGCCAGCACAAGGCTGCCTGCCCGCGTGACATCCGTTACATGGGCGGCCCACCAGTCCACCGACTCAATCGATTGCTCCGTCACTTCCGGCGGGGCTGATTCGGCTTCACACCACGGGGCCAACATTCCGCCCGCCATCCAGGACGCTCCGGCTCCTACACGGCCACCAGAGTCATACAGCGTGACCACCCCGCCACGTTCTGCCAGCGTGACGGCTGCCGTCATGCCAGCAACGCCAGCCCCTTTTACCAGTATGTGCGGCTTATTGCTCATGGTGCATTGCCCCTTTCACACCCTGCCTTGCGGTCGCTATCGGGCATCTCAAACTCAAGCTGGTTTGTTATAACGCGTATAGGTTATACGCCACCCCGGCGCATTCACTACCCCGTCAGAACGCGCGGGCTACCAGCACAATAATCAGGCTGCACTCCATCACAGCCGTCGCAATCCAGCGCAGGCCCATATAACCGGTAGGCAAGGCCCCCCGCCGCCAGCCTTCACGTTCAACCAAAGCCAGCACAGGCATGGCCACGGCCAGAGCCGCCACGCCCGCAACAGGCTGCCATGCAAACGCCAGATAGGCGGCCACCCACCCTGCCAGCGCGGGGAAAATTCCCAACACCAAGCGCATGGTATCAACCCGATCTGCCCCTGCCGTGATGATGGAGGGCGACGGATCAAGCGCCAGCCCCCACTGCACCGCCCCCCAGAATGTGAGGCACACCGCACCGTAAAACACAAAGCCCATTAGCAGATTGGGCACCGGCACCCCTGAATTGAAGAAAACAATACAGCACGCACCAAATAGAAAGGGCAGTAATCCGGCCATTGTCAGCACGACGGCCACAAACGGAAGTCTTTTCATGAGCGTTCGGTGTGCCTCCTCTGCACGCTTTCCTGCAATAGATTGGTTGACAGAAAAGCCCAACAGGCTGCCACTAGCAACCGCACGGGAACATCGGCTTCCGTGTTTCGTTACGCTCGAAAACAAGAACAAGATACACCGCTGCCGGATCAACGTCCGGCACCAGAAACGGGAATGAAAAAAGTATGAGTGCCATTGTCGATATCATTGCGCGCGAAATCCTCGACAGCCGCGGCAACCCAACGGTTGAAGTGGATGTAGAGCTGGCTTCTGGCGCAAAAGGCCGGGCAGCCGTTCCGTCCGGTGCGTCCACAGGCGCGCATGAGGCAGTGGAACTGCGTGACAAAGACCCCAAACGCTATAACGGCAAAGGGGTTCTGCAGGCGGTCGAGAATATTGAAAACGAAATTCTCCCTACCCTGCAGGGTGCCGAATCCTCGGATCAGATCGACATTGATAACGCGATGATTGATCTGGACGGCACGCCAAACAAAAGCCGCATGGGGGCCAACGCGATTCTGGGGGTTTCTCTGGCAGTTGCAAAAGCGACGGCGGCTGAACTTCAGGTTCCGCTCTACCGCTATGTTGGCGGTGTTTTTGCCCACACCCTGCCTGTTCCCATGATGAACATCGTGAACGGTGGTGAACACGCTGATAACCCGATCGATATTCAGGAATTCATGATTCAGCCAGTTGGTGCGCCAACTGTGTCAGACGCCATTCGCTGGGGGGCAGAAATTTTTGCTCACCTGAAAAAGGCACTTCAGGCAGCAGGGCATAACACCAACGTAGGTGACGAAGGTGGATTCGCCCCTGCCCTGAAATCTGCTGATGATGCACTGGGCTTTATCTCCCGTGCTGTCGAATCGGCTGGGTATCGTCTGGGTGAAGATGTCACGTTCGCGCTTGATTGCGCTTCCAGCGAATTTTACCGCGACGGCAAATATAACCTGAAGGGTGAAGGCAAGGTTTTCGATGCCGCTGGCATGGTCAGCTATCTGGAAGACCTGACCAAGCGTTACCCCATTGTTTCCATTGAAGATGGTCTGGCTGAAGATGACTGGGAAGGCTGGAGCCTGCTGACTGAAACACTCGGCCGCAAAATTCAGCTGGTTGGGGATGATCTGTTCGTGACCAACCCGGAGCGTCTGCGTCGTGGCATTCAGGCAGGCGTTGGTAATTCCTTGCTTGTAAAAGTGAACCAGATTGGCACGCTGACTGAAACGCTTCAGGCTATCGAGATGGCTCACAAGGCTGGCTACACCGCCGTCATGAGCCACCGCTCTGGCGAGACGGAAGATTCGACCATTGCTGATCTGTCAGTCGCCACGAACTGCGGCCAGATCAAAACAGGTTCGCTCTCACGCTCTGACCGGACGGCAAAATACAATCAGCTTATTCGGATTGAGCAGGAACTGGCCACGGCTGCCCAGTATGCCGGCCGCAGCATTCTGAAAGTCTGATTTTTCTTACGTCAAAACGGTCTGACACCAGACCGCCAGAAGCCGCATGGACATCCATGCGGCTTTTTTTGCCTCTTACCCATAGGCTTTTGCTTTTCTGACAAGCAGTTCATGGTTTAGACATAGAGACGTGGCAACCTGATGTGACAGATCAGAAAAGGACAGGAACAGCGTGCAGATAGGTCGTATCATCAGACGTACAGTGCGGGCTGTTGTTCCCCCTTTGGTTTTTCTTGGCATTGCCGGGTATTTCGGCTGGAACGCCACACAGGGCGACCATGGCATGAAAGCCTACAAGCAGCAGCTTGTTTTGCTTGATCAGGCCAAGCAGGCCCAGCAGGATTCTTTAGCTGAACAGGCCGCGTGGCGTCGCCGCGTTAATGGACTCCACGAACAATCACTCGACAAAGACACGCTGGATGAGCGCGCCCGCGCCATGCTCAATCTGGCAGACAAGAATGATATCGTCGTACCGTATGATCGGCGCGACCCGCTTTACTAAAGCGAAAGATTCACCGAGTACCATACTCTCTGGCAGTTGTTACCAATATCCTGGAAACGCGCGTTCAGGCATGATGTTGGCAGCGCAGCCGCGCCTGTCCACTGGGGTTTTCTATTGCGTAAGAAAACGCCGTCATGGGTGGCGGCCATGATCACATCAACAAAGCTTACCAACAAAAAACGGCACCCGAGGGTGCCGCATTTGTATCATCCACAAAAATGCAGATGATTATTTGATCTTCGCTTCGCGGAACACAACGTGCTTGCGCGCAACGGGATCGTACTTCTTCAGTTCCATTTTACCGGTATGCGCACGAGCGTTCTTCTTCGTGACGTAGAAATAACCAGTGTCCGCCGTGGAAACGAGACGGATCTTGATAACATTGGTCTTGGCCATGGCTTCCTCAGCAGAGCATCATGAGTCCGGGCAAAAGGCCCGGGTGGTGTTCAAGTGAGCGCAAAATGCGCATACAAGAGCCAAAGGTCAAGCATTCTTGCATCATTCTGGCGTGGGAATTGCCAAAAGGAGTAAAAAAACATGCTGGATGTGGCAGTTGCGCGTGCCCGAATCCTTGAAAAACTTGCCCCCTGTGGTCAGGAAACGGTTTCAATCGCCTCTGCCTGTGGTCGGGTTCTTGCGTCTCCGCTTCTCGCGCGCCTTTCAAATCCACCCGTTTCCGTATCCTCAATGGACGGATACGCCGTCTGCGCTGAAGACGCACAAAAGGGTGCGACGCTCACCATTATTGGGGAAGCCCCTGCCGGGCATCCCTCCAGCCTGACCGTCACAAAAGGCCACTGTATCCGGCTATTTACCGGCAGCCAGATCCCTACCGGGGCTGATACCGTGCTGATCCAGGAAAACATGCAACGCGATGGAAACACCGTCACGCTGCTGGCAGATGGCCAACAGGGTCAATTCATTCGCAAACAGGGGCAGGATTTTCAGCGGGGAGAAACAGTGCTTCCCGCCGGTCACTTGCTGACTGCTCGTGATATCGGGCTGGCCGCAGCAGCTGGCCATGTGTGGTTGACGGTCTCACGCCGTCCACGTGTGGGCATTCTGGCCACTGGAGATGAAATCATTTTACCCGGGGACCCTGCGCAACCCGATTCCATCGTCAACTCCGGTGCCTTTATGGTCACGGCTTATCTTAATTCACTGGGCGCGGACGCCATCCTGCTTCCTGTGGCACGTGATAACGGTGAGTCTCTTTCTGCTGCCATAGAACACGCCAGCCACCTTGATCTACTGGTCACCATCGGCGGAGCCAGCGTAGGCACTTATGATTTGGTGCGCGACGCATTCAAGCCGCATGGACTTGAACTCGATTTCTGGAAAATTGCCATGCGTCCGGGCCGACCACTTATGTCAGGCCAACTGGGCAAAACCCCTATGATCGGCCTGCCCGGCAACCCTGTGGCTGCCATGGTGTGTTCGCTCGTGTTTGTTCAGGCAGCCATCCGCGCCCTGATAGGCCAGAAGGTCAGTGAAAAACTGGAAACTGAAACAGCCATTCTAGGGAGTGACCTGAAGCAGAATGATCAAAGGCAGGATTTTTTACGGTGCACACTAACGCCGCAACCCGATGGTCAGCTTCCACTTGCCACACCGTTTGCGTCTCAAGATTCGGCCCAATTGAATATTCTGGCCAAAAGCAATGCGCTGCTTATTCGCGCTCCCCATGCACCAGCCGTTAAGGCTGGCACGGTATGCAACATCATGCGTCTTCCCTAAAATACTTTATAATCAAATACTAAAAAGATACGCTTGAGTGCATGCCGAAAATCGCTTCGTCATGCACACGGCGCCCATCATCATCCACCACGCCCCCACTAGGTGACAAAATACCCTGAATATCGGGCTGTATTAGCAGCCAAGGACAAGCCTGCCACTGATATGTCAGTTCAAGGTGATATTCGTTTCCTTGGGGAATTTCATGCGAGCGCCGTTCAGAACGCGCCAGAACGCCACTGGGCGCACCGACACCAAAACCTAACCCCACCGAATCATTTGCACGGCGAAAGGGGGCGTTCAGCACAATGCCAGCATCAACTGCGTATACAATCTGATTACGGTCAGCCAACCCCGTGCCTGTAGCCCGGACAAAAACCGTCAGGTTTTGCGTGTCAGAAAACTTCGCGAGCATCTGATCTGCTATGCCATATAGCGCCCAGTTTCCCTTGTGGCGCATTTCAAGCGACGCCTGATCAGGGAAGCGCCCGGTATCACCAAAGCCTCCCACCTTAAACGTGCCGGGGTAAGCGACGTCGTCCCTGCGATACTGGGCTTCCAAAAACATCAATGTGCCTGTCCCAAAATGGAACCGTGTGCCGCTTGGGTCCTGATTCTGGTTCCATGGATCACCTTCATTGATGAACCCGGCCCCTATCGGGTTATCATCCCCCACTGCTGCGAAAACCGACCATCTGGTGCTTGGCTGGTATTTCACTCTTATTGCTGGCGTGGCCAAAGGCGACGCAGGCCCTTGATCATAAAGGTTATTATCTGGCAGCATTGGCCAGGAAAATGATGCATTCAGAAAGTTCTGCGCCGTCTCGCTCCCCATAAAATCACGGCTAAGATCCAGCTTTCCTACCCGAACATCCAATCGATCATGATAAAATTTTTGATCATATGACACTTCATACAACCTGAGGTTGTCGTCCGCCTCAATCCCTGAGACCTGATTAAATACATAAAGTGGCTTATTGCTGAACGGCCTTCCTCTGATATCCACGCCGCTGATAGTGAGTGTGCCTAAGGTTAAACCGGTCAGTTTCTTCAAATTAAAAGAAAGTTCGGCCGTGGTCACACCGATATAAGTCTGTGTGGGTTCACTTCCACCCACCGGCACACCCCAGAATTCATTCTGGTCATTGATTTCCAGATCAAGCCCCTGATTGAAAAGCGTTGTTCGCCACCCGCCCCACTGGCCCGTCAATTTGTCAGCAAAGGAATTTTCTTCTGCATAAGCAGCCTGAATAACAAGACCCGATGCCGAGAGCGCAAATGCAGCAAAAGCAGAAAGCCGCCCCCAGAAGATGCTGTTACAGAAAATCATTTCTCTCCGCAGACCAGCCTTCATGAACCGACTAAACCGGCTAATCAGCAGCGAATTGGTTTTTGATCGTGCAAAGCCTTAACCCGAAAAGCATGATGCGAAAACAGACAGGAGCCGGATGCAGCCCCGAAGCTGAAGACTACGTGCGTAAACCTTTCTCTTCACGACCTGAAAATCGGCCATCAATGATGAATAACTCCTTGACCCAAAAAGAGAACCTATATAGAACAAATACAAAATAAATCGCTTAATCCTGCCCCGAGGTGCCCCTGATGCTGACACGTAAACAGCACAAACTTCTGCTCTTTATTGATTCGCACCTTAAGCAGACCGGCTTCTCTCCTTCGTTTGATGAAATGAAGGAAGCCATGGGGCTCCGCTCCAAATCAGGTATCCATCGTCTTATTTCCGGCCTTGAAGAACGTGGCTTTCTGCGTCGCCACCATCATCGCGCCCGTGCGCTCGAAGTCATCCAGCTTCCTGAAATGGCTCAGGCTACACCGGAAACATTGCCGTCCAATGTCGTCCGAGCGGACTTCTCCCGCGCGAACGCACAGACACTCAAAGTACCGCTTTATGGGCGTATCGCTGCGGGTTTGCCTATTGAGGCAATGGCAGATACCGATTCTTTCCTTGATATCCCGATGACACTGGTTGGCACCGGCGATTATTATGCGTTGGAAGTAACAGGTGATTCCATGATTGATGCGGGCATCATGGACGGAGATTATGTCGTTATCCGTCGCACAGAAAGCGTGGAAAATGGCCAGATTATTGTCGCGCTAATTGACGATAATGATGTGACACTCAAACGTCTGCGCCGTAAGGGCAATACAATTGCTCTGGAACCAGCCAACCCAAATTACGAAACACGGATTGTTCCGGCAGAACGCCTGAAAATTCAGGGCAAGCTAGCAGGACTTATCCGCCGTTATCACTGACTGTAACGAAATCTCCTCCACAAAAGGCTGCCTGAACGCTTGTCAGATTAGACCTGTAAGCCATTTCTGGCCGGAACAATTCGGGCTTTGCCCACTTATTCCGGCATTACGCCCACAACATTCCGAGTTAGACGCAGATATTCCTGTGTCATGCAGGCCCTATGGTGTTCAGGTTTTGAAACGTCTCAACCTACCTTTTTAGGGCAAACATGAACTCCTTCTGCAGGCCTTAAAACTACTCCCGCTCTCCCCGAGACTTTTCAGTCAAGAGTTCCCATGAGGGCAACATCTTGGCAATTTCAGCCACAGTTTTTGCTGACACGTCAGGTTGATGCGGTATTTCCGCAAGAATACGCACCTTCCCTTTTTGCTCGATTGTTTGACGGTTTGCAGGATTTAGCGGCCCGTTCAATACAACGCCGGCAATAGCCACACCCCGCCGACGCAGTGCCTCAAGACTAAGCAGCGTATGGTTCAAAGTGCCCAAACCGCTTCGCGCGACCAGCACCACGGGCAGCCCCCATTCCACAGCAAGGTCACTCATCATCACTTTCTCTGTAACAGGCACCATCAGACCACCTGCCCCCTCCACTACCATGGGGCGGTCAGGCTGCTGCATGCGCAATTCAAGATCAGCTGGGTCAATGACCACACCTTCCGCATCTGCTGCGGCTTCTGGTGATAACGGAGCCTGAAATGCACCCGCTGGTGGCAGACAGTCCCTTTCGCTGCTTCCCGTCAGGATTTGAACTGTCGGTGTATCACCAGCTTCATCAGCCAGTCCGCTTTGAAGCGGTTTCCAATAAAGCGCACTCCATGCCTTAACCAGACACGCAGAAACAAAAGTCTTCCCAACCCCTGTGTCCGTACCCGTAACAAATACCCCTGCGCGTGGCGGCTTCTGAAAGCAGCCATACGCCAGATGCCACGTAACAAAGCTGTCCCCAGCATCAAAGCGTGCCAGACTGCGCTTCAACGCTCCGACCGGCATAGGGGTATGATCGCGGCGCGGGATAAAGGCTCCCGTTTGCTTTAGATGCCGAAGAAACTGTGCGCCATTTGGAAAAGTCTGCACACAGCTTTCAACACTCCACTCGCCACTAAACAAGGCAGGTCGCCACGCCTCTATTTGTGAGTGTTCTGGATAAGGGGAAAGCCCGCTTCCCGATTTTTCGGGCGCACACGCTGCCTGCCACTCCCGAAATGTACCGTCCAACAAGGTGGATAACGCAACAATGCCACCGGCTTTCAGTCTATCGCCCCAGTGCGCAAGCGCTAGTTGCGGCTGCTCCAGCCACTGAAACACCAGATTGCCACAGACAACATCAAACGCCCCAAGTTCATCCTCAATGGCAGCAGCATTCATCACTCTAAAAGTGACGCCTCCACCAACACGGCGTCGCGCGCGTTCCAGCATGGATGGGGCAATATCTGTGGCAACAATTTCGGCATCCGGCCACGCTGCACGCAACTTTTCCGTCAGAAACCCTGTGCCACATCCTAATTCAAGAATACGCGCCGGTTTACGCGCCGCCAACCGAGCCTGAAGACGTTCAAACAGGTGTCGCGCGGCAATACGCTGCACGGTTGCAGCAGCCTCATAATCGACAGCATGATCAAATGCGTCTCGCACACGGATTTGTCGCGAAGTAATCTGCGTCATATCAGGACGTCTCGTTCATAAACTGGCGGATCTGATCCGCGCAAAATCGGGTATGGGTCAAAGGCAACATATGACCACCACCCTGCTCCCACACGATAAGTGTTTCTGGCGCAAAAGCAGCCCTCGTCATGGCCGGACTGACAATAGGGTCTGCCGCCCCGGCTAGGACCAGCAAATCACGCTGCCTATGCTGGGTAAGCTCCTGCGCCGAACAGCGCACGTCACCGGTCATAAGCATCTGCAAACCATCTTGCAGAGCACTGATCTGGAGTGATGCCCCTTCAACAGGCTGCAAACCACAGCGCTCACGAAAATTATTCACCACATCTTCAGGGGCTCGCTGAAGTCCGGTTGCCATACGGGCCAAAACCCGTGGGGCTACGCCTTGAGCAAAACCCTCATCTTGCGTGAAACGCGAGAAAGCATTGATGCCAATAAAGCGGCTACCCTCTGGCCACTTCCGCTGCGCAAGAAGCCACATCAACCCCAGAGAATGGCCAATCCCCAAAATGGGACGGTCAGCCTCAATCTGCTCCAGACACTTCGAGCCGAGAGGCACTGTGTCAGAAAAAGTAAAATACCCTAAATCGACAAAGCAGGCGGAATCAGCAGGCAACAAAGCAGACAGTGGCTGCCACACATCCACACCACACGCCCATCCATGCACAAAAACGGGTTGGAGCGTCATTGGGCTACCTGACCAATCGCAGTGCACACTGCATCTGCCAGCTTGTCCACCTGCTTAACAGTATGCTGGGCATGCATGACAACCCGCAAACGGCACGCCCCCGGCGGAACAGTGGGAGGACGAATGGCAACCGCCAGAAAACCAGCGTTTTCAACTAGATGGGAGAGATACAAAGCCGTTTGCTCGGCCCCCACCACAACAGGAACAATCTGGGTAGATGACGGCCCTGTATCCAAGCCTGCCGCGTGCATTTTCTGCCTGAACCGTTCGGCTAAAAATGCAACACGCTGTCTGGCCTCTTCCATGTCAGCCGTGGGCAAAAGGTCAAGAGCAGCCTCTACTGCCCCCAACACCATTGGCGAGGGCGCTGTAGAATAAATATACCCCGAACCGCTTGTCACCAGCCAGCGACACACGGCGGAGGACGACGCCACAAACGCCCCCATACTACCCAACGCTTTGCTGAATGTGCCAATAACCAGATCGGCCAGCCCATCCGCCAGCCCTTTGCCGTTTTTACCCAAAATACCCGTTGCATGGGCTTCATCCACACAGAGAAAAGCGTCGTGCTCTCGGCAAAGTTCTGAAAGTGCAACCATGTCCGCACGGTCCCCATCCATGCTGAACACGCTTTCTGTCAGAACAATTTTCAGACCGGGCGTGTCCGCCTCTTTCTGAAGAAGCGCACGCAAATGCTGGACATCATTGTGCCTGAACCGCACGGGCCTGACACCAGCCGCGGCGCATCCATGATACAGGCTTGCATGAATCAGTTTATCAACCAGCACCACCGGCGGTTCGCCCGTCACTTCTACAGAAAGACGCGCCAAAGCAGGCACAAGCGTTGCGTTTGCCTGCCACCCAGAAGACAGAATACAAGCTGCCTCCATCCCCTTCAGCGCGGCCAACCGTGCCTCCAAGGTCTGCATGGCAGAATTGGTGCCCGTTACCAGGCGCGAGGCACCAGAGCCTGCACCATATCGCCGCCCCCATTCATTGGCGCACTGCACCAATCGGGTGTGTTGCCGCAACCCCAGATAGTCATTTGAGGAGAAATCAACCAGAGCAGTGCCGTCTTCCCGTTGCAGCAGGCCATGGCCTACAGGGTTCAACGAGCGTGGCGTGCGAAGACGCCCCTGTTCCGCCAATCTCTCCAGCCCCTGCTGGAAAAGATGATCAAACCGCGTCATGAACAGAGTAGGTGCCGTAGGCCGCGTCGCCGGTCAATCACCGAAGCAGGAGAAGAGCCAGAATGTCAGCCCCCTCACCCAGCCTAATGACGTCCCGTCAGACTGCCCCAGACTGGTATGAAAAAGGGCTGCCACATATCTGGCTCCCATATTCACAGATGAAAACGGCCTCGCCTCCTTTGGCGGCCGTGCGAACACACGACACACGTATTGAACTGGCTGACGGTCGCGAGCTGATAGATGGTGTCGCCGCGTGGTGGACAGCCTGCCACGGCTACAACCACCCACATATTCGAAAAGCTGTAGAAGCCCAGCTTGCCACCATGCCGCACATTATGTTTGGCGGCACGGTGCATGAACCGGCTCTTCGCTTGGCCGCCCGCCTGTGTGCCATGCTGCCCGGTGATCTGGAGCGCGTATTCTTCACCGATTCTGGTTCGGTTTCTGTTGAGGTTGCCATGAAAATGGCCATTCAATACCGTCTGAACAAAGGGGAGACCGGACGCACAAAAATGCTGGCCTTCAAAGGCGGCTATCATGGAGACACTCTGGCCACCATGGCCGTGTGCGACCCGGAAGAAGGGATGCATCACCTGTATGGCACGGTCCTGGCTCAGCACGTCATTGCCCCCCTGCCAGTTGATGATGCCAGCACAGCCGAATTTCTCCGCCTTCTGGCCCAGCATGCCCATGAGCTAACGGCTATTCTGACAGAACCTCTGGTGCAGGGCGCTGGCGGCATGCTGTTTCATAGCCCTGATGTTCTGCGCATACTGCGCAAGGCAGCTGACGAATACGGGCTTTTGCTTATTCTGGATGAAATTTTTACCGGCTTTGGACGCACTGGCACGCTGTTCGCCTACGAACAGGCAGAGATCGTGCCCGATATTGTCACGCTGTCTAAAGCGCTAACGGGCGGCACAATGGCGCTGGCGGCAACAGTGGCACGCCGCCACGTGTTTGACGCTTTCCTGTCCGATAACCCCGAACACGCTTTGATGCACGGCCCCACATTCATGGCCAACCCCTTGGCCTGTGCCTGCGCCAATGCATCACTTGACCTGTTTGAAAGCGAACCCCGCCTGCACCAGGTGCAGACAATCAACGCCATTCTGACCGAAACGCTGGAACCGTGCAGAGCGCTACCGGGCGTCAAGGATGTCAGAACTTTGGGGGCTATTGGCGTGGTGGAGCTTGAAAAAATCTCCAATCCGGACGCACTGCGTCAGAAATTTATTGCAGAAGGCGTATGGATCCGTCCCTTCCGGAATATTGTTTACCTGACCCCTGCGTTCACCATCACACCTGACGATTTGAAGACACTGGCAAACACCATTTATCGAGTGCTTTCATCCTGATGATTCTGGGAAAATCAGGGACCGGTGCGAAAGCTGGCAGAGGAAAGCGCGTAAAGGTCTTTTACAGATAAAAAGCGACTATCATCGTGATGCCGAGGAATTTTACCTTCAAACGGCATCACATTCAGAGAGAAAATCCAACCAGATTTCTGAAAGCATCGGTTTAAGCTTCACGCCACCCAGCGTGAAGAACCGTTCTTAGTCTTTGCTTGGATCGTCCCACGCGGCGGCTGCGGCATCATCTGTCTCACGCGCATCCACCCAGTGACTGCGGCCATCTGTAAAGCGTTCAAGCTTCCAGAACGGAGCGCCGGTTTTAAGGCGGTCGATCAGAAAGGCTGTGGCTTGTAAGGCTGCTGCACGATGGCTGGCTGCTGTACCGACAAAAACAATTGGGTCCCCCACATACATGATGCCGACCCGATGGATGACAGTGCAGCCCAACAAATGAAACCGGCTGAACGCTTCCTCAGCCAAACCCATCAGCATTTTTTCGGTCATGCCCGGGTAATGTTCAAGCGTCAGGCTTTCTAGCCCATCGCCCTGATTCCCGCGGACCTGCCCCATAAACACACTCATCCCGCCAACAGCGCCCGAGATACGGGACAGAGCAGCCATTTCTGCGCCCATATCAAACTCGTCCTGCTGAACCTGAACGCGGATCATGGCCGTCAGCCGCCTGTCATGGGCGGAAAGAAGGCGACTTCGTCGCCCGCTTTCACAGTGTCCTGAAAACTGGCCAGTTCCTGATTAATAGCTACGCGAATACGCGGCATGGCGGCGAACACGCCATCAAGTGCCTTGTCCCGGCTGCGCAGGTCAGACACCAGCGTCTGAACCGGGACCTGACCATCAGTCAGGGAAACATCCTCACACTCACGCCCCAACTGCTCACGCAAGGAAGCGAAATAGAGAATAGTGACCCTGCCCTGCATGAGCACTCCTTGAGGAAAAAATTCTGAAATCCACACCCCTCACTGCTTGGGTGCGGCTGCCTTTCGTGGCGGCTGGGAAGTGGTGACAGACCCATCGGGGTGAATCAGAGTAACAGTGCCATCGCCATTCGGAATTTCGATTGTCGAAGCATTACCGCGCTGCACCCCATATTTGTTGGCAACATCTGGTTCGGCATCGGGCAGCTTGCCCATAGGCTCTTTCGACACAGGCTGTTCGGACGGGCCGTTGACGCTCATTTCGCCACCATCCTGCAATTCAGGTACGCCAGACTGGCCGCCAGCCCCACCCAGAACGGTACCAATGCGGTCTTTTTCCACATCTTCAAGAGTCGGCAGTGGCGCAGGTGGCCCCGGCCAGATGTCCCCACCCTGTGGCAGAATCGGTGTTTCGGCTGTGGAATATCCGTGAATACGCCGCATATTCAGGTCTGACCCTGACGGTGCATTCGGATTTTCCCCGGGCAGAGTGGCTGTGTCGGAAATATATTTCCCAAACCCTGAACACCCGCCTAAAACCAGACATGCTCCCAATAGAGCAGCTTTCCGCATCACCTGACTCCGCTAACCATGACATATGCAGGCGAATCAGCAATGCCTGCTGTAGCGACAATGTGCCACCACAAAGCTAAATAACGGTTTACGGGGGGGACACAACCCAAAGCCACCACTTTGGGGCTTTTCTGCCACACACCAAGCGTAGTTAGGGCAGATTTCACCAGCGTTTCAACTGCTTATAAATCAACATGCCGCAGACCGGTGGTCAGATAATCCCAACCGGTAATCAGTGTCAGCACCGCAGAAATCCACAGCAGCACGGCCCCAATCAAGGCCACGGGCAACCACGGCATACCCAGCAGAATGCCGGTACCGTCCCCTGCCAGCAAAAACCCAATGGCCGTCATCTGAAAGCCGGTTTTCCATTTTGCCAAGCGGGTCACGGGCAACCGTGCCTGACGTTCAGCCAGATATTCGCGCATGCCCGAAACCAGAATTTCCCGGCACAGGATAATAATCGCCGGCCACAGGCTCTGATAAGGCAGCCGCAGAAAGCCAGCGAGCACCATCAGGCAGGCCCCGACCAGCAATTTGTCAGCAATCGAATCAAACATGCGGCCGAAGTCTGAAAGCTGATGCCGAGACCGCGCCAGCTTGCCGTCAAAATAGTCGGTAATCCCCGCCAGAATGAACAGAACACACGCCGCAGCGTCGGTTTGCGGCGTACCCCATGCAGCGAAAACCACCACAATCGGAATAGCCACGATCCGTGACAATGTCAGAACATTCGGCAAATCTGTCAGCATTGTCGGGAGCCTAACCTATTTCCCAGTGCTCTGAAATGGTTTCTGACCACCACTTGTTGCCACTCACCCAGAAATGCAGTGCAGGTCTGGCTCACAGCCTTATCCCGGCGTCCAATCCGGGTGAAAATGCCCATACACGGCCCGCGCCGTTTCCCGATTAATACCCGGTGCCGATTCGAGTTCGGCCAGCCCCGCCTGCTTCACCCCACGGGCTGACCCGAACACGTTCAGCAGCATCTTCTTACGGGCAGGCCCCACGCCCGGAATATCGTCCAGTTCTGATGTCACCAGCGTTTTAGACCGCCCGGCACGATGGGTTGTAATGGCAAATCGATGCGCCTCGTCCCGCAAACGCTGAAGATAGTATAAAACCGGATCTCGCGGATCGAGCTGAAAGGCAGGAGCCTGCCCTGTATGAAACCACTCACGACCAGCATCGCGGTCTGGCCCTTTGGCAATACCAACCAGCTTCACACCCGTTACGCCCAGATCATCCAGAACAGTTTTTACGGCTGAATACTGGCCTGCCCCACCGTCAATCAGCAGAACATCCGGCCAGTTTGACACATCACCCTCGGCCACTTCCTTCAACGCACGGCCAAACCGACGTTCCAACACTTCACGCATCATCGCAAAGTCATCTCCGGGCGTGACCGGGCCTTTGATCAGAAACTTGCGGTACGCTCGCCTGTCAAACCCTTCCGGGCCGCCAACAATCATCACACCATACGCATGTGATCCCATGATGTGGCTGTTGTCATAGACTTCAATACGCTGTGGGGGCGCATCCAGCCCAAAGACTGTGGCCACACCTTCCAGCAGTTTGGCTTGCCCGGCCGTCTCCGCCAGTTTTCGGTGCAGGGCATCCCGTGCATTGGCAACCGCATGGTCAAGAACCTGCCGTTTTTCCCCCCGTTGCGGAGAAAGAATCTCCACCTTGCGCCCACGTTTGAGCGAGAGAGCCTCACCCAGTAGCGCCTCTTCAGAAAGCGCGTGGTTGACCAGCACCTGTGCTGGGCACGGCTTATCATCATAAAATTGCGCGATGAACGCTGACAGCACGTCTCCCGGTTCTTCATCCTTTGTGTGTGCAGGGAAGAAGGAGCGATTACCATTATTCCGCCCCCCACGAATGAAAAAGACCTGAATGCAGGCCTGTCCGGCTTCCTGCCAGATGCCGAATACATCTGCATCATGCAAAGAAGACGGATTGATAACATTCGAATCCTGCATCTGCGCGAGCGCACGGATACGGTCACGCAGGGTGGCTGCGCGTTCGAATTCCATGCCCTCAGCGGCTTTGTGCATCTCCGTGCTCATCTCTTCACGTAAGGCCATGTCCTTGCCTGACAGAAACTCACGCGCCTGCTCAACCAGTTTGGCGTAAGATGACTGGTCAATGCGATCCACACACGGGCCGGAACACCGCTTGATCTGATACAGCAGGCAGGGGCGCGTCCGACTATTGAACACGGCATCTGTGCAGGACCGCAGCAGAAACACACGCTGCAACAAATTCAACGTCTGATTGACGGCCCAAGCTGACGCAAACGGCCCCCACAAACTGGCCCCTTTGACCGGCTTGCCCCGATGTTTGGCCACCTGCGGAAAGGGGTGCCCATCCGTCAGCATCAGCCAAGGGTAACTTTTATCGTCCCGCAGCAAGATGTTGAAGCGAGGCTTCATGCGCTTGATATAATTGGCCTCAAGCAGCAGAGCCTCAGCTTCAGTATGCGTCGTGACAATCTCCATCGAGACTGTCTCGGACACCATGCGCCGCAGCCGCTCAGGCAGGCGTGCAACCTGTGTATAGGACGTGACGCGCTTTTTCAGCGCCAGCGCCTTACCTACGTACAGCACATCTCCCTTCTCCCCAATCATCCGATAGACACCGGGGGAAAGAGGCATGGTCTTCAATGCTTCCCTGATCACTTCCACGCCTTTGGGCACACACGCGGGCGCATCCCCGGATGTGCTGACCGAGACGTCAGTTGAAGAAATGTCAGATGTCATCAAGCGCTCTTCCGAGAAAACAATTTCATCCACCGATCTTGTGGATAAGTTTGTGGAATAACCACCTTATCTCTCCTGAAATCCGCAGATTTCCCCCCTCCTCAACGCTTTGCATATTTTTTAGCCATACATATCAAGTTATTGATTTATATGGATTTTATAAAAGCAGAGCTTTGCCCGATAAAGGCAGTTTCGGAGATTTCTTTGAAAATAAAGGAAGTCAAGAGAGGAAGTGGACAAATTCAACGAAAATCTGCCCACCGTGTTTTTCAGACCTTGGTCGCGGTTTGTTCCGCTGCGGCTTCTGCCGCTTTCAAAAGACGCATGAAGTTACCGCCCCAGAAGGCCGCAATTTCACTGCGGTCATAACCACGATGCAGCAGTTCTTCCGTCAGGTTGACGCCTTGCGTGGCATTCTGCCAACCATCAATGGCACCCCCGCCATCAAAGTCTGATGAAATCCCGACATGCTCCACACCAATACGCTTCACGACGTAATCAATGTGGTCCACAAAATCCGCCACATTGGCAGACCGCGGGCCATCGCCGTCACGCGGCTTCAGAAAAGCGGGCATGGCGGTAATCTGAATGACGCCGCCGGTTTCCTTCAAGGCATCCAGTTGCTCATCGTCCAGATTACGCGGGTGATCACACAGTGTTCGCACACAGGAATGACTGGCTACGACAGGCACCCGCGAAACCTTGGTGGCCTGCAACATGGTCGATTTGGCTGAATGAGAAACATCCACCAGCATGCCCAACCGGTTCATATGGGCAATCGCTTCACGCCCCAGATCTGACAGGCCGCCATGCCGCTCCGGTTTGTCACCCAAACTTGGCCGGTGCACGGCAGCATCCGCCAGCGCATTATGTCCGTTATGGGTCAGCGTCACATAACGCGCTCCTTTGGCCCGAAACTGCGCCAGCAAAGCCGGGTCATCACCCATGGCGTAGCCATTTTCAACGGCAGGCACCACGGCCAGATCCCCAGCAGCCTGAGCGGCCAGCATCTCCGCCACGGTGGGGCACACGCGCGCAGTCAGTCCATTGCGAGTCCCCTGCATGCGGTTAATGGTATCCAGCATGGCCAGACATTGTGCCTGGGCGTCACTGTGGCCTTTTTCCGTTACGGGCCCCTGACCAATATAGGCCACGAAACACCCGGCTGACATGCCGCCCTGCTGCATTTTAGGCAGGTCAACGCGCCGTGTTGTCGTGTCCACAAACGCGTCATCCTGATCCGGCCACGGAATATCGATGTGGCTATCAAGCGTGAACAAAGCGTCATGCAACGCACGCGCTGCGGAAGAAACCTGAGGCTGGCTCGCCTGAGCCGAAGGAGAAAGCGTCATGCTGCAAAAATGGTCCCGTATGCGGTAAATTCAAGGCATACACCCTGCCCGTTCTGTCTTATGTGCCGAATTTCACTTGCCCCGCAAACCCGGATGCGCGATGCCCTGCCCATGCGACTTGTGACCTGGAACATCAACTCCCTCCGCCTGCGTCTGCCCAGCCTTGAAAAACTGGCAGCGCATCTGCTGCCAGATATCATCTGCCTGCAGGAAACCAAGGTGCCTGATCCCCTCTTCCCGGCTGATGCAGTCCGGGCAATGGGCTACGAACACCTGCACTACAAAGGCATGAAGAGCTATAACGGCGTGGCTATTCTTTCACGCCATCCGGTCACCCCGCTGGAACAACTGCCTGACTGGCACGGCAAGGAAGACTGTCGGCATGTCGGGGCGCTGGTGCATCTGCCAAGCGGCCCGCTTGAACTGCACGATTTCTACGTGCCCGCAGGGGGCGATATTCCAGATATCGAAACCAACCCAAAGTTTGCCCACAAACTCGCGTTTGTGGAGGAAGTGACAGAGTGGTTCACCACCCGCAAACGCGAACGCAGCGTTCTGGTGGGAGACTTCAACATTGCCCCGTTGGAACATGACGTTTGGAGCCACAAACAACTTCTGAACGTTGTCAGTCACACGCCCCCTGAAACCGAGCGTCTGACAAAGTGGCTGGATGTCGGTTTTGTTGATGCCATGCGTCACTTTATCCCGGCAGATGAAAAGCTTTATACATGGTGGTCTTATCGGAATCAGGACTGGAAAAAGTCCAACCGTGGCCGTCGCCTGGATCATGTATGGGTCACGCCCGATCTGGTCGCAGACTTAAGCGGCATGACCGTGGTGCGCGAAGCCCGCGATTGGGAAAAACCATCTGACCATGTGCCCGTAGTGGTCGATTTCAGCTTCTCATAATGGGGCGCACGGTCGCTGAACTACCTCTGCTGGGCTAACGAAAGATTATCCCGGCATTAGCCATTTCTGCCCAAAAGCGGGGAGAAACAATGAGCACGCGCTCAAGAAAACATGCTCTTGCTAGACGTTATTAGGGCTTACGTTAATCAAGCCTTAATAACGGTGCTGCCACAGCAAGCCGATACTGCTGCCCGGATCGTTCTCTGGTGTTGTAAAGCCGGTCACATTCCCCCCAGTGCCCACCGTCGTGTTGAGTTTCAGGTTTTTCATCAGATCAACCTGAACCTGCGCCTGCGTGCCAGAGCCTGATGTGGCCTGTTTGGCCCCCACATACACGCCTTTCATCACGTATTTCCCGGCTTCAACGGTCGTGCCGCCGTTACCCACCCCAGACCCGCCACCAATAGCCAGACGGTCAAGGTGCAGGGTTTTGCGCAAAGTGCCCATTGGGTCAAAAGTAGTCATGCCGGTTAAGGTTGCCAAAGCCGTCCCCAACTCCACCATCTGGGTCGAGGACAGAGAATGCGCGTCCGTGCCAAACAGCAGCATGGCCAGCACCTGATCCTGCGGCAGCGGCGGGTTAGAAACAAAGCTGATCTTGGGCGCGCTGGCATAGCCACCTACCTTCAGCATGGCGGTCTGGCCGCTTACAACACGGTCTGCTTCAAAGTCGAGTGTGGGGTCCAACTTGTGGCTTACGCCGCTTCCGTCAAACGCCACACGTCCTTTGGTGAAGTTGAGCGAGATACCGGCCAGATCAAAATTACCACGCTTGAGGTCAAACCCACCGCTGACCAATGGGGCCTGGGATGTACCCTTGACCTTCAGCTTGCCTGCCATTTCTGCATCAAGCCCATGTCCACGGACATAGAATTTGCCCGGCGAGGTCACGCTGAGATCAAGATTGATGACAGCGGCTTTGGTATTGGCTTCTGCTGCTTTTTTGTCCGGAACCTTGTCACCGGGACGAATGACATCCAGTTGGGCTACAGACGACGGCATGGAGTTGGGAATGTTGATTTCCACACGCGGTAGATCAATACCGCCCACAACATCCATGCGTGTGCTCACCTGCCCACGGATGGCAATGTCAGCATTCATGATGGCCGTCAGCAGATCACTTGAAATCGGACGGGCATTTTTAGCCGTTATGTGCATGTCTATGGGCATGCCGGGGGCCATGACCCCCACAGACCCACTGACGCCCAATGAGCCATCACCTGCCTTCGCCGTCAGGTTTTGTATCAGGACGCTGTCACGTGCGCCCACAACCCGACCGTTGATGTCGGCCAGATGCACACCTTGTGCAAAATCCTGAAAATCTGCGTCGTGCAGATCAACCGTGCCGGTCACATTTGGCGCAGCCAGAGTACCAGCAACCTGCATGGCAAGCTGAACCTGTCCCTTGGCCTGTCGCGCCTGTGCCCCCAGCACACCATTGGCAATCGCCAGATCAAGATGCCCATCTGTCCGCAGATTGATCGGCCCTGTTTTTGCGAGCGGAGCCGTCCCTGCCACAGTCAAAGCCAGTTTGGGCCCGGCGGCGGCTTTCACATTCACCTTGGCCGACGTGCCTGCCAGATCAGCCAGAGCATCCACATTCAGAGCGGGGATTGACGCCATGGCTGTGCTGCCCTCCAGCCGCAGGCCATGCCCAACCAGATGTGCCTGCCCGGTTGGCCGCTCCATGCTGCCAGCCACCTTGGCCTGTAAGGACAAATCACCCTGCGCATGCAGATCTGGCGCAAAAGGCCGAGCCAAAGCTGGCGTTACATTGCGGATATCTGCCGTAACCGACAAAGTGGGCTTCATACGCCCGGCAACGTCAATTGTCGCAGGTTGCGCGCCGCGTGTAATCAGGGTGGCCCGCAGCCGGTCTACACCCATTGTCTCCCCAAATGAGACAAGTGCTGGGGCCAGCAGTTTCAGGCTTTCTTCCTTGGCTGTCGCCGTCAGCTTCTGCACTTTGACCTGCTTGGCAGGCAAATCAAGCACAGCGGCGGTATCCAGCATCAACGGGCTACCAGACCAGCTTGCCGGGCCAACCTGCGCCGTCAGCGCCATGGCGTTATCCGGCCCTTTGGCCGTCACACGCGCTTGCCCGGTTACACCTCCAGCAGAAAGACCTGCCAGCTTCAAGGTCAGATCCGGGCTGGGATGAGCTGCCGGGTCACGCACTGTACCTGCGAGAGACAAAGACCCGACTTTTGCCTGCGCCGTGGCAACATTGCCGTCCAGTTTAAGGGAAACCTGCGGCTTTCCCTCAACTTGTGTTGTCTGAACGGAGGCAGTAAGCGCGCCTGCAATCTGCTGACCAATCAGATTGCGGAAGTCAGCCAAACGGCCAATTTTCAGGCTCAGATTTCCAAGCGGCACCACTTCACCCTGTGGCAGGGATAACGCTCCCTCACCCTGAACGCTGTTCCAAGACAGCTTTTTCAGGTCAATCTGACGGGCACCTTTTTCATCCTGAGCAAAGGCGGCATTCAGCAATAATGGCGCTTTATCGACCGAGCCATGTGCATCAAGTGTACCTGCCGGTGCGGAGGGCAGATGCTCCAAAGCGGCATCAAGCACAACCGGGCCACGCGGCATTGTTGCGGTGCCGGGGTCTCCCTCAAGATGCAAGGTTGCAGCAAAATCCTGCATCAGCCCCTTTGCATTCAGGGCCAGCGTCAGGCCACCCCGGAGTGTGGGCAGCGCCTTGCTCAGGTCAGGCAGAGCAAGGGTCGAGGCCACATCCATATCGCGCCCGGTATTGACCTGCCCATGCGCAGCCAGATGCAGCGCCTGACCATCAACTGCCAGTTTGGTGATATCGACTTGCTGCCCACCTGAAGAGGCCTGCGCCGCCACTTTCACCGGTGCCGGAGAGGTTTTACCGCCGTTTTCTGCCGTAGGCTGCGCACTCGGGAGGCTTTTTGTTGGCGCAGTCTGATGGTTTTCAGCCGTTTCCTTCGCAGGTTGGGCCACGCTTGCTTCTTTGCTGGGCGCTAGCGGACGAAGGGTCGTCACAAGCGAGAACGTGCCCTTCGGGCCAATCAGCCCGACTGCCTGCGGCTGGCCACCCGTGATGGCCAACGTGCCATCAGCACTGACATGGGTGTCGCCCTCTGGCTTGGCGGGTAGATCGAACTTGGCGTTCAGACCCATCTGGCCTTGCAGGGGCGTGTTCCCCATCTGGCCGAATGGTCGCAGGTCAGCCAGCGTCAAGGCCAAGGTGCCCCGTTGCGGTGCCGCCGTCTGCACGTTGCCTGTCAGATGCAACAGCGGATGTGATACATCCAGCACCAAAGGCTTTCCCGCTTCCTGCGGGGCAAGTTTGGCATCCAACTGAAGCGGGGCACTCGCCAGCAGGGTTGGCGCAGAACCGGGCAGACGAATTCCGTCAGCCGTCATGACCAGGTGCAACAGATCGGCCACGCCGGGACGACCGCTCTGCCCGTCAAATGTAGCTTTAAGAGAACCCACACCCGCGCCCGAAGCCGACAGTCGATCAATCTGTAAACTGCCAGTGCCATCCGGCTGCGTCATCTTGCCTTTTAGCTGGGCCACCAGATGAATCGCATCCCACCCCAGATCAGGCCGCAGGGCCATTTTCGGCGCATCAAGCTGTGCAGTCAGGCTACCAAGTTTTTCGCCTAACAGATCAAGCACGCCATTGGCTTTAGCGGTAATTGACCCCGCCCCAGCAGAAAATGCCAGAACGGCCGCGTTAGTAGGCCCTTTGATATCCAGAGAAAGCGCTAAAGGTGTCAGTTGCGACATTTGCAGCTTGGAGGCTGCAAACCCGTCATTCCCTTCTTTGGCATCCAGATGCAGGCCCAGCTTGCCACCTCCTGTGGTGGTTGCCAGATCAATCAGGCCCTCCGCATCAAGCCGCTTTACGGTCAGCGCAATGTCAGATTTCGGCAACGATGGCAGCGTCAGCCCATTCATGACGGGGTCAATAGAGGAAAGACGCCCATGACCACCAAGGGAGAAGCTAGCAGGCACCCCCGCTAACGGAGCCCCGACATCAATACGCTTCACAGCCAGCTTCTGAATATCAATACCGATACCCAGATTGGATTTGCTGTTTGACGGGGTCGAAGGCGCAGCCGTGCTGTCTGACACAGGCAAGCGCGGAATAGCCAACTGATCAGCCGTGATGGCGTAAATACGCGCCGTCCGCGCAACCAGACTAAGCGGGGACCAGTTCAGGTCAATATTGGTCAGGGACAGCCAGACACCCTGTTTGTCTTTCAGGGCAATTGAGTCCAGATGAAACTTGTCAGGAAACCGCCCGGTAAGCCCGGTAATATTGACCATGCCGCCCGTCAGCGCCGTGGTCTGCTGCATTAATACCCTGCGGCCCGGCCCCGTATTTGCCCCGACCAGAATAACACCCACGGCCAACCCGGCCACACCTGCCAGAACACCAACCGTTAACCCAGCAATACGGCCTGTACGGCGCAGAACAGAACGGCGGCGCGGTGCTGTATCCTCGTCATGCGCCGCCATCAGAATGTTTCTCCAAGCCCAATATACAGATCCCACTTATCACCGCGTGGGGCACGGTTTAGCGGTACGGCAACGTCTATCCGCACCGGCCCGATAGGCGTGTAATAACGCACACCGCCACCGGCACCGACCCGCAACGTGCCGGTAAAGGGCGAACTGCTGCTGCCAACCTGCCCGGCATCGACAAACCCGGCCATGCCGAAGCTTTTGAACAGCCGCTGACGGTATTCAATCGTCCCCGCATCCAGTGACGTGCCACCAATAGCGTAGCGTGTGCGGCCATATTGCGGCCCAACGCCCTGCCAACGATACCCGCGCACCGTTGCACTACCACCAGCATACAGGCGCTGGTCAGGCGGAATGTCATAGGTCGTCGCACCCTGAATACTGCCAACCGTGCCACGAATAGCCAGAATACTGCGCCCCGGCTTGCTGATGCCCAGATGTTTGAGGTCAAAATAGTAAGACGCCGTCGCATTCATAATGGCGAAGAAAGACGTCCCGCTGCCTTTGTTTCCCAGTGAGATTGAGGGCGCCACGTTCACGTTGGCCCTGATGCCATGTGTGGCAGGCTCAATCGGGTTACCAAGCCCCGTATTATCAAAGGTCGCCCCCAATGGAATGGAGCCAATGGTGTAATCGCGAGTCACGCCAAACTGTTCAATCTCTTCCTGCTCGCCAGAAACGCCGAAGTTCACGTTCCAATATTTGCCAATCTGGCGCGTCAGCCCGGCACGAACCAGAATGGCTGTCTGACGGTATGACCAGAACAACTGCCGCAGCCCTTCAACACGCACACTCAGATTCTGCTTGCGGCTATAAAAGCCGGGCTTGAAGAAATCAGCGTACACGTCATAGCCCAGCCCTTGCTGGGCGGACCCACCAAGCCCGGTAACCAGTGCAGTCAGCTTCAAGCGTTCAGCATTGCCCAGCAGGTTATAATGAGTCCAGGTTACACCCCCACGCACACCCAGATCTGTTGAATAGCCCGCTTCGGCCCCAATAGCCCTGCGCTTGGCTTCCTTGAATGTAAAATCCAGCGGCATGGTGCCGTTTACCGGCTCGGTCGAGCCATCCTTCACGCCCACATTTGAAAAAACACCAAGCCCGGACAGATCCTGCCGCGCGGCATCAATTTTGGAGGGCTGGTAAAGCTGCCCTTCCTTGACGGTGAGTTGCCGACGCACAAACGGTTCATGCACACGTTTGAGCCCGGAAATATCAATTGCCCCGATATTCAGTACCGGGCCGGGCGTCACTGGATAAACTACATCAAGTGTGCGGGTTTGTGGACGCAGATAGGCTTGGGGCTTTTCAACCTTTGCCAAGGCATGACCATCTTCACGAAGGGCATCTAACAGTGTGCCGCCTGCACCAAGCACGGTTTCCGCAACAGCGGTATCACCCGGCTTCAGGGTAAAAGCGGCTTTTTGCTTGGGTGTCAGGTCAACAACGCCATTGTTCTTATCGTCAACCAGTTTGACTGAGCCAATGTGATAAAGTGGCCCCTTCTCAACCGAAATATCGGCTGTGATTTTTTCTTTATCCGGCACGGATTCAATCCAGCTTGAAAGTGCTGGCGACAGGCCGTCCATCTGCACCGCATCCTTGCTTTTGTCGCGATGCAGCGTGATTTTTACCGTGCCTTCGTAATAGCCATAACTTTCCAACGCGGTTTTCAGGCGGTCATAGTCGTTTCTGATACGGCCAGATAATGCAAACGGCCCCACGGCGTGCGTTGCCTGAAGGCTCAACAGGTCAGAGGACGATTTCAGCGCAGCATCTAGATCGGCCTGCCCGGTCGGTTTCAGGTTTGTCACATAAGCCTGCGATTCAGCGGCAAGGGCCCAGCCACCCGCAGCGACGCTCCACAACGAAAAACCGGCAACAACACGATTCGCCGTCAGCACGAGTCCGTTCAGGATGCCTTTTCCGCTCACCCTCACCCGTTTTGTTCCGCCTGTGGTTGCACCGATCTTACCGCTTTCCTGCCCGTGTTTTTTAAAGGTCTGCTTTGCTCCATGCCGCATCACCATGACCAAAATACGGTCAATCAGGCACAACATGAAGGGATATTTACTCTTTCTTTCCTTCTGCCACCTCAGCCACGGAATGCGAAGCAAGATTGTCCAGCCGCACAACTTCGCGTTATGAGGGCGTATGGTTTCTCATTCCTGTCGCCAGAGTAAAGCCTGCCAGCCCAAGGCAGTGGCAAGAACATGACCCGCGCCCGCCCGGCCCCGCAGCGGCCGTCCGCTACAGATAACCTGACAAAACCGGACAGGTTCTCGCCTCTCCCTGCGTGGATGGAACGTCTCTGCACGTTGTCTGCACAGATCCGTGGCGGTATCCGCCTTGGCGGGATTCTGTTCTGGGTGCCGCTTTCCGTCGGGTTTGAAGCCTGCCTTCTGGTTGTGCCCGGCACCGCAAAAATAAGATGGACGCGTGTTATCTGGGGCGGCCTGTGCAAGCTGCTGGGCGTCAATATCCGTGTGGTTGGCAAACGGGTTGGCACCGTGGGTGGCCTGAAAGCCCGTCAGCGGGGCGAACGGCCTGTCATTTATATTTCCAACCATTGCTCCTGGCTGGATGTTCCTATTCTGGGCACCCTTCTGCCATCAGTCTTTGTTGCGAAGGGTGATATTGAAAACTGGCCGGTCATGGGGCTGGTCTCCAAAATTGGTCGAACCATTTTTGTCAGCCGCCAGCGCAGCACAACGGGCCGCGAGCGCGATGAAATGATTCGCCGCATGGTTGGCGGTGACAACCTCATCCTCTTCCCCGAGGGCACATCGTCCGACGGTTCCCGCGTGTTACCGTTCATGTCTGCCTTTTTTGCCATCGCCAAGCTGCCTAAGCTGCGTGACGGCATGGACCCGGCCCTGCTGCCAGTCAGTTACGAACCGGGCATGACACCCCTGATCCAACCCATTTCCATTTCCTATGACAAACTGGAAGGCCTGCCCGTGCAGCGCCTGCGTCGGCCAGTGTTTTCATGGTATGGAGACATGGATCTGGGGCCGCACCTTTGGCAGATGGTGCAGTGGAAATCGCTTCAGGCCGCCGTGATTTTCCATGAACCGCTTGACCCTGACCTTTTCCCCAGCAGAAAGGCGCTTGCGCAGGCTGCATGGCATGCCGTGGCGCAGGGAGCCGCAGAACTCCGCCAGAATGAACCCGGCACCATCCAGCCCGGACGCTTCGACGCCGCCGAGTTGCCGTGCAACAAACCGGGAGCAACAAAACGCTTGCTTGACAGAGTGGCCTCAGTTTTTGCTTCATACAGACAGAGGCGCTGAAAACACGGGAACGGTTCCGTATTTTCAAGACATCCGCCCTGTTAAGGAGGCCTGCTCTGCCAGCTTTCAGGATACAGGACCACGCCATGAATACACATGATGTGAGAAAAGAGGCTTGACCTCAGGCTCTGTCCGCCTGATTTCCTCCTCCTGCCGCACGGAATGGGCCTGCGGCATGCCGGAGCCCCTGCCATCATGACTGTATCAAACGCCCCGTCTTCCTCTCGCCGAGGCCTGCATGTCATCACATGGGGCTGCCAGATGAACGTGTATGACAGCGCCAGAATGAGCGACGTGCTGCGCCCGCTGGGCTACCAGCCGGTCGATCTTCCTGACAGCGCGGATATGATTATTCTGAACACCTGCCACATTCGCGACAAAGCGGCAGAGAAAGTGTTCTCCGAACTCGGCCGTCTGCGCAAAATCAAGGAAGCGCGGAAAGAAAACGGCGAGCAGACCATTATTGCCGTCGCAGGCTGTGTGGCGCAGGCCGAAGGGCAGGAAATCCTGACCCGCGCCCCCTATGTTGATATTGTGCTTGGCCCGCAGACCTATCACCGTCTGCCTGAAATGGTGGCCCGTGCGGCCCGTGCAGGCGGTGCTGTGATTGATACGGAATTCCCGGCAGAGCAGAAATTTGATTTTCTGCCCGATACCGCCGCCCCCCAGACGCCGGGCAACTACACCGCTTTTCTGACCATTCAGGAAGGGTGCGACAAATTCTGCTCCTTCTGCGTGGTGCCTTATACCCGTGGTGCTGAAAGCAGCCGTTCCGTCGCGTCCGTTCTGGCGGAAGCCCAGCGTATGGCTGATAGCGGTGTGCGGGAAATCTGCCTGCTGGGTCAGAACGTGAACGCCTATCACGGTGAAGGCCCTGATGGGCAGGTGTGGACGCTGGCCCGTCTGGCGGCCACACTGGCTGACATACCGGGTATCCTGCGTATCCGATACATGACCTCGCACCCACGAGACATGGATGACAGCCTGATTACTGCGCACCGTGATCTGCCTGCCCTGATGCCATTCCTGCATCTGCCGGTTCAGGCAGGCTCTGACCGTATTCTGCAAGCCATGAACCGTGGCCATACCGCAGATGACTACCGTGACATTGTGCGCCGCCTGCGTGAGGTCCGGCCAGACCTTGCTTTGTCCTCCGACTTCATTGTCGGCCATCCGGGTGAAACGGATGAGGATTTTGAAGCCACAATGCAACTGGTGCGCGATGTGCGCTTTGCGCTGGCCTATTCTTTCAAATACTCGCAGCGCCCCGGCACCCCGGCGGCAGGTGCCCCGTTCCAGGTGCCCGAGGATGTGAAGGATGCACGCCTGCAAGCGCTTCAGGCCCTGCTGCGTGAACAGCAGGATGCCTTCAATGATACGCTGGTTGGGCAGACCATTCCGGTTCTGTTCACTGGTGAGGGCCGTAAACCGGGTCAGATCACGGGGCGTTCCCCGTGGTTGCAGCCCGTGCATGTTTCCGGCCCCCGTCATCTGATCGGGCAGGAACTGCCTGTCAGAATCACTGAACGCCTGACCAATTCGTTGGGAGGCATTTTGGTAGAGGAGACCGTGTACGCTTGACCACAACACGACAGCCCCTTCCCGCTCCATCCTTTCCCTCCGTGCCGCTCGACACGGAAAAACCCGTCACATTGTTGTTTGAAAACAACACATTGCTGGCCAAACTGGTAGGAGACCATGATCGTCATTTGCGGCATCTGGAAGAAGGGCTGGAGGTTCAGGTCGCGCGACGCGGCAATCGTATTTCCATAAAAGGTGCAGCCACAGAAACGGCGCTGGCCCGTACGGCGCTGAGCACTCTTTACCAGAAACTGGCCAACGGTGGCGTGGTTGATATCAGCGCTGTCGATGCGGCCATCCGCATGACCCGACTACAGGCAACCATAAGGCAAACCGATATGCGGCCGTCTGCTTCCGATCCTGTTGCCCCTGCCTTCATTCCCACAGAAGGCCTTCCCGCCCTAAAAATGCGCCATGGCGTTATTGAACCGCGTTCGGCTGGGCAGGCAACCTACATGCAGGCGCTGGCCAGCAAGGAACTGGTTTTTGGCATTGGCCCAGCCGGCACAGGCAAAACCTATCTTGCCGTCGCACAGGCTGTCGCCATGCTTCAGGCGGGCTCAGTTGACCGGATTATCCTCTCCCGCCCGGCGGTAGAAGCAGGTGAACGTCTGGGCTTCCTGCCGGGGGATATGAAAGACAAGATCGACCCGTATCTGCGTCCCCTGTATGATGCCCTGCATGACATGCTGCCGGGTGATCAGGTGATGCGCCGCATGGCGGCGGGCGATATTGAAGTTGCCCCCTTGGCCTTCATGCGTGGCCGCACCCTGTCCCACGCCTTTGTCATTCTGGATGAAGCCCAGAACACCACTATTGCGCAGATGAAAATGTTTCTGACCCGTCTGGGCCCGGGGTCACGCATGGTTGTCACGGGTGACCTGACCCAGATTGACCTGCCATCGGGCACCACATCAGGGTTGAGGGACGCCATCGAAACGCTTGCACATGTGCGCGGTGTCACCATCTCGCGCTTTGATGCAACAGATGTTGTGCGCCACAGACTGGTCGCCCGCATAGTTGAAGCGTATGATGCGAAAGCGACGGCTAAAAGGGAGACCTCCCGCAGCAAGGGCCGTCAGGAGAACAATGGAACCGCCCAGTAGTAGTAGCCACGTTCAGGAACAGAACGTGGCTTACCAGGAAAGCTCTGTTTTTGCAGAGTCTTTCCCATCCTCCGCCTTTGACGAAGCACCCGAAGTCCTTGTTGAGGACTGGCGCTGGCGCAGCCATGTCACAGCACCCGAAAAACTGGTCTGGCGCGCGTTGGCCGCCTGCACGGATTACGGCAGGCAGCCCGGTAGCGTGGTTCTTTCCACAGATCGCGTTGTCAAACGGCTGAACGGGGTGCACCGCGGCAAACACCGCCCCACCAATGTGCTGACATTTGATCCCCCACCGGGTCTGCCGGGGGGTGATATCATTCTGGCGCTTGAAACCGTTGTGCGGGAAGCACAAAAGGCTGGCCGCCCTGTCAGCCACCATCTGGCGCATCTTATTGTTCATGGCAGCCTGCATCTGGCAGGTTATGACCACCATCACGCTGGTGAAGCGCGTGAAATGGAAATGCTGGAAGCCCGCTTGTTATCCCGGCTGGGCGTTCCCAACCCATGGAAACCGCGATCATGAGCGAATACGATTCCACGCAGGACCCTCAACAGCCCCGCAGCGGCCTGTTTTCCTTCTTCAACCGGAAGAAGAACACGCCCGGCCTGCGTAGTTCCATTGCCGCCCTTGTGCAACAGGCTGCTGATGAATCTGAAGAAACAGCCGACGGAGAAAAGCCGGAGCTTGATCGGCAGGAACGCGCGCTAATCGCTAACATCCTGCGTCTGCGCAATATTTCAGCAGATGACGTCATGGTGCCGCGTCCAGATATTGTGGCCATGTCCGTGGCAATTAGTCTGGATGACGCCCTGGCAATGATGCGGCGTGAAAACCACTCCCGCATGCCGGTCTATCGTGAGCAACTGGATGACATTGTCGGCATGATCCACGTCAAGGATCTGATTGCCTATGTCGGCACCAGTGAAGCCTTCAATCTGGAAGCGCTGCTGCGCCAGCCGCTGATGGTTGCGCCTCAAATTCCGGTGCTTGACCTGATGCTGCAAATGCGTCAGCGGCAAACCCATATGGCGCTGGTCATTGACGAATATGGCGGCATCGATGGGCTGGTTACCATTGAGGATCTGATTGAAACCATTGTCGGCGATATTTCCGACGAACATGATGAACCCGCAGCAACGCTGATTGCTGAACGCCCCGATGGGTCGTTTGATGTGGATGCCCGCTGCCCTGTTGAAGAATTTGAACGCAAGATCGGCCCGATTCTAACCCCCTCTGAAAAAGAAGCTGAAATCGAGACGATTGGCGGCCTTGTTTTCCGTATGGCAGGCCACGTCCCCACCCGCGGGGAAGTTCTGACCCATGAAAACGGCTACGTCTTCCGTGTGCTGGATGCGGATGCACGGCACATCCGCCGCGTAAGGTTGCGAAAGCTACCAAACGCACCGGAAACGCCTGCAAGCAGCAGTCAGAACACAGCGCAAGAATAAAGAACGGGTTGACGGCAGCATGGTTCTGCCGTCATGCCTATTTTTCTTGGATTAGTCCCAACCAGTCACGGAGCCCGGATTTCCATGGCCTTTTCTCGCCGCTCACTTCTTGTCACCGCAGGCACAGCACTTATCAGCAGTGCGGCTGGTGGTTTGGCACACGCCCAGAGCACAGGCACGGATCCGCGCATGACCCCGCGTGAACTTGGCAACCCGAATGCCAAGATTGTGGTTGAAGAATGGTTCTCCCTGACCTGCATCCACTGCGCCCATTTCGCAGAAAATACCTTTCCGCTGGTCAAGAAAAACCTGATTGATACGGGCAAAATCCGCTACGTCTTCCATGATTTCCCGACCGATCAGCTTGCAACGGTTGCCGCCATGGTGGCACGCACCCTGCCGCCCGAACGGTATGAAGCTTTTGCGGTCTCCCTGCTGTCCAGCCTTGACCGTTGGGCTTACAACCAGAGCGCACCGCCACTCGAATCCCTGAAGAAAATGGCTGCCTTTGCAGGTATGCCGGGTGATACGTTTGATAAAACGGTAGCCGACCAGCAGTTGATGCAATTCATCCTGACGCAACAGACAGACGCACAGGATAAATACCACTTCGATTCCACACCGACCTTCCGGTTTAATAACAAGGTCCAGGTTTCAAACGACATGGACTACGAAACCTTTGCAAAACATGTGACGGAAGCCAGCTAACAGCGGCAACGCCCTATAGCTGCCCCCTGTTTCAGGTTTAAATGACAGTTCGTTTCGTCCGTTTGCGGATTGCTGGCTTCAAAAGCTTTGCTGATCCTGTAACCGTGGAAATCCTGCCCGGTCTTACCGGTATTGTGGGGCCAAACGGCTGCGGAAAATCCAACGTTGTTGAAGCCCTGCGCTGGGTGATGGGCGAATCTTCCGCCCGCTCCCTGCGTGGTGGTGAGCTTGATGATCTGATTTTTGCTGGCACCACAGGGCGCGCCGCACGTTCCCTCGCAGAAGTCACGGTTACGCTGGAAGGCACCAAAGGTCTCGGCCCTGCTGCCTTTGCTGATCTGGACGAACTTCAGATCAGCCGCCGTGCAGAACGTGGCTCAGGCAGTGATTACCGCATCAACGGCAAAACGGTCCGCGCCCGTGACGTGCAGACCCTGTTTGCTGACCTTGCTTCTGGCGCACGCTCTTCCGCCATGGTCAGTCAGGGCCGCGTGGCCATGCTGGTGGGCGCACGGCCCGAAGAACGCCGCAGCATTCTGGAAGAAGCAGCCGGCATCACAGGGCTTCACGCCCGTCGGCATGAAGCAGAACTGAAACTGCGTGCCACCGAAAACAACCTGACCCGTGCAGAAGACCTACGCCAGCAACTGGCCACGCGGTTGGATGGTCTGGCCGAACAGTCAAAGGAAGCAGGACGCTACCGCGAAATCTCGGCCGCCTTGCGCGAGTCAGAAACGGAATTGCTGGCCGTGTTGCACGCACGGGCACGACTGGCGGTTGAACGCGCGATTGATCTGGCCGCCCGTGCCCGCACAACCCTGACAGAGCATGAGGAGGCGGCTGAAACCGCTGTTATTGGCGAATTTGAAGCCAATCAGGCCCTGCCCGCCATTCGGGAAAAAGCTGATACCGCCCGCACCATTCTGGAACGTTGCCGCGTCACGGCTGAAGGGATGGCGCGTGAGGAACAACGCGCCACAGCACAGGCACAGGCAGCGACTGAACGGCTGAGCCAACACGAAGCCGACTTCACAGCGGCCCAGACCCGTGCGGATGATGCCGAAGCAACGCTAGAACGCCTTAAAACCGAGCAAGCGGAGGCGGAAGCCGCCACAACGTCTCTGCCATCTCGCATGGCCGAGGCTGAAGCCCAACAGACCAAGCTGACGGCAGATCTGGCTGAAGCAGATCAGACGCTGAGTCGTCTGACGGAAGCTCTGACCACAGCACGCGCCCGTCGAGACCGTGCCACGGAAGAGCTGGAGACAGCCAAAGCGCTCCACGCCCGCACAACAGAGGCCGTGACAGCCCTCCAGACTGAACTGGACGGCCTGCAAAGCCGTATGCCATCGGATGAGGCGCAGGCTGCGGCAGAAAATGCTGTAGACGTCGCGACCAAGGCACAAGCGGCTGCCCGTATAACGCTTGAAGACGCTGAGCGCACACGGTCCCAAGCGAGTGTTGCGTTATCTATTGCCAAAAATGATGCAGAAAATGCGCGTCAGACACAGGCTGAAGCAACCAAGGCATTAGAAAGAGCCCGTTCTCGGCTGGCGACGTTGCGCAATGATCTGGCGCAGCTTGAAAAGCGGCACGCTGAAACCAATGCCTCCTTGCTTCAGGACGACGCTCTTCAGACGCTCCGCACTAAAGCAGCCGAGGCCAGCACAAGCCATCAGGTCGCAGCGCGCATACTGGAAGAAAGCGAAGCCCAAAGACGGACATCCAGTACAGCCCTGACCGAGGCCAGCCGTAATTTTCAGGCTGATGAAGCCCAGCGCAAAAACGTTGCCGAGGCAAAGCGGGCGGCCGAAACAGCCTTGCAAAGAGCACAGCAGGAAGAAGCAACGCTGACCCGTGGCCTGGAACAGGCCATGAAAGACGCTTTGTCCGATTCAATTTTGCAGGAAGCGCAGCAGAAACGCGCAACGCTTGAAGCCGATCTACAAACCGTTACAGCATCTCTGAGTGATGCAGAGTCGCGTCTGACGGACCTGAAAGCCACACAGGCTGATGCTCTGGGCAAACATGATGCTCTGCGAACAGAACTGACACGCCTGAAAGCGCAGGCTGAAGGGTTGGCGCAGGCTCTGGGGCAAGATGAAGCCGCCAGTGCTGAGCCTGTTTCTGCCCAAATTGAGGTGCCCGAAGGCTATGAAGCCGCTCTGGCAGCCGCCTTGGCAGAGGGGTTGGATGCTCCGGCGGCTGATGGACAGCCACGCGGCTGGCATCTGCTCACTCATGCCTCTGGTTCGCTACCCCACCTTCCCAGTTCTGCCTCACCCCTTAAAGATCATATTAAAGCCCCGGCTGTTCTTGATCGTCTGCTTGGTTTTATCGGTCTGCTGCCTGACGGCGTAGAGGGCACGCCGCTTCAATCGACCCTGCAACCGGGCCAGAGCCTTGTTTCTCTAAAAGGCGATCTGTGGCGCTGGGACGGATTTTACACACGTGCGGGCGAGCCCGATGCCGCCACGCGCCGTCTTGGCCAACGGCGCATCCTGAAAGAAACCGAGCAGCGCATTACTGTGCTGGAACAGGATGCCCCGGCAGCAGAACAGGCCGTACGCACTGCTGTTGACGCCGTGCAGGTTCTAGAACGTCAGGCCGCAGAACACCGCAACCAGCGAGCTCGTCTTGAACAAACGCTCCAACAGGCCCGCACGCAGGAAGCCGATGTTGAGCGCCGACATGCTGCATCGCGCGCACGGCTTGATGGTCTCCGCCCCCAGCAGGAGCGTGCCGCCGGTGCCCGCGCCGATGCAGAAACCGCTCTTGCCGCCGCCAAGACCGCAAGCGATGCCCTGCCTTCGGCTGAAAGCCTGCGTACGGCTCTTGATGACGCCCGCAAACAGGACGCCGCGGCGCAGGATGCAGAACAGAAAGCTCGCTCGGCCCTTAAACTGGCAGAACAGACACTTCGTGCCGCTAACGAGGCACTGACACGGGCTGAAAATCAGCAAGCATCCGCCAGTGCCCGGCTAGAAACTCTGCTGCCTGAACGTGACCGGCTGCGCCATGACGTGGCGACGGAAGAAAACACCGTTTCCGAACTCGAAAGCCGCGTCACTGCCGCACAAGCCAACAAGCAGTTTGAAGCGGCCCTGCAAGCGGCCCAGAGTCATCAGACCGAGTCTGAAGCTGCTTTCCGCCAAGCAGAACAGGACGCCGCAACAGCCGAAAAAGCAGCGCAGCAGGCCCGTGTTACGCATCAGCAGCTTCAGCAGCAGGCGCTTGAACTCCGCTCGCGGCTCGAAGCCCTCTCACCGCGTCTTCAGGAACTCACGGCTGAAAAAGCGGAACGAGATACCCTCCTTGCGCAGGCCATAGCAGCCCTTGATGCCGCCACAGCTTCCATCCCGGAAGATGGCGAGGCTGATGTTGCATTGCATCAGGAGCAGAAAGCCGAACTCGCCACGCAGCTGGAGCAGGTGCGCGAACAGCGCGCCGCCCTGCTGGCCGAAAAATCAACACTGGCCAGTCGGCAGGCAACACTCCTCTCCAGTCTGGAAGAATGGACAGCACGCGCCACGGCGGCCCGCACGGAACTGGAACACGCCAAAATCCGGCTTGAAACAGCCCGGACTGATCATGAAACAGTCTCGGAACTCCCAGCCGAAGCAGAACGCCAGAAAAAAGATACACTGCGCGCCCTGACGGAAGCCGAAGAAAATTACGCAGCAGCAGACAAAGCGCGGGCAGACGCTGAAGCCGCTCTTGCCGCCGCGAACGAACAGCGCCGCAAAACAGAGGGCGAGCTAGCGACTGCCCGTGAAAACCTGCTAAAAGCGGAAGCCAAGAGCGAACAGGCACAGGCTATTCTTGATCAGCTTCTGACCGAAACACCCGCCCCACCGCGCCCCCCTATGGGCGACCTGACAGAAGCCGCCGAAACATCGCTCCGTCGCAAGATTGCCCGCCTGACGCGTGAGCGCGATGATATGGGGCCAGTCAACCTGCGTGCGGAAATCGAGGCTGAAGAAGCCTCAACTCACGCAAATACCTTGGCTGCAGAAATTGCAGACCTTGAAGCCGCCATAGCGCGCCTGCGTGGCTCCATTGGTGCGTTGAACAAAGAAGGCAGAGAGCGGTTAATGGCCGTTTTCACACAGGTCGATCATCATTTTCAATCGCTCTTTTCACGCATGTTCGGCGGTGGCCGGGCGCATCTCGGGCTGGTCGGCAGTGATGATCCGCTTGAAGCAGGCTTGGAAATCTACGCGCAGCCCCCAGGTAAGAAACTGGCAACACTCTCGCTGCTTTCGGGGGGTGAACAAGCTTTAACCGCTCTTTCGTTGATTTTTGCAGTCTTTCGCTGTAACCCGGCACCCGTTTGTGTGCTCGACGAAGTTGACGCACCTCTTGACGATGCCAATGTTGGACGCTTCAGTGCTCTTCTTGGCGACATGGTAACAGAAGCAGGGACTCGCTTTCTGGTTGTGACGCATCATCAATTGACAATGGCCCATATGGACCACCTTTTTGGCGTGACCATGCAGGAACGCGGTGTAAGCCGTGTTCTGTCGGTTGATCTTGCGCGTGCAGCGGCCATGGCAGGCCAGCAGGACAGGGAAACATCAGATGTCGCATCCTGAACTTACAATGGATGCCCAGAAACCACACGCCAATCCGCTCAAACGCTGCCTCGGCAAAGCTGCCTTGGCTATTGGCGTCTGTGCGTTGACTGGCTTTGGGCTCGCGTTACACCAGTCAAAAGCTTATGGCATTATGGCCCGCATCCACCACGGATTGGTGGTCTGTGCGCCCGGAACCGGCCTGAGCATGACACCCGCATCAACCGGGCTGCTTAGCGGCTCATCCTCGCCCGCCATGCTGCGGCTTGAACTGGCCACACAGGCCGATGGCCGCGTTATTGTTGTGCCCGGTTCCAATCAGTTAAGCGAAGTGCTGGCCTCATCCCGCCGCGCACATACCCTGCTGATGCTTGATCTGAATGACACCAACCCGACAGACGTTGCCCAGCTGGTGCGCAAAGCAAGAATGCGGGACCGTGTGGTGCTGGTGGCTCAGGATCATGACGGGGTTGAAGCTGCTTTGCAGGCTGATTCTGCCATGATGGTCGCCATCCCCATCAATTCCACGCGCGATGCGTATGCCGCGCACCGTATGGCCGGACATCATCCGTACGCAGCTTATCTCTCCCCCACCGCAGCGCCTGATCTATTCGCACTGGTGCACCGGGATGCAGAAGCCATCATTACGGAAAATCCAAGGTCAGCCCATTTTTCAACCGCAGAGTTTTTGGCTGAACGCCCGGTTGATATCGTGGTGACAGAACAGCCAGCGCAGTTCACACAGGCGCTGACACAGGGGAACTAATTTCCCCTCTTGCTATGCAAAGGCGAAAGTCCGCAGGCAAGCCCAGCGTATAGCTTTCTGGGCGGCACGCGTGCTGCCTCAAAACATTCCTATCGATTTCCAGAAATAAAAAATGGAGGAAGGCTTGAAGCCTTAACCTCCATTCTTGTTAGTCAGCCGAGGTAATCAGTTTGGCAGCATGCTGCCAGTTTCAACAAAACGCTGGTGCCATGCCAGAGCTTCGTTCAGCAGATGTGGCGTGTGCTTACCGAAAGACTCTTTAAGACCACGATCCAGATAATCCTGAAGCAGTGGTTTGTAGTCCGGGTGTGCACATTTGGAGATAATTTCCTGCGCACGCTTCACTGGTGACAGACCACGAAGGTCAGCCAGTCCCTGCTCAGTCACAAAAATCTGCGTATCCTGCATGATGTGATCAACATGGGCGGCCATTGGCACAATAGCGGAAATTTTTCCGCCTTTTGCTGTTGACGGTGACAGGAAGACCGACAGGTAGGAACTGCGCGCAAAGTCGCCAGACCCGCCAATGCCGTTCATCATCTTGGAACCCATCACGCGGGTAGAGTTCACGTTGCCATAAATGTCAGCTTCAATCATGCCGTTCATGGCAATACAGCCAAGGCGACGAATCACACCAGGGCTGTTGCTGACATCCTGCTGGCGCAGAATGATCTTGTTACGGAAGAAATCCATACGATTATTGATTTCTTCTGCTGCATCAGGGCTCAGCGAGAACGACGTGGCCGAAGCAACGCGCATACGGCCGGAATCCAGCATGGCCAGCATGCCGTCCTGAATGACTTCACTATAGCCCACCAGATTTTCGAATGGGCCTTCGTTCAGACCTTCCAGCACCGCGTTGGCCACGTTGCCCACACCAGACTGCAACGGCAGCAATGACGGCGGCAGACGGCCTTGCTTCACTTCATGTTCAAAGAATTCAAGCAGATGGCTGGCAATCGCTTTTGCCGTATCATCCGGTGCCGCGAAGGGCGCATTACGGTCACGATCATTGGTGCGGACGATGGCAGCAATCTTGCTTGGGTCCACTTTCAGTGAATGACCACCAATACGACCATCTGCCTTCGTCAGCGGAATGATGTCACGCGGCGGCGGGCCACTGATGTTGCCATCCCAGATGTCATGAATGCCTTCCAGCCCCGGATGCTGCCATTCATTGACTTCGATAATCACTTTTTCAGCAATATCGAGGAACGTCTGGGAGTTACCGACTGATGATGTCGGCACGATGCCACCATCTTCAGTAATAGCGGTGGCTTCAATCAGCGCGATGTCGAACTTGCCGTAGTTGCCCTGTACCGCACGGCCAGCAACCTGCCCGAGATGGTTATCGAAATAGTCGGTTTCATTTTCATTGATGCGATTCCGCATCCCGGCATCCGTATTGAACGGAGACCGGAAATAAACACCGTTGGCCTTTGCCAGAACACCATCAAGCTGCGGCCCGGTTGACGCACCCGTAATCAGGCTGATGCGATAATCTTCGCCTTTGGCGTGGGATGCTTCCATCAGGGCTGCCAGAGCTTCTGGCACGGCTTTGGGGTAGCCGGCCCCGGTAAAACCACTGGCACCAACCACGGCGCCGGGGCGAATCAATTCAGCGGCGTCTTGTGCCGGGCAAACCTTGCTACGCAGGGAGGCATTCCGAATGCGCTCTGTCATGAGAGGCTTTCCTGTTCTTTGTTCATAGCGTTCTGAAAAAAGGCAGAACAAATATTCGGGGGAAATACACTGCACCCTGTCATCCGGCTACAGCCCTCTCTCATCCTGCCTTTTTCCCACCAACGCCATTCCGGCGCTGGGTGATGGGCTATACCTAGGCAGAAAAACTGCGCTCTGGCCTGTCACATGGTTGTGCACAAACCCCTGATGCAAAAAAATAGTCCCTTGCCCTTTCCTGTCTGGACCAGTGAAGCCTACATGGAAGGAAGGAATGGTGGACAAACGCGGATGCTCGAAGGCTTCTTCCTTGACGAAAACGTGAAAAACGCAATGCGGAAAGGACTCCGTGTTGTGGGGGATGTGCATGGGGATCTGCAGGCCTTTCGTCATGCCATCGCAACAGACCGCTTCATTATCCAACTAGGGGATCTGGTCGATTACGGGCCCGACAGCGCGGGCGTCTTACGCCTGATGATGGATGTCATGCAACGCGGGCGGGGTTTGTTTCTTATCGGTAACCATGACCGCAAACTGGGCCGTGCGTTGTTGGGGCGTAAATTACGCCCTGACCCTCCGTTAGAAGCCACACTGACCCAACTGTTCCAGCCTGAAAATACTGACGTTCTGCAAACAATCCTTCCATACCTTGAAGCAGCACCGGCATGGGTGGTGCTCGGCCGCAAGGTGTTTGTGCATGGGGCTTTTGATATACGTATGCTGATGGAGCCTCCGCCTCCGGCTCTTGGTCGGGTCACGTTCCTGCTCTCCCGCGCGCTGTTCGGGGAAACCACAAACCGCATGCAGAAAGACGGATACCCGGAACGGTGCCTTAACTGGGTCAACCATATTCCAACGGGATACACCGTCTATTGCGGGCATGATCAGCGCTCAACCAACGGCTGCCCGCTGACCATTCCAGGCCGTACGGGCGGACAAGCCATTTTTACCGATACCGGTGCCGGGAAAGGCGGCCATCTGGCGTGGCTGGACCTGCCGCCCGATTTTATGGAAGAGTAACAACGCGCCCGTAACAGGCTACAAACTACTCTAAATCCCACTGCCCCTAACCAGAGAAACAGAACCACCGTGACTGACCAGCCTTCCCCGACCGATGCCCTTCAGGATCTTCGCCGCAGCATTGACAATATTGATGCAGCCCTTGTGGCCATGCTGGCTGAACGCTTCCGGTGCACAAAGGCCGTGGGGGCGCTGAAGGCCCGTTACGGCATGCCCCCGGCAGACCCGGCCCGAGAAGCGCGGCAGATTACCCGACTGCGCACTCTGGCTGAAGACGCGCATCTTGATCCGGATTTTGCTGAAAAGTTCCTGAACTTCATTATTCATGAAGTCATTCGGCATCACGAAGCGATTGCCAAAAAATCGACTGATACTTCTGCAACATGACGCGCCGTCTGCTGCTGCTTCGGCACGCGGAAGCAGCCTCTGCCCCCGCAGGTGATTTTAGCGAGCACGCTGACCTCGCCCGCCCGCTGACAGCAGCAGGACGCACTGCCGCAATTCGCTGTGGTGACTGGCTAAGGACGCACGCACTCTCACCTGATCTTGTGCTGTGCAGCCCGGCACGCCGCACGCGGGAGACTCTTGAGGGCTTGCAGCCCTTTCTCCACACACCCTCCTTATTTCCCACGCGCTTCTGTGACGCGATTTACGAAGCTACAGTTGAGGCCTTGCTAGCGCAGATCAGATTGGCCCCTGTACAGGCTCGCACTGTACTATTGGTTGGTCACAACCCCGGAATATCCGCCCTCGCCAGCCTTATGGATAATCAGGCCGCCGTGCTTGATCAGGGATTCGCAACTGGGTCTCTTGCAGTCTTTCATATGTGGGGTTCTGACGCCGAAAATGATGCTTCAAGCTGGCAAGGCTGTGACCATCAAAGCCTGACTTTGGACACATTCTCGCGACCCTAAGCAAAAAAACCGCGGTTTTCTGCCCAATCGCGCCCCAGATAACGAGCGGTTTATCAGCGCGCTTCTTCCTGTTTCAGACGGGATCGGAGACAACAGTGACAGAGCAGACCGCAACAGGGCTGCGGTCTTATAATGCAGAAGGAAACATCATGAGCGCGTCGCAGAACGAAGGTAAGCAGGCTACTGCCACCATCTCGCTCGGGGGCAAAACTGCCGAATTCCCTGTTCTTTCCGGCACTCTGGGTCCGGACGTTGTCGATATCCGTAAACTCCCGGCTGAACTGGACGTCTTCACGTTTGACCCCGGCTACGGTGAAACCGCATCGTGCAACAGCAAGATCACCTTTATTGATGGTGACAAAGGCGTCCTTCTGCATCGGGGCTATCCTATCGCCCAACTGGCAGAACATGCGTCCTATGAAGAAGTCATTTATCTGCTTCTGAATGGCGAACTGCCCAACAAGGCTGAATTTGACAAATTCTCCCACACCCTGACCAACCACACTCTGCTGCATGAGCAGATTCGCAACTTCTTCAATGGCTTCCGTCGTGATGCGCACCCAATGGCCATTCTGTGTGGCACAGTCGGCGCGTTGTCCGCCTTCTATCCAGACGCCAGCGACATTGCCGTAGGGGCCAACCGCGACCTCGCAGCCATGCGATTGATTGCAAAAATCCCGACCATTGCGGCATGGGCGTATAAATATACGCAGGGCGAAGCGTTCATCTACCCGCGGAATGACCTGAACTACGCCGAAAACTTCCTGTCCATGATGTTTGCGCGCGTTTCAGAGCCATACAAGGTGAACCCGGTTCTGGCCCGCGCCATGAATCGTATCCTTATTCTGCACGCCGATCACGAACAGAACGCATCGACTTCAACCGTCCGTCTGGCCGGGTCTACGGGTGCAAATCCGTTTGCTTGCATTGCTGCTGGTATTGCCGCCCTGTGGGGGCCTGCTCATGGCGGTGCGAACGAAGCCGTGCTGAAAATGCTGGCATCCATTGGCAAAAAAGAAAATATTCCTGACTTCATTGCCAAGGTAAAAGACAAAACAAGCGGCGTGAAACTGATGGGCTTCGGCCATCGTGTTTATAAGAATTTCGACCCACGCGCCAAGATTATGCAGCAGACCTGCCACGAAGTTCTGACCGAACTAGGCATTAAGGATGATCCACTGCTGGATTTGGCAATCGAGCTCGAAAAAATCGCCATCAATGATGAATATTTCGTTCAGCGTAAGCTGTATCCGAATGTCGACTTCTATTCAGGCATCATCCTGAAAGCCATGGGTATCCCAACCAGCATGTTCACCGTGCTGTTTGCCGTGGCCCGCACCACCGGCTGGGTCAGCCAGTGGAAGGAAATGATTGAAGAACCGGGTCAGCGCATCAGCCGTCCCCGCCAGCTTTATCTTGGTGCCCCGGAACGTGATTTCGTCGGCATTGAAAAACGCTAAAACATACACTTACGGAGGGCGCGTCGATGCGCCCTCTATTTTTCTAATTATCGTTAAAAAACAGCTTCTTCAGATATCTGCTTCACAGAGCAACTCTTCTGTCTGCTCTGCCTGACCTTCCCGTATCATTAAAAACTGGCCAGACCAGTTACCGGGAATGGACCACGTTCCGCTTATTTCGGTACCATCTTCATTGACGGTACCCTCATACTGTACGGAATGTTGGCGGTTTCCGCCTTCATAAAGCTTCACAAACATGACAAGACTGCCGCTATGCCGTCCGCTAAGTGTGGCGAATAAAATGCTTTGCTGCGCTGTGGTCTCTGTTGCTTTTTCTGTAATGGAGCCAGAAAGCGCGCCCGATTGGTCGAGCAGTGAGGCCGTAAAAAATTCAGGCCTGAAACTACGCGGATACGTAAACTGGCCGTGCCACAAGCCAGTGAGGGATGAACGATCCTGCTGCACCATGATGGTCCCTGTTCAAACAAAAAAGCCAGACCGGATTACCCGATCTGGCCCCTGCATTTCCAGAACAGAAACTGTAACCCAGCTACCGCTTTCAGTCGCAGTCGCAGCCTTTGGTCGGCGCTTCTGATTTGCGCACAACATGATGGTCAATCCATTCAGACACCAGACGACGCGCTTCGTTCAATGATGCTTCAGGATGATGAATACGATAAAGGGTTGTGCAGGCATGAAATGCGGTGACATCTGCTGTCCCAACGTCTCGCAGTTCCTGATACGCCGTGATGACAGCTCGCTCGCATTTACGTGCGATCCGACTTAGTTCAACAGCCACAGCATCACCCTCAATTAATAATCAATCTCAACAGACCCTGATTAAACGCCTGTTTATAATCCCGCGCAAGCCAGAAAGCCCTTTTCAGCACATCACAAGTTTTTTCAGTGACATTTTTACAAGACCCATCGCGCCTTCATAACATCGGCAATCCGCCCCGCTTCATCAAGGATCGGACGCGGCCATGCGACAAAGTCATCCTCTAACAGGCGCAGATGATGGTCTTCTATCAACCGCCTGACCAGCCGCCCTCTTGCACCCCGCAAATCCTGTTCTCGCTCCATCAGAAATACCGGCACATCAACGGCACATGCTTCAACCAATGCAACCGCATTCCCACCCAGCACCACAACGGTATCGGCACAGGCCATAAATCCCAGCGTTGGGTCCTCATCAGGTTCGCCTGTGCGCCAGACCAGAATAAAAGACGCTGACAGCCCGACAATAAAAGCATCCGTTAACTCCGGGTGCGTATCTTCCCGCACGCTCAACAGCACAGAGCCGCCATATCGGTTCACCATAAGCGCCAGTTTTTTGCCTAGCAGCAATGCTTCTTCAGGCGTGCGGAATGCCCCTTCTTCCAGATTAACTGCAATACGGGGGTGCGGCAGGTGCTCCAGTCGCTCCTGCCAGGCACGCCCGGCATGCGCCAGCACATGAGGCGAAACCGCAGTCAGCGGGCCAAGTGTGGGACAGAATTTTGGCGCAACAGCAGCAGAAGACGACGCCACCACCAGATCAAACGGCAGAGACCGCAACATGGGGGCTGACCGTGTCTCCCCCTTCACGCACCACACCACAGGGCATTGCGCCCGCCGACCAGCCCGCAACGCCGCGTAACCGCCCCGCACACCAGATGTCAGAATCAGACCGGGGGCGCGCCGCCCCTCCAGATGCGAATCGAGTATCAGGTCATCCATGCTCACGCGCCGGAACAGGCAGCCAAGCCGGGAAGCCAGCACATAAGCTGGCCCCAGATCACGCCCTGATGCTTTCTCAACCACCCAGACGGGGGCCAACTGCGTTACAGACAACATCATTTTTTCATTCCAGCGCGGAAGTCTGAGATGAAGCATAGATTTTCAAGCCGCCGGAGGCTATGCCAAAGCAAATTTCAACTGCCAAAATTCAAGGAAGCGCTTCATGACGTCACCCGCAAACCTGGCCGCCCATCATTCTGGCCAGACCAGCGACTGGGACCGCGATGCTGCTCTGAGCACGGCACGCCTGCTGCTGGAAATCAAAGCCGTCAACTTCCGCCCTGAAGAACCCTACACGCTGACGTCTGGTTGGAAGTCTCCGGTTTATATTGACTGCCGCCGCATTATCTTCTTCCCGCGCGCGCGTCAGAAAATTGTTGAACTTGGCGTTGAAAAAATTGGCCGCCATGTCGGCTACGAAAGCCTGGATGCCGTTGTGGGGGGCGAAACAGCTGGGATTCCTTTCGCAGCCTGGATGGCTGACCGCATGCTGCTGCCCATGGCGTATGTACGCAAAAAGCCCAAAGGGTTTGGCCGGAACGCCCAGATTGAAGGAGACGTCCCCGAAGGCATGCGCACCCTGCTGGTTGAAGATCTGACCACAGATGGCGCATCAAAAGTACGCTTCGCCAACGCCCTACGGGATGCCGGAGCCATTGTGAACCACGCTTTTGTGGTCTTCTACTATGGTGTTTTCCCCGGTGCACAACGTACGCTGACAGAAATGAACGTGGCCCTGCACTCTCTGTGCACATGGTGGGATGTGCTGGAAGCTTGCTCCACTCGCCCTTATTTCTCAGAATCCGCAGCAGCCGAAGTACGTCGCTTCCTTGAAGACCCATGTGCCTGGTCTGCCCGCCATGGCGGCGTTGGCAGCCTTGAAGAAGCCGCTGAATTCAAGGCCAAACAGGGCTGATTTCTACCACCCATGACGATTCCCGCACACTCTGCTCCTCATCGTATTCTGGCATTTGATTCCGGAATTGGTGGGCTGGGCATTGTGCGGGCGTTACGGGCTTTAGACCCTACCCTTTCGATCGATTATCTGGCCGATACCGCCGTTTTTCCTTATGGCGAACAGGACGATACGTTCCTTGTTGAGCGTATTCTCACGCTTGTTTCGCAGGCCATTCGTCACTTGCAACCACAGGTTGTGGTGATTGCCTGTAACACGGCCAGCACCCTTGCTCTTGATACCCTTCGTGCGGCGTGGCCTGATATCCCATTTATTGGCTGTGTGCCCCCCATACGCTGGGCAGCACGCATCACAAAAACCCACGTCATTGGCCTGCTGGCAACACGCGCCACCATCCGCCGCCCCTACCTCAATCAGCTTCAGGCCCTCTACGCCCCAGACTGTAGACTGATTGCGCATGCCGCTACCGGCCTTGCTGGATGCGCAGAACGACTCTTTCGCGGTGAAACCGTGCCCGCTGAAACTGTTAAGCAGGAAATAGCTGGGCTGTTTGAGCGGGACACAGATGGGCAATTAGACACCGTCGGTCTGGGCTGCACGCATTATACCTTTGCGCTGGAGCAAATACGCGCCGTTGCCCCCCGTCATATTACGTGGCTGGACCCGGCCGAAGCCGTTGCCCGTCATACCCTGACCGTGTTGCATACTCTGTCAGACGCCCCAGCACCCCACAGCACACCACAAGCATGGTTCACCGCCACGCCGCCAGAACCTGAAGCACTCGAAAAGCATCTACCGGCGTTCGGTTTCCAGAAAATTACCCTTTGGCCCAGCGCCACTGCGACAGAACCGCAAACAGCCTGAACGCGCATTTTTTCGGATGATACTTTGCCGAAAGAGTTGCCCGTAGCCCTATCTCAATACCATCAAATCTGCCTACCTCGCCTCCAACGGCATTTCAGCGGCCGCCCTCACTGCCTCGTCATAACATCCAGACGTGACAAGGGCTGACTTGCGGGTCTAGGCTTCTCCAAACATAGTCCTAGCGACACTGGCGGTCGCTCAGCTTTTCCAAAATACAAAACAATAACAAGGATTGCCTCGTGAGCCAGTCTGTTGCCGGACGCCCCAGCCGGACGTCATCAACCGTTTTTCCTGTTCTGGGGGCTATCAGCTTCTGTCATTTCCTCAATGACACCATGCAGTCTCTGCTGCCTGCCCTCTATCCGATTCTAAAAGGCAATTTCGCGCTCGATTTTGGGCAGATCGGCTTTCTGACACTCACTTACCAAATCACGGCGTCCCTGCTGCAACCACTGGTCGGGTTGGTGAGTGATCGAAAGCCTCGCCCTTACTCCCTGCCCGTTGGCATGGCCTTTACCCTGATTGGGCTGGTTACGCTGGCTTATGCGCCTTCCTATGCCATTCTGGTCTGTGGGGCGGCTTTACTTGGTATCGGGTCTTCCATTTTCCATCCGGAATCCTCGCGCATTGCCCGCATGGCGTCAGGCGGAGCACACGGTCTTGCGCAATCCCTGTTTCAGGTCGGGGGCAATTTCGGCACGGCAATGGGTCCTCTGCTGGCCGCCTACTTCGTTGTGCCGCGTGGCCGGGAAAGTCTGGCATGGTTTGCACTCGTCGCCCTTGGCGGAATTGCGCTGCTGACTATTCTGGGCCGCTGGTATGAACAGACGCGCCGGGCACAGACAGGAACTCCGTCTCTGGCGGCTATTCATGCGCATCTTAGCCGTGCGCAAGTGGGGAAGGCCCTGTTCATTCTGATTGCACTGGTCTTTTCCAAATATTTCTATCTGGCCAGTATCACCAGCTATTACACTTTCTACCTGATGCATCATTTCGGCCTGCCTGTCCGTTCTGCCCAGACCTATCTGTTTGTTTTTCTGGCCGCAGCGGCCGCAGGCACAATCATTGGTGGTCCTGTCGGGGATAAAGTTGGCCGAAAGCTGGTAATCTGGATTTCCATTCTAGGCGTGCTGCCTTTTACCCTGATGCTGCCCTATGCGGGGCTTCACGCCACCATTGGGTTGAGCATTATTATCGGGCTTATCTTGTCCTCCGCCTTCTCCGCCATTGTGGTGTATGCACAGGAACTTATGCCCGGACGGGTGGGCACTGTGGCAGGGCTCTTTTTCGGGTTTTCTTTCGGTATGGGCGGATTAGGTGCGGCTGTTCTGGGCGAACTGGCTGACCATACCAGTATCGAATTTGTCTATCACGTCTGCGCTTACCTGCCTGCTATCGGGCTGCTGACGGCTTTTCTCCCCAATCTGCGCGATATCAAACCGAAAGCGGCAGATAAGACAGTCCCCCCATCACCTTCAGCCTGAACAAAAAAAGAGGCCAGACCTTCTGGGTCTGACCTCTCACGTCCTGTCTTACTGTTTCAAGCCAATCCTTAGCTTGCGCGGCTGGCTGAATAGCTTGCCGTTTCAATCAGCAGAGACTTGATTTCTCCATCCTCAAAAATGGAAAGGGCTTCACGTGCCTTGGCGGCATAGTCTTCAGCCTTAGCCAGCGTTGCCGCAATGGCATTGGTTTCCGCAATGCGGGCCAAGGCAGCGTCCAGATCTTCCGGGGTCTGGTCACACTCTTCAATTACGCGCCGCCAGAAGACACGGTCTTCCTCACTCCCGGCCTCATAGGCTGCCAGAATGGGCAGTGTCACCTTGCCTTCGCGGAAGTCATCACCGACTTCCTTGCCCAGCACAGCCTGATCTGCCGCGTAATCAAGCGCGTCATCCACAAGCTGAAACGCCATCCCCAGATTGGCCCCGTAAACCCGCAGAGCTTCACGCTTTTCAGGCACGGTCTCACCAATAACGGCACCAGATTCACACGCCGCTGCAAAAAGAGCCGCCGTTTTGCCGTATATGACCTGCAAATACTGATCGACCGAGGTCGAAAGATCATTCTGCGTGGTCATCTGCATCACTTCGCCTTCAGCCAACGTGGCCGAGGCAGCAGACAGAATCGCCATGACATCCAGTGACGCATCCGCCGTCAAAATCTGGAAAGCCCGCGCAAACAGGAAATCCCCAACCAGAACCGAGGCTTTGTTTCCAAAAATGGCATTGGCACTGGCCAGCCCACGCCGAAGCTGGCTGTCATCAACCACATCATCATGCAGCAATGTGGCGGTATGAATAAATTCGACACAGGCAGCAATTTCAACATGCCGCAGCTTGCCGTCCTGATTATCGTACCCACACATCCGGGCCGAAGCCAGGGTCAGTAAGGGGCGCAGGCGTTTACCCCCTGCGGCTACAAGGTGCGCAGCCAGTTGCGGAATAAGCGCAACGGGGCTTTGCATACGGTCAATAATAACCTGATTACAGGCGCGCATATCCTGCGCGAGATAATCGGCCAGGGCTTTTAAGCCCGCTTCTCCTGGCTTACTCACAGAAACACTAGATCCATCCTGGCTTGTGGCCTTGCCAGAGTCTGGCAGACTGACTGCAACATCCAAACGCTATTCCCCCAGCCATGGGATGAGTTGACGTCCAACCCATATGCGGGGCACCAGAAAAACGGTCAAGCGTCAACCGCCTCAAGACAGCCAGACACTTTCTGTTAAGGCCCGTCATGTCTCACTTTCCTCCGCTTTCTTCCGGCACTCTCATGGCCGGAAAAATTGTGTACTCACAATTCCAGACAGGCAACAGAACCGGCCTTGAACCTGTGCTCATGGCTGCTGCGGTCCCTGCCCGTCCCGGCCAGCGTGTGGCTGAAATCGGATGCGGTGCAGGCGCTGGCCTGTTGTGTCTGGCACATCGCATACCAGAACTGAACCTGTGGGGCATCGAACTGGATTCTGCCTCACTCGTCTTGGCAGAGCAAAATATGCACGCCAACGGCCATTCCGGAGTCACATTCGTAAACGCCAGCTTTCCGACCGATCTGCCTCCGGAAGTTCCGTTTGGTCAGTTCGACCACTGTTTTGCGAATCCACCCTGGCATGAAGCAGAGAGCAGCTCTTCCCCCACAGCGCGACGCGATCTGGCACGGCGTGCTTTGCCTGACACATTGAAAAGCTGGATAAAAGGAGCCAGCAGACTGCTTAGACACAAAGGTAGCCTCACCTTAGCGCTCCCGGCAGATCAACTGGCAGCAGCCTGCACAGCCCTAACCGTTGCCCGATTTGGAGACATTGCTCTCTGCCCCCTATGGCCAAAGCGTGGCCGCGCCGCGCGCCTGATGCTTGTTCAAGCCCGCTACGGCGTCAAAAACCCATCGCGCATCCTGCCCGGCCTGACGTTACATGAAGATGCCGGAGGCTTTACCCCAGAAAGCCGCCTCATTCTGAAAGACGGCAATCCGCTTGTGCTCCACCGTCAGCAGAAAACACAGCCCAACGTTCAAAAACTGGTACACCTCGAAAACCAGCCTTAGTCGTGTGGATTTTATGGCATGCTGTTTGGCGTTTTCATTATGAAAAAGGCCGCCACGTGGGACGGCCTTTTTCACAGAAAAACTGTATAATGTAATGTTTTTACAGCTTATTCGAAAATAGAAGCTTCAAAAGCTTCTTCCCATGTGCCGCTTGTAGAAGCGCGGCTATATTCGGTGGCACGATTTTCGAAGAAGTTGGTGTGCTCCACCGCATTCAGCATATCATCCAGCCATGGCAGCGGATTGTTGGTGGTGTTGTAAAGGGGTTCCAAACCAAGCTGAATCAGGCGACGATCCGCAATGAAGTGGATGTAGGTTTTAACCTGCGCCGCATCCAGCCCTTCAACCGGCCCCATTTCAAATGCCAGATCAATAAAGGCTTCTTCATGCTCCACAATGGTGGCGCAGATTTCACGCAGTTCGTTCTGAAGCTTGTCCGTCCAGATTTCCGGATTTTCATGCACAAACACCCGGAACAGACGAATAATGGACAGACAGTGCAGTGTTTCATCACGCACCGACCATGAAACAATCTGCCCCATACCCTTGAGCTTATTAAAGCGCGGGAAGTTCAGCAGAATTGCGAAGGACGCAAACAACTGAAGGCCTTCGGTGAATGCTCCAAACGCGGCCAGAGTCTTGGCGATCTCATGCTTGCTGTCCACAGAGAACGCCTGCATGTAATCGTATTTATCCTTCATTTCCTTATATTTAAGGAATGCGGAATACTCTTCCTCGGGCATGCCCAGCGTATCAAGCAGATGGCTGTAGGCTGCGATATGAATAGTTTCGATGTTGGAGAAAGCTGACAGCATCATCAGCACTTCAGTGGGTTTGAACACCCGGCTGTAATGCTTCATGTAGCAGTTGTTCACTTCAACGTCTGACTGCGTGAAGAACCGGAAAATCTGGGTTACCAGATGACGTTCCGTATCATTCAGTACACGATGCCAGTCTTTGACATCGTCAGCCAGAGGCACTTCTTCAGGCAGCCAATGCAGGCGCTGCTGCGTTAGCCATGCATCATAGGCCCACGGATAGCGGAACGGCTTATAAACAGGGTTTGCAGTCAGCAAATCAAAATGCTGTTCCTGTTCGCTGGTCCCGGCTTGCGGTGTTCCTGCCTGACTTTCGCTCATTACAGCGCCCTTCACAAAAGGAATAATCTTTAAAAAACAAATAAATGACGACTATTCCTGCCATTTACTGGCAGGAAAGACATTCATCATAGTCCGTGCTGGTAGAAGCGGCTGGGGCCGCAGCCACGCCACGCTGGGCATTTTCCGCTGCCTGCACGTCAGCCGCTGTCAGCACGTTACTGACGGTGTCTGCGCGCTGAATGGACAGAGAACGGCAGTAGTACAGAGACTTCAGCCCCTTCTTCCATGCCATGTAGTGAATCTGGTGCAGATCACGCTTATGCACATCGGCTGGCAGGAACAGATTGACTGACTGCGCCTGACAGACAAATGGCTGCCGGTCAGCCGCATGCTCAACAATCCAACGCTGATCAAGCTCAAACGCGGTCTTGAACACGTCTTTCTCATCCTGCGTCAGGAAGTCCAAAGCCTGCACACTGCCTTTGTTCAGCGTGATGTGAGACCAGACTTCATCTGTGTCTTTTCCCTTTTCCTGCAAAAGCTTCTGCAGATGACGGTTACGCACCGTGAAGGAACCAGACAATGTTTTCTGCAGGAAGACGTTTGCCGCAATCGGTTCGATGCCTGGGCTGGCGTTCCCGGCAATAATGGAAATCGACGCTGTAGGCGCAATAGCCATCTTGTTTGAAAACCGCTCATGCACGCCATATTCGGCAGCGTCCGGGCATGGGCCACGCAAGTCAGCCAGTTTACGCGAAGCCGCATCAGCCTGTGTGCGAATATGCTGGAAAATCTTTTTATTCCAGACCTTTGCCATCACACTTTCAAACGGCAGGTTTTTGGCCTGAAGGAAGGAATGGAACCCCATGACACCCATACCAACCGAACGCTCGCGCATGGCGGCATAAGCGGCCTTTTCCATTTCCTCGGGGGCGCGGTCAATAAAGTCCTGCAAGACGTTATCAAGGAAGAGCATCACGTCTTCAATGAACTGCGGATTATCTTTCCACTGATCCCACGTTTCCAGATTCAGGGACGACAGGCAGCAAACGGCAGTGCGCTGTTTGCCATGCTGGTCAATCCCGGTCGGCAAGGTAATTTCAGCACACAGATTGGACGTCTTGACTTCCAAACCGGCAAGCTTGTGGTGTTCGGGCCGTGCGTTGTTCACATGGTCTGAATACACAATGTAGGGCTCGCCCTGTTCCATACGCGCCGTCAGAATACGGATCCACAACCCGCGCGCAGACACCTTACGGATGACGGTACCGTCTTTGGGGGATAGCAGACCCCATTCTTCATCCGTTTCCACTGCCCGCATAAACGCATCTGACACCAGCACCCCATGATGCAGGTTCAATGCCTTACGGTTAGGGTCACCACCTGTCGGGCGACGGATTTCAATGAATTCTTCAATTTCCGGGTGCCAGACAGGCAGATAGACCGCAGCAGACCCACGGCGCAGAGATCCCTGACTGATCGCCAGCGTCAGGCTGTCCATCACGCGGATAAACGGAATAACGCCTGACGTTTTACCGTTACGCCCAACATTTTCGCCAATAGAGCGCAGGTTGCCCCAGTAAGAGCCAATCCCGCCGCCACGGCTGGCCAGCCAGACGTTCTCGTTCCACAGCCCCACAATGCCGTCCAGACTATCACTGGCTTCATTCAAAAAGCAGGAAATAGGCAAGCCGCGGGTCGTGCCACCGTTTGAAAGAACTGGCGTAGCAGGCATAAACCAATGCTGGCTCATATAGTCATAAATACGCTGTGCATGCGCCGCATCCGCCCCGTAGTAGGACGCAACACGACCGAACAGATCCTGATAACTTTCGTCTGGTAGCAGATAGCGGTTATCAAGCGTTGCCTTACCAAACGGCGTCAGCAAGGCATCGCGTGTGCGGTCAACCCGCACCTGATGATGCCCCGGCAACTGCACCATATCTTCCAGTTTGCCCGGTTCGAACAGGTCTGCCACCACAGATTCCCGTGACTCAGAACGGCGGCTTTCATTTTCCTGAACGTCGACCAGACTCATGGCGTCACTTGCTCCGCTTGCTAAACTGCATCTTTGAATAGGGGTGTGGGCGCCATGAAAGGCGACACCATATGTCGCGTTTCTGCGCTATCAGCGCCCCTATATCTAGTGATTTTTTTTCAATCTGAACCGAAAAAACGCTTGCATCCACATTTTTCGCAGTTTCCCGCGATCATAAAATATTTCAGTCGGCCAAAACCTTTTGGCCAACCGCAATCAGGCCCGAAGCCTCCATACGCCGGCGTGAGTCTTCAATTCCTTCTGCAACCGCCAAGGCTGCAGCCAGTGCCCGCCGCCCAGCACGTACATCCACCACAACTGGGGCACCATCCAGACACGCCGCAACAAACGCCACATGCTCGGCCTGCAAAGAATCATGGTCTTTCCAAGAGATCGCTTCCCGACGGAAGCCACCAGTACCTGGCAACGGAATGCCACGCTCCCGACCAATCATGGTCAGTTCGCGCTTTCCAAAATCGGCAGAAAGATACCCTTCCTCAGAAAACAGACGCATGCGCCGCTCAGTCTTCAAGGAAATACGGCTGGCTGTAATTGTCGCCACACATCCGTTTTCAAACCGCACACGTGCGTTGGCTATATCTTCATGGGCAGAACTGACGGCAGCGCCCAGCGCATCAACCTGTGCAATCGGGCTATCAACAATTGCCAGCACCAGATCAAGATCATGAATCATCAGGTCGAGAATGACCGACACATCCGTGCCTCTTGGCTTAAAGGGCGCAATACGTGTCGCTTCTATATAAAGGGGGCGACTGATCCGCTGCGTTATGGCCTCATGCTCAGCTGAATAACGCAACAGGTGTCCCACCTGACAGACAAGCCCCGTTTCCTCGGCCAGCGTCACCAAAAAATCTGCCTGCTCCAACGTCGCAGCGACCGGCTTTTCGACGAGAACATGCTTGCCAGCCCGCAAGGCCTGCACAGCCAATTCAAAATGAAACTCTGCAGGGGCGGCAATCACCACGGCATCACAGGCCGCAAGAAGGTCTTCAACTGATTCCATCACCGGACAACCGGCTTCCTTCGCAACATCCGCAGCGCGGCGGGGATCGGGGTCAAAAAGACCAACCAGCACCTCGCGCGGCACATCGCGCACTTTTAGGGTATGGTAACGACCAAAATGTCCGGCTCCAATCACGCCAACACGTAAGCTGTTCTGCATAACCCACCCCTTCTTGCTATGTGCCAATTCTATTCCACACAGCGGTAGCAGCCCTGAAGCCAAACCCAAAATACACGTTTATTGTTCCCGTTTTGTTTCTTTCAGCAAACCCTAATTTTTATAGCAGCCTGATTTCTTTCCGTTCAGTTTCTGTCCGTTTTCCTGCGAACGGTGGGCCTTAGGTCCCGAATCCGTAGTAAATTTTCTTACCCGTAGGATTTCGCCCTCTTTTGGCGGCTTTCTGCGCCCGATCACTGATGCAACCGTGCCACTTTTTCTAGCGGAATACCCGGTGCCTCTCTCTTAAATACGCATGGAGTGTTGCATCACACGCAAGGGAGCGGCATGGTCCCGGCGACAAAAACCGTATGTTTCAGGTGAGAATGTATTACAGCCGCCTCAAGTTGGCCTCGGTATTGGGTGTATGCCTGTTAGGTCTGTTGCTCTGCCTGCCCAACGGCTTACGTAACCCCTTCCCATCCCTTCCCTGGCGGCAGGTCCATCTGGGGCTTGATCTGCGCGGCGGGTCCTATCTGCTTATGCAGATCGACCTGAAAAGCCTGACGCATGATCGCCTGCAAACCTTGGCTGACAGCACCCGCGATGCCCTGTTGAAATCACAGCTTGGCTATCGCAACATTGTCACCAATGATGAGGCGGGCACTGTTTCTTTCTCCCCTCGTGACGCGTCAGAAGCAGATGCAGACGTGGCGGCACTTGAAAAACTACCCCGCACGGTTGCTAACGAATTTACAGTTAAAAAGCAGGATAACGGCACAATTACGCTCACGCTCTCACCTGACGCCGTCAAGGCCCGGGCGCGTGAAGCCGTAACGCAGTCAATTGAGATTGTCCGCCGTCGTATTGACGCCACAGGTGCCGTTGATCCGGAAATCACCCGTCAGGGCGATGACCGCATTGTGGTTGAACTCCCTGGCGTCAGCGATCCCGAGCGCATTAAGAATCTGCTGGGTACCACCGCTAAAATGACATTCCGTCTGGTGGATTCAAACCCAATGCATGCGACAGCCCCCCCACCGGGTGTCAGCCTGCTGCCTATGTCTAACCCGTCCGAAGGTGCACCACTGCCGGTTTATGACCATGTGGATGTCGATGGCACGGATCTGACCAACGCAGGGGCCGCCATTGATTCGCAAAGTGGTGAATGGGCTGTTTCTTTCTCCTTTGACTCTCTTGGCACCCATGCGTTCTCTACTGTTACGCAGGCCAATGTGGGCAAACGCTTTGCTATCGTCCTTGATAACAAGGTCATTGAAGCGCCTGTCATTCGCTCTCCCATCACGGGTGGAAACGGTCAGATCACAGGCGGTTTTGACGCCCAGCGTGCAACTGACCTGGCCCTGATGCTCCGTGCCGGTGCCCTGCCCGCGCCGCTAAGCGTTGTTGAACAGCGCACCATCGGCCCGTCATTGGGGGCAGATTCCATTCGTGCTGGGATGCTCAGTCTGGCCGCTGGCTTTGTCATGGTCATTCTGTTCATGGCGCTGTTCTATGGCCGCTTTGGCTGGTATGCCAACGTCGCGCTGCTGGCCAACCTTGTGCTGATGATAGCCATTCTGTCGCTTTTTGAAGCGACACTTACCCTCCCCGGTATGGCCGGCATGTTGCTGACGTTGGGTATGGCCGTCGATGCAAACATTCTGATCAATGAACGCATCCGCGAGGAAATTGCCCGCGGTCGGACGCCTCTGGCCGCCATGCAAGCTGGTTTTGAACGCGCCACCTCCACAATTGTGGATAGTAACGCCACAGCCTTGCTGGCTCACGTCATGCTGTTTGTGTTTGGCACAGGGCCGGTTCGCGGCTTCGCGCTGACAATCACCATCGGTATTGTCACAACGCTGTTCACCACCCTTCTTCTTTCCCGGTTGCTTATGGTCCGCTGGTATGCGCTTACACGCCCAACCAGCCTGCCAGTTTAAGACGAGGCGCATATGTTCGGACGTCCTCTCCTGCGTTTTGTACGCAAGGATACCCACATCAACTTCATGCGCGGTCGCTTTGCTGGCCTGATCACCTCTGCCGTGCTGTCTCTGGCCTCAATCGGGCTTTTCTTCTATCCCGGCTTGACGCTGGGGCTTGATTTCCGCGGCGGCATTGTTGTTGAAGCCAAAACATCCGGCCCGGCCGATTTCGCCAAACTCCGTACGGCCTTGGCTGCACACAACATTACACACGCTTCGATCCAGTCGTTCGGCTCCCCTGATGACGTGCTGATCCGACTGGATGCAGGGGATGGCCAGGAAACAAACAAGATTGTTGATAGCGTGCGCCACGCTGTTGACGAAGCCCAGCCCGGCACCACTGTTCTACGCGCAGACGCGGTCGGTGCTTCTGTTTCCTCAGAACTGTTCCGTAACGGTATGCTGGCCCTTGGCCTCAGCCTTGCGATGATTCTGGGCTATATCTGGTTCCGTTTCGAGTGGGAGTTTGCCCTAAGCGCCGTGATCACCCTGGTGCTCGACCTCACAAAAACCATGGGCTTTCTGGTTCTTACCGGTTTTGAGTTCGATCTGGTGATGGTTGCCGCCATCCTCACCATTCTGGGTTACTCAACAAACGATAAAGTGGTCGTGTATGACCGCGTGCGTGAAAACCTGCGCAAATACCGAACCATGCCCCTGCGCGAACTGATCGACCTCTCCATCAACGAGACCCTCAACCGCACATTGGGCACGTCATCAACGGTCTTTCTGGCCGCCCTCCCCCTAGCCCTCTTTGGCGGCAGTACCCTCTCTGGTTTCGCTTGGACCATGCTGTTTGGGATTGTCGTGGGAACGTCATCCTCGATCTTCATCGCTGCGCCGCTACTGCTGTTTATGGGAGAAGGGCGGTTGAATCGGAATGAGGAAACAAATAACAAATAATTTTAACGTTCACACACCCGAAATCATCACAATACTAGGGCGTGTCGTCAGTTAAACGGGAGGATTATGAGGCTTATAATCCCGTTTGATCTGTGATATTTTTCTCCTGTTTTTAGGGCAGAGTGTGAAGCGGCGGTATGGTCTGAGCGACAGCCAGTAGAAGTAGATAAAGGATTTTGAGTATCTGTTGGTGATTCCGTATCCTCTAATATTGATTGAG
>NZ_BAMW01000046.1 GCF_000963945.1 Acetobacter indonesiensis | reverse complement strand
CCTTATTTTCTGTATGGACCAGCGGACAAGGACTTTCCTGTCTGGCGCCGTGTTTTTTTATTTCAGCGAGTTTTCCTGGTAACGGACACTTGCCATGACGGCATAGGCGAGCATGATCAGAGAGACATGCCGATGCCAACCATGCCAAGAGAGGGTTGCGTTATGATCAAGACCGAATTCGTTTTTGGCCGTCTCGAAACAGTCTTCGATCCTCCAGCGTGCCTTCAACGTTCACGAGCTCCTGCATGGTTGTTCCTTTCGGACACCATGTCGTAAAACAGGCAAGATCCCCACCTCTGCACGCAGCGTGGCATCAATTGCTGAAGCGACTACTTCTGCAATTAAGCGTGAGTAATCGGGACCAACTGCCAGACCAATAGTCTGCTCATCCTGTGCGTTCCGGCACAATAAATCGATAAGATTGCCATAATGGTGTGTACCACGATTTTATTTGGCAAAAGTCTTACCAGGAATTGCCCAGGGAATTGCGTGGGTGTAGATTGAATGAAAGAAGGCGCGAATATCAGCGCCTACAAATTCCTCGCGCCTCGATGACAGATCGACAAGAAAGTCATCGCGCAAATCGATACTCGGCCTGACCAGAGCGCGCGGTACATTCCAGTCAAAGATCGGTGGCGACGAAGAAATCTGCGACCTCTTAGCGGCGGTTCGCATTTTGATGTAATTATCGGCAACCAACCGAGATAAAAGTAAATAGGCAATAGGGTTCGGCACGCCATGGCGACGGTCATCTTTACCGAAGCGAGGAAAATAGAGCCAACTCGGTTCAGAAATAAAGCGATGAAACGCAGGCTTGCCTTTTATTGGTGCCATAGCTTCGATGACGTCAACAACCGATTTTCGAAATCTTGCTAGGTCTTGCGAGACAAAGCACGGAGGCAACTCTGGAGCGAAGTAGCCATGGGACAAAAGACGTCGAAGTCGATCTGATTTAGTCCTTGCCGTCATCGTTCCCTCCCTAAAAACTTACTAGCGCGCTAGAACATTAGACAAAGCCTCTCGGACTGTGTCCTTCAGAAACGGTTAGGCCGATTGTACCTTTTGAACAAGCCGACTTACACTCAAACCTGTAGCCCGGCTCATGTGCGCTCTTGGTTCGTAGAATACAAGTCTTGAGGATGAGCACGTAAGTTCGACGAACTTGCGAATTATTTGAGCAGCCAAAGTTGATCTGTAATCCCTGAAGGTCTGGAATTGCACTTTATTTATCTGAATGCGAACCGTTGAAAGTCGGCCTCTAACTCGGTCACAAGCAATGGTGCTGCCCATGTCTGCTATGCAGAGAGTGATCTGGGCCATTGTATGTCCGACATTGCAGGCGAAAGCGGTCATCAGAGAAGATTGTGTTTTAGGGGGTCAACGGGGGAGGTTACTTCCCCTTGCCAGCAGTGTCGAATGGGTAGCCATTCGACACTGCTGGTTCCCTTTTAAAACGTTCCCTTTTTGAAGGCTGTTTCCGGGTAGCTTATTGCTTCCACAGTTTGGTTAAGATTGTCAGTTGTGATGGCGGTGAGATAGGTCGTGATGCCCTGACTTCTGTGGGTAATGGCGTTGGGGTTGTTCAAGACAAACTGCTCCAAAGCATTGGAGAGCATAAGAACGGGCGGTGTCTTCTTGGTGCTGCGAGGTTTTCTGATGACTTTACGGGTCTGTTTCTCCCTCGGTTTCATGGTCTTCCGTTTGCGGGCAGGGTTGCCTCCGCTTCCTGAGCATTCTTCTCAGGTTCCAGAGTCATAGGACTTTGGAAGGTGAAAAGAGACGCCAGTTCCTTGCCTGAGAACCGAGCCTGCATGCTTCTGGCTTTATGGAAGACTTCGCCCGTTCGGGCATAGAAGGCAGCAGCCCTCTGGCGGGCCAAAAACTTGCTTTCAGTTTGCAGGGAAAGTGAGATTTCCGTTTTGCCAAGACAGGCTTGCAGAACGACCGGGACGGCACGGCGGAAGTGGTAATGAGAGCCGATAAGACGCAGCATG
>NZ_BAMW01000047.1 GCF_000963945.1 Acetobacter indonesiensis | reverse complement strand
GATTGCGGCCTTTCAGGCAGGAGTGCGGTTCTGATGGTGTTGCAGTCACTGAAACGGCTTTTCAGGCAGGGTGTTGCGACGACGACTTCTTTGTCGTTGGCTTTTGCTCCGGCAATTGCCAATGCACAGCAGGCCGCTCCGTCCATTGTCATTGATAACCGGACCAATCCGTCTGCCCCGTCCCCCAGTCTGGACCGGACGGCGAATGGGGTACAGCAGCTCAATATTGCAACGCCGAATGGGGCGGGGCTGTCTCATAACATGTTCACGCAGTATGGCGTTGAACAGAAAGGGCTGATTCTCAATAACGCAACCAAGGCGACCCAGACACAGCTTGGTGGGTATGTGTACGGTAACGCCAACCTGCAAGGCAAGGCCGCTCATGTCATTCTGAATGAAGTGACGGGTACGCAGGCCAGTCAGATGCTGGGTTACACGGAAGTTGCCGGGCAAAAA
>NZ_BAMW01000048.1 GCF_000963945.1 Acetobacter indonesiensis | reverse complement strand
TCAAAGCCGCGTCAAAAAAATCACATACCCGCACAAAACCGTTACTAGCCATCCCCCCCCCCGGAGATACGCCTGGAGTGTATTGCGTGACAGTCCCGTCCGGTGCTCAATCTTGCGGATCGGAAGATCGTCTTGGCAGTGCTACGGCACGGGATCACATTAAGAGGCTCAATGTCAATCACTCTTCAACCCCCTTGCAGATGATGCTAGGGAGTGTGGAGGCATGGGTCAAATCTCGATGAAAATCAACAGTTAGAGCCTTTGTCCAGATCAGGGCGGAAGACTTCAAAATTCACAGTCTGGGAAAACGCTTCAAGCTGGTCACCAAGCCCACTCAATCGAGCAACCCGCTCTTCAAAATCAAAGAACAGGGCCGCTTCATATCGCCATTCCTCCAATAAAAATCGAAGAAATGAAATCACAGAGAGAGTCTCAAAAACCAAGAGTTTTTTAGAACCCTCCACCCGTGCCACCATGATGATTGAGCAAGTTAATCTAACCTACCAATATGCACTGCTTTCTACTTTGGAAGCGGATTAGCGCCGCAAGGTAGCAATCTAGAACACCATATTATCCGCTTTACTCCCTAGGCAGAGCGAGTATCGTCGCAAAGAACCATCAACATCCATCCGTTGAGAGCCAAGTCAGGACATCATCGCTTCAGTCGACGGTTCTTCGATCCCTTCTTTCTTTTCGCGCCATACATCCCCTGAGCGGGAATCACTCTTCCGTGTCGAGAGAAGTGTCCGGCTCTCGATGATCATGGTGCCATTCTTCTGCATCCTCTTTCATCAGAAGAAGGTATAGAATAATCAGAAACCATTCTTCGTAACTGACATCAGATGGATACGGCCTACGCGCAGTAATCATCCATCTTCACTGCATCACTCAGACACGAAAGTACATAATACCCTCTAGCCGCCCCATTACTCTATTCAATGGCAACAAAATTTTTTGATCCTTTAAACTATGTTATGTTGGATAATTTGGGTTGTATCCAAATTTCAACATATTGTTTTTCAAATAATTACTTGAATTACAACAATTCTGCTGTTTAAAAATTTTTTTGCAAAAATAGAGAAAATCATAAACGCTTAAGGGGCGAACAGAAGATAGTTCACTTGCCTTAAATAACCATCCCGATATACACGTTTCCTCTAAAAACTGATTATCACCTGAGAATATTTTATCAACATATTTTAATATAATATTATATATAATAGCCGCCTCTTCCCTGCCGCATTCTGTTTTCGGATAATACTTCGATTTTGATACTTCCCAATTATTTATTATATCCTCAATAATTTTTATATTTTGATCCATCCCATACTCTCCTTGCTATTCTTACATTACACTATAATAGTATTTTATAAGATTAATAGCAATAACTTGGAGAGTTATAAGCTGGGCTTTGATGGTTTTAAGTGTTGAATCGAATGTGAATAAACGTCGGATTGCTGTGCGCCTGTGGTGAGGCGAAGCTTCCCTGCGAAGGAATCTGAAGGATGACCCGTGGAGAAAGATGTCGGATTTAACAGGATAGCCGCGTGACGGGCGCCGTTCCGGGCGGCTTTCACAGCACCGACATGGCGCCGGGTTCTCATTCTGGCTGTATACGGACTATCTGTTCCGCTCTCCGTGCAATGGGCCTGGATGACGTGACGGATTTCTCTTCTTTTCATCTCTTCCCCGAACTGCAATCGCTAGTGGACTAGTAACGGTTTTGTGCGGGTATGTGATTTTTTTGACGCGGCTTTGA
>NZ_BAMW01000049.1 GCF_000963945.1 Acetobacter indonesiensis | reverse complement strand
GATGACGCCTCAGGCGTATGGGCAAGGGATACGCGAGGAAGGTCTGGCTGCCAGCCGGAGACTGGAGGGGGTCTTTCAGAAAGCGATTGGAGAAGTTCGGGAAGAGCGGCAGGCCTTAGCTGGTATCATCGGTCAGGCAAATAATCGACGCGATCAATGGTTCTGGATGATTTTTATCGGGATCATGGCCTTTCTGTTTGGGGTGGGGATTGCACCACTTCTATTCAATCACGTCACCTGGAAGCATTTTGATCAGCGCGTAGCATCATTCATCGTTGGAG
>NZ_BAMW01000050.1 GCF_000963945.1 Acetobacter indonesiensis | reverse complement strand
TGAACTCACAGCTCCACACATCGTTAAAACCGCTCTCAGCGCATTGGGCATCGGAGACATGCTTTCAATGACCTTGCCAAACAGCTCAACGGGAACAAAATCATGAGCATGAAACGTATTTCTCTTCGTGCAGGGCTTGCGCTCGGTCTGGGCATGGCACTGCTTCCCGCTGCTGGAGTCAGCTCTTTTGCTCCTGCGGCATTTGCCCAGTCTGCTCCGGCCAGTGCCGTCAGCGCCCCCATCCAGACGCTGTATGCAGCACTGGACAAAGTGCAGAAATCAAGCGCCAGTTTTGCTGACCGGGTGCAGATTGTCGGCCCGGCAGTTGATCAGGCCTATGATCTGGACGCCGTGCTGAAAGCCTCCATCGGGGTGCGCTATCAGTCGCTGTCACCTGACGACAAACAGAAGCTGCTTAGCGCGTTCCGTGATTTCACGATTGCGCGCTATATCTCCAGCTTCAAGCCGGGTGCTGGTGCACGCTTCACCATTACCCCGAAGATTGAAGACTCACCGGTTGGCGGCAACAAGATTGTCAACACATTCATTGGGTCTGATGATAGCCAGCCCGGCACGCCTGTCAGCTACGTCATGCACAATGGTGCCTCTGGCTGGCGCATCACAGATGTTCTTCTGGCCGAATCCCGTATCAGCCAGGCAGCAGCCCAGCGTTCTGATTTTAGTTCCACACTGTCTTCAGGTGGTGTATCCGGCCTGATCAATGTTTTGGAACGTAAAGTCAAAACGTTCTCCCAAGGCTGAGCACAGGAACCACGGATCGTGACACGAAGCGGACAGACCAATAACCCGGCCACAGGCCGAATGACGGCTGATCTGTAGTGTCCCCTTTCCCTTTTCTGGCGGTCGCAAGCGGCGTTCTGGCCGTTAGCGGCTGCGTTCAGTCTCTTGCCGGGGCAACGCTGCTCCGGCGTTTCTGTAAGCAGGAACGAAAGCCGGTTACGTTAAACCCGCTCCCCCCCGTTACGGTGCTAAAGCCGCTATACGGAGACGAACCTTTGCTTGAAGAAGCATTGGAAAGTTTCTGCACCCAGAATTATCCGCACCTTCAGATTCTGTTCGGCGTGCGGGATGATAATGACGCGGCCATTGGCATCGTCCACCGCTTGCAGCAGCGACATCCTCACCTTGATATGCAGATTGTGGTCAATCCCGTAGTGCATGGGATGAACCGCAAAATCAGCAATCTGATGAATATCCTGCCCTACGCCAAGCACGATATCCTCGTCATTTCCGACTCTGATATTCACGTGCGGCCCGACTATTTGCTGCACATTGTCAGCGCGCTGCACAAGCCCCGCACAGGACTGGTGACGACGCTGTATGCGGGGCTGCCATCTGCGCCTACGTTTGTTCAGATGCTGGCCGCCTGTCAGATCAACCATAATTTTCTACCAGGTGTCATTCTCTCCCGCTATCTGGGCAGGCAGGATTGTCTTGGTGCAACCATGGCCCTGACACGCGAGATGCTTCAGGCTGTCGGCGGCCTTGAAGCCCTGCTGCCCCACGTTGCGGATGATGCCGTTCTGGGCCGTCTGGTGCGCCAGCAAGGCTACGACATCACCATTGCTGACTGCCTGACATGGACAACCATTGCAGAGCGCAACGCGTCTGAACTGCTGTCACATGAACTGCGGTGGGGCAGAACTGTCTGCACTCTGGCCCCGGCAGGCTATGCAGCGTCGTCTATCCAGCTTCCCCTTTTCTGGGCGTCTCTGGCGTTTTTGTTTCAGCCGCATGCCCTGTGGGCGTGTCTGCTCTTTTTTGGGGTATGGGGCCTGCGCATGGTCACCGCCCTGATTGTGGACCGCACTGTAGGCATACGGTTTGTATGGCCTTTGCTGCTTTTACCGGCACGCGACTGGCTGTCTGCGGCCATTATGGTGGGAAGTGCCAGCGGTACGCGGGTCGATTGGCGGGGTGAAACCATGCATGTGGCCCCTCATCCGGTTCCCCCTCCCTCACCGGGGCATTTATCACCGGAAAGTTGATACGGCTTGTCTCGCCCCTCCCGCGAGAGTAAGTCCCTACCCATATTCCCTGAGTCTCTCAGAACACCTTCCAGCCTTGTCAGGATCAGACCATGATGAGAACCCTTTTTCTGCAACCCCCTTCCTTTGATGGTTTTGATGGTGGTGCAGGCTCACGTTACCAGGCCAAGCGCGAAATCAAGTCTTTCTGGTACCCAACCTGGCTGGCCCAGCCTGCCGCCATGGTTGAAGGCAGCCGTCTGATTGACGCGCCACCGGCCCGCATGGGTATGGAACCGATTCTACAAGACGTGAAAAACCGCGATCTGGTTATTCTGCACACCTCCACACCGTCCTTTGCGAAGGACGTCCAGGTGGCGCAGATGCTGAAAGACGCCAACCCGAACCTGAAGATCGGGATGGTTGGGGCAAAGGTTGCTGTTCAGCCAGAAGAAAGCCTGCTGAAAGGGGCCCCGATTGATTTCGTTGCCCGCAACGAATTTGACTACACCATCAAGGAAATTGCCGAAGGCCGCGATTTCAAGGATGTGGACGGCATCACATGGCGGAACAAGGAAGGCGTCATTGTCGCCAACCGTGACCGCGCCATGATTGAAGATATGGACAGCCTGCCCTTCGTTACCGAAGTGTATAAGCGCGACCTGAAGATTGAAGATTACTTCATTGGCTACCTGATGCACCCGTATATCTCCATCTATACGGGCCGTGGCTGTAAATCACGCTGCACCTTCTGCCTGTGGCCGCAGACCGTTGGCGGACATCGTTACCGCACACGCAGCCCGCAGCATGTTGCGGCTGAAATTCGTCTGGCCCGCCAGTATTTCCCGCAGGTTAAAGAATTCTTCTTTGACGATGATACCTTCACCGATGATCTGCCGCGCGCAGAAGCCATTGCCCGGGAACTGGGTAAAATGGGCATTACCTGGTCTTGCAACGCCAAGGCCAATGTGCCGCGTGAAACCCTGAAAGTGCTGCGTGACAACGGTCTGCGCCTGCTTCTGGTTGGCTACGAAAGCGGAAACCAGCAGATTCTGCACAACATCAAAAAAGGTATGCGCGTTGAAGTGGCGCGTGAATTCACCAAGAACTGCCACGAACTTGGGATCAAGATTCACGGCACGTTCATTCTGGGCCTACCCGGCGAAACGAAGGAAACCATTCAGGAAACCATCAACTTCGCCAAGGAAATCAACCCGCACACATTGCAGGTTTCTCTGGCTGCTCCGTATCCCGGCACGGCCCTGCACAAGCAGGCCACTGAAAACGGCTGGCTGGATGAAAGCAATGCCGAACTGATTGACGAAAACGGCGTGCAGATGGCGCCGCTGCACTACCCGCACCTGTCTCACACAGAAATTTTTGGCAGCGTGGAAGAATTCTACAAGAAGTTCTATTTCCGCGCCCCGAAAATTGCCTCCATCGTCAGCGAAATGGTTCGTTCCCCGCAGATGATGAAGCGCCGCCTGCGCGAAGGTGTGGAATTCTTCCACTTCCTGCGTGACCGCAACGCGGCCTGATACCACGCGGCTTTCTGTGCGGATGGCGTCTCTGATCCGGCTGTTTGCCGGATCAGAGCGCCACCGCTACGGAAAGAAAGGTTTTTGCCCATGAAACGCGCCATTATTTCCGCTGACGATTTCGGCCTTTCGGTTGAAGTGAATGAAGCCATTGAAATTGCCCACCGTGAGGGGGTTCTTTCAACCGCAAGCCTGATGGTTGCGGGGCCAGCGGCAGCAGACGCGGTTGAACGGGCAAAACGGTTGCCAGATTTGCGGGTGGGCCTGCATCTGGTGGTTATTGAAGGGGCTTCGACCCTGACCCATGCCCGCCTTCCGCTGATTACTCAGGCAGATGGCTGGTTTTCTTCTTCTCAGCTGGGTTTGGGTGTTGATTACTTCTTCCGCCCCGAAGGCCGTAAAGAACTGGCGGCAGAAATTACTGCTCAATTTGAGGCTTTCAAGCGCACGGGGCTGACTCTTGATCACGCCAATGCGCACAAGCATATGCACCTGCACCCAACCGTCGGCAGACTATTAATTGATATTGGTCGCACTTATGGGTTGCGCGCCATTCGTACCCCGCTTGAACCAACAGAACCGCTTTACGCCGCTGGCACCTATACAGATACGTTAGGCGATGCTGCCCTCCGCCGCTGGACGGGGTTACTGCGTCACCAGATCCGCTCTGCCGGGATGGTAACCAATGACTGGTGCTTTGGCTTGGCATGGAGCGGCCACATGACATCAGACCGCGTTGCGGCGTTAGCCGCGCATCTGCCAGAAGGCGTGTCTGAACTCTATTTTCATCCCGCCACGCACAAGAATGATCTCCTGCAACGCCTGATGCCAACCTACGAGCATGAAGCAGAGTTTGAAGCGCTCTGTTCCGAAGGTTTCCGGGCCGGATTGCACCATTCCCATGCCGTGCTTTCTGGTTGGCGCGATCTTGAGCCCGCCTGAAGATCTCCTCATTGTGTTATAACATGATATAAATATCACATTCCCAGTAACAACATTTCGCAAACGCGCACTTTTCTTGTTATAACTTTCGCAAGCCGTTGACGGCCGTTTTCCTTTCTGTTTCAAATTCAGCCTGACCACTTAAAAACAAAAAAGAAATGGTCTTGGGCATAATGAAAAACGCTTTGTCTTTCTCCGCATTCTCTACCGCACGCCCCGTACAGTGGGCGTCTGTCTCTGCTCTTTACGCAGGTAAGCCTCTCTTGGTGGTGGCCTCTGTGTGGCGCACGGTCTTTAGCGGCTCTGTGCAGCATCCTGTCTTTTCAGGCGCAGTGCTGACAGCCTGACCCACCCGTCTGTTTTTACACAGACAGAGACTTCCTTTTCTGAAAATTGAGGACAGGTATGAGACTGTCAGAAGAACGCGGCCTGCGGGCACAGCGCACGGCATCGCTTATCCGCCCCCGTAAAAAAGACACGGGTTATCTGGCTCTGGCCCTTATGGCGTCATGGGGTGCGAATTCGCACAAGGCAGGCGCGGCCCCCATTGCGCTGGAAAAACCAATTGCCCCGGTGGCTGATGCCATTGTCAGTCCGGCTAACAAGGTACGCCCCAACGCAACAGCAACCACGCGCCCGCTCAATACCGGCATGATGGATGCCGGGAGCATGGGGCCAGACCCCGCAGCCATCAAACGGCCAGCCAACACGCCAATTCCGCCAAGTGGTGTACCGGTGCTGCCAACGCCGGGTTACGCCACCATGAGCGTGCAGTCTTACGCCCCCGCAGGGGATGAACAGGGGGCTGCCCATAAGCTGGAGCTTGACGCCCTGACATCATGGGAAGGGCCATCCAGCTTATTGCCTCCTCGCCTTGATGCGTTGCGCCGTATGGACATGAATGACCCCTACTACGTGCCGACAGCAGGGTCGGGCCATCTGGTGCCCCAACTGACAGGCCCACGAAACTGGCTGCATGATCGTGGTTTCACGTTCTCCTTCACTTACAAAGGAGAAGCGATGGGCGTGATGACGGGCGGCTTGGAAAAAGGCGTCAGCTACGTTCACGAACTGACACTGCAAGGCGTGTTTGATCTGGAGCGCATGGCACGGCTGAAAGGCTGGTCTGTTCATGCTCTGGTGATGGAGCGTGCAGGTAAAGCCCTTCAGAATGGTCGTTTGGGCGAATATTACGTCGCCATGCAGGAAGTCTATTCTCTGTCTGGAAACGTGGCAGCCCATCTGGTTGATCTGTATGCCGAAAAACGCATGATGCAGAACCGTCTGGATGTCATTTTCGGGCGCATGTCCCTGACGCACGTGTTCGCAACATCTCCGTTGCTGTGCTCCTTCATGGTAACCTGCTCCGCCCCAGTCGCGCTCAAGCAAAATCCGGGCTTCAGCGTGTACCCCAAAGCAACATGGGGCGCCCGCGTGCGTCTGCGCCCAACACGCGATACCGCGTTACAGGTTGGCGCATATTCTGTCAGCGCCCTGACAGACAACCCCAGCGGCTGGTCATGGGGGGCGGAAAACACCACTGGTCTGTCTCTGCCTATTGAATTCACATGGCAGCCGTTCGTGACCCGTAACCGCCTGCCGGGCCATTACGTCATTGGGTATGCCCATGACACCACCCGCTATGCAGACAAAATTGCCTCTGCCCTGCCAGCAAAGGTCGCGGCAACCATTCCGGGTAAACGGTCAGCCCCGTCTGACATGTTCTGGGTCGAGGCTGACCAGATGGTCTATCGCCTCGGTGGGCGTAACATGATGGCCGGTGGCTACCTGATGGCGGGTTACGTGCATGTGACCCCACGCGTGGTCAATCTGTCTGATCAGGCCTATGCCGGGTTTTCTCTGGTCGGGGTTATTCCCTCTCGCCTGACAGACCGGCTGGGTGTGCTTTATTCTTGGTATCATGTCAGCCGCCGCCGTCGGGAAAGCCAGATTCTGGCGCAGGATGCCGGGTTGTCTCTGGGCTCCACGTTGCATGGTGTGCAGAACAATTCCCACATCATTGAAGCCTATTACGCGATTGATGCCTTCCCCGGTGTGCTGATTCAGCCAACCTTTCAGTACATGATTCATCCGGGAGAAACACACCACATTCCCGATGCGTCCATCATGGGCCTGAAACTGATTGCCAATCTCTGACCATTATTCCCCTGTAGGCTGCATTTTCTCTGATGCTTTCTGCAGGGGTTTTCCGTGTGTTTGCCGCGCACGTACCTAGGCATGACAGCGTCGCTCTGCTAGGCAGCAGAGGATCTTTTCAACATTCTGACGCTGGCATGACCGACACGCCTTCTTCCCCTTCCTCTACGCCGCGCCAATCTGCAAAGGTGGCTGATGCAAAAGCTGACCGCGCAGCACGGCAGGCCGCCGCCCTGCGTGCCAATTTGCGCCGCCGCAAACAGCAGGCCCGCACCCGGCAGGAAATGGAAGCAGACAGCCAGTCAGCAGCGCCTCAGACAGACCCGGCCAATGGAGAACCACCGACATGCCCGTGATGCCCGATACATGGATCCGTCAGATGGCGAACGATCACGGCATGATCGAACCGTTTGTGGAAAATCAGAAACGCGACGGCGTTATCTCTTACGGTCTGTCTTCCTACGGCTATGATGCCCGCGTGGCTGATGATTTCCGCATTTTTACGGATGTAAACAACGCTATTGTTGACCCCAAGAACTTCAGCCCGGACGGCTTTGTCTCCCGCAAGGCTGACGAATGCATTATTCCACCCAACAGCTTTGTGCTGGCCCACACCATCGAATATTTCCGTATTCCGCGTGATGTTCTTGTCGTGTGTCTGGGCAAATCGACCTACGCACGCTGCGGTATCATTGTAAATGTCACCCCGCTTGAACCCGAATGGGAAGGCCAGGTGACCATTGAAATCAGCAACACAACGCCGCTGCCTGCCCGTATCTATGCGAACGAAGGCATCTGCCAGTTTCTGTTCTTCAAAGGCGAAACCCCCTGCGAAACCAGTTATGCTGACCGTGCGGGGAAATATATGGGCCAGCGTGGCGTTGCCACGCCGCGGATGTAAGCCAGACTGATGGACAGATTTATTATTCGGGGCGGCCGCCCGCTACACGGCGAAATTACGATTGGCGGCGCTAAAAATGCTGGCCTGAAGCTGTTGGTTGCTGGCCTGTTGACATCAGAACGTCTGGTGCTGACCAACGTGCCGCATATTGCAGATATCGCAACCATGCGTGCCCTGCTGACCCAACACGGCCTGACAGTTGAAACCGTGAATGGTGATAAAACCACTCTTTCCGTGGGCGGGGAAATCACCAGCACGGAAGCGCCTTATGACATCGTTTCCAAAATGCGGGCCTCTATTCTGGTGCTGGGTCCCTTGCTGGCCCGTTGCCGGGAAGCAAAGGTGTCCCTGCCCGGCGGCTGTGCCATTGGTACGCGCCCGGTTGATATGCACCTGAAAGGGCTTGAAACCCTCGGGGCCACTATCACGCTGGAAAATGGTTACATTCACGCCCGTGCACCCAACGGGTTGGTTGGTGACCGCATTGTGCTGCCGTTTGCCTCTGTCGGTGCAACGGAAAACCTGATGATGGCGGCCACTCTGGCCAAAGGGCGCACGGAAATTGTCAATGCTGCCCGCGAACCAGAAATGGCTGATCTGGCAAACTGCCTGAACGCCATGGGGGCCAAAATTACCGGCGCTGGCACTGGGCACATTATTATTGACGGTGTCGAGGCACTGCACGGCGCGCAGCACCGCATCATGTCTGACCGTATTGAATGCGGTACCTACGCCTGTGCCGCAGCCATCACAGGCGGGGATTTACGCCTGATTGGCGGCCAGATAGAGCATCTGGGTGCTGTTGTGCGGGCGTTTGAAGAAGCCGGAGTGGAAGTCACGCAGGAAGGTGACGCCATGCGGGTACGCCGCACAGGCGCGCTGCGCGGTGTGGATATCATGACCGAACCCTACCCCGGCTTTCCGACAGATATGCAGGCCCAGTTCATGGCGCTGCTGTCAGTCGCGGAAGGGGCATCCATGATTACGGAAACCATTTTTGAAAACCGTTTCATGCATGTGCCTGAACTAAATCGGATGGGCGCACGGATTAACGTGCACGGATCATCAGCCATTATCCGAGGCGTTCATAGTCTGTCTGGAGCCCCTGTCATGGCAACTGATCTGCGGGCCTCATTCTCCCTGATTATCGCAGGGCTTGCCGCACATGGGGAAACAATCCTCAGCCGCGTATATCACCTTGACCGTGGCTACGAAGCCGTAGAACGCAAACTGGCCGCCTGTGGCGCGCAGATTGAGCGCGTAAACGACTGATAACCTCTTGATCCAGACTTGATATGACATTGCGGGCGTGGCCGGGATAACGCCGCGCCTGCAACGTCATCCAGAACACTGGCCGCCAGTTTCAGCCACAAGCGGGTTCAGGCCACCCTTAATTCTGACCTTTCCAATAGCTCTAAGCTTTTGAGGTAAGGTTCTGCTTTTTATCCAACAGAAAAACCGGCACGTCCCCTGCCTGCCAAGGAGCAAGACGCTGCATGGCCTGTTCAAACAGGCCCGAGGCACAAAACGCGTGCAACCAGCGATGCACACCTGCATAGGGCAGCGTTGCAAACCATGCTTTGTCTGCCCCGGCAAACTGCCTGACAAAGGGGACGATGGCGGCATCAGTCAGCCCCATATGTTCACCATGTAAAAAGGGTTGGCCCGCAAGTTCTGCTTCAAGCTGTGCCAGAAATTTAACGGCTTCCGCTTGGTGAAATTGTGCGTCTGATCCATAGCGTGTTGCGTATTTGTAGCGGTCAAGGTGATGTTTGAAGTCCGTATCATTCACCGCAATCACTGCAAATTTCGCATTATCCAGCCAGTGTAAGGGGTCAAAGCGTGACAAAGCCCAGCGCATGATGTCCAGACTTTCGGCTATGACGCCGCCATCTGCCTGCACCAGAACCGGCACTGTTCCTTTCGCAGAAGCTGCCAGCATCTCTGCCGGTTTTGCCGCCAGTTTGACTTCGCGTAGTTCACACTGGGTCTGGCTAGCCAGTAACGCCAACCGGGCCCGCATGGCATACGGACAGCGGCGAAAACTATACAAAACCGGATAGGACATAGCGCAGCCTTCTTTGCCTTGAGCTTTTATTCTGTCAGCGTCAGCCCTTCACGCCAAGACGCGTACACGGCGTTTTTTCTGGTCTGACAACGACCACTTATGTCAGTCTGCTCTTATGGTCACGCTTCAGCAGATTATCCGGACAGCAGCGGTTTTTGCCGCACTCTCCCCCCTCACCGCATATGCGGCAGATAACGCATCCGGTGCGATAGACAGAGCTTGCGCAAAAGTAGCGGCCGTTCGTCCTCCCGCTGCGGACCGGCCTACACCGGCCCAGCGCAACACTTTGGCGGGATGTGATAGCGAAGCCCTGTATTATGGCATTGGCCAGAAAGCCGACCCGGAGAAAGCACGCCTCTGCGCCTTTATCGAGCAAGAAAAGGAAACAGATACCCAGCCAGAAGGTTTTTCTGGCAGCCATATTCTGATGATGATTTACGCCAATGGCAAAGGGGCCCAGCGGAACACGCCCTATGCAATCCACCTTGCCTGCACGTCATCGTGGGCTCCCGCTGAACGTGACAGCCGGGTGCAACACCTGATGGGCAAAAAGGAAAGCTGGTATAAGTCAGACTTTGAATTCTGCGATGATGCCACCAGCGGGCTAACAGGCGGCTACTGTACAGCGCATGATCTACGCTTCAAAAAGGTAAAGCAGGATGCCGCGCTGAATAATTTTAAAAACCACTTGTCTGACAAAGATCAAGCCGCCTTTGCAACACTCCAGAAAGCTCAGGCAGCGTGGGCGCAAGCACGATCAGATAAGGAAATAGACTTGTCTGGCACGTCACGGGCGTCCTTCGGCCTTGATGAAGAGAACCTCCAGAATCAGGATTTTATTGATATGCTGGAACGTGTGCAGAACGGAAAACCACCGGCTTTCGGGCCGACCCAATTTGCGCAAGCAAACGCTAAAATGCAGGATACCCTGACAAAGCTCGCAGCCAAAAAAGACACTCTGCAAGATGGCACGGTAACAGTTCAGTCCATTCAACAAGCACAGACTGTGTGGATCGCTTACCGGGACGCATGGGCTGATTTTATAAAAACTGCTTATCCATCATGGACCCAAGCCAGCATCAAAACATGGCTGACCATGAAACGGGTAGATATGTTGATGCACCTTCTGCCTAATTAGCAAATTACCTCAACTTCTTTTCAGGTCGTTCCAATTCCTTACTGGGCTTGCTTGAAATGGCTTCAGGAACCAACCGTGTAGGATCAAAGTAGTCGCCATATTGTTTCAGACGGCTAGATCCCTCACACTCTCCAATAGTCAATTTTGAACGGCTTTCAGAATCCTTAAACGCCATCTGGTAGTTTTGATCGCATCATGATTTTTCGGTCAAATTTTCGACCATCCGCAATAAACGTCCCGTCACCTACGGGATGGATCATTCTTTTTTCCTGTCGTGCGTCATTATAATACGCTGCTCCCCCTTCCAGCACGACAATGTTGTAGCGCTCAATAACCTCCACAACCTTACATTCAATATTTGCCAGACACTCTTTTATAAGTGGCGCGCTAACATGCTTTGCTTTCACTGCAGTCAGATTGAATTTGGCGAATTTATCTACCTGCTGGCCCGAGCATGTGCCGATGCCAACAACCGTATCAATCTGATCAATAGCCGGAATGGAGATCACGCAGTTCTTACTCTTTAATAAGGCAGCATAGGAATAATTCCATGGGCCTGTCGTAATTGCAAAAGATGCTGCAAAATCGAGAACCATTGTCCAGCTAATGGTCATGATATTCTGGCTGTGTCCGTCATGTGTTGTGACCAGAACAACAGGGCCACGCTCAATCAATGTGAACGCTTTATCGAGTGGAAGCGGCTTCATAGGCATCTGCCAGAACACGTGGGAGACGGGTTATTTTATACCGTATCAACGCAAACAGTATAAAGCGGTTTTTCTGGAACTATTTGGTTTGTATGCCCACTATGAAAAAGGCCGGATCAGGTTTCCCACGATCCGGCCTTTTCCTGTCAATAACACCCAATCGGGTCAGGAATTATTCCCACCAGACGGAAAGTGAGCGGACACCCTGCGCACCACGGATAAGCACCCCCTGAATATCGGCCGTTGCAGACGGGCCGCTCATCAACACGCCGTAATTGGCTGTGTGGAACTCAGGTCGTTCAAGATACGTGGTGTGCATATTGGCGCTCAGATTGTCTTCAGACAAAATAACCACAATATGCTGCGTCAGATGCGCTGCTGAATTCAGGCTGTTCAACTGCGCTTCGCTAAGAAAAATGGACCCCATTTCCGCAATCCCAAAGGGACTGCGTACAACCAGCACGTCGGTTGCTGCGGCCTGCTGGGGGGATTCAATATCTTCAATACGTATTGTACCCTCAAAATCGGGCACCGCAGAGCAGATGATCTTGGCATCGGGGAAACGACGCGCAATCGCGGTTGCCAGAGTATCACCTTCTTCAGGCAGAAGAATCTGACCACCCAGAAGCTGCAAGGCATTTTCAAAACGCTGGCGGCTATTATCCATGTCACCCAGCATGGCAACAGGCGGCAGCGGATGGGCGGCCGGGTCAGGACGATTGGCGCGCAGGGTTGCCAGAATGTTATCGCGCGAACTCATTGTGCCTTGTCCTTTTTCAGACGGTTCTGTTTGTACCAGCTATGGAAGGTCTGCTTGACCGGATGTGGCAATTCGCGGTGCTTACCCCACGGATTAAGCCAGTTATACAACACAAAGCGCGGTAGTGTGCTAAGCGCGACTTCAGTGCCGTTAATGGCCGTGCGGTATAGTTTGGGCTGCCCCATAAGTTTGCCCGCCATATGCATGATCTCGCGTTTTACAAACGGGAGTTCATGATGTTCGGCCAGAACACGCCGCCATTTGTAAAGCTGTTCATGAATATTGATTTTAACCGGGCACACATTGGTGCAGCTTCCGTTCATGGTGGAAGCAAACGGCAGGGTGCTGTATTTCCGCTCGTTAAAGGTGGGGTCAATAATTGCGCCAATGGGGCCAGAATAAACGGCTCCGTAAGACAGTCCACCAGACCGTCGATAGACCGGACAGGTATTCATGCACGCACCGCAGCGAATACATTTAAGAGACGTCCAGAATTCTTCCATCCCCAAACGGGTTGAACGCCCGTTATCCACCAGAATAATGTGCATCTCCCCACCTTTTTGCGGGCCACGGAAATGGGTGGTGTACTGCGTGATGGGAGAACCTAGCGCACTGCGTGACAGCAGACGCACAAACACGCCCAGATCAGCCATGCGCGGCACAAGCCGTTCAATACCCAGTGTCGCAATATGCAGGTTGGGCACAGTGGCGCTAAGGTCCGCGTTGCCTTCGTTGGTGCAGACAACAAACGTGCCTGTTTCGGCCACCAGAAAGTTACCGCCTGTCATACCCGCATCAGATGTCAGAATAACCGGGCGGGCGGCCATGCGCTGCGCTTCAGCCAGAGACTGCGGCGAATTATCGTTGGGGTCTGTATTATAATTTTTAGCAAAAATCCTTGCCACGTCTGGTACCAGCTTATGCACGGCCGGCACCACAATGTGACTGGGAAGCTGGTCATCAAGCTGCTGGATGCGTTCACCCAGATCGGTTTCTGTTACCGTAACACCACGTGGTTGCAGATAAGCCCGCATGTCACATTCTTCCGTGACCATGGACTTACTTTTGATAAGTGTTTTTGCACCGTGCTGTTCAAGAATTTCGGCAACGATGCGGTTATGTTCCTCGCCATCCTTGGCCCAGTGAACATGGATACCGTTCTTTTTGGCGTTGGCCTCAAACTGCTCCAGATATTCGGGCAGATTGGCCAGCGTGTGTTCCTTAATTTCAGACGCACGTGTGCGCAAATCCTGCCATTCAGGCAGCAGGTGCATCTGCTGGTCACGCTTCTGCCGCATGTCCCACAACCGTTCGTCATGAAAGGTCAGATGTGGGGCGTCTTCCAGAAACTCTTCTGCCGCTTTGGCGTGATTGACGGGTTTGACTTTCATGCCCGTGCTCCATTCAGGATTTCTGCAATATGAATAAAGCGGATGGGCACACCGCCACGTTCCGCACAGCCCTGCTGGTGCATCATGCAGGATGTATCGGCAGACACAATATATTCCGCCCCGGCCTGGTGATGGTCACGCACCTTATCCAGCCCCATGCGCGCAGAAACCGCTTCTTCCGTGACTGAGAACGTACCACCAAAACCACAGCATTCATCAGGGCGTTTGGGCGTCGCAAAGGAGATACCCTTGACCTTTGAAAGCAGATCCATCGGTTTGGAGAAGAAGGGCTCGCCCAGTTCTGACATGCTGGCCGTACGCAATGCGCGCAGAGTACCGCAGCTATTATGCAAACCAACCTTGTGCGGAAATTCCGCCCACGGGAATTCTTCAACCTTCAGAATATCGTGCAGAAATTCGACCAGTTCAAACGTGTTTTTACGCACATGCTTGACATCATCAGTTTGCGGAATAGCGTCAAAATTGTCGCGCACATGGTGGGTGCAGCTGCCAGACGGCATGACGATGGCGTCATATTTGGCAAAGTTCCGTACAAACAGGGCTTCAGCCGCTGCGGCATCCGAATTACAGCCGGAATTCGCCATAGGCTGACCACAGCATGTCTGGTCCATGGGGTATTCGACATCCTGCCCCAGTTTTTCAAGCAGTTCGAGGGTTGCTATCCCGGCATTGGGATAGAACGCATCAATATAACACGGTATGAACAAACCAATTTTCATCTAATACCTCCGGTATGAAGAACAGGGCTACCCTGCCGTAATCATGATTTCGACAAGTGATGGACCACCGGAGGCCAGAGATGCCTCAATGGCGGGTGCAATATCAGCAGCCCGTGTAACCTGACAGGAAGGTACACCCATAGACCGCGCCATAGCCTGATAATCTATGCACGGGTCCACAATATCCATGGCGGGGAAAGTGCCCCCTTTGGCAGAAAGATAATGTTTCTGCTGACGCATGAAATTTTTAAGAACATTATATTCGCGGTTGTTCATGACCACGAAGGTAACAGGCAGTTTTTCATGTGCTGCCGTCCATAACGCCTGGGGGGAATACAGGGCCGCACCATCCCCCACCAAAGAGACCACGCGCTCGCGCCCCAGCCCCAGCGATGCCCCAATCGCCGCAGGCATACCCCAGCCCAACGCGCCACCGCGCAGAAAAGAATATTGGCTGGACCACGCGCTTTCCAGAAAGAGCCGGACGTCTGAAGACGTGGCAATCGCTTCATCAACAATGGCGACATCTGGGCCGATAGCGCGCACAGCCTCCCATGCGGCAACACGCGGGGGAATACCGGCTGCTTCGTTCTGGCGGCTTTTTGCCTCCTGCACGGCTTCGGCACGCAAGAGACGTCGATGCGTTGCAACTGTTTCGGCATTTTTGGCATACACGGCCTGATGCCCCTCTGTTGCTTTGTGAAGCTGTGGCAACAGGGCAGAAAGAGACGCCTTGATATCACCCACAACAGAAAGAGGCGTGTAGAAGGTCCGCCCCAGATCTTTCACGTCGGATGACATCTGATATACCGCGCAACCGGGGGGCACCGCAGGGCCTTCGGTATAGAGGATGGTAATCAGCGACTTTCCACCCAATGCGAAAATGGCATCATAATCAGCCAGTTTTTCAGCGATGGCTGTTGCCTGTGTTGGCAAATTACCACACCACAGCGGATGCGCGGTCGGAAATGGCACGCGTGATGGCCATGATGACCCAAACACAGGCGCGCCCAGACATTCGGCTGTTGCCGCGACCTCGGCAGCAGCATCCGCCCAGTACACTTCGTCACCGGCAATAATAGCCAGCTTACCGGGCCTGACTGCGGCCAGCGCCGTTGCCAGTTGATCAAGCCCGCCCGCCACAGCCTGCCGATTTATGGTTGAAGGCGCACCGATATCAACGCTGCTCATTTCCTCCATCACATCCATGGGTAACGAGAGGAAAACCGGCCCGCTAGGTGCCGCCATGGAATCATGAAACGCACGGCGCATCAGAACCGGCAACTGATCAGCATGGGCGACTTCCTGCGCCCATTTCACGGCTGGCCGGGCAATCTGGACCAGATCACCAAACAGCAGCGGGTCAGAAATTGTGTGCCGCGAATCCTGTTGGCCTGCCGTTACCACCAGCGGCGTCTGCGACACACTGGCATTGAGCAGATTTCCCATGCCATGCCCCAACCCGCCGGCTGTATGCAGATTGAGAAAACCCGGCTTGCGCGCAGCCTGTGCATACCCATCGGCCATGGCCACCACGCTGGCCTCCTGCAAGCCGAGAATATACTGCACATCTGGCACTTCCAGCAGGGCATCCATAAGGGGAAGTTCGGTAGTGCCTGGGTTGCCGAAAATATACTCGACGCCTTCACTCCGCAGAATTTCCAGCAACACGACTGCACCCCGCCGCATTCCGCCATTTTCTGCGTTTTCGAGTGATGTAATCTGCATGTCTGTGTTCTACCTCAACGCTTCCGCCGCACGGCTTCCGATGGGCAGAAAACGCGGGGCAGCAAGCCACGTTCCGATGCTGCACGGCCAGCGTCAGGCTGGCAATGCAGGGCATCGTGCAGATGCTCGGCGGGTACGCACACAACAACAGGCAACCGGTGTGTGAGGTCGGGGGGCGACATCTGCACAGGACAACACTCTTTCACGTTACGCAGTCGATACACATAAAAGACCGGGCATCACGCGTCGGTCTATTCTGTTTCCGTTTTAACTGCGGCATTGTGTTATAACAGAAAACGAAGCAGGAAAACAGCAGAAGAACATGCGTCTGGTCAAGGGCAGACTTTACGCCCCTGCACAGGTTTGGCGAGAGAGTGTTTTACAGCCAGACAACCGCCAACGCTGGCAGAAGCGCTGCTTAACCGCCTTCTGCCTCACGAATGGCATCATGCAGATGCTCGGGGCTCAAATTCGCTTGAGCAAACTGTTCAGTACGCGGCAGTTTGATTTCAAGGTCAGACATGGTTGCTACTTCAAGCAACCCGCGCACCAGCCGATATTCTGTCACATGCCCACCTTTTTTCTGATCTTCCGTCAGAAAATGCAGATGGTAGCCCGCAACATTGATGCCCTGCATATAGCCGGGGGTGCGGAACCCGATCATGGTGCCTGTGACAGAATTCAGTGTGAAGGTCGGCTGCTTTTTTACCACTTCGAGCATGGGCGGATAGGGTTTGCACTGACAGAAGACCGTACGGGTATCAACCCGCTCAAACTGGCCAGTAAAGCGCATGGCGGCAAACAGGTTGGGGTTGCCCACAAGCTGATCAACCAGTGCTTCAAAACTTTCCCGGCTATGGGGGCGATCAAGGGTAAGCGTTTTTTCCGGCTCAAAATACGTCACGCAGGCGAAGGGGGTTTTCAGCGACCCCGGCACCTCGGCTGCCAGCCCTTCCGCACGGAACTGGCGCACAACGCCATCCGTCACAATCATTTCACCATCAAGCGCATTGAAGGTGCCCAAGCCGAAATTACCATGATGCAGCAGTTCATCCAGCGTGGTATCGCCATCATAGACAGCATCAAGCAGCGCCGCCATGGTGGATGTCTGATACAGGCGGTTTGCAGCCGGCTTTCTTGAAAGCCCATTCCCCAAAGCAGAGGACCGGGCATCCATATCCATTACCGGACCATGTTTCATGCTGCGCACCGACTCATTTTCCTGCTAATCGTCCTGATTACGGCTTTCAAACTATCGCAAGAAAAGACAGTCTTCTCATATATATTGAATACATTATCCATACTTATTATATATGGATAATGGATATTCGCCACCTGCGCTATTTTGTCACCGTCGCCAAGCTGGGCAGCATTACCCGCGCTGCTGAAGAGCTTGGCATGGAACAGCCCCCCTTAAGCCAGCAAATTCGTCAGCTTGAACAGAAGCTGGGGGTAAAGCTGTTTGAACGTCAGACACGCGGCGTCAAACTGACCGAAATTGGCGAAACTCTTTTACCCCGTGCCCGCGTCATTTTAGAATTGCAGGCACAGTTTATGGTAACAGCCGAAGGGCTGGCCAGGGGCGAACTGGGCCATATACGGCTTGGGTTGGCGGGGGCTGTGCCGCTTCTGCCCGTTATCCCACAGGCTATCCGGCTGTTTCGGGATGTTGCCCCCGACGTCACATTGTCGCTGGAGGAAAGCAATACGCCCGCTTTATGCGCCGCGTTACATGAATCCCGCACGGATATTGCCATTATCCGCCCCCCGGTGCCTGACCCGGCCCGGCTGTCTGTTTCCCATCTACTGGATGAAGAAACTGTTATTGCGTTGCCACGCGGCCATCCTCTGGCCAATGAACCTGTGATCAGTCTGGACATGGTGGCGCAGGAACCGTTGATTATCTTCCCGCGTGAATTGGGGCCGGGGTTTCATGACGCCATTTTGTCAGCGTACCATGTGGCAGGCGTAACCCCCACCATGGGCCAGCAGGCCCCCCAGATTGCGGGCACGGTGCCACTGGTCGCGGCGGGCATGGGGGTTTCAGTCGTGCCGCGTTCGCTCTGCCAGATTCATGCAGGCGGAGTAACGTTCCATACCATCAGCGACCCAGCCCCAAGTGCAACATTGGCTGTTGCCATACGGTCTGGCCAGAATATGCCCATCGTGACGCGCTTTGTGAAAATTCTGCGCACAGCCTGCCGCAAATGGGAAACCATGAGCCCGGAAGCACAATTTCCACAGACCGGGTTCTGAGTGGTTGGTCCCTCCGCCAAGCCAACACCACGGCGGAGGGATGGGAGGGTTTTTCAGCGCGGCCGATACGGTATGGCGGCGCGTGGCAACCCGTCTTCTATCGGCATATCCGGGTTACGGGACCACTCGTTCCATGACCCCATATAAAGCCGCAGATTCTGAAAACCGGCAGACGCCAGCGCAACATACGTATTGGCAGCCCGTGCGCCCTTGAAGCAGTAGATAATAATATCATCTTCAGGAAACAGGTTGCGTGTCGCTGCAAGGTCTCTGATCGCATCGGAGGATTTGAACGCAGACTGCACGCCATCCAGACGCATGAATTCATACCATTCAATCCACACTGCTCCGGGGATACGCCCTTTCCGGGGCGCGAAATCCACGCCATAGGGGGATGAGCTTTCCCCCAGCCATTCCTCTTTATCGCGGTTATCCAGCAGCTTGACCGTGCTGGAATCCAGCGCAGAAAACACGTCCTGCCGCGTGGCCATCAACCCCGCCTTGATCCGCAAAGGAAACTGGGTTGGCGTAATTGGCGTCTGATCTGTGGTGAAGGTGCCACCATAAGCACGCCACGCCTGTAGGCCGCCATCAAGAATACCAACATGCGGGTAGCCCAGATACTGCAATATCCAGTATCCGCGGCAGGATGCGCCATAACGAGTATGCAGCGCGTCTTCATACACGATGGCTTTTTTAGTCCCATCCAGCCCAAAGCTGCCAAACAGGCTTGAGAATTTCTGCTGTAATGTCTGCAATCCGGCATCAGACGTTTCAGCCAGATAGGTGAAAATATCGTGCATGTTGACTGCACCGGGAATATGCCCCTGCGCGAAATCTTCTTCAGACCGTACATCAATCAACAACACATCATTCTGGTTGATCAGAGCACGAACATGTTCTGGAGAATAAAGAACCTCAGCGGGCATCGCGCATATTTCCATCTCAAGTGACAAGATGCCCTTTGCCTATAAGATGCGTCCGCAGTCAGACAGCCCCACCATCACAAAGCCGCCATGTTAGGCCGCCATAGAAGAGTAATGGATCATCCTGTCTTCAGATTCAGAATTTTCCGTTTCTGAATTTCTCTGGGAGTTTTGAAAATGCCCTTTGCTGTAAGTCGCGCCTGTAGGGTTACTGCATTGCTGACCAGCGCTCTGCTGCTGCCTGCCGCAGCCAACGCAGCCTGCCAGCATCAGACGGTAAAATACGACTACGCGCCACAGCGGCTTGATCAGGCCGTGCAGGACCTGGCCCATCGTAGCGGATGCTTTGTGCAGGTTGACCCATCATTGCTGGAGAATAAACAGGGGGCTGCCGTTCATGGGCGCTATCGTCCGCTCCCCGCCCTGACGCATCTTTTACGAAGCACGGATTTGAAAGCCATTAAAACACGTGATGGTCTGGCTATTATCCGGAACGGCCCGCCACAGCCGTAAATCAGGCCAACTGGCTTGCAAGAACAACGGCATACAGAATGCTCAAAAGAGCATGTTATCCGCAGGTTACAAAAATAGCGGTATCAGTCAGGGGCGGCCCGAGCGATGGTAAGGGTGCCCGGCAGCAATAGCCTGCGCCCGATAAATCTGTTCGCTTAACATGATACGCACCAGCATGTGCGGCCATGTCAGTGTACCGAAAGACAGCTTGGCATCAGCGCGCTCAATAATGGACGCATCCAGCCCTTCAGCACCGCCAATAACAAAACACAACGGGCGACCAAGAGCCGACCAGTCCGCTATTGCGGCAGAAAATGCAGGGGATGTCAGCGTCTGGCCTGCTTCATCTAACACAATCAGAAAAGCCTGCTGGGGGCAGGCTACCAGAATGGCCTGTGCTTCGCGGCGTTTTATTTCATCCGGGCTACCGCGCCCATCGGCCAGTTCCACAATTTCCAGCCGGGGACGAAGGCGCTTGAGATAACGGTCAACAAGCGCCAATTCGGCTTTGTCTTTCATACGCCCAACAGCAACCAGCCTCATGACGTGGTGCTGCCAGAATCAGAAACCGACAAAGCCGTACTCACCTTTTTCAGGTCACAGAGCATACCAACAGAATCAGGCTGTCGGAACAGCCTCGGCATTGCCGTCATCAAACTCTGCGCCCCACATTTTTTCCAGACCATACAGTTCGCGGGATTCTGGCTTGAACAGATGAACAATGATGTCACCCGTATCCAGCAGCACCCAGTCAGACCCGTTGGCCCCTTCAATCAGCACGCGCTTAATGCCGATTTCTTTCAGTTTACGCTCAATATGCTGCGCCATAGCCGCAATCTGGCGGTCTGCCAGACCAGTAGCAATTACCATCTTGTCTGCAAAAGACGCCCGGCCAGCCAGATCAATCACGACAATATTTTCCGCCTTGTCGTCATCCAGACTGGTGGTGATGACAGTCAGGGACTGCTGCAGCACGTCAGGGGAAACTGGTTCACGCTTCACCTTGCCCTTGGGGCCAGATGCAGCGGCTTTTTTACGGACGGAGCCTGCCGTTTTTGCAGCATCCGCCACAATAGCGGTCGCAGCCGGGGCCTTGGCGGCCGCTTTGGTGGTTGCCGTAGAAGACCGTGTGCGTTTCGGTTTCTCGGCGGGGGGATTCGTGGTTATGACCGTTCTCCTGAATGTGACCTGCCAGAGGGAGCAAGCGGACCATTACCGCTTCCAAACCCACCGTTCTGGCGAATTGATGTTGCAGATATACCGTTTTGTCGCCCCGGAAGAAAAGTCCATACTGGGGGAATAAGGTCGGCCAGCAGTGCCGCACGACGCGCCGGGATGCGCCAATGCGCCAGATAATGACCGGCCGTGCCATGCAACGCACGATTGTTTTGCCCCGGCCGGGGCATAACGGCCAGCGGTACCCGATGCACCAACTGCCGCCATCCTTTCCAGCGCGGCAGGGTGGCAAAACCGTCTGCACCCGTCAGCCAGACAAACCGTACCCGTGGAAACCGCTTCTGCAATTTAAGAATGGTATCAACCGTATAACGCGTGCCGAGTCGGGCTTCGATATCGGTCGCAACCAGCTTATGCCCATCCACCAGTTGCAAAACCGACTGCAAACGCTGGGCAAAGGGCGCCATGCTGGAAGCAGCCTTCATCGGATTGCCGGGCGAGACCATGAACCACACCTGATCCAGCCTAAGCGCCCTCAACGCCCGCAGGGCGACGGCAACATGCCCTTCATGCGCGGGGTTAAAGGACCCACCAAGCAACCCTATGCGCCCCCGGCGCAGATCACCCGCTGTGGGGATGGAATCCTGCCCCCCCACCCAGATCAGGCCCGAACCTGCCCCGTGCCGAGAACTTCGTAACGGAAGGTAGTCAATTGTTCGACGCCAACAGGGCCACGCGCATGGAAACGTCCTGTCGCAATGCCAATTTCCGCACCGAACCCGAATTCCCCACCGTCACAGAACTGGGTCGAGGCATTCCACATCACAACTGCACTGTCCGTGCCATTCATGAAGCGGTTTGCAACGGCCTCGTCAGCGGTAACAATGGCTTCAGTGTGGGATGACCCGTACTGGCTTATATGGTCCAGTGCTTCGTCCACACCATCAACCACGGCAATGTTCAGAATGGCATCCAGCCACTCCGTCGAAAAATCTTTCTCGGTTGCGACGGGCAGAGTGGGCACGATCTCCCGCGCTGCGGCATCCGCTTTGAACGAACAGCCAAATTCAGAAAGATCAGCCACAATCTGTGGCAACAGCGTTGGCGCAACGGCGGCATCAATCAGCAGCGTTTCGGTTGAACCACAAATGCCCACCCGCCGCATTTTTGCGTTCAGGATAATACGCCGGGCCATGGCGTGATCCGCTGCTGAATGGATATAGGTGTGACAAAGCCCCTCGGCATGGGCCAGAACCGGCACGCGTGCATCTTTCTGCACCCGTTCAACCAGAGACCGCCCGCCACGAGGAATCAGCAGGTCAACCAAGCCAGCCGCACCCAGCATTTCCGCCACGTGGGCACGGTCTGCGTCAGGTGCAATCTGCACAGCATCTTCCGGAAGATCTGCCGCACGCAGACCAGCCTGCATGGCAGCATGAATAGCCCGTGCGCTGTGCAGGCTTTCTGACCCGCCACGCAACAGCACCGCATTGCCAGATTTGATGCACAACCCGGCAGCATCAGCCCCCACATTCGGGCGGCTTTCATAAATGACGCCAATCACACCCACCGGCGTTGCCACACGGCGAATACGCAGCCCGTTGGGGCGCGTCCATTCTTCAAGCACACGGCCAACCGGATCGGGCAGATCGGCCATATCTTCAAGGCCGGTTGCCATGGCTTCAATCCGTTCAGGCGTCAGCTTCAGCCGGTCACGGAAGGCTTCAGTGGCGGTTGAGGCCGCCATGTCTTTTTCATTCGCTTCAAGAATGATGGCCGAGGCGTCCCGCAATGCGGCCGCGGCTGCCCAGAGCGCCCTGTCACGCGCGGAAGACGGGCTGGTGGCCAGAGTGCGTGCGGCCAGCCGGGCCCGCTTGGCCAGAACCGTCATTGGTCCCGGCGCAGACGTGGCCACGGTCTGCGTTATCACACTCTGATCTCCGTCTTCATGCGCCTTCATGATGGCGTCCTTCATCCCCATAGCTTTTGCTTCACACTGCCTGACGTTACCGGATCAGACGTTGAAGCGGAACAGCAGAACGTCGCCGTCCTGCACAACGTAGTCTCGCCCTTCGATACGCAGACGACCGGCTTCCTTAGCGCCAGCTTCCCCAGCATACTGAATGTAGTCATCATATGCGACCGTTTCACAGGCAATGAACCCACGTTCAAAATCATTGTGAATAACAGCCGCAGCCTGCGGGGCCTTTGTGCCCGCTGTAATGGTCCAGGCACGCGTTTCCTTTGGCCCTACGGTAAAGTAGGTGCGCAGGCCCAGCAGCCCGTATCCGGCAGCAATCACACGATCAAGCCCGCTGTCTTTCAGGCCGAGACCTTCCAGAAATTCACGACGTTCTTCATCGGCCAACTGGCTGACTTCCGCTTCAATCGCGGCAGAAACGATCACAACCGCTGCGCCTTCAGCATCCGCCTTGGTTTTAACAGCCTGAGAAAACGCGTTGCCAGTTGCAGCCGAATCTTCATCCACATTGCAGACGTACAGAACCGGCTTTGAGGTCATAAGCTGCAAGCGACGGACAGCTTCTTCCTGCCCTTCCGGAATGGCGGTGCGGGCGGGGCGCCCCTCTTTCAGCGCCTCGATCAGGGGTTCAGCCACGGCAATCTGTGCCAGAGCCTCCGCATCGCGGTTCTTGGCGCGTTTCTGAAGCGCAGGCAGACGCTTTTCAAGCGAATCAAGGTCCGCCAGCATCAGTTCGGTTTCAATGATTTCCGCATCACGCACGGGGTCCACGCCGCCTTCAACATGCGTAATATCGTCATCTTCAAAACAGCGCAGCACATGAATAATGGCATCAACTTCACGGATGTTGGCCAGAAACTGGTTTCCCAATCCTTCCCCGCGTGATGCGCCGCGCACCAACCCTGCAATATCGACAAATTCAAGGCTGGTGGGTACGGTCTTCTGTGACTTGCCAACAGCCGCCAGTTTGTCCAGCCGCGGGTCTGGCACAGCAACACGCCCCACATTGGGTTCAATGGTGCAGAACGGGTAATTGGCCGCCTGTGCCGATGCCGTTGCGGTCAGCGCATTGAACAGGGTGGATTTCCCCACGTTGGGCAGACCAACAATACCGCAGTTAAACCCCATCAGCCCTTACTCCCTTCTGGCAACGCAACCTGCGTCATGAATTTTTCCGGCTGGCCATCGGCCAGAAGCGGCGCAGAAGCCGCCATTTTATCAAGCAGAGTGTCCAGCCAGTCCTGGCGGTCAGCCTCTGTAAAATTACCCAGCACCCAGCCGTGCACCCGTTCCTTGGCACCCGGATGGCCAATGCCAATCCGCACGCGCCAGTACTCAGGTGTACCAAGCATCTTGTCCATGGAGCGCAGGCCGTTATGCCCTGCTGCCCCACCGCCCCGCTTGACGCGTACCTTACCAGCCGCAAGGTCCAGCTCGTCATGAAAGGCGGTAATCTGTTCAGGTGCAATTTTGTAAAAGGCAGCAGCTTCCTGCACACTTGTGCCAGAAAGATTCATATACGTCATGGGGCGCAGCAGCAGCACACGGTGTGTGCCAACACGGCCTTCCGCCACTTCACCTTTAAAACGATTGCGCCAGGGTGAAAAACCGTAACGCTCTGCTATGGCATCAACAGCCATAAACCCGACATTGTGCCGCTGTCGGCGCATGGAAGGCTCAGGATTACCCAGCCCGGCCCAGAGCAACATCACTGGTCCTGTATCTTATAAAGCAAGCCGGGGGCACATGCGGTGTGCACGTACCCCCACGCCCAAATTCAGCCTGAAACAGACGACCTGTTATCAGGACGCTGCGTCTTCTGCACCGTCTTCAGCTTCGTCGGCTGCATCAACGCTTGGTGCTGCGATTGTTGCAATAACGAAGTTCGGAACATGAACCAGCGGGGTCACGTTTTCTGTACCCTTCAGGTCTTCCCAACGCACGTTGTCGTTGATGTCGAGCGCTGACAGATCAACAGAGAAGAATTCAGGAATGTGTTCTGCGTCGGCTTCAACTTCAACCGTGTGACGCACAATGTTCAGCACACCACCGCGCTTCAGGCCTGGAGCCTTGTCTTCACCCGTGAAGTGAACAGACACTTCAACCGTCACGCGCTGACCAGCAGCAAGACGCATAAAGTCAACATGTTCCGGGGTGTCTTTAACCGGGTGCAGCTGAATGTCACGAATCAGGGCGCGTTCGGTAGAACCACCTTCAATCTTGATTTCGTAAACGCGTGAGCGCCAGCCGGAAGCCTGAATGCCCTTGATAACGATACGGGGGTCAAGTGCGATCAGAGTCGGTTCTTTCTTGCCGCCATAAATAACAGCAGGCACCAGACCGGCACGCCTCGTTGCACGCGCTGCCCCCTTACCAGCCTTCGCGCGCGCAGAAGCTTCGATAGATGTAATCTTTGACACGTAAATTCTCCTAGAAACCATAACATGCGGGCCTCCAGGGGTGCCCACACGGTGCGGTGCCCTTAGCGGAAATCTGCCGCAAAAGCAATGCTCGGCCCCCATTGCATGGATTGACGCCCTGCGCGGACCCATGCCAGCCAGAACATTCTGGCCCACACGGGGCCATGTGCCGTTCCTCTTGCCGCCCGGACCCATCGCTCATGTCAGACAAAACGCCCCAGCACTTTGCCAGTGACAACTATTCGGGCATCTGCCCGGAAGCGCTTGAGGCCATTATCAAGGCGTCTGCCGCCGGGTCAGCCCCCGCTTACGGTGATGACCCATGGACTCGACTAGCTGAAGACGCCATTCGCACCCTGTTTGGCACAGATGCTGCGGTCTTTTTTGTATTTAACGGCACGGCGTCAAACGCACTGGCGCTGGCGACCCTCTGCCCACCTTATTGCAGCATTATTGCTACCGACATTGCCCACGCTGAAACATCGGAACGGGGCGCGCCCGAATTCTTTACCGGCGGCAGCAAACTGATGACACCCCCCTGCCCTGACGGCAAACTGACCCCAGCCGCCATAAAACTGTGCTGCCGCAAGGCCCAAAGCCCGCAGGCCTCTGCCCCTGCGGTGGTCACCATTACCCAACCCACCGAAAACGGTCTTCTTTACACGCCGGATGACGTCCGGGCTCTGGCGGGAACCTGCCGCGAATATGGGCTTTCGCTGCATATGGATGGCGCACGTCTAGCCAATGCCGTGGCCGCCCTTGGCTGCACACCCGCAGCCATAACATGGGAAGCTGGTGTTGATGCCCTCAGCTTCGGCGGCACCAAAAATGGTCTGGCGGTAGGAGATGCTGTCGTGTTTTTTAATCGCCCTCTGGCGCGTGGCTTTGCAGAGCGAGCCAAACAGGGCGGGCAGATTGCCTCAAAAATGCGTTTTATCACGGCCCCTTGGCTCAGCATGATCAAAAGCGGGGCGTGGCTGGAAAATGCCCGTCATGGCAATGCCTGTGCGCAGCTTTTTGCATCAGAACTAGAAGGCACCCCGGGCCTGCAACTTGCGTGGCCAGTGCAAAGCAATGGTGTGTTTCTGCTGCTGCCCGAGCAGACCATGAACAGCCTGCGGGTCAAGGGATGGCGATTCTATACGATGTTTGGTGGCGTCGCCCGCTTCCTGTTCGGGTGGGATGCCAGAACAGACGCCATAAAGGCACTGGCAGCCGATATCCGCGCCTGCATGCAGCTTTAACGCACCTCCTCCCTTGACAGATAGGCGGCCACCCGGCTTCCTCCCGCGCATATAGATAACAGACCGACGCGCCCCGCCTGTATTGGGCAGGCCGGGCCAAAATGCAGGACCAGACCATGCACCCTTACCGTACCCATAGCTGCTCGGCCCTTCGTGCCACGGATGCCGGCACAACAGCCCGCCTGTCTGGCTGGGTTCACAGCAAACGGGACCACGGCGGCCTGCTGTTTATTGACCTGCGAGACGAAACCGGCATTACCCAGATTGTTATCCCGGCCGGTGCCCCCGCGCTGGCGCTGGCTGAAAACACCCGTGTTGAAAGCGTCATCACCGTAACGGGTGACGTGGTTGAACGGGAAGAAGGCACACGCAACCCCGATCTGGCCACAGGTGACATTGAAGTCCGCGCCCGTGAATTTGTGGTGCAGTCTGCCGCCGCTGTTCTGCCGTTTCAAGTTGCCGGGCACGAAAACTACCCCGAAGACCTGCGCCTGCGGTACCGCTATATCGACCTGCGCCGGGACAGTGTGCACAGCAACATGCTGCTGCGTGCCCGCGTGATTCAGAGCATGCGCCGCCGCATGACTGACCTGAACTTCATTGAACTCCAGACACCTATTCTGACGGCTTCCTCACCGGAAGGCGCGCGTGACTTTCTGGTGCCGGCCCGTATGCACCCCGGCAAGTTCTACGCCCTGCCGCAGGCTCCGCAGCAGTTCAAACAGTTAGCCATGGTTGCCGGGTTTGACCGCTACTTCCAGATTGCACCGTGCTTCCGTGATGAAGCATCCCGTGCTGACCGCTCACCCGGCGAATTTTACCAGCTTGATTTTGAAATGGCCTTCGCCACGCAGGATGAAGTGTTCGCCACGCTGGAAAACGTGATGTCCGGCCTTTTCACGGAATTTGGCAATGGCCGCACGGTTAGCCAGGCTCCGTTCGAACGGATTCCCTACGCCCGCGCCATGAAGGTCTATGGTTCAGACAAGCCAGACCTGCGTAACCCGCTGCTGATTTCTGACGTAACGGAAGAATTCACCAACTCCGGCTTTGGCCTGTTTGCCCGTATCGCTGCCGATGGTGGTGAAGTGCGCGCCATCCCTGCCCCCGGCGCTGGTGACAAACCCCGTGCTTTCTTTGACAAACTGAACAACTGGGCACGGGACGCTGGTGCCGGTGGTCTGGGCTACATTATTTTTGCTGAAGAAGGCGGCAAAGGCCCGATTGCCAAAAACCTGGAAGCAGACCGCGTTAACGCTATCCGCACAAAGCTGGGTCTGAACGCTGGAGACGCTGTCTTCTTTGCCGCGGGTAAGGGCGATACCGTTGCCAAGTTCTCTGGCCAGGTGCGCACCCGCATTGCAGAAGAACTTGATCTGATTGAAAAGAACGCCTTCCGCTTCTGCTGGATTACCGATTTCCCGATGTATGAACTGAACGAGGAAACCGGCCGGATTGATTTCTCTCACAACCCGTTCTCCATGCCTCAGGGCGGACTGGAAGCCCTGAACACCAAAGACCCTCTGGAAATCACCGCTTTCCAGTATGACATTGTGTGTAACGGTATCGAACTGTCTTCTGGCGCGATCCGTAACCACCTGCCAGAAGTCATGATCCGGGCCTTTGAAATTGCCGGATACCCGGAAAGCGAAGTGGAAGCCCGTTTTGGCGGTATGCTGAACGCTTTCCGCTACGGTGCACCACCGCACGGTGGGTCTGCGCCGGGTGTGGACCGTATTGTCATGCTGCTGGCTGATGAACCCAACATTCGTGAAGTTATTCTGTTCCCGCTGAACCAGCAGGGTGAAGACCTGATGATGGGTGCCCCGGCAACTGTGCCGCCGGAACGCCTGAAAGAGCTGTCTCTGGCGCTTGATCTGCCCAAGCCCAAACCGACAGTTAAAAAAGACTGACACGGGAAATTCAGCATCCGGTGTGGTTGCGTCTCCACGCTGGATGCTCTTTTCTAGGGGCATGATCGGATTGCCCCCTTGCCTGCCCGCCCCTGTTTCTGCTTCCCGCCAGCGGGGGCCTGTTTTCCGGTTCTTCCATTTTCATCCCGCTTTCTCATCCAGCGTCTGCCTCACGGCATTGATGCTTGCGGCCCCGGCCACTGTTTTGGCTGAAACGGGTAGAAATCCCCTTTTGACACATAACTCCGCACCCAATGCCGCCGTGCAGCCGGTTCTGGCATCGGGGAAGGCTGTTGCTGCGCAGCACTCTGCTGGGGCTCCGCCCTCCCCTGAAGCACCCATTACGGGCGGGGATACTGCGGCTATTGTTCTGACCGCCCAGCGTGCGCAGTATGATCTGGCATTATCGGAATCGTCCGGGGGCAATACGCTTTCTGCCAGCGGCAGCATGACCTACACAGTGCATGATGCCTGCACCGCATGGTCAACCCAGCAACATCTGGATATTCAAAGCGCAACCCGCAGTGGCGGGGCTGTTACCATGGTATCCGATTACACCACTCTTGAAAGTAAAGACGGACGCCATCTGGTTTTTCGCACTGTGCAGAAATCAAACAACACAGTTCTGCAAACCATCAGTGGTGAAGCATCGCTTGAGCCCAAACAGGGTGGCGGCGTGGTACATTATGAAAAACCCATTCGCAAAACGGTTAAACTGCCACCGGGCACCATGTTCCCCATGGCGCATACTGCCGCCATTATAGCCGCAGCAAAACAGAAGACGGGCAGTATCTCCCCACTTCTATTTGACGGCACGGGCGATGACGGTGCCCAATATACTTACATCACGGCGTTTAAGTGGGGCGCACCTGAAACAGCACCACCCTTTCCGGCGTTGAAAAACATGCTGGCAGCCCGCGTGCACGTTGCGTTTTTCGGCCGTGCGCAGGAAACGATTTTGCCAGATTACGAAATTGGCATGCGTTACTTTGCCAATGGCGTTTCAGACATGCTTGATATGGATTTTGGAGATTTCAGGATGGCCGGCACACTCCGCAGCCTGACCATCCCATCAGCACCCAAACAATGCTGAGTGCTGACCAGAAAGATTACTTTTAAACCGTTTCTTTTACTTTGGTGCCTGTTCAGCACGCAGAACAGTAATCAGCGCCTGCAAATCTTCCGGGTGGGCTTTCAGAAGGGCTACATTTGCGGCTTCAGGAGTTGGCACCTGACTGTTGGCCTGCCCCGGCTGCACATTCATCAGGCTGCCGGTCAGCCCAACGCAGGTTAGGCTCATGACAAAATCATGCGGTGTAAACCCGTTCGCTTTCAAAATAGGGGGCAGACCCGGTACTTTTTCAACCATGCTCACCTGTTCATCCAAAGACATACCCAGCCGGCCGGGGGGCTGGATATTAGCCGCATGGATTGCTTTCAGGGTTGACGTCAGACGGGGCAGAACATCGGGGGCCAGCTTGTAATGCAGGGCGGTGTCCATGTCATGCCGCATGGTTGCCATCTGCTCGCCCGTCAGGGCCGGACGCTGTTGGCCTGACTGTGCTTGGCCCTGAGGCTGCGCTGTCTGCGCCAAAGCCGGATTAACCAGCGCGATCGTTCCACCGACCACAACAGCCGTTGCCGCCAGAGCCATCATCTTACCAGACACCAGAAGAGTGCGTGCTTTATTCATCATGTTTTTCAAATCCATTTCAGGCAGAAATAACCCATTCACCCTTACGCATAAGGGGCACACGGCCACCCTGTGCATCAAGCCCATCGACATCAATTTCACCGGAGCCGATCATCCAGTCGATATGAATCATGCTGCTATTGGCCCCACGGGCAGCCAATGCGGCTTCATCCTGACCTTCGGTGTCAATCATGCATTTGGTGTAGGCCTGCCCCAGCGCTATGTGGCTGGCGGCATTTTCATCAAACAACGTGTTCTGGAACAGAATTCCACTTTTTGAGATAGGGGAGGAATGCGGCACCAGTGCCACCTCACCCAGACGGCGGGACCCTTCATCCGTGTCCAGCACGCGGGCCAAGACATCCTCGCCTTTGGCTGCCTGCATTTCCACAATCTTACCGCCTTCAAACCGAACGCGGATGCCGTCAATCAATGATCCCTGGTGCGAAAGCGGCTTGGTGCTGACCACATACCCATCAACCTTCAGGCGGTGCGGTGTGGTAAACACTTCTTCGGTCGGGATGTTGGGGTTGCAGATAATCCCATTACCGGCTTTTTCAGACCCGCCTGCCCATTCATGCCCATCTGCCAGCCCGACAGTCAGGTCGGTTCCCGGTCCGGTAAAATGCAGCGCGTCATAACGGGCATTATTCAGAAACGCCGCACGCCGGTGCAGTGTGGCATTGTGCTCGGCCCAGTCAGCCACAGGGTCTGCGCCAGTCAGACGGGACGATTCAAAGATGGCTTGCCACAACCGTGCGACGGCCTGATCTTCCGGCAGATCAGGGAACACCAGCTTGGCCCATGCGGGTGTGGCTGTGGCCACGATATTCCAGTTCACATCGAAATTGGTGATAATTTCCATCGCGGGTTTGTTAGCGCGAGACGCCGCGCGGCTGGCGCGGGAGATACGCTCCGGGTCCTGCCCGGCCAGCAAGGCTGGGTCGGACCCCGTAATCGCCATGCGTGCCGCACCGGCCCGAAAGCCCTCCGTCATGCCTTTGGCCATCCAGTCGGCCGCCGTATCGAACGTGTCATCCTGTGCGTAGCGGTAACGCGCCAGTGTGGTTTCAGCATCCGAATAGAATGTCGTGACCAAGGACGCGCCAGCCTTATAAGCATGCTCTGTCACCCGGCGCACCAATGGCACAGCATCAAGTGGTGCCGTAATGATAACCTGCTGCCCCGGTGCCACATTCAGACCCGTACGAACAGCAACCTCGCCCAGACGGTCAAGCATGCTTTCAAACTGCGCGCTACCGGGGGCAAAGGCCACCGCGATTTCGGATTTCTGCCCCTGTGCAGAGTCTGTCATGCTGATCCTTCCTGCTGCGGGAGGACACAATGCCCCCCGTCCTTCTGAACATCATTCCACCATACCAGATGCCGGTACAGTTTTGCGGGGATGATCGGATACTGAAGCAGAGCATCCGTCAACCGTTGGATGTGAGACGTCAGGTGTCAGGCAGCAACACGGGCTTGAGTGCGGCTGGCAGATAAAGCGGATGGCAAGGGCGGCCATTCACCCCAACCCGCATGGCATACACCGGAATACCGTGCTGCTGCAGCATACGCACAACCGCCGGCCCACGTGCCAATAGAGGTTTCAACTGTGGCGAGCCATAAGCCGCAATGACCCTATCGGCTTGCTGCGCCATAGCCAGTAGGGCCGCGTCATTGCCCGGCCCAACGGGGTCTGGTGTTTCAAGCAGGCGTTTCTGATCCGTGCACCGATAGGCAAAGGTATTGCCCACCAGAATGCTGCCATATCCCCAGGCGCGCGCGTATCGCTGACATTTGGCGACTGTCCGGTCATCCCCATATTCCGTCGCGACGGAGGGGTTCATCATCAGCCACATGACAGATGGTAAGGCCGCGTTCCATACGCGTTTTAACTGATAACGGTAACAGCGGTCCGGCCCGTCATACGTGGCGGTGCTGACAACGTCGTCAGACAGGCTAAGGGGGCGGGATTCCCCAACATGATGGGCATCAAACAGATCTGGCATGGTTCTTCCGGGTCGTCTTACTCATGTGCTTTGGCACAGTGGTCTGTTTTAACCGGAATACGGACTGAAAAAACCCGCATGCCCCCATGTTTAAGACAATTCAGGCACAAAAAAACCGCCCACAGGCGGTCTATCCTGCCCCGGACTGACGTCATTCTCACAGGAATGACTTGTCCGGGCACCCCCAGCATTGCCGCATGGCAAGCCAGGATGGTGCATCACGCCAAACGGACGAAACGCTTAGGCGATGCGGTCAGAAACAGCCGTTGCAATCATCAGCGTGGCAACAACTGGCAGAAACGCAAGCATAGGAGCGATGGTGGCGAAGTTCACAACTTCATTCAGAATTTGCATAGACATTATTTGTATTTCCTAAGAGTTATTCGGTGCAGGGCTACAACCACAGTTTCGCACCACCCGGCAACAGACCGAGAGAAGCTGCCTGCTATCGAGAAAATGCATAATGAATACTTTTATTTTTTCGCTGATTTCCAAGTAATCAAATGGCATTTATTTTGTATTAAATCTGTATTTCCATAAAAAGGCGTGGTATAAAAAAGAAGCAGATTTACCCAGAAATCTGGTAAGCCTTGCCGAATCTGCCACTTTAATAAGCAGATGCCACAAAACGAACCATCAACGGTTTGTGATAAAAAATCGCTGTTTTCTGCCGTTTTTTATTTATTTCTCCGCTTTTTCGCCTCCACAAACAGGAGGAGTTAAGCCGAAGCGCAGCGTCACTACAGGATTCCCGGCTTGCACCCGACCCGATTTCAGCCCACCTACAGGACATTCTTTGCCTCAACCCCTGCGTGATGATGGACCAGCGATACCGCATTCCCCCTCTGGCAGCCCTGAACGCCTTTGCCGCCTTTGCACGGACAGGCGGCATCCGACGCGCTGCAACGGAATTACGGGTAGATCATGCTGCTGTCAGCCGGCACTTACGCGATCTGGAACAGATCGTCGGCACCACGCTAAGAGACCGCACATCCGGTACACTCACCCAGGCGGGGCAAACCTATTACAGCCAGATTGCCCCTTTACTGGAAGGGCTGGCACGCGCCACGGCGGATATCCGCCAGCAGACGCCGCATCTGACCGTAACCTGCGCGCACGGGTTTGCTTATCACTGGTTGCTGCCTCGCCTTTCGCTCTTCAGGCGTACCTATCCACACATTGATCTCTTATTGCGCCCGGTTGATGCAAACACCGCATTCCATGCCAACGGCATAGAGACCGATACGCACGCCGATATTTTCTACGCACGGGATGATGCAATGCCACCGTCCCTACGCACAGTTCGCAGCGTGGCCATTGCTCGCCCTCCTGTTTTCCCTGTGGCCTCCAGCGGCTGCATTACCGCAATGGGCGGCCAGCCACACTTCCTTGCCGATCTGCTGAAAGCCCCCCTGTTGCAGGAGGAAAATGAAGCTGAATGGCGGTGCTGGTTTAACGCGCACCATGTTCCCGCAGCGCGCATTCCTTGTGCAGGCCGTCTCTGGCAGGCGCATATCACACTGGCCGCAGCACGAGCCGGAGAAGGCGTTGCTCTTGGAAACGCCTTCCTGCTGGGGGATGATCTGGAAAATGGGCGGCTTGTCAGGGTTATCCCTACACAAGAACCGATGGAGGAGACCCCTTTAGGGTCTTATATCTTACGGGCATCAGATCGTGCCTGGGAAAATCACTCCCTGTCCATTTTCCGAACATGGCTGCTGGAACAGGTTGCTATACAAACGGTAACGCTTTCACCGTAACGCATAAAGCAAACCTCAAGCCCAACAATCTGTCTGCACAGTCAGAGCAAGGGCCGAATAAAGCAGAATACCTTCACGCATGAACCGAGCAGCCTCCAAAAAATTACCCGCCACCAGCGATCGGCTAACAGAACACACCTGAAGGCTCCCGTTCCATAAGTTATAGCATGCGGTGACTTTTTATCACCACGCAGACACTAAAAAATCGCCTCCCCTGAAGGCACGGAATCACTTACGACACAGGAACGATCCGATCGGACACATTCCGATCTCTGCCGCATTCTTTCTTCAGGAGCCTTCCGGGCATGAGCACCACCAATCAGGATCTTCTTACCCGCCGCGCCAATGCTGTTCCGCGCGGTGTTGCCACAGCCACACCCGTTTTTGCTGACCGGGCAGAAAACGCCGAGTTGTGGGATGTAGAAGGCCGCCGGTATGTTGATTTTGCAGGCGGGATTGCTGTGCTGAACGTAGGCCACCGGCACCCAAAAGTCATGGCGACAGTCAAAGCACAACTTGAACGCTTCACACACACCGCGTTTCAGGTGTCAGCCTATGAATCCTACATTGAACTGGCAGAAAAACTGAATGCGCTGGCCCCGTTTTCTGGCCCGGCCAAAACAATTTTCTTCTCCACTGGGGGAGAAGCCACTGAAAACGCCGTCAAAATTGCTCGCGCGGCCACTGGCCGCAACGGCGTAATTGCCTTTTGTGGTGGGTTTCACGGCCGCACCCTTCTGGCTTCTGCCATGACGGGCAAGGTGCTGCCTTACAAAGCGCCCTTCGGCACACTCCCCGGTCAGGTGTACCATCTGCCCTTCCCAGATGCCGACGTAACAGTTGAAGACAGCCTGAAAATGCTGAACTTCCTGTTTGCATCGGACATCGGGCCGGAACAGGTTGCTGCTATCATTATTGAACCCGTGCAGGGTGAAGGCGGCTTCCGCACGGCCCCGACCGAACTGCTGAAGCAGTTGCGCGCCATTTGTGACCAGCACGGCATCAAGCTGATTGCTGACGAAGTGCAGACTGGTTTTGCGCGCACAGGAAAGATGTTCGGCATCGAACATTCAGGCGTTGAACCTGATCTGGTCTCTGTTGCCAAATCTCTGGGGGGCGGCATGCCGCTGTCTGGGGTTATTGGCCGTGCAGACCTGATGGATTCCGTGCCGCCGGGTGGTTTGGGTGGTACCTATGCGGGCGCACCGCTGGCCTGTGCGGCTGCACTCGCTGTTCTGGACGTCATTGAAGAAGAAAAACTGATAGACCGCGCCAACAGCATGGGAGAACGACTCAAGGCACGCATCAGCACATGGCAGAACCGTAAGGATCTACTGCCCATCAGTGCGCCGCGTGGGCTGGGTGCCATGATTGCGTTTGATATTCTTGACGGGCATGGCAGCACGGAACAGCGTGCCGGTTTTGCCTCAGCCGTCTGCGCCAAAGCCTGCGAAAAAGGCCTTATACTGCTGTCCTGTGGTGTGAAAGGAGCAACTATCCGTATCCTCACCCCCCTGACGGCGTCTGATGCAATTGTGGATGAAGGGCTCGATATTATCGAACAGGTTCTGGCTGAACTGGCCTGAACCGAATTATCCATTGATGGTTTAAAAAAGGGGGGCTCTGTAACAAGAGCCCCCTTTTGCATGGTCGTAACCTTTTGCTGATACGCCCCGCCCTAGCGCGCAACCCGACCAGAGAAAAGGCGGAACATAGGGCCAGTCAGAGACGTAGAAATAACGGCCAGAACCATGAGGGACGCAAAAGCAAATTCGGAAATCATGCCTTGCCCATGCAGAATGGTGGCAGCCACAATTTCCATCAGACCCTTGCACTGCAACAGCGCGCCAACACTCAATTTCTGGCGCTGGGTCAGCCCAGATGCGGGTGGAAAGACATAAACTGCCCCCATTTTGGTCACGATGGAAATGCCCACCAATGCCAGAGACGCCACAACAGATGGCCATGTCAGGGCATCACCATCAATTTTCAGGCCACTATGCCCAAAGAACATCGGTGCCAGCCAGATGAGCGAGAACGTACCGACTTTTTCTACAGGCAGACGGCGCACCCAGCTGGGCGGCATAATAGCACCCGCAAAGTAGGCCCCAATCAGTTCATGCAGCCCAAGCTGCATACTGGCCCACGACCCGGCGGCCAGATAAACCGGCACAGCCAGCCAGATGACAAAAAGCGACGGATGCTTGTAATGACGGGACGCCCAGCCACCCGCGACCGCTAAGCCCACCAACAGCAGTACCGCCAGAAATTCCAGCCCCGTCCACCCATGAAGGGCCGCAGCACCACGGGCCGCAAACTGCAAGATGGCAAGGCCAATCCACAAGGCCGCATCATCTACTACAGCCAGTTTCAAAGCTAGTTGGCCAAGGGACCGATGCTGTGGTTCAAGTTCACGCACAACGCCAATCAAAACTGGCAGCGCACTGACAGCAATACATAGCCCCAGAGAAACAGCGGCTATTCCGGGTGATACTTGGGGAGCCTGCCACCCATGAAGCGGCAGAAAAAAGTAATAAACAATGACCGACCCGATAAGAAAGGGTCCGCCCAAAGCCACCGCTGCCCCACCCAGCAAACGCCCAAGCGTAGGGGTGGAGATAGCGTTTTTCCCATATTCCTCACCGGGGTGCTGCCACATCTCCAGCCCGGCGGTAAACGCCAGTACCAGCACGGCAACCCAACCGATATCGTTGCCGTAAACGGATGGGATGCCCCAGTGTTCAACCGGCACATGCCAGACCGCCAGAAGAATACCCAAAAGTATAGGCAGAACCGCTATTGGTAATATTTTGCGCGTTACATGCCAAACAGCCCAAGGAAAAAGAACAAAAACACCAAAATCCGCAAAAAGAGATATTATTTTTTCCATTATCACTCCTCATTCCGGATTAATAAAAATATATTATCAGTCTTTTACCATACATTATAGAAAATTACAAGAAATACTAAATTTATATAATTTTATACCATTTTATTCGTGAAATTATGGTGATTTCAGCCTCTCTTGATGCCAAAATTCATTCAGAAACCGTTGAAATGTTTCCGTTTCATGCTTGACCAAGCTTTGGTGCCACTCCAGCCCAATGCCACCACAGAGACAACACCCTCTCCACCTGAAAGCAGCACCCCACGTTCAGGCTCACAGAAGCACGCTCGCAGAGAATGCTTGGGGCACATCCTTTACCCACGAATGGTAAAGGCGGCCTCCTTTGCAAGGAGCAGAGTAAAGCGCAGGTAGTCGATTAGTCTTACCCCTGCTCTTTTTTAACCTGCTTCCAGATGTCATCCAGCTTCTCTACTGGCTGGTCCTGCATGGATAGGCCTTCTGACGCCAAGTGAGCTTCAACCGCTTCAAAGCGCCGGGTAAATTTATCGCAAGCCTGACGAAGACAGGCTTCTGGGTCCAACTTTAAGCGACGCGCAAGGCTGGCGAGCGAGAACAGGACATCGCCCAGTTCATCCTGCATCCGGGCCTTATCCCCTGTGGCCATTTCCACAGCAAATTCGTTCATTTCTTCATGAACCTTGGCCACGACGCCTTCAACATCTGGCCAGTCAAACCCTACACGGGCAGCACGTCCTGCAATTTTGGATGCTCGAAGAAGAGCGGGTAATTGCGGAGGCACCCCCGCAAGAGCCCCAGCCCGTTTCCCTGCACCAAGAGCATTTTGGCGCTCTTTCTCTTTCAGTTTTTCCCACTGTCCCAGCACCGTAGTGGCTGAAACGCCAAGAGCATCGGCGGTGTTATCTGCCGTCTCACCCACAATATCCGGCCCGAAGGTTACATGCGGGTGACGGCGAATCATTTTCTCTGTCACCATTCTGGCGACGGTTGCCAGATCAAACTGTCCGGCTTCCTGTGCCAGTTGGGCCTGATACACCACCTGCAACAGCAAATCGCCCAGTTCGTCCGGGAAAGCCTGCCAGTCTTTACGGGTAATGGCATCCAGAACCTCGTAGGCTTCCTCAATGGCGTAGGGGGCGATGGTTTCGTTGGTCTGCTCAAGATCCCACGGGCATCCTCCGTTCGGGTCGCGCAAGCGGGCCATCAGGGCAGCCAGTCGGGTCACTTCATACGCCGCATCTGTTTTTGCCGTGGCGTCTGCCTGCGGCTGTACCGGCGATGCATCCTTGTCATGCAGAGACGTCTTTTGCTGTGCGTCCATCTGTGTGCCCTTCTGCTGTTTGCCCATAAACTGCCCCTTCTAACCTTTCGACACCCGAAGCCCTACCGACATCCGTTTCATCATCACGCCCCATATAGCGTGTGACAAGCCAGACCTATAGGGATCAGGTTTTTGAAAACGCCCCCTTTCATGGGTAGGCCATTCCCCCCTATATGCGGTAAAACATGGACGAACACTCGCCCCCAAGAAGCCCGTAGCCAGCAGAGGCCGCCCCTGCCGCAGGAGAGTAAGGTATGACACAGCACCCCGTTATTTTTATCGATGGTGAAGCTGGCACCACCGGCCTGGGCATTCGTGACCGTCTGTCTGCATTGCCGGTTACACTGCACTCCATTGATCCTGCCTACCGTAAAGATCCTGCCGCCCGTAAAGACGCCATGGCAGTCGCTGACCTGGTGGTGCTTTGCCTGCCTGATGCGGCCTCGCGTGACGCTGTGGAAATGGCCGATACGCTGGGGGCAAAGGCTCCGCGTATTCTTGACGCCAGCACCGCGTTCCGCACAGCCCCAGGCTGGGTGTATGGCTTTCCTGAACTATCAGCGGCCCAGACAGCAGCCATTGCGGGTGCGCCCCGTGTTTCAAACCCCGGTTGCTACCCTACCGGTGCTATTGCGCTGCTACGCCCGTTGATTGAAGCCGGGATTATGGATGCCCGCTATCCTGTCTGCATCAACGCTGTCAGCGGTTATAGCGGTGGTGGCCGCACCATGATTGAAGCGCATGAGCGTGATGGTGGCCCGGCATTTGAACTTTATGGATTAGGGCTGGAACACAAACATGTTCCGGAAATCCATCTCCACGCAGGGTTGGACCGCAGGCCGGTTTTCGTCCCGTCCGTTGGGCATTTTGCACAGGGCATGATTGTCTCCATCCCCCTTCATCTGGATGATCTTAACGGAGGCGTGACGGGGGGAGACCTGCACACAGCGCTGACAACACGCTATGCGGGGCAGGCTAATGTGCATGTGCTACCCCACGACGCCACCCTTTCAGCCGAAGCTCTGGCCGGAAGTGATAAAATGGAATTGCGGGTTCATGCTTCCCCCCACAACAGGCAGGCAGTACTAACGGCCCGGCTGGATAATCTGGGGAAAGGGGCATCAGGCGCAGCGCTACAGAACATTGCTCTGATGCTGGGACTTTAAAACGCTAAAACGACTGTAACGTATTTTAGGAGACTGACATGACAAACCCAGTTGCCATAGTAACCGGCGGAAGCCGTGGTATTGGCGCAGCTATTGTAGAACAGCTTGCAAAAGATGGTTTTGATATTGTGCTGTCTTACGCACGCAATGCCCAGGCAGCAGAAGAAACAGCTGACAAAGTGCGTGCACTTGGCCGCAAAGCCCTGACTGTAAAAGCCGACGGGGCCTCTGTTGAGGGCAACAAGGCCGTCATTGCAGAAACCGTAAAGGAATTCGGACGGCTGGATACCTTGGTCTGTAATGCCGGTATCTATCCCTATGGTCCCATCGATCAGATGAGCGTGGAGCAGATTGAACAGGTTCTGAACCTGAACGTCCGCGCCGTAATGGTGGAAACATCTGAAGCCGTAAAGCACATGAAAACAGGTGGCCGCCTGATTTTCATCGGCTCGGCTTTTGGCGCGCGCGCGCCCTTCCCCGGCATTTCACTTTATGCCGCGACCAAAGCGGCCCTGCGTGGCTTTGCCCAAGGTGTCGCACGGGATCTAGGCCCGAAAGGCATTACCGTAAACGTGGTTGAACCCGGCCCGATTGATACAGACCTGAACCCCGCCACCGGCGAAGGCGCAAAGCTGATCAGCAGCTTCGTGGCAACAGGGGCTTACGGGACGGTGCAGGATATCGCCAGCATGGTGTCATTCCTGGCCAGCCCGAAAGCGGGCTACATCACGGGTGCGGCTCTGCCGGTTGATGGTGGCCTGGAAGCCTAATTCAGCCTCTCAGGGGGACGACCCTTTAAGTTTCCCTGCTCAGCGCCATCCATCCCATAAGGGGGGGATGGCGTTTTCCGTTAGCCAGAGACTTTTACAACAACCCGGCCACGGACTTTGCCAGCCAAAAGATCTTCTGCCGCCTGAATGACATTGCCGAAAGCAATTTCAGACGTCACGTCTTCCAGTTGTTTCTGGTCTATCAGTTCCGCAAGTTGCTGCCACGCAGAAAGACGCTCGGCCTTTGGGCAATTGACACTCTCAATGCCAACCAATGTCACACCGCGTAAAATAAATGGGGCAACAGTTGCCGGGAAATCCATACCCGCAGCAAGACCGCACGCTGTCACAACGCCATAAGGCAGCATGGACGCACACACCGAAGCCAGCATTTTGCCACCAGCAACATCTACCGCCCCAGCCCAGCGTGCTTTTTCAAGCGGACGTGTCAGGCTATCAAAAAACTGACGCGGCATAACCTCTTTAGCGCCAAGGCTTTCCAGATAGGGTTTTTCTTCCATGCGGCCCGTCACCGCCGTCACGGCATAACCCAGTTTGGACAGCAGCATGACAGCTACACTGCCCACCCCGCCCGATGCACCTGTGACCAGCACTTCTCCGCTTTTGGGTGTTACACCCTGCTTCTGTAATGCCTGCACACATAGCATGGCGGTATACCCAGCCGTGCCGAGTGCCATAGCCTGACGCGCTGTAAATGCTGAGGGCAAAGGAACCAGCCAGTCGCCTGAAACACGGGCGCGCCCTGCCAGACCGCCCCAGTGCTTTTCTCCTACTCCATACCCATTGAGAACAACCTTTTCCCCTACCTTGATATCGGGGTGAGAAGACGCCTCAACTGTTCCCGCAAAATCGATACCGGGCACCATTGGATAAGAGCGGACAATGGGCCCCTTCCCTGTAATCGCCAGCGCATCTTTATAGTTCAGGGTGGACCACTCAACCCGGACCGTCACATCACCCGCAGGCAGGTCTTTCTCTTCCAGTTGGCACTGCCGGACAGACTGGCTCCCGCCGTCATTTTTCTCGATCAGGTAGGCATCGAACATGCTTTTTCTTTCTTATATTCTGATGGCTGGAGATTTGGGAAAGCATCAGAAACAATCCCCCCATCAAATGCAAAACACGTAATGGTGACGCGTTTTCACCATTGCGCCCCAACACCCTGATCGCCCCACGCTCCCGATTACCGACCGTAGAAGGACGTAAGAATTAGCCTCTTAAATAAGACCGGGCCGATTTTTCCAACCGACGAACAAAATCTGGCAATTCGTCATGGTGAAGTAGAAAAACCTTGTTCGTACGGGCCAGTTGTTGGGCCGGAATGGTGTAGGGCGCATTTGAGACAACCGCCGCCAAACGAGCCGAATAATGATGCCGCGCTGCCGCCACCTGTTGTACAGCATCATTTCCTACCGCTTTTGAATAAAGCTTACACTGCAAGACAACACGCAGGCCATTTTTGCTGGCAATAACATCGGCCCCTTGGTCCCCACATTCGGACGTGACCAATGCTTCCCACCCCTCTTTACGCAACAGTTTGGCGCAATAACGTTCGTAATCGAACGGGTCCATGCCCGGTGCATAGTGATCTGGCGAACTGATTTTTTCAGGCAGTTTGCGTGGTTCCTGAAAAGCAATCAAATCCAGATAGGTCAAAATTTCTGGAGATGCCTGTTCAAAATAATGCTCACATCGGTGCTCGACCAGGTGAGAATACATTTCCCGCTGCATGAACTCAGATTTTTCACGGTTCCATTTGTCATAAATGGTCGTGCCATAAGCATTTTGATAAACAAGCTGCTTCCGCCTGATCTGAAGACGGTCCGCCAGTTTATCGATCAGTTTTTTACCTAACTGCACTGTGCGCCTAAAGGCGCGCCTGCGCCGATAAGCAGTCACAAGTTTCAACAACAGACCCAGCCCTAAAAGCCAGCCGAGTAACTTTATAATTCCTGTATTTTCCAAAATATGGGAAAGTTTATGGAAAAACGAAACCACATCTGCGTTGAGCGTGTTTTCAATATTTTTAGCGAAATGCGCCATATCAACAGGCTTGACCTGATCAGCAACCTGATTTTTTTGCCGCACGTCCGCCAACACCAAATTGCGGCTGGCAGTCATAGTTTTATGTTCTGCTTCAGTTTCCTCAGTTCCGGCCTGTTTGTCGGTAGAAGGAACAGACGCATTTTCATCAGTTGCCACCACACTATTTTTCGGAAAATAGAGTGGTGGCAAGCCTGGTGTCGGGGGTGTTTTCCGCAGCAGCAGGGTATCATCACCTTCAGCAATAACAGTCCATTTTCCTACGGTATCGACTGTGCGGCAATCAAATGTGTTTTGCAGGTCCGGCCTCTGCTGCCCATGACGGAAAGCGTTGTTCGCCGCTATAGATGCACCCGGCGTTGTACACCCCACACCGTGTGCCGGTATCCGATAAACTGTTTCTGCTTGCACTGGCATCGTCAAGATTGCAAACATAATGACGATGTATCGGACCTTCACGTAAAAACTTTCCTTTTTTCCTGCCCTCGCTCCGCGCCCTGTTCATACACAAAAATGTGTGTGAACAGGTAGGGAACAGAATCGGGTAAATGCTCTATCATTTTGCTGCATATGCCAGAAAAATCAAATCAGAAAATAGTCTAACCCTTTGTAAAATAGAATTTTCTTACCATTTCCCTCTTTAACCCTCTCGATACTTTGTCTTTTGCGAGTGTCAGTTTGCCCATTTTGCACGTCACACCAAAACCGCTCATAATGGAAACAGCACTCTATATTCGTTTCTTTTTAAAATAGAATATTTGAAAAATCGTTTCCCTACGTAGCCTTATTCACATTAGGATGGGTAACCGTTTCCGCTCTCATTCAGTGTTCTTGTTACAGGCAGATATCATGACCGATTTCCACACCTACAGCCCCGGTGACCCTAACGGTCTTCTGCATGATCCATTCAACGCAATCATTGGCCCGCGTCCCATAGGATGGATTTCAAGCATCAGTTCCAGCGGTTCAGTCAATCTGGCACCATACAGCTTTTTCAATGCCTTCAATTATAAGCCGCCAATTATCGGTTTTGCTTCCATTGGGTGGAAAGATACCGTGCGTAACATTCAGGAAACAGGCGAATTTGTCTGGAACCTCGTAACGCGCGAACTTGTGGAAGCCATGAATATTTCATGCGCACCCTTTCCCTCCGAGATCAATGAATTCGATGCTGCAAACCTACAAACCCTGCCTTCCGAAACTGTTAGACCCCCACGGGTGGCCGACAGCCCGGTACAGTTTGAATGCCGATTGACGCAATGTATCCAATTACAAAATCACCACGGTGATCAGATCTCCACATGGCTTGTTTTAGGAGAGGTTGTGCGAGTGCATATTCACAGGAAAATGGTACAGGCGAGTATCTATCAACCGCTTGCCGCCCGAACAGTTCTACGAGCAGGCGGCCCTGGAGATTATGTCGAAATACAACCCGATGCCGTTTTTACCCTCCTGCGCCCAAGCTCCTTAGAAGGCATTCTGCCCTCATCTGACTAATCCTCAAGCGAAGAAAAAACTCTTTACTTTAAAAACCACCTCCTTAACCTCCTCCTATAAAACCAGTCACAAAGACAGCCTTAGGCTTGAACCATATAATTTGCTTAATTGCGTTGATTGGCACGATGTTCCTTTTATGTTCTTATACCTTTTTTAGTGCATATTCAAGGGAACAAATGTGGGATTTAAGCTCGGAAAAGATAGAAAGTGGCTGATATTATACTTTTAAGTCTATGATTTCTCTGATTCAAAAGTTTTGAACAATACCTAAACAACCGGTAACTTCTGCTGCATACTTGCGTTAATAGAGAGACTTACGATTAGGACGCACTTTATGCACAATTTTCAACGCCCTTCTGGCCGACCTGCCTTCCCTCTATCGCGCTTTGCTTTCTTAGGCGTAACACTCAGCTTATCAGCTACTCTGGCAGGGTGTGCTATGACGCAGGAAGGGCGGCCTGTTGCAGCCTCTCATGCAGCGGGATCTGTGTATCAAGCGTCAGGGAATGAACCATTCTGGCACCTGACACTCGCGCAGAATACTTTGACGCTTGAACAGCCAGGAAAAGCAAAGCTGGTTCGGGCTGTTACACATGCTCAAGGCCTTTCTGGCCAACGGATTTATGATGCTCAAGATTTAAAAGTTGTCGTAGAGCCAAAATCCTGTTCAGATTCCATGACAGGTCGCACCTTTGCAGAAAGTGTTTCCGTAACGGCACAGGGCCAGACAATGCAGGGTTGCGGCGGTGACGCACAGGGACTTTCCAGCCTGAATGATACACGCTGGGTTGTCATTGCTCTTAACGGACAAAATCTGGCAGATGGCCACCGTCCGCCTACAGAGAAGGACCGCACGACCGATCAACCCGCGCATGACAGCAGCGGCCCGATGATGGCCCCGACACTCGACATTAATGCCACCGGCAAAGTGTCTGGTTCAGACGGCTGCAACCGTTATGTCGGTGGTTTGGTTTTTGGCACGAAAGGTGACGTCAAACCAACCAAGGAAGGCGGCTTGAGCACCCTGATGGCATGCCCCGGTGTGCATGATGATATGGCTAACAAATTCAAGAACTTAAAGCAGGCCGCCACGCAGTGGCACATGGATGGCACAACACTGGTTCTTGAAACAGATGATAAACGCACCATCCGTTTGCGTCAGGTTTTTTAAGTTCTTGTAAAATGCAGTTAGGGGCGGCGTTTTGTAGCCCCTAACGTCTTTTATCTCCTATTTTTAATCACACTCAGACAGCCTCGTAAAACCGGTCTTTAATCTTATCCTTGCAGAAAACTTCTATATTTGAAGTGTGCTCTTTAAGGGATTAAGTCTGCTTTCCATTAAATGCCTATCAGCAACTAGAGACACATCGACAGCAGCGACAGGAACGATAAGGATCGCTATGGAGTAGCCCATCCCGTGCCACTCTCCAGATCATGTCGTAAGTTTTTCGAGAGAATAGGCAATTACTCAGTTCTGATCACTTGGACCAAAAGTTCCTTATCTGCCTTCCCGGTCTTCATCCTTAGCACTTTCTACCCTGATGAAGTGACAAAACAGCGACCTACACACCGTAAGTTACAGTCCCAATGCGGATAATCCGGGATGTTCGGCAGGACGTGGGGCAGACCGGTCCCAATGAAACAGACGTTGGCTTTCTTCTATTGGCACATCATTAATACTGGCATGGCGGGCCTGCATAAGGCCTTGTGAGTCAAAATCCCAGTTTTCATTACCGTAAGACCGAAACCATTGACCTTCAGCAGTGTGCCATTCGTACGCGAAACGCACGGCCAGACGCGCATGGGTGTACGCCCAGAGTTCCTTGATCAGCCGGTATTCGTGCTCCTGCTCCCACTTGCGGATGAGGAAGGCTTCTATTTCTGTACGACCTTGTATGAATTCATGCCGGTTTCGCCATACGCTCTGCGGGGTATAGGCCAGCGCCACCCGTGCTGGGTCTCTGCTGTTCCAGACATCTTCAGCAGCACGCACTTTCTGCGCGGCTGTTTCGGCAGTAAAAGGTGGTAACGGCGGGCGAATATCTGACATGCTGTGCGCTCTTTTCTTTCTGCATGGCTGCGGATGCCAGCGTTTGACCTAGAACAACCTTGCCACCGTTATGAAACGCACAACAGGGCAATCAGATTTCAAAAAATCGTCACACCTGAGAACGACCTGAACGCTTACAGAGAAGCAGACCCTCCTTTTTGTGCGAGCATGAGCATGGCCTATTCTCCTTGCCCTACACTGGAAAACGAGCAGGGACGTTCCCTGCATGACGCCGCCACAGAACGGTGGCTGAAAACGATTCAGCAGAAAATGCGGGCCGCGACTATTCAGCCCCGTGTCCATTTTCAACGCACGCCCATGCGCCCTGTTGATGAAGAAGGCATTCTGCGCGACTTCGAATAAGGGAACGCCAAACCTGCCACTGCGTTACTGAGCCATGATTCATTGCGTTGTTTTAGAATGCAATGAAAGAGGGTTTTCTTCAGGCCTACCAATACAGGCCTGTCAAGACGGAGGAAAACGCAGTGATGGGATTGCAGCGTAAATCTGTATTAGGTGCAGCCCTGCTGTTGAGTGCAGGCCTGATAACAACACTGCCGGCTTATGCTGAACGAAGCGAGCGCTTTGCAGGAACATTTGCCGCCGAACACTCGGCCACAACAAAGCCGGATGGACGGGTGGACGCGTTGTTTTATCCGGCAGCCCACGTGCTCCGCTACACGATCACATGGAGTGGATTGAGTGGCGGCCTTAACGCGGCACATTTTCATGGCCCCGCTGGCCCCGGTGAGGGTGCTGCGCCCGTCATTACCATTAAAGGGCCTTATAAAAGCCCGTTAACTGGCAGTGTTTCCCTGAATAAAGATCAGGAAGACATGCTTGAAAATGGCAAGCTCTACGTCAATCTGCATACGCAAGCTTACCCAAAAGGGGAAGCGCGAGCACAATTGACAAAATAGCGTGCCTACCTTTTGAACAGGCAAACGGTTTGACCGCTTGCATCGGAAGCAGCCCGTATTTCTATTTTATGTAAATTTGCATAGCGGCTGACCCCAGAAAGGTGACGAAACCACCTGGATGGATCAGCCGTTTGTCTTTTTATCAATTACAGGGAAGTATTAAAAACAATGCGACTGACGGGTGTTCTGCTTACAAGTGCTCTTACAGTGAGTGCCTGCATTCTCCCTGCACAGGCTACGACACAACATTTGAAACTGACACCAGCCAACACGCAGGCTCTGCTGCACGCACGTTCGGCCCTGACAGACATTGACGGACGATTTGAGACGGTGAGTGGTTCTCTGGCTTATGATCTGGAAGCGCAGACATGCCACGTTGATCTGACCATGAATGTGGACACGTTAAAAGTTGGCAGTTCTGTTTTACGCAGTGTCATGCTGTCCGGGCTAATGCTGGACAGCGACAGTCATCCAACCATGCATTACGTTGGTAATTGCGTACCGAAAATTACCAATGGTGCACTTCATACCCAGCTTGTGGGCAAACTGACCATGCGCGGACAAACACACCCACTGACATTTTCCGTGCAAATGCGCTTTACAAAAAATACCCTGACAAGCATCGCCAGTTCCGCCGAATTTGACCAACGGCAATGGGGCTTAAGCACTTTACTCCATTCCGTTGACCCGATGGTCAAAACAGAAACGATTATAACCCTCGGTTCATAATTTAGCGGTTATTCTGCATCGCTGGTCTTGCCAAAAATATGAGTCGTTTATGTTTATTTCTAAAAGGCTAAGCCTACAACGTAACCCCGAAGCGCGCTGCGACCCAGACAGTTAGGAAATAAAGCCCAGCCGTAACCATGCACCCTGCGAACAACGCAGCATAAAATGGCACACCGTTCTTGAGAGCCAACGGAATAAGCAGGAACATTGGCAACGACGGTAGCACGTACCAGAAAGTTGCGTTCGCATGGGCTGCCATACGGACAGGGTCTTTTGTTTCCTGCCACAACCAGATCATACCCATTACGGAAATAAGCGGCAGCGACGCAACCAGTGCGCCGAACGCTGGATAACGCCGCGCTAAAGAAGAGACTGCGGCAATAAGAAAACCGGACAGGATGGCTTTCAGCCAGAAAAACATTCTGCCGGCTTCCCTGTTTTGCATACTCCGCAGGCCGATAAAGCTGCCTGCGGGTAACTGCTGATATTAAAAATGCGTGCTATCTTCTGCCGCACCATTTTGGCCCTGCGGGGGCTGGCCGACAGGTTTGCCGCCAATCGGTGCATCGGCGTTCATTTTACCCGGCTGGGTAGAATGCTCGACGTCATAGGCCGTTGCTTTTTCCTCATACGTGCCTTTTGCGCCGGGGTGCTCCTGATCGTACAGAGCCGCCTTCTGCTTGGCTTCCTTACGATAAACGTGGCGACGATACATCCCCGTCACACATCCACCCAGCGCCCCGATAACGCCGTGGTGCACAACATGGCCGCCAACAGCACCGGCTGCCCCATATTTCAAACAGCCGCCGGGTTCGGCCTGAGCAATGGACCCCGTGCCTGCAACGCCAGTGCTCAACGCAACAACGGCGACTGCCGCCAAAGATGTCATACGACGCATTGTGTCTTCAATCCTTATCAAATGCCCGGAAACAGGCAGACTTCGCAGGCAAGGTACCGAACCAGAGCACTGTAGACAATGTTAAGGCCCTGCACAGCGCAGATGCATGCTTTGCAGACCATTTAAGCAGTCTAAGCGTTAATTGTGTTCTGATTCAGGTAGGGCATCATCAGTCTGGTAACGGCGTTATGGTGCAGGAGCAGGCCCACAATGACGCACACCATGTGGCCGCGCACCATGCTGCATTGGGCCAGTGCTTCCCATGCCCCCCATTCCGTTGGGGCCGGTCATTCCCGGGCCGGGGGCCATGCCGCCGTGGGGTGGCATGCTATGGCAGGCGGTATCCTCACCGCCGTGGCAGGCTGTCACCGTCAGGCCTGCACACAACATCACAAGGCGGGATAATTTAGGCAGCGTCATGCTGTATCCTTAATTCTGGCTGTTTCTTCCATCGGGCCGATAAAACGAACCATATGGTCAAGGTTTAAGCCAGAACGCCGGTCAGGCCGCAGCGTTGCCTGAAGAGAGCGCCTTCTCCAACACAGCGACAACCTGTTCAAGCAAACGCTGGTCTTGTGCCGTAAAACGGTCAGGGCGCGGGCTATCAAGGTCAAGCACGCCGACCAACTGATTTTGCACAATAACGGGTAACACGATTTCTGAAGCAGATGCCGCGTCACACGCAATATGGCCCGGAAAAGCATGGACATCTGGCACAACCAATGTCTGCTGGTTTTGGGCCACGGTGCCGCATACGCCCTTGCCCACGGCAATACGGGTGCAGGCTACCCGCCCCTGAAACGGACCCAAAACAAGCTCGCCGTCTTTCAGCAGATAAAATCCGGCCCAGTTGAGGTCTGGCAGAGCCTCAAACACCAACGCTGACACGTTTGCCAGATTGGCAATCATATCGGTTTCGGCCTCCAGCATACCGCTGACGGCTGGCAGCAGATCTTCCGGGGTCAGACGGTGTGTTGGGGCGCTCATGCTCTGGGCTTTCTGTCTTTAGGCTTGCTTGGAAAAAAGGATTTATTCGCTTTTCAGCAGATCAGGCCCACGCAGGGCAGACCGGGCACAAACAGCGGCACGCTGATCGCGGTTCAGGCTACCTACATCAAACATGGTCTGGCCACCCAGTTCCAGACGCCCTACGCCACCCCAAGCATAAGCCGGATTAGTGCTTACGCCCTCGCGGCTAGCCAATTTACGCCCTAATGAGCGCACAGTCGTATCTGTCACCAGTTTATGGCTGTAACAGTATGACATAAGGCCAGCCACATTGGCGGCGGATGCGTGCTCAACAGTCGGGATACCGTCATAATCCAGCACACCCGGAGCAGCGGTGCTGGCAGTCATGGGGGCAGGCACGGCCGGCACTTTCAAAATTGTTGCCGCAAGCGCCTGCTGTGGCATTGGAAAAGCCGCCAATGTGATTCCCCCCATAAAAGCAAGAGAAGCCACAGCCTTAAAAACTGGACGAAATGCCACCATAACACGCTCCTTACACACAAAAAGTGCCCATAGAGTGCGGCAGATACGCCCCACCAGCAAGAGCCCACACATACTAGCTGGGTTTCTTTATCCCCGCATGTGCGGGGAACACATAGACGCCGCCGTCACAGTAACGCGCCCGCGCGGTTCATCCCCGCGTGTGCGGGGAACACGATGAAATGGGCCGGGGATGAACAATTAAGTTCGGTTCATCCCCGCGTGTGCGGGGAACACTCTGGCCAGCATCGAGATTGAGGCAGACAGCACGGTTCATCCCCGCGTGTGCGGGGAACACCCACCCCCGATTAACGCAACCTCTCCGTGCAGCGGTTCATCCCCGCGTGTGCGGGGAACACTCTTCCTGGAAGAGTTTGATTTTACAGGGTTATTTTGTTGTCAAAGAGTCTACCAGCATTTCTGTGCTCTTTTTTAGCCTTTTCCGCCGTATGGGGAAAGAGGGCGCATCCGCTAAAAATCGGAGCTTGGCAGCACATGCGCTGATGCTTTTTGTGGCTGTGACATTCCCTTATCGGTATAAAATGCTACACTCGTGGCCAGATAAACACCGGGCGGTAGCTGGGCATACTGGCTGTCAGGCTGGCTGTGTTATGCAGTTCTGTATTTTCTGTGGTGTTCTTTCTTTATAATCGGATTTCCCTGCCCTCCATGACCGCTCCTTTTGTGACCCGTGCTGCTTCTGTGGTGCTTCGTGTTTCTGTACGCCGTGCCGCGCAAAGACAGAAACTGGCTTTTGCCCTGATGCTGCCCGTAATCGGATTAACCGGGTGTGGATATTTTGATTCCCGCACCGCGCACAACGCCCAGATCTCCCTTATCGGGATGAGCAGTAGCGACGTACGCGGCTGTATTGGGTTGCCTGACAAACAGCAGAAACTGGATGATGGGACGGAAGTTTACGAATATGTGCGGTCCCTGAACATTCCCGCTACAAATGATTCCACCCTGTTCCCACTTCAGTCTGTGGTCAACGTAGTTGAAACCACATTTGGTGGTGCCGGGAAAACCTGTGTGGCCGACATCCGCATTGCCGATGGTAAAGTGACGGATGTTCATTACAGCGGCGATAATGATGAAATGGTGGGCGCAGATGGTGTGTGCTCCATCATCACCCGTGGCTGCACCCGCAGACCAATGGCCGACATGAAGCCGGTTTCCTATAACCCACTTGGTCCCGTCAACAGCTTTCGCCAGCCGCAGATACAGGCACAGGTGCCTGCCAGCACAACACCGCTGAATGCCCCTTCGGCCACACCCGTTGAAGCTCCCCCTTTGAGCGAGCAGACCATTGCAGCCCCCACCCCGGCAACAAACGCCAATGATATCCCTTCTCTACCGGCCAGCACACCCGCCGCAGGCGGAGCAAGCCAGCCTGTCGTACCCCCCAACAGCGCAACCCCGACACAGTCTGTCACGACAACGACAGTCCCTGCTCCTGGGGTGGTAACATCTGGCAATGTTCTCTCTGGCGCTGTAACCCCGGCGTCCCCTCCTGCTGCGGTGAAAACAGCCGTGCAAAACACGCCCCCTGTCACACCTGATGCAGCAACAACAACAGCTATCTCCAATAGCCCATCACAGGCAGCCACGACCACATCAGCCCCCAGCCAGAACATTTCCACGCCAAGTGCGGAGAATGATACCAGCGACAAAACAGGGGGTGTTCAGAATAAGGTTTCCGAAAGTTCTTCTGGGCAAAACAATGTGACAAAAACGACTACCCAACCAGTACAATCCAAGAAAAATGTGACCGATCCAGAAGAATTTTCACCAGTCTCCCCGGTACCGGAAGACCCATCAACGCCTTAAACAGAGTATTTTAGCAAAATTTGTATGATAGAGTTTTGATTAGTCTTTAACGCCAAACTTGCGGCCTAAAATCTGTACGCGACGTTTAATGTAAGGGCTTGGCACTAGCTCTTGCGGCGTGATGGTGTTTCGGCAAGGCTATTATCAAAAACACTGTTATTTCCATCATGGATCGCTTTGAAAATCAGCTTCCAGCGAGCATACATTTTAGCCGGGTGGCGTAAGTGGTAACAAATGCTTTGCAGATTGGGGCATGCCACCTTAACCAGTAAAAACAGCACCATATTCAGCGTGTGCAACACTTTGCTTGTGGCTGTTTTTTGCTCAAGAATCAGACGGTTTCTGAGTGAAAAATAGGTTCTGATTGGCCCTTTGTCTGTCTGAAGCCAATGATGCAGGAATGATTTTTCCGTTGTCCATGATGGCTCAAGGTCTTGCAAAAGACTTTGCTGGCATAACCATATTTCACCCTGTAACTGCGTCATACGCAGGGTGAAATCATAATCATCAAAATACAGGTAATATCGTTCGTCTGGTTCACCAATCAGGGACAACCAGTTTTTGTGAAACCACAACCCGCCATAACCCGCCATGGCCATACCCCGGCATACCAGTCCGCTCTTCTGCCAGACCGGCACCGCATGTTTCTGCCATGGGCTTTGCACCGAAAACCCGAAAAAGGAGTTCGGCTTTATGTCATTGGGTTTATTGCGTTCAACAAGATTGCGGTATGTTCGTTTGTCAGCCCGGTAACTGACCAGTGACACATCATTCCGTGCCCCCATCAGCCGCCATACCCGGGCCAGGACAGACAGGGCGTCCGGTTCAGGTTTGTTATCGTCATCCAGCACCCAGATATGCCCGGTATCTGCCCGTGCAGCAGCAGCCACTATACCGGCCCGGAACCCCCCAGCCGACCCGGTATTATGCGGCAACCGCACAAGCGTAAAATGCTCATCGCCATAGGAGTGCTGTAAATCTATCAGTTTTTGGGCGACCGAAGGCTCCGTGCCATTATCAACCACCACAACATGCCCGACACCGCGACGGCTGCTGTTTAACTGTCCTGCACTCTCGCTCTCATTATCTGTTGGCTGGTTAAGGGAAAAACAGGCTCCCTCCGCACTATTTCCCCCCAAAACCCCCTTCACGACCTGAGCAAGCAAGGAAACTCTGTTGCCATATGTCACAATAACCGCGCAGGTCTGTGCGATGACAACGCTTTCGTCCGCTGTCGGGGTTAAGAAGGGGTGTGTCATAGGAACAACCGTGAGCTGTAAACCAGATTATTAGATTTGCACCACAGGCCGCCTGTCGGCGGGCACCTGAGCAGGCGGCTGTTGCCCCGTTATTTCTGCTAACTGGGGAAGTGCCAGAATCCGATCACGGCAAAGTTTCAGGCTCCGATCAATACGCCCAAACACAGGCTGCCAACGGAGTTCCTCTTTCTCCAGCCCCGGTGTGACGGCATGGACGTAGCCTGCATGCACAAGCCATGCGTGCCAGCGTGCGAAATCAGCCCCGCTTCCCAATACCCCCATCTTGACCAGAGCATAGCGCAGATGCCGTAACCCGAGGGTATCGACCAGAGTTTGCAGGGTTGTAAAAAATGTCTTTTTAGATGGAAGTTCATACAACCAGACAGGAGCCCCCGTTCGGCAGGTTTCTGCCACCATGGACGCACTATCCCCCGTCACAACAAAACGGTTTCCAGTTGCCAGAGCCTGCTGAAACATCTGCGACCCAGTATTAAACTGCGCGATGGGGCTGCCGGGTTCAGCCGCTTTTGCCCGCAACCATTCAACCGCATCTGCCGGGGTTCGGGGGCTTGTCAGCACATGCAGGGGTTCCTGATTGGCGACGGCCAATGTCTGTGCAAACTCGATAACGCCCTGCATGTCCGTCAATGTCATGCTGAAGTGCTTGGTGGGTGCACCGTAGACCACAACCGTACCGCCACACCGCCCGCCCGGTGCGGGGAAAACGGGCTGGGCCAAAGACGCTGCATTCAGGGGGAAAGCCAACCGCAACACGTTAGGGGCAGACGGATAATCGTCCTGAGGCAGAATAATAATCAGATCAAGCGCCCGCACCGGAACATGGCTGGGCCGACCGATATGCACTATAGCCGGGGCACAGCCTGCATTTTGCTGCGTGCAATAATCGCGCAGGGCCAGCGCAGCCTGCACCGCGTTGCCGAAAGACAGAATAACCCGCACGCCCGTTATGTCAGGAAGGGCCTCGGGCACACTGAACTCCGGCCCCAGCCGCAAGAGTGTGTAGGGTAACCCCAAAGCCTGGGCCAAGGTCAGGCATTGCGCCATTTCCCCCGCACGCCCAGTATCAAGCACCCATACTGGTGCTGCCACGTTGATGTCAGTCACCATTCCGTTCCTTTGCGAGAGAGGGGTGGAGTGTGTCTTCCTGACTGTTCTGGAAGTTCCGATGTCGGTTCATCAGCAGATACGGGCCAAGACGGGATAGAAAAATGCCCAGTTCGCTTAGCAGCGTGGCAACACCCGCCCCTGTCATGCCCCACAATGTTGCAAACACGTACAGCAACGGCAGGGAAAAACACATGGTTGCCATCCGGCCGAACAAAAGCTGATGCGCCCGGTTAAGCGACACCAGAATGGGCTCCAGCGGCACATCCCATAAATCAAGAATGGCGGTGGTTGTCATAAGCAGCAGCAGGGTACGTGTGCCGGACCACGGTACAGTCAGCAACACATGCAGCAGCCACGGGCCAACAAGTGCAGCCGCTACAATCACGACGAAAGAAAACGCACCAAGCGCCTGAAGAATACGGTTTGTGACCTGCCGTATTGATGCCCAGTCCCGTTTGTCACGCAGGGCGACGAGTTCCGGGTACAGGGCGGGGGTCATCATTTGGGCAGGACGGGCCATACCATCTGATATCTGCCAGGTTACATTATAAATCGCAGCACTTTGCGGGCCTAGCACCACCCCGACAATCAGCACTGTCAGGCGAGAGGCTAGACGCGATAACGCCTGATCAACACTAACAGAAAACGTAAAGCGCCAGAGGCCCTGAATGGGGCTTAGCCACGGCACGTTGACCAGCCGAAAGCCCTTCAGACCATCCGTATGCGCCAGAACCCATAGCGCGATCAGACCATCCAGCACGAAAGACGCAACAAAGGATGCGTACCACAGTGCCAGAAACCCAATGAGTGACCAATGCAGGAAAAACCCGACAATGCAGCCCAGAAAGCGGACAAAGCCTGCAACGGTGTCACCCAGAACAGACAGTTCATACCGGTTGGTCAGACGCATGACGCCGATAGCTGACCCTGCATTCATGAACAGAACAACAGTCAGATACCAAAGGGGCATATGCCCGTAGGCTGTCGCATTCCACCCCAAGGCCTGCCCCAGAACCTGACTGAATATGACAGCCACAGCCAGGGCAACCACGGCCCCCAAACCATCCAGCACCGCACAATGACGCAGCAGCGTCTGAAAACCGGATTTATCGGCCCGCTTAAAGGCTGTGCCGCCATATTGCAGCAAAGGCTGCCAGGACTGAAACCGTGTGCTGACCGAGCATGAACTGGTGAAAGCGTTTATCAGCAGCAGGATACCGTATTCTTCCAGCCCCAATGCCCGCACAGCGATCGCAGTACTGCCCAAAGCCAGAGCCGCCGTAGCGCCCTTACCCGTCAGCAAATACCCGGTATTGCGGAAAACCCGTCCAAATAGTGCGCGGACCCGACTGTTCATCCCACCTCATACCGCCCCTGCGGGGCGGCTTCCTTGTGTTTGTTTCCTGCTGTCATGTCTGACCATAGGGCAGGCCGCAATACACAAACGGGACGGTACTGTCCTGTTTGAATCGGGGTTTAAGTGGCAGAAAGCCACATGGCAAACGTTCTGCGCCCTGTCCGTGTTTTATGACAGAGGTGACACACAGACGACAGAAATTGCCAGATTTGAAACAGAAGCGTGAGATCACTTCACACTCCCGTGAGGATGGGCTGAAAGCTGCCACATTACAGGAAAAAAGGTTGCGTCGGGGCGTCTTTTCCCCAAACTCCACCCTTGTTGCAGGCAGCCATATGTCCCCATGCCATGTGGCAAGGCCTGCATAACCGTGAGTGATAACGCAGACAGGGAGAGCCACCATGGCCTGGACCGCACCGAAAATTACCGAAATTCCGCTGGGCGCAGAAATCAACAGCTACGTCTGCGGCCAGAAGAAATAAGACGGCCTGCCGCCAGTAGCGGGGGCAATGTCTATGCCCTCGCGCTGGTGGCGTTTTTTCTCTAAAAGCAGCGCATGCTTGATCTCATCGTTCTAGGCGCTGCCGCTGGCGGGGGCTTCCCGCAATGGAACTCCAACGCGCCAGCCTGCAACCGCGCCCGTGCGGGTGACCCCACGGCCCCGGCCCGTACCCAAGCCTCCATCGCTGTTAGCGGGGATGGTGAACAATGGTACATCCTCAATGCCTCGCCCGATCTGCGGGCCCAGATCAATCAGACTCCTGCCCTGCACCCAAAAGCGGGCCTGCGCTCCACCCCTATTGCCGGTGTGGTGCTGACCAGCGGGGAAATTGATACCATTACCGGGCTGCTGACCCTGCGTGAAAAACAGGCGTTTAACCTGTACGGGGCTACCCCCGTGCTGGCCCAGCTGGATGCCAACCCGATTTTTGAGGCTCTGGACCGCACCCTAGTGCCGCGCCACACCATGGTTCTTGATCACGCTTTGCCCCTGAAACCCGCAGGCTTCAGCATCACGCCTTTTGCTGTACCGGGCAAAGTGCCGCTTTATGCTGAACAGGGCGCAAACCCGGCTGAAGTCAAAACAGATGGTGAAACTATCGGCCTTGAAATATCCGACGGCACGCATCGGGCGTTGTTCATTCCCGGCTGCGCGATGATGACGGATGCGCTTCTGGCCCGCATGAACGGGGCAGACGTGGTATTTTTTGACGGGACCTTATGGACGGACGATGAAATGCTCCGCGCCGGTCTGGGCGCAAAAACAGGAAAGCGCATGGGCCATATGTCCGTAGCCGATGAACCCGATGGCACCATGGCCGCGTTCCGGCCGTTGAAAATTGGGCGTAAAATTCTGATTCACATCAACAACTCCAACCCTATCCTGCTGTCTGACTCAGCCGAGCGCAAAGCTGTTGAACAGGCCGGATGGGACGTCGCCTTTGATGGTATGAGAGTAACGCTATGACTGACCGCCTGCTTTCCCCCGATGAACTGGAAGCCGCCCTGCGTGCCATTGGGGCCGAACGCTACCATAACCTGCACCCCTTTCACCGGGCATTACACGGCGGCAAGCTGAACAAGGGGCAAGTGCAGGCATGGGCGCTGAACCGCTATTATTATCAGGCCAGTATTCCTGCCAAGGACGCCACCCTGCTGGCCCGTCTGCCCACGGCTGAACTACGACGCGAATGGCGGCGGCGGCTGATTGATCATGACGGGACAGAACCGGGCACCGGCGGTGTAGCGCGGTGGCTGAAACTGACCGATGGACTGGGTCTTGACCGAGCCTATGTAGAATCCCTTGACGGACTTCTGCCCGGCACCCGTTTTGCTGTGGAAGCCTATGTGCATTTTGTGCGTGATCGTTCCATTCTGGAAGCCATTGCGTCTTCCCTGACCGAACTATTCTCGCCCACCATCATCAGCGAACGTGTGTCTGGCATGTTGCGCAACTACAGCTTTATTACCGAAGAAACACTGGCTTATTTTGCGCCACGCCTGACGCAAGCCCCGCAGGATTCAGCGTTTGCTCTGGCATATGTGAAAGAGCACGCCCGCACGGTTGAACAACAACAGGCCGTGCTGAATGCCCTGAAGTTCAAATGCGGGGTTCTGTGGTCCATGCTGGATGAACTGGACTACGCCTATGTCTCACCCGGTAACATTCCCCCGGGAGCCTTCCGCCCACAGGCCGAGGCATGACAGAACACACACCATCCCCCGCTGAAACAGAGAAAGCACTATCGGGCACGGCCGTGACCGCGCCTGATAACGATTTGGCAGGGGCAGACGCATCACCAAAAACACCTGATGCTGCTTCTTTCCCTGAAAGCACGGTGCTGAAATTTCGGCGCGGTACACGGTTACAGTATGACCGTGTGCGGGAGCAGTGGTTTATTCAGGCCCCTGAACGGGCATTTTTTGCAGACCCTGTTGCTGCGGAAATTCTGCAACTGGTTAACGGTAAGCGGTCACTCACCGCGCTTATTGATACACTGGCTGCAAAATTCTCTGCCCCGCGTGAGACAATTGCCCAGGACGTGTTGCGCATGACGCGGGATCTGGCCGACAAACAGGTGCTACAGGCGGTATGAGATGAACGCCATCGCCCCGCCCCCACCCATGAGCCTGCTGGCAGAATTGACGCATCGCTGCCCGCTGCAATGCCCTTACTGCTCTAATCCGCTGAAGCTGGACCCCCGCAAGGATGAGCTTGAAACAGCCAGCTGGAAGCGCGTCTTTAAGGAGGCAGCGGAGATGGGAGTCTTGCAGGTGCACTTTTCAGGCGGCGAGCCAATGGCCCGGCCTGATCTGCCTGAACTGGTCGCTTATGCGGTGGAACTGGGGCTTTACACCAATCTGATTACATCCGGCGTGTTGCTGACTGCGGCCAGCCTGAAGGCCTTGGCTGATGCGGGGCTGGATCATGTGCAGCTTTCTTTTCAGGACGCAGACACACAGCAAGCGGAACGTATTGGCGGTATGGCTGGGGCTCAGGCCAAAAAGCTGGAGGCTGCACGGCTGATTGTGGCCGAAGATGTGCCGTTAACACTGAATTTCGTTATTCACCGCCAGAATGCAGCCCGTGTTCCTGCAATGCTGGATATGGCGGAACGCCTCGGCGCGCGCAGGGTAGAAATTGCCCATACCCAGTATTATGGCTGGGGCCTGATGAACCGCGATGCTCTGCTACCGTCGCGGGATCAGTTGATTGAAACAGAGCAAGCTGTGGCCGCCGCCCGCGCACGCTTCGGCACCCGTATTGCCATAGATTTTGTCACGCCCGATTACTATGCAGATCAGCCTAAACCTTGCATGGGTGGCTGGGGGCAGCGCTTCATCAATATTGCCCCTACTGGCAAAGTTCTGCCCTGCCACGCAGCAGAAAGTATTCCGGGCCTGACATTCCCTACCGTGCGAGACGAAAGCCTTTCGGACATCTGGCAACATTCGCCCCTGTTTGGGCTGTATCGCGGCACGGACTGGATGTCCGACCCATGCAAAAGCTGCGCGTTCAAGGAAATTGATTGGGGTGGGTGCCGATGTCAGGCTCTGGCATTGGCGGGTGATGCTGGGGCAACTGACCCTGTGTGCCATCGCGCACCCGGCCATACACTGATTGAACAGGCTATTGCCCAGCGCCCCGCGGTGCCGCCAGCCTTTCGCTATCGCCGTTATGGCAATGCTGATTTAGGGGTTGCTAAGCCGGAAGAAAGTCAAACCTGACTTTTGGCTTGGCGCTTCTGCTCACGCGGCACACGCAGTGCCACTTTGAACCAGCGAGCCTCCGGATGAAGGCTGCTCTCAAAGCACCTCCGCTCCCGGTTCCTTCTTTTCAAGCTAACGGATGAGAAGGCGGATAACAGGTCGCACCGCGCCTGATAGGCCCCTCACCGCGTATGCCTCTGCGATGAAAGGCGTTTTCTTAAAATTCGTCTTCGGCTGGGCCGTCAGACAGCACACCTTCCCACTTGGCTGAGACAGCCGCCGCGTAGCCATTCCCCAGCACGTTGGTTGCCGTGCGGGCCATATCGAGAAAGTGGTCGATACCCAGAATAAGAGCGATGCCTGCTTCTGGCAGCCCAAACTGCGGTAGAACCGCAACCAGCGTTACCAGAGACGCCCGCGGCACCCCGGCAATTCCTTTACTGCTGAGCATCATGACCAGAACCATCAGAATCTGCTGGCTCCATGTCAGATGGATGCCATAGGCCTGCGCAATGAAGATGGCCCCGAATGACTGGAACATGATGGAGCCATCAAGGTTGAAGCTGTAGCCCAGCGGCAGCACAAAACCGGCAATGCGCCCCGGCACCCCTGATTCTTCCAGTTTTTCCAACAGTAATGGATAAGCGGATTCACTACTGGCGGTTGAAAAGCCCAACAGCACCGGCTGAACCAGATTTTTGAGCAACGGCTTAAGGCGCGGACCAAGCACGCAGAAAGCCAACGCTGTCAGCACAATCCACTGCGCCATGATGGTGCTGTAGAATTCAACCAGAAAACGGCCAAACTGCATCAGCATACCAATGCCGCTATGGGCCAGACTGCCCATAATAGACCCGAACACCGCCAGCGGTGCCAGCACCATGACCATATCGGTCATGCGCAGCATGATGTGGGATAACTCTTCCGACCAGCCGAGCATGGTTTTACCCGCTTTTCCGGCGGCAGGCAGCGATAGACCGAACAGAACCGAGAACACGACAATCTGCAAAATATCGTTACGGGCCATGGCGTCCAGAATGCTGGTGGGCACGATATGCAGCACAAAATCAATGGGCTGAAACGGGTGCTTCAGGCTGGAAATATCGGCCGGTAACGGGGCGGAGAACCCGGCCCCCGGCTGCAACAGATTGGCCGCCGCCAACCCGATAACCAGCGACAGGAAGGACATGCCGACAAACCACAGCAGCACACGCCCACCCACACGCAGCACAAGGGTATCATCCCCCAGTTTGCCAATACCGCTGACCAACGTGGCAAAAACCAGCGGGGCAATCACCATACGGATAAGCCGCAGAAACAGCCCGGTCAGCAAAGACGCGATCTGTTCAGCATCATGAACATAAGCAGGCAGGAACGAGTGGATGGCCAACCCCGTAACAACCCCCAGCACAAGCGCTATCAGAATAGCATAGGTGCGTTTGCGGGTATTGGCTGGCTGTGCAGCTAGCGCCATGCGCGTCTCCCCCTTTCCTTATGAACGATGAACCACTGGAACAAAGAGCGACGGTATAGAGAAAAGGGGGGTATTGGTCAAAAAGGGAAATTTTTATGCCTGCATATGATTGCAATATTTCCGATTCTGTCTGTAAAAGGGCGCGTCCTTTCCGACAATTACGATACAGTTCCGTATCATTTTGGTTTTGATGGAGCGCTTCATTGTTGTTTCAGTCTGAATTTTTTGATTACTGACCAGAATTATGACGAGTCTTCTTCATTATCCAAAAAAATCTGTTCTTTTTTACTGTTTGATTATTTGTTGTGCGTCTTTAAACGCAACAGCCGCGCGGGCGCAGCAATGGTATACGGGCTCCCTCGTCTCCCCTGCGCCAGCAAAAGACCATGCGGGTGACGCGGGTATTGAACCCTATTTTACCTATAGCCAACCTATTGGATATTACGATGCCCACGGCATCAGCCACCCGCAGCACCCCCGCCAGCAACTGTTCAGTAACTCAACCATGTGGAAGTATGGCATCACCGATGCGCTGAGCATTCAGGCCCACACGGTTATCAGTTACGGATGGAAAAAAGACGCGGGCCATTCAACCGGGCCAAAGTTTGGTGACTTCCCGGTTGACCTGATCTGGCGGTTTGTAAACGCCAACCCCAAACGCTATATTCCGTCACTGAATCTGTTTGCTGGCGTTGTGTTTCCCACCGGCGATTACAGCAGTCTGGGCCACGGGCAGGATGGCGTTGGCGCAGGGTCTTACGTGTTCCGCACGGCGTTAATGAGCCAGTCAACCTATAAACTACCCGGCAACCACAACCTGAGGTTGCGCGTCTGGAACTGGTTCAGACGCGCGCTGAACGCAGCAGATGTGCGCGATACCTCCACCTATGGCACCACAACAGGCTTTCGCGGCAAAGGCCGCCCGGGCATGAGCGGACAAACCGGGTTTTCACTTGAATACGGGATTAACCGCCAATGGCTTCTGGCAATTGACGTCGCGCGCGACTGGGCCAATGGGTCCCGCGTGTGGGGCCACACAAAAGCAGGAAGCTATACAGACCGCACCGGCGCACCGTCAGGCGACTGGCAGGTAGCCCCCGCATTTGAATATAACTGGAACGCCAACTGGGGCATTATTGCCGGGGCATCCCTTTATTATGCAGGCCATAACACCAGCATAAAAATAGCCCCTCAATTTGCCATCAATACGGTCTTCTAAAGCACATAACCCTGCAAACTGACTTCCAGACCCTCAAGAATAACTTAACTTTATCCCTGCATCTGCGGGGAACACTCCTCACTACAGGCAAGGGGCTTCCACCCCATCGGTTCATCCCCGCATGTGCAGGGAACACTGTGCAGGCCAGTCCTTTGCGCTGCTCCGCAACGGTTCATCCCCGCGTATGCGGGGAACACGAATAAAGAGACGCCGTAAATGACAGCCCCCTCGGTTCATCCCCGCGTATGCGGGGAACACAACGAGAGGCAGTTGGGTTTGCGCGTTGGCTTCGGTTCATCCCCGCGTATGCGGGGAACACCGTGTCGATCCTCAACCCGTGGGAAAAAACGTCGGTTCATCCCCGCGTATGCGGGGAACACACGCAACGCTCTATACAGAGTAGATCGACCAACGGTTCATCCCCGCGTATGCGGGGAACACACTTCCTGGAATAGTTTGATTTTACAGGGTTATTTTGTTGTCAAAGAATCTACCAAGCTTTGACGCCTTTTTTAGCTCGTTTTTTACCCTCGCGAAAGAGGCCTTGGGACAGCCTTAACGCACCATGAGGTATGCTGCTGCAAGCAAAGGTCAGGATAATACGCCCGACGTCACACATCACGCATTCCTGATGTGTATTCAGCCCGCAAGATGGGGTGAGATAGCCCAAAAAGAAGAACATAAGGGGCTACGGGCTTGCATTTTCTTGTTGTCTGGGGGACGCACGATACAGGGTTAGTCCTGTCATGTGCTTTTGCGTTGCTGGTGATTATTCTTGCCATTAGCGTGGCAAAGCTTCCGCCATTTCTGGGCATTTTGATTGGGGCGCTTGTCTTCAGTGCCTGCGTAGGGTTGGCACCTGCCCGTGCGCTGACAGCGTTTCAGACTGGGGCGGGTAAACTACTGGGCGATAGCGGGCTGATTATTGCTCTTGGTGCGTTACTTGGCAGCATGGTGGCGGGAAGTGGAGCGGCGGCCCGATTGGTGCATGCCCTGCTAAACCCCGGTGGCCGCCCCCTGCCCGTATGGCTGCTGCCCTGGTGCGTGGCGGCCGCAGCCATGCTGGTTGGGTTGCCGCTGTTTTTTGAAGTGGGGCTGGTTATCATGTTGCCCCTTATTCTGGGCATTGCCAGCAGCGCCAGGCAGCCTGTGTTGCGGGTTGCCATACCAGCCCTTGCGGGCATGACCGCCCTGCATGCTTTGGTTCCCCCACACCCCGGCCCCCTGATTGCCATTTCCGCCCTGCATGCATCATTAGGCACCACCTTATTACTGGGGCTATTGATTGCAGTGCCGGCAGTCATTCTGGCCGGGCCGCTATATGGTAATCTGCTGACACGCTATGAGGCTTATCGCACGATTGGTGAACGCAACAGTCTATCACCCCCAAACACGCCCAACGCTCCAAACCTTGCGGCTAAAGCTGCATCTGCCGCCCAGATAAACCCGGATACGACAGGCCCCTCTGCGGCTCTGCATTCAAGTTCTGCTGCACACAGCACACGCGCCAAGAGACAGAATACCCTACCGCCCTTATCTGCTGCTGCCATAATAATTCTGTTGCCAGTCTTGCTTATGTTGGCGCGCACCATTTCTGAACTCTGCTTGCCCCAGACAACCTTGGCCGCGCATGTGCTTGATACCATTGGCGAGCCTTTTATGGCGCTGCTGATTTCCGTCATTTTTGCCGTCATTGTTCTGGGGTGGGTGCGGCGTCAACCCCGCGCCGAAATTGGGCGTACACTACACGACAGCCTGCCACCTTTGGCTGTGCTTCTGCTAACCATCGGGGCTGGCGGAGGGCTGAAACAGGTTCTGCTTAGCGCTGGCATTGCAGATACCATCAGCAAAGTTGCCATCTTTTCGCCTTTTCCCTTTGTCGTTCTGGCGTGGCTGGTTGCGGTGTGCCTCCGCCAAGCGACAGGATCTGCCACGGTTGCGACATCCACCACAGCCGGGCTTATGGCCCCTTTGCTCGGCGGCATGGCATTTTCACCGGGTCAGACATCGCTTATCGCCCTCTCCATTGGGTCTGGGTCAGTCTTTTTCTGCCATGTGAATGATGCCGGGTTCTGGATGGTGCATGAATTATTCGGCCTGACATTAAAGCAAACCGTTATGGTCTGGTCCGTGCTTCAGACAATTGTATCAGTTACCGGGATTGTTCTGTGTTGCGTACTCTGGCCCATGATGGGGCATTAACGCATGCCGCTTAAAAACAGGTTCGAGAAAGGACTCCTTCCCTACGCAGTATCATGGCAGTTCTCGGCCACCATATCCGCCCTGACAGGACTGAGGGCAGAACTTCAGGGTAAGTCTGGGCGCTATACGGATGAACCGAGCGTTTTCCACATGACGCTCCTCTGTCTGCACCCACGGCGGCGCTAACCCTTTACGGGAATAACAACTGCCTTCTATCCTTCCGTTGCGCAGTTTTTATAGTCGATACGGAGTAAATGCCTGATGTCTAATTTCCCCCTTATTGCTCAGCGCCGTGCGCCACTTTCCTTCTTTGGTCGTCCCGTTACGTTGATGGGTGTGTGTCTGTTCGGGCTTGTGGCCTGTCAGTCGGCTCCAGCCACGGCAACGCCCACGCCACCAGCTACACCGGTAGAAACCACGGCACCGGCACAGGCTGTCGAACCGACAGTAAAGCCCGCGCAGTCGCCTGTTATTGGCATAGCCAACCCGGCTTCTGTTCACTGCGAAAAAGCAGGTGGCACACTTGAACTGAAAAACGGGAAAAATGGCACCTATGGCATCTGCCACCTGCCTGACGGCAGCATGTGCGAAGAATGGTCTTTTTTCCGTACCGGTAAATGCACCGCTGATTCCTTGAAGAAGAAGTAAGCCTTGCGCCTGAAAGATATTGAAAAATCTTTCAGGCCGTCACATCTCTTAAGACGATGCAAAAGGCGGCGGCTTTTGGCCTGCGGGCAACAACCACCGTGCTTGTGATGCAGAAACGATGCAAATTTGCTGGGAACATTTATGACTGACACAACCCAACCCAAAACGGGCAGTGAAACACGGGAATTCAGCGCCGAAGTCGGGCGGCTTCTCGATCTGGTTGTACATTCGCTTTATTCTGAACGGGAAATCTTCCTGCGTGAACTGGTTGCGAACGCGGCAGACGCCACGGACCGCCGCCGGTTTGAAGCGCTGACAGATGGCGCGCGCGCCCTGCCAGAAGACGCCAAAATCCGCATCAACCCCGATAAAGATACCCGCCTGCTGACCATCAGTGACGATGGCACGGGTATGACGCGGGATGAACTGGTTTCTAACCTTGGCACTATCGCCCGTTCCGGCACACGCGCTTTTGGCAAGCAGCTTGAAAACGCAAAGCCGGAAGACCGCCCCAGCCTGATTGGCCAGTTTGGCGTGGGCTTCTATGCTGCCTTCATGGTGGCAGATAAGGTTGACGTTGTCTCTCGCCGTGCCGGGTCAGACGAAGCCTGGCGCTGGACGTCGGACGGCAAGGGCTCATACACGCTTGAACCAGCCACACGGGATAAGCCGGGCACGGACATTACCCTCCACATCAAGGAGGATGCTGACGAGTTTCTGGATAGCTGGCGCCTGCAGGCCATTATCCGCAAATGGTCTGACAACATTGCATGGCCTGTCACCATTCTGCGCGACGGTAAGGAAGAAGCTGCAAACGAAGGGACAGCCCTGTGGCTGAAACCGAAAAGCGACATAACGGAAGACCAGCTTAACGAATTCTACCGCCATGTTTCTCACAATTTTGACACGCCGTGGGATACGCTGCACTGGCGCGCAGAAGGCACGCTGGAATTTGCAGCGCTGCTGTTTATCCCCGGTAGCCGCCCCTTCGAATTTGCCGAGCAAACACGCGAAAGCCGTATCCGGCTGCATGTGCGCCGGATGTTTATTACGGATGAAGCCAACATTGTGCCGTCATGGCTGCGCTTTGTTCAGGGCGTTGTTGACACCGAAGACCTGCCACTGAATGTGTCGCGCGAAATGTTGCAGGCCACCCCTGTTCTGGCCCGTATTCGCAAGGCCGTAACAGGCAAGGTGATGGGTGAACTGAAAACCCGTGCAAAAGATGCCGAAAGCTACGCCACCTTCTGGGAAAACTTTGGCCCTGTCCTGAAAGAAGGGATGTGGGATGATGCTGCCCACCGCACAGAAGTTGCGGGCCTAAGCCGCTTCCGCTCCAGCGCGGTTGAGGGGCTGACATCATTTGATGACTACATCAGCCGCATGAAGCCTGAGCAGGATGCGATTTATTACCTGACCGGCGATAACGCGGAAACACTGGCAGCTTCTCCACAGATCGAAGGCTTCAAGGCGCGTGGCGTTGAAGTTCTGCTGCTGTCTGACGCGGTGGATTCCTTCTGGCCCGACCGCCTGTCCAGCTACGAAGGCAAGACGCTGCGCAACGTGGCACAGGGCCAGAATGATCTGGAAAAATTCGGTGCCCCGGCAGAAAGCGATGCTGAAAAAGCCGACATGGACACTCTGGTCCCTGCCCTGAAAACAGCATTGGGTGAAAGCGTTTCTGACGTTCGGGCAACGGACCGTCTGGTAAACAGCGCCATGGTGTTGACCGCCCCTGAAGGTGGCCCAGACCTGCAACTGCAAAAACTGATGCAGCGCAGTGGTCAGTCTCTTCCACCGGTAACGCCGGTGCTGGAACTGAACCCGGCCCACCCGCTGGTGCATCATCTGGCTGACAAAGTGAAAGCCGGTGAACAGGTGGATGATCTGGCCCACATTCTTCTGGATGTCGCCAGCATTCAGAACGGTGAGCCGCCCAAAGACGTCAATGCGTTTTCACGCCGTCTGATGGATTACCTGTCTGGTAGTGCGTCAAAAAAAGACTGATACAAACCCAGTCTTTCTGAACAAAATAAAACGCCCGGTGTAACGCACCGGGCGTTTTTTTCATCTATCATCAGCAGACATGATCCGCCACGCATTCATAAAAAAAGGAGAAAGAGGTTTTATGCTCTTTCTCCTTTTTAAACCCGTCGCAGACTGCCCGTTTCCACGTGCAATCTGTTTTTGAAAACAATCAGAAATTTTTCCGGAAATGAGAAACCTGATCTGCAGTAACGTGCGGATCACCGCTGCCAAACGTGGTCATGATGTACGTCACCAATTTAGCAATTTCTGAATCACTTAGACGCTGCACATCGGAATGACCATCAAACGCAGGCATTCCGGCATGGCCTGCGGCTGTCTGCCGGTTTACGCCATGCAAAATGGTCATGATCAGGTTATCTGGCCGTGCGCTACCCACTGTCGTGTTGTTAAACAGCGACGGAGCATACTGGTCGCGCGTACCAGCCCCATTGCGGCTATGGCAGGCTGCACAGTTTGCATCATACAGATGCGCCCCATCCATTTCGCTTAAATCATCAATACGGGTTGGCACCTTGTCCCGCAGGTCAGGCAGGTCAACCGCGTGGCCAAAGCTTTCGCGTGGCTTATGCTCAAGATCATCTTCCATGGCGGGAACCTGAAGAATATAGGCCGCCAGCGCATGCAGATCCTTGTCCGTCAGGCGGCTTGTGCTGTGTTCCACCGCCTCACCCATCGGACCAGCCGCCTGTGCGCGGGCCTTGGCATGACCGGTCTGAAGATAGGCCACCAGATCATCCTCGCTCCAGTTGCCAATACCTGCTGTTTTGCTGGAGGTAATGTTGGGGGCATACCAGCCGCTTAACGGTCCGCCAGCCAGATAACGATCCTGCTTTTCACTCAACATAAAGTTGCGTGGGGTATGACAGGTGCCACAATGCTCAAGCGCGTTGGCAAGATATTTCCCGCGACGCAGCGGATCATACGTAGCGGAATCTCCGCTTTCCGGCTGTTCCTTTGTCGTCACGAAGTTCCAAGCAGCCATGGCACTTCGCACATTGGCCGGAAACGTCAGTTCCGTTGGCTTTGGGGCCGTCGCAATCGGTTTAACCCCGTGCATGAACCATACATACAGCGCATGCACGTCCTGATCTGTCATGCCTGCGTAAGATACATAGGGCATGACCGGATACAGATACGCACCATCACGCCGTACGCCGTGACGCACAGCCTGCTCGAACTCCTGCTCTGTATATTTGCCTATGCCGTGATCAGCATCTGGCGTGATGTTGGTTGAAACAACATCTCCCATGGGTGTTGCTATTTTGAGGCCGCCAGCAAACGGCTGACCACCCAGCTTTGTATGGCACGCCACACAATCTGCCGCTGTAGCAATATAGGCACCCCGTTCCATCACCGCGGCATCTGACTGTGCACTGGCCATACCATTAGCCGCAGGAGTGACCGCAGGATTGGTCCCGGTGGCCGAGGGTGAGGCAACGGGTTGAGCAGCCTGCGTAGCGACCGGTGCCGATGTGGGCGCGGGTGTCGATGTCGCTTCAGGTGTGGGGGTGGCTGCCGGTGCAGCATTCTGCGCGTGGGCGGCAATAGCCTCACAAGACAACGCCCCAACGGAAAGGGCGCTACTGACCAGAAGCGCAGAAAGGGTTTTGCGGAAATCAAGCATGGATCAGTTCTTTTTTCAGCGTATCGGCCACGCGCAGTGCGAGGGCGGCAACAGTCAGCGTGATGTTGCCGGTCCCGACGGTTGAAAACACCGATGAGCTGGCAATGAACAGATTGTCATGATCATGAGTACGACAGAACCCATCAACCACGGAATCCGTGGGGTCCGTGCCCATGATGGTACTGCCAGAGGGATGATCCTGCGGGAAGTAACCGGGCGTCCATTGCTCATCCGTGCCGTGCATCAGGCCGATTAACTGACGGAACACGCCACGGGTATGTTCGCAACTTTTTACAGTATATTCTGGCAATTTGTAATACACATCAGGATGCGGAATACCCAGAATATCCTTATTGGTTTTGCTAAGTGTCAGACGGTTTTCAGGGTCTGGCAGGGCTTCATTGTGGCTGAACAGACGCACGGTATGCGCAGCCAGATAGCGGATCTGTTCTTCCAGATCACGCCCCACATAGCCTTTTGAAATGGCAAGCTGGGTAGCAAGATCAACCTGATTATCATCAACCATATGCACAAGATACGCACCGCGTTCAGAACGCCAGTCGCCATCACGGAAGTTGTCAATCACGTTGGTTTCAAGCGGACCACGGCCCGGCCACAGGGCTTTGTCCCCGCTGATGAACGTCACCTGCACACCGGTATGGTCCATCATGTTCCGGCCAACATGGCCAGAACTGTTGGCAACGCCATTGGGGCTTTTGTCATCTGCTGAAACAAGAAGCAGTTTTGCGGTTTCAATACAGTGGGCCGCAATAACAAAATACTTACCTGTTACGCGGTGTGAGTTTTTGTCCGGGTCATAATACTGAACGGCCGTGACGCGTTTGTTAGCGCTGTCACGCTCAATTTTATAAACGACCGCGTTAGGGATGAACTTGGCCCCGGCGGCTTCAGCGTGGTACACGGAATAACTGCCGTTATACATGGCCCCAATGGGGCAGATCGGCATGCAGTTATTATGGCCTTCACAGGTGGGCCGACTGTCATAGGGACGTGTGTTGCGGGCCTGTGGTTCATGCACCACGCGCCACGGCGTTTTTTCCTGAATCAGAGACCGGAACTGCTGCGCTGCATAGGAAATGGGCAGCGCATCCATCGGGTAAGGCTGCTTGCGGGGGGAGCCCAAATCTTCCTTTGCAGGGTCCGGTCCGCACACGCCCATCATGACTTCAGCCTGATAATAAAACGGCTCGAGGTCTTCATATTTCAGGGCCCAGTCACGGCCCTGACCATAACGGGTTTTCAGTTCAAAATCAGATGGCAGATAACGCCAGGCACACCCGGCCCAGTGCCATGTGGTGCCGCCCATCATCCGCAGATAAACCTGCTGGTATGCTTCGGCATTCGGGCCGGACGTATGCAGATACTCGTTGGGTGTCTGCTGGTTGGGCGGATGCCGCGCCCACGGCACAGCCGGGAATGGACCCTGATAGGACGGCTTGTTTTCCAGATTGCGGAAGTTTTCGACAAAATGCTGGCGATCAACCCGCGGGCCGGCTTCCAGCACGATAACGGAAATACCGGCACGGGCCAGTTCGTTGGCAATGGAACTGCCTGCGACGCCTGATCCTACAATCACAACGTCGGCAGAAAGGGTTTGGTCTGAAGACATAAAACTGGAAATCCTGCGCTATCAGGTCGGTTCGATGACGAACGGGGAAGCGGAAAGTGCCGGATGCCCGGTTGGGCGTTCGACTTCCGGTGGCTTGGTTGTCCAGTAGAACGGACCGCCTGTTGCGTATGTTTTGGGATAAACGGCATCTTTGGTGATGTCGAACATCAGGGCGGAGCGATAGACCACCACTTTGTTGTCTGCCACGCCGCGATACCAGCCTGTCAGAATCTCATGAATAACATCTTTCAGCGCCGGATCAGCCTTTTCAGCCGCGTGGGCAAGGTCTGCCGCCGTTGCCGCCTTGCTGCTGTCCATAAGGGCACGCAGCGTCTGGATCTTATCTTTACGATCCGGGTTCGCATGCACAATACCCATATACAGGGCTGTGCCAATGTTGGCATCCAGCGTATCGCGGTCGGTCAGACGCTGCGAAACCGCCATAAAGCTGGCGACCTCGCCTGACTGATCTGCACCAGCGGACGCATTGGGTTGCACCGTCTGGGCATGCGCCCCAGAGAGGCCACCTGCCACGGCAAAGCCAAGGCCACCCAGCAGCGCATCACGGCGCGACATGCGCACAAGGCGGTTAAGCCGCATGGCATTAGGCGACACACACCAGTCAGCCACCGGCTGACGGTTTCGGTCCTGTCTCATAAACCTGTTTCCTCACAAAGCTGGCTCCGCTCTGTCAGGAAAAAACACGCGGAGTGGGTATAGGGGGTCAACAATGCGCCTTTTTTATAGCCCCGCCCCCAAGATGCAATCCGTCATGACGGGATACCACCTATGGGGCTGGCTGGACGGAACCTTTGCCCCGCCTCCGTTTCTGGCAGAAAGACAGGCTGCCATGCGTGGCTCTGCCTTTCCCCTGCCATAAGATTCGACCATGCTGATGGTCCTGTTTCCGGTCGTTTTCTTGTCATTCGACCTTCTGCAATAAGGACCAAGCCCCCTGCTGCACCATCTGGACACCCTGCTTCAGCATTACGGCTACGGTATCGTCACCCTGATTGTCATGATGGAGAGCATGGGCGTCCCTGTGCCCGCTGAAGCCTGCATTATCACCGCATCGCTCTACTGCCTGAAGACACATCATCTTGCTATTGAAGGTGTGGCTCTGGCGGCTGTGGCAGGTGCCATTATTGGCGATAATTTCGGCTACATGATTGGCCGCCGGGTGGGGCTCCCCCTGCTGCGGAAGTATGGGCCAAAAATCGGTTTATCGTCCGACCGCCTGATATTGGGGCAATATCTGTTTCACCATCATGGCAGCGCCATTGTTTTCTGCGGGCGTTTTGTTTCTGTTGTGCGTGTCTTTGTGGCGGTGTTGGCGGGGGCCTGCCAGATGCACTGGCCACGCTTCATGCTGTTTAATGCGCTGGGCGGCACATGCTGGGCAGGCGGTTACGCAATAGGCACCTACCTGCTTGGCCGCAAAATTTCACAGGTCTCTGGCCCCACTGGCATTGCCATGGGCGTGCTGGCCGTTGTCGGAGTACTCGCCTGTGGGGCATTTCTGAAAAAGAACGAGCAGAAACTGACCGCCCTTGCCTTGCAGGAAGCCAAACAGGAACAGCAGGAAACCACCTGACGGAGCGCACGCCCCCTCCGTTGCGGTCCACAATTTGAAGACGCCTTACCGAATAGGCGTTTCACTCTCCCACGGCACAAGGCCATCTTCTATCCGGCGTGTTGTCACACCATAGACTGCCCGCACCGTGTCATCTGTCAGATCCGCGGGGGGGATGCTCTGAACAATCGTGCCCTCTTTCATCAGCACCAGATGGTCACAGAAGCGCGTTGCCAGCAGCAGATCATGAATAACCAGCACAATGCATCGTCCCTCTGCCGCGAGGTCTCGCAACAGATGCATAACGGACAGAGCATGCGCCGGATCAAGCGCCGCCACCGCTTCATCGGCCAGAAGAAGAGGAGCTTGGGTGCTCAGGGCGCGTGCCAGCATCAGGCGAGCCCGCTCCCCCCCTGACAGTTGATTGGCCGCGCGGTGTGCCAGCTCCTCAAGCCCTGTCAGGCTCAAGGCTTGACTAACAGCCGGATGCAGGGCCGCTTTTTGCCCCGCCTCACCATAAGGCAGGCGGCCCAGAGACGCTATTTCCCTGACCGGCATGGGCGGAAACGGTGGAATATCCTGCGGCATATAAGCCATCAGGCGGGCCCGTTCACGGGATGCAACCTCGACCAAGGGCCGCCCCTGTAGGCTTACATGCCCGGCAGAAGCCGGAAGTAGCCCGGCCATGACACGCAGCAACGTGCTTTTGCCTGCGCCATTCGGGCCAATCAGCCCTGTGACGTGCCCTGCCGCAAACTGGGCGGAAACAGACCGTAACAACTGTCTTTCGCCTATCTGGCAGGAAAGATTTGTGACTGTCAGCATCAGAACCCTCCGCGTTTTCTGAACTGAATGACACGATGGAAAAATACAGGGGCACCAATCAGCGCCGTCACAACCCCAATCTGCAATTCCTTATGGGTTGCCGCCAGCCTTACCAACACATCGGCCCCCAGCAACAACACCGCGCCACCCAAAAACGCGGGCAACAACAGCCGTGACGGACGATGCCCCGTAACCGCACGCAGCACATGCGGGACCACCAGCCCGACAAACCCAATAGCCCCTGAAACCGCAACGCATGACCCCACAGCCAGTGACGTACCCAGCACAATCCGCATCTGCACGCCGGTCACGCCCTGCAAGCGGAAGCCAAGGGTGGTGGCCACGTCATCCCCCAACGTCAGCGCATCCAATGCCCGGCCAGAAGACGCCATCAGCACCGTGCCAAGGCAAACACCCGGCAAAGCCAGCAGCACATCCAGCAGAGTGCGATCAGTCAGAGACCCCATAAGCCACCGCATGATTTCAAACGATGCATAGGGGCTGGGTACCAGATTGAGCACCAGCGCTGTGAGTGCAGCAGTGAAGCTGCTTAAAGCCGCACCAGCCAACAACAACACAAGTGCGCCCCCCTGCCCCACCAGCAGGACCAGCATGGCCGCAGCAGCAACAGCCCCCAGAAGCCCCCCAAGCGGCAGCATGGCCAGCCCCAGTTGGGCAAGGCCCGTATAACACACACACACAGCGCCTAATGCCGCCCCACCGGAAACCCCTAGCAGGCCGGGGTCAGCCAAGGGGTTGCGCAGATACCCCTGCAACACCGCGCCAGACAGGCCCAACGTACCACCCACCATAATGGCCAGCACCACGCGCGGCAGGCGCAACTCCCCCAGAATGACCGCCCCGACCGTGTGTCGGCCTGCCCACCAATCCTGCATTGCCTGCACAAATGAAAATGCATGTTCTCCCCACAACAGGGAGACCGCAGACAATGCGGCAATGCCGGCCAGCAGCAGACCGTTCAGCATGATAGGTTTTGTCGTCATGGTACGCCCTGCATCTGTTTAAGGCTGTCACGCACGTTCCGCAGAATGGCAACGGCATCCAGTGTCTGCGGTAAACCACAAAGCCATAGCGACGCAGGGACATCGACCGCGTGGTTGTTGAGAAAAAAATGTTTCAACACCGGGTTATCAAGCATGCCTTGTGCCAAAGAATACCCCTGTCCTGATCTGTCTCGTATCAACAGATCGGGTTGGTGCGCCAGAAGTGTCTCTAACGGCACGCGGCCAACTGCGGTGATACCCGCAACGGTTGAGAGATTACGCAACCCAGCATGGGCCAGCACATCATCTGGCAGAGACTTTGGGCCCGCCACAAACCCGTTGGCTTCATACACCGCCGCCACCGGGTCAGTCTGCTGACGGGATAAGGAAATTTCAGCAAGACGTTTCTGAAACGCTGCCACCAGTGCGCCCCCCCGCTCCGGGTGCCCGACAGCCCGCGCCACCTGCATGATCTGTACCGGAATATCTGCCAAGGACGATGCCGGGGGTAAGGTCAGCACCTGCGCACCAACCTCACGCGCGGCCTTTACGGCCACACGCGCAGTAAACTGTCCTGCCAGAACAACATCGGGTTGAGCCGCAATCACGTTTTCAGCCGATGGCGCGATAATTGGCACAGTTGCAGCTGTCTGACACAGCACCGAGCCAGAACAGTCTCTCACTAACGGGCTCAGACCAGCAATCTGGGCCCTGTCTGCCAGCAGCAGGGCCAACTGGTCTGTGCAGAGATTCAGCGAAACAATCCGCTCTGCCGCCTGCACCGAGGGCAGGCTCCCTGCGCCCACAACACAGACGCAGAGCAGACGCAGAAGCCAGCGGCGCATCAGTAACTCACGGTAATGCCGCCATACCCGCCACGCCCCGGCTGAAGATACCCGATCGGCTCCTCATACTGCCGGTTCAGCAGGTTATCGGCACGCGCAAAAATACTGATGTAGCGATTGATTTTATAGTTTGCAGCAATATCAATGGTGAAATACCCATGCCCTTTACCGCATGTACTGCAATAGGACGTACCGATAACCGGCAGGTCACGCCAGCCGCTGACGTACAGAATATTGCCAGAAAACGTCAGATCCTGCACCGGGGTCCATGTTGTATTGAAATTAAACTTATGCTGTGGGCGACGCTGCAAAACGGTATCGTTGCTTAAATCGCGCGCATGGGTCCATGTATAGTTCAGGTTGAAATCAAGGGTTTTAAGCGCTTTCCAGTCAAGAAACGCCTCAACCCCATACATCCGGGCCTGTGCGACGTTGTCATAAGAATACTGGTAATAGGGGTATCCACCCGCCATCTGCACTGTATCTGTTGACTGGATAAGGTTTTTAACCCGGTTATCATACCATGTTGCGCCGAAATGCAGTTTATCACTCAGCAGTTTTTGCTCCACCCCGGCATCATAACCAATCAGCCGTTCGGCCCGCAGATTGGGGTTACCCGTTTGGGAATAACTTGACCCAATCTGACTGAAGAAAAGCTGATAAAGGGTTGGCCCATGAAAGCCCGACCCGGCACTGGCTTTGATAATGGTGCCCGTATTAGGAATATGGATGGACGGCGCTACTCGCCACGTCACGTAATTTCCGTACCGGGAATTGGAATCATACCGAATGTTGGCAGCCCCATACAAAATATGGTTCCAGTTGCCCTGATACTGACCATAGCCTGCTGTCGTATCCATGCTGGCCTGTGTGTGATAGCCGGTATCGTAAGCAGATGCCGCCGTGTGGCTGGAATCAAACGTTTCATGAAAATGCTCAGCGCCCACCAGCAGGGTGCCGTATTTCTTGAAATCGAACGTGCCGTGCCAGTCTATTTTCAGGCGGCTCGACCGATAATAATCTGGCCCGGTGGCATACAGCCCCGTTTCGTTCCACCGATTACGGTTGGTCATGTAGCCAAGGCCAATGACCTGATCAAGAAACCCGTTCCATGACACCAGATGCGCTGTGCCACGTACAATGGCTTCGTTCTGGGTGTTCTGCTCCCGAACAGGGCCGCCTCCGTAGGCTTCACTCTGCAAGTCATACAGGGAATAAGTGTGATAATTGCTTTGTATCAGACGCGCTGTCAGGCCGAGATCAAAATTATGGGTAACGTCGTACCCCAGACGGATATTCGCTCCCCGGTTATCGTTCCGGTTCGATTTATGCCGTTGGTCACGCGTGGCACCATAATACCGTTCAATATAACGCGGAATGGAATGAAAACCGTCCATCCGGTAATGAGACAGCTCCACATTATAATGGAAGCGTCCCTTACTGCCCCGTGCGCCCAGAACCTGATTGAACGTACCGTAAGAGCCGCCTTCTATCCGCACAAACGGCTTAAAACGTCCCTGCCCCTGTGCCGTGGTCATATCAATGACGCCCGCCATGGCGTCTGCACCATACAGGCCGCTTTGCGGACCACGCAGAATTTCAATACGGCCCAGACCATCTGTCACAAACTGGCCTGCATCAAACATACCGCTGGCTGAACTGCCATCGTTAATGTCCATGCCATCCAGCCGCACCTTCACTTCATTAGCGTTATTACCACGCATGAAGATTGAGGTTGTTGCCCCGAAACCGCCAGACCGCACAACATTCAGCCCCGGCTGCCGCGCTAGTATGTCTGGCAACGTGCGGCGCTGCTGTGTTTTGATCTGATCTTCCGTAATAATGGTCAGTGCCGTCCCGATATCGTCCGTGCGGGTTGGGGTGCGGGCGGCACTCACCGTAATCTGCTCAGCCGCACTTTCTGCCTGACGCACGACAGAGGGCGCAGGCTTTACCGCTGCGGGCACATTGATTGCCGGCTTACGCACATTCTCTGGCACCGCATGTTGCGATGTAGCCTGCCGTTTTACCGATGAAGACGGCGGCACATCAGCCGCGTGCGCAACAACATGGCACAGCGTGAAAACGGTGGAACTGACAAGAAGCGTTTTGCGGAACATCACAGAAACAGAGCCTCGTGGTAAATAAGACGTTGCCACGAGAGAAAGACTGAAGACGCAACCATACCCTGACACTCTGGCATGGCCATGATCCAGTCGCTCTGCCGACACACCCCGATCAGCATTTCCCGTCTGCAACCCCGGCTGATGGCAGGTTTCCTGACTTACGGTATCGCACCCTGCACTAACCTTCCCAGGATGTGCTCCCAGTGGTCTGGCCGTAGCCAACATGCAGGGCATTCCGCTTACAGTTGCGGGGACAGCCCGGGCCTTGCCCGCGACATGCAGCAGGCTCACCCGGTTCCCTTTTGCATCTTTCCCGCAGGGGGAGAGAACCATCAGGCCCGGATGTGCCGCCAAAGCCATTTGACTGTCAAGAAATACGGCGGACTACCGCGCATGCAGCTCCAACATTTCCGTTATTTTCACAGTCAGATATTGATATGTTATACTATAACATTATATGCTGCCATGATGATCTCTGACGTTTTTTAAGGAAGCCCCCATGCCCGCCTTATTGCCCGTTACCGTGCTCTCCGGCTTTCTGGGGGCAGGCAAGACCACGCTGCTCAACCATATTCTCAATAACCGCGAAGGCCGAAAGGTGGCGGTCATTGTAAACGACATGAGCGAAGTGAACATTGATGCCGACCTGATCCGTGAAGGAGGCAGCGACCTGTCCCGCACGGATGAAAAGCTGGTGGAAATGACCAACGGCTGCATCTGCTGCACATTGCGCGATGACCTGTTGCAGGAAGTGCACCGGCTGGCGGCAGAAGGAAAGTTTGATTACCTTCTGATAGAATCAACCGGCATTGCAGAGCCCCTGCCCGTAGCCGCGACGTTTGAATTCCGGGATGAAGACGGTAACAGTCTAAGCGATATCGCCAAGCTGGACACGATGGTGACCGTTGTCGATGCCGTGAATCTACTGAATGATTATGCCTCGACCGACTTCCTGAAAGACCGGGGAGAAACCGCGGGTGATGAAGACGATCGCGCCCTTGTTGATCTGCTGGTTGAACAGATTGAGTTTGCAGACGTCGTGGTAATCAACAAAATTTCGACCGCCACGGCAGATCAGGTTGAGGCTGCCCGGCAGATTGTCCTGGCACTGAACCCGGATGCGGACATCATAGAAACCGATATGGGTCAGGTGCCGCTGAACCGTGTGCTGAATACTGGCCGCTTCGACTATGACAAAGCCCACCAACATCCCCTCTGGTTCAAGGAGCTTTATGGCTTTCAGGACCACACGCCTGAAACCGAGGAATACGGCATCAGCAGCTTTGTCTATCGCGCCCGCAGGCCATTTCAACCGGAAAAATTCAAGGCATTTCTTGATTCACACTGGCCCGGTGTTGTGCGGACAAAGGGGCATTTCTGGCTGGCCACGCGCCCGGACTGGGTGGGTGAAGTGGGGCAAGCCGGTGCACTGGTACGCAATCAGGCCATAGGGTTGTGGTGGGCCGCTATTCCCAAAAACCAGTGGCCGGACACAGACCAATGGCGCGACTTTGTGCTGAGAAAATGGGATCCGGTGTTTGGTGACCGACGGCAGGAAATTGTGTTCATCGGCACGCGGGATATGGATGAAACCGCCCTGCGTGCATCACTGGATGCCTGCCTGATACCGGAAGACGGCATCCAGAAATTTGACCCGGAACGCTATGCCCATCTGCCAGACCCCTTCCCCATCTGGCGACGTGAAGCCGCCTGACGAGGTTCAGCATGACCACACGCCACACCCTGCACTCGGCTTACAAAAGCAACTTTGTTACAACCGATATGCCATCAAACGAGCGTACATTGCGTCACGAAATCTGGCATCGGTACCAAGGGGATGAATGGTCGGCGTTCGATCAGCTTCCCCCTTCAATCAGGCAGAGATTACGTGAGCATGCGTATGATGCGTGGGCCGTCAATGCGCTGGTGCTCTGGCGTCATTACAAACGCGTTCATGGCCCCACCCACCGGGCGGAAAGGGCGTTGATCCGCTACCTTGACTACTGCGAGCGGCTGGAGCGAGACGCCTTTGCCACACGATACAATACTGATTACGGAAACCCACTGCCGCACGATGCTGCGGCTGTCAGCATCCTTCGCTATGCAGACACAAAATCAGGTAATCCGCTCTAAAAAAACCGGCCTGTGCGTCAAGAGTCAAACACGCACGGACGCTCATGAGCATCATGATCGGTTTTGAGAAGCCTCACTTTTCTGTATAAATCAGAACAGCAAACGGCAGAGTTTTTAGTAAACGAAAATGCTCTGCCTCTTTTTTCTGGTGGTGGTGCTGCGTCATGATGGTCCGTTCCCTTCTTCTGGCTAGTGTTTTTCTGACAGCGTCAGTGTCCGTCTGTCAGGCAACACCGGGGAACGAACAGAAAACCGCGCGTATTTTCACAACACTGCAATCTGACCCGGTGCGACTGGCACTCTTTATGCGGCAGTTTCCCAAAGGGGCTGATCTGCACAATCATCTGGTCGGTGCTGTGTATGCGGAAAGTTACTTGAAATGGGCGGCACAGGATGGGCTCTGTCTTTCCGTCAATCAGGGTAAAATTCTTCCCCATGGGTGCACGGCTACGCTGGGCAAAGGGGAATTGCCCGCCACCGCTCTGGCAAATAATTCCGGGGCCGAAAATCGTATGATTGACGCCCTGTCGATGCGCGATTTTGTACCAACTGCCACCGACCGTTCAGGGCACGACCATTTCTTTGCAACGTTTTCCGGTTTTGTGGCAGCCGCAGAAAAACATATGGGTGACAGTCTGGCTGAAGCGCTAGACCGTGCCGCACAGGATCACGTCACATATGTAGAGTTGATGATATCGCCTGGCTTGGGTGGAATGATCGCAGCAGGCAGCAAACATCCGCTACAGGACGAAAACTATGCTGACGCCATAAAAGCACTGACCCCCGAATTGCCGCAGTTAGTCGCCGCAGCACGACACGAAACCGACCAGATGGAACAGCAGGCACAGCAGGTCATGCAGTGTGGGTCTGCACACGCGCACCCCGGTTGCGCCGTTACCGTGCGTTATCTGTATCAGACGCTGCGCACGCTGCCCCCAGAAGCCGTTTTTGCGCAGCTTTATGCGGGTTATGACGTTGCGCATACAGACCCGCGCTTTGTCGGTGTCAACATTGTCGCCCCGGAAGACGACATGATTTCAATGCGTGATTACGATAAACATATGCGCATGTTTCAGGCATTGAACGCTGTTTACCCAGACGTAAAACTAAGTCTGCATGCAGGTGAACTGACCCCGGGTCTTGTCCCGCCAGAAGGGCTGACACACCATATCCGGTCCGCAGTGGAAATTGCCGGCGCCCGCCGCGTAGGCCACGGTATTGATATTCTCTGGGAAAATGATGCCAGCAGCCTTTTGACGGAAATGGCTAACAAAAAAATTATGGTCGAGATCAATCTGACCAGCAATGATGTTATTTTGAATATTAAAGGGAAAAACCATCCATTTTCCTTGTATCGCCGTGCTGGTGTACCTGTTGCCCTGTCAACGGATGATGAAGGTGTTTCCCGCGGAAACCTGACGCAAGAGTACATCCGCGCAGCGACCACATGGCCCCTGACTTATCAGGACATAAAGCAGCTTTCCCGCAACGGTCTGGAGTATGCGTTTATACCGGGCGAAAGCCTGTGGCAGAAAGGTGCTATGACTATGCTCTGCAAAAAACCAGAAGCAAAAATCTGCCAGAATTTTCTAAGTCATAATGAAAAAGCCCGTCTACAAATGGCTTTGGAAAAGAATTTTTCAGAATTTGAAAATAATGTTGTTAAAAATGATCTTTTCTCCCATTAAATTTTAGAACTGTATTCCGTGACACAAACTGGTTTCCTCGCTGCTTTGGTTTAAGGGTGTGTCACAAGCGCAGGCCAAAAGCGAGATGATGCATTGACACAAAGGGATAAATCCGCTTTTTCCAGTGTTGCTTAAAGAAACTGGTTAACATCATAATATATCGTGCTTGTGCCAAATAATTTCAAAAGCAGGTGTAGCATATCACCTGCTTTAATCACGTCGGGTTGCCCATGGTGCTTTGACAAAATTGTGTGTCAGGTAATCCAAGAAAACCGTTAGCCGGATGGGACGTAGCAACGTTGGCGGTGTAACCAGATAAACCGCAATGGACGAAGCCTGCCATTCCGGTAGCAGCGGCAAAAGGGAGCCGTTTTTCAAGCCATCCCACACCATGAATTCAGGAAACAGACCATACCCAAGCCCCGCATATAGCGTCGGCAAAAATGCTTCCGCATTATTCGCCCGTAATCGGGCATTTTGCGACAGCACATATTCTGGCTGATGCGCATGCTTCAACCTTACTGTGCCGGGTGCAGACAGATTGGTGTACACAAATCCTTTGTGGCGAGCCAGATCATACGGTTGCGCTATTCCGCCGCTCTTACTTATCCAATCCGGTGTCGCCACCAGAACCCGCCGTACGGTGCAGAGTTTTCGTGCCTTGAGCGAAGAATCTGCCAGCGCGGACACCCTCAAGGCGACGTCGTATCCCTCCGCCACAAGATCAACCACGGAATCATTGAAGTCGATTGTCAGATCAATATCGGGGTAGAGGCGTAGAAACTCTGGCAAAAGAGGCGAAAGGTGCTGAATGCCAAATGTCATGGGCGCAGCCACTCGCAGCACACCCGCGGGGCGCAATGTACCCTCCCGCGCCACGGCTTCTGCTGCTTCTGCTTCACTCACCAGTCGATGTGCGTGTTCCAGAACGCGCCGCCCTGTTTCTGTCAGGGAAAGCTGACGCGATGTTCGGTTGAGCAAGGCGGTACCAAGGCTTGCTTCCAACCGGCTGACAGCCTTTGAAACCGTTGGTTTTGACAGGTGAAGAACATCGGCGGCACGGGCAAAAGACCCTTGTTCTGCCACGCAAGCAAAAACGGCCCATGCCTCCAGATCTGGCAAGCGCATCAGTTAAAATCCGGAAATGATGTGTTTCTTTCATTTCTATATATTGGCGACAAGAAACCGTCTAGCTTTGGCTCAATAACAAAACATCATCTGGAGAAACGTCCCATGATTGACGTCAGACCTTTTGCAGAATTGGGCCATGCCAACCACGGCTGGCTGGATGCGCGGTATCATTTTTCCTTTTCACAGTATTTCAACCCCGAACGTATGCATTGGGGAACGCTGCGGGTCTGGAACGATGATACAATCGCACCCGGCGGTGGCTTCCCGACTCACCCACATAGCGACATGGAAATTATTACCTATGTGCGTGAAGGGGCCATTACCCACAAAGACAGTCTGGGTAATGTTGGGCGCACCGAAGCAGGTGATGTACAGGTTATGTCTGCTGGTTCCGGTATCCGGCATAGTGAATATAATCTGGAACAGACTGAAACCCGACTGTTTCAGATCTGGATTCTTCCAGACCGCAAGGGGCATACCCCATCATGGGGAACACGGCCTTTCCCTAAAGCCGGGCGGGACGGACAATTTGCCGTTCTGGCATCAGGCCATACTGAAGATAAAGATGCGCTTCGCCTAAATACGGATGCACGCGTTCTGGGGGCATCTCTAAAACAGGGGCAAACAATATCCTACCCATTGGGAAAGGACCGCCTTGCTTATCTGGTCGTTGCCAAAGGCGAAATTTCGATAGAGGGAAAGACGCTGCATGAGCGTGACGGTGCTGCCATTGCAGATATGGACAGTGTAACGCTAACTGCCGCGGCCGACGCCGAACTGGTCATGGTGGAAACGCCGCCTATTGATTAACTTTCTGGCTTTTCCCGGCAAAACCAAAAGGCTGTGCAGAAAATCTCTGCACAGCCTTTCTGTTACGCTCATCCCTATGGAGGCCACAAGCAACTTCACCCCTGCCTCTACAACATCTTATTGCAGAACAGGCTTGCCCAAAGCCGGATCAGTTCGACTTGGCTTTCCGGTTTCAATATGCCCGGCAAAACGGTTTTCCGTTTTCGGTTCTGCTGCAATTTTCACGCTGATATCATACCACTGATCACTCTCAGCAAGAGTGAGCGTTTTATGCGCCACAGCATGGGCTGCCACTGTTACAGTCTGGCTGGGCTGACCATAGGCGTTATCATGAATATGAAGCGTCTGGGTCCGGTTGGTGCGATTTACAAATGTCAGCACCAAAGCACCTGCTGTGGTATCATCCGTCGCAGACACCAGAACAGATATCTGGCCACTACGATGGAAATAACGTGCAAAGCCGTTAGGGCCAAGAACCGTGAACTTTGCCAGATGGTCAGCTGGGGTTCTCCAGTTATCCTGAAGGGTTGCACCCGCTCCGACTGTATAACGGCGCGGCTTTTCACTGGTATGGTCCTGATAAACATAGAAGCAGGCCCCAGTTGTGCCCTGATTTTCAAACTGGAGTGTAAAGCTGCCTTTGGGGCCAGAGACTTCATGCGCACCAAGAACATAGGGCAGAGGCCGCGCAGGGCGGCCGCCTTCTTCCTGCTCCCCAATATCAGACAGGCTGCTTGCAGCCGGTATGGCCGGGTCAGGCAATTTGCAGGAAAGATCGACCTGTTGTCTGTAATCTGATGTATCAGGCAGCCCGCTTTTCAGCCCCTGTTTGCGCGAGAAATCAAACGCACTGGTCAGATCCCCGCAGACTGACCGACGCCATGACGTAATGTTGGTTTCACGCACGCCAAACCGGGCCTCGATAAACCGTAAAACCGAGGTATGGTCAAAAACTTCCGAGCAGACAAAACCACCCGTGCTCCACGGAGAAAGCGCCAGCATGGGGACGCGAGGCCCCAACCCGTAAGGCAGCATATCTGCGGTGTAGCGGTTCGGCTCATACGGGGTAATCCGATCATGGATTTCTCCATGCGTATCAACCGTACTTTTGCCCGGCAGAACAGGGGTAGGCGGTTGCGGTGGCGGCACATGGTCAAAATAGCCGTCATTTTCGTCATACATCACAAGCAGAACGGTTTTCGCCCACACTTGCGGGTTTGCCGTCAGGGCATTGAGAACGCGGGCGATGTAGGTTGCCCCGTAACCCGGCGTCCAGCGAGGGTGTTCGGAAAAGGCTGCCGGGGGCAGAAGCCAGGAAACCTGTGGCAGGCGGTCAGTCATGACATCCTGACGCAGATCATCCAGCGTGCGCTTGGTCATGGCGCGCTGGTGCAGTGGGGATCCTTCGGGTGCATCAACATAGTTTCGGAAATTCATCAGCACGTTTGTGCCGAAATTTCCGTTTTCAACATCAGATGCCGAAAGTCCCTGCTGGTAAACCTGCCAACTGACGCCAGCGGCCTCCAGTCGTTCAGGATAGGTTGTCCATGTAAACGGATCAGGCACCTTGGGGTAGAAAACGCGATCAACCCAGTCAACGTTATCCAACACCGGGCCGCCGCCCACGCCCTCACCATCCACTGTGCCGGTCATCAGGTAAAAGCGATTGGGATGCGTCTGGGTGGGGGTGGAGCAAAAATAATGATCACAGACCGTAAATGCATCAGCCAGTGCGTAATGATACGGAATATCCTCACGCGTGTAATAGCCCATGGTCATATCGGTTTTATGTCTGGGCCACTGGTCGTTCCAGCCTGCGTTAATGGCTGCGTGTGTTGGCTTCCAGTTGTGGTCAAGATCGAGAACACACTGAGCGCTGCTGACATGCGTCCGCAGTTGGAAGGGCATAATACGCCCTTCGCCTTCCTTTTTACGCCACTGTGACCAGATGGGGGTGCCATCTGGTGACCGAACCGGGTGACGGTCAGCCACCCCGCGTACGCCACTAAGATGGCCAAAATAATGATCGAAAGAGCGGTTTTCCTGCATGAGCACAACAATATGCTCAACATCTTCCAACGTACCGCTCCGACGCTCTGCCGGAATAGCGAGTGCCCGGTTAATGGATGCCAGAAGGCCTGCTGTCACAAGCCCGCCGCCACTTTTTAAAAGTCCTCTGCGTCCAATAACCGGCATACTCACCCTCTCATCTGATATCAGTAATAAGATAACATTTATGAGAGAGTGAGACCAGTTTCTTTAGAAGTCGCTGCTGATTGTTGCAATGGCCGCAAACGGTGATGCAATTTTGTAAGTCGCGGATTTACCGCTGATGGTATTACCGAAGATACCCGTAGCAGTTTTCGCATTCACCTGCGGCGAATTGATCCACCCCAGATAGCGTTCGTTTGAAATATTCTGAAGGTTCAAACGAATGGTCGGGCTTTTGAAAATCCCCATTTTCGGCAGACGGTACCCCACATTGATGTTCATACGCACATAGCCGGGAATATGTTCGTCATTTGTGAAGGTTGAATACTGCTTGGCAACATATTTCAGGTTGAAGCCAGCAAAGCGGTGCCCGTCGTCATAGTCCAGACCAAACCCAACCTGATAGGCTGGGGCCTGCGGTGCCACCTTGCCTTTGGTATGCATGTAATCTGTTACTGCGCCGCTGGCTGAAGGCAGATTGCTGTCTGTTACCGCATGCAGATATTCAAAAGACACATAAGGACGTACGTGGTGGAACGGACGCGTGCCGATTTCAGCATCCACACCATCTGAATGTTCACCACCACCATTGATATTGGTCGTCCAATACTGACCATTTTCATTGGTAACTGTCTGCGTGAACAGGCGGTTGGTGAAGTTATAGTGGAAATAGGTGATCGAGCTTGAAATCAGGTCATCCTGATAACGCCAGCCAGCTTCTTCCGAAATGGAAATTTCAGGCTGCTGCTGTGGGTTTGCTTTTGTAGAATAACCCGTTCCTTTTACATAGGAACCAGAATCATACAACGCGTAGTTCTGCGGCATACGATAGTTGGTTGCGACAGAAACAAAGACCTGATTGTGCTCATTGATCTTATAGCGAACAGCGGCTGTTGGCAGCGCCTGATAATAATTGGTCTGAACGTATTTCTGGCCGACATCTGGCAGATAGTTTGTGCCCTGACGCTTGACGATGGAATATTTCAAACCGGCATCAATGGTCAACTTACCGTGGAACAGAGAAAGGCTATCACCAATGAATGGTGTATGGACCTGCGTCTGCGTCAAGGTGTCACGATACTGGGCTGTTTCACCATTGCTGAGAACAACATTGTTGCTGTCGCCCCATGTGCTGAGCGGGGTACCGTCGTCACTGACACCACTATAGGGCGCCGTCTGACGCTGCTTTGAATATTCAAACCAGTACCCAACCATCAGACGGTTAATGCCTGCTGTCCATGTCAGTTTTGTTGTCGCCCCGGGGCGATAGGTTTCCGTCAAAGACGGGTTGTAAAGCATGACTTTCCCAGACGGTGTCTGCCCGTCGATGCTCCCTGCCATGGTCTGGCTGCCGTAGGACATTTTGGTCATGTCCGTAGAATAGCCACCACCGCCGTTGCCATAACCGTACCAGAAATAAGGTGTTTCGGTCAGAACCAGATGGTCTGTCAGCTTGAAGGTTGACGGCATGGACGCGTAGATATTGGTGAAGGGGTTGGGGCGAAGCTTGTAATAGTTATTATCGCCTTTCACGTAATGACGTTCATAAACCGTGTTCGGCGGATCACCGGCTTTTAACCCACTGCTACCAACGGGGTTATCAAATCCGATACCCCATTTATCCCAGCTTGCTTTTGTAATGCTTGGATATGCGTTGTTCTTCAGAGAGTTGCCGACAACCGCCAGCGACACACGGTTACCATCACCCCAGTCATTCACGATTTTCATTTCACCGTGCTTTTTGTTTTCCCAACCCGGACCACGCCAGTGATCCTGACGCCCCTGTGAGTAGGAGAAATAAGCACGGAGATTGGTATTACCAATATAACCGGTATCAAAACGGGCAAAACCACGGGTTGCATTGTAAGACCCATAAGTCATGTCCACATGACCACCCATATTTTTCTTTGGGTCAATCATGTACATATCAACCACACCACCAGATGCGCTGATATGCGGGCTATCAAGATCTGCCGAACCCTGTGCCAAACGCACAGTCTTCAGGTTTTCGGCGTCCACAATTTCCTGCGGGTAAACGGCAAAGTTGCCGATATCGTTAATCGGGAAGCCTTCAAGCGTGAAACCCATCTGAGATTCAGTCAGACCACGTACCGACATATTGCCCCCGGTCATACCCAGCGGATCTGTATCGGACACGTTTGCACCTGGCAGCAGAGCAATAAGCTGCATCGGGTTCAGGGCGGGGTTCTGTTTGGCAATGTAGTCGCGTGTAACGGCTGACACGGATTTGGGAGAATCGGTCGGCGTCATCAGACCACCGCCGAATGCACGCCCCGTGTCACCATCACCCAGATCACGCGTGTGACCATGCACTTCCACATTTTCGTCAGTGGGAGAGGTCTGCCCCAGCATGGTTGGCAGAACGGTTTCCTGTTTTTTGGCAGGCTTTGCTGCCTTTGTGGTGCGGGACTTGCTGGCTGCTGAATCGACTGTTTTCTTTTCTGACGCTGTATCAGCCAGTGCCACCAGAGGTGAAGACAGAACAGTCGAACAGATCAGGCAGGCAAGAACGGATGAGCGTCGTTTGAGGGTCATTCAGTCTGACTTTCAATGAAGGCATGGGAGGAATCTTAAACGGCATTTTATTCAGTAGATTTTCGAATAGAAGACATTCATAATAATTTCATATTTCTCTCCCCACTCACGATCGAGCGGTTAGATGAAAATCGCATCCCGTTTCGGTAACGAAACAAGTTATGATTTTTTTTAATGGCTGACATGCACCCAAACAACTATAATCTTCATCAAATCCATATAATTTACAGAAAAGTAATATTTATGCCCAAATACTTTCCCGCTTTCGCTCTTACCGGCGCAATTCTGCTCGGCGTGGCATCTACCAGTACGCAGGCGCTGGCATGGGGGCGTGAAGGCCATCAGGTTGTTGCTGCATTGGCATGGGATTACCTGACACCGGATGCACGCCAAAAAATTGATCTTATTCTTAAGCAGGACAAGGACACCCTGACCCCGCCCGATTTTCTATCGCGCTCAACATGGCCAGACGCATGGCGGGCCGCCGGTCATAAAGAAACGACCGAATGGCACTTTGTCGATATTGAACTTGACCACCCAGATCTGGCTCAGGCCTGCTACAACTTCCCCCAACAGACCGGCCTAGCCAGTTCTGGCCCTGCCAAAGACTGCGTCGTTAACAAAATTCCGCAGTTTGCAAATGAGTTGAAAGACCCCAAAACCCCGCCAGCAGAACGTGTTCTGGCCCTGAAATATCTGGTCCATTTTATTGGTGATCTGCACCAACCCCTGCATGCGGCCGATAATCATGACAAAGGCGGCAACTGCGTACGTCTGTCTCTGGGCGGCCCACGCACCACCAACCTGCATTCCTACTGGGATACGGCCATTGTGTCTGAACTAGACCCAAGCCCAGCCAGCCTTGCAGATAAACTGTTTATGCAGATTACGTATGATGACAAACAGGCATGGCAGCAGGGAACTGCCGCTGACTGGGCCCAGGAGAGCTTCAGCCTCGCGCAGAAATATGCCTATCAACTGCCGGTTAAACCCGGTTGTGACCCGGATAGCGCCCCAATCGAACTTCCCCCCGGTTACGATGCCGCAGCGCAAAGTGTTGCGCGCCAGCAGCTTATGAAAGCAGGAGTGCGTCTGGCCTATGTGTTGAACAACGCGCTGTCTGGCACCAAAACCGAACAGTAAGTCAGATTTAGACTACAGATACCCGACACGGCAGACGCACCCCCAATCGCACCAACTGCTGTGTCGGAGGCGCTTTCTTGTTAGAGGAGTGCTGCCTTGTGAGTAAGGCACCTCGGCTGATCCAGTCTATTGAACGGTCTGCTTCCATTCTTGAAGTCATTGCACAGGAAGGCGGAAGCGCACGCTTACAACAGATTGCTCATCTCACCGGGCTGGGCAAAACGACTGTTCATAACATTCTGCGCACGCTGGACCACTTAGGCTACGTGCAGCGTCGCCCCGGTGACATGCGGTATCATCTGGGTGGCAGAATACTCAACATTGCCCGTATGGCCGGGGACGATAACGCGTTACGCAACCGCCTGCGCCCTGCCCTTCTTGCCATAGCGAAAGAAAGCGGCGGCACCGTCTATTTAGGCGTGCCCAGCGGGGACGAAGCGTCTTATCTGGATATTGTCACGCCCGACCAGCCGCCAGATGCACCCCGTGACATCTTACGACGGGAAGCATTGGAAGGCTCTGCCATCGGTCTGGTATTTCTGGCTTTTGTGCCGGGATTGGCCAAGAGAGTGCTGGCCCGTCTGGATGCAACAGAAGATGAAGCACTGTTTGCCCGCATAGAAACCGTGCGGGCCAAAGGCTATGCGCTTGATATTGGTGCCTACCGACAGGGCCAGAATGGTGTTGCCATTCCCTGTCGGGAAAATGGAGAAGTCCGTGCCGGTATTGCTGTGGCCGGGCCAGCGGAACTGTTTCCGCCCGCACGCCTGATCCGACTAAGCTGGATGATGACGCGCCATGCAGAACTGGCAGCGGTTCAACACTGTTGAAAAAATAAGGTTTCTCTGGTTTTACATATTCCCTCCTGAATCAGCACGTCTAGGGTGCGGTTTCTTTTCCACACAGACGGGCCAAGACCATGAAACTTTCTTCTGCCAAAGCCATGCTTGCGGCGGCGCAAGCGGAAGCAGAACGCCTTGGGGTAACAGTCTGCATCTCCATTCTGGATGCCGCGGCGTGGCCGGTTGCGTTCATACGCATGGATGGCGCCCCTTTGGGCGTTATTGATGTTGCTAACAAAAAAGCCCGCACGGCTGTTCTGTTTCATATGAACAGCGCAGACTTCGCGAAAATCGGCCATCCGAGCGGAGAGGCTTATACTCTGGAAAACACAAATGGCGGCCTGACCAGCTTTGGCGGCGGCCTTGTGCTGAAGACTAGTGAGGGTACCGTCATCGGTTCGATCGGCGTCTCCGGTGCCTGCACGGAAGATGATATTGCCATTGCCCACATTGCCGCCAACACCCTGCTGGCCTGACCCTTTTTACTGAGCGGATGCTTCTTTTATGACGACAGATACTTCCCTGCCCGAGGCAGCCGCCATACCGGCGGCGTTGCCCGCAACGCCTGTGGCCCCTCCCCACGGTAGAACCGCAGCCCTGCTTATTCTGACATTCGGGACCTTTGTGGTGGGCACTGGCGAATTTGCCATTATGGGCATGCTGCCAGAATTCGCGGCATCCCTCGGTCTTTCCCCAGCTGACGCGGGTTATGCCATCACAGCCTATGCCATTGGCGTCGTTGTGGGGGCGCCGCTGATCACTATTCTCGGCGCGCGCCTGTCACGCCGAGAACTGCTGCTGACGCTCCTGCTGCTATTCTGCTTTGGGAATATTCTGAGCATTCTTATGCCCACACCGGGATTGGTGGAAGTTGCACGCTTTATTACCGGCCTGCCGCACGGGGCATTGTTCGGTATTTCGGCTCTGGTTGCAGCATCCATGGTGGAGCGCTCTCGTCGTGGCTGGGCTGTGGGCCGCGTTCTTTCGGGTATTGCAATTTCAACCTTGATTGGTGCCCCATTTTCCACCTTCGCGGCCGATCATTTCGGGTGGCGCGTTGCCTATCTGCTTATCGGTATTTTGGGACTTGTGACGTTTCTGGGTGTCCTGCGATACATTCCTGCTGATGTGCCCAACCGCAAAAACTCGCCACTGAAGGAAGTCACAGCACTGGGCAACACGCAGGTTCTGCTGACGTTGCTGACAGCTGCTATTGGCTTCGGCGGCATGTTTGCAATCTACACCTACCTGACCAGTGTGTTGCAGAATGTAACACACGTCCCGGAATGGGAGGTCATGGTGTATATGGTGGTCTGGGGTGCTGGCATGTTGACCGGTGCCAATGTTGGCGCATGGCTGGTTGATCGCAACATTGACCTCGCCGCCATGCTGGCGCTAGCGGGCAGTGCAGTCACCATGGTGGTGTTCCCCATTGTGCTGCATAGCCATTTGGGTTTGATGCTGGATGTTTTCCTGGTTCCCGCATTCGTCAATGCACTTGGCCCCGCCCTTCAGACCCGGCTAATGGACTTTGCAGGAGATGCCCAGACACTTGCAGCCTCCCTCAATCACTCAGCTTTTAATATTGCTAATGCTTTAGGGGCGTCTTTGGGCAGCGTGCTGCTAGCGCATCAATACGGCTATGGCGCTCTGGGGTTCGGAGGAGCAATTCTCTCCCTGGCAGGGCTTCTGACCTACATTATCGCCCTCATTTTCCTGAAACGCAGCGGCATTCAGGAAGAACGGCAAACCATCGTTTAATCGCGACTGTCTTGACACATGCCGACCAAACTCTGTCAGAGTTTGGTCGGCTTACGCTAGGCAAGCAATAATATTATATGCCTCACGTATAATTATTTTGTCTCGACATGTAAAATAATATTTTATTATATTGCAATTATTTGATACAAAACGGTTCTTAACTTACAAGACACAGTAATAATAAAATATATTTTCTGAAGATATTATCTAAAATAATCAACTTTAGAGAGGTTTGTTTCAAGATAATTTTTCACATCAACTTCATAATTTGTAAATTTTTTATCTCTTAACCAGACCGCTCCTATTTCAATCTTCATATCTGGCAAAATTTCGACCTTCGGATAACGATCAGAATTGATCTGTTTTAACTGTTCAAAAGAAAACAGTGCCAAGCCAGAAAAATGAGAAACCATTTTTTCAGTTGCAGCAACAGAGTTTACTTCAATGCGCCGAATGGGAAAGGATAATCCTCTTACAGCTAATGCAGATTCAAATTTACTCCTTAAAGTATTCCCCACTTCTGGTAAAATCCAAATTTTTTCTGAAAAAATAGTCCATTTCTCTAATATTTCTGGAATGGAATATATATTTCCCTTAGTTACAACAGCATAATTTTCTTCATACAGTTTTTTTATACTAAACTGCGGAAAACGCTTTAAATCAGCAATATTTGTGAAAATAAAGTCATAAACGTTAGATTCCAAGCCACAGAGAAGAGGGTGTTGCTCTGTGCTATTCAAAGTCAAATGCAAATTTGGGTATTTTTCTTTAATTTGTGCAATATTTTTAGCCATACCATCATGAAAAATGGATGTTTCAATTCCTATTTTTATGTTGTCCTTTATACAATCCTTTACTAAAAACACTTCATTCATCAGATTTTTGAGTTCATTATTAATTTTCCTGCCTGTCATAATTAACTGTTCACAAATTGGATGAGGAACAAGGTTCCCTCCCTTTCTAGTAAAAATTTTAAATCCCAATATATTTTCTAATTCAATGCATGCTTTTGAAACGGCCGCAGGTGTGATATTTAAACGGTTTGCAGCTTGACGAATGCTCCGTGTAGCAACCAGCATCTCCACAAGACGAAAATGTCGTAATTTGATCTGTACACTCAGATCTAAATTTTGAGGCACAACAGTTTCCCTCACCACGTCCGGTTTGAGCGTTTTTATTTCTCATTGGACGAAACCAATAATTTTAATTGAAAATATTCATATAGTTTTGGGCTAACAAGAGATAATATATATCCTTTCTTAGGTTTAATTATATTGAGTAATTTAATTTACTTTTTTTATTTGCTAATACCAAACATTATTTTTATACATTCAATTTTATTTTTTTATAAACTATAGATAAAATAAATACTCCAGAAATAAATATTTAATTATGAAAGGCAATAATTTTTTACTTACTGTTTTTTATGATGTTTTCTTAATTTTTTTTATGATAAATTCACTTGCATATTGTGCTGCTGCACTCAAGCTCGTATCCTGTAACGATACGATCCCATTTTCTAATTGCATCTCTGGTAAAAATCGTAACGATGTCTCTGCCTCATCGATTGTACGTCCCAATGCCTTCAGCATGGTGAGAGGGAGTAAAGTATAAGCATCGGAAAGAGCTACTATTTTCTCCCCCCCGACAGGGGAGTTGATTTCAATACGACGCTTTGGAAGAGACAATCCTCTTGCTGCCAGCACAGAGTCAAATCTATCCCTCATTGCTAATCCAGGTATCGGCAACACCCATGTCGCAGATGAAAACTCCGCCCATTTTTCGATAACATCTGGAATAGAATGAATTTCCTCCATACTGGCTATGACGTATTGCTCTTTCCCTAACGATTGCGTTTTAAATCGTGCACGCGATGTTATATCGGTCAAATTGATAAAGATAAAATCGTATTGGTTTGCCTCTAACCCAGAAAGAAGATTTTGCCGAGAAGCATATTCAAGAGTTAAATTAAGATTGGGGTGAATTTTCTTCATTTTTGCAACACCCCGAACAATCGCATCCTGCAACATCGGTGTCTGAAAGCCGATTTTTACACTATCATGGAAACTTTCTTCATGAAGCGTAATATCCACCATTAAATTTTTCAGTTCTGCGTCTATCCTTCTCCCTGCAACGATAAGACGTTCGCAAAGAGGATTAGGTATAAGCCCCCCAGCTTTTCTTATAAAAAGTTTGGTACCTAAAATATTTTCAAGCTCCAGACACGCCTTTGAAACCGCAGCCGGCGTAATATTCAGTCGTTCAGAAGCAAGCCTGATACTTCTTGTATGAAATAATATTTCAACAAGTCTAAAATGTCTTAGTTTCATATGTTGACGTAAATCAGGTATCTTTTTCATTTCTTCTAAACCCAAAACTATCTGAAAAATTTTTATTTTGTTTTATTTGAATATCTAAACCAACATTTTTACATTGAGATTTATAATCCACCGCCTAACGCAAGATAGAACATTAAACAGAAATCTTTGAAAAAACCAAACGGTTGACGCTTGTAAACTTTTTTTCGATGTAACCTTGTTAGTCAAACTGATACATTTTTAATAGTGAGGATAAGCCGTCTGTTTTTCTTAACAAATCTATGGATTGGTTTCTCAACATTATAATATTTCGTGTAAGATATCGTTAAGGAAAACAGAATGTCTTCAGTGACCAATGGTATTTTGTATGTTGATGATTACGTCACGACCGGGAACGGTACAATTCCAACGGGAAATTTTTATGGAGCAAAATATAGCTCTGTCGTTATACAAGGCGGAGGCACTTATACAGGTCCTATTACGATAGCTTCAGGTGGCAAAGTAACGATCAACACAAACGGCCTTCTTTCTGGCGGAGCCACGTTAAATGGCGGCACAATATTCTCATATGCTTCTAACGGAACTTTCTTTTCGTGGGGCTCCAGTGGCGGATCTCTTGTCTTAGCAAGCGGAGCTGTCGATACAAATGAGAATCCAAAAGCTGGTAGCGCGTCAATTTTTATTCAGTCTGGCGCAACTCTTTCAAGCTCTACGCTTCAATCTGGAAACAGCATTGTTGTTAATGGAGGAGGAACACTTTCCAACACAACCATAAACGCGGGTGCAACTGCCATTTTCTCATCTGGAGCAAATGAGAGCGGTGTCACACTGAATGGTGGCACGATCAGTGCTTATAATTCTCCCCCATATTTTCAGTGGGGATCGAGTGGTGGCAAACTTATATTAAAAAGCGGCGCGGTCGATACAGGTGAAAGCCCTCAGCAAGGCGCAGCTTCAGTCATAGTCGAATCTGGGGCTTCTCTTTTACGTGGCACTTTTGTTTCAGGAAACCTCATAACCGTTAATAACGGTGGCGTTGTTTCTAACATTACGCTCAATGATTTCGGCACGCTATATGTTCAATCCGGGGGATTGGCCGACCTAACAACAGTTGCAAGCAATGGGCAAGTTGGGCTGGTTGGCTCCGCCACGAACACAACAATTAACCGTACTGGTTTGCTTGAAATTGTGTCCGGCGGCGTCGCAACAAACACAACGGTCGTCAGTGGTCAGGTAGTCGTTGACGGCGGTGGTACACTCAATTCTGCCGCTGTTACCGGTGCTAGCATCAATGGCAACGGCTCTTCCGTTCCAAGCGTACTCGTTTCTAGTGGCGCAACGATGTCAAACGTCACTGTAGGTGACTGGGCACAGTTACAGGTGAGTGCTGGCGGTTCTGCCATCAACACCATCATTAACAGCCGTGGTGGGCTTGGATTGCAGGGCTCTGCAACGGGCACAACAATTAATTCCAGCGGCGTACTAGATATTGCCAGCGGTGGCAGTGCAGATGATAATACTATCACGGCGGGTGGGGAAATTTATGTTGCTTCAAACGCAACGCTAGGTAACACAAACGTCGGCAGCGCAGGTATTGTCAGCGTCGAAAGCGGCGGAAACATTTCTGGAACCATTACCCTTCAGGCTGGCGGATCTGCTACAATCTGGAACAACGCTGGTGGATCAGTTGTCCTGCCTAGCGATGCCAACCACGGGTTAACCATTTCCGGTTTGGAAAATGGCGGCATTGTAAACACCATTATCAACGGATTTAGCGGGAATGCTCTCGGTGATTCTGACAGTATTGATTTGGCCGGTGTCTCGGCTAATGGGGTATCCTATGCTTACCCGTCAGACGATCAGGTGGTCATTACGCTTTCTAACAATACGACGATTACCCTCAATATCCCCGGTGTGAAAAATACCGGCTTTGTACTTGCTGACGACGGAAGTGGTGGGTCTCTTGCGGAAGTGTGCTTCCTAAGTGGTAGCATGATTGAAACACTGGAAGGAGATATTGCTGTCGAAGACCTGCGCAAAGGCGATAAAATTATTTCATATAATCAAAACGTAGCTAAAACGGTTACAGTAAGCTGGGTGGGCAAAGCTCATACTGTAGTGCGGACTAGGCAACGCACAGATGAAGCCGGCTACCCGGTACGTATTCGTAAAGATTCCATTGCAGATGGTGTACCTTACAAAGATCTGCTTGTTACTGCTGAACATAGTCTGTTTTTGAACGGACGGTTTATTCCTGCGCGTATGCTAATCAATGGGAACTCCATTCTCTATGATACCAGCATAAGCGCTTATGATTACTACCACGTAGAAACTGAACAGCATTCCGTTATTCGTGCGAATGGTACATTGACGGAAAGCTACCTAGATACCGGAAACCGTCGGACATTTACTCAGGAAGGACCTGTCATTGCTCTCTATGGCACGAATCATAGCTGGGAGAATGATGCAGCCGCCCCTCTATGTGTCGAGCGTAATTTTGTAGAGCCCATTTATCGCAAGCTCGAAACACGCAGTATTGAACTTTTCGGGCAGGCACAAAATGGGTTTGAGGCACAAATCACTGATGATTCCGGTCTACATCTTGTGACCGACAAAACCCATCTTGTACGTGCGGTACGTCATGAAGATGGAAAATACAGCTTTATGCTGCCCCCTCACACAGAATACGTACATATCGTATCGCGTACCAGCCGCCCATCAGACATTATTGGCCCGTTTGTTGATGACCGACGTGAACTGGGCGTAGAAATTGGGGACATTACCTTTATGACGGGCAAGGAAAAACACGATATTGTAGAACATCTGAAATCTAAACCGCCACATGGTTGGTATGCTCGGACCACACAGAATCGGTCTGCGTGGACAAATGGTTCTGCCAAGCTGCATATTCATGATATAGTGAGTAATCAAATGGGTTTACTCACTTTGACTATTTGTTCTTCTGGACCATATTTTGTATCAGAACAAACTAGATTCAAAGAAATTCTTTCTGCTTAATTAGAAAAAAGGGGATGCAGATACACAAATCTGCATCATCTTTACTAGAATTGACCAGAAAATTTTTAAGGTATATTTTAAACAGTCATTCCAAATTATTACGATTCAAGATAATGTCTCGAAATGCCTGATTATCCATGACATCTCATAAAGCAAACCCATACTCACGAATGCAATGTGGAAACGGCGATTAGTCGAAACAATCGCTACGCCACATAAAGCAAGATAAACGGGAATACGAAACCAATACTCTATAGAAAATAATGCGTAGTGTTCTGGTCCTTTAATAAGAGTGTCAATTAAATCAAAAATTACTGTTAGTGCAAAAAATGAAAAAAACCATTTTCGTCTGGAAATAAAAAAATCCTCATATCCGGTATAGTCGCTAATAGATTCTGGAAATAAAAATGCACTTAGAAAAAAGAGTACAATCGCATACAGAATCAGAAACAGATACGTTTCAAACCGCCACATCGGTAGTTCAATCAACCACAACTCCCACCACCAAAAATGCATTAACATTAAAAGTAGAGTCAGAACCCAACCAATATGTACCGGATAAATCCGTGTCTGGTTGGGGTGTTGAATGATACGCACAAGACCTGTCAGAAGCCGTGTTACACTTAAACCGACCACCATACCCATAATCATGCGGACATGCTGGAAGATGTCAGGAGAAGTCAATGGATGCAGAACCATGATAGTTTTCTCCTTATTCCATCTATTTTACAGAAACTTTCTAAATAATTATATCGGATGTTATTAATATGTTTCTCGCAGAAGAAATATTCCTCATTAACTTTCATTTTTATACGATACAAACATTTCTATATTTTTTACCGATCAATATCTTATCAAAAAGAATATACTGTCGACAATCTTGAAAAATGACTCTCTAAATTAAAAAATACAGTATCCTCAAACAGAAAAATCCTACAAGATAAATATATTCCGCATCCATCCTGTAGGTTTTTATATTTTTGTAAATTTGATTATTTAGTGGTGTACCCGCCGTTGACCAGAATGGTCTGCCCCGTCACCCACCAACCGTCCGAGACCAGAAAGCGAACAAACGGTGCAATATCTTCAATATCAGTCAAACCCGTTTTGCTAAATGCTGACAATGCAGCAGCAGATTTATGGTATACCACGGCATCTGGTGCTTCCTGACCGTAGAAAAACGGGGTGTCCATAGGGCCCGGTCCGATTGCATTCACGGAAATACCACGGGCACCATACTCTTTGGATGCAGCACGCGTGAAATGTTCCACCGCCGCTTTTGATCCCGCATAGGTAGAATAGAACGGTGTATAAGCGCCCAGAAGTGACGTCACCAGCGTTACAAGTTTGCCATTATCATTCAGGTGAAGGCCTGCTTCTTTGATAAAGAAATAAGCTGCTTTCGTATTCACAGCGAACATAGCATCAAATTCGCTTTCGGATGTTTCTGCGATAGGTTTCTTCAACACTTTACCAACCGTGTTGATCGCAATATCCAGCTTACCGATAGCGGCAATCGTATCCGTGAATAATTTTGTCGTAGCAGCGGCTGTTGTCAGGTCAGCCTGAAATGCGACAGCCTGCACACCAGCGTCTTTCAGAACAGCAAGTGTTTTCTCTGCATCAGCTTTAGAGGCATCACTGTTGTAATGGATTGCAATGGCTTTCGCCCCCGCAGCCGCAAGATCACGCGCAATCAGACTTCCCAGATTTTTTGCGCCGCCAGCAATCAGAACGGTTTTGCCGTTAATAGTATGGTCTGCCATGGGTTTATCTCCCTGTTCGATGAAGAACGTACCAGTCACGCTTTGCTGGTTGAGAGAGTATCATTCATGATATCATGATAAATATACCATTTTTCGACAATACATGTCGGAAAATACGAACAATCTATAACCTACGTGTGGAGTAACAGTGCTGTGGACCGGATTGATCTGTTTCGTATTTTTGCCCGGATTGTAGAAACAGCCAGCTTCACGCGGGCAGCCACAACGCTAAAGATCTCCCGTTCGACAATTTCCACGGCTATTCAGGAACTGGAAGCACGGGTCGGTACTCAATTATTGGTGCGTACCACCCGATCAGTTTCTGTCACACCTGACGGCGCTGCATTTTACGATCACTGTGTAAGACTAGTGGCTGATGTAGAAGAAGTGGAAGCACTGTTTCAACAGGACTCTGTCCGCCCCCAAGGGCTACTCCGTGTTGATCTGCCAGGCCGAATTGGCAGGCTGATTGTTGCCCCTGCCCTGCCGAATTTTTTAGAGCGCTACCCAGATATTAATATTGAACTTGGCATGACAGATCGCGCAGTTAATCTGATTGAAGATGGAATTGACTGCGTTTTGCGGGTAGGCCCTTTACAAGATTCAGGCCTTATTGGCCGTAAGGTAGGCGATCTTGCCCTTATTAACGTGGCAAGCCCGACTTATCTTGAACGATATGGTTCTCCTGCAAATCCTGACGATCTGGGTCATCATCATATTATCAGATACGCTTCACCCAGTTCGGGACGGGTGGAAGACTGGGAGTGGGTTGAAAATGGCGAGGTCTGCCAGATGCCAGTCAAAGGTCGTGTAACAGTAAACAGCGCAGAAGCGTCCATTGCGTGCTGTCTGGCTGGCCTTGGACTAATTCAGATCCCGGCCTTCGACGTAAAAAAGCATCTTGTAGAAGGAAACTTACAAGAGGTCATGCCAGATTGGCGAGCAGCATCACTCCCCATGACAATTCTTTACCCACACCGCAAACATTTGTCACGACGTGTCCAAGCATTCGTGGAGTGGATTATTCCATTATTACACGATCTACTTTGAAAAATACTTTCCTGGTCTATTACTATTAAGAAATTCAATAAATTTGAGATTATATTTTATGATTCAAGAGAGGCTTACATCGTAAACCTCTCTCGTTGAAAATTTACGCTATTTTTGAGTTATCATAATCAATACGTAAAACTGACTTCCCCCAAGAACATTCTACCGGCAGAAGGCGTAGCACGGTTTGAAAACAGGCTTTGATAATTCAGGCGGTTGGCAAGATTGTATCCATTCATGGAAATCTTCCAATGTTTATCAAACCGATGAGAAATCATCGCACTGAAATCGAGGTTGGCTGGTGCACGCAGTGTATTGGCTGCATTTAACCAAACATGTTGACGCCATGTAACCCCTCCCCCGAAGGAAATATTGTACGGCGTGTTTGGAAAAGCGTTATAAACAGACCAGAGTGTTGCCTGATTATGCGGCACATATTGAACATTTTTGCCGCGATTGGCCTGTGTAGCTGAATAGGTCGTGTCGCTATCATATAAAGCGTACGTCGCAGTTACATTCCATCCCGGCAGAATAATTCCGCCTACGGACAATTCCAGTCCCTGATTACGCTGACGGTCTGATGACCCCTGCACTTCACCTGTGACAGGGTCAGCGTTCATAGCGTTTCCTTTATCAAGACGGAACAGAGATGCTGTTGCCCCTATACGGTCATGAAACAGGCTGTATTTTGCACCAAATTCGTAAAGCTGTGCTTTTTCTGGGCTGGCAAAGGAATTTGTACCGGGACGAATAGGAACCGAACCGTTGGTAACGTACATCCCCATAGGCGTTGTTGAACTTGCCCATGTAAAATAATAAGTCTGATGTTCATCAGGGGTCGCAACAAGGCTGACGTTCGGATTAAACACGCCACTTACATCATGAAAATGTTTGTCAGGATTGGCTGCAACATTTCCCCCGGTCAGGTTGTAACTTGTCTGCCAACGGTCCCAACGAAAGCCTCCTTTTACAGAAAGCCATTTTGTCAACCAAATCTGGTCAAACAGAAACAGTCCTGTATCAAACCCGTATCCACTACTATGCGGTTTTGCCCCCAGACTGCCTAATGTAACCAGACCGGCAGGATTAGACTCACCCGGAACAAGGTCGAGATTACCAACATAGGGGTTGGGATTTACCAAATTCGCGTAGGGCTTGGCTTTCAAATATGTTGATTGTGAGCGCACATCATTCACGCGTTCAATATCAACCCCGGCAACCAACTGATGACGTAAAAAGCCCGTGTTAAAATTTGCAACCATTGACGCAACATTTTGCACCGACCAGCTTCTTTGCTCATATGGCAGGGGAGCCATATAGGTTCCAGGCCCGGTACCTTTCCCTGCACCAGATGGCCCAGACCGTGCAACCAATGCGGACGCTGGGTCGCCATTGAAATAGTTATTCACGCATGTTGTATCGCATGTGGCTTTAGACGCCGCAAAATTACGATAGTACTGGCCGCCACGCAGGTCATCATAAATGGTAATATGGTCGTTCACTTTATAGGTAAACCGGGCCGTTTCCATATTATCATTGGTTGAATTCTGGTCATTATTCGTCCCGTACCAATTAGTACGGCGAATACCATATTCGGTAATGGGCTGCCCGTAAGACGCACCCGGTTTTGTTACCACCGGCACACCGAAATCAGGTACAGAGTTTTCTTGCTGATGCAGATACTGCAAAACAAGTGTCGCGCGCTTCCCAAGGCCGAATGCTAAGGATGGTGCAATCCCCCAGCGATGAGAATAGATAAAGTCTCGACCAACAACATTATGTTCGTCTCCCATTCCGGTCAAACGAAACGCTGTTGAGCTATCCAGCTTCTGATTAATATCAAGCGTACCCCGGTAATAACTTCCCGAGCCACCTGTAAATTCGGCGGAGTAACTATTATGCAGACCCGGGGTTTTGGTGACCATATTGATGGCACCCCCTGTTGTCCCGTTACCAAACACTTCAGAAGATGGACCTTTGATAACAGAGACGGATTCAAAATTAAAAGAGTCTCTGGAGTAAACCCCAAAATCCCTTAATCCGTCTTCATAGATATCGTTCTGGGCCTGAAAACCGCGAATAAGAAACTGGTCCCCATTCATACCCCCCGCGCCTTCACCAATAGAAGCAGTGACACCCGGCACGTTCCGCAACGCTTCATCCAGAGATTTGACATTCTGCTGTTTCATCAACGCTTGCGGCACCACGTTGATATTCTGGGGCGTATGCATGACATCCTGCGGCATACGCGACAAACCAAGTGACTGATGCATGGTGTTAAACCCATGCCCTTTGACAGTCAGACGTTCTTCATCTTCTGCATTGATGCTGGCAACGTCCGTTGCGGTGTGTGCATCCGTTTTCTTGAACCGCTTGCTTTCGCGTTTGGGATGTTTTTCAGCGTTTGGCACATCGGGGGAAGTAGATGCCAATGCCTGAGCGGAAAAAAACAGAGCACTCGCAACAGACATAGGCGTAAGACACGCCCGATACACTTTGGTCATTCCCAGACACTCACCCCGATGTGATAATTGTGTCTGAAATATAGCAACTGATAATTATTCTCAACATAATATTTGATAATTCTGACTCATGTCAGTGCTGTTTCTCACGCATGATATTTATTAAAATTATTTTTAATTTTTATTCTTTTTATCTCTTAATTTGTAATTCGCAATGTTTCTCATAAATGGCATCAGATTTTGGGGGTGTATTATTCTGGCATCACCTTAGAATTATATTCGTCTGTATATATATTTATGCATGGAGATATATAGACAACCCGACCTTTGACCCGGCAAAAGGAGCCACCAACTGCTCTTTATCATAATGTCGGACTAGCCAGACTGATGCACAATCGTTTTTACACTACCTTCGCCAGCGGAACTTTTGGCGCACTGTTATTGGCCTCATCCGCTCTTGCCGCCAGCCCTGCGCCGCAGCCATATGGCAAAACTGATAAAAAACAGCCGCTCAAGGTCTCTGCTGTCAAAAAGCCAACGCCTACCCGGGCTCCTATTGCCGGGATATTGGATGGCTCGAACGGTGAAACGATTAACGTGCATGGACACCATGCGGCTGATGGCACCGCGTCAAAATACATGAATAAGGTTGTGTATCTCGGCCCGTTAGGCAACCGGGACACGCTGGATACCCCTTATTCTATTATGGGCGTGCCGCACGATGTGATTGTCAATCAGCAGATTCGAAACATCAACGACATGGCGGAGTTTCTGCCATCCGTACAGCTTGAAATCCGTGGGGACCCCAACACATCACGCCCGCAATCGCGCGGGTTTGAGGCTGATGTGGTTGCCAACTCTCGCCTTGATGGTCTGAACGTTGTGTCCACCACCCCTTACCCTGCCGAGTGGGTTGATAACCTACAGGTTCTGAACGGTTTGGCTGGTGCCATGTATGGGCCACAAAACCCCGCTGGCGTGTTTGAATATACACTCAAAAGACCAACAGACCGCCGGACAGAGCGTCTTTCAGTTGGTGTGGACTCCATTGGCACGCCAACCGTAAATGGCGATATTTCAGGTCGGTTGGGCCGAAATGGCTGGTTTGGCTATCGTTTGAACCTGCTACATGCCAATGGCACGGGCTACACCCAGGGTAGCTGGATGCGCCGTGAAATGGTCAGCGGTGATTTCGATATTCACCTTGATGATAAAACCGTCATTGAAATTGACGCCAGCCATTATAACTACGCGCAACGTGGCACAGCCCCTGCTTTTGGTATTCTGGCAACAGGCGTTGGCGGTAGCCATCTGCCTGAAGCACCAGATCTCAGCAAGCAGTTGGCTCCGGAATGGAGCGGCTACAACATGGAAACCAATACGTTTCTTGCCAAGATTCGGCATCAGTTCAATGAAAACTGGAGCTTCACACTGGGCGGTCTGTATCAGGACGCTGCGCGGCAGGCTTTTGGCGTAACCGATACACTGTGTGACGGCAGCAAAACCTGTGGCGGCCTGACGGGCAGCAACGGCTGGTTCAGTTCAAAAGCAACGGCCACAACAACTGCCAATGATTTCCGTGTTGGCAGTAATATGGCCTACGTCAATGGCCGTGTTTATACAGGCCCTATCAAACATGATCTGGTGATTGGCACCAACGGTTACATGATGGGCAACTATAATCCGACCGGAGCCTCAACAAGTGCTCAAAATCTCGGGGTTTATAATTTGTATGGTGCGTCCCCATCCAGCGGCACGCAGCCTTATTATCATGGCCGCTATAAATCCAGCAGTGTAACCAGCCAGTCTTTTATTGTGGGCGATACTCTTCAGCTTAACAAACACTGGTCTATCATGGGCACCCTGTCGTGGAGCTGGATTCATCAGGAAGGGGCGCTAAATGCCAAAAGCCCGCTGACAACACGGTTTGAAAAGTCTGCAGCTTTCAGCCCCACCACCAGCCTGATGTACAAACCAACCGATAACCAGACGTTCTACTTCACCTATGGTCGGTCAGTAGAAGCCGGGCCAGTAACACCCAATAGTGCAAGCTATACCAACACCAACCTTGCGCTGCCGATTGCCCATTCGGAAGAATATGAAGTCGGCTATAAACTTCGTTTCCAGAAAATGCAGGTCAATATTGCGGGTTTCCGCATGACATCACCCTATGCCATGTATGTATCAGCCGCAAACCCGACCGGCTGTGCCGCTGCTGTAAACTGCCAGACCTATCAATACGGTGGCACACAGCGCAATTATGGGGTGGAAGCGCAGATTTCAGGTGAAGTTCTACCAAATCTGTCCGTTCTTGCCGGCATGACGTGGCTGGATGCTGAACTGGTTGACGCGGCATCATCTTCCCTGAACAAGAAGGAAATTGTGGGGGCTGCTCCGCTGCAAGCCAATATCCTGCTTGATTATCGTCTGCCTGCTTCTCTCGGCAGTTTTGCCTCGGGCTGGGCATTCAATGCGAATGTGCATTACATGGGCAACCGTGCGGCCAATGTTACTAACACGCTGCACACCGGGTCTTACACCACCCTTGAACTGGGCACACGCTACGCCTTCCATGTCGCAAAATTCCCGTGGGTTCTGCGTTTCGGCGTCAGCAACGTGACCAATGAACGCTATTGGGCGTCTGTCTATACGGGTGCACCAAGCGGAACATCAGGTGCAGCGTCCAGCCTTTACGCCGGGCTGCCCCGTATTTATCACTTCACGTTCTCTGCCGAATTCTAACTGGCCGTCTCCCTCCTTCTGATAGAACGCATCAGAAGGAAGGAGATTATGCGCGTTAATCTGTTCCAGATCGGACCATTTCCCAGCACACCCGAACAGTGTTACCGTTCCTGATCTTGTTATTATCAGATTAGTGTGTGGCGCGTTGAAACCGTATTTTATTTTTGGCTTGGGTGCACTTCTTCTTACGGGCTGCACACCTGCTGATTTTCATAAACCCGGCCCACTTCAGAAAGAAGAGGCGTATAATCGTCTCTTCCCGCAATGGGTTGAACTTTGTGCTGTTTCCCAGATTTCAAAAAAGCCCGGTTATGGGGCTGATATTGCAGGTGGCCCCGGCGGCCACGCCGTATTCTTTCTCCATGGTGCCTGCCTGGACCCCACATCCCCTTATCCCGTGCTGACATCTTGCCCAGATGGAGAAACAGGGGTCAGCATGAACTCGCATTTCAAGAATGCAAACTGGGTTGGGATTTCCCATCGTGATTTTTTCTATAACGGCCTGCTGAAACCAGACGAACCACTCACCAAAGCCACCTACACAGCCACAAAGCAGGAAGCACAAAAAAGAGGTCTGTATAGTGCCATCCGCTTTCAGGATTGGACTTCTGAAGGAAAACCGGCTGATGTTTCAGATGAGCAGTGGAAATACGAAATTTCAATTGGCACGGATTATGCCGTCAGTTTTGGTCGAGCCAGATATTGTGCACGGCTTCCTGTTAGTGAAGAACAGTTCAAACAGGTTATCTCTTTTCTAAATGGCCGGAACGCACTTTACCATAATGGGCCAAAAACTTTTGAAACCAATGTTCTACAGGATAACTGCAATCACCTTACCCACAATGCCTTGGCCGCAGCAGGTTTCTGGCACGAACTGCCTGTACATCAGTTTATTCTAAAAGCGGCGTTAACATTTCCCGTACCCAAAAACGAAGTTGTCAATCTTCTTGATCAAACCCAGCGGCACGATATTGGTAACCTGCATGCGCTGTACCATGACAAACTGACACGTAAAAGCCTGATGGAAGATGGATGGCTACCAACAACGCCGGGCGTCATGCTGGATTCAAACCCGGTAAAAACCCCCAACGAGGTCTATAATACCCAGCTTTCCCTTATTTTTTATGATGACCCGCTGCTTGGGCATTATAATAAAGCGTTCGATCGATACCTTAATCAGCCGCGTTATCATGACCTGAAAACCAATCTTCTGTGGTATCAGGGCCTTTATGCAAAAGCGGCGGCTGAACGCAAACCTTTGGACTGGTGGTTAAAAAAAGAGCCTGCCGGGTTTGCGCCTTTTTACAATGCCTATTACGCGTGGCTTCAAAAACAGCAGGATCTGGTACAGCGCGGCCTTACACTGCTGTCTGATGATGCTTCCGCCGCCAGCGGGTTAATGCCAACGCAGCCCGAAAGGCCGCAAGGGGAACCTGAACACGCAAACGGCCTATGAAATCACCCGCCAGAAGGGAAATAATGCTATCGCGCATCCGAAAAAGGTTTTTGGGGTTTAAAAACAGTTCGCGTTGGGCGGGGTCATTAATACCGTAAATAAGCCAGGAAACCCGCCGCATTTCTGCCCGGGTTTGCCGTTCCTCACGTTGGGCGACACGCCTGCCATCCTCGGGGTTACGCAACCAGGCTTGGGCAACACGCGCCCCGCGAAAGGCACTTTTCATGGCCAGCAGAACGCCCGATGAAAACACCGGATCAAGAAAGGCGAAGGCATCGCCTATCATGTAGTAACCATTCCCCCAGTTGCGGTCAGCACAGTAGGAATAATTGCCCGTTGTGCTTAAATCACCAATCTGTTCTGCCGGGGCCAGACGCTCTGCCACACTGGGGCTTTCAGCCACTTTCTTCCAGAACAGGTCTGTTTTCGGCCCCGTATGTGACTGGAAAGCGTTTTTATCCCCCACAAACCCAACACTCATGATGTTGTCCCGCAGGGGGATCATCCAGAACCATCCATCGGGCACCAGATGAATGGAAATATAACCTTCCATCCCCGGTTCACGACGTTCTACATTTCGAAAATGAGCATAAATAGCAGCCGTGGAGTTATTTTTATCTGCTATCCGCGTATGATACCGCTTTGCCAGAAAACCGTCACGGCCTGACGCATCCAGCACAAAACGCGGTTTTATAACATGCTGATTGCCGTTTTCATCCTGAACGGTAATTTTTTTGGGACCATCCTTTGAAAACTCTGCGTCCTTAACCAGTATATTTTCAAACGTTTTTACACCGCTGGCCGCTGCGTTCCGAAACAGAATTTCATCAAATTCCGAACGTCTGACCTGATAGGCATGTTTGGCTCTGGGGCTGATAGCCAAGCGAAACGGGAACGCGACGCGCCCCTCCCCTTGGTCTGAAACAAATTCGGCACCGGGTTTGAAAACACCGATTTTTTCAACCTGATCAAGAACACCAATTGTTTTCAGAAGCGGCAAATTGCAGGGTAGCAGGGACTCACCAATGTGAAACCGCGGATGGCACTCTTTTTCCAGCATGACAACCGACAGCCCTTTACGGGCCAGTAACGTTGCTGCGGTACTGCCAGCAGGGCCACCCCCTATAACCAGAACATCACACTGAGCGGGAACCTGCGTCATGCCATACCTCCGTTAATGCCTATTGTCTGCCCGGAAATATAGGCAGCTTTATCAGATGCCAGAAAGGCAATCAGATCCGCCACTTCCTGTGGTTTTCCCGAACGACGTGCCGGGACAAGAGCCGCAATATCCGTCGTTGTCATGATGGCGGCAGTTGCGGGGGAGTCTATAATACCTGGGGCTACCGCATTGACCGTAATCCCACGGCTACCGACCTCACGCGCTAACGAACGCACGGCCCCTTCAAGCCCAGCTTTGGCCGCGGCATAGTTAACCTGCCCCTTATTCCCCATACGGGCTGAAACGGAAGAAAGGGCAATGATACGCCCCCACCGTGTGCGTGTAAGCGGCAAAAGTAATGGCTGAACAACATTGAAAAAACCATTGAGCGAGACGCCTATGACATCATGCCACTGGGCTTCGCTCATCCCCGCCAGAGTCGTGTCATCATGCGTACCGGCATTATGCACAATAACCTGTGGCACTCCCTGCGCCAGAAGAGTTTCAAGCCCTGTTCGGGTTTTGGTTGAACAGCTTAGGTCACATTGCCAGATTTCTGCTTGACCACCCTGTGTCATAAAATCTGCAACCATAGCCTCGGCTTTGGCAGGGTTATTATGGGTGTGTACAATAACGTGCAAACCGTCAGCCACCAGTTGCTGACAGATGGCCTGCCCTAACGGGCTTGTCCCCCCCGTAACAAGCGCCCGTTTCATGCTGATGCCACATCCACTGGTGTTCTGGCGCGGAACATCACCATGCCCCGGCCTTTCAACAACGACGCGCCCTGCTGCGTAGAGACAGAAAAACGATAGACCATGCCAGCAAGGTCATGCTGTTCTCGGCGCACAAAAATATTGAGAACACCATAGTCAGCCCGATCAAGACGATCGCATGTGACCACCAGATCACGCAAGGAAGCCAGATAGCCTCCTGTTTTTGCATCCTGATCGCCCGTTAATGCACCATGAAGCGCCGCTGCCTGCATGGCCATTTCCGCCCCGACAATCACGCCAAGCTTATCCTGATACCGTAAAGGATTATCCGCACGGAGATGCGCTGAAGTCTGGGCTGTGAGTGTATCGGCTGTCCACGCATCACATCTATCAAGCAGGCAGCTTTTTCCCTGATGCGGAATATGGGTTAAAATGTCTTCTATAGTCAGCATGGTGTGACTGCAATTGATAAACTACCTGGTACGGATGCCATTTTTACGGTGCCTTCTGTCCTGCTGGCAATTTTTTCCAGCAACGGCAACGCCCTTGCCGCAGGGTTGGTTGGAACCAGCTTCATCAGATCGGGATGCAAAACCTCATCCTGCTGCGTCGTGGTAGCACCATAGGTTATATCAAGAACACAGATACCATCCTGAGTGGTATCTGGTTGCAAAACAAACGCACATCCAAACGGATTTTCCGTTACGCGGGCTTTACCGATAGGACCCGGAATAGGCAGATCATACACCACCAAGACTGTTGGCGTTTTTTCCACCAGACATTCGGCGACGGCCTTTAGCAACCCTTGTGCAAACGACCAGTCATAACAGCCCAAGGCCACTGCGGGCACATGCGTATGGTGCCCAATGGTCCAATACCCGGCAGGCGCATTATGAACGGAATTGTGGAACTGTGTGGGGGAAACCTCCCCTCCCTCCGTTGTAATGGCTGACAGGATGGAATCAACAATGGCCCCATCCCCGTTGGAGCAGGCAAACACCCCGCGCAGCGAAGACGGTTGCAAACCTGACTGCTGGCTTGCTTCCTCTGCCGCAGCCAGCGCAAGACGTGTCAAAGGGCCACTTCTACGGCGTTCGTTTGCGGGCAGGCATTGTGCAGGTGGCGGCGTCACGGGTCCGTCCTGCCATGTGTCTTCTCTACGCAAAACCCGTTCTGCGTGAGGCCACCCTGCAAGACCTGGCCCCCAGACTGATAATCCCTGAACAACAACGCGCATCAGGCGGCCTCAAATATCAGGCTGCAGTTGGTGCCACCAAAGCCGAACGCATTGCTCATGACACGTCTTACCGGCCTGTTTTCATTGTCTGTCAGCACAGAACTCTGAAAAGAGGGGTCGAGTTGTGTCACATTCAGGCATCCGGGGATAAATCCTGATTTCATCAGGCCAATGCTCATCATGGTTTCAAGAATACCGGATGCGCCCAATGTGTGGCCGGTCCATCCTTTAGTGGAAGAACAAGGTACCTTTTTGCCAAATACCGTGCTAACGGCCTGATCTTCCATACTGTCATTTACCACTGTGCCTGTGCCATGCAGATTAATGTAATCAATATGGTCAGGCTCAAGATCGGCCTGTTTCAGGGCATCCTGCATGGCGATTATTGCCCCCCGTGCCTGCGGGTCTGGAGAAGACATATGGTGCCCGTCACTACTGACGCCATATCCGGCCAGACGGGCCAGAGCGGGTACCTGCGGTCGTGCCCCTTCCCGTTCAAGCAGCACAAAACCGGCTGCTTCCCCAACGGAAATGCCGTTACGGGCCGCATCGCATGGGCGTGTCGGACCGTCAGAAACCAGACCAAGAGACGCAAAGCCCCGTAACGTCATACGGCACAGGCTATCCGCCCCCCCGACAATAACCGCATCACACAAACCTGCCTCCAGCCAGTGCCGTGCATCGACAAACGCGCGTGAGGATGACGCACACGCGTTGGAGACTGTTAGCAGCGGCCCCTTTGTCCCCAAGCGTTCAGCCAGAAAACGGGGTAGGGAAAACAGGTCTTGCGTCCCTGACTGATGAAACGTCTGGGGCGGAAACCCTGTTTGTGCATCGACATCAAGATACGCATTTTCGGCTGACAGAATGCCAGATGTGGATGTGCCCACCACAACGGCAATACGGTCAGCCCCGTAAAAAGTTATGGCATCCTGCACGGCATGTTCAAAACCATCCTGCTGGCACGCCATATCGGCCAAGGCGTTATTGCGGCAGGCAAACGCACTTGGGCCGTGCGTGATAACATGACTTTCAACCCCGGAGACCCGGCCAATATACCCGGTGGTAATACCGAAAAAATCACACGGAATCAGACCTGATTGGCGCGTTTTCAGGGCATGGCACTGTTCTGCCAGTCCATGGCCAATGGCACTGACAATCGTGCCTGCTGTTAGCACAAAGGGGTTCATGAAAACGCTGCTCATCCCATCTTGGGGCGTTGCCCCGCCAGCAGAAAGCCATAAGCCATGGCAAAGAGGACGCCAAGAGCCACCGTCTTACCAATTTCCTGCAACAGGGGAGTATTGCAGGTAGCCAGCAGGCCGAATGTCAGCACCGTCATGGCATTGCACGTCAGCAACGTGCGCATGGTGCGGGCACGCTCGGCATCATCCAGTTGGGGGCGGGCGAAAAACAAAGCGTAATCAAGGCTGACACCCAACACAAATTGCAGCGAAATCAGATGAATTAACGTTAGCGGGTGCCCTAACCCTGCAAGCACGGCCAGCAGGCTGATCAACGCAGCGCCTACACTCGCCGTAACACGCACCAGTCTACTGACCGACCGCAGGCCATAGACCAGAACACCCACAGCCAGAACACACCCAACCAGCATCCAACGCAGCGTGCGGGCTGTGTAATGGGCTGACAGACCATCTATCTCCCGCTTCATATCCACTACAAGCACATTGGGCTGATCAGCCAGCGCGTGCTCTATGGCTGCGCGGTTTTGCACCCGTTCTGGAAAAACCAGCCCAAACCATTGTCCCTGACGCTCAAACAACAGGGGCGACAAAGCGGCTTCAAGGGGCGTGCCTGCCATATCCTGCACGGACAATGGCGTAAGGGTGCGCGCAGACGCCACATCATGCACAAAGGCCGAAAACGCATCAGGCTTGAAAGGAAGATTCTGCCGTGCTTCCGCTACCGCGTTCTGTAAATCTGCCACTGAAGGAAGGGATGCAACACGGTGACGCTGGGTCTTCATGGAGGGCAGCAGACGGGCCGCATCCTGCACTCCTGATAACGCCCCCTGTTGCTGCAAACGCGTCCATACACTTGCCAATGTTTCCTCACGCTCCAGAACAGCTTGGGCACTGGGGGCGGACACGGCCAACATTAATGACGCATCTGGCACGCCCAGTTCATGCCGCAGTGCATCATCCAGCAGGTGTGCCTGTTCCGGTATGGGGCTAAGGGCTGCCAGCCGGGTATCCAGCGTCAAAGGATGCTGCCAAAGCCAGAACACACTTATGAGCACTGGCACGAGACAGAACACACGATAGCGACGCACTGTCTCGGCCCGCACCAGCTTGCGCGATGGGCCGCTGACCGAAGGAGCAAGGTCTGCCGCCACAACCAGACGAGGCATCAGGTAAAGCGTTACACACGCGGCCACCATCAACCCAACAGCGGCGAATGTGCCCAACTGCGCCAGCCCCGGCAACCCGCAGAATATCATACCGGTCAGCCCCAGAATGGCGGTAGTCACACCAAGCCGCAGGCTATGGCCTATCCGGTGCAATGTGGCCTCTGGTCCCTCACCCCTGTCACGGTGGCCTATCAGCAGCACAGGGTAATCTAGCGCCACCCCCAGCATGGTCATACCAAACCCCAAGGCAATGCCATGCACGTAGCCAAACACCAGCCGCACCACCACCATGGCAACGCTGATAGACAGGAAAAACGGAACCCCGATCGCCGCCAGCACCCAGAGCGAGCGAAACCGCCAATACAGCACACCCGCCACCATAAGGATGGAGCACAGGGCCATAAGGTCCATATCCGCACGCATGCCACTTGCGCTTCTAACCGCGAAAATGGACGGGCCGCTCATCAACAAACGGGCTGCCCCCGGGTGCAGCCCCGCAAAAGCAGATTGCAGTGTCTGCTGCACAGCTTTTTGCCTGACGAGATCCATCCCCGGTGCTGTGGTACGTAACAGCAGCAAAGCACGGGGCTGGTCTGAGGCAAACCACACGCCATGCTGCATACGCACCTGTACGTCTGGTTCCAGCGCCTGCACCGCATTGAGAAAAGCCTTTGTCGGGTCACGCAAAAGCATGTCTGAAAATACAGACCCGGCGCTGGAGCCCAAGCCATCCAGCACCGTGTCAAACGCCTGTTCGAGTGCCTGTGGGCTGAAATCACGCGTCGATGCATCGGGCGCAAGCTGATAGCGATGCGCCATCATGGCGTTGTGCAGCCCCTGCGTTTGCTGGACGGAAAAGACGCCGTTCATAACAGAAACAAACTGCGGATCGCCAGAAAGAGCCTTCTGAAGACCAAGGCTAAGGCGGGCCAGTTCTGGCTCTGGCGCGCCTTCAATACCCAGCATTACAACCGTGCCAGCAACCCCTTCCTGCACTTCGCGCAGAAGAAAGCGGGTTCCGTCATCGTGCCCTTTTGGCAGAAAGCCTGCCATATCCAACCGCAGGGGTATGGCCCACATCACAACAGCAGCCAGCAAGGCCGACAGCGCAAGGGCCGCGGCCAGAAAATGAGGTCTTGCGGGACGGGTCAATGGTCTATCATCAGAGTTTGTCTATCGCCGTTAGCCTGAATAACCTTAAGGCTTTCTACGGCATTATTACGGCCAGACAGCACCACCTGACGCACCATTTTATGTGCCTGTTCAGATAGAGGGGTCATGGTCAGCGTCCATGCCCCCATGTCGCCTTGCGCGGTTACGGTGTAGGCTTGCCGCAAGGCCGCCATGTTTCCTGCCAGCGGCGCACGAAGCGTTGTGGCCAGCAACGCTAAAGCAGGGTTTTGGGCCAGAAGAATATGCCGCACATGCCCGCCCCGCTGGACTGATACGGTATCACCATCAATCACCAACGTTTCAGGGCGAGGCGACAGTGTTTCTTTTTCCAGAAATGCCGGATGCCTGAATACCAGCACACCTGATGACAGGAGCGGATGCGTCAGAACACCAAGTTCTCGCGTTTCATGAAAATGCTCTGTCCGTTCAGAAACGCTGCCCAGATGTGTCACAATCTGGGTGGCCAAATCATCCGGAACGGTTTCACAGTGGGCCTGTGGCGCAACCGTAAAAAATCCACCACAAAGCAAGAGGACTGCAAAACGCTTCATGGCAGTTCTTTCCAGTAATCATAAAAATTAAACCAGGAGAACGGGGCTTTCGCACATTGTTCCTGCATCCAGCGGGCGTAGCGTTCTGCGGCGTCCTGAACAAACTGCGGGCGGTCTTTTCTGCTGGTTGGATAGGGCACGTTAAATGGTTCGAACCGGACCTCATACGCTCCATCGCGCCCGCGGGTGGCGCAGAGAAGGAGGATGGGCACACCCGTTGCCAAAGCCAAGCGATAGGGGCCTTCGGGCAGAAAAATATCCTTCCCCAGAAACGGCACCGTTACAGTGCGGCCTGTATCCGGTGACCGATCCCCTAGAATGCCGATAACATGCCCCTGTTGCAGGCTTTCTGCCACCTGCAACATGGTCTCTGGCTGACCTATGGGAATAATGGTGTTCTGATAGGACGGATCAAGCGCTTCAAGAACCTGTGTCGCGCCCCCAAGGTTGGAGCGATACATCAACATCTTCAATGTAATAGCATGATCTCGTCCAAGAGCCCGCAGCGCCTCAAATGACCCGATATGCGCACCCAGCAGCAGACAGCCCTGCCCTTGCTCCATAATACGCAAAAACGCATCCCGCCCGGAGCACCTGACAGCGGGCATGGTCTGGGGGGCCATCAGAAAAAACAGTCTATCCAGAACTGCTTGGGCAAACGTGTGAAAATGCCGTACAACCTGTCGATGACCTGCCCGTTTACGCAAGATACGGGACAGATATACCCGCGAAGCGCGCCGCGCCGCAGCATGACAAACAAAAAAATAGACCGCTATTGGCCATAGTAAAAACTGCAGCCGCCGCCAGCCAAGGCGCTTTGCCAGCCAGATTGCCAGCCCCATGGCGACCCGATTGCCGCGTTCTGGTACCACCCACCGCTGATCAGTTTCAGTTTTCAACGGGTCGCGCCTTTAGCACCGCACGCAATACTGTCTTGCCCAGACACTCCGCCGTCAGACGCAGAGACACCCCGGCCCGCCGGATCGAAAACACCACGGGTTGTTCGGGGAAAACAGGGTGCAAAAATTTGACCATATCAAACTGAAAGTTAGCATCCGGCAGCAGAGCGTACGCGGCGTCCAGCAGCAGAACGCCGGGAACAACCGGCTGCTCCGGAAAGTGGCCCGCAAGACAGGGATGATCATGCGGCACCGTCACTGTGCCAATTTCCTCTTCCGCGTTTTGCGTTGCCGCTAAGTCACGTAATGCCTGCAAGGTCAGCTTTCCCACAGCATTGCGGGGTAATGCGGCAACCTGCACAATACGACGTGGCAGAAAAACCGGGTCTATAAGCTGCCGCAACGCCTGCAACAGACTGTCAGCGGACACTGTGGGGGCCACAACAAAAGCCTGCATGCGCGCCTGTGGGTCCACGCCTGACATGTCTGGCGGCAGAAACGCCCCGTCCTCCACGCCCGGCAGATTATTCAGCACTGCGTTAAGCGCCGCCAATGAACCCCGCTTGCCCCCCAGTTTCAGCAGATCTGTAACTCGGCCCAGAAGCTGGAACGTTCCGTTCGTGCCCGTTTCTATGAAGTCTGCCAGAACGTAGCTCAACACGCCGGGGGCAGACAGTTCGACTCGCCCGTCAGCCATCGTTTGTAACGTAATATCCCGATACCACGTCCAATACGGGCCGCTTAAGGTACGCCGAATGGCAACGGAACCAGTTTCGGTGGAACCATAAATTTCAGTCACGTCCGTCTTCAGAAAACGCTCGGCTTCTTCGGCCAGCTTTTCAGGCAAGGGGGCGGATGCTGACACAACACGGCGCACGGCAGGGGGTTGCAAACCCGACTTGACTAGCCCCCGAAGTTGCAAAGGGGTTGTGACCAGAATACGCGGCGCCGACGCTTGTTCCAGCCGAGCAACCCAGTCTGCCGGGTAGGGACCGGAACCCGCAATGGTTTTGACACGGGTGTTCAGCGTTTGCAGCACCAATGTTTCAAAACCATACATATGATAAGGCGGCACCGTGCCCACCATCGATGCAGGCTGGGCTTCCGGGTCAAGCAGGACACGGGCTGTGACGCTTCTGGTTACCAGCCCACCCCAATATTTTTTATGCCCGACAGGCTGCCCCGTACTGCCCGATGTAAACACAACAGCAACCAGACGTTGCGCCTCTATGACGGGATTAAAATCACTGTTTTCCTTCAGATTGGAAGCGGCGGGTGGTTCGAGGTCAACATTCAAGGCCGTGCCGCCATCAGGCAACTGCGGAGCTTCCGGATCTCCTGCCAAAGTGACGCAGGTGGCGTTATGCTGCTGCGCCAGATGAGCAAGCCGCGTTGGTGAACGATCACTTGAGAGCAGCACATAATGACCCTTTATCAGGGCCGCTGCGAAAAGCAGGGTGAAATGAAAGACATCGGCACAGACCGGCACAACCGGCTGATCTGGCAGGTTTTCTGCCAGATGATGGGCCGCCTGCAAAAATGTATGCCCCGTAACCGGGCCTGTTGCGGTTACAAAAACCACGCGCTCTGGCGCATAGACCAAGGACAGGTCTGGCCAGGTCTGATCACCCACACCCTTATACAAAAGAGATTACCCGGCAGAAGAACGGTTTGCCTGCACATACTGGCACAATGCCCGTAGGGAGCTGAAAATCTGTTTGTTATCCGGATTATCAGACCGCAGGGTTACACCGTAATCACGCCCAACCAGCAGGGAAATTTCAAGGGCGTCAATGGAATCAAGCCCCAGACCTTCCCCAAACAAAGGGGCTTCTGGCTCAATTTCATCTGCCGTGACTTCAAGCTGCAATGCCTCGACCAGCCGTTCAGCCACTTCGTGCTCAAAAGGGGTTTGCGATGCGGAAGAACTCGTCGTATTCACAGCCTAATCTCATCTTTAAAATGCAGATCGAATGGATCAGCTAACACAAACACTTCGCACAGAAAAGCCGTGCCATAACAGAAGCAGAGCAATGCCAAAAAAAACTGTGGGCATAGCGCTATTTTTTCTCTCACTTATTCTTGCACATGTTCCTGATTTCTTCGCCTTAAAAGACCCAAGCGTTACTATTATTTTTATACTGCAAGGCGCCGCGCTCACCCTTTTGATGGGACACGGTCTGCCTGTTACCTGCGCCACAGTTTTTTTCTGTGTTTTAGCGATTTATGCGCCGCAACAGGCACGCACTGCCGATGCTATTCTTCTGTATATTGTGCCGCTTGGGGCCTTATTGGGTACGTTCGCCTACTCCCTGCTTCCATCCGGCTCTCCGCTAATTTCACGGGTCGCGCAGCAGGTGCATGGACCATTGCGAGCAGATATTGCCCGTTATACGCGATATTTGACGATGTTCTGGGCCGCATTTTTTGCGCTTGCACTGCTGGCCCCTGCCGTGTTGGCGTTCACTGGCCCCTATGGGGCATGGCGCTGGCCATTATCGGGCGGCACGTTTGGATGTGCAGCCGGCATCATGGTGATTGAAGCCTGTGTCAGACGCCTTGTCATCCGCAATTTTGATCATGTTTCGTTGAAAGAAACGGTTTCCGCTTTCCGCAAAACATCCGCCAAAGCCACGTCAGAAACAGTCTGATATGCATAAATGTCAGACGAGCATTGTCTCTGCCATACTGAAAATGGGAAATGCCACCGTCAGATTTCTCCAGATACTGCACGGGAGCTGGTTTATTGACGGCAGCAACACCGATCCACACCAGCCGCACGGCTATTTCCGGGTCAAAGTCAAACCCGCGCATAAAGCGGGATTTCTGCATAGCCTGTAAAAAGGGCGGCAGAGGATAAACGCGAAACCCGAACAGGCAGTCTTTGACCGCCCCCGCCGTTTCAAGCCACACCAATCCGTTTGAAAGTTTTCGTCCCCAGACACGCAGAGCAGGTGCATCCGGCCCAAAAACCGGTTTTCCCAAAATCATGGCCTGTGGGTTCTGTCGGCTTTCTGCCATGAACTCTGGCAGAGAACGTGCCGGATGCTGACCATCTGCATCCATTGTCAGGATATGGGTGAAACCTGCCTGCGCAGCCCATTGTGCACCATATAAAACCGCCCGCCCTTTCCCCCCGTTGCGTTGCAGACGCACAAGGTGCAAGCCCGCATGGTGTGGCAACAGGTCATCAAGCGCATGCTGGCTGCCGTCCTGACTGCCGTCACTCACCACAACCACCTCGGGCCATACGGTCAGAACTTCGGCCACTGTACGGTGCAGTAATTCTCCTGAATTATAGGACGGAATCAGGACAATACAGCGAAAAGCGCCAGACATGGCAGAAGATAACTCCAACAACACAGGAACAAGACTGTTCCGTCTATCGTAATTACGATATGACCCAAACACCAAGCCTTTGAGAAGCGATCTTTTTCATGTCCGATAAAACCCCCTGCCCCCCACACCCTGTATTACCGGCCTATTATGAGAACGGCAGCGAGCGCGTGGTTTTTGTTCGGTCTATTTTTGATCGGACGGCGCGTTATTATGACCGTATCAACAGCATTTTTTCTTTGGGGTCAGGCAAATGGTACCGCAGATGGATGCTGCGCATGGCAGGCCTACAGCAGGGACATAGACTGCTGGATGTTGCAACCGGCACCGGGCTGGTGGCACGGGAAGCCGCAACATTGACTGACCCGGCCAATATTATCGGGCTGGATATGAGTGCAGGTATGTTAGCAGAATGCCGAAGCAAACTGCCCATTCAGGTTGTGCAGGCCGATGCGCAAGCCCTGCCTTTTGCCGATAACAGCATGGATATGCTCAGCATGGGGTATGCCCTGCGTCATGTTCGGGATCTGAACGCAACATTCACGGGGTATCTGAAGGTTCTGAAACCCGGCGGTAACATGCTTATTCTTGAAATCGGTCGCGCCCGTTCCCCTGCGGTGCAAGCGTTTCTGCGCTTTTACTTGGGAAAAGTAGTGCCCTTCCTGTCTGGCGTTACCGCATCCCGCGAAAGCCGCACTCTGATGGCCTATTACTGGGATACTATCGAACAGTGCATCCCCCCTGACCAGATTCTTCAGAACCTGAAACAGGCCGGATTTTCAAACGTCCGCAAACACACCTCATTCGGTGTCTTTCACGCCTATATGGCAACAAAAGCATCATAGATGAACGCTAACGTGGCTTTCACGTTCTAACTGTATTTATTTCCCCGCATATGCGGGGAACACAAAATCGCACAGCCCCTCCATTTCTGGCCGGTCGGTTCATCCCCGCGTGTGCGGGGAACACCGCATCACGGATCGGAAAGCGTCTGACATGGCCGGTTCATCCCCGCGTGTGCGGGGAACACGCTTTTGCCATTTTTGGCTGGCTTCCGCTTATCGGTTCATCCCCGCGTGTGCGGGGAACACTCTTTCTGGAAAGAGTTGATTTCAAAGGATTATTTTGTTGTCAAAGAAACTACCGATTACGCAGGCTGTATTCTACCCTCTTCCGCGTCGGCGGGGAAGTATGGTTGTGGCTGGGCCCTGTTGGGCTGGCAATGCAGCTTCGGGGTCAAAAGCAACTAGTCGCAGTCCATCCAGATCAACTGGGACACGGCGGTTTTTGCCACATGTATCAAATTCAAAACCCGCATCATTCGGGGCGGCCCAGGCAATGACACCGTTTCCATCTTCTATATAGGCGCAGACCTGTCCCCAAATCATTTCACGCACTCGGCGTCCGTAGCTGCCTATGTAAACGCCAGCCCGGACCTCCAGCAGCCAGACTGCCAGCCGCCCCCGCAAACGCGGCGGCGCGTTTTCAACCACGATGACCAGCATCACCCAGTCCTTTCGGGTCAGCAAAGGCCACAGGCATTGCTTCGGGCTGTGCAGGCGGTGGTTCTGCGCCACCAGCCAGAAGGACGTCTTCAATCAACGGAATAAGGCGTGCCAGAATATTGGTCTTGCGGAACTGGTCCCTGCACCGATGCCGCACAGCAGCAACAGGGTCTGCTATTCTCTGTCCCTCCAACGGCCGGTCACGTTGTACTGCAGCCGCAACCCGAAAGGCTTCAGGCACCACGACTTCAAACTTTACAATATCTGCAATGTCATAAACAAAGCTTTGGGGTTTTCCTGTATGCAGAAACCCGATAGCGGGCGCATAACCAGCCGCCAGAATAGCGGCTTCTGTAATGCCATACAGTGCCGCCGTGGCTGCGGAAAGACAACGGTTTACAACATTTGCTGTATCCCATTCGTGCGGGTCATAACGCCGACCATCCCACTCGGCCCCGCATGATTTGGCTAAAAGCCGATAGGTTTCGCGCACACGCGCGCCCTCAATCCCCCGCAACTGATCAACTGACCGTTTTTCGGGTGCGTCTTCCGCAAAACGAAGGGCATACATTTTGCGTACAACATTCAGCCGCGCTGTTTCATCAAGCGCAAGACGGGCCTGAAACAAAAGTCTGTCTGCTCGCGCGCCACCGGGCTGGCCCGATGCGTATAACCGCACCCCGGCCTCCCCTACCCAAATCAATAATGTACCAGCCCGAGCAGCCAATGCAGCAGCCGCATGACTGACACGTGTGCCGGGTTCAAGCATCAGGCAGGCCAAGCCACCTATGGGAATATGGGTGCGAATACCGTTTTGATCGACCAACACAAACGCGCCATCAAGCACATCAAGCTGGCCCATTGCGACAAACAGAATGGACGAACGCTCCTTTAACGGAATAGGGCGCGGTGGGGGCAACCCAGGCAAAGGACGCGACATCCATCTTATCCTTTTACAAAGCGCGACGAATGAGCATAAGCCCGCACCCAAACGCCTTGGCCCGGCCAAAACCATGCATCAACGCAGGAACAAACAGCGCCGGGTCTGTAACACACAGCGCACCAGTAACATTGACCACGCCAAATGTTGCCTTGCCTTGCCCCGCTTCACGCGCCACACGCAGCACATCACACCCCTGCACGGAAAGAGCATCAGGCTGCAACGCAAACCCGGTACGCTGCCCCTGCCGCAGAAGCCAGGATGTAATGGCTTGCTGCACTACACCATCACGCGCATGGGCTCGCTGCTCTTTGGGAATGTGATAGAGCGCATCCATAACAATATCATGACGTTTGCTGCGGGCACGCCCTTCACACTTCCGGTCAAGTGTTGCATTGGCACGCAGCATGAACCCCAATCGGCTGCCATCTTTCAGGCGTGGCGCAAAAACCTGACTTTCAATATCGAACAACCCATGCGTATCAACGGGTTCTCGGGCTGATAAAACCAAAAAACAGCCAGGGTCAGTCTGACGCCACAGAAAATCCCTTTTCCGGTCTGGCGTATCACCAAACAAAACCCATAACAGGTGATGTGCTGCTTTGTGCTGGTTGCTCTCCCCCTGCGGCACAAGAAGCCGGGCTATAGCCTGAACAGACGCATCTTGCCGTAAGGAGATACGAGAGAGAAACCCGGCACTCATATCGCGATATCCTTTTTGCAAAGAAGCATCGCTTCTTCCCGCAAGCCAAATTGCCAGCGTGTGCGTGAAAGCGGTTGATCACGGCGCATTTCATGACGCACGACCGGGTAGTTACCCCCGTGCGCCGCAACATCTGCTGTATCCATAACCACCACTACATCCGTTTGTGTGTCTGGGCCGGTCAGGTGATTTTTGAACAAGCCAAAACGGGTCTGCACACTTTGCTCCGGTCCGTGTTTATAGCGGTCTAGAACGGCAGTAATGGCGTTGTCTGCACTCTGGATATCTGGAGCCAATGGCAAACCCGGTGGGCAAGATTTACGCCCTAATGACGGTGAAAAAACCGGCTGTTGCATAGCCATTTTTATGCTGTCCAATGACCAGCGGGGCATATCAGCCCGCACCCACAGCACACCCAGATGCCAGCTTCCCATGCGGTAATCCCTGCGGGACAGGATGGTTGCAATCTCTCCCGGTGCGTCCGCCAGTTCCTGTGCGCGTGTTGCCGGGGTCCAGTTGCGGCGCGCGGGTGCTGTTTGCGTTGTATGGTAATCAGTCAGCAATCGACCGGACGCGTGGCATAAAACAGCCAAGCCATACTGATGCGCCAGATCTTTCTGGGCGTCTTCATCATCCCGTGTCAGACCAAGACACGCCCCCACCAACCCCAGCACGGCAGAGCGGGCGGGCCTATCACTACCATCCCGGCGCTCACCAACAGCAAGCGTCCCGAACGATGCCATAGGGGCTACCATGGCAAAGGTTAGGAATTGCCCCATGGGGTTCAGGCCCGACAAAAGGCGACAATATCTGCCAGTGTCGCGCTTTTTTCATCCCCTAGCGCCATTTCACAAACATCCTCGGCCCCTTCACCGTAAACGCGTGTTAGTTCAGCGCGGAAGTTTTTCAAATCTGCAATAGATTGCTGCATTAAATCCTGACCCGCAATAGGCCGTGCAAAAGCACCCGCCAGTGTACGGGGCTGCGCATTTCCTTTTTCTGCCAAGACATACCCGGCACGCGCCAGGGCAGCATAACTATTCTGCTTGCCTGACGGAGAAACGGTCATTGCTGCTTCAACCAAAGCCCCTAGTGCGGCTTCGGCCACGCTAGTTTCGCTTTTATCGCCAAGGTTTTTCTTTAACAGATCACGATTAACGCACAGATAAAGATAAAACACGCCAGACCCAAATCCGGCTTCCCCCAGAAAACCTGCGCCTGCGTCTTCTTCATCCTGTTTCAGGTCATCAATAGCGGTATAATAATCGTCTTCCACCGTCACCCGATGGGTTGTGATAGCGTGGGCTACCTGCACGGCCGCTTCCCGATTAAACGCTGGCGCCCCCGCCAGCATCCGCCCGAACAACGCAATATCCGCCGCTGAGTCTGACCGGTGCAGCAAGCTCTCCTGCTCTTTCTTCACATCCACTTTTTCCCCTGCTGCAAGCCGGTCTGCCATAGCAATAGCGGCAGCGTGTTCGGATGGAGAAATAAAAACAAGCTGTTCCGTACGTGTCGGGTTCTGGTCTTTTTCCGCCTTTACCTTTCCATACACACCCGCAATCTCACGCGCTATGGATGTTGCCTTTTTTTCATCCACACCTTTTTGTAAAAGATGCTTCAGAATTTCCTCCCCCAGACGCTGGGTGCGTTTTCCCTCATGACCGGCCAAAGCAGATGAAAAAATATCCGATGTACGCCACGCACGTTTCAACGCCTGCGAAGAAATACGTAACCGCGTCACCCCGCCAACTGTCGCTGTCTTGGGGTTGCCAGCATCATCACGATTCACGTTTGATGGCGGGTAGAATGTCAAAAGGTGAAGCTGCAAAAAACGGCTCATGATAATAATCCTTTTATATTACTGATTATCAGATGGTTTTTCCAAAGTGGCAGTATTCCAGTAACGATAAACCCAGTCACGCCTTACTCTGTCTGCTGCAAGTTCATCCTGAGATTCTTCACGCGGCCATGCCATAAGTGCAAACGCCATATCCGCAACATTCACTGCACCACCTGCCAACATGACAAGCCGCCGAAAAGCACGAAGACAGTCATCATAGCTTTCTGTATCCAGCAGCTTTCTGAACCGTAGAGGCTTGCATAGGGCTGTTTTTTCATCATCAGCCTCTACAGGGCCAATTTGACGTGCAACAGGAACACCAACCCGGTTTGCCCTGACATACGCCAGAACACCCGCAACCAATGCCGCCCGCGAAAATGCAGAACCACTGGTCGCACCGCATTTATGTAAAAATAGCTGCGTTTCACGCTCAAACAGCAGCTCTGTTATCGTTGAACACCGCCTAAGGCGCGCCAATGCAGCACGATCACCCTGCTGATTTTTGTCAGGATCAGGTTGCAATCCCTGCCACCATGTCACCGCCACACGGGACGTTTCCTTTCTGGTAAGCATCAGACAATTTTTTCCGTCTTTTTATCAGTTAAAACAGGAAGTCCCAGACCATTCATGATTTTTTTGCCCTCTGTCCCTTTCCCTGCGACAGCAATACTCAAACGCTTACGGGCAGCCGAAAACCGTTTTGCATCTTGCATGGTTGTTTCAGGCTCTAATGTAACAGTCAGATCAAATTCACGCAGAGCAGCGTGGGCAAGAATGCGAAACCATTTTGTTTTCAAAGCCACATCATCACTTGTCGTAACCGCTTCGTGCAAGATGGCAAAAAAATCTGACTCCGTTTGTTCCCAAAACCGTTCACGAAGATTAGCAAGAAGCGTCACGTCAACTGATACTGTTGCTTTCCCAAACAGGGCTTCCCGCACAGAGCTACGCAGTAAATCTGCAATCTGCGTCGCGGCCCCCACACAGTCTCGGGCCAGAATGTCGATATTTTTTTGTCGTTCAATGTCTTGAGCATCAAACAACGGCATCTCGCTTTCAATAAAACCGCGCGCTTTCATATTATCCATGTCATACCCGGCAGCAAGCAAACGGGGAGCCTGAGAAAGACGAACGTCTCTGGCCCTTTCGTTTCGCCACGTTACGACACAACTGGCTGGCAATTTGTTGCCATCGGCGCTTTCAACAACAATACCAGCCCAATGTCTGTAACCGATGCCACCGGGCTGAGGATGAATTGCCAACCATTCTGCCCCAGTCTTCTGTTGATAACGCGGGGTCAGAGGATGAACTGTGCCTGCGCCATACGGCATTCCTATCCAGCCAGCATATTTCGGACCATACGGCCTTTGCTGCCAGCCTGTTACCAAAACCGTATCTGACTGCCCGGTAAGATCACAGACCTGATCATTATTTTTTTCGAACACCAGCCTGATTCGGCGTGGCATACCCCACCAACACTGTAATGGATGTGCATTTTCAGAAATGCGCACATCTGTTCCGTCTTTTCCTGATGCAACAGTCGGGGCCAGCCATGGAAAAACTTTTGTTTTATCAGCGTTTTTTATTGCACTTCCATTCGGCACATTCGCCCAGACAATACGCCACAGGCTTCCTCTTTCTTCAGGCAGAACCAACGTGGTAAGCGGGCCACCGCCACGCAAACCTGTCATGTTCCCGGCCCCACCGCTGGGAGCCCAAGATTGAAGGGTAAAAAGAGCAATTGCCGCAGTTGAACGCGCCATACGCTCAACCTGGCCACGATGCACGAACAGATCAGCATTTCGCTTTACCGTGCTTTCGCCTGGGGCATCAATCAGAAGACGCTCTGCATATTCCGAGTCACTTTGCAGGGTATCATAATCCTGCAAGAAACGCGCCTGAAGGCCATCTAACCAAAAAGCATCGGCAATTTTCGCAAAGGCTTCGTCCAGTTGTTCCACTGACGGAGGCTTTAACCAATTCTGCACCCACGCTCTATGGGTTTCAGGGGGACAGGCTGTCGCCAATAGACCAATCAAAAATTCAAAAGACGCCACTCGGAAATCAGCTCTGGGCCACATAAACCCGACAATAGGATTGTCTTTTATATCTTCTACAATCTGGGCTGGGCGAATAACGCTTGCTTCACCCGACCGCCGTGAAACAGGCAACCATGGGTCTAAAAGTAGATTGAAGGGCTTATCATCAGTCATGAAAAGGCCACCTAGAGCAAACAACCAAAGATACGATGACTTACCACTCTGAGTTACGCAATCATTTTTCTGATAACATATACTACATAAGACTTATTCATTGGGATATTCAAATCCCTGCCGAAGCAGGGAACAGAAACAGTCCAGTCGCCACACAGACTACTTAAGACGGTTCATCCCGATATCGCTGGGAAGATTTGCAAACCATATAACTGATCATATTGAATCACAACATCTTGTCCTTTCCCATTACGTCCAGAACCCTGCCAACCCGATTCATTTGGGGTCAAAAGCAGCAACAGAAACTGATCCTCTGCTTCACGTTCCCACCATGACCAAACACTACGCGCCCTTGAAGCCGCCTCTTTAGCTTCCGGCGGTATGAGACAGTGAGCCAGTTGTTTACGACGTACAGACACTTCTGATAGCGCCCAAGCTCGTTTCTGCTGGTGTTGGGTCTCCAAGGAACTGTCTATGAACGCAGCCCAAGGACGAACAGTCTGTCCTTCTATAATAGCAAGCCGCACCGTGACATGAGGTTCATCTTCCAACCGGGTAGGAGTACGAATATCAGACTCCCACAAAGCTACGTCTGGCGCATAGCCGGCCTCATAATTCAGAACATTCTGCATCGCCAAACCTTTTTCCGCACGACCTCTTCCTTCGGCGCTGTTTCTATCCCCCATTAATGCTTCAGGCACATCAGACAGATCGGCAGCCTGCTCTATTAAATATCTTATGTTTTCGGGGCTTTTTATTTCTTTTTCGTGTTTCAAAACATCTGCCGTACGCCACAATAACGCAGCATTTCTATAAACACCGGCAGTTTTTGGCAAAAAATGACTAATCCAGTTTTTATCTACATTTTTTTCAGTAACTGGTGATAAAATATAAAGTTCTTCACTTTCTATCGGGCGCTTATTTCTTTTATGCCGTTGCAAACGGCCAGCACGCTGAATAACCAGGTCCATTGGAGCAATATCTGTACATAAAACATCGAAATCTATATCTAACGATTCCTGTAAAACAGGACTTGCAATCAAGACCGCCGCTCTGTCGGCCTCACTGCTCTTGGCACCAAACCGCCTGAGCACTTCACGCTCTATTGCCAGGCGATCAATCATGGCAAAGCGCGCGTGAAACACAATGGGTTTAATACTGTCTGTCGTCAGAGCCTGAGCAGAGGCAATAACGTCATCTACGCTGTTACGAACCCATGCGACCGCAGCATTTTTAGCAGCAGCATCCTTTATGATGTGAACGACAGAGGCTTCATCTGAGATCAGGTGAACGGCAACTGTTCGTTTTAGTTCGTCCCGCGCATTGCACGGTAATTCCAGAACATTTTCTGCCCCAACGAGTGTCACTAAAGGGTATGCCGCGCTTGATAAAGTCGCAGTTTCTTGTATGCGTAACCCATCCTGAAAAGCCGTTGTCAACTTTTGACGCACAGCCCCGGTTAATGTAGCAGACAATAAAATGGCCGAACCACCCATAGCCGCATGAAAGCGTAAAAGTGCTGCCATTTCTTCTTGCATATAAGAATCATATGCGTGGCATTCGTCAACGAGAAGAACTTTCCCCGCTAGCCCTGCCTGACGCATTGTAGCAAATTTGACAGGCAGGACAGCCATAAGAGCTTGATCAATGGTCCCCACACCTACTTGAGCCAAAAGAGCCCTTCGGGAGTCACGACCTAACCACGCCGAACAACAAATTTCTGCGGCGCTGGCTCTATCGTCTGGGATAAATGTCACATCCAGAGCGTCATCTGGGGCCAGAACAGACACAAACCGCTCGTCCAACAAAGCACGGCTATGCGCTAGAGCAAGCGATGGACGCGAAGAAGGGAGGAAAAGATTCCGATAAGCCTCAACCAACCGATCATACATGGCATGTGCAGTGGCCATAGTTGGAAGCGCAACGAACAATCCAGAAGCGCGCCCGGATGCCATCAATCGGTGGGCCGTAACCAACGCGGCTTCTGTTTTGCCAGACCCCGTCATGTCCTCGATAATCACTAATGCCGGACCATCAGGTAAGGCCACAGATTGCATAACGTCCTGTACCGGTGATGGCTTTTGGATATGGGAGAAAAGTCGTTCTATTCCTTGGAAAGAAGCAACCTCAACAGGGCCAAGCCCTGCTTGTAAAATTGCCTTCTGTGCATGTGGCAGAGCATGATTCCAGAAATAAGCTGTCGCATCCATCACGGCATCCGGCGTCACATATGGAAACCATGTTTTTTGGGAGCCTATCCAGTCAGCCTGATTGGTTAACCCCGCTAATTGCCATTCTAATCGGCGCAAACAATCGGGAGAGTGAAATAATGGAAGGGCAGGCGGATTAAAGACTTTCAGGAGAATTTGAATAAACTGTTGAGCATATGGCGCTATAAATTTGAAGCTGGGGTCCTGTTTTCTTTTGTCCCAATCGCAGGCAGCAGGCTTTCCATGATGCCCCGCTACCGCACGCCATAACTGGTCTTTTTCACTCTCTAACCAGTCCAGTTGCGCGTCATCTGAATTTTTGAACAAAGAATCAAGAGCCTCTGCACAAAAATAACTAAGCAACAGAAAGCCATCAGCATCATGACGTGATTCTATATAATTTTCAGAATAAGAACCTAAGCCTTGCTTTGGCCAGCATGCCGGTACTTTTTTCTGAAATGATGGCATAAGCTTGCCAATGTCATGGAGCGCTATCAGCATCCCCAACTGTCGATTATCAAGCCCCAGTCGGTCACTACCGGGCAACAAGATAGCCACAGCAGCGACATCTAACACATGAGCGATAAGCGGATGCATGAGAGTAGAAGAATCTGAAGCCTGCATCTGGTTTTCAGGGTGTGCTTTACCCCAAAAATACCGGAGCGCATCCGTTTTGTTCATTTTAGCTTCAGCCATTATGGACGTTGAAAGAGGCTACAGTGCTGAAATTTTCTCGTGACATTTTGCTGACCCAAACCTTGTTGTGTCG
>NZ_BAMW01000051.1 GCF_000963945.1 Acetobacter indonesiensis | reverse complement strand
ATTGGCTTCAATCTTCACGCTACCGGTCGTGCTGCCAATCACACTCGGTGTATAGGTGCGCAATTAGAGAGGCACCCGTAACATGAGGGGATGGTTGGAGCGTCACATCTCCTGCTGCTTCGCCAGCCACGCCCGCAACATGCAGCCCCAAGCAGCAGAAAAAAATAATTTTTATGTTCTATTTTTTCGTTTAAATCAAAATCTTCAATCGCTCTTATGGAATTTTATATCATGCTCCCCACCATAACGGATTACCTTCAAGAGCATCATAACGTTCGCGTATTTTTTCATTCTTGGGATCGTTTTTCCCCACTGCAAACTTTGGAGCAACAATATCACGACCAACTATCAATGGTATATATGTTACAAAATTTTCCTTAGTTGATTCTGCTGTTTTCATACAATCTTCAAACGCAGAAAAATAATCTGCAAATAATAGAGCAAGTGTTGGCTTAGTTGGGTTCAGGCGTCGACCTTTTTCTCCAGAAATATAACCTTCAAAATCATCCAAAGATGTTTCTATATTTTTCAGTACACTCTCAATAAAAACAAAATTCTCACGAAGCTCTGCAAAATCTTCCCAGACAACGTATCTCTTATACAATCGGTCTGTTACTAAAGGAAGCAAAGTTTTTTTAGGGATTTCAACAAAATAATTTACGCACCTAAAAAAATACTCAACGTCCCCAGATGAGCCAAGTTCCAGCATCAGGATGCCGCCATAGACTGAAACAGTCATTTTAGTGTTCCTTTAAACGTAATATTCTCTTGGGAAAGAATTCCATTACTTTTTTCTATTATCTTCTTCACTATTGTCATGGCTGTTTCTCTGGATACATTCTGCCCTCTTACATCAATAACAACGTTTTGCTGGGTGTCCTTGGGAAGCTGAGAGGCTCTCTGAATGATCTGCTTAATAACATTTGAGATTAAACCAGATGAATTCTTTGCAATATTATAGTTTTTGACTTCATAACTTTCACCCGTAGCTGTGTCCAAAACATCAATGCGGGAACTGCCTTTTTTTCCATAAGGGACTTCCTCCCCATCTTTATAGCTGACCTGTTCCCGAGCATTTTCACCAACATCATTTGCAACATCTTTTTCTGACTGCTGTGGTGTTGGGCGCGTAATCTCTTTTCACACATCACCAGCGGCTGACTCTAAATTTTCAGCACTCCCTGCCTCTTTCTCCGCACCTTTTGCAACAGTAGTCCCCTCTCCCTTAAGAGTATTCAACAGTGCGTCTTTCGCCACTTGAGCCGCCCAGCTTTTCGCAAGAGCAGCAACGACCTTGAGAATATCACCAGCGCCTGCGTTATATTGCTCAACAGCTGAAGCCTGGGAGGCACCATTTAGTGCGTTGATGGACGCAGTCTTACCTCCACCTCTAGCAACCCCACCGGCTGCACCGGCCCCAGAAGCAATAATATTCTCAATCGCCGTCACCAGAGGAGCGGCTGTCTCTACATTGTTGTCCGTTTGATCAAGAACCCAGCCTGCAACACTATTCAGTGAAGCTGAAACCGCGCTCCCCCCAGCAGCCATACCGGCGGCCGCAGATCCAATGTTACCACCTGTTACAGCAGCAATCAGCGCATTCGCCGCTGTCTCCAAGGCTATGCGGTTATAACTGTTCTCAACACCCTTTTCTCCAAAACCCGCAATCCCCAGGCTATTCAGCTGATCCGAAATCTGTCCGCCAACTTCACCCACAAGCTGGCTGCCCATCTGCTGGGACAGAATCTGGTTGCTCAGCTTTTGTGCGTCAAACATGTTCTTCAGCGCTGCGTTCGCTGTCGTAACATCTGTTGTGTAGTGTCCAGAGAGACTCCCGGCATCAACCTTAATATTTCCGCCAATGGCAGACTGACTTTCGCTCGTCTCATCATGCGTGCGACCACCCCCCATCAGACCGGAGGCACCAGAGGCAAGGCCCGTACCCACGGAGCCCAGAATCCCCGTCGTGCTGCCCATCATCCCGGCCCCACCGCTGAACGAGCCGCCCTGCTGCGTGGCCTGCCAGCGGGAGATATTCTCAACGGAACTGGTCGTCAGGCTCCCTGTGCTGAAATGGTTCAGGCCCGCGTCCGCCATACTCTCAATGACACCGGCTTTCAGCGTTGTGTTTCCTGCAACATCCACACCAAGGCCCTGATCTCCGGCATAAAGGCCGGAGAGCTGGTCCTCCGTGCTCGCAAAATGATCCGTCACATTCTGCTGGCTGTAGCTCGCACCACCGCTGGTCTTGCCACCAGCCCCCCACACCGGAATGGAAATCTCCGCACCGGCCTGCCGCGCCGTGCTTTTATAGTCCGAGGTGTTCTGCGGGCTGATAATACTCAATGAGCCAGCCGATACATCCACGCACGGCCCGGTGACTTCCGCTCCATCCAGCGTCAGCCCACTAGGCGTTCCCAACGTCACGCTGTTGCCAGCCTTGATCGTCGTGTCAACCGCAGTGCTGCTCGACGTCGTCACATGCTGGTTCTGTATCCCGACAGATGCGGAGTTTGAACTGTTCCGGCTTTCACTCTACCGCGTATTCCAACGGTCGTTCCCTGCCCCGTGCCGCTGCTCTGGCTGTTGGTCACAGACCCCAGATCAAGCGTTTTCGCAGCATACAGCGAGGTCGAGCCGCCGCCGATCACCGTGGCACCAGACACCTTGAGGTTCTATACAGATATGACAAATCTTTAACTCCGATTATAATTTTTATTTACTTCCGTTGCTGTGATAATAAACGCGTTATGATTTAAACTTTCTTCTTTAATGAAATCATAAGCCTGCCTGTTAACTATTGCAGCCTCTTGCATCGACATCGGAGGATTGGGGCCATCCCAAATACAATCTAAACGTGCCTCAAAAGCGCCACAAGGAAATTCGGTGCTAGGTAAATGTTTTATTCCACCTTCTATTCTCCAGATAAGAACTCCCCTCTTTGCTGCACTCTTACATACAGACATGGCAGCTTGAGGAGTCAATTTCATTATAATACTCCCTCCAAGATCATAGAAATCGTTTTCATTTCCATAAACTAAAGAACGGTCAACCAAATTATTTTTTTGCTTTATTTCCATTTTATTCTTCCATCTGGAATCCAACTTTTATCATTTTTATCGCTCAACTGAACAACCTCTCCCGTCCTATCGTTAATTACAATATATCCACTTTTATTTCCGTAAACAGTCGCTGTGTCATCTCTGGGAACACCATCTGGGGCTTTGCTAGCAGAACGCTTATCCGTTGAGGTTCCTGTGGGACCTTTCTCTATGATTTTTTCAATACCAGCATCGGTCCATCCACGTCCTGCCATTTGCTCCCTGATTTTTCCATCTATCGAGAAACCATTTTTATTATTAACTACATCATTCCTGAGTGGAGTTTGCTCATCCTCCTTGGACAAGCTTCCCCCTTCTGACTCCGGCGCAACCGTTCCCTCACCTGAAACAGAGACAGCACTTCCGGCGGAATCAGGGCTATAACCCGTAACATTTTCCTTGATGCTGTATTGTGCACTCGCATCTGGGTCATTCTTTTCAGAACTGCCAAATCCGGGGTTGGCCGTGTAGTTTGCGTAGGGATCTTTCGGACTCCCTCTTTTATAGACTTGAGTTGTTACACCCGCCGGGTTTTGAGTGTCATTGCCCGCAACCTCGAGGGACGACGACGCATCAACCTGACTGTTGGCAGAACCAGAGACCGGTTCGTTATTTTCAGAACCATCAGATTCCACTGAAAAGACTTGTGCCTGTATTGCATCATTGATGAGCTGCTTGGTAAGTGAATCACTTTCTTTTACGGTA
>NZ_BAMW01000052.1 GCF_000963945.1 Acetobacter indonesiensis | reverse complement strand
CGCCCTTTCACGGCGGCAACACGGGTTCGAATCCCGTACGGGACGCCAATCTTTCCAATGACTTAGAGTTTTGGTCACGGAATGATTGACTGCTTTTGGGCCCACCTTGGGCCCATCGCCAAAAAAGACGATAAGCACATGGTCCCAATGGGCCCATAAAAAGGCTATGCTGGGCCCAAGCGAGGCTCACCATGAAAGATCGAATCACTTCTGCTAAAATTGATCCAGCGACAGGCCGCGCTCTTCCCGCAGGCGTAGAGTATCGCGGCAAGGGCCAGTATCGGGCCCGCAAGCGCATTGCAGGCGGAGAGCGGATCCATCAAACCTTCTCCTCGGCCAAACTCGCCCGGCGCTGGCTGGACACGACGGCCGCCAAACTGGAACTCGGACAATTTGAGGACACGCGACCGCTGGAACGTCAGACTGTCCGCGACCTGGTCGACCGTTATGTACGCGAGGAAATGCAAACCCGGGAAAATGATCGCAAAGGTCACATCCCCTCCATTCTTCAGGACGAGATCGCACAGCTTGCGCTGGTCGATCTGACCCCGATGGCAGTTCGCGGCTTCCGAGATCGACTGGCTGAGAAATACAGTGCTGCGACGGTTGTCAAACGGCTCAACCTGCTGGCCGCGATCTGCCAGCATGCGATCGCGGAGTGGGACCTGCCCTTTTCAAAAAATCCGGCTGCCGCAACGGCGGTCAAGCGGCCCGCTGGCGCAGACAAGAAGCGCAACCGTCGTCTGATTGGCGATGAATACGACCGCCTGCTGGAAGCCATGGCAACTTCGCCCTGGCCTGATGATGTAATCTTCGTCCAATTTGCCATTGAACAAGGCACGCGACGGGAGGAAGCCCAGACACTCCGCTGGCGTGACGTCGATTTTGATCGTCACGCTTTATCCTTGGAAAAAACGAAGACCATGCATCGCGCCATCGAACGTGGCCCGGAAATCCGTCCCCTGACACCTGGTGCGGCCCGCCTGCTGCGGGCCCTTCAGGCACAACGCAAATCCAGCCGGCCCGGAGATCTCGTCTTTGATATTGGCAGCAAAGACGCATTCTCCGTGCGGTTCGGACGGATGACGAAGAAAGCTGGCCTTCGGGACCTCACCTTCCATGACCTAAGGCATGAGGCGACAAGCCGCCTCGCACGGATTTACACCAACCCGCTCGAACTCCGCCGGGTGACAGGTCATAAAGATATCAAATCCCTTGACCGGTACTACCAGCCTCACACGGAAGATTTGGCCGCCAAAGCCATCGCATATGAAAAGCGTAACTTTTCTGACAAGCAATAGCGTTTCCGTCAGGCTGTCACGAATGACAGCCTGATCAGAGCTACAAGCAATAGTGCTGCGATCACAATCCAGAAACTGAAATCCGGACTGAAGACCAGACTCTCGCCGCGACCCCGACGCTTTTTCGGGAGTTGCTTTCTCTCTGTTTCCAGCATCTTCCTCGCAATAAAATCATCCAGATCCTCGATACGAAAACACCGGATCCGACCGATTTTCAACGACCGAATTCCCAACGCCTCATGCTGGTTCCGTAATGTTCCTTCTGCAAGACCGATATACGCTGCCGCTTCAGGGTAACGCAGCAGACCATGAAACTCTATTTCCAGAGCTCCGCTTTTAGCCGCCGACATTCTGCATACTCTTCTGTTTTGAGTATATAGTCGGAGATGTGCACTGGCAGAGTGCGCTCCTGCCAGATTCCATTTATCTATTCTTGTACTGGACATTCCTTCAGCCTCCACAAGAGGAAACTGGCTTCACTCAACGATCGGAACCAGAACATCGAATCAATGACCAATTTCCCTGTTAAAATCAGGGTATGAGACATTCCTGAAACGGCAAGACGGTTTTTTCGCAATTTTTGACATCGTTCGATTGCGCTTCAGATACCAAAACTGATGTCGTGCGCTACCATTCCTGACGTGGGAGCTCCGGTTCCGGTCACCCCACGCCTCAGGCATCGGTCCTTGCCCTTATAGCGACATCTCTCTGTCACGCCCGTCGTCAGCGATCCGGTCCACCAGAGACCGGCAGAGTGCCTTCAGGTCTTCTGGACGCGCCAAAAGATCGAGAAAGATGCAGACTGGGGTGATGCCAACACGGCGGTAGAAGGCTTCACGCCGCTCGAACCGCTCCAGTCCCCGCAACTCGTGGTCGTTCCGGGTAATGCGGTTGGGACCACAGGAACCGATGACCTCGATAAAGCAGGCAGAACTTCTCCTGCGCAATGTCAGGTCCGCTTTCTCCACCCCGAGGTCAGCCATGATCGGCTGATGGAGATCGATTTCCATATCCTCGTGCTTCAAAGAAGCCAGTATCTGGTAAACGATGCGTTCAGGAAGGGACTCCAGTGTCTTGCCATCAGAAGCAATCTTCCCTGTCGGTGGCAGATCGGGCCAGCGTGTCCGTGCCTGGGCGTCGACGCGGGCCCAGTCCCGCTGACCGGACTCACCGATGAACACCAGATGTTGGCCAGCCGGGCCGAGGTACCGGCAGATGGCCTCGCTCGGTGGAGCACCGAGGGCACGGGCCAGATCCCGATAGGTGATCAGATCAGCTTCGGTGGGGTGAAAACGGGAGGGCGTAGCGTCTTCTGAAGCGCGAAACATTCTTTATTTTCCTAATGAAACGAGAACAGGCGCGATTTGAGCGCGCCTGTTAATGGAAGAAAGGGATATGAGTGAGGAGGAATGCGTCAGTCGCAGCCGGAGCCTTCGCCATCCAGAATCTTGCTGGTCACGCACCGGACCTTGCGTCCAATCATGCGCGTCAGAATGACGACGCCCTCCAGAATGCGATCGTCCGTATTACCTTCGAGCGATTGGCTTATGGCAAAGTCAAGCAGCCGGTGCAGGGCCACGAGCTGCATAAGATCCGCCTCTACAGCGGAAGAAATTGTTGTGTGGTCGGACATTGACTTTCTCGTTTACAAGTATTGCGGGACGAGGAACCCACACGCAAAAAACCGATACCAGATCGGAAAAGAACAAATTTCTTTGGGGAATTTAGGGTGTGAGACCTCAACATCCCGGAAAAATTAGGATCAGATCACACAATAAAAACAGAACAAGAAATACTGCACCGTTAACCGTACCAGAGTTCACGAGACTCGTTTCTGAAAAATACCAGCTTAAGTCGTTATAGATTCGAACTGATCTTACCGGCCTGAAAAGCGTTACTGTTTTTTGGAGCGAGGAAGTGCCCTCTTCCGCGTGACCGCGACCTGGGCGTTCTTTGCAACTTCCGACCGCTGGGCTTCAGACATCAGGGCGGCGATCACACGGCTTCTTACACTGGCATCCGTCCCCTCGATGCGCCTGCCGACAATACCAGCCTTTTCGTCGAGGATCGTGTTGATGTTGGCGAGTTTCTCAATGAGAACTTTGGCAACGTACTCATCCAGATTCTGCCTGTCGGGCATATGCGCCAGAAGACTGATGATGTGATAGCCTTTCGCCATCTGACCTGCCCGGTGTCCGCGATCCTCAGCCTGATGCATCGCCGCCGGAACCCAGTCGAGCTCCACAAACACGCAGGTGTCAGCACGATGGAGGGTCAGAGCCTCACCCGCCGCGTTGATCGAACCCAGAAAGATCTCGGCCTTTCCTTTTTGAAACATTTGCTCTGCGCCCGCACGCTCACGATCAGGCGTCTCGCCATGGACTGTCACAACGGATCGACCGCGCCGGCGGAGCTGTTTCTCCAGTTCCGCAATCACGCCACGATGATGCGCGAAGACCAGACACGCTCCTTTGGCCTCAACCACATCATCAATCAGATCCACCGTGGCTGGATTGGCAACCTTGGCAAGACCAAGCCATTTGCGGGCAGATGAAAGGAGACCCATGATGGCTTTTGCAATGCCGCCTGACGTGGTACCGCCTGCAATTTCCCGCCCGACAGTCTGCAAAATCTGCTCCATGACCTCGTCATAGTGCCACAGGGCTTCCCCTTGCGGTGCAATCTCCACCCACTGCCTGATCTTGTCCGGCAGATCGAGCACATCGGCCTTGAGCCGCCTGACCATGATCGTTTTGAAGATTTCCGCTACCGCCGCATCCTGCGCAGCATTTCGGTCCGACCGTCGGTGACCCTGGGCCAGTGCTCCTGCAAGACGATCCCGGGCACCGGGAAGAATGGCTTCGATCAGGCTCGCCCCCTCTCCGCCGTGGTTGCGCAAAGGGGTGCCGGTCAGGAGAACCGCACCCCGTGAGCAATCCTCGATAAGGGTGCGAACGGCACGGGTACGCCCGGCATCCCTGTTCTTGATACGATGGGCCTCATCGGCGAAGACCACGTCGGGTTCCCACGCCATCAGAGCATGCAGCATTTCGGAAGACAGGCGTCGGCCCATCCGATGCAGGAGCGTCATCGTCTGGCTGCTGATCCCCCGACCGGCTGGCATCAGCAAATTGCGTAACACATTTCCAATCTCGGGATTGATCCGCGCATCAAAATGAAAAGGCGTGAACTTGCCATCACCCTCATCGCGTCCCTCTTCTGCGGCCAGCTGGCTGGCACTTTTCTTCTCCTTACCTGGCATCTCGGCCGCCGCACGAACCTGATAATGGCCAGCTTCCCGCAGCTTCGTCCGAAGCCAGCTCGCCGTTGCAGTGTCCGGTGGCGTAAACTTTCCAGCCCGGGCGGTCAGAACATCATAGGTTACGATTGCCCACCCGGCATCGGGCAGATCCGTCAGATCCTGAAGAGATTCCTCGACATGAAAAATACGGTCTGTTCCGGACCAGCCTCTGATTTCCCGGTCCCACACCCACCGGGCATTCGCGGGAGCAACGACGAGAACGCGCTGTGCCCTGCACCCTGAACTGCCCCGGGTTTACCGGAGAGCGATTTATTCAGTAATCAGGCA
>NZ_BAMW01000053.1 GCF_000963945.1 Acetobacter indonesiensis | reverse complement strand
TAGCATCGCTGCCTGATCACGCCCGCGTCTCTCGCCGGATGGTTACCTCAAGGCCACATCAGACAGAGGCTTACCTCTCTTGTGTCCGGGAAAGACAAGATCACCGGCAGAGAGGTCTCGGAGGGGTTTCATTTCCTGAAGGATAGCCATGGCATCGGCCGACAATGGCACGCGATGTTGTCGGCCAGCTTTCATCTTGTGGTCAGGGATGGTCCAGATTTGGGCTGCTATATCAATTTCAGACCAGACTGCGCTCCTTACTTCTCCAGACGGGGCAGCGGTCAAGCAGCAGAAGCGCACGGCCTTGGCTGCAATGCCCTCCGATGCACACAGGGCGATAATAACCGGTGCTATATCCTTCCATCCTATTGCCTTGTGGTGTTGAACCTTCATCAGTTTCGAAGGTGGCGGCAGGGTGGCGGAGAGATGGCCGCGCCATCGTGCCGGGTTTTCGCCCTCACGCCAGCCCTGTGCTCGGGCGTAGTCAAGAATACGTTCAACCCTGCCTCGAAGTCGTCCCGCTGTTTCTGTCTTTTCTGTCCATATTGGACGGAGGGCCCCAATTAAGTCCTGAGTGTCGATGTTGCGCACGGCCTTCTTACCTAACACTGGAAAGACGTGCTGCGAAAGAGAGCCTGTCCATGTTGCTGTTGCTTTCTGGTCTTTCCAGCCGGGGGCCTGATTCCTGAATGTAGCGGGCAGCCACCTCACTCGAAAGTGACGCCGATTTCCAGTTTTCGGGCAGCCTTCTCCTTCTCCCGCTCAATGATTGGATCAAGGCCACTTTTTATCTGGCGGCGGCAATCGGAAGCATGGGAGCGGGCATCAGATAGAGAAAGATCGGCAGCACTCCCAAGGCTCCTCTGTCTTCGTGTACCTGTCACAGGAGATTTGAAGCGTAATTCCCACAAACGAGAGCCACCTGACACCGCAAGCCATAGTCCCCCTCCGTCGCATAGATCTCCACTCTTATGGCGAGAGATATGCAGGGCGGTTAACTGGTTGGGTGGGAGTCGGCTCATAGTGTTTACCCCTCTTGTTACCCCCCTTCCGCCATCAGTTGATAAAATCCAACTTAAACAATGACATTATAAGCAATGTGTGCCGATTCGTGTTTCGCGTGTGCCACTAGCTGATTTTAATAATGGCCTCTTTAGCCAGCCGCTTCAGCTCAACTGCTCGCGTATATCGCTCGACCTCAGATAGCGTTTTATGCCCTGTGATAGAGGCGATTTGATGCGTCGTGCATTCCGCCTCAGCCAAAAGCCGTGCAGCTGCTTTTCGAAGCCCATGTGGGCTGCACCTCTTAGGCTCAAGATCTATTAATTTATTGAACTGAGCGAGAGGCTATGATTCACAGGCTTACCAATGGAGGGTGGCCTGTGAGTGATGTGTTTATG
>NZ_BAMW01000054.1 GCF_000963945.1 Acetobacter indonesiensis | reverse complement strand
TTGACGCGCAGAAACTGAGCAACCAGCTTCTGTCCCAGCAGATGGGCAACCAGCTTGTGGGGGAAGTTGGCGGTCAGATTTCGGACAAGCTTAATGAGATGGGTGTGGCCGGGTTTGACACCAAGGATGTGACCAACGCCCTGGGGCGCATAGGGCTTGAGACAGCGGGTAACGCCCTTATTGCTGCGATAACGGGTGGCAATGCCGGGGCTGCTGCGGCCAGCACGGCTGCGGGTGACTTTGCCAGCATTGCCACGCGGCAATGGGCGCAGGATATTGCGCGTTCATGGACGAGCGATGCCGGAGAGCAGCGCACCATAGCCAACATTATCAGTAACAGTATTGCGTCTGCGGCAGGGGCTGCCGCCGGTGTTGCGAGCGGGGGAGGCAACAGCAGCCTGAATGCGCTGAATGGCGCTGCTGCTGCCTCCGCCGTGCAGCAATATAATGAGGCTGCGGAGGAGGATGAGCGAGACATTATTGCCGAAGCGCGTGATCAGAATGGTAAGCCGCTGACGGATCAGGAAGAACTCCAGATCACTGAATATTACAATGCCCGGCGTGAACTTGCGAAGCTTGATCCTGATAATGCTGCTTTGGGACAAAGTTTTCTGACGGAACCGGGCCGAACCGCCGTTCCGACCGAATCTGACATTGAAACAATGAACAATGCTTTGGGTGAAGCTCAGGAAGTTGATCGTCTTTTGAGCACGCCAGAGGGACAGAAGGAACTGCTGGAGAAAGCTCCCGTTGGAACAGAAAATCTACGGGAAGCCGCACAGGAAATTGTCGAAAACGAAAAAAAGAATGTTACTCCTCTGGAGGTCGGAACTTATGGAGATCAGTCAGCCAGAAGTAAAAAAGATGGATTAACACCAGACCACATTCCTTCTTTTGCGGCAGTAAGAAAATCGTTAGAACTGACGTACGGGCGCCCCCTAACTATTGATGAGCAGAAAGAGTTGCGCGCAGTGACATCAACGATTGCGGTAGAGACGAAAATACACCAAGAAAGTTCTAGAACTTATGGTGGCCGAAATTCGCAAGATCAGATTTTACAGGATGCCCAGGATTTGAGCAATGCTGCTCTCAAAGATATGGACGCTTTGAGAGAACCTCTGACAAAAGCAGGATATAGTAAAGAAGATATTGACGATGCTTTTCGTATTCTCCATCAACAAAACATAAATAATGGTTGGTATAAATGAAAAAAATTTGGGATTTTGTCGGGTTAAATGAAAAAGAATGCTTTTTCATAACAAACAAAGAATATGACAATAAAATAATATTTCCAGATGATTTAGGGTATGAATTTCATAATATTGGGTTTTCTATTTCAGTGGACTATAAAAGCTCAGTCATAAAGAACGTATTTTTCTTTAGTAAATATTATGGAAAAAAATACAAAGAGTACAAAGGAGAACTTCCGTTGGGTATTACTTTCGACATGAATCAAGATTCTGTAAGAAAAAAAATGGGAATTCCTAATTTCACAAGAGGTTCATTTCAATCTATTATTGGGTTTATGTGCCCATTGGATTCATATTTTATTATGGATAAAAAATATTCAATTGAATACCTTCCAGATTTATCTGGTATAAAAATGATATGTGCTTTTGTTGATATATAATTCTAGAGATTACTATTATTCAGAATTATAATTTAGAGAGTTTTAAAACCTTCTACATTGAGGAATGTTCGGTGATTCCGTTTTTTGTGGCAATTGGGCTATAAGGATCGTGAAATAGTCAGTTGCGGGCAAGTCTCTGAATTTTAGTGACAATTAATGGTGAGAGCGTGGGCGTGAAGAGCATGATGCTGGTGATTACTGACGTGCCCCCCTTTTTGTATCCACTCAAAAGGAGAGTTCCCGTTTTTTATGGCTTGGGGTTGATGGGATGACAAGGGTCTCGGGGGCATGCCCCCGAGACCCTTGTCTGGCGATCTGATCCGGTGTCCTACCATCCAGTTGGGAATGGGGACGCACCGTATTGTAGTCTTCCCGCCAGTCAGCCAGAACCTGTCGGGCATGGCTGAGGGAGGTGAACAGCGTTTCGTTGAGGCATTCATCCCTCAATCGGCCGTTGAAACTTTCGACAAACCCGTTCTGCTGCGGTTTCCCCGGAGCGATATAATGCCATTCGACCTTCATCTCATCGGCCCATTTCAGGATGGCATGGGATGTGAATTCTGTCCCGTTGTCGCTGACAATCATGAGGGGTTTGCCATGGCGTTCTACCAGGGCCGTCAGTTCCCGCGCCACACGTCCCCCTGACAAGGACGTGTCGGCAACCAATGCCAGGTTCTTGCGACTGAAATCGTCAATAACAGCCAGAATGCGGAACCGGCGGCCACAGATCAGGGCATCCGAGACAAAATCCAGGCTCCAGCGCTGCCCGGGTTCCTGAGGGATGGTCATGGGAGAGCGCGTCCCCAGTGCCCGCTTGCGGCCACCCCGATGGCGGACTTTCAGCCCTTCCTTCTGGTAAAGGCGGAACAGCTTCTTGTGATTGGGGCTGAATCCTTCCCGCGCCAGAAGATAACCCAGGCGGCGATAGCCAAAGCGGCGTCTCTGGGCCGCCAGATCCCGCAGGCGCTGGCGCAGGGCAGCATCGTCCGTTCCAGTAGAAACATACCGCGCAACACGCCTGGCGACACCAACAAGCGCACAGGCACGGCGTTCACTCAATTCCAGAGCTTCCTGAATATGTCGGACCACCTGCCGTTTCGCGACAGGCGTCACCACTTTTTTCCAACAATTTCCTTCAGTGCCGCATTATCCAGCATCGCATCCGCCAGAAGACGTTTCAGGCGGCTGTTTTCATCTTCCAACGCCTTCAGCCGTTTGGCCTCAGATACCTCAAGGCCACCATAGCGGGTCTTCCATTTGTAAAACGTCGCATCGCTGATCCCGTGTTTGCGGCAAAGATCAGTGACCTTCAGCCCAACCTCCTGTTCCTTCAGAATCCCTATGATCTGCTCTTCCGTAAAGCGACTGCGTTTCATCCGTCCGTATCCTTCTGATCGGACTCTACTTTTAAATGGTTACATTTCCGGGGGGCACGTCACGCGTCGAACGCCTTTCGTAAACGGATATGGGACATGGGAGCCCGACCGGCCATTCCTGCGAAACGATGCGATACGCCGGTCGCCTGCCCAAAATGGGCCTATCGGTGTCGACATCTTGTCGAAAACCTCTGGGCTCGCCTCAAGGAGTGGCGTGCAGTCGCAACCAGATACGAAAAAACAGCAACGTCGTTCCTCGCGGTCATACACATCGCTGCCGCTGCAGACTGGATCAAGCCCTAACAGACCCTAGAGAAATGAACGCTCTATTTTATTTTTGAAATCTATCATAGATTTTATATCTGTTCGCCATGTTGAAATTTTTCTACCTTCATCTCCTACAAAACTTAAATCATCTATATCAGATTCAAAAGAAATTATTTTATCTAGATTAAATTGTTCTGAAAGCAGCATACGATTTTGCAAATAAATAGATTCATTATGCAAATAGCATGGCCAAGAAGTAAAAAAATTTGCCACTTTAGGGTCATAAACATTCACAAGAAAATATGACTTCTTTTTGTGAAACAATACTTCTACTGCTTGGCACCATTGTTTTTGATAATCAACTTCATTAAAAAAAGATGTATTTGAAAAAAAGGCTTCATTGAACGAATCTATGAAAATTCTACCAAAAAACCCTTCTTCTTCATAAAAACTATCTTTTTTTTCAAAACAAATATCAAACATAACTAACCCTTTATAGGATTTAATTGAGAATCAAACGTTCCTTCTCTATTACCTTTCCTGTCAAACACTTTCCATCCATTTTCAACATTATGGCTATCAATATCTCTAGTAATATAGTTTTTCCCATTCCAGTAAGCCGGTTGACCATGTGAGTTAAATGGCAATTTCTGAGTAGGAATTCTTTGCGTATATCCCAGTTTGGCTGCCCGCTCTTTATCCCAAGCATTTTGAGTAATGTTTGCTGGACGTTCTTCCGATTCATTCTTCTCTGGTCCTTCCCCCTCTGGCTCTGGTGCGGCCGTTCCGCCACCTGACGCAGATGCACCATTCCCAGCGGAAGGAGCTTTTGTCGAACTCCCGTTTCCGCTCTGGGCCTGATGGACAAGCACATCTCCATTCAACCCCATGCTCGTCAGAATCTGGCTCACGGCGTAAACCGACTTGCCAGCACTCAGCATGCTTCGCACAACAGAAAGAACAGCCGCACTTCCCTCGGCAAGTTCGCCAGATTCAGCAACAATGACGGCAGCCTCTGCCGCTTCAATCGCAAGAGGGATCAGAAAAACAAAGTTGTTCTGCTCAACAGCAGATGCCATCGCACTGGCATTCAGAACCGTCGCCCCAGAACCACCACCAACCGCAGCTCCACCAACAGCCGAAGCCGCATCCGCAATACCATTCATCACGGCACCCAGTAGCGCCTGTTGGGCCGCAGGGTCAGAGGTCTGTTGCGCAGCCCACAGAGCAACCGCTGAAGAGGACGCCGCTATAGCTTCATCTGCTACAGCCGTTCCCGCCGCTGCAGCGCCAGCATTCCCGCCCGTTACCGCAGCAACAAGCGCATTCCCCGCCGTTTCCAGAAGTGTGCGGCCATAATTGTCCTTCCAGTTTGTTTCATCAAAACCGGCCACACCCATGTCATTGAGCTTGTCCGCAATCTGCCCGCCAACTTCACCCACAAGCTGGCTGCCCATCTGCTGGGACAGAAGCTGGTTGCTCAGTTTCTGCGCGTCAA
>NZ_BAMW01000055.1 GCF_000963945.1 Acetobacter indonesiensis | reverse complement strand
CTGGTGACAGTCGCGTTTACCACAGTCGCGCTGGAGGCAATCGTCACCGTGCCGTTGCTGCCGACCGTCAGACCAGTCGCCGTGCCGCTTTCAACCAGATTGAACGCCCCGCCAGTGATGGTGGTATCTGTTGCAGACGCGCCGGCAAAGATCGTCGTCGTGCCACCCTGCTGGACTGTGCCGCTGGCACTGCCCCCCTGCTGCACCTGCAGG
>NZ_BAMW01000056.1 GCF_000963945.1 Acetobacter indonesiensis | reverse complement strand
AGACACGCTCGCCCCTGACAACGTGCCAGAAACAGACACAACACCACCACTGGTGACAGTCGCGTTTACCACAGTCGCGCTGGAGGCAATCGTCACC
>NZ_BAMW01000057.1 GCF_000963945.1 Acetobacter indonesiensis | reverse complement strand
CACCAGCACCAGCACCAGCACCAGCACCAGCACCAGCACCAGCACCAGAAGGAGCAGGCAAGGTGGCGGTTTGTCCAGAAAGCCGTTTAACCAGATCTTCCGGGGACGGCAGGTCGGCCACGTAGCAAAGGCGGATCAACACCATATCTGCCGCTGCGCGCCGGTCTGGGGCAGACTCGACTTCCTGCACACCTTTGACCAACATCTGCCACGCCCGCATCAGAACCGGGACGGGCAGTTTTTCAGCCATATCCATGCCGCGCACGCGTTCCGCCTCCGGCAGATCAGCCGAGTCCCTCAAGCTAGGGACTGCCCGAAGACGAGAGATCGTGTGCACCAGTTCCAGCATATCACCCAGCATCAGGCCGGGGTCAGCCCCACGTGCATGGGCAGCATCAGCCAAGGCAAGGGCCTGATCGGGTCTACCAGTAAACGTGGCATCAAGCAGGTCAAACACCACCTGCCGGTCAGCCAGCCCCAGCATATCACTGACCAGAGCCGCGCCGATTTCCTCATCCGTGCCATCAGGGCCGGTGCCCTGGGCTATGGCCTGATCAAGCAAGGACAGACCATCACGCACGGACCCATCGGCCGCGCGGGCAATCAACGCCAGAGCCTCAGCCGACAAGCGAACGTGTTCTTTTTCCGCAATCCGCGCGAACAAAGCTGACAGATCAGCCTGCGGCACGCGGCGCAAGTCAAACCGCTGACAGCGGGAAAGCACCGTTACGGGCACTTTGCGCAATTCAGTCGTGGCGAAAATGAACGTGACCTGTGCCGGGGGTTCTTCAAGTGTTTTCAACAACGCATTGAATGCGTTGCGAGAGAGCATATGCACTTCGTCAATAATGAAGACCTTCATCCGCCCCTGCATGGGGCGGAAGCGCGTGGCCTCAATAATTTCACGCACATCATCCACACCCGTGCGGGACGCTGCGTCCATTTCCAGCACGTCGGGGTGGCGGTCATTCAGAATGGCAACGCAGTTGGCGCACACGCCGCACGGGTCAGGCGTGGGGCCGCCGTTCCCATCTGGGCCAATACAGTTCAGGGCACGGGCAATAATACGGGCCGTGGTCGTTTTCCCCACCCCGCGCACACCCGTCAGCATAAAGGCATGGGCCACGCGCCCCAACGCAAAGGCGTTGCGCAACGTCCGCACCATGGCTTCCTGACCAATCAGGTCATCAAACGTAGTGGGGCGATATTTACGGGCAAGCACCCGATAAGGCGAACCTGATGTTGGGGGAGCCGAGGGGGCTGGTGCTGGGGGAGCGGCGTCTCCGAACAGACCGGGGCCTTCCATTACAGGATCGGGGAGCCCCTCATCCTGAGAAAGCTGCGCATCGGTCTCATCGGTCATGACTGTTCCGAAAAGTAAGAGTCACGCCCGCAGGATACGGTAATAACCGGGCGGAAAACGGTGGAAAGCCGGACAATGACCCGGACGAAACTTACTGTGGCTGCTTCCTTCCGGACCTGACCTGGTCAACAAGGTGCCCGTCCACCGCCGACTTTCCGCTGACAGGGATAGCACCAAACCCCTGCCCCTGCCAACCCTGCTACTGATATGAGCTTTGACCGCCCTTTCTCTCTTTGCCACAACGCCCTCTGCACGCTAGGACAGAACAACCGGTGCATCCGGCCCGGTAGGTTCCCTGTTGCACAGAGAGTTTGAGCGTGCCCCGATTCAGCCATCCCCTCCTTGTTGCGGCCCTGCTGCTGGCAGCGCTTTCGGCCCCTCTAGTCGCGCAGGCCGATGAGTCGGGCGGGGACTCTGGTGGTGAAGTTCGGAGCAAGGTGCCAAACGCGCAGCTTCAGAAAGAACTGGCCGTGCTGCAATTCAAACCCGAAGCCGCCAGTGAAGCCTGCATCAATTCCCTGAAAGATCTGCACAAAACGCAGGATCAACTGGAAGAAGAGCAGAAACACACCAATGATCAGGATCTGGCCATCGCGCAGGATGTGCTTGAATCCGATTTTGAAAATTCGATTGAAATGTGCGCGCCTGACGTCCGGGCTTTGTGTGAAACACCAAACCCCGACATCAAACTGGCGCAGGCCTGCGAACGTCTGGGCAGCCTGCCTGATGGGCCGTCACCAGAAAACTGATAACCGGTTCTCCTTATCCTCCGGTTAAGTGCTGACAGTCATACGACAACTGGCCGCCTTATTGAAAAAGTTATAGGCTTTCCGAAACGATACCTGCTTTTTTCGTGGTGGTGTTTTTTCTGTGACTGACAGCCCAGCCTCTCTTTCGCCTGCTTTCGTACCGGCCGCATGGTCGGTGCCTGCCGTTCTGGCCGTTGATGGCGGGGGCACCAAAACCGCCGCAGTCCGCGTAGCGCAGGACGGGCAGATTCAGGGCTATTATACAACCAGCGGTAGTAATCCGTTTGATCAGCCAGACTGGCAGCAGATACTGTCTGACCTTGTCCTTCCCCTCAGCACAGGTGTGCAGGCCGCGGCTTTCGGTTTGGCTGGCTATGGTGAAAACCGCGCGCTAGGCCAGACAATCCGCACCCATCTGCACACACTCTGCCCTGATGGCACCCTGAGCCTGAGCCTGAGCAACGATGTTGATATGGCCTGCACCGGCGCTTTTGCCGGTAACGCAGGGGTGCTGCTGCTGTCCGGCACAGGGTCAATGGCATGGGCACATGACGGAAACGGAAACACGGCCCGCGTTGGGGGATGGGGCGGCACCTTCGGGGATGAAGGAAGTGCTTACTGGATAGGTCGCACGGCGCTGCAATTTATCTGTCAGGCACTGGATGGGCGCAAACCGGAGGCTGTCGGGTTTGCACAGGCCGTTTGCACCCATATGGGGTGGCCCACGACAGCCCCCGCCGCCATGGATGCCTTACTGGGCTGGCACGCAGAACAGCCACGGCCACGCTCGGCTGTGGCGCAATGCGCCCGACTTGTTGATGAACTAGCCGAAGCAGGCTGCGTGCAGGCAACAGCCTTGCTGAAAGATGCCGCCGCCCAACTGGCAGCCCATATTCATACAGCCCGCGCCCGTCTGGGCGGAGACACCCTGCCGTGGAGCTACGCTGGCAGCGTGTTCAATAGCCCCCGTATCCGGGCCGAACTTACTGCGTTATGTGGCGCACCCCAGCTTCCCATCCTTGCACCGCTAGGAGGCGGCGTGCTGCGCGCTGCCAGACAGGCGGGCTGGAGCATAGACAGCCAATGGATTGCCACTTTGGCACAAAGCCTGAAAAATCTCCCTTCCAGCCATCCGGTTCACCCGCCGCCGGTCGGGCGGAACAACGCTGCCCTTTCATCAAATGGGGCTGCCTCTGATGTCGGTTGAGAACCAGCCCGCCGCCCTGCAAGACACACACCGTTGCCCTGCTGGCGCTTACGGGTGGACACCCCTGATGCTGACAGCCGGTCTTTTTTTTCTGATCGGGTTTGTCACATGGCTGAACGGACCGTTGATCTCATTCGTCCGGGTGTCCTTTTCTCTTGATGATATAAGCGCTTTTTTTATTCCTCTGGTTTTCTATTTTTCCTATTTCTTCTTTGCTATTCCAGCTTCATGGGTCATTACCCGCACGGGTCTGAAACGCGGCCTTTCCCTTTCTCTTATGGTAATGGCTCTGGGTATGGCTGGCACAGGGCAATTTATTGCCGCCGGGGTGTATGGTGCAGCGTTGGCAGGCTTACTTGTTCTTGGTTGTGGGCTTGCCCTGCTTCAGGTTGCTGTAAACCCTTACGTCAGCTTTCTGGGGCCGGCACAGAAAGCCGCGCAGCGCATTGCCATTATGGGCATCTGCAACAAATTTGCGGGCATACTGGCCCCTATCGTGCTTGCAACCCTTGTCATGGGCGATATTGAGGGCGTTGCACATCAGGCCGCTACCATGACTGACCCGGCCGCCCGCGCCGCATTGTTAGGGCAATTTGTGCAGGCCATTTACTGGCCTTACCTTGGTATGGCTGTGCTGATGCTCCTGACCGCGGGGGCGGTTGCGCTTTCCAGTCTGCCGGATATTCAGCCACCTGACACAGCGTCTCCTCTTTCAACAGACCCTTCATCGCCCCCAACACGGCAGATGCTGCTTTCCCCGCATGTGCTCTGCGGTATTGGGGCAATGTTTCTGTATGTCGGGGTTGAGGTTATGGCAGGCGATGCCATTGGCACATATGCACAGGGTTTTGGTCTTCCCCTGAACCAGACACGCTTTTTTACGGCCCTAACCCTGACAGGTATGCTCGCTGGATATTGTTTGGGTATGGTCTGCACGCCCCGCTTCTGCTCGCAGGAACGCTACACCTTCTATTCCTGCATGGCAGGAGCGGTGCTGAGCCTGCTGGCCTTTATGGCGCATGGCTATAGTGCTGTGTTATGCGTAGCCCTGCTGGGTGTTGCAAATGCCATGATTTTTCCGGGTCTTTTTCCAACAGTTTTGAAAAATACGGGCAAAGCCGCTCCTTTGGTCGCGGCCTGTCTGGTCATGGCATATTGTGGCGGCGGTATTGTTCCCCAGCTTTTTGTCTGGCTGAAAACCCTGTTCGGGTTTCAGGGTGTGTTTACAAGCCTGACCGTAACTGGCTACGCCCTGATTGCCCTGTATATGCGCCGGTCAGCGGTCTAACCCTTAAAGCCCTTACGTCTTAAAATCATAGAGCGTCCTTATGCCCAACCTTAGCGGACACCTTGTTCTCCCGGACCGGATTATTGCCGGCACATTAGAGTTTTCTGAAACCATCACAGCAGTTTCAGAAACAGCGTCGGTGCCTGACCGCTATATTCTGCCGGGATTTATTGACGGGCATGTCCATGGCGGCAATGGGGCAGATACAATGGATGGTGTCAGCGCTATTCATACCCTGTCACGCTTTCATGCCACTCATGGCACGACCACCATTCTGCCAACAACCATTACACGCCCATGGGCCGACGTGATGGATGCGCTTCATGCCGTAGCTGAAGTTGTACGCACGCAAATTCCAAACGGCCCCGTGGTTCATGGCGCGCATCTTGAAGGGCCGTTTGTCAGCCCGCACAAATTGGGCGCGCAGCCACCCTATGCCATTCCCCCCTCAGCAGAACGCGTCAACGAGGCTTTAGCGACAGGATGCGTCAAGGTTGTAACGCTGGCCCCGGAACTTGACCACGCCGAGCAGGCAATGGAGCGCTTCGTGGCTGCGAGTGTGCGTGTCAGCATGGGTCATACCGTTGCAAGCTATGAGCAGACCGAGCACGCAATCTGTCGTGTCTGCGCTGCCGGAGGCATTGCCGGGGCCACACATTTGTTCAACGCCATGGCCCCAATTACAAGCCGCAAACCCGGCCCAGTAACTGCCCTGATGTGTAGCGATGCTTACGCAGAACTGATTTTTGATACGCACCATGTTCACACGGCTACATTCAAACTGGCCCATAAAGTCATGGGAGACAGGCTTCTATTTGTCACCGATGCCATGCGCGCCACAGGGTTGCCAGAAGGCCCAAGTCAGCTTGGTGGGCAGGATGTCATTGTGAAAGATGGTGCTGTCCGCCTGCCAGATGGCAGTCTGGCCGGAAGCGTACTGACGCTGGATGTTGCCCTACGCAATGCCCTGCAAACCGGCACCCCTTTGGTCAAGGCGGCGGCACTCCTCAGCACAAATCCTGCTGCCTATCTGGGGTTGACTGATCGCGGCACGCTGGAGGCCGGAAAACGCGCCGATTATGTCGTGATGGACAGCACGTTCATGGTGCAGGAAGTCTGGGTTGGTGGCCAGCGCATTCACTGATGTCCCACCACACTAATCATAAGACGGGCCGCCTAAACTGAGTTATCGCAGTCTTGTGAAACAGTTTATCAAAATTTGCGTTATTTTAACCTTACAGGGTCTGGATTTTTCCCATCCAGGCCTCTTCATCCGTATCGCTCTTGCCCATTACAACAAACAGCGTGTGCGGGGTATACTCCCACTTAACCGCACAGGATCCCCTACAAAATCGCAAAGAGTGGTCGCGCATTTTAGAGAAGGAGAAAAGCCATGGACTTTCGTCGTCTGGGTAAAACCGACCTGAAGATTGCCCCTATCGTTTTCGGTGGGAATGTTTTTGGCTGGACCATTGATGAAAAAACCAGCTTTTCCATTCTGGACGCCTTTGTGGATTACGGTTTTAACGCCATTGATACGGCCGATGTGTATTCGCTCTGGAGTCCGGGCAATACAGGCGGTGAATCAGAAACCATTATTGGCAACTGGCTGAAAGAGAACCCCAACAAGCGCGATCAGGTGCTTATTTTTACCAAGGTCGGGGCAGACCTCGGCAAGCCGGGAGAAAAAGGTCTTTCCGCACGCTGGATCTTGGAAGCCGTTGAACGCTCACTCAAACGGTTGGGTATTGAGCGCATTGATTTATATTTCTCCCATTGGCCAGATGCCGAAACGCCTTACGAAGAAACATTGGGTGCTTATGAAAAACTCCTAAAGGCCGGGAAAATCCGCGCTATCGGAGCCTCCAATCTGGACGCCCAGCAACTTGGCACAGCGCTGGATGTCGCTAAAACCCATTCTCTGCCACGTTATGATGTCTTGCAGCCCGAATATAACCTCTACGATCGCGCCAGCTATGATGGCCCACTGCGTGATCTCTGCCTGCAAAATGATATTGGTGTTGTCACCTACTACAGCCTTGCTTCGGGCTTTCTGAGTGGAAAATACCGATCAGAAGCTGATCTGACGCAAAGCACACGCGGAAAAGGGATTGTAAAATATCTTGATGCCCGTGGCGTAAGCATTTTGTCAGCCCTTGACCACGTTGCCCAGCGTCATGACGCGACACAGGCTGAAATTGCCCTTGCGTGGTTAATTGCCCGCAAAGGGGTTACGGCCCCCATTGCCAGCGCCACACGCCGTGAGCATGTGGCCAGCTTTGCAAAAGCCGCAACACTTGTGTTGAATCCTGAAGATATCACAGAACTTGATACAGCCAGCGCGGTGTAACGCACATGGGGGGAGAGGGGGAGGCGTATAACACCCCCGATTCCCTCCGCTGGATTTCAAGCTTTTACACCCGTAAAATATTCTAAAAAGGGGGCGCTATAACCCCCTTTCGCGTTCTCTTTCTTAAAGTGAGGAACTGCTGAACGTATTGCACTGGTTAACGTCACCGGTTTGAAGACCGCGGCGGAACCATTGCACACGTTGCGCGGATGACCCGTGGGTAAAGCTGTCAGGCACCACATAGCCCTGCGCCTGTTTCTGTAACCGGTCATCTCCAACGGCGGCAGCGGCGTTCATTCCTTCCTCAATATCACCATTCTGAAGAATACTTTTGGCGTCATTGGCGCGTTTTGCCCAGACACCGGCAAAGCAGTCTGCCTGCAATTCTATTCTTACAGACGTGCCGCCTTCCCCAGTTTGGGACAGGCCGGATTTCTGATTTTCAACTTGCTGCATGATGCCCAGTTCGTTTTGAACATGATGCCCAATTTCATGTGCGACGACGTATGCCTTGGCAAAGTCACCTCCGGCCCCAAGACGGCCCTGCAATTCCTGAAAAAAGGCCAGATCGAGATAAACTTTATGGTCCGCAGGGCAATAGAACGGACCAACGGCTGTCTGGGCGTACCCACACCCTGAATGCACACTGCCCGTAAACAGCACCAGACGCGGGTCATGATAAGTGCGGCCCATCTGCTGAAAATACGTTGTCCACACATCTTCTGTGGAGGCCAGAACACGGGAAATAAATTGTTTCTGGGCATCATTTCCCGCAGGTGCCCCCTGTTGCTGTGCAACCGTTGGGCCTGAACTGGTGGTCATTGACCCACCACCCTCCAGCAGGTTCATGACCAGACGCGGGTCCACCCCAAAATACAACGCACCGAGAACAAGAACCAAGCCACCAATACTGCCAATACGAATAGGCGAACGCCCGCCACCCCCACCACTGGAACCCCGACGGTCTTCAATATTGGAGCTTTCCCGTTCATCATCCAGACGCATGGTTCTTATCCTGTTCTGTGCGCAGTAAAACGCTGCATATCATGTCTTTAAGGGCGTCTGTTACTGCTTTTGTGCGGCAGGAATAAGTAGAAAACAGCTCAGATGGTTCCTGCACCCAGCACTCCTGCTTTTTATTTCAGAAAAACGTCAGGGCAGAGCTTTCCTCCATCACAGTCCATTCAAGCCCCCAAACCCGATACAATAAAAAAAGCGCAGGGTCGTAAACCCTGCGCTTTGTCATTCTTTATAGAAACCGTCTTTTAGTCTGGCAGACGCAAAATGGCCTCAAGCCCTTCATGGCACCCCAGAACGGCAGCTTTCTCTTTAGGGGTTAACTGCCGTTCCGCCGCGCCAAGTGTTGGCGCTTCCTGCACTTTGACCAGCCCAACCAGTCTGTCTGCGTTGATAGGATCACCCGCTTTCCGCGCTGGCGGCAGCATAGCGGCATGGGCCGCCAGTAAACCACCATCAGCCCGCAAAGCCCGCAAGGCATCGTCAGGCAGTTTGGGGGACTCGTCACTTTCCAGTGCCTGTTCGGTCTTTTGCAGCACATCGGGGGGGAAGGTTTCTTCCGGCACCAGCAGCAATCCCGCCTTACGCAGGTTTTGCCCGGCTGCCCGGCTGCTTGTCAGCGCCACCAGCGGAATAGAAAACACCAAACCCAGCAGCACAGGCGTCATCCAGAAAAACAGGGATGGTGAAACAACCCATGCCCCAATACCCAGAACCAACCCGAACAGGGTAAATTTGGCATATTGCTGCACCACAACCTTCAGTGGGAATCCACCATCATCGCGACGCTGCGTGTTCCAGCCAGAGTCATGCCCCGACAGAATGGACACCACACCAGAGGTCTGGATCAGCATAGCGATAGGGGCAATCAATCCACCAATCAGGGTTTCAGCCAGCACGGAACCAGCCGCCCTGATAGCCCCCCCACACCCTTTGCAGGTAGCCCGGTCAAACAGTAACGCGATATAAGCCAACAGTTTGGGGGCCAACAGAATGACCATGGTGCCAATGAACACATATTTTGCCTGTACAGGGTCAACATGCGGCCAATGCGGATAGAGGGTTTTGGTATCACCAAAATATTCAGGCCGCTCAAAATGAGCCTGAAGCGAGATCAGAATACCGGTCAGCAGAAACACCAGCCAAAGCGGGGAGGTCACATACGCCCCAATGCCCACAATCATGTGCATGCGGCTGACCCAGTGAAGGCCTTTGGTCGGCAGCACCTTTACGTGCTGAAGATTCCCCTGACACCAGCGCCGGTCACGAATGGCAACATCCGTTAAGGACGGAGGGCTTTCCTCATATGATCCGTCAAGCGCGGGCACCATGTGAATGGCCCAGCCGCCGCGCCGCATCAGTGCGGCTTCAACAAAGTCATGACTAAGGATATGGCCACCAAAAGGGGGCCGACCCGGCACATGCGGCAGCCCAGCCTGTCCGGCAAAGGCACGGGTGCGAATAATCGCGTTATGGCCCCAATAATTGCCTTCTGACCCGTGCCACCAGGCGATACCATGCGCAATAATCGGCCCATATACGCGCCCGGCAAATTGCTGCATGCGGGCAAACAGCGTGGTGCCACCCACAATAACGGGCAATGTCTGAATCAGACCCACAGTCGGATGCCGCTCCATGGCACCGGCCATACGCACCAGCGTGTCACCAGACATAACGGAGTCCGCATCCAGCGTGACCATCTGATCATAGGCCCCACCAAAGCGGCGTACCCACTCACCCACGTTGCCAGCTTTACGCTCGACGTTGTTATGCCGGCGACGGTAGAAAATATTGTTGTGGCCACCAGTCTGCTCACGCAGTGCCAGAAAGGCGGCTTCTTCCTCAATCCAGACATCCGGGTTGGTTGTGTCTGACAGAATGAAGATATCAAAGGCGCCCATCTGCCCGGTTTCACGCAGGCTCAGGTAAATAGCCTTCAAGCCCGCCATAACCCGATGTGGCGATTCGTTATACGTTGGCAACAGGAGTGCTGTGCGGCTGCGCAGTTGGGGCAGGGGGCCGGAGCGCGTAATCCCCAACCCCAAGCCACCCCGCGTCACCAGAGACACAAACCCGGCCACAGCCGACGTAAAAGCCAGTGCAATCCACATAAACAGCAGAACAAACAGCACCAGCATGACCAAACCGAGCGTTGATACGCCGTTGGCGTCCAACACTTTATGGGTACGCCACGCCCCGTACACGGTCAGGGCAAAAGCCGACCCAAGAACTGCCAGCCGACGTAGGGCAACGGTCTGTGGCGACGTGACAGGAATACGCGGCCGCCCTTCAAAATCAGGGGCTGCGTGTAAATCCTGCACGGGCATGACCAGCGGCGCTTCTGGCGGCAAGGCCTGAAACGAAGCTGTTTCCTGAGCGGGCGTCATGCTCAGGGTGTCCAACGATACAACCATTCTTCTGAAACAGGTCCGTTATCTGAAGCCAGAACACAGCGGAGTTCTGCCAGTTTTTCATCCCCAGGCACAAATTCAAACGTAGTGCGCCACCCATTGATGTTGGGGTTGGGTTCAACAACAACATTCCGGATGGTGCCGACGGATGCCTGAGGCACCAGATGAAAGTGCGTATCCTTGGGCAGGTGATCGAACGGTGACCCCATGAAATCAATGGCAAAGAAGCGAGCGTTTTTGTCATCAACCACGGAACCCACGCGCGTCGCACCTATGCGCGCCAGAGAGGTAGGGAACGGGTTATCCCAGCCCCAGTACATGCGGTACGTGAAGCTATATTCCTTGCCCGCAGCCAACGGAGTCTTGGGCCGCCAGAAGGAAACAATATTGTCATTCACTTCATTGGGTGTCGGAATTTCGACCAGATCAACCCAGCCCTCGCCCCAGTCACCAATGGGTTCAATCCATAGGGACGGGCGTTTTTCGTAATTCAGCGCCAGATCTTCAAAATCGCGGAAGTTTCTGCGGCGCTGCATCAGCCCGAAACCGCGGGGCGAGACATCGTTGAAGGCCGAAAACTGAAGGTCAAGCGGGTTCCGCAGGGGGCGGAAAAGCTGCTGACCACTGCCGGTCCACATTTGCAGGGCTTCGCTGTCATGCGCAGCCGGACGCCAGTCATCCACATGGTTATGGTCATTGGCATCAAAATAGAACATGCCGGTCAGCGGTGCGATACCGGACTGGCTGATCTTGGTGCGCGGGAACAAGGTGGACTGAACGTCAAACACCGTTGTGTCACCCGGGCGGATGGTAAAACGGAATGCCCCCGCCACGGACGGGCTATCCAGCAGCGCGTGGATAACAATTGACTGCACATTCGGCTGCGGCTTTTCCAGCCAGAACGCACGGAAAAGCGCGAATTCCTCACCCTTCGGGTCACCCGTGCCATCAGCAAAGCCACGGGCCGACAGACCATAATTCTGGCCTTTCCCTACGGCTCGGAAGTAAGACGCGCCTAAAAAGACGCAGAATTCTTCCATAACATTCGGAGTGTTTATGGCTGTCCGCAGACGCAGGCCCGCAAACCCCAAATCATCCGTTACCTGTAGGGATGGGTCACCGTAAGAAAAGAGGTCTGGCGTGTAGGGCACAGCCGCTGCCTGACCGTCTTTAACTTCGTAAATTTCGATGCGCGGGCGATACAGAAAGCCGCGAGGAAAGAATTCCGCATCAAAGGCCAGATTTTCACCATGCCACAGGGCTTTTTCTTCCCGATAGGCAATGCTGCGGAACTGATCAAAATTCAGATTATCAATTGCTTTGGGCAGAGATTGGTCCGGGGCCTTGTAAGGCGCGCTTGCCAACTGTTTGGCAATCTGACGCACCGTACCATCATCAAACGCTCCGGTTGCACCATTCAGCCCTTCAGCCCGCGCTTTGCTGACCACACCGCTGGCCAGAGACGCAAGGGTTGCCCCTGCGCCAACCTTCATTAAATCACGTCGCTGAATAGATGATGACACACCAATCTCCCGCATTCCGTTATTGGACGGCATAATGTATTTTCTTTTTTGACATGTTTGCTTCTGTCATGCGGCTTTTTAAGGGCATTCGGCCCCCGCTGGCGCAAGAAGCGCCTCTAGCCGGTCAAGATCTGCCGCAGTCGCCTGTGCTGCTTCCTGCTCTATGTCGCGATAAAGCTTAACAAGCGCTTCACCCGTTTCGGTCAGAAATGCACCGCCCCCGCCACCCGGCCGCGTCGCAACAACCGGCGTTTTGAACAGATGGTTCAGACTATCCACCAGCAACCATGTGCGCCGGTAAGACATGCCCATGGCGCGCCCCGCCGCCGAAATAGAGCCTGTTTCCGCCAGTTTTTCGAGCAGACGAATTTTTCCGTGGCCCAAGGCAGCCTTGCCATCCGCATCCACACGCAGGGTTAAACGCATTCGGTCGGACATCAGTCAACCCGCTTCCGTTGTCGGCCGTTTTGCGTGATACGTTGAGGCTTCATACTTTACTCTTAACCCGGGTTCTGACTATGGCAATTCTGTCATGATACCAGCTTTTGCAGATACCATCTGGCGTCCCATGATGCCAGCCGATCTTGCGGCCACCATTGCGCTGGCAGCCACGGTTCACGCCGACTACCCTGAAGATGACGAAATTTTCATGGAAAGGCTGACCCTTGCCCCAGAAGGATGCTGGGTTCTTGATGGGTTATCGGGGCTAGCTGGCTATCTGATCAGCCACCCATGGAAGGGGTGCCTTACCCCCCGCCTGAACTGCCTGCTCGGCACACTGCCCAGCCCGGCAGATCGCTGGTATATTCATGATCTGGCTTTGGCTGAAAGCACGCGAGGGCAGGGGTTGGCGCAAAAAGCTATTGCGGTGGTTGACCGCGTTGCGCGAAACCACGCTGTACCCATCATCAGCCTGACATCAACCCGCTACGCCTTATCCTTCTGGCAGAAGCAGGGATTTGTGACCGAAGCCGTATCGGCTGAAGAGCAGGCCGTTCTGGCCTCTTACGATGAAGAAGCCAGTTTTCTCAGTCGCCCCGTGCGGGGCGACTGAGCTGGAAGGAGATTAGTCTTCCTCACCATCATGTTCCGGGGCCGTCATCATGGCTTCTGCCACAATCCCGGACTGTTCGCGCACTTTCCGTTCAATGTCGGCAGCCATTTCCGGGTGGTCGCGCAGAAACTGCTTGGAGTTTTCACGCCCCTGACCAATGCGCTGGCTGTCGTAAGAGAACCATGCCCCTGACTTTTCAACCACACCGGCCTTGACGCCAAGGTCAATCAGTTCACCAACCTTGCTGATCCCTTCGCCATACATGATGTCGAACTCAACCTGCCTGAACGGCGGGGCCATCTTGTTCTTTACCACTTTGACGCGGGTCTGGTTACCAACCACTTCGTCCTTGTCCTTGATGGACCCAATACGGCGAATATCCAGCCGCACGGAAGCGTAGAACTTCAGGGCATTCCCGCCGGTGGTTGTTTCCGGATTCCCGAACATCACGCCAATTTTCAGACGAATCTGGTTCAGGAAGATCATCATGGTGTTAGAGCGCGCAACAGAACCGGTCAGCTTGCGCAGGGCCTGACTCATCAGACGGGCATGCAGACCGACATGGCTGTCGCCCATATCGCCTTCAAGCTCGGCGCGGGGCACAAGAGCCGCCACACTATCCACCACCAGCACATCGATGGCGCCAGAGCGCACCAGTGTATCAGCGATTTCCAGAGCCTGTTCCCCGGCATCTGGCTGGCTGATCAGCAGGTTATCAACATCAACGCCCAGCTTTTTGGCGTAACCGGGGTCAAGGGCATGTTCAGCATCAATAAAGGCACAGGTGCCGCCGCGCTTCTGGGCTTCTGCAATGGCATGCAGGGCCAGCGTGGTTTTACCCGAACTTTCAGGGCCGTAGATTTCAATCACACGGCCACGCGGCAGACCGCCAATCCCTAACGCGATATCCAGCCCCAGAGACCCTGTCGGAATCACATCAGCCTGTTCACGCGGGCGCTGCCCCAACCGCATGACAGAGCCCTTGCCAAAGGCGCGTTCAATCTGACCGAGTGCACCTTCAAGAGCTTTTGCCTTATCCATGCTTCACCTTTCCTGTTGCCTCCGGTTCCGGCCAAAGGCGCATCTGACGCAGGGAAAGCCCCGAACTGAAGCCCTTCTCCCCACGCGCTTTTTCAAGACCTGCCATAAAAACCGTTCCCCCGGCAATGACTGGCATCACACAGGCCGAAAAGCTTTTATTCTCCCCACAACGCGGGGTTTCGTTCCTTTTTATATAGAACAAAATAAGAACATTTCAAACCAAAAACAGGCGGCCTTACGCCGCCCATTTTCCGTCTTCTCCGTAGCCGCTTATTTTGTGCCGCCGGATGAGATTGCAAGGCCAGAGCCTCGTGGGTCTGTCCAGCCAAAGCATTTACCTGCCCCACCAGGCAGACCTGCCGGGCAAGAAACGAAATTCGCCCGGCCCGGACCACTGGTAACATCAGGCCGACCGCCAGCAATGGCTGCTTGCAATGCAACTGCTGCCGTATCTGCCGCCACGTTCTGGCCAGATGCCGTAGCCGCCGCCCGGAATTGCGCTGTGCCCTGATGCGCAATAGCTGCTGTCAACAACGGCAAAGGACGACGCGCCGGTGATGCCCCCAGCACCACGCCTGTTGACCCCGCTATGCGCCCGGTGCCGAACAAATTGTTCATGCTGACCGCACAGCTTACGGTTTCACCCTGCCGGTCTGTCACCACAAACGATGTTGAGGCTGGCAGCGCAGGCAATGCAGACCCTGACGGGAAACTCCCTGTGTTAAGCAGCGCCTGAGCATCGGCCACGTTCACGCTGCCACCCTTGCCAGACTGACGGGACCGCCAGCCAGACACAACCGCTTCTCCGCGCACGGTGGCATGACCATCGCTGCCAATAAACGCTGCGGCGGTGCCCAGACCACCATCGGCTGGTGGCGGCAGGAAGCTGATATCCACCCCGCCAGACCGCAGAGTCAGGGGTGTTTCGACCGTTGCGAGACTGTTCCGCAGATCAGCCGTGCTCAGGCCACCCCCGGCAGCCTGTGCCCCCTGAACAAAAGCCTGCGCCAAAGATCCGTTATACAGATCCCCCACACCGGCAATACGAATCCGTTCAAGCGCACCCGCCAGACGCGGCTGGACCATCAGGTCACTGACCTTCAGCACGCTGCCATTTCCGTTGCTGAAAATGGTGCGGGTTTTTTCATCCGCCAAAAGTGGAGACTGCACGGCAGCCAGATCGGACGCCAGAAGACCACTAACCGGCACACCATCTGTCGCAAGATTACGGGCCGTTACGACAATGTCTGCAAAGTCCACGCTGCCGTAGCGCAACTGCATCATGTAAAGGCCACGCGCCAGCATAGGCACGGATGCCGGCCTGTCAGACTGGGCATCAGCCTCGCCAGCCTTGGGCAGAAAAACAAAGGCCTGCCCCTGCGCATCGCCCGGTTTCCATGCAAGGCAGGCACCACCAGCCCCCAGAGACGCACGAGACGGCAAGGTCACAGACAATGCCATGCCAAGTGCCGCCGCAGCATCCGCCGCGTTCCCGCCCTTGGCCAGAACATCACGCGCGACCAGCGCCGCCTGCGGTTCATCTGCCACAACTTCCCCAACAAAGCCGGTCAGGTAGGGGGTGCGCGGCGCCTTAGCTTTGTCGTCGCCTCCCAGCAGGCCGCAGGCCGAAAGAGAACAGGTCATCATCAGCGCCGCCATGCGGGCCTGACCTGAAAATAACGGCGCAAGCCGGGCTGAACGGGTCTTTTTGAAACGCTCGGGCACGCCTTGATGTCTCCACTTCTTCTGGTCTGCCCGCAAACGGGCACAGGGTTCTCTTCCGATAACCTTGATCTGCACAGGCAGCAACACGCCCACGCAATTTCCTGCACTCTGTTAGCATGCCCACGCTGCATTCCCATCGCAACAGTTCTGCTTTACAGGTGAAAAACCATGAAAAAGCTGATTTCCTCCTCTTTCAGGCAGATTGCCCTCGCTGGGGCCGCCTGCTTTCTTCTGCTGGGTAGCGGTGCCGCCCCTGCACGGGCGGCTGATACCGCTTTCACGCCCGTGCAGCGCGCTGAAATTGTTGATATTCTGCGCAATGCGCTGAAATCAGACCCCACCATCCTGTCTGATGCCATCAGCGCCTTGCAGGCCAAGGCCTCGGCCCAGAAAGCAACCTCTGCGCTTGACGCTGTGCGCCGCAACAAGGCTGATTTTGGCGAAAGCAACACAGATGTTGTGCTGGGCAACCCGCACGGCAAACTGAAAGTGGTGGAATTTTACGACCCCCGCTGCCCTTACTGCCGCAAGGTTCTGAACGATCTGGACAAACTGGTTGCGTCCGAACCGGACCTGCGTCTGGTTGAAAAGGTTATTCCCGTACTCGGCCCCAACAGCGTGATGGATACGCAGGCCATTCTGGCAGCCGGGTTACAGAATGCGTATCTGCCGTTCCAGAAAGCCCTGATGGCTGATCCTGCCAGCGCTTCTACCGACCGGATTCGCCGTATTGCACAGCATGTGGGGCTGGATGCTGACCGCCTGCTGGCAGACATGAAAAGCCCCAAGGTTGTGGCTGCTGCCAGCCATAATCTGGAACTGGCACGCTCGATTGATCTTGAAGGCACACCGACCTTCATTATTGGCGACAAGGAAATTATTCCCGGTGCCGTCTCCTATGATGAACTGAAAGCGGCCCTTGCCCGCCTGCGCAAAGCAGGTTGATAGAAAAGCCGTTACAAAAAGGGCTTCTTTTCACCCCGTGAAAGGCGGAAAGAAGCCCTGATTTCTAAACCCGATTATCTGATGACAATCTGACTAATCAAGCAGCCTTTTCTGTCTGCCGTTCTGCCGGGTGCGCGGGAATGACCCCTTCATCACGCAGCAAAACAGACAGGGCATGCACCATTTCATCCATCATCTCATCCGTGTGGAATGGCCCTGGGGTCAGGCGCAGACGCTCCGTGCCCTTCGGCACCGTCGGATAGTTGATAGGAGTCGCATACTGACCATATTCGGTCAGCAAGCGGCGGCTGATGCGTTTGCAGACTTCAGCATCCCCAACAGGCACCGGCACAATATGGCTTGGCGTCATGGTGAACGGGATACCCGCAGCCCGCAACCGGTGGCGGAAGGTATTCACGCGCTCAAACATTTTTTCACGCCGCCAGCCCTCCGCCCGTACTTTTTTCACACTGGTCAAAGCCGCACCCACAACAGCGGGGGGAAGAGCCGTGGTGAAAATGAAGCCGGATGCGGTAGAGCGCAGAAAATCAACAATTTCGGCTGATGCCGTAATGTAACCGCCGTGCACGCCAAAGCCTTTGGCCAACGTGCCTTCAATAATATCGACCTGATCGGCTACGCCATCACGCTGGGACACCCCGCCGCCTTCTTCGCCATACAGGCCAACGGCATGCACTTCGTCCAGATAAGTAATGGCATTGTATTTACGGGCCAGCGCACAGATTGCGCCAATATCCGACATGTCACCATCCATTGAATACACGCTTTCAAACGCAATCAACTTTGGTGCTTCTGCCGGTGCGGCCGCCAGTTTGGCTTCGAGATCAGTCAGATCATTATGTTCGAAAATAACCGTCTGGGAACCACGTGCCCCTTTGATACCTGCAATCATGGACGCATGGTTCATGCGGTCTGAAAAGCAGATCCAACCGGGCATGGAGGTCAGAATTGTTTGCAGGCTGGCCTGATTGGAAACATAGCCAGAAACAAAAAGCAGGCCAGCTTCCTTGCCATGCAAGGCTGCCAGTTCAGCTTCAAGCTGCGTATGCAGGGGGCTGGTGCCCGCAATATTGCGCGTCCCGCCTGAACCCGCACCATGCTCGCGAATAGCGGCAATGGCGGCTTCCTGCACTTCTGGCACAACGCCCATACCCAGATAATCGTTGGTGGACCACACCACGACTTCACGGCCTTCAGGCAGGGCTGCAATTTCTTCTTCATACAAAGGGAAACGGTCAGCCAGCCGCGCCAGTGGCGTGAACGTACGGTACCGCCCCTGCTGCCTGATGTCGTTCAACGCCGTATGGCAATGTTCATAAAACGGATGCCGGGCGTTTGTGATCGATCCCACGCTACTACTCTCCTCGCGTCGTCAGAAACGGTCGGGGCACGGCGCATGGCCCGTCGGCCGTCTGGCCGGTGTCTTTTACAGAACAACTTCACATATAGTGTGAGCGTTACTGCACATACACCCTGATGACCGGCTTCGTCACGGTCGAATCTGGCATAGCCGTTATTTCCACCTGATCAGGGGCAGCGCCAGCCTTGATAATGGCCTGCGTTACGGCCTGTCCGTCACCCTGCACCAACTGCACCAACGTCAACTGGTCAAGGTCGGAATTACCAGACGGTGGTACCAGACATTTCACCACAAACAGAATGTTGGGCTTCCGCACCAAAGCCTTGCGGACCATCTGCTCAACCGGGGCAGACCATTCGGCTGGTGGCGTACCCGAAACCAGTTCAACCAATGGCGGTACGGGCGGTGGTCCGGGCGGAGGCGGCGGAATATAGGGCTTGGGCGGCTTTCCTGCCTGCGGGTTAAACGTCTTCTGATCAACCAGCTTGCACCCGCTCAGGCACAGCACAACACCAGCCAGCAGCATAACCTGCAACGCGGGCCGCCTTTCTGCAAAACGGGTAACAGAGGGCATGGCTGGCAAAGCTCCGATAAGGACAATACGACATGGACAACATGAAAGCGCTCATTCTCTTTCGCGCTCCTTGGCTACGGACGCAAGGCGTAGGCCACACACGCCCCGAATAAAAGCACCACAGGCGCCGTTTTCTGGCCGTTTTTTATCTGTTTTATGATAACTGAAAAGGCCGCACGGATGAGCCCTTGCCCAAACGTGCCAGCGCCTTTATTGACCAAGACGCAGTGATGAGAAGACTTGTCGTCATGACAGGCCCGTCACCTGAGGCAGGCGAATGGCAACAGTCCTTTCGACAGACCAGTACTTCCCCGAGGAAGACGGAGGCCTCTCCGCCCAACAGATCAGCGTTGCGCGGATGGGCCATGCCGCGCGCCTGTTGCTGCGCGCTGAAACGCTGCTGCCTGATACCCGCACTGTTCTTGACCTGATGTGCCTGCCCGTCACCGCCTTATGGTGCCGCGTCCTCCGGTTTGACCCTGCTGCCCCCGACTGGCCTGACCGTGACCGTTTTGTCGTCCCGTCCACAACCATGCTGCCGCTGTTACGCGCCATGCTACGACTGACAGGCGGCAAGGAGCAGATGGCTCTGCCGCTGGAATATGGGCGTCACCCTGCTCTTGAAGTCGCCCCCGGCCCTGCGGGGCAGGGTGTTGCCGCAGCCGCTGGGATGGCGCTGGCAGAACAAACGCTTTCGCGACGGTTCGGGCGGTCTCTGGTTAATCACCGCACATGGGTGCTGGCGCAGGATTCCGATCTGGTAACGGGCGTGGCCATGGAAGCAGCCCAGCTTGCCGGGCGCTTCGGACTCGACCGTCTGGCAGTTCTGGTCGCTCCATCCGCCACGGCTGATCTGGCTGATTTTACCGATTCGCTTACCCGATTCAGTGGGTCAGGCTGGACCGTGCGTAAAGTGGATGCAACAAACCTGCCCGCCATCACAACCGCACTGGCCGCAACATTGCGTGCCAGAAAGCCAACCCTGATTGCCTGCCTGCCTTCGGCCACAGCCACCATTCCGGCTGACCAGAAAACAACGCCTGAAGAAGAACTGACGGGGCAGTGGAGCCCCACGGCACGCCGGGGTGCTTCGACCCGTCGCTCCTGGTTGCGGCGCTTTGCACGACACCGCCAGCGGGCCGAGTTTGAGCGTGAACATACCGCACGGCAGCCAACCCTGTTCCATGAAGACTGGCAGCGAGCATGGCAATGGCGCATGCGCACGGCGCTGGATACATCCACGCAGGAATCCGGGCTGGCCGCACTTCATGCTCTGTCTGATACCCGGCCTGAGCTTGTGTGCCTGACAGCCTCCTCCGCCTACAGCGTGCCGCCCACCGTCAGGGAGCAGGCGGGCTGGCGTGCGCCCCCCACCGTGCCGGGCGGGCAGGAGTGCAGCATTCAGGAACATGGCATGGCTGGTATGCTCAACGGTCTTGCCCTGCATGGCGGCCTGCTTCCCTGTTGCGCCGCCAGCATGATGACGGTTGACCGTATGCGGTCTGCCATGCGGATGGCAGCCTTCATGCGTCAGAAAGTGCTCTACCTTCTTACGGATGATGGGCTGGCACTGGGCGACAGCGGCGGAGCCTGGCAACCCGTTGAACAACTGGCCAGTCTGCGTGCCACACCCAATCTGGCTGTTTTCCGCCCCGGCAGCGCGGAAGAAACCTTCAAATGCTGGGAAGCCGCCCTTCAGTGGCAGAACGGCCCCGCAGTGCTGGTGCTTTGCCCACGTCAAAACACGCCCCAACGCCTGCCTGCGCCTGCCTATGGCAGCGCCGTACGGGGCGGTTACGTGTTGAAGCAGCCAGAAAAACGTCAGGTCACGCTGATTGCGTCCGGGCCGGAGGTTGCTATTGCGCTGGAAGCATCGCACCATCTGGCGCAACGCAATATTAATGCCGCTGTTGTGTCCATTCCGTGTTGGGAACTGTTTGCAGGGCAGCCTGCCAGTTACCGTCGCACCGTGCTGGGCAACGCGGGCCTACGGGTTGGTATAGAAGCCGCCTCGGGCTTTGGGTGGGAACGCTGGCTTGGCCCAGATGGATTATTTGTTGGCATGGATGATTTTGGCACTTCTGCCCCGGCCAACGCCCTGTATGAACGTTTCGGCATTACTGCTGAAGCGATCTGTGAAAAGGTGGAGCATCACCTTTTTGCCTCAGGCGCTGCACGGGGGCCTTCCCTGTACGCGCCGGACCAGCCCCGGACACGCGTTCGGGGACCGTTACTGACAAGACCATAAAGATAAAAAATACGGAGAAGAGAAAAATGGCAGTCAAAATCGCTATCAACGGCTTCGGTCGCATTGGCCGACTTGTCCTGCGCGGGCTGATTGAAAGCGGACGGACCGACGTTGTTCCTGTGGCAATCAACGATCTTGGCAGCGTTGAAGACAACGCCCACCTGCTTAGCTATGACAGTGTGCATGGTCGCCTACCGGCTGACGTGCGCGTTGACGGCAACAAGCTGATCATCACGGCACATGGCCGCACCTGGGACCCGATTACGGTTTCTGCTGAACGTGACCCGTCAAAAGTGCCGTTTGAAGGCGTTGACGTAGCCATGGAATGCACGGGCCTGTTCACATCCAAGGAAAAAGCAGGCCAGCTTCTGAAGGCTGGTGCCCGCAAAGTGCTGATTTCCGCCCCCGGAACGGATGTCGATGCCACCATTGTTTACGGTGTGAACCAAGACGTTCTGACACCGGACATGACGGTTATTTCAAACGCATCCTGCACCACCAACTGTCTGGCCCCGGTTGCCAAGGTGCTGGAAGATACGTTCGGCATTGAACGCGGCTACATGGTGACCATCCATTCCTACACCGGTGACCAGCGCACGGTTGACACCCTGCACAAAGACCTGCGCCGCGCCCGTGCCGCTGGCCTGAACATGATCCCGACATCAACCGGTGCGGCCCGCGCTGTTGGTCTGGTTTTGCCCCACCTGAAAGGCAAGCTGGATGGCACCGCCATTCGTGTGCCGACTGCCAACGTGTCTCTGGTTTCTCTCGACTTCGTGCCGAAAAAGATTCCGGGCTCTGTTGAAGAAGTAAACAACGCCATTAAGGCTGCCTCTGAATCCGGCCCGCTGAAAGGCATTCTGGCTTATTCCACCGCGCCGCTGGTCAGTTCCGATTTCAACCATGCGCTGGCGTCTTCCAGCTTTGATGCAACCCAGACCTCGCTGGTTGATGGTGGCAAGCTGGTGCGTATCTGCTCTTGGTACGATAACGAATGGGGCTTCTCCAACCGTATGGCTGATACAGCCGCTCTGTTCGGATCACTCTAATGGCCGCACTTCCTTTCAACACGCTTGATAAGCTTGACCCACGCGGCAAGCGTATCCTGCTGCGCGTTGACCTGAATGTTCCGACAAAAGATGGGGCCATTTCAGATCTGACCCGTATTGAACGGGTGGTTCCCACCATTCGGGAACTGGCAGACAAAGGTGGCCGGGTTATTGTTCTCAGCCATTTTGACCGCCCCAAAGGCAAAGTGGTGCCGGGCATGTCGCTTCAGCCGATTGCAACGGCTCTGGCCACTGCACTGGGCAAGCCTGTCAGCTTTGCCCATGACTGCATTGGCCCCGATGCAGAAGCCGCTGCTGCATCCTTGCAGGATGGTGAAGTGCTGCTGCTTGAAAACACGCGCTTCCAGCCCGGTGAAGAAACCAACGCGCCTGATCTTTCAGCCGCACTGGCAAAGCTGGGTGATGTGTATGTGAATGATGCGTTTTCAGCCGCGCATCGTGCCCATGCTTCAACCGCTGGCGTGGCGGACCATCTGCCCGCTTATGCTGGCCGCCTGATGGAAGCCGAACTGGCAGCACTGGATGCAGCCCTTGAAAACCCTGAACGCCCGGTAGGTGCCATTGTTGGAGGGGCCAAGGTCTCCACCAAACTGGAACTGCTGGAAAACATGCTGGAAAAAGTGGATGTTCTGGCTGTTGGCGGTGCCATGGCCAATACGTTCCTGGCAGCCAAGGGATATAAAGTCGGCAAGTCTTTGAAAGAAGAAGACATGCTTGATACGGCCCGCCAGATCATGGCGCAGGCTAAGGCCAAGAACTGTGAACTGATTCTGCCGGTTGATGTTGTGCTGGCAGAAGACTTCATGGCGGGGGCACCCACTGCGGTTGCTCCGGTTACCGATATTCCAGACGGATGGATGGCGCTGGATGTTGGGCCGGAAACAGTCAAGCTGCTGAACCAGAAACTGGCTGACCTGAAAACCCTTGTCTGGAATGGCCCGCTGGGCGTGTTTGAACTTCCGCCATTTGATAACGGTACAAACACCGTTGCACAGGAAGCCGCACGTCTGACCAAAGAAGGCAAGCTGAAAACCATTGCAGGTGGGGGGGACACAGTATCCGCCCTGCGTCACGCGGGTGTGCTGGAAGATATGACATATGTCTCCACCGCTGGCGGGGCTTTTCTGGAATGGCTGGAAGGGAAGGTTCTACCCGGCCTGACAGCAATCAGCACAACGCTTGAACGGACTATTCCCATCTGATCCGTTCAGGGCTTACGTTTTCCTTAATGGAACAACAAAAAAATGCCGGGAGCAGAAATGCCCCGGCGTTTTTTAATAGATCGTTCCTTTTAAAGCTACTTTCTAAACCTGCTGTGCTTTACTGCGGCCACGGGCAGCCATCACCGCAACACCAGCAAGAATTACGGCACCCCCAAGCAGAATACGCGGTGTCGGCACTTCCCCTGTCAAAAGAAACGCAAGCACCAGCGTGGTCGGCGAAAGCAGATACAATAGGCCAGAAGACCGAGCGACACCCAGTTGGCCGACAATATAAGCCCATGCGCCATACCCCAGAATAGCGGGACATACCCCTAGTTCCAGAACAAGCAGCCATGTTTTGGGGCCGGAGACACGCAAGCTGCGCGTAGCGTCAGCCAGCCACGGTGTCAGCAACACTGCACCGACAATCAGAATATAGGCTGTTGTCGCCAAAGCCCCATAATAAGCCACAAGCTTTTTTTGAAGCGTATTATAAAATGCTGTCGCAAGGGCCGCGCCCAATACATCTACTGCGCCAGACCCAAATGTCAGCCCGCCGGGCTGACTACGGGCAATCAGCACCACACCGCAGAAGCTGACCAAAGAGCCAACCCACCCCCATGGTGACAGTTTTTCACCCAGAAACACTACCGCAACCAGAGCCGAAAGCAGCGGGGAAAAGCTGATCAGAAAACTTGCAGCACCAGCCGAAACTGTTTGCTCACCCACATTAAACAGAATGTTGTAGAGCGTGATGCCAATGCCCCCACAGGCCACAAAACGTGGAATATCCTGCTTGCGCGGAAGCTTGGGCCGCGCCCACCCTATCCAGACTAACGCAATGGTTGCGGCAACGGCATAACGTGCCGCAGCCAACGGGATGGGGGCAATCATTGGCAGTGCCATCCGCACGACCGGATACGCACTGGCCCAGGACACTAGCGCCAAAACAGCCGCAAAAATAAGCGCATTGCGAGAATGAGGGTGCGGTGCCGCTGGTGCCGTAGCCTGTGTCATGCTGTTACGCTTACCCTTTTTACCCAGCAAACATTATTCGCGACGCAACACCTGATCCGTCATGAACGATGCAATTTTTCCGGCGACGAAGTCCCGTTTCAGGGCTGCTTCATCGTATTCGTCACGCACCCAGTCCAGAAACGGCAAGCGTCCTTCTGCGTCTGCCCGATAGCGCAGAAAGAAAGCATCCAAGATACCCGTGCGCGACCCACGGAAATGCCCAAAACGCCAGGACAGTTCCTTTAGCGCCCGCGTTGAATCGCCGCCTTCAAACAGAATAACCAAAGCAGAGGCCAACCCGGCACGGTCAGCACCTGATTTACAATGCATCAACATGGGAAAGTCGATCTGCTGATACAAACTGGCAAAACGCAGAATACGGTCCCGGTGCGGGGCGCCTCGGCTTTCAAACGCCATATCAACATGCGCCAGCCCCAACTTTTGCGCCGTAGAGCGAGAAAGTGCGTCAGACCCGCATTTCCGGTGCCCCCGCAGATTAACCAGCGTGCGCAGACCATAGCGCTGCATGGCCCGCTTTAACCGGGCTGGGGTTGGGTGATTACAGCGATACACCTTACCGGGCACGACAGTATGGAAGTTGGTCCAGACCAGCCGAAACACGGCATGATCGACAAACAGGCTATCGGTCCAGGCCCGCGTACGGCCTGCCAGAGAAGTCAATTGGCCGTCAAACACGACTGTACGCTGCTCCCGTTTTTTCTGAATAGGGATGATGTGTCCCACCCCAAACGTATGGCGTCAACAATCCTTTCCCTACCGCCCCGGTTTCCTACGGGTTGGGACGTGCATCCAGCCGCAATGTCATGAAAGTCAGGTCAAGCCAGCGTCCAAACTTACAGCCTACCTGCTGCATGGTGCCATTATCTTCAAACCCAAGCCTGCGATGCAGCACGATTGACCCCGCATTGCCTGCCTCTATGCCCGCGACCATGATATGCAGCCCTTGGCGTTTGGCTTGCTCAATCAGCGCGCGCATCAATTCCTGCCCAATGCCTTTCCGATGATGGTCTGGATGCACATAAACGGAGTGCTCGACTGTGTGACGATACCCGTCAAACGCCCGCCATGGCCCGTAGCTGGCGTATCCTGTCACTTGTCCATCTGCATTCTGCATAACCAGCACGGGGAAACCTGCGGCCTGACGGTCATGCAACCATACCACACGGTTGGGAACATCCACGACCTGATCATTCCAGATAGCGGTCGTGTGTTGCACGGCATGATTGTAGATACCGGCAATACTGGCGGCATCTGCCTCGGTTGCATTTCTTATGGGCATCTTTCCCCCTGACATCCAGTATTGTCCGCTTTTACACGTCTGCTTGTACCCAGCCGCGCGGAGCAGCATAGAAGACTATTCTTCTATCCCTTCAGGCATGCCCTAAGCAAAGAGGCTAACCTGCCGAAGGAAGAGGCTCTGGTGAGTTCAGCTTATAGAGGTCCAAAGAAAAACGTTGGTATTTCTGTTGATGAATGTGCCGCGTATTAACGGAATAAATACGGGTGTAGTGCGTCTGTAGCCACTGACAGACCGGCGCTTCCACACTCTGCCGCGCACAGCCATCATAAGGCATGACAACATAAACAGGTCGATGGAATAAATCCTGCATGTAACGCTTCCAGGCATTTTCTTTCCCGAAGCGAATATCAACATGATCCTGAAACAGGTAAATATCGAACGGGCGGAGGTCTGAGCTATAAAAAACTGTATGATCCGCACGGATATTCAATACTTTGTTTTTCCCGATTTCATCAGAAATACCCGTATAATTTACTCTGCTTAAATACAGGCTTTCCCGGATGTTTCTATGAATATGAGAGCCCATTTCAACGACCGAGAAAATACCAAGCGGTAACAGCGCATATCGCGGGAAAATATGGGGTTTTTGTAACAGGCAGGCCAGCATGACGCAGGCTGGGGCGAAGCATAGAAAATAATAATGGTCGAAAGGGTGCCCTGATAGGACTGTCGCGGGTAGGGATGACACAAACCAGAGTGGTAAAATCAACGCTTTGCGGTGCGTCATCTGCAAACCGGGGCGAAAAGCCTTCATCCAAGCGAGCAGAACAGGGCTCAACACAAGCGTGTAAAAAATACTCCACAGGACGGTTTCAAGCCGCGCTTTCCACGAACCACTATAATGGTGGAGAAACTCCCGCTGCATGGAAAAATATGTCTGTAAGGCTCCGTGCCCTTCCAGAATGTACGGCGAAAACAGAACGCACAGCCCGGCACAAAGCCCAACAAAAGCCAACGCTACATTTTTGACCCGAAACCAGCCGGGTGACAGCAAAATCAGACCGCAGGGCAGAAACAGGCAAACAACCGAAAGGTAATTGATATTGCTGACATAAGACAGAATAACCCCGGCCAGAAAAAACAGAATGGGCTTTTGCTGAGTTACCCCCCTGTAAAGCAAACTGAGAATCAGGGCTTCACCCGTGACAAGGACTGTTTCCGTATTGGAGTCCAACACGCTGAAACCAGCCCCGCAAGCCAGCAACAGAAGCCATGCCACCCAACGATTAAAGGAGCAGAAGTGCTGACAAACCGCAACAAAAGCAGCCATCAGCAGACAAGCAAGACACAGGAACGTACCGTGGGTTAAGGGAACCAGCTTGTCCCAAAGACCATAAAACAGATAAACGCCCAGCGGTTTATGATCAAAAGCATAACTATAGGGCAGCGCATGTTCGCGCAGAATGCCCCGGCCAATTACCACGTAATAAGCCGTATCCCCATTTGAAAATGGCAGAATAGCGTAAGAAAGAAGATAACCTACAAAGAGAATAGCTATGGGGAAAACAAGAAAAGACATACAACGAAAGGAAGAAAAGATCGTATTCGTCTGACTTAAAAATTCAGATTTTTTGAATTTTCCAAACATTAAAAGTCAATACCTTTTGAAATAACTGCTTTGACGTCTTTGTTTCTATCCCCCGTAGAAACACAAAACCCCCGACCTGTCACCTGACAGATCGGGGGTTTGTTGAACCACAAGCATCTACAGCATCTTTAGTTCTGACCAGAAAGCTGTTAGCTTAATGTCATGCTGTCGCTACTTTAAGGGCATATCCCTTAAAGTTTACGCTCAATCTGCAATTCCTTGATGCGCCCAATCGCTTTGGCCGGGTTAAGGCCTTTGGGGCAGGTCTGGGTGCAGTTCATAATGGTACGGCAGGCATAGAGTTTGAATGTGTCTTCCAACGCATCCAGACGGTCGCCTGTATGTTCGTCACGACTATCCGCAATCCAGCGATACGCTGCCAGAAGCACGGCTGGGCCTAGATAGCGGTCCCCGTTCCACCAGTAAGACGGGCAGGATGTTGTGCAGCAGAAGCACAGAATGCACTCCCACATCCCATCCAGCTTTTCACGTTCTTCGATGCTCTGCTTGCGTTCGCCATCGGGTGGCGGCGCGCTGTCAGACTTCATCCATGGCTCAATGGAGCGCAACTGCGCATAGGCACCATCAAGGTTTGAAACAAGGTCTTTAACAATCGGCATATGTGGCAGAGGATAAATCCGCACATCGCCCTTAATGTCCTTGATCGGCTTCAGACACGCCAGCGTGTTTTCACCGTCAATGTTCATCGCACAGGACCCGCAGATCCCTTCACGGCAGGACCGCCGGAAGGTCAGGGTCGGGTCGACCTCGTTCTTGATATGGATAATGGCGTCAAGCACCATCGGACCAATTGTATCAAGATCAAGTTCGTAGGAATCAACAACCGGATTTTTGTCATCATCCGGTGTCCAACGATACACCTTGAATGTTCTGACGTTTTTAGCCCCGGCTGGCGCGGGAAAGGTTTTGCCTTTCCCGATCTCGCTGTTGCGCGGCAGTCTGAGTTCAACCATCTTTGCCTCCCTTATTCGCCCGTTCGTGCCGGCAGATCAGTAAACGCGCTTTTTGGGTGGGAAGACCTCAACATCGTCTGTCAGGGTCTTCATATGAACCGGACGATAAGTCAGCTCGACACCGCCTTTGTCATCCAACCAGGAAACAGAGTGCTTCATCCACTCCTTGTCGTCACGGTCAGGGAAGTCATCCCGTGCGTGGGCTCCGCGGCTTTCATGCCGGGCCAGACCGCTTTCCAGTGTCACCGTGGCGTTGGCCAGAAGGTTTTCAAACTCCAGCGCTTCCATCAGGTCACTGTTCCAGATCAAGGAGGTGTCAGCGACAGAAATATCACCCAGGCCGCTCCAGATATCGCGGATCTTGTCCACGCCTTCCTGAAGGCTTTCCTGCGTACGGAACACGGCGGCATGCGCCTGCATGTCACGCTGTAGGCGGTCACGCATAGCCGAAACCTTCGTACCACCTTTGGCGTAGCGCAGTTTGTCCAGACGATCGAGCGCAGCTTCACCAGCCCCAGCAGGCAGCGGCTTCACAAAATCGGTCGGTTTGACAATTTCAGCCGCACGACGGGCAGCAGCACGGCCAAACACAATAAGATCAAGCAGTGAGTTCGTGCCCAGACGGTTAGCCCCATGCACAGATACGCAGGCGGCTTCACCAACGGCCATCAGACCGGGCACAACGGCATCCGGATTATCGGCTGTCGGGCGCACCACTTCGCCATGAATATTGGTGGGGATACCACCCATATTATAGTGCACTGTCGGCAGAACCGGCACTGGTTCCTTGGTTACATCCACACCCGCGAAAATACGGGCTGTTTCAATAATCCCGGGCAGACGCTGGTGCAGAAGGTCAGACCCCAGATGCTCAAGATGCATCATGATATGGTCTTTCTTCGACCCGACACCGCGACCTTCCTTAATCTCGATCGTCATGGCACGAGACACCACGTCACGGGAGGCAAGGTCTTTCGCTGTCGGCGCATAACGCTCCATAAAGCGTTCACCTTCAGAGTTGGTCAGATAACCACCTTCCCCACGGCAACCTTCCGTCAGCAGACAGCCTGCCGGGTAAATGCCGGTGGGGTGGAACTGAACAAACTCCATATCCTGCGTGGGCAGGCCAGCACGCATGGCCATGCCGCCGCCATCACCCGTGCAGGTATGAGCCGATGTGCAGGACTGATAAGCACGACCATACCCACCAGTCGCGAGCACCACCATTTTCGCATTGAAGCGATGGATCGTGCCGTCATCCTGACACCAGGCGATTACACCGCGGCAAGCGCCTTCTTCATCCATGATCAGATCAATGGCGAAATATTCGACAAAAAATTCGACGTTATGCTTCAGGCACTGCTGGTACAGCGTGTGCAAAATGGCATGGCCGGTACGGTCAGCCGCGGCGCAGGCACGCGGCACGGGGGCCTTACCAAAGTCGCTCATGTGCCCACCAAACGGGCGCTGATAGATTTTACCATCTTCCGTGCGGGAGAACGGAACACCAAAATGTTCCAGTTCCTGCACAGCAGGCACGGCTTCACGGCACATGAACTCAATGGCGTCCTGATCACCCAGCCAGTCTGACCCCTTTACGGTGTCATACATGTGCCAGCGCCAGTTATCTTCGGCCATGTTACCCAGTGAAGCACCGATACCGCCCTGTGCGGCAACCGTGTGGCTTCGTGTCGGGAAAACTTTGGTCACGCAGGCGGTTTTCAGGCCAGCGGCCCCCATGCCCAGCGTTGCACGCAGGCCGGACCCGCCTGCACCCACAACCACAACATCATAAGCGTGGTCGATAATCCGGTAGGCTCCCCGAGAAGGAGAGGTATTGGCATTCATCGTGACGGCGCTCCCATGTGCGTTCGGCCTGTCATATCTTCAGGAACTGCACCGCCCACGCCAAAACATAGCAGGGCAGCACAAAGGTTCAGATTTCTTCAGGATTTCTGGCTATTGCCCGCAGCCACCAGCTTGATGATGGCAAACACGCCCAGAAGCCCGATCAAGGACGTTCCGATTTTCACCAGAATACGTGCTGGCAGATGCGCCTTGCCATGCACATAGTCATCGACAATCACCTGCAGGCCCATCTGGGCGTGGTAGAATGTCGTGATAATCAGCGCCGCCAGCATGGTCGCATTAACGGGCTTGCCACCCCATTTGACCACTTCGGCATGATCAGCCCCGCCAAGGCGGAACATCTGAACGATAAACCACGTTGAAAGTGGCAGAAGCGTTGCGGCAGATACGCGTTCAGCCCACCAATGGCCAACACCTGATCCACCAGCGCCAAGCCCGCGCGCCCGACCAAGCTGGGAGCGCATGACTTCAATATGTGAGGGTGAAGCGTTCATCTCAGCCTGCCTTTCTTGCCTTGGCGCGGGCACGGGCCCGCCCACCTGCGACACACAGCAGGCCGGCAGCCAGAACAGTGCTGACACCTGCGGTTACCCCAACAGCAACAGGGCCATCCTTGTTGATTTCAGTTTTGTCGTAGCGGTGGCCGCTATCCCAGATCAGATGCCGGATGCCACCCACCGTATGGTACACGACAGATGCCAGCCAGCCGATCAGAACAAGCTGCCCCAGCGGGTTGCCTGTCACCTTACGTGCCGTTTCGAAAGATTTCGGCCCTTTGGCAGCGGCAGAAAGCCACAAAACGCCAAGCGCAGCCCCACCCGTTGCCACAACACCGGTAATTCGGTTCGAAATGGAAAGAACCATAGAGAGCCGATAGCGGTAAATTTGCAGATGCGGCGACATAGGCCGCTGAATCAGTCTGCCGTCACTTCGGCTCCCTACGTAGAGCGCCTTCCGGATATCCTGCATTGTCAGCCTCGTATCCCGTCCGTCTATCCCTACACTGGCTTAGTGCCAGCGTTTCTGCATTGATTTCGTCCTACGCCCCGCCTGCTAAGCGGTCAATTCGGTCACGCAACACGAGACCGAGAGGCGGAGCAGCCTCACTCAGCCGTGTTTAGGCAGGAGGTCGAGCGCAACCATGGTTTCGGCAATCTGAACTGCGTTCAGAGCCGCACCTTTCCGCAGATTATCGGACACACACCAGAAGGCGAGACCATTTGGCACCGTAGGGTCGACACGAAGGCGTGACACGTAGGTTGCGTCTTCCCCCACGCATTCAATCGGAGTCACATAGCCGCCGTCTTCACGTTCATCGCGTAGAATCACGCCATCGGCCTCACGCAGCGCTTCACGCGCCCGCTTGATGTCAACGGGTTCTTCAAACTCCGCCACCACGGCTTCTGAATGACCAATAAACACCGGCACACGCACACAGGTTGCAATGACGGCAATATCGGGGTCGAGAATCTTTTTGGTCTCGACCGTCATTTTCCACTCTTCCTTGGTGGCACCATCATCCATGAAGCGATCAATCTGCGGAATGCAGTTGAACGCAATCTGTTTCTGGAACTGCTCAATTTTCGGCGGGTCATTCACGAAACTGCCCCGAGTCTGGGCAAACAGTTCGTCCATGCCGTCCTTACCCGCACCGGCAACTGCCTGATAGGTAGACACCACAACGCGTTTGAGCGTGAACAGGTCATGTAGGGGCTTCAGCGCCACCAGCATCTGAATGGTCGAACAGTTGGGGTTGGCAATAATATTGCGCTTCATGCGCTTCAAGGCATCGGGGTTCACTTCCGGCACCACCAGCGGCACGTCTGGCTCCATCCGGAAGTGGGAGGTGTTATCAATCACCACGCACCCAGCCTTGGCGGCAATAGGGGCATATTTGGCAGAAACGGCCCCACCGGGAGAAAACAGCCCTACATCCCAGCCCGTAAAGTCAAAGGTTTCAAGATTCTGAACTTTCAGAGTCTTGTCACCAAAAGACACTTCACGCCCTGTAGACCGCGGGGAAGCAAGAGCCACAATCTCATCAACCGGGAACTCCCGTTCCGCCAGAGTCTTTAAGATTTCACGCCCAACAGCGCCTGTGGCCCCTACAACTGCAACCCGATACCCCATAACTCCACCTATCTCTTTGTTATCTTCTGTTCTTGTCGAAAGCCTGACCGGGCCGAGAATCTAGACCAAGCCGGGCATAAATGGAATTGCCACCACCCCAGCAAGCAGGCACCGCGCCCGTTTTTCTTCCGGTGTGTGACATTCTTTAGCGTAACGCCCTTAAGGAGAATCGTTTTGGTTGTGTCACCGTCTCTCCCGCCTACTCGTGGCCCGTTGGTGGCCCCTGTCGCGACGCAGCCTGCCCCGGCAGGCACTCTTGTTATCCTCGGGGCTGGGGGAGATCTGACCCATCGCCTGCTTGTGCCCGCCCTGTATGACCTGACGTGCAACGGATTTCTGCCTGATGACTTTCAGATTATTGGCGTCAGCCTGGAAGATCACACAACCGAGGAATGGGTCGGTTCACTTCGGGCAAAGATTGAAACCTTCACCAAAGACAGCCACGCCGAATTCTATACGCCCAGCATAGATGAAAAGGCATGGTCATGGCTGACCGAGCGCATGACATATCGCGCGCTTGATTTTACCTCAGCCGAGGCTCTGGCTCCTCTCTGCGCCGACATCGCAGACCGGAGTGCGGTTTTTTATCTGGCCACCCCACCTCGTTTTTTTGAACCCGCCGCCGAGACACTGGCAAAAGCCGGTCTTCTGACAGAAACCGATGACCACTTCCGTCGGCTGGTCATTGAAAAACCGTTTGGCACAGACCTGCAATCCGCACAGGCCCTGAATGCCCATCTGCTTTCGTTTCTGAAAGAATCCCAGATCTATCGCGTGGATCATTTTCTGGGGAAGGAGACCGTGCAGAACCTTCTGGCTCTGCGGTTCAGCAATCTGCTGTTCGACCCACTCTGGCGGCGTGATTACATAGACCACATTCAGATTACCGCTGCCGAGCTTCTCTCGGTTGAAGGGCGTGGCGCGTTTTACGATGCGACGGGCGCTTTAAGAGACATGGTGCCCAACCATTTATTCCAGATACTGGCACTTGTGGCTATGGAACCGCCATCGTCCCTAAAGGCGGAAGCCATACGAAACGCCAAACAGGCCGTATTTGACGCCATTCGGCCCATCTCACCTGAAAACGCGGTGCGGGGCCAATATCGGGCTGGCACCATAGAAGGACGTGCTATTTCTGCCTACCGTGACAGCAAAGGCGTTGCCGCTGACAGTATGACCGAAACCTACACCGCCCTGAAAATAGAAATCGATACCTGGCGCTGGGCCGGTGTGCCTTTTTACCTGCGCACAGGCAAAGCACTGAATTCCAGCGTGACGGAAGTTGTGGTGCAGTTCAAGCAGACACCCCACCCCTTATTTCACACAGCAGAAGGCACACCACAGGTGCCTAACCGCTTTGTCTATAATATCCGCCCCGAAAAAGGGGCTGATTTGCACTTCAATGCCAAACAGCCCGGCCCGGAAACCATTGTCGAGGAAGTTGTCTCGCAATTTCGCTATGAAGATAGCTTCGGCAGTATTCCGAATGTTGGCTACGAAACCCTTCTGTATGATTGCCTTCAGGGTAATGCGACCCTGTTTCAACGTGCCGATAATATTGAAGCCGCATGGCGTGCGGTAGACCCTGTGCTGAAAGCGTGGGACGCATCGACCACTCCGCCAGACCCATATGACGCAGGAAGCAGTGGCCCCCCATCTGCCGATGCTTTATTGGCCCGCGATGGCCGCAGCTGGGCACCGTTCGACCTTCTTAAAAAATAAGCTGCATTTTGCGCCTTCACATACGCGGTCTGTGTTTTTGTTTCATTATAGGAAAACACAGGCCGCCAGCATCAATCTGGCGCTTGCGAATGTAATAAAATAACACTCTGATAACCAAAAAATACCTTACCTAAAAATAATATTTCTAAACGGGCTAATTCATTCAATTTCTGTTTTTTTTGACACAGGTCAATGCAGTTTTTCTGATAAAACTGCTTAGTCTCGTTTTAAAGGTTTCTCCGCTTTGAGGGGCCAATGGCCTTCGGCAGGCCCCGAAAACGTAAAAAATGGAAAAAGCCGTGCCTGTTAAAATAGCAATTATAAAAGAAACAACCGCGGGCGAAAAACGGGTTGCCATGATACCCGTCGTCGCCCAGAAACTGGAAAAACTGGGCGCGTCCATCGTGCTGGAGGCCGGCGCTGGTGCGGCCGCCACCTTTCCAGACACCGCGTACAGCAAAGAAACAATAGAAGCGGATCAGACAAAGCTTCTGGCAGATGCCGATATTGTTCTGGCCGTGCAGCCCCCGTCTGTCGATATCGTAAAAAGAATGAAGCCGGGCGCAGTGTTGGTGTCGTTCATTTACGCCCGCATGAATACAGATCTGGTAAGAACGCTCCGCGATTCAAAAATCACCACCTTTGCCATGGAAATGATTCCACGTATCAGCCGTGCGCAGGCCATGGATGCCCTGTCCAGTCAGGCCGCTTTGGCAGGTTATTATGCCCCCCTGCTGGCCTCAGTTCATATGCAGAAAATCCTGCCCATGATGACCACCGCCGTCGGGTCGCTCCGGGCAGCACGGGTTCTGGTTATGGGGTTAGGGGTGGCCGGGTTACAGGCTCTGGCAACAGCCCATCGCCTTGGCGCAGTCTGCGAAGGGTATGACGTCCGCCCCGAAACGAAAGAGGAAGCGGAATCTGTCGGTGCGAAATTTGTCGATACGGGCGTCGATGCCCGTGGCACCGGCGGATACGCCCGTGAACTGACAGATGATGAAAAAGCCAAGGTGCGTAGTGTTCTTACGCAACATATTGCACAGGCTGACATGATTATCACCACCGCCTCTGTCCCCGGTAAGCGCGCGCCCCGACTGATTGACGCAGAACAGCTTGCAGGCATGAAAGAAGGATCTGTTGTCGTTGATATGGGGGCCGAAAACGGCGGCAACTGTGAAGGCACACAACCCGGGGACATTGTAAAAATAGGCCCGGTTACTCTGGTTGGCCCCATAAACCTGCCATCCTGTCTGGCACAGCAGGCTAGCGAACTTTATGCCAAGAACATTTTCAATCTTCTTGAACAGGTGCTGAAAGAGGGCGAACTGAAGCCTGATTTCACGGATGATGTGATTAAGGGCACCACACTGACGCATGACGGCGTCATTACCAACGATGCCATCAGACAAGTTGTCGAAACGGCCCAAACGGAGCACGCATAATGGCTGCTGAAACCTCCATGACCTTCATTATCGCCCTGTACGTGTTCATGCTGGCGGCCTTCACGGGGTATGTTGTTATCAGCCGCGTGCCATCCATTTTGCATACACCGCTTATGTCAGGCTCAAACTTCATTCATGGGATTGTGGTTGTTGGCGCACTTGATGCGCTGTTTACCGCCACCAGCCTGCCAGCCCAGATTATCGGGTTTATTGGCGTATTTCTGGGCGCAGGAAACGTCATGGGCGGCTACGTGGTGACAGACCGCATGCTGGCCATGTTCCGCCCAAGCCAGAAAGATAATGCCAAAAAAGGGCAACCCTGATGTTTGTCGAATATATTGTCGGCTTTAGTGGCCTGATAGCCTCCGCCCTGTTTATCTATGGGCTGAAAGCCATGTCATCCCCCGTCACGGCTGTTTCTGGCATTGTGACAGCAGGGTACGGGATGATCTTTGTTGTCGCGGCAACTTTTCTTAATCTGTTAAACGTCAGCGATGCTGTCCGCCCGCATCTTCTGGTTAATATTGGGTTGGGCGTTCTCGCTTTAATCCTCGGGGGAGCCTGGGCTGGCTTGCGCGGACGCAGCGTGCAGATGACCGCCATGCCCCAGATGGTCGCGCTGTTTAATGGCATGGGTGGTGGCTCGGCCGCCTGTCTTGCCGCTGTTGAACTATTAAGTGACCAGCCGACGTCCCCCCTGCATCTTACTATTACGGTTATTGGTGCCTTGATCGGGTGTATTTCCTTAACAGGTTCCATCATCGCCTGGGCCAAACTGGACGGGCGTATGAAAAAGCCGGTGCGGTTCAAAGGCCAACGTCTGTTCAATGGGCTTCTCTTTCTGGCCTCCGTCATTCTGGGTGCAGCAGCTATTCTGTATTATGGCACCCCAACCGGTGCGCCTCTGCGTGACCTTTTCTTCCTTGCTGCATTGCTTTTTGGGGTGTGTATGACACTTCCAATCGGTGGTGCAGACATGCCGGTGGTTATCTCGCTCTATAACGCCTTCACCGGCTTGGCTGTGGGGCTTGAAGGGTATGTTATGGGCAACCCGGCCCTGATGATTGCGGGTATGGTTGTCGGCTCAGCAGGCACATTGCTGACTGTTCTGATGGCAAAAGCCATGAACAGGTCTTTAACCAACGTCTTGTTCAGTAATTTTGGTGAAACCTCTTCTGCCAGCGCAGAAGGTCCGCAAGGCGAGATGAAATCTGCGGAACCGTCTGACGCAGCGACAACCATGCGCTATGCGTCCAGCGTAATTATTGTGCCCGGTTATGGGTTAGCCGTCGCACAGGCCCAGCAGAAACTTTATGAGTTTGTAAAAATACTGGTTGCGAATGGTGTTGACGTCAAATTTGCCATCCACCCTGTTGCAGGCCGTATGCCCGGACATATGAACGTGCTTCTGGCAGAAGCCGGTGTCCCTTACGACATGATTTACGATATGGATGATATTAACGACAGTTTTGCATCAACAGACGTGGCTCTGATTATTGGCGCAAACGATGTGGTCAACCCGTCAGCCCGAACTGACAAATCCTCTCCTATCTACGGCATGCCCATTTTGAATGCTGATAAGGCACGAGAAGTATTTGTGATTAAACGCGGGCAGGGGGTCGGGTATTCTGGTGTAGAAAACCCCCTCTTTTTCCAGAAAAATACCACCATGGTCTATGGGGATGCACAGGCCGTCCTATCCAAAATGGTTGAAGCCGTAAAGGCACTTGGCACCAACTGAAAAAACGGGCAGGGAAACATCTTCCCTGCCCGGCAGGTGTCGATAAAACCAAGAAGAATGAAAGAGAGACATATGTCAGGAAAAATGAAAGCAGCCGTTGTTCATGAATTTGGCAAGGCGCTGACCATTGAAGAACTGGATATTCCCGACATCCGCCCAGACCAGATTCTTGTTAAAATGACTGCCTGTGGCGTCTGTCATACAGATTTGCACGCTGCGGCGGGTGACTGGCCCAAAAAACCAAGCCTCCCTTTTATTCCGGGGCATGAAGGTGTGGGGATTGTCGCCAAAGTTGGCAGCAATGTCACATGGGTGAAGGAAGGGGATGAAGTCGGCGTGCCGTGGCTGTACTCCGCCTGCGGCCATTGCGAACATTGTCTTGGTGGATGGGAAACCCTGTGCGCAAAGCAGGAAGAAACGGGATATTCTGTCAACGGCTGTTTTGCTGAATATGTTGTGGCAGACCCAAATTACGTGGCGCGCCTTCCCAAGGGCATTGACCCGATCAAGGTTGCGCCTGTTCTCTGTGCGGGTCTGACCGTTTATAAAGGTCTGAAAATGACCGACACCAAAGCCGGGAACTGGGTTGCAATTTCCGGCGTGGGTGGTCTGGGGCAGATGGCGGTGCAATATGGCGTAGCTATGGGGCTGAATGTTATTGCGATTGATATTGACGACAGCAAACTGGAAACCGCCCGCAAACTTGGTGCGGCCTTAACAGTAAACGCAAGAGAAACTGACCCAGCAGCTTTCATTCAGAAAGAGGTTGGAGGCGTGCATGGCGGCCTGATTACGGCTGTTTCAACAAAGGCCTTTTCACAAGCTATGGGGTATGTTCGGGCTGGCGGCACCCTTGTGTTAAACGGTTTGCCACCCGGTGAATTCCCTATCTCCATTTTTGATATGGTCATGAAGGGAACCACTATCCGTGGTTCAATTGTTGGCACACGTCTTGATATGATCGAAGCTCTGTCTTTCTTTGCTGATGGAAAAGTAACGTCTGTTACCCAGACTGACAAACTTGAAAATATCAATGATATTTTTGCCAAACTGGAAGAAGGCAAAGTTGAAGGCCGGATTGTGATTGATTTCCGCTCCTGATTTCGCGCCTTCCGTTCAAAAGGCAGCAGATTACTCTGCTGCCTTTTGGTGAATTTTTCATCAAAATCTATTTGTTGTTTTTATAAAACTATATTTTTCGCTTTTTACTTAAGAAAAATTATCTACAAAAATACTCTTTCATTTTCTTATAGTTTGGCTGTTAGAACGGCTTCATCTTTATGCACTTTGTTGCATGACATGCGCGACAAGTTGAACCCCATAATCAACCAGTTTCTGCGTTAAAATTTTCCCGTCTTCTGCATTACACAACGCAGGGTTTCCGCGTCCAACACCCTGCGTTGCCGTGCTATCCCCTTCAAGGGGAATGGAGACAGGAACACCATTCAGGTCAACTGTACCAAAATCAAGAACCTTTAATCCCCAAGCCGTTTTTTCATGGCTCTGTGTCGGTATTTTTGTATTTTCTACAAGCTCTGGTTTCAAAAACATGCCTATGCTGGTCAGCGGGTTCGCGCCGTGCCCACCAGAGCGTCCTGCCACTTCTGCACCCATAATCTGCGGCATCAAGCTTGCAGCAACACGCCACAAATAGAAACTGGGAATAACAACGTTGTTTTGACGCCATAGCGCATGTGTCACATCATGGATCATGGTGCAGTTTCCACCATGGCCATTCAGAATAATCAGGCGCGTCAGCCCATGTCGTAGCAAACCAGTCAACATATCAGTGAGAACAGCCTGAAATGTTGTTTGAGACAGTGCTATTCCACCCGGCATGTACCCAAAATAATCTGCCCCACCAAACGGCAGAACAGGAGCTACATAAGTTTCCAGACCATTTTGTGTAGCCTGCTGTGCAATGCGCTCTGCCATGGCATCCGCCAGCAGATAGTCACCCATTGGCATATGGGGGCCTTGATCTTCAAAACTCCCCAAAGGCAAAAGAATGACAGGGTTTCTGGCTGCAACCTCACGCATGGTCGAAGCCGTTAAGTGTGACATCTGAACCTTTGTGTGCGCCATAATCCTCACCTGACATTGCATAAATTGGAAAATAGAAAACAAGGCACACTCCGGTCAGAGTGTGCCTTGCTGAATGCGCTCCTAAAACAGCAAATCCTCTTTAATAAGAACGCTTGCTTACCCTTACTGCTGGCCGGGCTTCACAACAGGCAGCAGAATGGATGTTGCAGCGTTTCCGCCCCGGTGAATACTTTGTGTTGCCACACTATAATCGTCAGGTTTCGCATCAAAAATATTCGGCACAAATTTCTGGGGATTCCGGTCATACAAAGGGAACCAGGAAGACTGAATTTGCACCATAATGCGGTGTCCCTTGGCAAAAACATGATTCACAGCAGGTAAGGTGAAGTGATAACGCTGCGTTGTGTTTGCCGGAATTGCTTCCGGTTTTTCAAAACTGGTGCGGTATCGCCCCCGGAAAATATCCATGGAAACGGGTAATTCGTAACCACCCATTTTCGGGTTATCCGGCGTTGCGGCAGGCTGCACGTCAATCAGTTTTACCACCCAGTCTGAATCGGTGCCCGTTGTTGCGGCAAACAGGTCTGCCACCGGCACGCCACTCACCCTAACAGGCGCATCAAGCACGTCTGTTTCATAGGTCAACACGTCCGGTCGGGCTTCAGCTTCACGCTGATCCTGCACCAGCCAGCTTTTCCAGCGAGCCCCCATAGAAAACGCAAAAGGCCGGGCCAGAAATGGTACCGGGTGTGCAGGGTCAGACACGTAACTATCTGCGTCATCTTTATCCGGGTGGGTGAAGATCAGGCTATGCCCCCCGCCAAGGAACAGAGGCGTCAGCTTGCCCGTGCAGTCATTTTCGCAAACAGATGGCCATGAGCGATAATAATCCCATTTCTGATCACCTGTGTTGTAAATAATGGCTTCTGGCAGATGTACGCTGGCACTGCCTGGTTTAAGATATTCGTCAAAAAATGGTCGGAATACATCGCGTCTATACTGGTGCGCAGTATCACCTTCAAAAGACAGCGGTCCAAGCTCAGAGCCATTGTAATTGACACCGCTGTGCCGCCATGGCCCCATAACCAATGTGTTGGGCGTTTTGACATCCGCGTCCCTTAGCGCCTGCCACGCGTGAATGGCACCCCACATATCCTCCTGATCCCAAAGCCCCTGTTCCCAAAGCATGGGCACAACAGGCTTTTTCTGGACCAGAAGTTTATCCAACGCCTGCCCCTGCCAGAAGGCATCATAGGCAGGGTGCGCATGCATTCTCTGCCAGAATGGATACTGGTCCAGCCCTGCCTGTGTCGCAAAACTACCGGCTGACCCCGCTTTCAGAAAATTGGTATAATCATCTGCATCTTTGCGCGGAATGGTATCACCTTCCCCCCGCACACTCATCTGTTCGGTAAAGTAGTCGAATGTTCCCTGACGAAAGGCTCCGTAATGGAACCAGTCGTCACCCATCCAGCCATCAACCATCGGGCTTTCCGGCGCGGCGACCTTGAGCGCTGGGTGAGGGTCAAGCAACGCCATAACCACGGTAAACCCTTCATAAGATGACCCGGTCATGCCAACACGGCCGTTACTTTCAGGCACGTTATGCACCAGCCAGTCGATGGTATCCCACGCATCGGTCGTTTCATCCGTTTTGGTCGGGTTCAGCGGTCCCTGAGGGGGGCGCGTCATGACATAATCGCCCTCCGACCCATATTTTCCCCGGATATCCTGAAACACACGGATGTAGCCGCCATCCACAAACACATCGTCACCCTGCGGAAGCAGTTCCCGCATGGTTAGAGCATTAGGCACACGGTTAGCCCGTCCCTTTGCGTTGTAGGGGGTGCGTGTCAGCAGAATAGGGGCGTTACGGGTGTTTTTGGGAATGACAATAACGGTATATAATTTCACCCCATCACGCATCGGCACCATGACAACGCGCTTGACGTAATCGCGCTGCTGCTCTGCGGTTGGGAAGGTCACTTTGGCTGGAATATCAGACCCGGTTTGCACGGTTAGCGCATCAGGCTGCGGTGGGGCTGAAAATGCCGTGCCGGAGCATAATACAACCGCAAGGGCTGACAGAGCCCCATATGTGGCCAGACCAGACCATGACGCGCGGCTTTGACAGAGTTTGGAGAGAGAAAAACTGGTTCGCATGTGTGAGCACTTTGTTTAGGTGTCTATGCTTTTTCAAGCTGGTGCCATAACGATGCGTCGAATTATGGCCCACGTCCACCCTGTTTCAAAAACGAAACGCAAAAATACAGGCGCAGCAAAAGGCCTGCACACCAGACACTTTGCCATACAATAAAAAAACCGGCCTGTTAGGGCCGGTTCACTTTAAGCTGCTGAGCAATCACCCTGTCAGGTTACGCTGGTGATACCTGTTCAAACGCCCAGTCCAACCACGGCAGGAGTGCGCGCACGTCACTGGCTTCAACCGTTGCACCACCCCAGATGCGTAGCCCGGCAGGTGCATCCCGGTAGCTGGCTATATCAAATGCAACACCTTCCTGCTCCAGCAGAGCCGTCATTTTCTTGACCACTTTCATCTGCTCGGCTCGTTCCAGCGCGAGGAACCATGGGGCCACAATGCACAGGCAGATGGACGTTGAAGAACGCTCCGCCTCGTTTTCTGCCAGAAAAGAAACCCAGTTGGTTTTGGCTTCCCATGCGCTGACTTCTGCCAGATTAGCCTGACTGCGGGCTTTCAGGCCTGCCAGACCACCAACGGATGCGGCCCATTTCAGGCTATCCAGCGCATCTTCCACACACAGCATGGACGGGGTGTTGATGGTGTCTCCCTTAAAGATGCCTTCAATCAACGCACCTTTTGCCATAAGGCGGAAAATCTTGGGCAAGGGGCGGTCTGTCTGGAACTGCTCCAGCCGTTCAACGGCTCGGGGCGAAAGCGCCAGCATACCGTGGGCGGCTTCGCCACCCAGCGCCTTCTGCCAGGACCATGTGACAACATCCAGACGGTCCCACGGTAAATCCATAGCGAAAGCCGCGGACGTGGCATCACAGATGACCAGCCCATCATGGTCTTTCGGAATAACGTCAGCCGATGGCAGGCAGACACCCGACGTTGTGCCATTCCATGCCAGAACCACATCATGCGCCCAGTTGACGTCAGCCAGATCAGGCAGTCGCCCATAATCTGCCTTCAGCACACGGGCGTTATCCAATTTCAGTTGGGACACGATATCCTGCGCCCACAGGGACGAAAAACTTTCAAACGCCAGAACATCAACCGGACGCGGCCCAAGCAGGGACCACAATGCCATTTCAACCGCACCTGTATCAGACGCAGGCACAATCCCGACACGCCAGCCGTCCGGAATACCCAGCACCGTGCAGGAACGCTCAATTACATCCGCCAGCCGTGCGCGGCCTTCAGCAGAACGATGAGAGCGGCCAGTCAGGGCGTCAGACAGGGCAGAGACACTCCAGCCGGGGCGCTTGGCGCACGGACCGGAAGAAAAACACGGATTGGCAGGGCGGAGAGCCGGACGAGAGGAAACTGTGGATTGTGAAACGGTCATCACCCTGTCCGGTATCAAGGGAAGTGAGACAAGCTCTGGTGCGAGAGAGGGGACTCGAACCCCTATGCCTTGCGGCGGTCGATTTTGAGCCGACTACGTCTACCGTTCCGTCACTCTCGCGGCTGGGGTCTTCCCTATCAGCAAAACGCTGAACAGAAAAGTCTGCTTACGACAATAATAGCATCGGGACAGTCCCCCGATGCTTGACCTCTCGCCTTAACGGCAAACGCGGGCTGTACCGTCAGCGGCAATATAGGTGCCGGTCTGGGGGTTGAAGCACGCATTTTGCACGCAGCTGTTTCCGGATGTCAGCGGCTGCGGGTAGTTCTGGCTTGCGGCTGCAATAGCTTCGCGCGCGGCCACACCACATAATGGTGTGTTAGCCGGGGCGGATGGATCGTTGGTCAGCTTGCTGTCGTCATGCGGTGTGTCAGACACCATGCCGGGAGCAAAGCTCTGCGGGGGAATACGTGACGCCGTCTGCTGCGGTTGTGCCGCGCACCCGGCCAGCAGGCCCAACACAAGACAGCCCGTGGCACGGGTCAGAAAACGGATGGACATGCGTTTTTCCCTTACGCTCAGCTTGGGCGTTGCAGCCCTGTTTTTCTCTTTGCAGTCATACTCTGAACAGAGCGTGACTCCAAGCATCCCGGTATCCTCAAAAATCAAGTAAGCCTTGAGCCTTGTCCTTGGCTTTCTTGCGGCCAATCACGGCATCGCGGCTGCCATCGCCAAATGTCAGCGTTACGTCTTCCCCCAGCTTCAGGGCTTTGGCAGATGTCACCGGCTGCCCACCCGCCGTAACCAGGGCATACCCACGGGCCAACACCGCTTGTGGAGAAACGGCTTCAAGCTGTCCCCCTATGCCTGCCAACGCCACACGCCTTTCACGGACAAGCGCCGCCAGCGGTGCGGGCGAAATGCGGAGGCGGCCCAACCGCGCTTCACGCATCTGAACACTATGCCGCAACCCGCTTTGCAGGCTGCTCCCCAACAATGCCAGACGTGTGCGCCGTGTTGACAGTAAGGTTTCAACCGACGGCATATGCCGTTCAACCGCAACCAGAGCAGAACGCTGTTTGTGAACAAAATTCGGCAGGGCGTTATCAAGCCTGCGCCCTCGGTCATCAAGCTGCATCCGGGCTGTTTGCAGCAGACTTGGCAGATCAGGCAGGGCCGCGGCAGCGCGGTCCAGCCGCAGGCGGGCTGTCTGCATCAGGCGGGACAAAGCGCCCAGCGCCCGCGCGCCCCGGTGCTCCAGATCAGCCAGAAGTTCTGACCGAACAGGCACAGCCATTTCGGCGGCCGCTGTAGGGGTGGGGGCCCGGCGGTCAGACGCAAAATCAATCAGCGTTGTATCGGTTTCATGCCCCACGGCTGAAATCAGCGGAATGGTGCAGGCCGCCGCCGCACGCACAACAGATTCATCGTTGAATGCCATCAGGTCTTCAAGCGAGCCACCACCGCGGGCCACAATCAGCACATCGGGCCGGGGCACTGGCCCTGTGCCATCAAGACGGGAAAACCCGTCAATCGCAGCCTTGACCTGTGCCGCAGCCCCTTCGCCTTGCACCGCGACCGGCCAGACCAGTAGCTGACGGGGGAAGCGGCGCGCCAGCGTTGTGCGGATATCATGCAGCACCGCTCCCTGTGCCGAGGTGACAACCCCAATCACATTTGGCAGAAGTGGCAAAGGCCGTTTACGATCCGCATCAAACAGGCCTTCTTCAGCCAGTTTCAGGCGTAGTCGTTCAATACGGGCCAGCAGCGCGCCTTCACCCGCATACTCCATCCGCTCGACAACAAGCTGATAGCTGGAACGCTCGCCATAGGCCGAAATCTTGCCTGTGGCGATAATTTCCAGCCCGTTCTCCGGCACCAATCCAAGGCGAGAGACAGACCCGCGCCAGACCACACCTGCTATCTTGCCGCGCTCATCCTTCAGGGAGAAATAGATGTGCCCGGAGGGATAACGCTTGAATTCGGTAATCTCGCCGCGCACCCGCACGCAACTGAACGAGCCTTCAAGCGTGCGCCTGATGGCCCCTGAAATTTCCGAGACTGTATATTCCGGCACATTCCCTGCGGAAGGTGCGCCTGCTGCAAACCCTTCGTCCATGGCCCTAACCTATGCTACAGACGCTCGCCCTGAAAGAGCAGACCTTACATGATGCGGGAGAAAACGATGCGGGTATTACTGGTTGGATCAGGCGGGCGGGAACATGCGCTGGCCGCAACACTTGCCCGCTCGCCGCACCTGACGGCGCTGTTCATTGCCCCCGGCAACCCCGGCACGGCAGACCTTGGCATCAATGTGCCTATTGGCGTGGAAAACGTGCCCGCCCTGATCACCTTTGCCAAAGAACAACAGATTGATCTGGTGGTACCCGGCCCCGAAGCCCCGTTAGTGGCCGGTCTGGCGGATGCCTGCGCCAAGGCTGATCTGGCCTGCGCTGGCCCCACACAGGCCGCAGCACGCCTTGAAGGCAGCAAAAGCTTTACCAAGGAAATCTGCTACGCGGCAGGGATTCCCACCGCGCAAGGTGAACGCTTTACCACCGTGGCAGACGCCCTGACCTATGTGCGCGAACGCGGTGCCCCGATTGTTGTAAAGGCGGACGGTCTGGCTGCTGGCAAGGGGGTTGTGGTTGCACAGACCATAGCCGAAGCAGAAGACGCCGTGCAGGAGATGATGACACAAGGCAGCATGGGCGATGCAGGCCGTAGCGTTGTGATTGAAGACTGCCTGGTGGGGGAAGAAGTCTCCCTGTTCGCTTTCTGCTCGGGCGAGACCGCTACGCTGATCGGCGCGGCACAGGACCATAAGCGCATTGGTGATAATGACACCGGCCCCAACACCGGCGGAATGGGGGCGGTCTCCCCCCCACGCGGCTTTGACCGCGTCGCGCAGGAGCAGGCGCTGGATATCATGGTGCGCCCCATGCTGACGGAAATGGCACGGCGCGGCACGCCATTCCGTGGTGTGATTTTCGCGGGCCTGATGCTGACAGAAACCGGCCCGCAGTTGATCGAATATAATGTGCGCTTTGGCGACCCTGAAGCACAGGCGCTACTTCTGCGCCTGACATCTGACCTTTTGCCCGCCCTGAAAGCATTGGCTGACGGGCAACTGGATGCCACCCCAATCACATTTTCTGATCAGGCCTCAATCAGCATTGTGATGGCGGCAAAGGGGTATCCGGCCAAACCGGAAACAGGTGCTGTCATTTCCGGCATTGCAGATGCCAATGCGTTAGACGGCGTGACCGTTTTTCAGGCTGGCACTACGGAAAACGCTGCGCGTGATCTTGTTGTCTCCGGTGGGCGCGTGCTGTCAGTCTGCGCGGTGGGAAAAACCGTGAAAGAAGCGCGTGACCGTGCCTATGCTGGCGTAAAAGCCATTTCGTGGGACGGTGCCCAGTGGCGCACGGATATTGGAGCCCGTGCGCTCTAAACCATCCCAGCTTCGAGTGTGGCTTGCAAACCCCTCCACCGCCGCACTCACAGGGCATAGTTTCCTTAGAAAAACCTCTTTTACACAGCCGTTAAAATCCCAACGGAGGAAAGCATGTTTTTGCTCCCTCCGTATTTACGGCACCAGAGATTTTACCAGCGCCCTCAGCGCCTTACGCGCGGTCTTGGTGCCCCATTCTTTCAGCAATTTTCGCGTGCGGTCCTGACGGGACAACGCGTACGGACTTTCACGGATAGGCGGCATGCCTGCAACATGGTCTTTTATTGCCGCAGGAAGGGCCGGGAAGGGATCAATATTCACCAGCTTTGTCAGCATAGCCACTGACGTAATCCGGCAGGTGGGGGTCGCTGTGTTCATGCATACATAAACACCCGTGCCATTCTGGGCGGGGTCATACACTGCTTTCCATATGACTGTGGGCACCGGAATACGGTTTGGGCCAATGGTGCGGGTATTATCAGGGTCATATCCCGGACCTGTCACAACAAACAGTTCGCCCTCTTCACGTGCCCAGCCCCGTACCGCACTTTCAACGCCTTCCCACGGACCACGATTCAGTTCAGGCGTTTGCGGAACAATATTGGAAAAGAGAAAGCTTTCTTTCTGCGCTGCAAAACCGGGAGCATCCCCGCTGGGTGTCATGTGCCCGCGGTCATAATGCGACCGTGTATAATCAGCAGACTGCGCCTGCATGGTTGCGGGCAGGCGCTGGTCTGGCATGAAGCTGCCGTGTCTTTGTGTCTTATCCGCTATTTCCAGATCTTCTTCAGTCAGATCTTCAGCAGACCATAGGGGGCCGCGCGTTTGTTCAGAGACTAGAACAGCATAGTGCCCATTACACACCATGACTGTGCCGCTACGGTACGTTTCCTCCAAAACCGCTGGGGAAACATCCTTTGCAAACAGTTCCGGGCATGAGGCCGCAAAAACAGATGTGGGCACACAAAAAAAGGCCCACGCCACAACCATAACCGCTTTCAGATTATTTCTCCTGCACTCAGATCCGTTTCTTTAATCAGCAGGAACGAGACAGAACCAAAGCATCTGACCCATCCGGGTAATAGCGCTTACGGTGCCCCACCTGCGCAAAGCCTGCCTGCTTATAAAGTGTCTGCGCAGCCACGTTGGCGCTGGAGACTTCCAGAAAAAGCTGTGTTGCCGCATGGTCTTTAGCGTATTGCACAGCCCACGCCAGAAGCGCCTGCCCCAATCCCGTGCGCCGACACTGTGGCACGACACAGACTGTCAGTATTTCGGCTTCATCCGCTACAGTCCGCAGCATAATAAACCCGGCAGGCTGCTGTTCGTGCAGGATCAATCCTGTCTGCACACCCGGCAACACCAGCAGGTCCTGCATGGCTGGTGTCTGCCATTGCTCTGAGGGCGGAAAACTCTGCCCATGCAACTCAGCCAGCACAGCCGCATGCGCCAAGCCAGCAGACTGTATGGCAATGCTCATGGAGTATCCTTTAGCCACATGCTCTGTTTTGCGACCGGACGCTCGTGCTCAAACAGGAGCAGACCGCAAGCCAGCCGCAGGCAGTTTGGCTTCCGGCGGGTCTACATAGAGTGGCAGAGCATCCCGAGGCGACAGCACACCGGCATGCCGAGCACAGACAGCATGCGCTATCTGTTCGGCAGTCGGCGTTGTAATATCTGACCGTAACAAAGCGCCGTCCGGCATAGGCAGCGTTTCAGCCGCATCGCCCGCAACCAGCCATCTCCCGGCAGGGGGCTGCCAGTCTGCCAATGCGACCGCCTGCACACCCTGACCCGTTTCAACAAAAACGCGGCCTCTCCGTGCGGCTGTTACCAGCATCCAGCCGTCGCATGCGCCCGCTTCTGTCACCAGAGCCTCAAGCTGCGGGCGGAGGGCTTCTCCACGGGTTACACCAACCAGAGGGGCCCCTACACCCAAAGCATACCCGGCAGCCGTCGCACAGGACGCCCGCAACCCTGTAAAAGATCCGGGGCCGACCACCACACCAACAAGCTGGGGTTGGCTTTCCGCTCCAGCTTGCCATCCGGCCTGCGCAAGCACCTGTGCAGCCAGCAGGCCAATCCCTTCAGCAGCCTGTTTTCCAGCACTCTGTGTCTGCGCCACAACGGAGTAAGCGTCTCCGGTCTGCACAACACACGCAGCCATACCATGCGCAGCATCCCCTGCCGCGCTGCCATCCAGCACCAGAATACGGGTCATTTTACTCACAGTTTGCGGCAGGCTTCTTCAAATGCCAGACGAGGCGCGCGCGGCGGCAAGTGCTCTGTATCGCCATAGCCCAGGCACAGCAGAAAATTAGCCCGCCAGCCGGTATCTGCCAGAAACGCATCTTCCACCAGAGACTGATCAAAGCCTGACACTGGCAACACATCCAGCCCCAAAGCACGGGCGGCCGTAATCATGTAGCCCCCCTGCAGCGTGCCATTCCGGAAAGCCGTTTCCTCGGCCAGCCCGACATCTGCCGCAAACCACGACCGCAATTCTTCATTGGGGGATAAACGGGGAAGCTGATCAAAAAACAGGGGGTCATGCGCCACAATGGTAATGACCGGTGCCCCCATGACCCTGTTCACATTCCCAGCCGACAGGGCAGGGCGCAGACGCTCCCGCCCCTCTGACTCTGTGATGAACACAAAACGGGCAGGGCTACAGTTACCCGAGGTCGGACCAAGGCTGACCAGATCATACAACCGGCGCAGAACATCCGTTTCAATGGGCCGGGCCATCCAGCGCCGGGGTGTGCGTGCTTTCTGAAAAAGAAGATCTAGCCCACTTTCATCAAGCATTTCTGTTCCGTCTCCGCTTTCTGGCCCAAGGCAGGGTTTTGGTTCTACCGTTCTTTTAGGTCAGCAAAGCGCAGACGGAAAGGTGTCGGGCTTTCAGCCTTCAACCTGTTCCACACCTACCACTTCCGGCACGTAGTGACGCAGCATGTTTTCTACACCATGCTTCAACGTCGCGCGTGATGACGGACAGCCGGAGCACGCACCCTGCATGGTCAGACGCACCACACCATCACGGTAGCCACGGAACACAATGTCCCCGCCATCACCTGCAACAGCAGGGCGGACGCGGGTATCAAGCAGTTCCTTGATCTGGGCCACAATTTCCTGGTCTTCCGGCGCGATGGGTTCTTCCGTTACCCCTACACCTTCAGCCACCACGGGAAAGCCTGCCACGAAATGATCAACCAGAGCCGCCAGCACCTTTGCCCGCACATCTGACCAGTCTTCGCTGTCTGCCTTGGTGATTGAGACAAAATCATTGCCCAGAAACACGCGGGACACACCGGGGATGGCAAACAGCGCATCCGCCAATAGCGAACGCCCTGCCACCGCGTCAGCATCAATAAAATCTATGGTGCCAGCATCCCCCATGACGGGCCGGCCCGGAAGAAACTTCAGGGTAGCTGGATTAGGGGTATCTTCTGTTTCAATAAACATGAGGAGAAGTCCTGATTTCTCGACTGAGTTCCGTTTCTCATCAGTTGGCACCAGAATACGGACAGGACAAGTCCTGTATAAAAAGAAAACCCGCACCCTGACAGACCAAGAGCAAGCGTGCGCTGGTCACATGCCTGAAAAATGACGCTACCCCCTTACTCAAAAGGCAGGACTCTGCCATGCAGTGCCCCTGACACTACGAGAATATCCCTTATTGATTAAAAAATAACCATACGCCTATTTTATAACCTATATTTTGCATAATTTTTAATCTTTATTTCTGATTTGTCTGTTTTTTAATCATTATTTGCGCTTTTTATTTGAAGCCCACACCGTGAGCGTGGTAAAAATACCTTACAGTGTTCCAGTCAATGGCGACGGAACATGCGCAATGGGCCTTCTCCGGCCTGTTTATAAGGCAGAACGGGCCAAAGGCGGTCCGTTATGGCCCACTGGGCCGTGGTTGGCATTGCCGCCACATCGGGATCAGACTCGATGGATAAAAACTTCCTGAAAGCTGGGCACACACCCAGCCTGCTGGCCGCCTTCCTTTATTTTGATGCCTCCTTCATGGTCTGGGTTCTGCTCGGCCCTCTGGGTATTTCCATTGCGCATGACCTGCACCTGAACGCCGCCCAGAAAGGATGGATGGTCGCAACGCCTGTGCTGGCCGGTGCACTGTTCAGGGTTATTGCCGGAGGGCTGGTTGACACATTTGGCCCCCGCCGTGTTGCCATCTGGGCGCAAAGCACTGTCATTCTGGGTCTGATTGCAACATGGTTGGCTGCGCCACACACTTATTCCGCCATGTTCGGGGTGGCGCTGGTTCTGGGGGTAGCGGGAGCATCTTTCGCCATTGCGCTGCCTCTGGTTTCAGCGTGGTATCCCCCCCAGTATCAGGGCACAGCGCTGGGGCTGGCTGGGGCTGGTAATTCCGGGACGGCTCTGGCTGCACTGTTTGCCCCGTGGCTGGCTGCCCATTACGGCTGGGTGAACACGTTGGGGCTGACCGCGCTCCCCATGGCTGTCGTGCTACTGGCCTTTATCCTGCTCTCTCGTGAGCCTTTACGCACGCGTCCGGCAGGGTCTCCGGCATCATGGTTACCCCTATTGAAGCAGCCCGACTGCTGGCTGCTGATGGCATTTTATGGCGTCACGTTCGGTGGCTTTGTGGGCTTGGCCTCTTTCCTGACCATTTATTTCAATGACCAATATGGCATTTCCCCTGCTTCTGCCGGGCGCTTTACGGCCATAGTTGTTTTTGTCGGCTCTTTCGTGCGGCCAGTCGGCGGATCTTTGGCAGACAAGTTTGGGGGGCTGCGCGCTTTGGCTGTTTTTTATACCGCAGCAGGCATTCTGTTTTGCACGATTGCGGCGGGCCTCCCGTCTTTTCCCTTGGCTTTTGCTGCATTTTTCCTCGGCATGCTGGCATTGGGTATGGGCAACGGTGCCGTCTTCCAGTTGGTGCCGCTACGCTTCCCACAACAGGTTGGCACCATTACCGGCCTTGTCGGCATGAGCGGCGGCATCGGCGGCTTTTATCTGGCGTCTTCTCTGGGGGAAGCCCGCCAGATAACCGGCTCCTACGGCCCCGGATTTCTTGCTTTCGGGTTGATTGCGTTTGCTGCTTTGGGGGGCGTGTTTTTATGCCACCGCCGTTGGCATAGTTCGCAAAAAGTATCAGAAGCTTTTTCTGTGTCTTCCGTATCCTGAAACGTCTTGCTTCATCTTCCGGACGACAAACGTTTTAACTGATACAGGACCCTCGCTTCATGATTGTCGCCTACCATTCTTTCCGCCAGCGTTTGATTACTTTCTGTGCGTCAAAAAGCCTTCTGCCACCGCTAGGTAGCGCGTTATGCCTGCTCCCCAGTCTTGCGCTGCCAGCTTTTGCCGATACAGCCACAGAAGAAGACCGAAAGCTGGCCAAAAAAGCGGCAAGCGTGCAGCCTGTTCTGCCCACATCTGTTGTCGCCCCACTAACAAGCCAGCCAACACCGCCCGCAGCATCAAACCTGCATCTTGACTGGGGCATGTTCAACGCCGCAGGTGGATCTGCCGCCGGTTTTGGCGCGATTGGCAAAACCGGCCAGGTACGTTGGAGCGAAGACTGGAGCGCCCTGCGTACCATGTCTGTGGCAGAAAAGAAAAAAGACTGGTTCAACCGCCTGAAATATATTCCCCTGACGGACAAAGGGGACATCTGGCTCACCCTGAGCGGTGAAGAACGCCTGCGCTACATTTTTGAAAATCAGCCTGTCATGGGTACGGCTGGCGTGACAAATGCCAGCCGTGTTCTGCTAAGAAACCAGTATGGTGCTGACCTGCATCTTGGCGAACATGTCCGCGCATACGCTGAATTTCTGTATGCTGTTGCAGGTGGGTCTAACACCTATGGGTACCAGACTGGCGTTCAGCGTGAACGTCTCGACCTGCAACAGGGTATCCTTGAAGTCAAAGGCCACGCACTTGGCGCACAGATGGGCGTTATTGGTGGGCGACAACTGTTTCTGGATGCCCCCATTCAAATGCAGTCTGCCCGTGACCTGACCAACGTCCAGCTTTCTTGGGACGGGGCGCGTGGTTACGCCATCTGGAAACACTTCCGTATGGATGGTTTCTATTTCATGCAGACCAATAAACAACCTATTGATGTTTTTGCGGATGGCACAAACTACAGTGCTCGGCTCTACGGTCTGTACACCTCAACGGCACTGCCCTCTTTTTCTTTCATGAAGAAAAACAGCCAGCTTTTTGCTGATGTCTATTTCCTTGGCTATTTGTATAATGGGGCAGGTGCGGCTATTCCCACAGCTGCCGTTGGAAAAACACAGGCAGGCTCAAGCCGGCGCGATAATATCGGTATGCGGGTGTGGGGGAATGTTGGCCCGTTCAGCGTTTCTCTGAATGGTGTTTTTCAAGGCGGGCAGTTCCGACAGGCAAAAAGTGACAACACGCGCCCTGTAAGAGCTTTCGCCGTAAACGGTACCATCATGTATTCCATGCCAAATCTTCCTGCAAAACCATCGGTCGGTTTGCAGGCAGACGTTTTCTCTGGCGGAAACTATAATAAAACATCTGGTGCAATCGGCACATTTTCAACGCCTTATGTACCACTCCCATATTATAACGATGTCAGCTTGACTCTGACATCTGAAAATCTTGTGGGTGTGGGTCCGGTTGCAAACTTCATGATCCTGAAAAATCTTGGAATAAAAGCGCATATTCCCGTTTTCTGGCGTGAAAGCACGGATGATGCTGTGTATAATCCCAACAACAAGATTTTTGCTGCGCGTGGGGGGCTGCATGGTGGCTTTATCGGCACCATCCCACAGACACAGCTTACATGGAACTTTGCCCCACACTGGACATGGACACATGATATTGCGGGCATCGTCCTGTCTAACGGCATGCGCCAGAATGGTGCCAAAAATGGTGCGTTCTACATGCAAAGTCTTGAATTCAAGTTTTAAACAGACTCTTTGCCCAACGGCATAAAAAGGATCCTGTCTGATGGCTCTTAAACAAAACATCCTGATTGTCGGCAACGGCATGGTTGGCCATTATTGCGCCGAACAGCTTGTTGCTCATGGTCTGAATGAACAGTACGCCATCCATGTCTTTGGCTCTGAACACCATCTGGCATATGACCGCGTTCACCTGTCCGAATATATGACAGGGCAGGATCCTGTTCCCCTTACCTTACATAAAGACGGATTTCACGATGCCCACGGCTTGCTACTGCATTTAGGCAAGCATGTGCATGCTGTTAACCGTGCAGAAAAAACCATTGAAACAGACGATGGTGTTTTCCCTTATCACACCCTCATTCTGGCTACGGGTTCTTATCCGTTTGTGCCGCCTATTCCCGGCAATACAGGCACAGCAGGTCTGGTTTACCGCACCTTTGATGATCTGGACGCCATCCATGCCGCCGCAACGTCTGCCAAGCACGGGGTTGTCATTGGTGGCGGCCTATTGGGCCTGGAAGCCGCCAATGCGTTACGCCAGCTATCCCTGCAAACTGCCGTCATTGAATTTGCACCCCACCTTATGCCGGCACAGCTTGATGCTGAAGGGGGCGAAGCGCTCAAGCATCGTATTGAAGATTTAGGCATTACGGTTCTAACAAACCACGCCACTAAAGAAATTATCCCGGGTGAAACAGCACGTCATAGACTTGTTTTTTCGGATGGATCATTTCTGGAAACTGATCTGGTTGTTTTTTCTGCCGGTATTCGCCCCGTGGACGCGCTTGGGCGCGCCTGTGGGCTGGATATTGCTCCACGCGGCGGTATTGTCATTGATAATTGCTGTCAAACAACTGATCCGTCCATTTTTGCCATTGGTGAATGTGCAAGTTGGGAAGGGCAAGTGTTTGGGCTGGTTGCCCCCGGCTACACAATGGCCCGCACCGTAGCCGCTACTCTTGCCGGGGAAGAAACTGCCTTTACCGGCGCTGATATGTCCACCAAACTGAAGCTTCTTGGTGTTGACGTCGGCTCGATCGGGGATGCACGAGGAGCCGAACCGGGCAGCAAGAATTTCCGCTTCATTGATGAACAGACCGGCAGTTATCGTCGCCTTGTCGTCTCAGAAGATGGTTCCCGCGTGACAGGGGCAGTCCTTGTTGGGGACAACAGCTACTACGATACCATTTCACAATATGTGCAAAACAGCATAAAGCTACCTGCTGACCCGGCAGCGCTCATTCTCCCGCGGGGTGAAAGTGCGCCCTTATTGGGGGCCGACGCACTCCCTGATACCGCAACGCTCTGTTCTTGCCATAACGTGACCAAGGGCGCGGTCTGTGCGGCCATTGATGGTGGTTGCACGGACATGAGCAGCCTGAAACAAAGCACCAAAGCCTGCACAGGCTGTGGCGGGTGTGCCGGTCTGTTAAAAAGTGTGTTTGAGGCAGAATTACAAAATCGCGGGATTTCCGTTGACCGTAGTCTCTGCGAGCATTTTTCCTATACGCGGCAGGAGTTGTACTCACTTGTTCGGGTACACAATATCCACACTTTTCAGGATCTGATGGATCAACACGGAAACGGCGGCTTGGGCTGTGACATCTGCAAACCAGCCGTTGGTTCCATTCTCGCCTCGGCCTGGAACAAGCCCATTACAGACCCGCTTTACATCCCGCTGCAAGACACGAACGATACGTTCATGGCCAACATGCAGAAAAACGGGACTTATTCTGTCGTCCCCCGTATTGCGGGTGGTGAAATTACACCTGATAAGCTGATTGTTTTGGGGCAAGTCGCTAAAAAATATGCTCTTTATACAAAAATTACGGGTGGCCAGCGCATTGATCTGTTCGGGGCGCAGTTGCATCAACTGCCAGACATCTGGTCAGAATTGCTGGAAGCAGGCTTTGAAACTGGACATGCTTACGGAAAATCGACCCGTACCGTAAAATCATGCGTGGGTAGCACATGGTGTCGTTACGGTGTGCAAGATAGCGTTGGCAAAGCGCTTGATTTGGAAAACCGTTACAAAGGTTTGCGTGCCCCCCATAAACTGAAATTTGCTGTCTCCGGGTGTACTCGGGAATGTGCTGAAGCACAGAGCAAGGACGTGGGCGTTATCGCGACCGAAAATGGGTGGAACCTGTATGTCTGCGGCAATGGCGGAATGCGGCCACGTCATGCAGAACTCTTTGCAACGGACATCGATTCAGAAACGCTTCTAAAATACATTGACCGTTTCCTGATGTTCTACATTCGTACGGCTGATAAATTACAGCGCACTTCGGTCTGGCGTGAAAATCTTGAAGGGGGTCTGTCATACCTTCAAGACGTCATTATTCATGATTCTCTTGGTATCTGTGATGAACTTGAAAAACAGATGCAGGCTGTCGTTGATAGTTATGAATGTGAATGGAAAGGCGTTCTAACAGATGAAGACAAACTCAAACGCTTCCGTACATTTGTAAACGACACAAGACCAGATCCGGCTATTCATACTCTGCCAGAAAGAGAGCAAACGCGCCCCGCCGATATGCCAAAAGAACGCGCCTTACCCACTGGCCCGACCGAATGGACAGAACTCTGCACCGAGCGTGATCTGGTGCCAAACTCGGGTGTCGTTGCATGGTACGACGGCGCACAGATTGCCCTTTTCTGGCTACCCGATGGGATTCCGGGCAATCCGGGTGTCGGGCGCGTTTTTGCGGTAGACAATCATGACCCGTTTTCTCAGGCTAATGTTATCGGACGTGGCTTGGTCGGTGATCTGAAAGGTCAACCTGTTGTAGCATCTCCGTTATACAAACAGCATTTCCGCCTGGAAGATGGCGTCTGCCTTGAAGATCAATCGAAAAAATTGACTGTTTGGAAGGCACGTTTAAATAATGGCAAAGTTGAAATAAAATCAGACCTACACAGCAACACGGGCCACAATACACTCATGGCGGATGCCTGACATATGTCAGCAGACGCCGTACGGTCAGTCTGCCCTTATTGTGGCGTAGGCTGCGGTATAATACTGGATGTCAAGGATGGTCAGATTACCCGCGTGCGCGGAGATAAAGACCACCCTGCAAACGCAGGCAGACTTTGTACCAAAGGAAGCGCCTGCGATAAACCGCTGACATCCCCAGCGCGTCTGACAAATGCGCTGGTTCGGCCAGAGCGTTCAGCAGAACCTGTTCCCCTCTCTTTGCAACAGGCTATCAGCAAGACGGCCGAACGTCTCCGCACCATACTGGAAAAACATGGCCCAGATGCTATTTCTTTCTATGTCTCTGGCCAGATGTCCCTTGAAGCACAATATTTATCAAACAAATTGGCAAAAGGTTTTATTAAAACACAGCATATTGAATCCAATTCTCGTCTATGTATGGCGGGCGCAAGTGCCGGTTATAAACTCTCTTTGGGTGCAGATGCTCCCCCCGGTAGTTATGAAGACTTTGATTGTACCAATCTCTTTTTTGTCATTGGTGCCAATATGGCTGACTGCCATCCAATCCTGTTTTTACGACTGCTCGACCGTAAACGGACTGGCGCTAAATTAATCGTTGTCGACCCTCGTCGTACAGCGACTGCGGACAAAGCAGACCTGTTCCTCCAGATCCATCCGGGAACAGACCTTGCCCTATTGAATGGCCTTCTTCATCTTCTTGTTAACATGAACGCCATAGACGAAGAGTTTATCTCTCATCATACGAAAGGCTGGGAAACCTTAAGACCCTTTCTGGCAGATTATACTCCCGCTTACGTTGCGCAAGTAACCGGACTGCCTGAAGCTGATATTCATACCGCGGCCCAGTGGATTGCTGAAGCAAAAGAGTGGATGACGCTCTGGACCATGGGTCTTAACCAAAGCGTAGTGGGCACATGGAACAGCAATGCAGTCTGCAATCTCCACCTTGCAACTGGTGCAATTTGTCGTCCGGGTAGTGGCCCGTTTTCTCTGACAGGTCAGCCTAATGCCATGGGCGGTCGTGAGATGGGCTATATGGGGCCGGGCCTGCCTGGGCAAAGATCTGCTCTCTCAGAACATGACAGAACATTTTCAGAAAAAATCTGGAATATCCCATCTGGGTCATTAAGAGCACAGGGAGGACTTGGGGCCGTTGGCATGTTTCAGGCCATGACCCGAGGAGACATCAAAGCCTGCTGGATTATCTGCTCTAACCCCGTCACCACCGTTGCCAGACGTGATACTGTTATTTCTGCCTTACAGGCGGCAGAGTGCGTCATTGTGCAAGATGTTTTTGCTGACTGTGAAACAGGTTCCTATGCAGATATCATGCTCCCGGCAGCCCTCTGGGCTGAAGGGGAGGGCGTGCAGGTCAATTCAGACAGAACCCTTACCCTTGCCCGTAAAGCCGTTACCGCCCCCGGTGACGCCATGCCAGACTGGTGGTTAATTGCTGCGGTCGCCCGCGCCATGGGGTTTGAAGAGGCTTTTTCTTATACAAGTGCATCACAAATATTCGATGAATTAAGCCTTTTTGCAAATCCTGCTACTGGCTACGATATCCGTGGTATTACCCATACCCGCTTGGCAGAAGAAGGGCCTGTGCAGTGGCCTTCCCCCCCCGACGATACCAGCCGCCGCCATCCTATCCGTTACGTTGGCCCACAGCAGCAAATTCGTTTCCCTACACCTGATGGCCGTGCTTGTTTTTTTGCACGTCCTTTCATGCAGCCAGATGAACGGCCCAGTAAGCAGTATCCCTTTTTACTCAATACTGGTCGTTTGCAACATCAATGGCATACACTGACAAAAACAGCGCGTGTTTCCAACCTTAATAAACTGAATCCTGCTCCCTTTATTGAAATCCATCCCGAGGATGCTGCGCACCTGAACATAAAGTACGGGGCGTCCGTCCTGATACGCTCTGTGCAAGGAGAAGCCTGCTTTCCTGCAATTTTAACAGACCGTGTCAGCCCAGGCTGTTGCTTCGCCCCTTTCCACTGGAATGATCGGTTTGGTGAAAATCTAGCAATTAACGCAGTAACATCTGATGCCGTCGATCCTATTTCCTTGCAACCCGGTTACAAACTTTGCGCCGTTAGCCTTGAATTGGCTCCCGTTAAGGAGAACACTTCTATGCAAACAGTTCCTGCAAGCAATTCCACCTTAACTGATAACAAAGCTATCACTCTTGCTACCTTATTAAACATTGATATTAAGAAGCCTATTTTTACCAATGACTCTAACCTTTGGGTTTCAGCTTTTCTTCACGGTCTTCAGGCGCATCCCCCCACAGATAGCCTTCCCTTTATTCCAGAGTCAGCGCCTCTAACACCTGAACAGAAATTATATCTGAATGGTTTGCTTGCTGGTCTTTATTCTCGCCAGCCCATTGGTGCACACCCTACACCTTTAAAATCTTCAGAAAAAAATCCAACTAAAGAGTTAATCGTTTGCTTTGCCTCTCAAACAGGACAAGCAGAACAGCTTGCTCATGATTTGACAGAGTGGTTTCTGGAAAGCGGTGTGACGTCCAAATACCTCAATATGGATTCTTTAGACGTTGATAGACTAAAATCTCAGAAAATACTTTTTGTTGTTTCAACATTTGGCGATGGAGATGCACCTGATAGCGGACAACCCTTCTGGAATGCACTGCAAGATAGAACAGCATCATTTGTTGACTTACAGTATGCCGTTATTGCGCTCGGTGATTCGGCCTATGTGAATTTCTGCGGTTTCGGGAGAGCTCTTGACGCCAGACTTTCTGCATTGGGAGGCATAGCATTCAAAACAAGAATAGACTGTGAACCTGATTTCCATACAGATATAGAAAAATGGAAAGAGGAAAGCTTATCTTTTTTTAAGTCTTCTAAGTCGTCGGCTATCCCATCCGCATTAGTTCAAGCGAGCACTCCCAAAAAGCCTTTACTTGCACCTTTAGGCACACGTCAGAATCCTGTTCGTATTAAAACTCTTCTGAACAAACGTCTGACTTCTGATGATTACCAAAAAGAAACCAGACAGATCGCATTTTCACTGGAAGATACTCCACTACGCTACTCGGCCGGAGATGCATTGGGTATTTATCCATGTAATAAAGCGGATTTGGTTGATCAGGTTATCGGCGCACTTAATCTCCCCCGTGAAACTCTTGTTCCGCTTTCGGCTGACAAAAGCGTTGCCCTGCAAGAAGCTCTGACAAAAAAATTCGATCTCTCCCGTCCTTCACCAGCCATGCTCAAGCAGCTTGACCATCCGGAAGGAGGTTACTTACCAGAACTTCTTCTGGCACGGCGGCCTGACCTGAGCGCATTAGAATTTGTTGGTCTGCTGCGTCCCCTTCAACCACGTCTGTATTCCATTGCGTCTTCCCCACGGCATGATGCATGTCAGGTGCATTTAACCGTTGGTGTCGCCAACACACCATGGCCAGGAACCAGTTCATCGTTTCTTGCGCATCTGACTGAGGGAGATGAAGTAGAAGCATATATCCAACCTGCCCCCCATTTTCATTTGCCTGAAAACCCTGATGTGTCTGTTATTATGGTTGGTCCGGGCACAGGTATCGCTCCGTTCCGTGGTTTTCTGGAAGACCGACAGGCACAGAAGGCTACGGGCCGGAATTGGCTATTTTTTGGTGAACAGCATGAAAAGCACGGTTTTTACTACCGTGAAGAACTTGAAGCCTTCATGATGACTGGTACACTTGACCGACTTGATACCGCATTTTCCCGCGATCAGCCTGAACGGATTTACGTACAAGATCGGATGGAAGCCGCGGGCGCTGATATATGGGACTGGTTACAAACGGGGGCATATCTGTATATTTGCGGGGATGCTGCACGCATGGCCAGAGACGTTGATGCTGCCCTGAAACGAATTATTGCCCACCACGGAAATATGAGCGAAACTGCAACAGCAGACTATGTGCTGACCATGTTACGGGAAGGGCGCTATAGAAGGGATGTCTACTAAGGACGCCATAATGCAGAAAGCCAGAATAAAAGTTCTGCTTGCTGACGAAAATAAACGGCGTGTGAACGATCTTTATGATATTTTATCACAGGATTTGTCGCTTGAAGCTGTGCGCCTTGAGCCCGGACATTCTCTGATTGATGCCGTCAGCCACCATAAACCGGATGTCGTTCTGGTCGATATCTCCAGACCTGATCGCGATGCACTAGATAGCGTTCGGGCGCTGTCATCCTCCGGCCAGAGACGGCCTGTTGCCCTTTTTGTAGATGAAGATGACCCACCTTTGATGGAAGCGGCCTTTGAAGCGGGCGTCTGTTCCTATAATGTGGTTGACACACCCCCAACTGATGTCAAACCACTATTACGTGCTGCAATCGGCCTATATGCACATTTTCAGAAAACAAAGTCTGAACTGGAAGAAGCACAGACGGAGATTTCCAATCGTAAGATGGTTGATCAGGCAAAAAGACTTCTCATGCGGTCTGAACGCATAAATGAGGCGGAAGCTCACAGGCGTTTACAACGTCAGGCCATGCGCCAATCACGCCGATTGGTTGATGTCGCCAGAGAACTTGTTCAAACCCTTGCAGGGAAGGCCTGACTATGCCCCATCCTTTGCGCATTGGCCTTTTAAGACTTGCTGACAGCGCCCCCATACTGGCCGCAAATACACACGGTTTTTTCCGCGAGAATACTATACTGCCAAGTGTATCAGTCGAACCATCATGGGCAAATCTTGCCGATAAAATGACATGGGGTGTTCTGGATGCTGCGGTCATGTTTCCACCACTCGCATTTATGACCATGGCAGGAACAAGAGGCCGCCCCGTGCAGGGAAGGTTGACACATGCGCTTAGCCGGGGTGGCAACATGGTTGTTCTGCGGAAACTGGATGATGCGCCCAATCCTACCGTTACGACTCTAAATGATAAAAAAATCGTTTTTTCAAAATGGGCTTCAAAAATCACACATAAGCCAAAATTTGCTGTTGTGCATGAAAATTCTACCCATTATCTCATTCTTCGCCGACTTCTAAACGCTCTTTCTGTATCGTTTGACCATGCGGTGGATCTTGTTATCATGCCGCCCGATCAGATTGTCACGGCACTCACTAAGGGAGCAATTGATGGGTTTTGTGCAGGCCCCCCTTGGGGAACAGAAGCCTGCCTTTCTAGTGCCGGATTTTGCCTTGCACGTTCAACTGACATTTTACCCAATCATCTGGAAAAGTGTCTGTTTGTGACGGATAAATGGCTGAATGCAGACAAACAGCATCTTGCTCGATTAACCTCTGCATTAAGCAAAGCGGCTCTATACTGCTCAACCCCCGAAAATAGTATCGCATTAACAGACCTCTTGGCCCGTCCACTGAAAGAAGGTGGTTTGAATTTGCCGTATGCTGCCACCCGTAGCCTTATGCCTGACAACGCACTACCGGATGGACTGCATTTTCCACTAGATCAAACGATAAAACATACTGATTTACAGTGGATGATAGATGACATGAAAACACTGGGGTGGTTAACAGCCTTCCCAGACCACTGTACAGCTTGATGCTTTCTGCCTAATGGCGTTCTGCCTGTATCTGCATAAGCTTTTTACGCAAAGCAGCATCACTCGCGTAAATATACAGGCCATGAACAGCCCGCGTCATCAGGACGTTAATCGCATTAAGCATAATCTTCTGCTTTACGTCTTCAGGGTCAGATATACCATCACGCCCAGTAAAAGCAGCACTATCTTCATAGCGACTTGAATCTATTTTTATACGATCCGTTTCTTCATCATATAAAACGGATGGACCTAAAATAAGCCCGACATAATTGAGGTCAAACCCCTGAACAGTATAAACGGAACCAACCTCCTCTATCGTATCTGGCCTTTCAGCCCAAGGAAGTTTTTCATCTGGCTTTGACCTGTCCCACCTTAAGTGAAAACGGCCTTCCGTTATAAAATGGTCTTGACCATCTAATTTGTAAGCATAATCATACGTGGCCAACATGCGGCACAGACCGTATTCACTATTTTTTTGACGAATAAGATCATACAAATCCTGTGCATCGTCAAAAAATCTGAAATCAAAATTCTGCTTTCGTGGCATTGGATTTATTTTGTAATTATAAAAAGCCTTTATCCACTCCTGCACATCTGTATTAGCCTGTACACGAAACTGTTGCGATAAATGGTAGGTTTCTATAGGGTATGTATGAACCAGTGTGTTTAATAGGCCTTGGTCCCAGCAACTTTTAAATTTTAGAACTTGTTTTTCGTCAAAAACCAGAATGGTTATCCGTGATAGTTTTATAAGTTCTTCCAGATGGTTATTCTGTTTGAAGTGATTATAGTTATCACTTTTTGTTAAGAGAAGATGAGCTTCGTCTACAAATACAATATCGGCTTTGGTGTTGTCTTTTATCATTCTGTTTATAAAAGTCGTAGGACGTTCAAAATCTTTCTTTTTTAAATAAGAAAATTTTTCGGAAATATTTTTATAAAGCTTAATCATTTCTGGATGATTAACAACAAGGTAGTTTTTCATTCCATAAAATGGACTATTCTCATTTTTATTACGAGACAGATTTTGTATCTCATTAAATATTGAATTAAGAACGATACTTTTCCCTGTTCCGGCATCACCTTCTATTAAAAAAATAGCATGGTCATCATTCTGATGTGCCAGACAAAATGTTTTTATGGCTTGCTTTAAGTCATTCTGTTGCGGAGAAAGCTTTTTTTCAGGCGAGAGCTTGTCTATGGCTTTATTGAGACACTCACTCACACCCTGTTCCATTGGCTTTCTTTTCTCCCTTGTTATGGGGCACAACGGCTACGCTGTGCCCCGCCCTAAACTTACTGTATCTGTGCAGATCCTTTATCAGACAAGGGAGAAAGAATGGCTTTTAAGCCTTCCTGGCTCCCCTCTAGGTTAGGATAGCGCAACCCATCATGATAAGGGATTGAAACGCTATGGAAGCGGCTTCCATCCCGTAAGAGAAGTGTTATCGGTCCAGAGTTTTTAACTTTATCTGCCGTAATAGTCTCTTTCAGATCATCAGCATCATACGCCTCACCATTGACGGCAACAAGTTCCTGATCACGCGTGATACCTGCCTGCCATGCAGGGCTACCCCACAGAACTTCTGCCAGTGCTCCTTTCTTGCTAACTGCAAAACCAAGGGAGAACAGAAAATCATTCACATGACGCAACGTGGAATAGGACGTAATGTAATCTGACGGTTTTTCGTTAAAAACCAGTTTTGCACCGCCACGCGTCAGACCATCCAGTGGCGCATGGTCGCGTATTTCATAGACACGTTGATGCAGGAAGGTCGCCCAGTCATATGGCTGGACTGTATTCAACGCTTTTACAACATCATCAAACTGATAAGTGCTTGTAATAAAACTACCGTTGTTTGTACCAAAGAATAGCTTGGCAAAATCATTAAGGGATTTTTTATTCTCTGACAATTTACGAATAAGTGTATCAGCGTCCAGCCAGATCAGTTGACCTTCTGAATAATAATCCTCGCTCCGCAACCAGCTGCGCCAGGACTGCGCCGCACGTTGTGCAATTACCGGGTCATTTGTCGTGTCAATCAGCGGACGCCATAGGCGGCCCTGCCGTCCGTCATACACAGCCGCAACTTCAGCCAACGCCTGCTGCACCTGCAGGGCTGTCATTAACCCAGAACGCGCAGCCAGTACATAGCCCCAATACTGGGTCTGCCCTTCGTAAACCCACAGCCCACTCCCACGCTGCGGCGTATTGAAATTGGCCGCCCACAGATCTGCCGGGCGACGATATTTACCATTCCAGGAATGCGTGAACTCATGCGCCAATAGGTCACGCGCAGCAAATGTCTTGTCCCACTGCGTAAAGTAGCCTCTGGGTCCACTATTTTCGCTGGACTGATGATGTTCCAGACCAATACCGCCCAATTTATCGGTCAACGCCAGAAGAAAATCGTAATGGTCGTAGTGGTGTGATCCGAACAGCAGATTAGCCTGATGCACCAGTTCTTTATGAGCTTTAATCTGGGCATCCGTTGCCGCCAGATCTTCTGGTTTATCCGCCATGACATTCAACGTCACAGGAACCTTATCAGCCTGTGTCAGATCAATTTTCCGGAAATATTTGCCGGAGAAAATAGGGGAATCGACAAGCACATTAAACGACACCGGTTTGAAGGAAACCGTATCGCCTGCTTTGCCCCCGTCGGGGCGCAGAGCCGTGCCGTAGTCCCAGCCTGCAGGGAATGTCACCTGCGGCTTGACCATAATCTGCCGCGTGAAATATCCAGCCGGATAGAGAGACACAGCAGACCACTGCACGTTAACCATGGCATCCGTCATAACCACGCGTCCTTCTTTTGAAGAAACGGGGGTCAGAAGCTGGTATGCTACCTTTAGTTCTTTTGTACCTTTTGGCACCTGAATATGAAACGCGCTGACCGTCACAGTATCACGCACCCACGGGATCACTTTACCATCTGCCCGAACATTTAGGCCGCCCAACTGGTCAATCGTACCTGTTGGGGAGTGATCACCCGGCAGCCACATTGGGTATAGTAAAACAAAATCGCCACCATTTGCGGCAATGTCCTGTGGCACAGGGACGGTTTCGTTCATGCTTAGAATATGGCGGTTCAGGTCGGTTGCATCCACATGCAAGGCAATCGTCCCACCGTAAGGTACATCCTTTGGTGTGGGCAGGGCAGGCGGTAACGCCAGCGGTTGGGGTTGAGGCTGCGCGTCTGCTGCGTATGCAGTACCAGGCACAGTAGACGCGGCAACGCTAAGTCCCGTCAGACCGACGAAAAATGACGCCGAATACAGAAAAAAATTACGTAAAGACATGTTACGTCGAATTCCTTCTCATGCCCCCTGTTTGGATGCCAGAACACGCTACAGAGAGCCGATTATCGTAAGGAACTTGAAGCATGCTCCTTACGTTCTGTCGAGATATCTCGAAGCCAGAACGACCTGCCTTTTCAAGGAAATGTGCGTTGGCTCTTGTAAAAAATGGCCTACGCTAGCGGCGACTACCAAATAAAATCTTAAACGCTACCACTGTGGATTTCTCACGCTTTAACAGGGTGAATACTATGTCAGTACAGGATAAAAGACTTGCTTTTCCTCTCTCGGTTCCCACGCTCCCTATTGAAGGCCATACGGAGTTATTTCCTGTTCGTCGTATCTGGTGTGTGGGCCAGAATTATGCTGCCCATAGCCGGGAAATGGGGTCTAACCCTGATCGTGATCCACCCTTCTTCTTCTCCAAACCAGCCGATGCCGTAACACAGGCTGAAACACTAGCCTTCCCATCGCAAACCGATAACCTCCACCCGGAAGTAGAATTGGTGGTGGCTATTGGAGCAAAAGGAACCAATCTGACCCCAGCTGACGCAGAGCACATCATTTATGGCTATGCCGTTGGTCTTGATATGACCCGACGTGACATTCAAGCGATTGCAAAAAAGACTGGAAGACCTTGGAGCCTTGCCAAGGGTTTTGATGAATCCTGCCCAATCTCTTCCATCCGCCAGAAAAGCGATGTTCCAAATATTGCGAACAGCGAGATAACCCTTAAAGTTAACGGAGAAACCAGACAGAGCGGAAAAATATCTGATATGATCTGGTCTATTCCAGAAATTATCTCTTATCTTTCAAAAAGCGTGACACTTTCTGCGGGTGATCTGATCATGACAGGAACGCCGGCGGGAGTAAGCCGGATTGTTTCTGGAGACAAACTGGAAGCCTGTTGCGAAAATATCGGGACTTTGACCTTATTCTATCAATGAAATGTCTAAAATTCTACCTTTAGTGAGATATGATCTATTCTATATTTACGGATAGATCATATCATTTCTTCATTTTCATGTAGTCTACAAACTTTGAAATAATGTCGCTTTTTGCATGTTTTCGCCATACAAAATAGACGTCTGTTCGTCCGATACCATCAAGCTTCACCGCGTTTATTTTCCTTCCTTGCACGCGATATTTGGCAACCACACTTTCAGGCATACAGGATAACCCTGTTCCCGTATCAAGGCATGCCATGATCAAATCGTACGATTCTATGGTCAGGATGGAACGTGGAGTATAGTTTTTTCTCTCAAGCCAGCGTTCAGCACAACGTCTGTAAAAACAATCGCGATTAAACAGATACATATCTGACCGTGATATACTGTCAGGCGAGAGTGTTTTAATATGTTCAGGCATAACCAGATATAAAGACTGAGAAAATGCGAACTCACCCTCAAGAACCGTGTTTTCAACTGGCCCATCGGTTATTGCCAGATCAATTTCTTCGTTCGAAAGCATTTTTTCCAGGATAAAGCTGGGCTTCTGAAGAACGTTCAATTCTATGTCTGGATGCGCCATGATGAAGTCAGGCACATTTTTTGCAAGACAGGTCAGAAAAGCGACATCAAGTGCGCCAACTTTTAAAATTCCACGTGATTGAGGTTGCGACCATAATAACGGAAGTCGTTCAGCCCTGCTGACTATTTCTTTTGCCTCGCGGTAAAACAAACGGCCTGCAGGGGTTATCAGCAGTTTTTTACGTTCCCTTACAAATAGGTCCTGCCCAATATCTGTTTCAAGTTCCTGCAATCGCATGGTGATATTAGATGGAACACAATTCATACGGTGAGCCGCCGACGCAATTGATCCTTCTTCAACTATGGCACAGAAAAAACGAAGATGAGTCAGTTTTGGAATGTACATTTTTTCACGATACCTCATAAAAAATGATTTTTTTATTCTTTTTAAATCACTTTCAATTACCCATAGCTCTATGGAACTATGAACCCAGACAAAAGAGTTGCGTTTGAACGTTTGTCATAAAAACGTTTCAATGCGTTTTCAGTTTCTAACAGATTAAGAAAGGTAATTTTATGGCTGATATAAAACATAAAACAGAATATGATCTTTTCATTGACGGAAAATGGACAAAACCTGCTGGCCATACAACCACCGAAATAAAAAGCCCATCGACCGGAAAAGTGCTTGCAAAAGTAGCCAATGGCAGCGTGAAAGATGTTGATGCTGCTGTTAATGCTGCAAAAAAGGCTTTTCCTGCATGGAGCCGTAAAACAGCAGAAGAACGTGCAGATATTCTGTATGCTTTCAAAGCGTTGATTGAACGCGATGCTGAAAGACTGGCATCGCTTATTTCCAGTGAAATGGGAAAACCTGTTAAAGAAGCAAGAGTTGAAGTTGGGTTTGCCGCTGGGTTGCTTCGGTTTGCAGCGGAGAACACACGGCGACTTGAAGGCGACATTGTGCCCGGAAGCCGGCCGGGTGAGAAAATTCTGCTGGAGAAAATTCCGCATGGTGTGATTGGCGCTATTTCTGCATGGAATTTTCCCCTTGCGTTGTTCACACGCAAGGTAGCGCCCGCGCTAGCAGCCGGAAATACGATTGTTATCAAACCCCATGAACTCGCCCCTCTAGCCGCGCTTGAAGCAACACGTCTTGCTGAAGAGGCAGGTATCCCGCCTGGCGTTTTAAATGTTGTAACCGGGGATGGAAAAGATGTCGGCACCCCGTTGGTAGAGCATCCAGACGTGAAGCTGATTACCATGACAGGCAGTACCGCTACTGGCAAAAAGATTATGGCTGCTGCGGCAAACACTTTGAAGGAAGTGCGTCTGGAGTTAGGTGGCAAAGCGCCTTTCATTGTTATGGAAGATGCTGATTTGGAAAAAGCTGCTGAAGCCGCTGTTCTGGCGCGCTTTACCAACGCGGGACAAGTCTGCACCAGTAATGAACGGACCTATGTTCATGCCGCTATTTACGATCAGTTTGCCGCCTTGGTACGAAAAAAAATAGGTGCCTTGAATGTAGGTGATCCCTTGGATGCATCAACCGACATGGGCCCCAAAGCCAGCTTGCAGGAGTTGGATAAGGTGCATGCCATGGTTGAAAACGCCATTTCACAAGGCGCAAAGCTTGAAGTCGGTGGAAAACGCCTGACAGGCAAAGAGTACGACCAAGGCTTCTTTTACGCTCCAACCTTACTAACCGCGGTAAAGGAAGGAATGGATATTGTAAAAGAAGAAGTCTTTGGCCCAGTTATGCTTCTGACAAAAGTTTCTGATTATGACGATGCCTTACGTCAGGCCAATGATTGTCGTTATGGTCTGTCTGCTTACGTGTTCACCAATGATCTGAAACGTATCATGCGCATCAGCACGGATCTCGATTTTGGTGAAGTCTATGTAAACCGTGAAGGCGGGGAGGCTCCACAAGGTTTCCATCATGGCTACAAGGACAGCGGCTTGGGAGGCGAAGATGGAAAATATGGTCTGGAAGCTTATGTGCAGACGAAAACCATCTATCTGAATGCGTAATTTTGTGAATTAGAAAGACTTTATATTTTCTCAATAAAAAACCCCCTTCCATATTTGGGAGGGGGTTTCCTTATTTCCTTATTTCCTTATTTCCTTAATGAAGGAACAATTAACTTTTAGCGCAAAATACCAGTATGGCCGATGGAATAACGACCCGGCTGTGGCCAGACAGTCAAACCATGCGGTTCAGCACCCACCGGAATTTTCTGCATGGAACCGTTATCGGTGTTAATCTGGTAAACAACATCATCAAATCGGCCTGAGAGCCAGAGTGTTTTGCCATCTGCACTGACATTGCCCATATCCGGGCTACCACCGTCAGGAATGGGCCAGTTTGCAACAACTTTATTGGTTGCAAAATCAATTACGCTAACGCCGCCCGCTTTGCTATGGGGCTTACCGTGGATTTTATGTGATCCACGATTAGCAACATACATTTTGGTACCATCACGGCTGGGGTATAGCCCGTGTGTGCCAATCCCTGTTGGGATGAACCCTATTTCACGGAAAGAGTCACCATCGACCATGAAAACACCATCGGCCATCATATCGGCAACATAGAAAATCTTACCGTTAGGGGACACCAGAATGTCCTGTGGCATACCGCCACTTGAAAGTTTCAGGTAGCCCAGAACGGTTTTGTTAACCGTATCAACTTTTACAAGATGACCACCAAATTCACATGTGAAAATTGCGTAGCGACCGTCAATAGAAAAATCAGCATGGTTTACGCCTTTGCAATCTGGCGTTTCAACAGATTGCTGAAGTTCCATAGTGTGCGGGTCACGGAAATCGAGCCGTTTACGGGCTTCCGCCACCACAATCGCGGATTTACCATCTGGGGTGAAATACATGTTGTAGGGGTCATCCACCGCAACAGCAGTGCCGGGCTTGCCTGTATGAGCATCAATCGGGGTCAGGCTGCCGTTGGTGGTGCCTTCCGCATTATTTGTCACCCATAGCGTGCGCAGGTCCCACGACGGGACAACATGCTGGGGGCTTTTACCAACAGGAAAACGATCAACCACTTTCGACGTAGCCGGATCAATCACATATACGTCGTTAGAACGCAGGTTTGGCACATAAACACGGGCGGGGTCCTGTGCAATCTGCGGCGCGATGTGACCTGCGGTTGTTTCGCTATACAGATTGTTGGAATTTATGACCGGCGGCATACCGGGAATGGTCTGCACGGCCGGCCCGGTAGCACCTGAAATTTCCGGCACTGCGGCAGTTTGCTGTGCGACGGGCGCAACTGTCGGGGCAGGGGCAACATCAGAAGATACTGAAGGCTGCTGCGGGGTAGACGCAGACGGCGCTGCCTGCACTGGAGAAGGAGTAGCGTCCTGTGCAGCGGCAATGCCGTATCCAGTGCCCATCGCGACAAGAATAGCCGTTGCGGCCACCAGATGTCTTTTTACTACCATAGTATTACAGCCCGTACCTTTTTTGTACTGTTTTAATAAACAAGATACAGTTTAGCATAGGCCTTCTTCTGCGTCTATTTCCCCATCCTAAACTGAAAACTGACTGATTTTATTTTGAAACTACTTGCTACGTGCCTGCTCAATCGCCTGCACGGCGGCCGTTACCTGCATACTTACTCCTACCTGCCCTAAAGCAGCAGTTGCACGCCGTGGGTCACCACCATACATACCATCTGTTGCAGATGGTGTGCCGGATGCCCTTAGGGCCTGTTCACGCACCATGGACGGATCAACCGCCAACATCAAAGAAGTATCGCTGATATCTGCGTGCATGCCCACATCTTTGCCATAGCCCTTCTGCTTCAGCCAATCTGCATACTGATGGGCAATAACGGTATAATAACCGGGAACATATAACGCTTTTGCGCCAGTGCCCTGCCATTTGTGGTTAAGCGTTTCCGCTGCTTTCTCCATATATTTCTGGTATCCACCGTGATCCCCCAGAAAGACGATCAGTTTGAATCCCTGAACCTGAAAACTCTCACCGGCTGAAACGAGGAGCTTTTCAAAAACATCCGGAGGAAGAGTGATCGTTCCCGGAAACCGCATATGTGATGAGCGCGGAGACGTTCCTCCTTCCGGGACATAAGCGATCACGGGCGCAACCAGCGTATTACCTGCCTTTTTTGCAATCTGCTGCGCTAGGGAAAACACGCGGGTATTGTGTTTTCCCACCGCAATATAAGGGCCACTTTGTTCCGTACCGCCAACCGGAACAATAATTGTTGTAACACCGGCTTCCGTTTCCGTCTGAATCTCTTTCCATGTCTGTTGTTCAAACAAGACTGAAGACAGATCACCTGCGTGTGCAGGGTATGAGGCAACAACTCCTCCGACCATGCTCATGATACAGAAGGTTTTTGTTAGACTGGATATTTTTGAAAACATCATGATTATTTTTTCTTTTTGTGTGTTTTTTTCTGCGTCTTTTGAACAAGCAGAGGGGCCAGGAACCGTCCTGTATGGCTTTGCGAGCACGCCGCTATGTCTTCAGGTGTACCTTCGGCCACAATCTGGCCCCCTCCATCTCCCCCTTCTGGCCCGACATCCACAATCCAGTCAGCCGTTTTGATGACTTCCAGATTATGTTCAATCACGACAACAGTATTGCCTTGGTCAACCAGCGCATGCAGCACCTCCAGCAATTTACGCACATCTTCCGTGTGCAACCCTGTTGTTGGTTCATCAAGAATATACAATGTCCGCCCGGTAGCACGACGGGCGAGTTCTTTAGACAGTTTGACGCGCTGGGCTTCACCACCTGAAAGTGTGGTCGCCTGTTGCCCGAGGGCCACGTACCCAAGCCCCACTTTCTGCAATATGCTCAACCTGTCGCGAATACGGGTCTGTGCAGAAAAATAGGGAACGGCCTCATCCACACTCATGGCCAGAACATCCGCAATGGATTTACCACGGAACTTGATATCAAGCGTTTCGCGATTATAGCGTGTACCTTTACAGGTATCACACGTTACGAACACATCTGGCAAAAAGTGCATCTCGATTTTCAGCACGCCATCACCCTGACATGCTTCACAGCGTCCACCCTTTACGTTGAAAGAAAAACGACCCGGTTTATAACCACGCGCCTTGCTTTCAGGCAGTTCGGCAAACCAGTCCCGAATGGGTGTGAACAGGTCAGTATATGTTGCCGGGTTTGACCGTGGCGTACGACCAATGGGGGACTGGTCAATATCAATAATTTTATCGAGGAGTTCTATCCCTTTTATCGCTTTGCAGTGTTCTGGCGTCGTTGAGGACCCCATGAGTTCACGCGACAGAGTTTTATACAGTGTATCAATAACCAGTGTTGATTTTCCGCTGCCAGATACACCCGTCACGCACGTAAATGTCCCCAGCGGGAACCGTGCTGTCACGTTTTTCAGATTATGACCACTGGCCCCTTCGACCGTCAGAATACGCTTTTTATCAATAGCGCGTCTGTTCTCTGGTACAGGAATGGATTTCCGGCCTGAAAGATAAGCACCGGTCAGGCTTTCCGGCACTTTTGCAACTTCCTCGGGTGTGCCAGCCGCTATGACTGTTCCGCCATTGATACCGGCACCTGGCCCCATATCAATCAGCCAGTCTGCACTCCGGATTGCATCTTCATCATGTTCGACAACAATCAGGGTATTTCCAAGCTTTTTCAAACGATCAAGCGTGCCAAGAAGCCGTTCGTTATCGCGCTGGTGCAAACCGATAGATGGTTCATCCAGCACATATAAAACCCCCGTAAGACCTGACCCAATCTGACTGGCCAGACGAATACGCTGGCTTTCACCGCCAGACAACGTGGCTGAACTGCGGGAAAGTGTCAGATAATCAAGGCCAACATCATCCAAAAACTTCAGACGTTCACTAATTTCGCGTAAAATACGCCGTGCAATCTCGGCTTTTTGCGGTGTGAGTGTCGGCATTACCGTATCAAACCAATCAAGCGCTTTCCCGATTGGCATATCACTGGCTTCAGAAATTGTTTTCTGTGCAACCTTGACGCACAGGGCTTCTGGCCGCAGGCGTGCACCATCGCAAACATGGCATGGTTTTTCTGACTGATAGCGGGACAGTTCTTCACGTACCCACATACTATCTGTATTCGCCAGACGTCTGGAAAGGCTTCGTAAAACCCCTTCGAACGGCTTGCTTACACTGTAGCTTTTTTTACCATCCTTGTACGTGAACGTGACATCTTCAATCACGCCATCAAGAATACCATTCTGAACAGATTCGGGCAGGTCTTTCCAGGGTGTTTCCATACTGACACCAAAATGGTCGGCCAGGCTGCTCAGCGTCTGGTCGAGCAAAGGCGATTTAGCATCTTTCCATGGCGCAATAGCCCCTTTTGCCAAAGAAAGCGAAGAATTGGGAACAACAAGCACCGGGTTGAAAAATGTCTCTGTGCCAATCCCGTCGCAGGACGGACAGGCTCCCTGTGGTGCGTTGAAGGAAAACAGGCGCGGTTCTATTTCCTCAAGTGTAAAGCCGCTTTCAGGGCATGAAAAACGCGATGAAAACACCAGCCGTTCAGGCGTTGCATCACTGTCTTTCAGCACTTCTTCCGTGTAGGCAATGCCATCTGACAGTTCTAATGCTGCTTCAAAGCTGTCAGCCAGACGGGTTTCGAGGCCAGGCTTTACAACAATACGGTCAATGACCACTTCAACCGTATGCCGCAGTTTACGGTTAAGGGCAGGAACATCGGCAATTTCATATAACGTGCCGTCCACCTTCACACGCGTGAACCCTTTGCGCTGAAGCTCGGCCAGTTCCTTCCGGTATTCGCCCTTGCGGTCTCGGATAACAGGGGAAAGCAGCAGCAGGCGTGTGCCCTCCGGCAGTGCCATAACGCGGTCAACCATCTGGCTGACAGTCTGTGCCTCAATCGGCAATCCCGTTGCGGGCGAGTAGGGGACCCCCGCACGCGCCCAGAGCAGACGCATGTAGTCGTAGATTTCCGTAACCGTGCCGACTGTGGACCGTGGATTTTTAGACGTCGTTTTTTGCTCGATCGAAATAGCGGGGGACAACCCTTCAATCGAATCCACATCTGGTTTGCCCATCAGTTCCAGAAACTGGCGGGCATACGCGGACAGACTTTCCACGTAACGGCGTTGCCCTTCGGCATAGATGGTATCAAACGCCAGAGACGACTTACCCGACCCTGAAAGCCCGGTCATGACAGTCAGTTGGTCACGCGGAATATCAATATCGACGTTCTTGAGGTTATGCACCCGCGCACCACGAACGCGAATGGTCTGATTACCGGGGAGGGAGGTCTTGTCCATCTGGTGTTCGCTGCCGTTCCTGTTTTGTCCTGCTGCTGTTGTAGCCCTTACCCATGCCGTATGGGAATGCTGCCCAGCACACTTAATATGCCCATATGGGCACGGATTGCCTGAATTCCCATTGCACCAACGCGATTGATTGACCATCTAGAACAACAAGCGTGGCGCATGCCGCAGAAGCCGGGACGGGTTTACCCGGCTTCACCCCAGTTTTGAGCAAGGATAACACCAGATGGACCATATTATCGGCCAGCCGCGCCCCGGCGCACAGGATGAGTTGGTAGGCACACAGGCATCAGCGCCACTTGTCTCTGATGGTTCCCAGGCGACCTTCATGCAGGATGTGATTGAAGCCAGCCGGTCTGTTCCCGTTCTGGTCGATTTCTGGGCCGACTGGTGTGGCCCGTGCAAACAGCTTGCCCCCGCTTTGGAAAAAGTGGTGACGGCTGCCAAAGGCCGTCTGCGTCTGGTTAAAATTGATATTGAAGCCAACCGCGCCCTGACAGCACAGCTGGCACAGGTTGGCCTGCCTTTGCAGTCCATTCCGCTGGTGGCTGCCTTCTGGAAAGGACAGATTCTGGATCTGTTCCAAGGGGCATTGCCTGAAAGCGAGATCAAGAAATTTGTTGAAGGCGTGCTGAAAGCCGCCGGAGGGGGCACGCTACCCGCAACGGAACTGCTGGAACAGGCAAACGTAGCGCTTGAAACCAGCCAGCCCGAACATGCTGCTGAACTGTATTCCGCCGTTATTGGAGAAGAACCGGAAAACCCCAAAGCATGGGCTGGGCTGATCCGTGCCATGCTGGCACTGGATGATGAAGAAGCGGCAAGTGCTGCGTTGGCTGATGTGCCAGAAAAAATTGCCGACGCCCCAGAAGTCGCCGGTGCCCGCGCTGCGCTGGAACTAAAAAAAGAAGGCCGCAAGGCCGCGCAGGAGATGGAGGAGGTTCACGCCCGTCTGGCCGCCAACCCCAACGATTTTGATGCGCGCTGTGAACTGGCAACAGGTCTGAATGCTGCTGGCAAGCGTGAAGAGGCTGCTGATGAACTGCTGGCCGTTATCAAAGCCGACCGCAACTGGAAGGAAGGAGCAGCCCGCCTGCAACTGCTGCGCTTTTTTGAAGCGTGGGGCCATGATGACCCTGCCACTCTTGCGGCCCGCCGCAAGCTGTCTTCCCTTCTGTTTTCCTGATACGCGGACCGTTGGCTTCTTACCTTCCTGATGATGAGGACATTCCGCGGGTTATCCCGCGGCTGTCTGACCTGACGCTGGCGGATGTTCCGGCCGAGATCGGCCTTTTTCCGCTCAGCGGTGTGCTGCTGCTCCCACGTGGAAAACTGCCGCTTAACGTGTTCGAACCCCGCTATATTGCTCTGGTGGAAGATGCTCTGGCCTCCCACCGATTGATCGGGTTGATCCAACCTGTCTGGAAGGAAGAAGACGAGGAAGAGGGTGAAGCGCCGCCGCTTTACACAATAGGCACCATTGGCCGCATTACGTCTTTTACCGAGCGGTCTGACGGCACGTATGCCATCACCCTCAGCGGTATTGCGCGCTTTCGGCTTTTGCGAGAAACCGCCCTGCATCGTGGCTATCGGCAGGCAAGAGTTGATGTCTCCTCCTTTGCGGGAGACCTGAGCGAAGTTCCCTCCGCTCCCTTTGACCGGCAAAAGCTGCTCGGCTCCATGCGGCGTTATTTCAAGCAAAGGGGGTTGGGGGCACGGTGGTCTGCCATTGAACAGATGGGGGATGACGTCTTGCTGGTCACTCTTCCCATGATCTGTCCTTTCCCTCCGGCTGAAAAACAGGCATTGCTTGATGCTGGCACACTGACCGAGCGCGTGCGTGTGCTACAGATGCTTCTTGATCTGGCTGGCCCTGACGATGACGGGCCGCCTTCGTGATGATTTTGTATGGATGAGACCTGATGTCTGGTGCCCACACCCACGCCCCGATTGACCAACGCCTGCTTTCCCTGCTGGTCTGCCCCGTTACAAAAGGGCCGCTGACCTATAATGCAGACACGAACGAACTGATCAGCCAGAAAGCCCAGCTTGCCTTCCCCATTCGTGATGGCATTCCGGTCATGCTGCCAGAAGAAGCACGTCACCTGGAAGACTAAACCCTGCGGCAGGATTATTGTCTTCCGTGACAAACCGTCCTTTTCTGCTGTTTTCTGGCGTTTCCGTCAGCCAGAAAAAACGCCCCCCCGGCATGCTGCTGGGGCTGGGCCTTGCGGTGCTTTCAACCCCGTTTCTGACGGGGTGCCACCGCGAGATTGAAGGCGATAACATCGACCTTCCCTATGAACGCCCCGGCCGATTTATGCCTGAAGCCGCCCCGGCTGAAGCCCGCAGGGCCAAAGAACAGGAAGAGCGCGAAGACCGCGCCCGGACCGCAGGCCAACTGCCCGAAGAAAAGCCGCAAAAACCCGAAGACCGTTACGAGATGCTCACTCCATCCAACGCGACCAACGGGCCGCTTCAATCGGATGATGGCCATTCTATCATTCCAGAAACCGAAGCCATTTATGGCAAGCCGGGGCAGCAGCAACCGCAAAAGCCCCAATAAAAAAGCCCCTGCGCTGACGCAGAGGCTTTGTTTCATAAACCGTGGCGATGGTTAAGTGCCGTTAGCGGGGCACCAATGGCCCCGTTGCCCGCACACCCCCGCGCCATACGGCTGCAATCTGGTCAACCGCGGCAATGTTCTGTGCCGGGTCGGCATCCAGAATAACAAAATCAGCACGCTTGCCCGGTGCAATTACGCCTCTGTCTGACAGCTTGAGCAAAGATGCGGCCTGACTGGTAGCCAGCCGGAGGGCCTGCAAAGGTGTCAGCCCTGCATCAACAAGCAGCCTAAGCTCCCTATGTTCGGCAAAACCGGGAATACGCACGGGGGCTGCGCCGGAATCTGTGCCAAACCCGATATTCACACCGGCCTTGTAAAGAGCCAGCAGGTTTTGCTGATTCATGGCCACCGCTTTGTGCGACGCTGCATCCATAGGCGATTTGACCGTTTTTTCCCGCCATGCAGCATCCGAAAACTGGCGTGTCAGATCTTCGCTTAATCCGGCTTTCAGCACAGGGTCATTCAGAAGGTCTGGCTGTTCAGCAAAAAGATATGTGGCTTCGTCCAGACTGATGGTGGGCACATACCAGACATTATGGCTTTTCAGCAGACCGATCAGTTCATCATCCACGGGCTCGTCTCTTACGCCGTGGGCAATAATATCCGCGCCAGCGGCAACAAGCTTCTTGGCGTACGCCAGATCATGAATATGCACAGCAACGCGCACATTTTTGGCATGTGCTTCTGCCATGACAGCCTGCCACACTTCCGGTTTCATAACCGGCAGAGGTTTGGCTGACTGAACACCGTTCTTGAAATCATCAACCCACAGTTTAACCAGATCCGTGCCTTCGCTTACCATCGTATCAACAGCCTGCCGGGCTTCGGCTGGGGTGGAGGGGCGGAATATCTGGTCCTTGCCAACTTTGACCATTCCCTCCGGCGGCATACCGCCGGGCACACCAATTCCCTGGTCTACCCCAAACAGGTCTGCTCCCTCCGTGTTGGCATGTTGCGCTTTGCGAAGATCATCAAACAAAGGCGACTTTGTCAGACCCAAAGCCGTAACAGTGGTGACGCCATAGCGCTGATACTGATCTAACGCGGCCTTGATAACCGGAGCCGTAAAGTTTTCAGACCCCACGCTTGTCCCGGCAACAACACCCACATGGCTATGGTTGGAAATCAGACCGGGGATAAGGGTTTTGCCGGAAAGATTAACCCGCTTGGTCCCCTTGGGTGCTTTCAAGGTACGACTATGCCCAATGGCCGCAATGGTCTGCCCCTCAACCAGAACGGACATATTCTCCTGTTCCGGTGCGTCAGTGCCATCAAACACACGCACATGCTCCAGCAAGACAGGAACGGAAGTTGGTGCCGCTTTCCCCTGTGGGGCCATGACAATCGCAGCGCAGGCTCCGGCCAGTAAGGAGAGGGAAAGAGAGCCCGCCCGCCTGCGTCGGCTTCTGGCTGCAACAAGACTGTTCGGGGCAGGGGGATGGTCAATCATGCCAGTTCCTTCTCTTTCAAATCAGGCGGGTTCAGTCATCCTCTGAACCGATAGCTGGGGCACGACGCCGCATCAGGTCGGCAATAGCCATGCCGAGAATTCCTGTCATCATGCCAATGGCTGTTGGAATAGCGCTACCGCCGGGAAGCAATCCCACCAAAACACTACTGAGTGAACCGATACTAAACTGCATGGTTCCCAACATGGCAGACGCGCTGCCGGCATGTTGCCCATGATGATAAAACGACATGACTGTCGCGTTGGGGCCAATGAACCCCAGTGCGCCGGTAATGCAGGTAATCAAACCGCAGGTCAGGATAGGATGATGTTCGCCAGCAACACCTGTCAGCGCCAATACGACGAAGAGCATACCTATAACCAAAGCCCACAGAAGGGCTACCTCCAGCAGAACCGGCATGGCAAAACGATGCACCAGCCGCCCGTTTATCTGGGTACCCAGAATGAAAGCCGCGGCGTTAACACCAAAAAACACCCCAAACTGCCCGGCAGAGAAATGGAGAACCTGTTCAAACAACACCGGCGCACTGCCCAGATAGGCAAACATGACGAACGTAGAAAACGTGGCCAACAGGGCGTTTGAAAGGAAAACAGGCTCTTTCAGAATAAGGATATAACGGCTGGCTATCCTGACAGGTGAAAACGCAATCCGTCGTTCAGCAGATAGCGTATCAGGCAATGTCAGTAATACACCGACAATGGCCGCCAGTGCATAGACTGTGCCAACCCAGAAGATCCACCGCCAATTCCCGAATTTCAGCACAATGCTGCCAAGGCTGGGTGCCAGAACAGGCATGACGCCAAAAACCAGCGTCAGCTGGGACATAATGCGGGCACCTTTTTTGCCCGTCGCTACGTCACGCACAATGGCACGGGGAATAACCGCACTGGCAGACCCACCAACTGCAGAAACAAACCGGCACAAACAGAACAGATGATAATCCTGCACAATGGCACACCCGGCGGAAGCCAACGCAAAGACTGCCAGACCGATTATCAACGGTGCGCGCCTGCCAAAACGGTCGGAAAGTGGGCCCTGAGAAAACTGACCAATTGCTAATCCAAAAAACCAGGCGGCCAGCGTAAACTGGGCAGACCCCGGCCCCCCGGCCAGATCATGCTCCACTTCAGGGAATGCGGGCAGATACATATCTGTTGCCACCGGCCCAATAGCCGACACCAGACCCAGCAGCACAATAAGCCAGGGGCCAAAGCTACCGCCGGGCAGCAGTTGGGGGGGGGAAGAGCGTGCCATGAAGTCGGACCCAAAAAAGAAGGAAATCGTTCTTGCGTCGTTCTGCCTTGGTTTGTCCAGACAGATTGGGCCTACACAACGCAGACCAGCAAGGAGAGAGGAGAATACACAAAAAAGCTCGGCCTGTTGTCCTGCTTCCCGTGCCTAAGGCCTGGAACGCAGCAGACAGAACAAGAAAGCTAAACCACTCATCGGGTTAAACTTTATAACAATGACATTTTGAAGATGAAAAAAGAACTGGTGGAGCCAATCGGGATCGAACCGACGACCTCTTGAATGCCATTCAAGCGCTCTCCCAACTGAGCTATGGCCCCACTGTTCCTCCCACACCATTTGGGGGTGGTGTGCGTGTGCATGCCTAATACAAGGCGTTTTTGCGGGTGGCAAGCCCCTTTTTCAGGAAATAAGTACGCCCATTTCGCGCAGACTTGTCAGCAATGGTAAGAGCGGAAGACCCAGAATAGCCGTATGGTCTCCCTCTATTGCGGCAAACAGATGCAGGCCTAGCCCTTCAACACGATAACTCCCCACCGACGCCAGACAGCGTGCTCCTTCCTCCTGAAGATAGGCATCAAGAAAGGCATCTGAAAAGCGGCGCATGGTCAGCTTGGGTTCAGACACATGCTGCCAGAGCACCGCCCCGTTCCGGCAGACAACCACAGCAGTATGCAGGCTATGCGTCTGGCCACGCAGGGTTTGAAGCTGATGCCGGGCAGCCGTCATGTCTGCAGGCTTGTCATATAACACACCCTGACAGGACAACATCTGGTCAGCGCCTATAACAAAGGCGTCGGGCTGCTCAACAGACAATGCCTTTGCTTCTGCCAGACGGAGGGCGGTGGCCGATGGGCTCCATCCTTCTTTCTTTCCGGCAGTTTTCAAAACATCTTCATCCACCATGGATGCAACGGCAGAAAACGTCAGGCCTGCGTTGGTCAGTACTATTCGTCTGGTAGCAGAAGTACTCGCTAGTACTAGTTCGTGACCACTGTTCTGTAATGGAGTCGGCTTAAGTACTAAATCTGACACGTGAGCGAGTCCTTTTCAGGTACTGAGCAAAAAAGGGGGTGTGAGTACTATCCTGAGTACCGGGGTACATGTGGATTGTACGGCGATCATGACAAGCCCGTACCGAGTACCGTGCACAACCTTCAAGAGTCATGAACCGGTGAGTTGTACACAGGCTTATTGGGGTATTTTCTGGATAACTCTAAAAACACCTGATTTTCCAACACTTTGTAATCTGTACACACTGTGGGAAAGATGGGGTACATTTTTGGAATGGTGGGTACCCCGTCATCCACAGTACCTCTTAACCCCTACAATCAATTCTATCTTCTTTTTTTATAGTTAAGAGGGCGTGGACAGGTCGGGAAAAGACGTGCAGGACTTCTGAGCATGAGCAGCATGACAGAAATCCCCTCCTCCAAGCGTCTTCTCAGAACCCTGAACGGTGAAGCAATGTGGCCACCGCCAATGTGGATGATGAGACAGGCAGGACGTTTCCTTCCTGAATTCCGGGCTATGCGCGCACAGGCCGATTTTCTGACCCGCTGCATGACGCCAGAGATCGCAACGGAACTGACCCTGCAGCCTATCCGTCGGTTTGGGATGGATGGGGCTATTCTTTTTTCGGATATTCTTATTCTGCCTTGGGCTTTAGGGCAGTCCCTTGAATTTGTAGAAGGGAAAGGCCCTGTTCTGGGTGCCATTCGCAGTGAACAGGATTTTGCCAAGCTCGACCGCAACCGGATAGCCGGCGTTGTTGCCCCTGTTCTTGAAACATTAAGTCGCCTGCGCAAGGTTCTTGATGGCGTAGACGATATTGGTGTTGCCAAAGGCGGTGCTACAACATTGATGGGCTTTACAGGGTCTCCGTTCACTGTGGCCTGCTACATGGTTGAGGGGGGTGGATCGCGTGAATTTGCCATAACCCGGCAGATGGCATTTGCTGAACCTGCGCTGTTTGATCGCATCATGGCACTGTTGACTGAAACGACAGCTGATTATCTGTGCGCCCAGATTGAAGCCGGCGCAGAAGCGGTCATGCTGTTTGATTCATGGGCAGGGTTATTACCGCCCTCCGAATTTAGGCGGCATGTTATTGCACCGACAAAGCAGATTGTGCAGGCTGTTAAAGCCAAACATCCTTCTGTCAGGATAATCGGTTTCCCCCGTTTGGGCGGCATGATGGTGCCTGAATATGCACGTGAAACCGGGGTGGATGTGGTCGCACTTGATACCAGTGCTGATCTGGCCACCATGCGTAAGCAGATACCGCCGCATATTGCGCTTCAGGGAAATCTTGACCCGATTGCTGTTCTGGCTGGGGGAGAAGCCATGCGTCGGGAAGCATTGACTGTCAGAAATGCAGGGAAAGGCAGCGCACACGTCTTTAATCTTGGCCACGGCGTCCTGCCGCAGACCCCGGTAGAACACGTGGCAGATCTGGTTAAAACAGTGAGGGAGACAGCCTGATGGCACTGGCACTTTCTGCTGATGGTCAGCTGAAGCTTGTCATTTTTGACTGTGATGGCGTGCTTGTTGATAGCGAAGACACATGCTGCCGCATTAGCGCGGAAGAAGCCCGCGCTGCCGGAATGAACGTGCCGGATGAAAAGGCTGTTGAAACATTCTCGGGCATGGCGCTTCCGGGTGTTCAGGAAGTCATTGAGCAGAAAACCGGAAAATCATTAGGCTCTGATTGGGCAGCTAAAACACAGGCCCGCTTTGTTGCCGCAATGAAAGACGGTGTTGAGCCGATAGATGGCGTTTATGCCATGCTTGAAGATGTCAAGAAACTTGGTTTGCCAGTCAGGGTTGGTTCCAATTCATCTGGTGAAGAAATGGAAGCAAAATTCATTGCAACCAACCTGACCAAGCATTTTGAAGGACGGATTCATTCAGCACGAGATATGGGTATTCCCAAACCTCGTCCCGATGTTTATCTGCATGCTGCCCGTGAAGAAGGGGTGAAACCCGAAAACTGCGTGGTGCTGGAAGATAGTAATACAGGCGCACGCGCCGCTGTTGATGCCGGCATGATGTGTGTTCTGCTTCGCAAAGCAGGGGAAGATGTACCGGACTGGCCTAACCTTGTGGTCATTCATCATCTTTCTGATTTCGCACCCCTTCTCCAAAAAGCCCTTCAGGCACAAAGGCAATCAGCATGACCATTGATGCGTTCCTGCCATGGACACGGTGGTTTCTGGCGTTTCATGTCATCTCTGTCATGGCGTGGATGGCGGGTATGTTCTACCTGCCGCGCCTGTTTGTGTACCATTGTCAGGTGCGTGTTGGGTCAGAAGAAAGTGAGCGTTTCAAAATAATGGAACGCAGACTTTTGCGGGCTATTATTAATCCCGCCATGATAGCCAGTCTGTTTTTTGGTATTCTTCTGGTTCTTACCCCCGGTGCTGTCGACTGGCATGCTGGGTGGTGGCACTCCAAAATGACTGCTCTTGTCGGTATGTTTGCATTTCATGGTTTCTGTTCACGGTGGCGTAAGGATTTTGCAAAAGACCAGAACAGACACACTGAACGCTATTATCGGATAGCAAATGAAATACCGACAGTTCTAATGATGATTATTGTTATTATGGTCATTGTCAGACCTTTTTAAAAAATACCTGTCAGCAGTTAGAAAAAAGGCCTTCCAGATGCATTATTCTGGAAGGCCTTTTTTCATCAAACCTGCTTTCAAAATCAGATCAGTTTTTGTGCCCGAAGCATGCCGAATGCAGCCAGGCTGACCATACAGGTTATGTCATTTTCTCGGATCATACGTTCAACATCCTCCAACAGGAGAGTATGACAGGTCATGTCCTGTTCCGTCTGTTCCCGCTCAGTCGGGCCTTGTGTCAGGTCAGTTGCCAGATAGACGTGGCCCATCTGTGTTGAATAGCCTGCCCCCTGATACACTATGCCTGCGTGGTGCATTTTCCCTGCAATAAGGCCTGTTTCTTCCTTCAGTTCACCCGCCGCGACAGCATCTGGTGCGGCATCTGGCCGGGATTCCCACATGCCCATGGGTAATTCCCATAAACGTTTGCCAATAGGGTAACGGTATTGGTTGACCAGCGTGATAGTTGGTTTGCCGTCTTCCGTCTGGCCGAGTGGAAGGATCACAACAAATTGACCGCGTTCAACAACGCCATACAGACCATCCTTTCCATCCGGGCGTCTGATAATGTCTTCTCTTAGACGGGTCCATGGGTTTTCATAAGCAATCCGTGATGAAAGGACGACGTACCCGCCAGCATCAGGGGAAGACTTGGTCATAAAAGAGGCTTTCATCTGTTCTGTATCTGGAAGACTATCATTTTACAGATTTTCTATACAAAAAGCACTTCTGGCATTTTTTGCCAACAATCAAGCTGCATTCAAAATACGCTGCCAAAGTGCATGATAAAAGGTGGTCTTATGTCTGTCGCGCCGGTGCGCTCGCCCTCGGTTCTGGTAACGATCTTGGCAGTCGTCCTGTTTACGCTGCTTTGTTACACGGTCATTGGGCTTCAAATGGCAGTGGTGCCCTTGTTTGTCAGGGAAAAATTGGGCTTCAGTTCTGCAATGGCAGGTTTTGCCGTGTCTGTTCAGTATCTGGCAACCTTTGCAACACGGGCCGGGGCAGGGCGGCGCATTGACACAATTGGGCCCAAGAGGGTCGTGCAGGTCGGGCTGGCAGCCGGGGTTCTATCCGGTCTGTTTCTGGCGCTGGCGGCTGAGGTGACGGCCATGCCGTTCCTTGCGCTTTGTTTGGTTGTTATCGGCCGTATTATTCTTGGTTTTGCAGAAAGTTGGGTCGCAACGGCCGCCATTGTCTGGAACATCCGGCGGGTGGGCGTGGCACGTACGGCACAGGTTATTTCATGGAATGGCGTGTGTTCTTATGGTGGCATTGCGTTGGGTGCACCAGTTGCAACCATTCTTTACCATTCAAAGTCTTTTCCTGTTTTATCTGGATTTTTCGGGGTAGGGATAGTCTCGCTACTGCTTATGGCCGTAGGGCTTCCGCTTGCAGCACGGCAACCCGCTGTTGATCCACTTCCTGCCGTCAAACAACATTCATTTCTGGCTATTCTGTCACGGGTGATGCCCTATGGTCTGGCGCTGGCAGCAGGCTCCATCGGTTTTGGCGCGATCTCGGCCCTTCTTGCGCTGTATTTTGCAGATCAGGATTGGAATGGCGCTGCTGTTGGCCTGGCGCTGTTTGGCTCTGTCTTTGTGTTGACGCGCTTTGTTTTCACCAAGCAGATTGCAAAGCGTGGTGGTATGGTTGTGGCGCTGGTTTCTTTGGTGATAGAGGCGCTGGGGCTTTCGGTCTTGGCATGGGGGCCGTCAGCCTTCTGGGCCAATGCTGGCGCAGCGCTTTCGGGTGCTGGTTTTTCTCTGCTGTTCCCGGCATTGGGTGTTGGCGCGGTTGAACAAGTCGGCCCAGAAAATCGGGGCGCTGCTATAGGCGCATTTTCCGTATTTCTTGATATTGCCATTGGGGTTTCTGGCCCCCTGCTGGGTTTGGTCATACCATTGTGGGGTTATGGGGTTCTGTTTCAGATAACGGCGGTGTGCTGTGTTTTGGGGGCCGGTTTATGTCTGGTTCTTCAACATAGGCAACGGGGTGTTACGGCTGGTATTTCCTGAACAGGCATGAGACAGTATCCGGACACTCTGTAAAAAAGGAGAGAACCCTGATGTCCGTGACCCTGAGTGCGATTGCTGTGTTTTGTGGATCCCGTTTTGGTCATAATCCGCTCTATCGGCAGGCTGCACAGGAAACCGGGCAGACGCTGGCTGAACACGGGTTACGCCTTATTTATGGTGGCGGTGCACATGGGTTGATGGGGGTAGTGGCAGACGCCACATTGCGTGCTGGCGGCAAGGTCACCGGCGTCATTCCGGATTTTCTGGAATCGCGTGAAAAAATGCATGAAGGCGTTGCGGAACTGATTGTTGTCGACTCCATGCATGTCAGAAAACAGATCATGTTTGCACGGGCCGATGCCTTCTGGATTCTTCCCGGTGGCTTTGGGACGTTTGATGAAATGATGGAAATTCTAACCTGGAAACAACTGGGGCAACACGGTAAGCCGATTATTCTGGTCAATATCGACCGGTGGGCTGATAATGTTATTGCCATGCTGGATGCCGCTGTTGAACAGGGCTTTGCCGAACCTGTGGCGCGCGCCATGATTCAGACTGTGCCTGATATTCAGACTGCTCTGGCTTTTTCTCAGCCGCAGGATGTACTGCGGAAGGTGCCAGCCGGACAGCTTTGATTTCCGTGGCAAAGGGGGCAGAAATGGGAACGGATTCTGTTTCTGCTCTTGCTAAATTGACGTGAGAGCGGTATAGCCGCCGTCAAGGCTGTCGGAGTGTAGCTCAGCCTGGTAGAGCACTGTGTTCGGGACGCAGGGGCCGGAGGTTCGAATCCTCTCACTCCGACCATTTTTTCAAAAATAAATTCTAATAAAAACAGATAGCTATGTGACTAATTGCGGCTTGCCTTATGTCAGGCGCATCTTTGTTTTAGCGTTAATATGTCTAGAGAAAATAGACTTCCCGACTTTATACCTTATAGACCTAGGAAGTGCCACGAGCCTGAATAAAATCACCAGGTGGTTTCATAACGTCAAAGAAAAAACGAAAAACGTTATTTTCGGAATGTGTCTGGAATATTTCAAACGGTATTAAGTAAAACGCTATTCTGGCAAGTCATAAGACAGAAGCGTTCGTTTTCCTATATCCTATGCGCCATGAGTTTGCCGCATGAACATGCGAAATTACGGAAGGAGAGGGAACAAGTCTATTTTCTGGAGCAATAGACAGGCCTGACGTCTATTGTGGGCTAGAAAATCAGCCGTAAATTCCCATTTTTAGAAAAGGAAACCACTCCACGTTCTACCTGTTCTCCAGTCATGGATGAAATACAGGATGTGGCTTGCGGGAGGAACTCATGAAAAAGCACGCATCACTTCACTCTGGTCTGGCGGCATGTCTGCTTATGGCATCTGCATGTGTGCCTCTTTCGCAGGCCCTTGCCCATCCGGGCGGTGGTGGTCCGGGTGGAGGCGGCGGTGGCTTTCACGGTGGTGGAGGCATGGGCGGCCCTGGTGGCGGTTTCCGTGGTGGTGGTATGGGTGGCCCAGGCGGCGGCTTTAGAGGAGGCCCCGGAATGGGGCCGGGCGGTGGAGGCTTCCGAGGAGGTGGCTGGGGTGGCGGTTTTCGGCCTGGCGGAAGTTTTGGTGGTGGTTTCCGTGGTGGTCCGGGTATGGGCCCCCGTGGCGGCTTTCGCGGCGCCGGTTGGCGGGGTGGTCCCGGTGGCTGGGGCGGCGGTTGGGGACCCGGACGCGGCTTTGGCTGGGGTGGTGGCCCTCGTTGGGGTTGGGGTGGCTGGGGATATCCCTACTATAACTGGGGCTGGGGTTATCCCGGTTGGGGATGGGGTGCAGGCCCTTATGCTGGCGGTGGTTGGGGTTGGGGCTGGGGAGCTCCCTTCGTTTTCGGGTCTGCCCTTGGCCTTGCTGTAGGCAGTGCTGTTGCCGCATCCAGTGCGGATGACGGGTATGAAGACCCCACCATCTATGCACCGCCAAGTTATTATTATTCCCCTTCGGCGCAGCCTGCATCTCAGCCGGTTTATTCATCTTACCAGCAGCCACCAGCATATAATGCCGCTCCACAAACAGGGAAGCAGTCAGATGTTGTGCATTGCAGTGCTGGGCGCTTCTTCAATTCCTTGACTGAAAGTTGCGATAAACGCTGACATTATAAAGATATTCTTTAAGGAGTGTACGAGGGAGAAAAGGCTGAAACCTTTTCTCCCTTCTTTGTTTTGAAATGCCAGAAATTGAGTTACGATACCGGATTGAAAAAGAACTGGTGTTATGGGGAACAAGCGTGTCGCATTTTTCAAATCCTCTCTCTGGATGTTTCTATAAGAAAGAAAAAAAGAAGTTTTTATCTCTCTGTTTTTCCGTAGTTCTTATGTCAGGAAGCGCCATAACATCTGCCTATGCAGCTAAGCCAGACCCCAGAGAAATATTTGCACCGCTTTCTTACCCGCAGCCGGTAAATGTTTATCACTCGTCCAATGGTGCCCCTGGTCCAGCCGCATGGAAAAATAAAGCTGATTATACAATTCAGGTGAAGATTGATCCTGCTACGCATGTTCTGTCTGGCCAGGAAACGCTGACATATACGAATAACAGCCCGGATGCGCTTCCATCTTTATGGATACAGCTTGACCAGAACCTGTATGCGCTGGGGGCGCGTGCGTCCTTTGCGACGCCCAGATGGTTGCGTAATCATACGGGTGGGATGGTGATTGATTCTGTCTCTGTGCTGACAAATGGCAAAGATACGACCCTTACACCCACACTGTCAGATACCCGTATGTTGGTGGCCTTACCCAGAGACCTTTCGGCAAAAGGGGGGAAAACAGCCCTTAAAATTACATGGCATTACGCTATTCCGCCTGAATGGGGTGGTCGTACGGCTTATAGTCAGGACAAAGATGGGGAGGTCTATGAAATTGCTCAGTTTTATCCCCGTATGGCCGTTTATGATGACGTAAGGGGGTGGGATACATCCCCCTATCTGGGGCAGGAATTCTATCTGGATTACGGAGACATTGATTACAGCGTAACGGTGCCAAAGGGCTTTCTGGTTGTAGGAAGTGGTGCGCTGACAAACCCGCAGGAAGTGCTGACCACGCAGGAGCGAAATCGTCTTGCAGATGCTGCAAAAAGCGAAACACGTGTCCAAATTCGCAGTGCAGCGGATGTGAAAGCAATTGTGGGCCAGATACAGAACGGCACCCAAACCTGGCGCTTTCATATGAACAACACGCGCGATGTTGCTTTTGTGGCATCGCCTGCATTGCTGTGGGATGCCGCAAAGCTTGATCTTCCCCCGTTGGAAGACGGTAATGCCAAAAACCCAAGCCCAAGGCTGGCTATGTCAGTTTATCCTGCTGAAGCAACAGGGGCTAATAAGTGGGACCGTTCGACAGAGTATGTGAAGCACGCAATCGAGTATTTTTCAGGAAAATGGTACCCATACCCATGGCCGAATGCCATCAATGTCGGTGGTCATGGTGCTGCGATGGAATATCCCGGCATTGTTTTTGACGGCAAAGAGGATGCCAATTCTGAATTATTCTGGGTCACTACGCACGAGTTGGGGCATGGCTGGTTTCCCATGATTGTTGGCTCTAATGAACGCCGCCATGCGTTTATGGATGAAGGGTTCAATACGTTTATTGATGCCTATGCCTCTGATCACTTTAATCATGGCGAGTTCGCCCCTAAAAAAGACGTGGAGTTTGCCCCGCAGACCGGACGACCGGCAGATGATATTGTCCCGGTTCTGAAAGATGCGGCAGCGCCCTCGCTCATGACGGAAGCGGATTTGGTGCCTGAAAAATACCGCCACCCTGTGACGTATTTTAAGGGGGCTTACGGGCTGCAAATCCTGCGGGAGCAGATATTGGGCCCGGATCGATTTGATCGTGCTTTTAAGCGTTATATCGCGTTATGGGCCTTTAAGCATCCAACGCCGTCTGACTTCTTTCGTGTAATGGAGAGTGAAGGCGGAGAAAATCTGTCGTGGTTCTGGCGTGGATGGTATTTCAAAAACTGGGGGCCAGATTATGCTGTCCAGTCTATTTCCTACGTCAAAAATAACCCTGCGAAGGGGGCTCTGGTGCATGTGACAAACAAAGGATGGCTGCCTTTGCCGGTAGTTCTTGCAGTGACGTGGATAGATGGAAGCTCGGCTCGGGTCATAATCCCCACCGAGACATGGTATCAGAAAAATGACGTTACGCTTCATATACCGGGCAAACAGCCGGTAAAATCTGTTGTGCTAGACCCTGACCATAAAATTCCCGATATTAATCGGGCGGATAATAGTCTGGATGTTAAGGCAGATAATGCGGCCACACAGGATGATGGAAAAAATGCAGTGAGTGTTCCGGCCGTACCTTCACACTGATCTATAATTGTTCACCAGCAGGAAAATACTTTCCTGCTGGGTTGGCCCTTTAGCTCAAAGGGCGAGTGGGGCTTCCTCTAGATTCAGAAGCCAGCGTTTGTCATCAATGCCGCCATCTCCCGAATATCCGCCAAGTCCTCTTTGCGCCACAACACGGTGGCAAGGGATAAGAATAGGGATGGGATTACGCCCAACAGCTTGCCCGATGGAGCGTGGGCTGCCACCGACTTTCTGTGCCAGTGCCTGATAGGTGGTAATGCTTCCAACCGGAATGGCGCAAAGTGCATCCCACACTTTTTTCTGATACGCCGTGCCAAACGGTTCTAGCGGAAAGGGAAAGGCCCCGACGGCTTTGGGGTCATCAAACCATTTGTCCAGCCAATCCCGTGCTTCACACAAAAGAGGCGTTTCTGTCTGGTCACGTCCCCATCCCCAATCAAGAGAAATTATTTTTCCGTCTTCTTCTGAAAGGGTAAGCGGCCCGAGGGGAGAGTGAAGGGAAAGCTGTGGCATGGAAGGCTTTCATGGTGTCAGGTTTTCAAAACGTGCTGCCAGTATGCGCGTGGGCACATGGCTTGTCATGCTCAAACCGAGACTCTTCCCTCTGCTACGGTGTAATTTAAGGCTACGTCTTAGGGATATTCTGTTTTAGAAAGCGGTCTATCTCCGTTGAATGGTGGCTTACCAAAACCATATCATCGCAAATCCCAGAGATTAGGGACCCGGACAGAGTTTGAGGAAAGAGAAAAAACACATGGACCACCATAATGGAGAGACCATTTTTGCTCTTTCAACGGGTCTGGGCCGCGCTGCAATTGCTATCATGCGTGTGAGTGGTTCTGGCAGTGCCGATATTTTGCAGCGTCTGTGTGGCAAATTACCACCAGCCCGTAAGGCCGCGTTACGGTCTGTATGGCAGGACGCCAGAACGCAGGATAACCTGCTTGATGAGGCACTGGTATTATGGTTCCCGGGGCCCAAGAGTTATACGGGTGAAGATGGGTTTGAACTTCATCTGCACGCGGGGCCGGCAGTCATACAAGCCGTTGCAAATGCTTTGGTGGAAGCGGGGGCGCGGCCCGCAGAACCCGGTGAGTTTACGCGCCGGGCCTTTACAAATGGGCGTATGGATCTGGTCGAAGCAGAAGGCATTTCAGATCTGATAGAGGCGGAAACTGAAAGCCAGAGAAAGCTGGCTTTAGCGCAGACCGATGGTGCATTAAGCCGATTGTATGGGGCATGGGCAGAGCGTCTTAAACGGGTATTGGCGCATCAGGAAGCCCTGATTGATTTTCCAGACGAAGATTTACCGCCTGAGGTTGAACAGGGTCTTCTGGATGAAATATCTGCGCTTATTGAGGCTATGCAATCCCATATTCAGGAAGGTGAACGGGGTGAGCGCATCCGCCGTGGTGTTGTGTTTGCCATTGTTGGGCCACCAAATGCGGGTAAATCAAGCCTGTTGAACTGGCTGGCGGATAGAGATGCTGCCATTGTTTCCCCGGTTGCGGGCACAACGCGTGATGCCATTGAGGTCAATGGCAGTCTTGCTGGTGTCCGGGTTACATTTATTGATACAGCCGGGATGCGGGAAACTGAGGATGAAATTGAGGCTGAAGGCGTAAAGCGCGCTCTGTTTCACGTGAAACATGCAGACTGTGTGCTGCAAATGTTCGCGGCCCAAAACGTGCCAGAAGACGTTTTTCCGAATGCTATCCTCATTGGTAATAAAACAGACCTTGGGTCTGTGCCGGCAAAAGTGTTAGATACACCTGTCATTCCTGTCAGTGTGCGGTCAGGCGAGGGGTTAAGTGCCCTTAAAAAGCTGCTTGAACAGAAAGTGGAGAGTTTGACTGCCCGATCTTCTTTCGGTGCGCCGCTTCTGACGAGGGCACGCCACAAAGCCGGCGTGCAGGAGGCTTGTGCCTGTCTTGAGGCTGCATTGCAGCAGGATTGGCCTGAAATGAGGGGTGAAGAACTCCGGCTGGCCATGCGGGCACTCGGAAGGCTGACAGGGCATGTAGGGGTAGAAGATCTGCTGGATGCTGTGTTCGGACAGTTTTGTATTGGGAAGTAAGTTTCAAAAGGTCATGGTATAATGGACCGTTTTTTTGATGTGATTGTTGTCGGAGGTGGGCATGCAGGGTGTGAAGCTGCTGCTGCTGCTGCGCGTTGTGGCGCCCGTACACTTTTGCTGACGCATCACAAAAGCACTGTCGGGGCCATGTCATGTAATCCCGCTATTGGTGGGATAGGCAAAGGCCATCTGGTGCGCGAAATTGATGCGCTAGATGGGCTGATGGGCCGTGCAGCGGACCGTGCAGGGATTCATTTCAAACTGCTTAATCGGTCTAAAGGCCCTGCGGTACAGGGGCCCCGGGCACAGGCAGACCGGATGCTCTACAAGCAGGCAATTCAGGATCTTCTGGCTGAAACGCCTAATCTTGAGTGCGCAGAAGGTGCTGCCGGTGATTTACTCTGTGGGGCCGATGGGTCAGTCCAGGGTGTGGTTTGTGAAGATGGTACCACCTACCATGCTGGTGCAGTTGTGTTGACCACAGGCACTTTTCTTGATGGCGTCATTCATATTGGCCACGAGTCACGACCAGCGGGGCGCGTGGGGGAGCAACCGGCTATCGCTTTGGCGAAGCGGCTCAAGTCACTTGGTTTGACCACGGGGCGTTTGAAAACGGGCACGCCTGCGCGTCTTGTTAAAGACAGTATCGACTGGGCCTCTTTGGCTGAAGACAAAGGGGATGTTCATCCTGAACCCTTCAGTCGGCTGACCAAAGAAATCACAAACCCGCAATTGGTCTGTGGCATCACGTCAACAAACCAGAAAACGCATGATATTATCAATAAATATCTGCATCTTTCTGCTGTTTACGGGGGGGCTATTTCAGGCAGAGGGCCGCGCTACTGCCCATCTATCGAAGACAAGGTCGTTCGTTTTTCTGAAAAAACCGGGCACCAGATCTTCCTTGAGCCTGAAGCATTGCCAGACCATGACGGTGGCCATCTGATTTACCCGAATGGGATTTCAACCAGTCTGCCCGCAGATGTGCAGCAGCAGATGATCAATACCATTGCAGGGCTGGAACATGCTGTCATTGCGCAGCCGGGGTATGCGGTTGAATATGACTATGTGGACCCACGAGAACTGACCACGTCTCTCGAGTTGCGAAAGTGCCCCAATCTGTTTCTCGCTGGCCAGATTAATGGTACCACTGGGTATGAGGAAGCAGGCGCACAGGGGCTTCTGGCAGGTCTCAACGCAGCAAGGCGGGCAGGCGGGCAGCAGCCCGTCAGTTTGGACAGAGGCAAGGCCTATATTGGCGTGATGGTAGATGACCTGACAACGCAGGGCGTCAGTGAGCCGTATCGTATGTTTACTTCCCGCGCTGAATACCGGCTAACGCTTCGGGCCGATAATGCGGATATGCGTCTTACACAGTTGGGTATAGACTGGGGGTGCATTGGTGCTGAACGCAAAGCAGTTTTTGAAAAAGATTGTTCTGAAATCAAAGATGTTTCAGAACGTGCAGAACACGAAAGCTGGCAGACTAATGTGCTGGCTCAATCAGGTGTTAAAGTATCACAGGATGGACGCCGCCGGACGCTGCTTGAAGTTCTGGGGTATGGCGTAAGTGATGAGGTGATTTCTAAACTGGCCCCTTGGTATTTTTCAGCCTCTGAAAGAGTGCGGCATTATGTCAGCACGGAAGCCCGCTATAAGGGCTATCTGGTGAGGCAACGCCGTGAAATAAAGCAGTTGGAAGCCGAGAGCGAAATCCGTTTTCCTGCGGGTCTGGATTTTAGCGCTATTGGGGGGTTGAGTGCTGAAATGAAGGAACGACTTGAAAAATCAAAACCTGAAAACTTCAGTTCAGCACAAAGAATTCCCGGAATAACACCATCTGCTTTGGTTGCTATTCTGGCGCATGTTCGGCAGCGTGTGGCGCACTGATTATGGTTGATCTAATCCCCATTGTTTCACGTGAAACACAAGAGCGACTGCAAGCGTTTGTTACCCTGCTGGAGAAATGGAACCCCCGGATAAACTTGGTTTCCAGCCGGGATATGGCACACGTGTGGGAACGGCATGTGCGTGATAGTCTGCAAATTGCTCCTTTGGTTGAAGGGGCCTCGGCCTTTATTGATCTTGGTTCTGGCGGTGGCTTTCCGGGCGTGATTACAGCAATAGCAACCAACGTGCCCGGAACGCTTATTGAAGCAGACCAGCGCAAAGCCGCATTTCTGCGAGAAGCTGCGCGTGTTACACAGGCACCGATAACCGTTGTGGCTGAGCGGATAGAGCAGGCCAAGGTGGAGCCGGCCCCGGTCGTAACCGCCCGCGCATTGGCAGCGCTTCCCAAACTGCTGGAATGGACTGCTCCATTTCTTGCAAAAGGTGGCAAAGCTGTTTTTTTGAAGGGCCAGCAGGCCGAAGATGAGTTGACCGAGGCAAGACGCAACTGGCACATGGATGTTTCTATTCATCCCAGTGTGACAAGCCATGATGGTGTGATTCTTGAAGTGAGCAATCTTGAACGTGTCTAAGACTGATAAAAAAGCAAAAAAATGTTTTGTTCTGGCTGTTGCCAACCAGAAAGGTGGCGTGGGTAAAACCACAACAGCTATCAACGTGGCGTCTGCTTTGGCGGAAGATGGTGCTCGCGTCGTTCTGCTTGATATGGACCCGCAGGGAAATGCATCGACTGGTGTAGGTGTGGCTTATAATGCACGGCAGGGTGGCGCATATGCGCTGCTAATGCATGAAAAGCCAGCAGAAGATTTACTTCAACCAACAGAGATTGATGGCCTTTCTGTGATTGCCGCCAATACGGAACTGGTCGGGGCTGAAATTGAACTGGTGGATGCAGACGGGCGTGAAAACCGGTTACGCACGGCGTTAGAGCCTCTGACAAAAACAACCGATTACGTCATCATAGATTGTCCACCAAGCTTAAGTCTGCTGACCTTGAACGCGCTTGTTGCGGCTGATGGTGTTCTGGCTCCGCTCCAGTGTGAATTTTTTGCGCTGGAAGGGCTGGGGCACTTGGTTAAGACGATTGATCGTGTGCGGAAAAAGCTTAATCCTTCGCTAAAAATGACGGGTATTGCTCTGACCATGTATGATCGGCGTAACAACCTGTCAGAACTGGTTGCTGCCGATGCACGTAGCTTCTTTGGCAATGATGTGCTGGAAACGCTAATCCCGCGAAATATCCGTATTTCGGAAGCACAAAGTCACGGTCAGCCTGTAATGGTGTATGATCCAAAGGCAAGCGGTGCGGCGTCCTACCGTGCCTTGGCTGAAGAAATCAAGAGGAGAACATCGTAAGCATGGCACGTAAACCTGCTGCCCGCCCCAAGCTTGGGCGTGGTCTTGCCGCGCTGTTGGGCGATACGGCTCCTGCTACGGTTGAAAACACATCTGGCACTGCGTCCGTAAAAACAGGCCTGACGAGTGCCCCTGCCAGCACATTACCTGTCGAAGTTCTCGCCCCAGGGCCTTTTCAGCCACGTCAGGACATGGAGCCAGCGGCGTTGCAGGAACTGGCCGACTCAATTCGTGCCCGTGGTATTCTGCAGCCCATTCTGGTCCGGCCTGATCCTGATAAAAAAGACCATTACCAGATTATTGCAGGTGAACGTCGCTGGCGGGCTGCCCAATTAGCCCAGTGCCACACTGTCCCTGTTCTGGTGCGCGATCTGGATGAAGTTGATGCCATGGCTGCGGCTTTGGTTGAAAACCTTCAGCGTGCAGACCTGAATGCTATCGAAGAGGCTGAAGGTTTCAGTCGTTTGATGGAAGATTATAACCTGACGCAAGACGAACTGGCGCAGGCTATCGGTAAATCACGGCCGCACGTTGCGAATACATTGCGGCTGCTCCGGTTGCCGGATTCTGTGCGAAAGGCGGTAGGGAGCGGGGCACTGTCAGCAGGCCATGCACGCGCTCTTCTGGCTCATCCAGACCCCGTTGCAGCTGCGCATGACGTGCTGACCAAAGGCCTGTCGGTCAGACAGACTGAAGTGCTTGTTCAGGCTGCTTTAGAAGAAAAGAAAAAACCGCAAAAAACAGAGACCGCCAAAAAAGCGCGTGACCCTGAAATAGCTGCCCTTGAACGCGATCTGGCAACCCGGCTGGGGTTACGGGTTAAGGTTAATTTTGATGGGCGCAAAGGTGGTTCTCTAGAGATTCATTATAAAAGCCTGGATCAGCTAGATGATGTTCTGGCTCGCCTGAAAACATAATTTTCAGGCTTGTGTTTTATAAAAAGGGGTGATAAAAACCCCTCACTTCAGTCAATTAGACTGTAAGGGCGCATAGCTCAGTTGGTAGAGCAGCTGACTCTTAATCAGCGGGTCCAAGGTTCGAGTCCTTGTGCGCCCACCAATCTTTTCAAAGACTTAGGTGGTTTTTAGACTTCGGGGTGCCTCACCCGCCAGTCTTCCGGAGTCAATCCGGAGTCATTTGAAACGCCGGTTTTGCTGGCAGGGCAGGGGTTTTTCCCGGCTCATTCTGAACAGGCAGCCGTTTTATCTGCTCGCCCTCCGTCCTCACTCTACTCCGGTAACTTTTCTCCTCAATTTCGCGGGTATGAAAATTTGCCCTTGGTGCGGTCCGGGTACCCATGGTCGCTAGAGATTTTAGGCCGCCCCCACCCTGTTCATGTGTTTTGGCCAGTTTTCGGTGGTTTTTCGGCATTTTTGCCTGTTCCGCCCATCAATCCGGCCCACTTGTTTGAAAAACTTGATTGTTTTCAAAAATCACCAAGAAAATCTGCGCATGAGACTGGTGCGGTTACGGTGCCCAAGCCGGTCTGAAGATTGAACCCGCCCCCCTTAGGTAACCATTTCCAAGCTATGCGCAAAGCGCATGAGCCTGCTGGCATTGGCCTCTAGGCTCTTACCCTGCCCCTTACCAAAACGAGGTGTATAAGGTGTATTGGGTGTATAGAGGCGATTAACAATATGATTTATATACAGAAATCATGAACACCCGTGTTGATACACCTTCTGCAAAAAGGTGTATGAGGTGTATAGGCTACAAAAACGAAATGGCAGTTTTCTGCCATTTTTCAGCCTATTCCACGTTTTAAAGGTGTTTTTCCTTTGTTTTTAGACGTGAAAAATGGGCCGCTGGGGGCCTGTTTAGTCATGACATGGCTGCATCACTCAAAGTAATTTTGTGTCGTTTTACCCTGAAAAGCCAAAAATCGCGGGAAAGAAACTCGCGCGCTGCCCGCGCACACCACCGCCACGACAAAACCAGACTCAGCGAGCCATAGCATCTGCCAGACAGCGATAAACAGAAGTGCGGCCCATATTCAGACGCTTGGCTATCTCCGTGGCGTTCACACCCTCAGCAGCCAGTGCTTGCACCTGCTCTGCCTGACTACGCGCTGTAGGCTTACGCCCTTTGTAGCGGCCTTCCTCTTTGGCCTTGGCTATTCCCTCACGTTGCCGCTCTTTCATAATGTCACGCTCAAACTCAGCAACAGCGGCGAGCATGGTCAGCATCATCTTGCTGGTGGGGCTGGTGGTATCCAGTGTCATGCCATTCATACTGAGCACGATAAGGCCGCAGCCCTTTGCCTTGACCTCTTCCACAAGCCGCAGCAGGTCGGCAGTCGAACGGGCCAGCCTGTCTGGCTTGGTCACTACCAGTACATCACCAGCCCGCATGTGATCGAACGCCGCACTTAGTTGAGGCCGGTCCGTGCTGCCACCGCTCACCTGTTCACGGAAGATACGTTCACATCCATTGGCTGACAGGTCACGGGCTTGCGCTTCAAGTCCTGCCACCTGATCGGTGGTGCTGGTCCGTGCGTATCCGATTTTCATTTGAGAGCGTTCCTAAAATTGTTCCAAAAGGTCTAGACCCTAGACCTATATCGTCCCAAAATACGAAAAACAACCCTATTGGAACAGAAAACAGGGGCAAAAGTGTTCCACACCATTTGTTCCAATAGGGCATGGTCTATTGGAACGCTGCAAGCCATGTACAAAACGCATAGCGATGAAAATGAGGACCGAAGAGAGAGGCAATATCCCTCCGGTGAGTCCTATTTCACTTGTCACCAGTAGCGACAGAAAAGATATGCGCAGAAATAACGTAAACGCGGGTATTCTTTGCGTATCCCGGTGGTGCCATTAAATCCGAGTTTTTCCCGCCTTTGCCCGGAATAAGCAGACCACGTTCCACCAGAATTTTCTTGGCTTCTATCTGGTTCAGGCCTGTAAGAGCTTCTCGCATTCCAGCAGGGTTGAGGATAGGGCACCATATGTAGCGGCCGTCTGGCCCTTTAGCCCAACGCCGCCAGCCCGCCTGCTTCTGCGTGCGGTAGCGTTCTGGTGGTGGCTTACCTTCTCCCCATTCTACCGGCATTTCATCTGCATCCTTGTCTATCCATGGTTCCAAGCGGGCAGAAAGGTTTTGTGTGATGAAATCCCGCAACTGCTGTATGGCCTGCTCATCTTCTCTGCGGCCTGCGGTGCCACGGGCACGAAGCCAATCGCCAAAGCACATGCTGACCAGAACGTCAGGCGTATCATGGTCCCAGCCGGTTAAGCCGAACTCGGTGGCCAGTTCGCCAGCAAGAGCAATCATGGCAAAACGCCGAGAGACAGAGCGCACTTGTCCGGATGCATTAGGCCAGTGTGAAAGGTAGATTGTGGAGATTGCTTCCATTCGTGCCAGCAGGCTTTCACGGAATATTCTGATGCCTTCCGCCTCCATACGCTGGGTGAGGGTGTCCAAGAAGGCTCGGAGGGGTGCGCCGTAATACTGCCCGCAGGCATTACCCAGATAATCCGAAAACTCTCCGGGGCTATCGCAATGGTGTATGTTTTCAAACATGCCCATGTTGTGCCCAGCATCGGCAGGCACATCACAGAAACGCACTTCCTGACCTGCTTTTGTGGGACGCCCCGCCAATTTGTTCATATCGTCGAGAGTGTTTTCTCCCGTACTAAGAAACAAAGAGCGCCAACGAGCCGTAGCACGAGCGCCACCTGTTCGGCTGGCTCTTACCTTGCCTTGTCCGTTTGCCAGCATGTAGGCCACGTCACCAATTTCTTTGGGGTCTAGCTGTCCTACTTCATCCATTGGGAGAAGGGCGTCACACGAACTCAGAGCAACGCTTTCCATGCCGTTAGAGGTTGAGCGCCAAGACCGGGCATAACCTTTGGCTCCGGACTCCGGTGTGCCTCCGCATACGCTACATGCCAACAGGAGGGCTGTAGATTTACCAGCGCGGGATGGACCAACAAACGAAACGCCGCCTCCTTCTAGGCCCAAGACACCCAAGAGAGGGGCTGCAAAGCCTGTGCAAACGGCCATGACAAGGCGGGAGTTACCTTTGCAGAACTGGCCTATATGTTGCTTCCAGTCTTCTACCGTGCCGGAGACGCCAAAAAGGTTTGGCTCTTGCTCGGTTGTTTGCAGCACTACCCGCTCTTTTAGATTGCCGTAGGTAGTATCTGGCAGCACATACACCATCCCTCCGCTGAGGGTGTGCCAGCCTATGCGGTTGACTGAAAGCGCCCTGTCAGTGCTGGAAATTGAAGAGAGCCAGTCAGCAAAGGCCGCTTTGGCTGCTGGACCAGATTGAAGAGTAAGGCCACCATCCGCCAACTGGCTCCGCAGTTCGGCACAGTCTCCAGCAAACATGGCACGTGGAAACGCCTGTTCATGTTGCTGTCCGTCTCGGTCAGTCCAAGCCAGTAATATGCCCCAGCCTTTCCCATCTGCTCCGCGCGTTTCTGCGACTATCCAGATAGGGCCAGAGAGCTTCATATCTGTCTTGTTGCTGTCTGCTGCCTTACGGAACAGCCCGTGTGCGTCACAGAAAAACCGCCCGCACGGAGACTCTATGCGCTGGCTTACGCTTTTCTTTTTACTTTGTGTGCCAGGCATCGGTACCACCTTGGCGGAGGTCAGACCGGCCCGCACAGTATTACGACCGTTCTGGCCCTTTGAGTCCGTCATGTTCTGTCAGGACGTTATTCCAGTCCTGCCCCTGTATCTCTGGCATGGCGAGCCGAACTGTGCGGCCCTGCTGTGCGAATTGTGAGAGAGCAGCATCCAGCGCCTTCCGTGCGGAAGCATTGCCGGTATCATTATCTGCTGCGACAATAATTTCTGTGATGGTGTCAGGCAGTTTCATGGCGGCCATGTTGCTGAGGCTAACAGCAGCCAGCACACGGTATTCCGGGCAGGCAATAGCGCAGGAGAGGGCGGTTTCTATGCCCTCCGCAACAATCGCCACGTCACCCTCCGGCGCTATACCAAGGGCAAGCGCAGAGGCACCACGCCAAAGGCGGATGCACCCGCCAGCAAAACTACCAAGCACCTTCTTTGGATTTTTGAGGTCAGCTTTACACCATATACCGGAGGGAGATTGCGCCAGCCATGTTCTGTGGCAGGCCACCAGCTTGCCACTAGGCGAACAGATAGCGGCCAGCATAGCCGGTAGGGGACGGCGGACTTCCTGACACCAGACCGCAGGCGCGAAGCGCAATGCACCCGGAGCACGGCCCAAGGCTCGCAAGTCTATGCCACGGCCTTGCAGATATGACTCAACTGGCGTGCCTGCTATCCCTGCTGGCGTGTCATGCCACAAACGCCGGGCCTTGGCTCTCCGTTGCTGAGCTTCTTTGTCCAATTCCTGAGAAGTATTCAGTTTTTCTTGAATAGGGCGCCGCTGCACGGGGGCGGAGGTGGTTGTGTTGCTTAGGCCAAGCCAGTTTTCTGACCATTGCATGGCGTCCTTCCGGCTTCCACCGAACAGGCAGGCAGCCACAAGGTCCAGCGCATCGCCACGCTCCCCGGAACTGAAATCCGCCCATACGCCCCGCCGTGCGCCAGATAGACGCACAGCAAGGGACTGGCCCGGCTCCCCGGCCAGACTACCCACACGCCATTCTACACCGTCCTTTTTGCCATGTGGCAGCAGTTCAGGTGCAAGGCGCGTGATGTGCTCCGCCAGAAGCCGGGCCAGTTCGGAGGCGTTATGCCGCCGCATAGCACACCTGTGGCTGGTAATCTTTCAGGTCTGGCCTATGACCTTTCATTCCACCACGTTGCCAATTCTGCATATCTTCAATGAAACGCGCATCGGCCTTCTGCTTTGCCTTGGTATATTCCGGCTTTTCTTCAATGAAACTGCCATAGGATACGGCATGTCCTGCCAGAACCCTTTGCATGGCAGCATCACGTTCTTCTGCTTGCTTCAAGATTTTACCCCAGCCAATAGCAACCAACCATTTCTTGGCCTCTGCTGCTCGAAGGTCATTTTCCAGCCCCATCCAGAACCATCCGAGGGCAGGAGCCATGGGGATGAACCGTTCTTCGGCTCCCTCCGTCCGGAAGCCTTCTGATAACTCCTCAAAACTCTTTTCAGCGACTGTTAACTTGCTGAGATGAAGCCAAGCCTGAGAAAGCCCAATAACGACACCCGTGGTAAAACCCGGCTTAAAATCTCTGGCGTATTCCTGAACAATATTGGACATGTCAGAATTGAACGGGGTGGCATGCAATTGCCAGTCAATGCGCCAGCAGAGATAGAGAAAGCGGCCAAGCAGATTAGGTTTTGCGTCTGATGTGCTGCCACTCCATAATTCTATAGGACGGTTGGTGGCGCTTGAGGTGGTTGTGTTGTCACTCATGCTGCACCTTCCATTTTCACAGAGGCTTCCGCTGTGCTCTTGACTGACTGCCCCGCGACCCATGCACGCAGGGCTTCCACTGAGTAACCAATGCGCCTCCGAGTAAGCTGCACAAAGGCAGGGCCCGTGCCATCCAGCCGCTTTGCCTGCAAGGTGCGGGGTGCAAGATTTACCAGTGCGGCGGCCTTGGCTTCTGACAGAACGAGAGGCGCTATGGTTTCCTTGTGTTCAGGTGCAGGAAAATGAGAAATGCCGCCCATTATACCTGACGTATTATTCTGAATTGGTGCCATGGAAGGCATGGAAAATCTCCTTTAGTTCATGGGGCTCCACGCTGCATGTGTGTGCGGCGTAGCGCATGAACTGAGGATTACTCGCGGATGTTCATTCAGGTCTTTTCAGTACTTTTCAGGCTGAACAAAAATGAAAAAATGAACTCAAGACTTATTCCGAATTTTCCTTGTATGCCTTCTGAAACCGAGCGTGGAGGCGTTGTTTTTTGCTTTTGATAGTTCCATGTCCGGCAGCTTTATCGACAACAAGGTCTGTTGCTTGCCATGCGTTCTTAGCTTTTCCAGCACGTATGAGGTTGAACATTTCTTCTATCAGACGCCCATCTTCTTCTAAATTCCCCCGTTGGGTTTTTGGGAGAGGCAAGGAAGGAACGCGAGAAACGTTGGCCGTTGTTCGTTTGGTGGCGGTTGCCAGCGTGTTTGTATCTGTCTCATTTAATGGAGGATGTGGTGTATAAATTTTGACATGTCGCCATTTTTTAGGGGCTATACATATCTCTGATCTGGCCAAGCCAATCTTGTGTTCATTCCACAAAGTAGGTGAAACTTGTTCATCTGTTCCTAAATAATACCCTTTTAGCTCTTCTTTTTGCATAAGAGAGCAAAAATATCTCCGGAATATCCTGATCTCATCAAAGAGAGCATGGATGCTTCCCTTAGATGCCATTTTAACCCGGCATGCTCCTACTCGTCTCATCAGAGAAGGCACTAACTCTTGATCGCCATAAGCGACCACCGCACACCAGATAGGGAGCGATTCAAGGCAGGTTATCCGCACATCTAGAAAACTCACCCCTTCTACGGTGACCTTGTTTTCATCAAACGATATTTTGCACTCAAGAGAGAAATACTGACATGGAATGGTTTGCCATTTTTCATCTGTAATTTTTTCTTTTCCATAAGCTGTCAGACGGCCGCTTTTTAGAAGAGACTTTATGTTTTCATAAATGGCGTAACGATACCGTTCAAACTCTCGAAGGGCCTTAGGCACTAAATCAGTAGGCCCCAAAAAACCCCTTACCTTGTCAGGAAAATCAAAAGCCTGCTCTGGTATACCGCTTAACATACATTCGCACATTGCTCGGCTCATGCCATCAAAATTGGCTTCTATCCAATCATCAAGAAGCGCAAAGGCATGGTAACAATCAGAGAGCCTGATACCATTTTTCAGCCGGTCTTCCGTAGACGGAAGAGTATACATTTCCCACACAACCGCCCCACATCGGTTAGCCCCATGAACCTTGGAAGGGAGCGCGGCGGGCCTGTCATGGGGTTCAGGCGTTCGGTGGCCATACCTAGCCGCGCTTGGTTCCATAATTGAGAACAAAACAGGAATAGGCAATAGGGGACTTGCGGAGGGCGGCTGCATGGTAATCATGCTGCACCTCCGGCCACATCACGCGCCAAACTGAGCGCCAATCGGATTTCAGGGTCATCGCCACAATCGTACCAGCGCAGACAGATTGGCAAGTGCCGCTCAAGCACCTCAGCCTTGGCTCGCTGCCCCTCCGGGGTCACAGCACGAAGGTCTGCCATCTGGGTTATGATTCTGGAACGCTGGGCAATCAAACCATCAAACCGAGCTTCCCATGCCGGATATTCTGGGGCCGTTACGGGTGGCTCCGGGCTGGCCTCCATCGCCAGAATGGCGCGTTCTACCTGCCAATAGCGGCGCAACACATCCTGCAAGGCGGCATCCTGCCCTCCGGCTGGGCTAGACGAAGCGACAACAGGCACGGCAGCACCGGCGGCGACAAGAGAAGCCTTAAGAACGTTACGGCGGCAAACGGAGGACTTGCTCATATCTGAGCACCCCCGGTCAGATCACCCAAAAGGCTCATGACCAGCAGGAACTCTCCTGATTCGTCGGACAAGTAGCAATCGCGCATTATGTCTGGCAGCAAGGTTTGCAGAATGGTCGCTTTGGCTTTCAAGCCAGATGGGGTGCGGGCAACAGTTTGGGCAATCTGTTTCACAAGGCTGTCTTCTTGCCTGCAAAGCTGATCGAGGTTGGCTTCCAGCCTCTTCTGTTCTGGCGAGCCGAACTCATGCTCTACCAGATAATCCGCAGACCCTATCTGCTTATGCACCCGCCATAACTCCGCACAGAGCGCCAGTAGGGCAGCATCCTCACCAGAAGGGGCAGCAGACGCCATGACGGGCAGAGCTGCGGCTGTGGCGGCCAGCACGGAGGCAAGAGCACCACGGCGAGACAGGCCGGGGCTGTGTGGCGTGGTCTGGCTCATCGTGCCACCTCCGCACCATTCGTCACGGAGGCCACCAGCACGGCATGAGGAAGGGTGTGGTGGTGTGTATGGCCTGTCATCCCTCCGGAGGGGCCGTGCAGGTGTTCAGGATGCAGGAAACCAGCCAGAGCCAGCAGAGAAAGGCCAGCCGCAGCAAATGCGGCCAGAGCATCGCCATGAAGGCGAGCAAGAGTGAGCACTGCCCAGCATGTGCCGGGCATGGTATAGGCGCGTTCAGCCATTACCGTCTCCTAGTGCGAGCGGTTGTGGTTAGGCCAAGTGCGGGAGGGTCCAAGCTCCCCATTTGGCCGCAAATTGCATTGCCCTATTATCCGAACATAGTTACGATAAATCTGCAATGAAAAAATCGTATCAGGGTTCGGATTTTGTTAGCTGTTCAATGTAAAATGGCCCGCGCAGCTATAGGCTGGGGAGTGCGTGACCTCGCAAAGGAGGCAAGTGTTTCTCCTGATACCATTGCCCGCCTTGAAAGAGGCGAGGAACTGAAAGCCAGCACGATAGATGCTATCCAATCCGCTCTAGAAGCCGCAGGCGTCCAGTTCATCCCTGAAAACGGCGGAGGGGCTGGGGTTAGGTTGCGGAAGGACAGTGCATAATAGCCATGGTTTATAACTGGTCCATAATGGTCATACTGACCACCATACTTGCTGGCTGTGCGCAACAGTCCCACCATCGGCCCGGTGATACGCCTGCCTGCATGAACTACCGCTCCATGATGACCGCCCCTATGCCGCCAGAAGCAATGCAGAGGCTACAGAAGCAGTGTGAGGACTCCATGCGGGCAACTACAGCTACACCCAGACTAAAGAAGGACACAGTCAAATGAGAGCGTTGGCTATATGCACCTTTGCTCTGTTCGCTATCGCTTTCCTATTGGTGGCGGCCACTCTCGCACTAGCCCCGGAACCCTCCGGAGCCTGCACACTGGGTATCTGCTTCTGATGGTCCTCCTTTAACCGCTCAAAATACTACCGACTTTCCGGTAGTAACGTGATGAACGACAACTGCCCCAAAGGGCTCATGTTGCGCCCCTTACGCTATGACCTCCGTGTATCCCCCGTAAACCAAGCAGCAGCGACCACATCAGCCGCCTTGGCTACTGCCAGGCACACAAGAAACCCCACAGCGGTCATACCCACTACACTCATCATAACAACGCACTCCCATCAATCTCACGGGTTTAACCCCGTTATGGCTGGGGCGGTTTCAGGCGCATAGCTGGCAGGCATTGAGAGCAGAGTGTGGGTAAAAACTCGCCTGATTCCACCTAACGCCAAATCTGGCGTTACCTCTGACACGAGCAACGGGCCGTCAAAATTGCCAATATCACGCCGCTATGCCCCTCAGCATCTGAGCTGGGGGTATGCAATTCTGCACAGGCCCTTCTCAACGGAGGGCTGGCCTCAAAAAGTATTCAGTTTTTCTTGAAAGGAGTGAACCTGTAAGGATGGCTCACAGGTGCAGAGACTATTTCCCACAAATATCTTTGATCTTTACCACGGTATCGGAAAGAGCGGAAAACAGAGCGGTGAGTGCTGTAGTTAGCTTTTGCTCCTGATTATTTTCTGATTTCGGCGCTTCATTTTTATGGATCATTTTGGCCAGTGTAACAAAAATAGTAAGTGGAATAGCACCAGCTAATGCCACCATAAGACCAGAAGAAATCATGGCTCTGGAATTATCTTGAGAAATAATACTTAAATATTCTTCCGTTCTAAGCATAAGAATAATAGCAATAGGAAGGCATAAAAGCTCAATTCCAGAGATAATCATAAATGCCATAAAAAGCCACCTTCTAAGAAAGCGAATTTCTTTAGCTTCCTCTATGGCGTCTTTTACTTCATCTGGCGTAATTGTCTGAACTGGTAAAGGCTTCGGGGCAACACGTCCCAACGGAGGCGTAGTTGGACCATCGAACCCAGGAGCGCTACTGCTGGTCGATGAATTTTTGGAATCGGCCTTCCCCTGCGGTGAAGCGGGGGAAGGGTTAGTGTTAGCTGGTGTCTCTCCTTTAGGTGGAGAGGAATCCGAGGTTTCCAAGTCTGTATGTCATCGCAGCTTCAGAGACCTGAAAGAGGTTGGTCAGCTCTTGAAGCGAAGTGATGCCTTTTTTGTTAATCAAGACGTTCAGATAAACGCGAGGCATTAAAATGTCAGCAGCAAATCGATTGGCTGCAACCTCACAGGGGTTATAACGCTCAGCCGAGTTTTCTCTAAAATCACGGAAGCTTCTTCCGTGCCCCAGAAAATGGTGACCGAGTTCATGGGCTATGGTGAAGCGTATTCTGTTCTCAGGGTCATCAGCATTATAATAAATGACTGGACGACCTTTTGGGCCTAACGGCAAATACTCTCCACTGATTCCCGGAGCAGAACCAACAGGCAACGGTTCGACATCAATGCCGGCATTCCGTGCTATAATGGCTGGGTCAATGGGGAGTTCTGCGCTCGGCCAATGCTGAGAAAGAACATCCGTCGGGGTCATGATATGATCCGGCATTACATCCTCTCTTATTCAATCGTTGGCACAAACACGAACAGCCCCCTCCAGAGAGAGAGCTTTCGAGCGCAAAACAGAGCGAAACTGCTCTTTACGTTATATGTGCGGAAAATGCAGCTTAAGCAACACCTCAACGTTTAGTTGAGGACATTGCTCATCTGTAAGCATGCACGTTAGCAGTCTACTGCAAAGACGATCCTGCCAATTGAAACAGAGACTTATATGAGACCACGCGCGCAGTCGAACAACATATAAAATCTCGTATTAAATTTTGCTTGAAGCTTACGCATGGAACGCCCTGATGCATTTCGTTACATTTCGGTTTGATAATTTATTCATACTCTCCCCAGTTGCACCACGTTGCTTGCATGCGGTTCGATTCCTGAACTCTCTGCCACCCGCAGCACATGGGCTGCCCACGCATCCAGAGCCGCCGCCCTCTCTTTAAGGAACTCATGGCGCTGATATACGGCGGCCACGCCGCTTATGGCTCCCTCCGTGTGGTTCAGCACCTTATCCGCCACATGGGGGCCAATGCCTAAGCGGGCCATTGTGGTGACACCCGTGCGCCGCAGGTCATGCAGCCGCCAGCCGTTCGCAGGCAGGGCGGAGGGTTTCTTTCCCGCGTTTTTTTGCTCTTTAGCCCCGTTTTCTACCTGCTCCTGCGCCATCAGGGCTTCAAGGCGTTCCTTGCCATCCGAAAATCCGGATATGGGCGTTCTGCCCGTATTGGTGAACACAAGCGGAGATATGGCGCTGGTTTTGGGGTCGGTTTGCCGATGGAGAGAGGCCAGAACCTGCCGGGCTGGCTCGGACAGGTGGACAATGTGCTCTTTGCCGTTCTTGGTGCGGCTGGCCGGAATGGTCCATGTGGTCAGGTCAGGCGTGATTTCGTCCCACCTCATGCCAGCAACCTCACTCCGGCGCTGGAGTGTCAGAACAAGCAGGCGGAAGAACGGGCCAAAGGCGTAGGGCATCTGGCAGGCGGCCCGCCATACCGCGCCCAATTCAGCATCGGTCAGCACCCGGTCACGGGAGACTTCGCGGCCTTCTATCACCGCATTGGTAAATGGGTTTTCCGTAACCAACTGGCGTTTAACGGCCCAGCCGTACATGGCGCGGCCATATGCCTGTAGGCGGCGGGCAGTGGTGGGGTGTTTTTCCGCTACTTTATCAAGCCGGTTCTGCACTTCGGCCACGGTTAGGGCATGGGCTGGGCGGTCCAGCATGTCTGCAAAATTGAAGCGCAGGCGGCGCGGAGCCTCCGTACTATGGCTTTCGCTGCTGTCCCGGAGGGCGTTGCTGGCCCAGCGTTCTGTGAGCACCTGAAAGGTGAGCGCATTAACAGCGGCCCGTTTGGCTTCTTCAATCGCCTGCTGCTGGAAGGCGTGTGCGGCTGCTTTCTTGTCCCCGGCCGGGTCACCTCCGGCCAGAACCTTCCCCCGTGCTGCTTCTGCCAGTTTGCGAGCTTGCGCCAAGGTTAATTCGCCATACTGCCCAAATACCAAGCGCCGGGGCTTACCGGCAAAGCGGTAGTTAAACAGGAAGGTTTTGCTGCCCGTGGCGTTCACCCGAATGGCAAAGCCCTTCACATCGCTATCCGTGAACATGGCATCCCGCTTTCCCGGCGGGCAGGTGAGGGCGTCTATTCCCGGCTTGGTAAATTTCATGCCACGGCTCCTATACACCTTACACACCTCACAGAACCGTGAGGTGTATAGTCAGGAGTGGCAAAAAACCCAATAAAATCAGTAATATATCTATGTGTTGTACACCTATACACCTTATACACCCTGTTTTGGTGTATCCCCCGCTGCCATTTTCCCATCATCACCCCCTGATCGAGTTTTCCGGAGTCAATCCGGAGTCATTTGAAATAGTAATCCGTGCATCTTCATGCGTCACGCTGCGCGAAGACGCTCTATAATCACTAGGAAATATAAGGGGTTTTGCATCTCTATGCATATACGTGCGCCTTAAGTGTACATTGGCCGCACTGTCTCTTAATCAGCGGGTCCAAGGTTCGAGTCCTTGTGCGCCCACCAATCTTTCCTAAAAATTGGTGATTTACGGCAAGTGTGAAAATTACTTTCTCACATTCCTTTCTGTCCTGCAAATATGATGAGGCGATTTTCTCTGAAGGCTGCCTCTTTACGTTTCAGGACAGATCAGTTTGCCCTATTTTAGGTTTGTTCTCCCGTATGAAAAACCATAGATTGAGTTTGGTTTCTGATGGGAGCGAGGCTTATTTTGGCCAACAAGTCGGACAATTCATCTATACCAACGCAAGGAAATCTCTTTCTTCCTGAGTTTGATCTGCCCGTTGTTCCGGCTGACGTCTGGGATAAGCTGGCACGGTCCGAGTTTCGGCGGCAGTTTCATCTAACCAAAGTCGATAGGGCTTATTTACAGGAAAAAAGTCTTCCTATTGTCTTAGAACATGCCGCAGATTTTATAGCCAAACGGCTTGCCCCATCGCATCCTGTAAAGGATGGGCGGCAGACACCGTGGAAAGGCCACCCGGTCTTTACTGCACAACATGCAACAGGAACATGCTGCCGTTCTTGTGTGGAAAAATGGCACCACTTTGTAAAAGGGGTGCCGCTAACCCAGCAGCAGCAGGCGTATATTCTGGCAGTCATAGCCGGCTGGCTGGAGCGTGAAGAACAGCATCCTGAACAGGCAGAAGATGAAGGACAAGATATCCAACGTTACTTTGCACAGCGGAAACAGAAAACGCGTAAATAGCTTTAGGGGCTAGTCTGTTTCGGACACAATAAATAGCTGTGGAGACAAAAGGGTTATGGCCAAATAAAGACTAAAAACGCTCAAATGTTACGCAGAGATGTAGTGAAGATTTTTCATGGAGAGCCTAAGCACTTTCGGCCAAGGCTTTATCTATACGATTACAAAGTTATCTCGGCGCTTGTGCAACAATCCCAAAAACTGGTTTTTTAAACCTGAATATTATGGATTTTTGGGACTGTTGGCTAAAAGAGTCTTGCTGACAAACTCTGGTTCAGGACGCCTTTTGAGGCGGTGTATTCCGGTCCATCAGTAATGTTGTGACGGCATTTTTAAACGGCGTGAACGCATCAGCCAGCCGCAATCCTGTTTCACGCAACTGGCGGAATGGAGCGCCATCATGCGTATAAAGGGTGGCAATACCATTTGTCCCTGCAAACAATGGCGCTGTTGCCAGACGGTGCTTTTGCTCAAATCGACGCAGACCTTGCGCAAGCCCGGCATCTCCAGAGGCAGAGACATTGCAGATGACTTCCTCAGACAGGATTTCCTGCCCTCTGAGGCCCAGGTTGAAGCCGTGAGCGGTAATGGGGTGCATTCCTACGGCAGCATCGCCCACAAGCGCAAGACGGCGGCTGGTAAAGCGGTGCGCATACACGCCTTTCAGCGGATAAGCATGGCGTGTGCTGACCAGACGCATTTTGCCCAGCCGATTGCCAATGCGCTGCATCATTTCAGCGTTGAAATCGTCACGTGGGGCGTCAAGCAGGCGTTTGATCTCTTCGGCTGGGAGGGTAAGCACCAGAGATGACGCCATACCGTTTACCGGCAGCAGGGCGACCGTCTGTCCTTCATCAAACCACTGGGTTGCTACATTATGGTGCGGAGATTCATGCGCCATGCGGCACACCAGCATAGTGCGTTTGAAATCATGAATAATGGCACCTATCCCTGCGCGGCGGCGGGTTGGTGAAAAACGACCATCAGCCCCAACAACCAAACTGGCATTCAGTTGCCCGGCAGAGTGATGCACTACGGCCTGATTAGGGTTTTGTCTGACTGTTTCAACAGTAATGCCATCTAACAGGGTAATGCCCGGACGCGCAGTAGCGGCTGCATAAAGCGCACGCCGGATCTGATTGTTAGAGACCAGCCACCCAAGCGCATCAACACCCCGCCCGTTGGTGTCAAACGTCAGGGGATGACGAAATTTTCCTGTCTCAACACGCGCTTCACGCAAAGGGCAGATGGCAGAGTGCGGGATGTGATCCCATGCACCATTTTCCTGCAAAATGCGGACGGAGTGATGCGTCAGGGCAATTTCGCGCCCATCGAACGAGGGTTCTTCCCATGCAGCCGCAGGTGCACGCTCCAGAACCGTGACAGACAACCCTGCCTGTTCCAGAGAAAGGGCTGTCGCAAGTCCTACGGGGCCACCGCCAATAATTGCGACATCGGTTTGTGCTGCTGGGGTTTGCATCGTGCGTTAGTCCTTGTCTGCCGCAAAGGTTACAGGCTGGCCTGTCCAGCGGGCGGTAAAGGCTGCCGGGTCTGGCCGGCGGGGTGCTGCCGGGGCATTTGTAGGGGTGCCGATAAACAGAAAGCCTGCCAGTTTATGCGGGGCTGGAAAGCCAATTTCTGCGGCCAGAACCGGGTCTTCCACCACGTCCCCCGATACCCAGATACCGCCGAACCCTGTTGCATGCAGAGCATTCAGAACATTCATGGTTGCTGCTGCCACAGCCATTTCCTGTTCCCATAAAGGAATTTTATTCTCTGGCCGTAAATGCATGCCTAAAGCCAGAATAAGCGGCATGGTAGAAAAACGGTTACGGCGTTTTTCAATTTTGAATTCGGGCGCATCCGCATCCAGACGCTGCATGCTGGCGACAATCCGCTCTGCCATCTGTGGGCGGGCGTCGCCTTCAATGACAACATAGCGCCATGGCCGGAGCTTACCGTGATCAGGCGCACGCATGGCCGCAGCCAGAATGTCTGAAAGCTGCGCTGCGTTGGGGGCTGGTTCGGCCAGATGGTCTGTCGACGCACGGCTAAGAAGCATATCCATAGGTGTCATGATCAGGAACTCCGGTTGCCAGAGACGATAAACGCTATGTTAGTTAGACAGGGAAAGGAGGCAGGGCCTTGCCGCCTAGAAGGTGCAGATGAAAATGAGGCACTTCCTGCCCTGCATTCTGGCCTGCATTGGTAATGATACGGTATCCGGCCTCATTCAGGTTTAGCTCAGCCGCAATATGGCCGGTTGACTGCATCAGGGCTGAAATTTCTTCCGGTGCGGCATTTTTGCTGAAATCAATAAACGAAACATAGGGTTTTTTAGGAATAATGATGACATGCACAGGCGCTTTTGGCGCAATGTCATGAAATGCCAGAACCCATTCGTTTTCAAAAACCTTGTTGCAAGGAATATCGCCATGCAGAATTTTGGCAAAGATGTTGTCTGGGTCGTAAGGCCCTGTTCCGTTCACAGCCATCACTTATCCTTTTTTGCAAAAGTTTCTTTTGGACGAGACGCTTTTTCTGCAATGCCACTTGTGCCTTCGCGGCGGCGCAGTTCTGCCCAGACGTCGTCTGGTGTAATGCCAGCATCCACCCAGAGAACAATAAGATGGTAGAGCACGTCAGCACTTTCTCCAACCAGAAGATCTTTCCGGCCAGCTACGGCTTCAATCAGACATTCAACCGCTTCTTCCCCAAATTTCTGGGCAATTTTATATGTGCCACGCGAAAGAAGACGTGCAGAATGGCTGACTGAAGGGTCCGTGCCTTTGCGGCTGAGCACAACGTCATACAGACGGTTCAGCACGGTCATGTCAGCTGGTTCATTCAGAAGGTCAGCCTGCACACCCTCCTGCTTTATGGGTGTCTGTTTGGGAGCGGCTACCTTTTTTGATTGACCTTTGGCCGTTGTTTTGGCGGCCCCTTTGCCGGTGGCTTTGGGGGAGGCCTTGGCACTTGCTTTGGTGCTGACTTTCTTGATCATGTGCGAGACTTTGCCTGGAAAGGGGAGGGAGAAGGACGAACCGGCAGGCCTGCTTCAGCCAGAGCGGTTTTAACCTGAGAAACTTTGAACTGGCCAAAATGGAAAACACTGGCTGCCAGAAGGCCTGTGGCCCCAGCTTTGGCACCTTCCACAAAATGTTCAAGTTCGCCTACGCCGCCCGAGGCAACGATAGGTAACCGAACCGCCTGTGTCGCGGCCTTCAGCAATTCAAGATCAAAGCCTGAGCGCGTGCCATCACGGTCCATGGAGGTCAGCAGAATTTCGCCTGCACCCCGTTCGGCCACTTCCTTGCACCACTCTATGGCATCTCGCCCTGTGGGGGTGCGGCCACCGTGGGTATAGACTTCCCATTTGCCGGGGGCAGACTGGCGGGCGTCAATCGCAACCACCACGCACTGGCTTCCAAACTTGCGTCCGGCTTCGTTAATCAGTTCTGGTCGGGATACGGCTGCCGAGTTCATGGCGCATTTGTCCGCACCCGCCAGCAGCAGGCGGCGCATGTCATCCGTTGTGCGCACACCACCGCCCACCGTTAGCGGCAGGAAAATCCGTTCAGCCGTGCGACTGACTACATCCAGAATGGTGTCACGGTTTTCATGGCTGGCGGTTATATCCAGAAATGTTAATTCATCCGCGCCTGCGGCGTCATAGAGGGCAGCCTGTTCAACCGGGTCCCCTGCATCGCGCAGAGAGACAAAATTGACGCCTTTGACAACCCGGCCATTCTTGACATCCAGGCAGGGAATAACGCGCAGTTTCAGCATCAGGCCAGAACCTTGAGCGCTTCGGCAGGGGAAACGCGGCCATCATACAGGGCACGGCCAACAATCACCCCTTCAATACCGGGGGCATGATCAGCGGCTTTGCGTAATGCTGCCAGATGCTCAATGTTGCCCACGCCGCCGCTGGCGATGACCGGAACCGTGACTGTGTTGGCCAGTGCAACAGTCTGCTCCAGATCCAGACCTTCCAGCATGCCGTCACGGCTGATTTCCGTGAAGATAATGGCGGCTACCCCGGCTTCCTGCATGCGCAGGGCAAGTTCGGTTGCCTGCATGTCAGACACTTCAGCCCACCCTTCGGTTGCCACATGGCCGGAGCGGGCATCAATCCCGGCAACAATCCGGCCGGGGAAGGCGCGGCACGCTTCACGCACAAGGGCCGGGTTTTTGACTGCGACAGACCCGAGAATAACGCGCGTAACACCGGCTTCCAGCCACGAGGCAATGGCTTTCATATCGCGCAGGCCACCGCCCAACTGCATGGGAACGGTGGTGGCTTCCAGAATGGCGCGGACGGCCGCTACATTGGCAGACTGACCAGCGAAGGCTCCATTCAGATCAACTGCGTGCAGCCATTTAAACCCGGCATCACACCATGCACGGGCCTGGGCGGCCGGGTCATCTGAATAGATGGTGGCATCGTCCATTTCCCCACGGCGCAGGCGCACACAGGCTCCGTCTTTCAGGTCAATGGCGGGATAGAGCGTCAGTGAACGTGTGGAGGATGTGGGCTCGGCCGGAGCAACGTCTGCCTGGGTCATGCGGGGTGCTTCTGCTGTTGTGGAACGATCGTTATCAAGAAGTTTGGTAAAGAACAGGCCTGATACGGTCTGATCACCTATACGGGCGTAATGGGGGTGGGTGCCCCATTGGTCAAAACCTGCCTTACGAAACAGATCAATGGCGGCTGTCTGGGTTTCCGGCACGTCCACATTCAGCACGCGGTAGCCCATGCTGCGGGCTGCGTTTTCTACCTCATGCAGCAAGATGGTGCCCAGTCCCTGCTTCCGGGCGTAAGGGGCGACAAACAGGTGCATAAGGGTAACGCACATAGCCTGGGCTTCGTTGTTGCGCGGGGCGCGAACCAACTGGGCACAGCCAACAATCATACCATCCAGTCGGACGGCAAACAGCATCCGTTCAGGGACTAACAACAGCCCCTTGAAATAGCGCGACAGCACCTGCCGTCCTTGAGGCTGAATCCACCCAAACCCGCCTCCATCCAGAATGGCGGCGTCCACGGCCTCACACAGGGCGTGCAGATCATCTTCGTCTAGTTGAAGAATACGCTGAACAGGTTTTTTCCGGGACATCAGGCGGTCCAGCGTGCGTCGGGCTGCCACGTTAGAAAGTTGGCCAGAATCCGCAGGCCAACGGTCTGGCTTTTTTCTACATGGAACTGTGTGCCGGCCACATTCCCATTGCAGACAATGGCAGGGACCGCGCCGCCATAGTCTGTCGTGGCAATCAGTGTTTCAGGTGGAGTGCCCTGCAGGGCGTAGGAGTGCACAAAATACCCATGTGGCGCAGTGCCCAGCTCATCGGTCAGCGGGTGTGGCTGCGTCAGGTTCAGTTCATTCCACCCCATTTGCGGCAGGCGCAGGCCGGGGGCTTCCATAGGAGCAATTGTCCCTTTGATCCACCCGAAACCGGGGGTTGTGCCGTGTTCAAGCCCCTGTTCCGCCATAAGCTGCATGCCTACGCAAATACCCAGAAACGGGGTGCCATTGCGGGTGGCTGTCAACAAAGCGTCTTTCAGGCCGGGTTGGGCGTTCAAACCCTGCGCACAATCAGCAAAAGCGCCCTGACCGGGGAGAATCAGCCGATCTGCTTGCAGAACTGCCTCGGGTGAGTTGGTGATGGTGACATCTGCCACAATGCCAGACAGTTCAGCCGCCCGCGCGGCAGCCCGTGCAGCGGAAGCCAGATTACCGCCGTCATAATCAATCACGGCAATGGAAAGAGACTGGGTCATGGGACCTCGCACTTCTGGTCCTGTTCTTGGGGCAGGGGTGATGCACCCAATAGGGCAGGGCCCGGTCGAAAATATAAAACAGGCAGGGGCGGCAGCCCTACGGCAGGCTGCCAGACCCGGCCCTGTTTAGAGCACTCCCTTGGTCGAGGGAATGGCTCCTTGCGCACGGGGGTCCATTTCAACCGCCATACGCAGGGCACGGGCCAGAGCCTTGAACGCGGCTTCAGCAATATGGTGGCAATTTTTCCCGGCTTTTTCTGTCAGGTGCAGCGTGATCATGCTGGCCATGGCAAATGCGCGGAAAAACTCCTCAACCAGTTCTGTGTCCAGTTCACCAATGCGGTCACGGTCAAACGTGGCATCAAACGCCAGAAAGGGACGACCGGACAGATCAACCACCGCTTCGCACAAGGCTTCATCAAGCGGTACCAGTGCGTGGCCAAAACGGCGCACGCCCCGTTTGTCCCCCACAGCCTGTTTCAGGGCCTGCCCAATGGCAATGCCTGTGTCTTCTACCGTGTGGTGGCCATCAATATGCAGGTCCCCCCGCACTTTGACGGTCAGGTCCAGCAGACCATGTTTGGCCAGTGCTGTCAGCATATGGTCAAAAAAACCGATGCCGGTATCAATGTCTGCCTGTCCTGATCCGTCCAGATCAAGAGTAACGGCAATATCGGTCTCGCTGGTAACGCGATGAAGGGTGGCTTGGCGCGGTGTGCTCATGATGCGGAGTGTATAGCTGAACCCGGCGTCAGATACCATCATGCAGACAGGGCAGCCGTATGGAATCTGACAGGCGGCGATGCAGGCTTTGGACTAGACACGCCCCTGCTGCTTTAATGGGCCGGGAACGCGTCAGGGAGAAATCAGGGCACGTTCTGCTCAAGTTCAGACAGCCACACCCGGGCGTTGCCGTCGGAGGGCGCGCGCCAGTCGCCGCGTGGGGAAAGGCTACCGCCCGCCATAATTTTGGGGCCATTCGGCATGGCAGAGCGTTTGAACTGACTGGTGGCAAAAAACCGGCGAAGAAAAACATGCAACCAGTGTTTGATGGTCGGCAGGTCATAGGCTTTTCGGTCTTGCTGCAGAAAGCCCGGTGGCCACTGCCCGGCGTCTAGGGTTTGCCAAGCGTGTTCTGCCATGAAGGCAATACGGGATGGCGTAAAACCGTAGCGCAGCACATAAAATAGGGTGAAATCATGTAGGGCATAGGGGCCGATAATATCTTGCGTGCTTTGCCCGCTGCCGTCTTCACCCGGGGGGACCAGTTCTGGTGAGATTTCAGTAGCCAGAATGGTGGAGAGCAGCGGCGTCACGTCTGCAGAAAAATGACCAGACGCAATCGCCCAGCGGATGAGGTGCTGAATAAGCGTCTTGGGCAACCCTGCGTTGACGTTGTAGTGGGCCATCTGGTCACCCACACCATACGTGCACCAGCCCAGCGCAAGTTCTGACAGATCACCCGTGCCAATGACCAAGCCATTATGCATGTTGGCCAGACGGAACAGGAAGTCGGTGCGCAAGCCTGCCTGCACGTTTTCAAACGTGATGTCGTGCACAGCTTCGCCCTGCGCAAAAGGATGGTTTATCTCCTTGAGCATCAGACTGGCGGCCGGACGAATATCCAGAACCTCGTTCCCGGTGCCTAGGGCGGCCATAAGTGATTGTGCGCTGGCCAGTGTTTTTGCTGTCGTGCCAAACCCCGGCATGGTGTAGCCCAGCACGGCGGAGCGTGGCCAACCCAGTTCATCAGCGGCACGCACAGCTACCAGCAATGCCTGTGTGGAGTCGAGCCCGCCGGAAATACCAATGACCATGGTTTTGGCCCCGCTGGCCCGCAGCCGCTGCTTGAGTGCTGTCACCTGAATAGTGAACGCTTCAAAGCAATCCTGTGCCAGTTTGGCCGGAGCATTTGGGACAAACGGGAAGCGTGGCAAAGGCCGCCGCAGCCCAAGGTCTGTCATAGGCGCGTCAAGCTGGAAGGAAATGCGTCGCCAGTCGGGGGCATAGGCGGCCATGGCGTTGGCATTTGCGGTGAATGACCCCATTCGCAGGCGTTCCTGCCGCAGCAGGGTCAGATCAATATCGGCCGTGATGGTCTGTTTGCCGGTTGGAAAGCGTTCACTTTCGGCAAGCAGGTTCCCGTTTTCAAAAATGGAAATCTGGCCGTCCCACGCAACGTCAGTGGTCGATTCGCCTTCTCCTGCGGCTGCATAAATGTAGGCCGCCACACAGCGCGCGGACTGCGATTGACACAGCAGCGTACGCGTTTCCGCTTTGCCGACAGTAATGTCACTGGCTGAAGGATTGGCGAGAATGGTGGCCCCAGCCAGAGCCGCCAGTGTTCCGGGTGGCACCGGAACCCACATATCTTCACAAATTTCGACCCCAAGGCAGAAGCCCGGTAGATCAGTTGCCTCAAACAGAAGGTCGGTACCAAATGGTGCTGAAACGCCCCCAATACGGATGGTCTGGCCGCGGATGGCGGCTCCGGGCGTAAAGTGGCGTGCTTCGTAAAACTCACGATAATTCGGCAAGACCGCTTTAGGCACAACACCCAGGATAGCTCCCCGGTGCAGCACGACCGCACAATTATAAAGGGCATTGCCATGACGCAAAGGTGCCCCAACAACCAGAACAGGTAATAACTCGGCTGTTGCGCGCGCTAAGGTGGTAAGCGCACCGTCAACCGCATTTAGCAGGGCTTCCTGCTGGCGTAGGTCATCTATGGCGTAGCCAGAAATTCCGAGTTCTGGAAACACGCACAAGGAACACCCATCCCGTGCGCTGGCTTCCGCCGCATCAAGTGTGCGTTGCATATTTGTGGCCGGGTCTGCCAGAGAAACAGGAAGAGTGCAGGCTGCCACGCGGGCAAATCCTTGATGATACAGCGCGCGGAATAAAGAAGTCTGCACAGAGGTTGCTCCCCGGTTTCTTTCAAGCGCCGTCATGATTGCAGAAGACGGCAGGGAAGGCCAATTAACCATTCAGAGCTCAAAAATGCAGATTTCCGTAGGCGGCAGAGACCGCTGAAACAAAAGAATAAAAAAATATAAAATACCCCCTTGCGCGATTTGCCTTTCCCCCTTAGAAGGTGGCCATCCGATGCGGGCGTAGCTCAGGGGTAGAGCACAACCTTGCCAAGGTTGGGGTCGTGGGTTCGAATCCCATCGCCCGCTCCAGATTTTCCTAAGAAAATCAGGGGTGTAGATAAATAAAAAGTTTTATTTATCTAACTGCATCAGATTTTCCCAAAGTCTAAAATAGTAATACAAAGCAATGGTTTTTGTCATTTAGGCACAATCCTGCCCATGCCGAAACTGATTATTGGCAAGACGAACTCTTTGTCTTGCCAAACAGAACCTCTTATCGCGGGGCTGCATCAGGCGTTGTCAGGCGTAGCCAAGAGTGTCGCTTTTCCAGTAATGCGACAACGCGTGGTTTATGGTCTGTCGTTTCTGTGACGCCGTTTGTCATAGAACTATCATGACGGCGATATTCAGCCAGCACTTCGGGAACATGAATGCCGATAAAGCCATGTTCTGAAAAAGCACACCACAGGTCAAAATCTTCCCAACCCATGGCATCACGCTGCACATAGTAACCGCCTACAGCAGCCCATGCCCATTTTGCGACCATGGCCATGGCATCAATATAATTGCCAGGCATCAAGGCGAGGGGAGAGAAAGTGTTTGCGCCAAGCGCGTCATTATGGCCGTTGGCACCAAACTGTTCGATAATTGGGTAAGAGAACGCAGCCTGTTGTGCGTGAATGGCTGTAAACAACCGTTCACATGCCTGCGGGCAGAGCCGGTTGTCGGCATCAAGTTGCATGGCATAGGGCGTTTCTGTTGCGGCCATGCCGATATTGCGTGCGCCACCCAGCCCCTGATTTGTAGCCGATTGCAGAAGGACAATTCTGTTGAAGCGGCGGGTATGACGGTCGCACCATTCTGTGATTACAAGAAGAGAATCGTCTTCTGATCCATCATCAACAATAATCAGATCAAGGGTTTCAATCGTCTGGGCTGCAACACTTTCCAGTGCTTCGAGAATAAAATGCCCGTAATTGTAAGACGTAATGACAACACTGACGTCTGCTTGGCCGAGAGCATCATGAAGGAAAAGGATGATGCTATCAGGCACGAGCGGCGCAACTGGCATGGTCGCTGTGCTGGCTTTGAGAAGACGTGCGCTGGCTTGAGCCGCATCCAGCCCCGTGCCCATGGAAAGAGCAACATCCCGCGTCAGAAGGCTTAATCGCTGAGGCCCGAAAAACCACAATGCTTCATGAAAGGCGTTTTGAGCCAGTTTTTTTCGAAGTTCCGGGGATCCAATCAGCAAGGTCAGATGGTCGCGCCAGTCCTGTTCCGTGGCTGCCAACATGCCGTTTTCGCCGTGTCGGATGATACGTTTAAAAGGGCCGGTCGGGGATGCAATGGAGCAGACATTTCCTAAAGCGGCTTCAAAAAACTTGATCTCGCTTTTGGCTTCACAAAAAATATTTCCAGCCTCCAAAGGAACAATGGAAATATCGAACCGTGCCATTTCGGTAGGTAGATCTTCAAGCGGCACAAAAGTGCGCCATTCAATCTTGTCTTCAAGCCCCGCCAGTTCAGGAAATTCCTCAACCAACAGCAAAGGCAGAGTGTTGTTTAGCGTAAACAGAACAAGGCGCACTCTGTCGTCTTGTTTCAGAAGGTCTGCCAGAACATGCGACACCATTTTGAAGTCACGCTGGTGTGTGCGCGAACCTGCGGCATACCCAATTCGAATGGTTGAGTCTGGGCCTGTAAGTGTTTTGCGCCGCGCGGCAAGCCGTCCACGTTTCAGGGTTTCAGTGTCGAACGTATTAGGCAGCACCAAGGCTGGCTTCAGACCAATACGCAAAAGCTGATCAACAAGCTCCACCGTTGTGGTGAAAGCCATGTCGCATTGCTCTGCCGTTTTATGAATATCTGTAAATATCTGTCGGGTGGTTTCTTCGGTTACGGTAGCCGAATGACGAATACCGTCAATAATCTCTATTTTGGCCAGATCAGGTTTGAACACCAGATCATCAATATCAAAAATAATCGGTTTGTTTTGTTCTCGGAAAAGACGCAGCATGGTGGCAACATGGTCGCTTATCCGTGCCCGCCAGATGACAAGAACATCTGCCCAATCGACATCATCTGGGCCGACTACGGGACATTCCAGCACGCGTGTTTCGATGCCACAGGCAGCAAAGGCTTTGCTCATGCGCTGGCAACGATAAATCTGGCCGGTAGTGCCAAGCTCTCCGGCGACAAACAAAAAACGCTTCGGGCCAGAGTAACGGGTTGGCAGAGGATTGGGACTATAGGCGAGTTTGGCAGGCGTGGGCAGAGCAGAAGCCACAGGTAGAGGGGGAAAAGCCGGGGTCAGTGGCGGATAACGCAAGGCCCGCCATACACGCCGTAACCGGGACGGATGAGGCAAAAAAGGGCGCAGGCTATCGTCAAACCCGTGTCGGTATTGTTCTACAGTCTGGTTAAGGTCTGAAAAAATTTGGTTACTTTGCTGAATACGATCAAGGAGGAGGTTGTTTTCACCCTTCAACTGATCAATCGTCTCTTTGGCAGCACTAAGGGCTGCGTAAGCATCTGCCAGAGTCTTTCGCAGATGCTGATTTTTTTCTTCAATGTTGTCAGTCGGGGAGGGAGTGCGTTGAGGCATTATCTTGCTACAAACAATCGGCAATAAGGTTAATTTTATAAAAACAAAAACAGAAAAACGATATATACTCTATACTCATGGTTTGAACGTAAGGTCAAACCATTGCAAATACAGAAAATTTTCAAATAAATCCAATATTGGGTTGAAGCTCTGTTTTGTTTATAAACAGTTTTGATGAAGGGCCAATGGTTGCTCCTTTCACGTTTTGATCATGTTCAAGAGAGACGTTCTCGGGAAGGAAAGTGCAGTGGCAAAGGTTACAAATCTTTCTTTTCAGGAGAGTCGGAATAATCATGATGCCTGAAACTCATAAAATGTCTTGTGATTCAGCAAAAAACCCAAGAAACTCTCAATTTCCCGACCAAAATACCGAAAAAGAGGCTCAGGCGTCTTCAACGTCAGTATCGCCCGATTTAACGCATCAGCTTCAGCTGGCAGAAGATCTGGTCGAGGGGTACCGCGCGAGTGCCCGATTACAGGCTCTGCGTTCGGATGGTATGTTTTCCGCACTGGCTGCCGAGCGGCATTATCGTGATCTTGAACATGGCTCTTTGTCTTGGAAAGTGACGTTGCCTCTTCGGGCGGTTCGGGCGTTGCTTGCCGGACGCACACTGTCCGGGCGACCTGTGAAGGACGTTACGAAGCGCGTCAGGGAAATAGCGCGCGAAGAAGGATTGAAAAGTGTGTGGGATCGGGTGGTTATGCGATTACCCGATTTTCCTGTCCCCGCACGTTTCAAGAGCCAGCCGTCTGAACCCAGCGTAAAGGCACACATAAAAGAAACAAAAAAACGGGTTGAAGAGATAATTCTTTCACCTGTTTCTGCTGGTACACGCAGCAGTTTCACACCCTTTTTTCTGATTGTTGCGGAACTTTCCATTCCGCAGTGCGCGAAATATCGAGTCTGGCAGCGCAAAGAAGCCTTGGAAAGCCTCGGTTGGCGGGTGGAAGTGGTGGACTGGCATGATCTGGGCCGTGCTCTCTCCCTGCTGCAAACCTGCACACATGTCATTTTTTATCGGGTTCCCGGTAACAAAGAGGGAATGCAGTTAATCCGTGAGGCCCATAGACTTTCCCTGAACCCTTGGTGGGAAGTCGATGATCTGATTTTTGACCCCGCTTCCTATGAGAAAAACAGCAACCTTGAAACGCTTTCTGGCGCAGAACGGCGTAACGTTCTTGATGGGGTTGTTTATTATCGGGCTGCCTTGCAGGCCTGCCATCGGGCCATAGCTTCAACACGTGGTCTTGCGGCAGCCATGAAAGAAGCTGGCGTGTCTGACGTCAGTGTTATTGAAAACGCGCTTGATACAGAAACATTGGCTAAAGCCAGCCAGATTTTTACATCCCAGCCCAACCGGAATGTGAAGCCAGAGCAGGATATTATAATATTTTACGGGTCTGGTACAAAAACCCATGACATGGACTTCCGTGTTGCGGCTGCAGGGATTGCTGCTGCAATGGAAGCGGATTCGCGGTTGCGGCTTCAGATCGTTGGTGATCTTAGTCTTCCGGTAGAGTTTGCTCGTTTTGGGTCTCGAGTGGAAAAACTACCAGGGCGAAGTTACAATGCGTATTTAGAGCTTCTGGCTCAAGCAGATATTGCCATTGCGCCGCTTGAGCCAACGCTTTTCAATGATGCCAAAAGTAACATAAAATATTTGGAATCCGCTATAGTCGGTGTTCCATCGGTTTGCTCTCCGGCTCAGGCGTTCCAAGACGTTATTGTTAATGGCAAGACTGGTTATCTTCCCGCGACAGAAGAGGAATGGAAAACACATCTCCTTACGTTGGCTGCCAGCCCGTCTGAACGACAATTGATAGGGAATATGGCGCGTCTGGCGATGGCGGAGCGCTATGATCCGGCCACAGTTGCTACTCAGCAGGTGCAGCCAGTATGCGGTAAGCCAATAGCGCCAGCCCGAGAGCAGCTGCGCGTGATGATGGTAAATGTTTTCTTTGAACCGCGATCATTCGGTGGTGCCACGCTTGTGGCGGAAGAAATGGCGAAAGCCATGCGGCAACGTGGTGTGGATGTGGCTGTGATGACATCCCGCCCCTATCTGCCGGATCATCTGGATGCAGCAGTACGGTATCATCTTCATGATATGCCGGTTCTGTCAGTACCTGTTCAGGATGACCCGATTTCCGGCCTTGATAATCCCACGATTGGGGAGAGTTTCCGTGAGTGGGTGAGGGTCTGGGCCCCCGATCTGGTACATTTCCATGCCATACAGGGGCTAGGCGTTTCCATGATGCGCGTCTGTCAGGAGTTAGGCATCCCGTATGTAGTAACGCTACATGATGCCTGGTGGTTATGTGAGCGACAGTTCATGGTAAAAGCCGATGGCCAATACTGTTTCCAGAAAAAGATCGACCTGCGTGTTTGCGAAACCTGTGTGCCAGGGGCGCGGCATCTCAGAGAGCGGGCTGTTTTGATGCATGAAAGTTTGAAACATGCCTCAGCGCTGCTAAGCCCGAGCCAATCTCATCTTGATCTGTATGCGGCGAACGGCTTTGCCGTTGATCGTTTGATTATCAACAAAAACGGTTTTGTCTGGCCCCGCCGTCCACATACAAAACGTCATCCAGAGGATAAAATTCGGTTTGGCTATGTAGGGGGAAATGAAAAAGTCAAAGGTTTCCCGCTTATTAAGGAAGCATTTGAAAGTATTAGCTCTGATAGATGGGAGCTTGTTCTCGTTGATAATACAATTAAGCTCGGGTTTAAGTCTATAAATGTTGGGCACTGGAAAGTGCGTGGAGAAATAACAGTTGTGCCGTCCTATACGGCGCAAGAAATTGACGTTTTTTTTGATAGAATCGATGTGCTGTTATTTCCATCACAGTGGAAAGAGAGTTTCGGATTAACTGTTCGCGAGGCATTGGCGCGAGATGTCTGGGTCGTTAGCACGTCTCCTGGAGGTCAATCTGAAGATATTATTGACGGTGTAAATGGCACCCTTATTCCTCTCGATGGCCAGCCGAATACGTTGAAAAATGCAATTAGTGAAATAATTGAGAACGATTCGCGATTTGATAATTACGAAAATAAAGTTAAAAATAAACTATCTAACCATGATGCTCAGGCTGATGCCCTTTTGCAAATTTATTGTTCGATTAAGGAAAGATAAGGAATTTCAGTTATTTTTATAAATAGGCGAGAGTCTCTACGTAAAATGGAAATGATAATTTATAACAAACAAAAAAGACATTTCCTGTTGGGAGAATCCATGCCTCACTGCATAAATTATCAGGAAAAATTATAGCTCAAAGGAGGGCGGGGAGGGCACTTGGTTTGGAAGGAACGGTCGCCCCAAAGGAAATAAAAAATTGTAGTCAGAGGCGGCATAACCCCATTTTTTTTCATTCAACTGGTTGGCTGTGTGACACGAGAAAGATGCCAACCAATCCAAACATTAAAAAAATGACATTTAGACAAGTTTTTTTTGGAATTTATTTTAGAATCAAATATCAAAAAATATAAAATAGTGTACTATATTGCGAATATAGAGCAGAAAACTATTACAGAAAAAAGAAAAGTATTCGATTTATTGTGAAGAAAATGTGTTAAAAAAGACGATACGCTGTAATATTACTCAAAACTTCCTTGCATGTTCATGTTGACTTCGCCTAGAACTGAGCCTGACATTAATGTGCCGTTCGTAAGGGGTGTCTCCTCATTGCCACGGCAGATCAGTGAGAAGGACGAATAGATGGCGATTATTACCGTTGTCGGCGCGTCAGGTGGAAACGTACAGGTAACTGTTGACGGTTCCGATACTGCGACGCTCGTCCAGCAGGCCAATGCTCTCTCAGCGAAGCTGAGCGGGGAAATCGGGTCTCTGGATGCGCGTAACCTGGCCGCAGGCACAACCACGTTCAGTGGCAACCAGTCTGGTTATGGTGTCATAACCGCAGCTGGTTCATACAAAGTTGGCGGCAATGCTGAATGGCTGTCCGTTGGCTCTGACGCCGCATCAAACCCAAGCGCAGCCCTTGACGGCTGGGTGAACATTGATGCGAGCAAAGGTGCGTCCAACCTGACGGTTCTGGGCGGCACCAATGCTGGTATCTCTTTCCGCGCTGGCAGCCAGAGCGGCACGTTCCTGGCCGGTTCTGGTGACAACCTGTTCCAGGGCAGCAACCTGTCCAATGCAGGCAACTGGACCATCAACACGGGTGACGGAAACGACATCATCAACAGTGGTAATGGTAACAACACCATTTCTGCTGGCGCTGGTGAAAACACCATCACACTGGGTCGTGGTGTGAACTATGTTCACTCCTATGGTCAGGACACCATCACGGCAGATGCCGGTGTTCAGAACATTACCCTGAACGGTGCAAGCTCCTTCGTTGATGTTGCTGACAACTCTCTGGTTGTTGATAACGCTGGTTATCAGCAGATCACTGTTGGCGGCGGCAGCACAGTTACTGGTGGTTCTTACGACTACATCAACCTGGCCGGCACAACCGGCACAGTGAACGGTGGTCAGCTGAGCACCATTTCCGCTGCAACGGGTGACTTCCAGGTTACGCAGACGGATCAGGCCAACATCGATATCGCTGGCAACCTGACCTTCATCCGCGGCACCGGGCAGACCACCATTACGGCAGGTCAGAGCACCATCTTCGGTGCCCAGGGTCTTGACGCTATTGTCAATTCCACCAGCGGTACATCTCTGTTTGTTGCAAACAGTGGTAACGAAACGCTGGACGGTGCTTCTTCCGTGTTCGGTATCCATGCGTTTGGTAACGTTGCTGGTACAACCGGTTCTCAGCTGTTCATCGGTGGCTCTGCTTCCGATACGCTGGTTGGCGGTGTTGGCGATGCGACCCTTACCGGTGGTTCTGGCGCAGCAAACGTGTTCGGCTTCCGTAACAGCATTGCTGGCGGCAACTACACCATTACCGACTTCGGTAGTGCAGCAGGCAACACCGTTCTGCTGGTTGACTACGACTACACCAAGAGTGACTTCCAGAAAGTTCTGGATGCGGCAGCGCACCAGAATGGCAACACGACCATCACTCTGTCTGACAACAGCAAAATCACCTTCACGGGTGTTGATAGCCTGTCTGTCAGCGACTTCTCTAACCTCAAGTAATCTTGTTGGTTTGAAGTTGAGACTAAGGGAACCGGGCTTATGGCCCGGTTTTCTTTTAAATACGGTATAAATAAAAACAAAAAACTCTAAATATTGGAAAATAGATTTTTAGAATCTATAGCGATCGATAGTAGATAAAGCGTTATAAAGCGCCCGGCCTTTCCATGATGAGTGAACTCTGTTTCTTGCAGATGTTTGAGAAAGATATGATTTTATCCAGTTTGGGTTAAAGTCATTCTGGGTGGAAATTAGGCGTTCCCATTCATCCAAATGTCGAATGTGATAAGGGTTATCGCGGAGCAGTTCCTGCTTGAGAAAAGGAACTTTTCCTGTGACCAGCATCTGACGCCAGAAAACATGCATGGGGTTAGCGGGAAACAGGCGAGCCAGGGGAGACTCCATATCACTCCAGAGCGTATGAAGCGGTATGCCGAGACTTTTTAATGCAACGGAAAGCCCCAGTTCTCCGTGCCAGATGATTTCTGCGCGCGACATATCAGCAAAGGGCTGGCGGAATACACGTTGGAGGGAGGGCGACTGCCATACGTCGCCTGCAAAGCCGATAAACCAAGATTGGATGTGGGGTGTAATGGCGCGTGAGGCAACTAATCCCCATGCTGGTGCATTATGGATCTGAAGTTTTTGCAACAGGGAAGGAAGGGGGGAGAAGGGGCCGAAGACACTGTCATTTGCCAGAAGAACAAGTGGCGCGTTTTGCGTAACGTCTTGATTTATAAGATATTGCCACGCCCCAAAATCAAGCCCTCCGTTCTCGCGGCACCAAAGGTGGATACCGTGTTGCGTGCAGAAGTTTCGTGTTTGTTCTGTAATAATAGGAGCGCCAGAGACTATAATGTGAAGTGTAAAGCCGCATAATATCAGGTTTTTCAGGTAAAACCGTGTGTAAGGGGGTAAATCACCAGTAGGGCAATAGGCGGCAAAAAGGCAGACGCCACCGTCTGGCACCACGGGTTTTGGTATGTCACCTGTGTGGTTTTTGCTGATGTGTGCGGAAGAAATCGAAACAGGGTGCATTTTTAATTTGGTTTTTTCGTAAAAATATGGCTACAAGCCGCGAGAGTTGTTGGTTATCCTAACCGAATAATTGTTACTCATATAGTTCTGTCTGAAGGGAGATACGGTCTCAATGAGCAAGGCCTTTATTGCAGCAGTGATCCAGGATTCGATCAACTGCACCGGCGTGGCCGCCAATCAGGCAGCAAACGATCTGATGGATGCAATCATAGAAGAACTGAAGCGCGAAGGGGGATTCACCCTGCCGTCTTTTGGTACTTTTACTGTGCGCAAGACCAAAGCTCGTAAAGCCCTGAACCCACGCACGGGTGAACCAGTGAAGGTGAAAGCAGGTAAAACTGTACGCTTCAAGGCCAGCCCGAACCTGAAAAAAGCTGTCTAAGCATAATTTCAGAATAATAGAAAACAATAATATCTGTTAAACTAGATATGTTGTTTGAGCGAAACGGCTCTGAGGGGAAACCTTCAGAGCCGTTTTGTTTGAAAGTGCAGACTTATGGTGCGGGTGGGCCGTTAGTTAGTCCGGCTTGATATCTTCCAGTCGATCCAGCTTCCGCAGGCCGGGGAACAGAACCATCCAAACTCCTGTAATTACCAGAGTGCCAATGCCGCCGACTACCACGGCAGGAACCGCACCGATCAGGCTTGCCAGCATACCGCTTTCAAATTCCCCCAGCTGATTAGATGACCCGATAAACAGCATGTTCACGGCAGAGACACGGCCCCGCATTTCATCCGGAGTGCCCAGTTGCACCAGTGAGCTACGCACCATGACACTGATAACATCAGCACCACCAAGAACCGCCAGCGCCAGAACAGACAACGGGATGGAGTCTGACACCCCAAACAGAATGGTTGCGACGCCAAAGATAGCAACGGAGAGGAACATCCACCAACCAGCATGACGGCCTAGGGGGTAACGCGCCATGACCGCAGCCACAAGCAAGGCCCCAATAGCGGGGGCGGCTCTTAACAGGCCGAGACCCCAAGGGCCTGCGTGCAGAATGTCTGTGGCATAAAGGGGTAGCATGGCGGTGGCTCCGCCCAGCAGCACCGCAAAGAGATCAAGAGACAGCGCACCAAGCATTGTTGGGCGTCGTCGCAGAAACGCAATGCCGCCGAATACAGCCGCCAGACTGGCTGGTTGTTTGGCGCGGGCAGGGAAGCGCAGCGTCATGGACGATGTGGCAAGTGCTGCAATACTGAACCCAATGGCACATAAGGCGTAGCAGACATCCGCGCCTAGCCCATAGAGCAGACCACCAAGTGATGGCCCGGCGATGGACGCCACTTGGAACAGGGAAGAAGAAACCGCCGCCGCCCTAGGAAATACTGAAGCGGGAACCATGGAAGGCAGAAACGTCTGTTGGGCGGGCATTTCAAACGCCCGGCACATGCCAAAAAGCGCAACCAACCCGTAGATCATGCTCGGGGCCAGATGGTTGGTGAAAGAAGCCACGGCCATGAAAGCAGCCGCCAAGGCTTCAATGGTCTGGCAGGTGATGACAATACGGCGTCTGTCATGCTGATCTGCCGCGTGCCCTGCGGGGAAAATGAAGGCCACCATGGGCAGAAACTGTGCCAGCCCGACAAAGCCCAAAGCAGCAGCACTGTGGGTCAGGGCATAGATCTGCCACCCAACAGCAACAGCTTGAATCTGGGAGGAAAAGGCTGAAAGCGTGCGTGCGGTCAGAACGGCTTTCAGGCCGGGCAAAGCGAGAAGGGGCGTGCTGCCCGCCGGATGATCTGTCATGGTAAGGCTGTTCATAGCAGGATAAGTCTGCCCGAACAGCCTTTCGCGTTAAAACAGATCAGTGATCAGGCCGCTTTTGGTGTGTCTGTCTGATTTTGTGGCAATATTGTTGTAATAATACTGGCATCCAGCGCCTCATAATCATGATAACGCAGGGTTTTATAAAGTTCTTCACGGGTTTGCATGCGCCCCAGCATCGCTTCCGTGCTGCCGTTCTGCTTCAGCGTTGCATACAGATCAGCTTGGGCCTTGTTGGCAACGCGCAGAGAACTGACGGGCCAGATAACCATGCGGTAGCCCATTTCCTGAAATTCAGACGCTGTGAAAAATGGCGTGCGTCCAAATTCTGTCATGTTGGCCAGAAGCGGCACGTCAGGGAGACGGCGCGCAAATTCTCGAAACATTTCGGCCGTGGTCAGCGCTTCCGGGAAAATGGCATCCGCACCAGCCTGATGATACAGGCGCGCACGCGCTACAGCACCCTCGATCCCTTCCTGTGCGGCGGCGTCGGTGCGGGCGACAATAACCATATCTCGTCTTGCTTTTGCAGCTGCCGCGACTTTCAGAGCCATATCGTGCGGTGTGCTGAGCTTTTTATCGTTCAGGTGCCCGCATTTTTTTGGCAAAATCTGATCTTCTACATGCACGGCGGCGGCGCCGGCTTCTTCAAACGCGCGCACCATGTTCATGACGTTCAGAATCTCACCGTATCCGGTGTCACCATCGACCAGCAGCGGCAGTTCGGAAGCCCGAACAATCTGACGGATGAAGAAACAGACTTCATCCACCGTGATAATACCCAAATCTGGTAGCCCCATGCTGGCTGTCATCGCGGCGCCAGAAAGATAAAGTCCCTCAAAACCCGCATCTTTGGCCTGTAGGGCGGCCTGCCCGTTATGCGCGCCAGGAAGTTGCAGGATACCCGGTTGGGCCAGAAGTTGCCGAAACCGTTGGCCAGCGGGGATGCTGGGTTGGGTGCTGCCTGTCAGGTACGTCATGCTGCATTCTCCAGTCCGTCCCGTTCGTGCAGGGAGGGGAATCGACGGTTTTCCGGGCCTGTATAGGTGGCAGAGGGACGGATAATCTTGCCGTCCTGCCGCTGTTCCAGCACGTGGGCGCTCCACCCTGCTGTGCGGGCAATGACAAACAGCGGGGTAAACATGGCTGTTGGAATACCCATATGATTGTAAGCCACCGCACTGAACCAATCGAGGTTGGGGAACATGCGGCGTTTGTCTGCCATAACCTGCTCTATTCGTTCCGCTACGCTGTAGAGGCGGCGCGATCCGCTTTTCTGCGCCAGCTTATGGGCGGCCCGTTTGATAATCTGGTTGCGGGGGTCAGCAATGGTGTAAACAGGGTGGCCGAAGCCGATAATGACTTCCTTGGCTTCCAGCCTGCGCAGAATGTCAGACTCGGCTTCTTCCGGGCTTGCGTAACGCTGCTGGATATCAAGCGCGACCTCGTTCGCACCGCCATGTTTCGGCCCGCGCAACGCGCCGATTCCGGCCGTAATGGCGGAGTAGATGTCTGACCCTGTGCCTGCCACGACTCGACAGGTGAAGGTCGAGGCATTGAACTCATGCTCGGCATACAGAATCAGCGAACTATGCATGGCGTTCACCCATTGTTTGGGTGGTGTGCGCCCGTGCAGTAGATGCAGGAAATGGCCGCCAATGCTGTCATCTTCAGTCTCTACCGCAATGCGGCGGCCGTGATTGGAAAAATGGTACCAATACAGCAGCATGGACCCCAGACAGGCGATCAGTTTATCCGCAATGGCGCGGGCTCCAGCACTGGGCGTGTCTGACCGTTCGGGCAGCACGCACCCCAAGGTGGAAACACCTGTGCGCATCACATCCATGGGGTGTGTTGCCGCAGGCAGCGTTTCAAGAACACGCAGCACGGCATCAGGTAGCCCCCGCAGACTGCGGAGTCTTTCTTTATAGGCATGAAGTTCGGCACTGTTGGGCAAGGTGCCGTGAATCAGCAAATGCGCCACTTCTTCAAACGAGCACGCTTCGGCCAGATCCTGAATATCGTAACCGCGATAATGCAGGTCATTCCCGCTTTGCCCGACGGAACACAGGGCCGTGTTGCCTGCTGATACACCAGAAAGCGCAACAGATTTCTTCTGGCGGGGATGGAGTGTCGTGGTGTTATCCATAGCACGGGTCTCCTTCAGCATCGGTGCCTTTTCGGCACTCTTGGTGGTTTGGGTCAGGCCAGTGTGGCCAATGCCGGGGCTTCCTTGGGGCGGTTAGTGCTTGATTGCCGGAAATCAAAAATGCCGGGGTTGAGGTTTTGCGAAATCCGGTTGGGTGGAACAATCAGTTCAAGTGCAGACAGATCCGCAGCTTTCAGGTTTTGCAGGTTTTGCACGGTATCAAGGAAGCGTTGACATTCTGATGGAGAAATCAAGTCTTCGGTCAGGATCTGAAACTTGCGAATATAGTCAGGCCGCGTCCAGGGTGTTCTGCCCAACGGGTGGGCATTGGCTACAGCCTGTTCTTCCTCAAGGACGCGTCCGTCTTTCATGCGGATAATAATCTTGCCGCCAAAGGCTTTTACCGCAGGGTCTTCCGCGTGGTAGCGGGCCGTCCATTCAGGCGTTTCCACAGTGCGGATCTTGTTCCAGAGCCTTACGGTATCCGGGCGGCGTGCGCGGCCGGGTTCGTAGGAGTGGACATGATGCCAACTGCCATCCTGCAGGGCGACAGCCACAATATACATGATGGAGTGATCAAGCGTTTCACGCGATGCAGTTGGGTCAAACTTCTGCGGATCGTTTGATCCTGTGCCAATCACGTAATGGGTGTGGTGGCTGGTTTCGATGACAATTTCTGACACATCTTCAAAGTTTTCAATCTGCTTGCCCAGCCGGAAGGCAAGATCAATCAGCGCCTGGCTCTGATATTCAGCCGAATGTTCCTTGGTGAAGGAAGATAGAATGGCGCGTTTTGGTTCGCCCGGTGCGGGCAATGGCACGATATAGCGTGCATCTTTCCCATCCAGCATCCAGGCAATAACGCTGTCTTCGCCTTCATAAATCGGGCTAGGTGCGCCTTCGCCCCGCATGGCGCGGTCCGTGGCTTCTACGGCCATTTTACCGGCATGCGCCGGGGCAAAAGCCTTCCATGATGAAATTTCGCCTTTCCGGCTCTGCCGGGTGGCGGTGGTCACATGCAGCGCCTGCCCAATAGCCTGATAAATGACGGAGGGCGGTAGCTTCAGCAACGTGCCTAACCCAGCGGCAACTGACGGCCCCAGATGGGCAACGTGATCAATCTTGTGTTTATGCAGGCAGATGGCACGTGTCAGGTCAATCTGGATTTCATATCCCGTTGCAACGGCGCGGATAAAATCGGCCCCGGAACTGGCGCATTGTTGGGCAACAGCCAAAAGCGGAGGGATATTGTCACCGGGGTGCGAATAGTCGGCGGCCAGAAACGTGTCATGGTAATCCAGTTCCCGAACAGCCGTGCCGTTTGCCCATGCAGCCCATTCTGCATGCACGCGGACATCTGGCCCCATACCGAACAGCGTGGCCCCGCCCGGGTGCGCATGCGCCAGTGCTTGTGCCCGTGCGCTCATGACCGGGTGGCGGTTAAGCGATGCCAGCGCGACAGAGGCGTTATCAATCACGCGGTTAATGACCATTTCCGTGACTTCGGCTTCAACTGGCACCGTATCTGCTGCCACTTCGGCAATTTTCCAGGCCAGCTGTTCCGTGCGGGGCAGGCGGTCGGTTTCCGGGTGAACTGTGATGATGTGAGACTGCATGGTCTGACCTCTGATTTGTATCATTGGCCTGAGTGTTGCAGAGTAGAGACCCAAGAAAGAAGCTGCATAAAAGCGGAAAGAGGCGAAGAAAAACGCCCCCATTGCAAAGATTGCGAATATGACGAAACCGGCCATCAAGCTGTTTGTAGGAAGCCGCCTGAACACTCTGCGCCAGCAATCCGGGCTAACGCAGGCTGTTCTGGCGCAAAAACTTGGGATATCAGCAAGTTATCTGAACCAGATTGAACGCGATCAGCGCCCGCTGCCCGACAGATTGCTTGAAGAAGTATGTCGTGTTTTTTCCGTAAACCCTGCCTATTTCAGTGATGTGGAAGAGGTGAGGCTGGTGCAGGCCTTGCGGGAGATACTGGCTGATCCGCTTTTTGACGCAGCCCGACCCAATTTCACGGAAATGTTAAGTGCTGCACAAAAGGCTCCGGCTTTGGGGCATGCCGTCATGCAGCTTTACAGTGCGTATCGCAACGCGCAGGAACACGCGGCTTCCTTGGCGGATATGCCCACCCAGCCAGTGCTTGAACCGTACGAGGCGGTAGGCGACTGGGTGCAGACGAATCATAACTATTTCCACGCTTTAGATAGTGCAGCCGAAGCGTTGTACGCAAAGCTTTCGCCCAAGGAAGGATGGCTGCACCCAGCCCTTATTCAGTATGTGCAGGATGAGCATAACCTCAAAATTGTGACGGACCATGCGCTTGAGCAACGGGGCGTAAGATGGAAGCTGGAGCAGAAAAGCCATACCCTGTTTTTGTCACAGGATGTTTTGGCAGAAGATAGTCTTTTTTGTCTTGCACAGGTTGTTGGACAGCTGGAGCAGGGTGCAGTTATGGACCGTATTCTGCGTCGGAGCGGCCCAAAAGGGGAGAATGCTCGGGCATTGGCGCGCCTGTATCTTGGAAACTATTTTGCGGGGGCGCTTCTTCTTCCCTATGAACTTTATCGGAATGCAGCACTTGAAATGCAGCATGATATTGACCGGCTGCATCGCCGTTTTGGCGTCAGTTTTGAACAGGCATGCCATCGTTTAAGCACGTTTCAGAGACCGGGATCAGAAGGGATCCCATTTTACTTCATGAAATTGGATATTGCCGGGAATATTCTTAAAAGTTTTTCGGCCAACCATTTTATGCAGTCGCGCTTTGGTGGTCCGTGCCCACTGTGGAACATTTTTCGGGCCTTTACCACGCCGGGGCAAGTCCAGGTACAGCTTTCCCGCATGACAGATGATGTTGTGTACCTGAATGTTGCGCGTACAGTGCGCCATAGCAGTATGTCGTATTTTGACCGACCGAGACAGGTGGCGGTGGTGTTGGGATGCGATATTCGCCATGCTGGGCGAATGATTTACGCAGCCGGTCTGGATGTTGCAGACCAACGTAATGCCGTGCCTATTGGGCCGGGATGTCGCGCGTGCTCCCGCGATGACTGTCGCCACCGTTCTCTCCCCGTTTCAGGACGCGGTATCGATGCCGGAAGCGAGGAGCGCGGTGTCGTACCTTACCGCGCTGCCAAGAGCTAATTAAAGTTTATGTAGAAATTAATGCCAGTAGCGAGCGTACACAGTGATTGCCTCGATAGAAATGTGTAATACGCATATGAAATTGGCAAACAATAAAACAGAAGAAAGATAGTTGTTGTTTAATTTAAGTTTCGGGACACACAGAGAAAATGCGCAAAGATAGAGAGCCCAGCTTAAAATGAAGTAACGTCCTTGCAAGCCACTAACGATACCTTCGCCAGCATGGGAAAAACCGACGTAAAAAGCAAGAATGATGAGAAGGGAGTAGAGAGCCCCAAGGGCTAATAGAAAGCCGCTTGAAGCAAAACTCTGTGCACGATTTTTTTCTATTAAAGCGAGGCCGATCATAAGGCTAACGCTTATCAATCCTGTTTTTTCTCCAATTTTAAAAAAGAGAGGGATAGGGCCTCCGCCAAATCGGCCCCAGGCATCTTCCCACCACCAGTATGTGCCAATTTTATAGGTATTTAAAATTTCCTGTAAAAAAACAATCGGATGAATAATCATATTTTGGATTTGGACGTGAGAATCTCCGCCTGTATTCCAGTAGTGAGCCGGGTTGAAAGGGTAAAATCCATTCCAGACCACAGCAGATGAGACGCTGGCACTACAAACCAAGACACAGTATTGGAAATATTTTTTCTTTGATTTGAAAAAAGCAGATGGAATTAGAAAACAGGTAAGACTTAATAGGCTGCAAGTGAGCTTGAGAAGTCCAAGTATAATAGCTAAAGCAAAAATGCAGTTAAGCCAGAAGGCAGCATGTGAGGTTTGTGATAAACGAAGGCGTAGACAGCAAGCGATAAATATTAATGCACCCAGATTGGTAACAGGGTCAGCACTATATGTGGTGGCAAGATGTAATGCCGTCGGCGTCGTCAATAGTACGAGGAGTGGTAGCTTCGTGCATGGCAGAATGGAAAGTAAAAGACATAATAAGAACATGTAGCCAAATAGATTTCCTAAACGCCCTGCGTAGTACTGTGTATCTGGTCGGCTATGAAACAGTTTGGCAATATCCATTCCGATAGCAGATGGAATATACATGATAGGAGAGTAGGAGGCTGTTGAAGGAAACTGAAGAGTGATTTTTCTAACTGATGTAGAACTAATTGTTAGAGCACGATCTTGGGCGACAAGGACGTCTGCTGGTAAACTCTGATTTCGTTTTTCATTAAAATAGTCAACCCAATCAATCATATGGCTATCGAGTCCTCCCCCAAAAGCATGATTGGCGTAGCGTTGTGCCAATAGGTTTCCTTGAGCCACCTGTTGGGCCCTAAAAAAATGGTACATTTCATCAATGCCGCTCATTGGTGTAATGCGATATACGAAAATGATGCCAATAATGGATAAGCCCAGAAGATATATAAATTCAGGTAAACTAAGCTTTGATTTACACCATAGGAAAGGGGAAATAATTTTTTGCATAGATGTGCTCTTTGACGATATGTAAAATAACTAACACAATGTGCTTATAGATGAAATTATAATAAAAGAGAACAACCCAAAATTATAGATGTTTTTTTGTGGTTAAAAATATAATTTCAATATGGAAGCAAAAAATCGCAGGAGGTTTATAGTAAAAAAAATAATTTTTACGGTATAGTTAGGTGCAGTATATTCCGTATGGTTAGAGGAAAGTCAGTATGAAAATTAAAAGGCTGGTTCTACTTGAGGGGTTAGTATGCCTTCGCAAGTCAGGAGTGCTACTCTATCTGTACGGGTTTTTTATGCTGATTGCTGGTATTGAATGCATTGTGCTTACCCCTCCTTTTCAGGTGGCAGATGAATTCAACCATTTCATGCGGGCTATTCAGATATCGGAAGGGCATATTGTTGGTATAAGACGCGACCCGCTTACAGCAGGGGGTATTTTACCGTCTTCATTAATTAATATGGGACAGTCATTTAATTATCTAAAATTTAGCCCAGACAAGAAAGTCGATCTTGTTGGTTTATCTGACGCATATATGATGCCTTGGTCGCAGCAGACTGAATTTGTCGGCTATGCCAGCACGGTTTTCTACCCCCCGTCATCATATGCAGGTGTTGTTCTGGGAGTCTGGTGTGGTCATGCATTAGGAATGCGGCCACTGGCGACGCTGTATATATGCCGAGCAATCAATGGCCTTATCTGTTTTGGTCTTGTTATGATAGCTTTAGTTCTTGCTGGGCCGGTTGCTCCATTTTTGGCCATTATGCTGGCGCTCCCCATGAGTATCAGTCTTATGGCATCAACTTCCCAAGATGGTATTTTGCTGGCGCTGAGTGCGTTGGTATGCGCTATTCTGAGCCGGTGTTTTAATAAAAAAGACGAAAGAATAACTAAAAATCTCATCCTTTTGTCTGGCATTCTCTTGGCCTGTATAGCGGCTGCAAAAATGCCTTATGCATCACTTCTGTTTCTTCCTCTCTGCCTGATGGTAAGAAGAGGGGTGTCTGTTTTATGGCCCGTTATATCCTGCTGTGTGGGATGGTTGCTTTTTGTTGGGTGGGCCATGCTCGGTATAAGACCGAGCATTACAAAACTAGCTCCTATAGGGGCCTCCCCCCGTGACCAGATAGTGTTTGTACTTCATCACCCATTGCGAATGGTTACCACTGTTGTTGAATTTGTACTGAGTAGTTTCCGGCAATTGCTACAAGAAGCAATTGGCGTTTTGGGCTGGTTAGATACGTTTTTTTCTCCCACATTTTATTATATTGCGGAAACCTGTCTTACGGTTTGTTTTTTGACGATGTTCTATAGCGTGGTAAGAAAGCCCCAGAAGAAAAATATTATATACGCAGCATGTGTTCTTTTTCTACTGTTTGCTTCTGGTACAGGTATTATTCTTGCATTGTATGTCAATTGGACGCCTGTTGCGGCCACGCATATTGATGGTGTGCAAGGAAGATATTTTCTTCCGCTTATGTTGTTTCTGCCTATTATCGTTCCGCTGCTTGCACACCAAAATTCAGATAAAAAAAATATAACACGCAGGCGCCAAGATATAGTTTTAATTACTCAAATGATTGCATGTGGCTTTATGGTGTTTTCTACCTTTTCTCTTTATACAAACCTAAGTATGCGCTTCTGGCCGTAAATGAATGGGTAATAGGTATTACAGCAGAACCTGTTTGCTATGTTGGTAATGGCAGATGGCACAGATGGACATAGGAAAGCAGATGCTACCAAGTGATACAGCCCTTAGGGTGGCGGTTCTGATACCCTGTTACAATGAAGAGCTATCAATAGCCGAGGTTGTCAAAGGGTTTGGCGCAGCTTTGCCCAATGCGGTGCTTTATGTTTATGACAACAATTCTTCAGATAATACTGTTGCTAAAGCAAAAGAAGCCGGTGCATTGGTCTATTCAGAACGAATGCAGGGAAAAGGGCATGTTGTCAGAAGAATGTTTTCGGACATTGAAGCTGATTACTATGTCTTGGTAGATGGTGATGCTACTTACGAAGCAGAAGCAGCGCCACGGATGCTGAAAAAGGCTGCCTCTGAAGGTTTGGACATGGTCAACGGGGCCAGAGTGACTGACCGGGAGGCCGCGTACCGTCGCGGGCATATTCTGGGGAATAAGGTTTTGACTGGCTTGGTCATGTCGATTTTTGGTCGACGTATGACCGATATGTTGTCTGGTTACAGGGTTTTTTCGCGCAGGTTCGTCAAATCTTTCCCTGTAACATCTGCAGGTTTTGAAATTGAGACCGAATTAACGGTTCATGCGCTTGAATTGAATATGCCGCTGGCAGAAGAACCGACGCGCTATGTTGAGCGTCTGGCGGGATCGGTCTCAAAGCTTAGAACATATCATGATGGTTTTCGTATTTTGAAAACCATCCTCTCTCTGATTCAAAGAGAAAAGCCGCTGCTGTTCTACTTTGTTTTGTCTCTTGTGTTTGCTATTGCGGGCTTCTGCATTGGGATTGGTGTTATCACGGATTATATGGAAACGGGCTTGGTTCCACGTTTGCCGTCAGCCGTTTTGGCAACAGGGTTAGAACTTCTGGCTGGCTTATGTTTGTTGTGTGGCATTGTGTTGAACGCAACAAAACATGCCCGGCAAGAGGTAAAGCGTCTCTTTTATCTATCTTACCCAATCCGTATTCTGTCTTGAGGATAGAGTACAGCAGGTCCGTAAGCGACGGAGCTCGCCCATATCTTAGACTAGTGTAGTTTAACGGATTATAAGAAAAATGGCTGGGGCGGGAGGATTCGAACCTCCGCATGGCGGAATCAAAATCCGCTGCCTTACCGCTTGGCTACGCCCCATCATAAAAATGTGGTTGGCCCTTAATAAGACCAACCAGACCAGTTCGTAAAGAGACCTAACGGATAGTTTTTTGCTTAGTGTGAATTTTCTGGGGCATCGGGCTGGGGTGGTTGGGGCTCTGCGAAATCAACATCGGGCAAGCCACCGTCTGTCAGGCTACCTGCACCAGTAGGAAACAGCTTGAATCGCGCGGCTTTATCCAAGGCCTGATCCAAGGCAGCCATGGTGCTGCCCATGTCTTCACTGTCGTCTTTTTCCCATGTGCGGAGCGTATGGGTCCAGACCCCCATGACCAGATTGATGCGCACAATGCCACCAAGACCTGTTGTGCTGATGCCCGCGGCATCTGCCATCCAGCGCATGCTTTCAATCGTGGCTCCCCCCAGAATGACAGCCAAAGCCGGGTCAAAGGGAAGTGCGCGCATAACAGCCTTGATGCCATTTCGGTATTGCTGAAACACATCCAGACGCCGCATCAGCAGATCAAACAGGCGTTCCCGCGAGTCACCCGTTGCGGTGTCATCAGCCAGTGCGGATTCATCGGCAATACGGCCCAGACGAAGCAGGAGAGAGGCGCGGCAGGGAAAGCGATCTCGTGTTTCAGCCAAAGGCAATCCAGCCTGACGCGCAGACTCCAGCAGCGAGACGGAGTTCCATCCCCCTTGTTCTGCTTGCGTCATGGCAGCGGAGAGAAGGGCTACATCAAAATCGTCAGTGTCCATTGAAACGGCCTGTCAGCAAAAAAGAGTAAGTCAAAGCACGGCCTGTTCTGTCAGCATTCCACTAGGTGGCATGGTGGCAGAACAGGTCGTTTACGAAAAATATTACGAAGAAAGCTCGTGGGCTCTGTGCGCAGCCGCACTAATGGCCTGAGAAACGGCTTTAGGCCATGCGTCTGGCTGCATCAGTATTTTCAGGGCCTCGGCTGTTGTTCCACCGGGGCTGGTTACCTGAATGCGGAGTTCACTGGCATCCAGCACGGAATGATCAAGAAGCGCTCCGGCACCAAAAATAGTGCGTCGTGCCAGCTTACGGGCTGTTTCTGGTGGAAGGCCTTGCTCAATACCCGCCTTTTCCATCAACTCCGCCAGAAGGAAGATGTAGGCCGGGCCGCTGCCTGAGACAGCAGTCACAGCATCAATCAGGTTTTCCTGCTCAACCCAAACCGTTTCCCCAACCGAGCGCAGCAGAGCATCGCATTGGTCTTTTTGTTCGGCCGTTGTGCCTGCTTCCGCATACAGGCCGGTTATGCCCGCGCCAATGGCGCATGGGGTATTGGGCATGGCCCGAACCACAGTTGGATTGGCCGATGGATTGGCTTTTTTATAGGTCTTGGTCAGGCTTTCAATGCTGCGCCCAGCCATGACCGAAAGCAGAACGGGGTTGGAGAAGTGCTGGCCCAGTTCTTCAAGGATAGCATCCGCTTTCTGGGGTTTGACCGCGACAATCACGATATCTGGGGTAAAGTCGGCAGGAATATCAGCAACGGTGCGGGCATGATGGTGAGGCGACGGCAGCGCATGATCATGCCGGTCAAGCACGACGGATGGCTTCTGCCCGTGCTTCAGCCACCCTTCAAGCATGGCATTGCCCATCTTGCCGCAACCGACCAGCAGAACAGAAGGCAGAGGGGAGGACGAGGGCATCAGGCTTCTCCTACACAGTCAAGCATGGCGGCTGCCAACGCATCTGCCGGTTCCTGCCCACCCCAGAGGAAGAACTGGAACGCCGGGTAGAATCGTTCACACTCGGTCAGGGCAAGGTCAATCAGGTCTTCAAACATTTCGACTGATAGGTGTGTTCCACGCAGCAACAACGCATGGCGAAACAGGACCACGCCGTCTTCCTGATCCAGACTGAAATGGCCAATCCATATTTTCTCGTTAGCCATGCCAATCAGTTCATACAGCGCACGCTGTTGGGTGGCCGGGGCTTTCAGGTCAAACGCACAGGTAAAATGTACGGCACCCAGTTCAGCCGACCACGAGAAAAACAGTCCGTAGTCACACCATTTGCCGGGGGCTTCTACGGCCATTTCGGTCAGGTTGCACCGTTCAAAATTCCACCCAAGACCACCAATAACCTGTTCCATCAGGTCGAGCGGATTGGCAGCGGACGCTGGGGTATCAAAGCTTAGTGCGGGCATGGCTCACTCTCTACTGCGGGGGTGAAGCGGGCAGAAGTCTGGCCGAATGGCAGAGTCTGGCTCCGCCATTCCCGGAAAAAGCGGTGGTTCAGGCCGAGTGATGTGTGTGGGATGCGTGGGCTTTTTCTTCCAGCGCCAGCACACGGGCTTCCAGTGCAGCAACGCGTCGTTCAGCATCTTCCTGACCAATACGGGCCTGGGCTGCCAGTTCGCGTGCTACTTCAAACTCTTCGCGCCGTACAACCTGAAGGCTGCTGAGCACTTCATCAACACGGCTGCGTACAATAGCGTTGATTTCTTCGCGCACACCGGTCAGGGCAGAAAAAGCACCGCCCGCCACGCCGGCAAGATCATCAAAAAAGCGCGGTTTGTCAGTCATTGCCGGTTCTCCACTCAGTAAGTCGCCAAAGGGGCATCGTGTCATTAAGCCTTGGCGTGTTTTGTCTTCTTACGGCTTATAGTCAGTATAATGGTCAGAGGCTATTGGTTCTTTGAAAAGCCTGCTGATTTCGGTGGCATAAAAGCGGAAACAGACCGTGTGACCTCACGACTTTTTGCCGCGCTGCCCCTGCTATGCCACAGCTATAAAAACGAGCGACTGGCCGCAGAAAGGGATCAAACATGCAGGATGGAGAGACGTTGGGCACAGTAAACGCCAGTCATCACTGGTTTGATGATCTTCTAAGTCGCGCCAGCGCACTTCCGGCGGTTTCTGTTGCGGTAGTTTATCCCTGTAGCCCTGTTGTTTTGAATGCTGCGGTTGATGTGGCGGAAGACGGTTTGCTGCATCCGGTTTTGCTGGGGCCTGAAGAAACGATCCGGTCTTTGGCTGCTGAATGCGGCCGGGATTTGAGCCTCTGTAAAATCGTGTGCTGTCCGGACGCAAAGGCCGCGTCTGAATACGCTGTGCAGTTAGTGCATGACGGAACTGTTAGTTTGATTATGAAAGGAGCACTCCATACGGACATGCTGCTGCATGCGGTGCTTCAGCATGAAAACGGGCTGCGTACAGGGCGGCGGGTAAGCCACGTGTTTGTTATGGATGTTCCTGCTTATCCGCGCCCTTTGCTGGTCACGGATGGTGTGGTGAATATTGCCCCTGATCTGGCCTGTAAGGTCGATATTCTGCGTAACGCTGTCGCTCTGGCTCACACTTTGGGCCTCAATATCCCCAAAGTAGCTGTGTTGTCGGCCGTTGAAACCGTTACGGCGGCCTTACCGTCCACCATTGATGCTGCCGCCCTGAGCAAAATGGCCGACAGAGGCCAGATTACAGGGGCGTTGGTTGATGGCCCGTTGGCGTTTGATAACGCAATTAATATGGACGCAGCGCGGGAGAAAGAAATTGTATCCCCCGTTGCAGGCCAGGCGGATGTGCTGTTGGTGCCGGATATTGAAGCAGGAAATATGTTGGCGAAGCAATTGACGTTTCTGGCCGGTGCCGATGCTGCCGGCATTGTGCTTGGGGCCAAAGTGCCGATTATCCTGACAAGTCGTGCCGATTCAGAACGCGCCCGTGTGCTGTCTTGTGTGCTTGGCAGGCTGGTGGCGGAAGATCAGGCGACAGGTCAGTCCTAGACGGTTTTTCTGCCAGAATTGAAGGGGGCCTGCAAAGCAGTCTTGTCCATTGACCGCAGGCTTCTGCGTTCCCATTATTATTATCAAGATATTGAAATCATTAAGGCACGCTCAATAGACGTGCCTGTTTGCATGAAGTGGAGATGGTCACCCTATGACAACCATATCGGCAGAGGCATTCCTGCAGCCTCGCCTGAAGGCTCTGGTCGCGGAGGCTCAAGAAGCAGGTTATTCTCAGGATGTTATTATCGCGTTGCTGATAAGTCTGCTTGATACGGACATATTTTCTGCTCCCTCTGACACCCGGAAGGGAGAACAGGCATGAGTGTGCGCGACCCGTATGAGGTTCTGGGCGTTTCAAAAACAGCCAGTCAGGATGATATCCGCAAGGCCTACCGCAAGCTGGCCAAGAAATACCACCCCGATCTGAACCCTGGCGACAAGGTAGCGGAAGAACAGTTCAAGGCTATTGGTCAGGCAAATGAACTGCTGTCCGATGCTGAAAAACGTGCCCGGTATGATCGTGGGGAAATTGATGCCTCAGGGCAGGAGCGGATGCATCCCGGTTTTGGTGGTGGTCAGCGTGGCTATGGCGAAGGAATGGGGGGCTTCCGCTATGGCGGGCCGGGTGGTCCTGGCGGGGCTGGTTTTTCGGAAGAAGACCTGAGCGACCTGTTTGGCAGCATGTTCAGCGGTGGCCGCGCACGACGAGGCCCGCAGAAAGGGGCGGACCGCTCTTATTCGTTGAAGGTCAGTTTTCTTGACTCGGTCACCGGGAGCACATCGCGCATTACGTTGCCGGATGGGGCTACGTTGGATGTTAAAATTCCACCGGGAATTGAAGACGGCCAGACCTTGCGTTTGCGGGGAAAGGGGGATGCGGGTGTGCAAGGTGGCCCGCAGGGTGATGCGCTGATTACTGTCACGGTGCTGCCAGACGCAACCTACACACGTGATGGTCATGACCTGCATGAAACGCTGCCAGTTGATCTGAAAACGGCGGTCCTTGGTGGGTCCATCACCGTTCCAACCCCAACCGGGGCTGTGAAAATGAACGTGCCTGCGGGTTCAGACACGGGCACAAAATTACGGCTTAGGGGGAAGGGCGTGCAGGCTCATGGCTCGCGCGATGCGGGGAATTTGTATGTCACCTTGCAGATCAAGATTGGCAAGCCTGATGCGGCGTTACAGGAATTCCTGAAAAACTGGACGCCCGACTCTGTCTAAAACAGCTCCCTGTAATGTTGGGTGAGAACCCCAGAAAAGCCTGCTGCCCTGAAAAGGGGCGCAGGCTTTTTTAATGTGGGGTCAGTTATCGCGATACAGGGGCAGGTCCAGCTTATGGTTGCCTGTTCCCTTGACCTGAAGCTGGGCACTGTTTTCAGAAATCAGCGAGAACGTAACAGTCAGGTCACCCTGCTTCGCGCTCCATGATGTGCCAGACTGGCGGGACAGGCTGAACTTATCCTGGCCCACAATTTTCTTGAGCGCTTCAGGCAGTGTCACCAGCAGGCGCGCGGCAGGACCAACGGCTTTGTTGGCTGCCACGGAAACGGGGCTCATGGCCATGATGGCCCACTGACCTTCGAACAGGGATGTCGGATACTGCGTGTGGGCATCAGCCAGAGCTGGTGCTGCTGTGCTGGCAGCCTGTGCCGCTGGGAACAGAGCAGCCGTCGCCAGAGAAACAGCGCAGGCAAAAGAAAAAACGGACAGGCTTTTCATGACCGGAACTCCTGAAATGGGTCTTCTCATGTGCCTGTCTGGGCCAGCTTCGTCTATCCCTTCACATCGGGATCGTGATGCGCACGCTTTAAGGAGCGGCCCTTGACGGATGAGCATTTGATCACCAGATAAGTGGGGATTACAAATCTGCATTGCAAAAAATGAAAGGGTTTTGCCATGATAGGAACAGAGTCATCTCACGATGAACCCGTTTCCATGCACCCTCTCGCGGCGGATGAAGGGCAGATCCCAGCGGATTATGACGTGACGACGGCCGATGTCAGGGAAGATGTTACGGCACAGACGCATGCCGTTATGCCTGACCCCGTTATCCCCGTTACACCAGCCCCGGTTCAGACCGCACCAGTAAAGGAACATGACGTTAGTATGAAAGAAATAGCGCAGATGGTGGGTGCCATGGTGTTTGTTTTCGGTTTTGCCGCCCTTGGGTTACACGCCATTTCATATGCCGGATACTAAACCCGACAGCACCAAGACCGGTGATTATTGGTTTTTTTGAAAAGGCATGGAGGGCCAGAAAAGCGCTCCATGCCTTTTGTTTTATTCATGCCGTAAGGTAACGACCAGCACATCCCGGTAGGCAGGCCGCGTCGGGTCAACAGGTTTGACCGGCGTTACGCCGTGGTAGACACGGCTATCATTTACGAATGCCGTATCCAGTGGTTGGGTCAGGGTAAAGCTCCCTACACATTTGCGGTTCAGATCGTGAATGGTGGTTTCACCACTGGCAATGTTTTCCCGGTTCACCATCAGCACACACACCCAATCCACACCATCCCGGTGCAGGCCTTCGGGGGTTGGCTGCCCCGCTGAGTCCGGGCTGGCTTCAATCCGGAATTGATGAATTTCGGTATGCCAGGCTTTGGGTTGCAGGGTTGCGGGTGTCAGGTCTGTCGCAACACGATGGGTCAAAGCCAGTATGGCCAGAAGGGCCGGATTCTGGCCGATGGCCGGGGTCACGGGTTTGAACCAGCGTTCAATACCCCCATTCAAGGTATTGTAATCCCGGCTCTGGTAATGGGGCTGATGGGGCTTACGAATAATACCATCGTCCGTGAGCGAGAACGTGGCATAGCGCCGCCGCCGGTAGCGGCCGCCATCGGCCATATAGCGGTCCACGCCCAGATGATTCCAGCTTTCGGCAAATTCCTCCCACTGTTTCAGGCCAAACTGTTCCAGCAGGGGCCGCATATCGGCGGCTGGCTGGTAGGCAAAACCTGATTCAGACAGTGGCTTCTCCAGCGCGGTAAGGCGCTGGAGGTCAGTCTGGGAGAGGGAGGAAGCCGGTGTTTCAGGCATGTGCTGGGCCTTCTGCTGGGCCGTGGCCCTGCGGTTTGTTGCCATGTGACAGCGAGGGAGAGGGTGGTTCCGGGGTGGTAACCGGGGAGGGCGCGTCACGCGGCGGAGGGAACGCATCAGGCAGATCATCAACTGTCAGATGCATCGAATTGCCCGGTGGCGTGGTGTAGTAGGATGTCGGGGTGTAAAACTTCACGCCAGCGTCGGCCATACGGTTGGCCAGACGACGATAAAACTCGCGTTGCACTTTCCATTTCATCATCGGGGCAGTGCGGATGGTACCGATAAGGATCGCCCCGTTACTGTCACTGCAATCGACGCCCAGATCATTATAGTCAGAGAAAATAATGTGACGGAACGCATCCTCTTTCCGCATTTCTTTAATCACATCAGACATGATGTGGACCACTTTTCCGCTATCTTCGCTTAGATCAAGAACCTGCTTGACGATGATCTGGTTGAAGCCACGTCCCGTATTGGCAATAGAAGTTACGGACGAAAACGGAATAATATGCAAATCGCCATCGAAAGATCGTACTCTTAGCGTACGAATGGAAAGTTGCTCCACCGTCCCGGCAACACCGCTGGTTGTGACCCAGTCGCCAACCTGAATGGCGTCTTCAGCCAACATAAAGAAGCCGGTGATCACGTCTTTCCAGAGGCTTTGTGACCCGAAGGACAGACCAACACCCAGAATCCCGGCACCCGTCAGCAATGGTGTGACGTTAATCCCGATCTGCGACAGGGTGGTGACAGTAACAATCACAATAATAAAACCCAGCAGCACGGTGCGGATAATCGGCAGAATGGTGCGCAGACGGGTCGCACGCCCTGCCTGTGCGGAGGACGTGTAGCGGTCAATCTGCTTGTTCAGCAGACCGTTAATGACTTCCCACGCAACAGACGCAATGACCAGCCCGATTGTCAGAATAACGGCGGCACTGATCAGTCGCGAACCAAGCGGATTTTCAAGGAAGAAGTGAAAACTCGGGATGCTCCAGCTTTGGGCAATGCTGACGCAGGTGACAAAAATAATGAAGACCGTCAGCATGCGGCGCACAAACGGATAGTAATAGTCGGCGCGTTTTTGCAGGCCGGGATATTCAGCTTCCGTTGTGTCGCTGATACGGAAGAGCCGGTCTTGCAAGCCATAGGTCAGAACCGCAATCAGCCGGGACAGAACCAGGCAGACAAGCGTCAGGATTGTGCCGCGCAGAATCCATTGATACCCGCCCTTAAGGTGGGCCGCCCAGACAAACCACAACGCGATATCCAGAAACAGAACCGGTATCCACCAGAAACGGGCCATCGCCCCGGCAAAGGCCCAGAATGCGTTTTTACGCAGTGTTTCTGACGGCTGTAGGGCATTGGCTACAATGTGGCGTATGCGCCAGATGAAGGCAGCAATAATCAGATGCTGGATCAGAATAACGGCCCGCAGCATGGCTTCCGTACCGCGGGGTGCCAGATTGAACTCACTCCCCAAAGTCGAGAGGCAGATAACCAGCGATGGCGCGGCAACCAGCACATTCCACCACCGGGTGAGCATCCGGGCCGTGCTATCGCTGGCCGGTGCCAGCCGAATGGCAGGAGAACGAGGGGCCAGAGCCGTTTCAACCAGCAGATACAGGCCACGCGCAATGACATATGCGTTTGTCAGCGTGATGGTAACGGTGCGGGCCTGCGTGGTGGTGGTCAGGAATTCCGCGCCCAGATACCCAAGGGCCAGGAACACCACAACCGGCAGCAGCTTCAGCAGAAAGTGCAACACGTTGTAAGGCACACGGACCAGATACCGCATGACTTCATTACGTCTGCGTTGATCATCAGCGCGGGTTTGGGTGTTGTCGCCATCCGGGGTTGAGGTCGCAGCCTCCACGCTTTCAACGGCTGCCGCTGCTTCCTGCTTGCGTTCCCGGGCTTCAGCGTGGGCCGTGACAGATGTCAGAGGTTTTTTCAGAAGCATGCTGGCGCAGCGTTCAAGCGCCAGAGCCACCAGCAGAATAATCAGTGCCCGACTGAAGGCATCAATCAGCGTCTGGCGTGTTTCCGGGTTGCGAAGTTCAGAATGGAACCAGGAACCGACAGACCCGAGATCCTTAAACAGGCCAGCAAAGTTGCGGACATACCCCTGCATGGACGATGTCAGGCTATCCAGTTCGGAATTGACGTCACTATCCACCACAGCCGGGGCGGTCGTGGCTGCTTTTGCAGGTGCGGCGGTAGGCAGACCCTTTGCCATAAGGGACAAGGTATGGGTGAAATCTTCGCGCTTTTTAGGATCATTCAGAACGCTGAGAAGCTGTTGAGCGTCCTGTTGGCTGAGTGACCCGGTGCCGGTGGCGACAGGTGCTGCTTCTGCGTGCGCCTGTTCAGGAATGCTGAAAGACACCCCGACCAGCATGGCACAGACAAAGCAGAGCCTGAGTGCATAGAGAAAAACAGAAGAAAAATCAGAAGCGAGTCTGGTCGTGCCCCGATCCAGGCTGTCTGCCGCCATGGCGTGCCGTATCCTTATTCAACGCAGAAGGAAAAGGGCGATAAAACGCCCGTATGATGCGTGTAAGGGTAGGGGGCAATTCAGGCGGCATCAAGACCGCCTGGCAGCAGAAAAGGCCCGCGTGTCAGGAACGCGGTTCGAAGGTTACGACTTCAGCCGTTTCGGCACGGATGACAACAGTATCGGCTATCAGGTCATGCAGGCCCTGTTTGTGCCGGGTGAACGCAACCATCAATACGCCGATATAGAAAAACGGAAACGAGATAAACGCTTTCACAGCAAACCGCAAAGCTGCCCGCCCGATGGAGAGCCGTCTGCCGCGGGATGTTGTCACTTCCAGCCGGCACAGGCGCTTGCCGGGTGTTGCGCGGAAGGACGAAGATTCAAAAATAATGAAATACAGCGCAGGCAGAAGCGCCAGAAACAGGCTGGGCAGATGCCAGTTGCCTGCATGAATGTGGGGGATCAACACTGAAATGGTGTCGGGCTGCACAAAATCGGCAATATCAACCACATCAACTGTTTGACCTGACGCATCAGGAATAGGCGTTTCCTGCCATTCGACTTTCAGGTCGGGCAGCATGAAAAAGCCCAGCACGCTATCCACCACGCTGAGGATCAGCGCATCAATCAGAAACGCCCAGACCCGCCACCAAAAACCGGCATACACCCATGTGGGCTGCCCTATCCCGCCCGGTTGGGTATAGGGGGCGGCGGTGTTGGGGGATTGATAAGGTCCGCTCCAGCCGGGGGGGAGGTCAGAAGGGGGCATCGGGCCTGTTCCTTAGAAAAAAATTCGTTCAGCCAAGGGCCATGTCTTGGCCCGATGTCCTAAAGATTGGGTTTACCGCACCTAGCTACGGTAAGACCCATTGATATCAATATAGCCGTGCGTCAGGTCGCAACTCCAGATCTGTGCCGAACCTGATCCGAGGCCGAGGTCAACCGCGATATCAATTTCCTGGCCTTTCATGTGGGCCACAACCGGGGTTTCATCATAACCATCCACAACGGTGCCGTCGCGGGCAATGCATACGCCGCCAATAGAAACAGAAAGCGTATCCCGGTCAGCCGGTTCCCCGCATTTGCCAACAGCCATGACAATACGGCCCCAGTTGGCATCTTCGCCAGCAATAGCGGTTTTGACCAAAGGCGAATTACCAATGGCCATCCCCACCCGCCAGGCAGAGCTCTGTGAGGCAGCGCCGGTGACGGTAATACTCATCAGCTTGGTGGCCCCTTCACCATCGCGAATAACCAGAAGGGCAAGGTCATGCAGCACCGCTTTCAGGGCGCTGCGGAAGTCTGCCAGTGCGGGGTCCTGCAACGCGTCAGTTTCGGCTGAAACGGGAGCATTCTGGGCCGCGCCGGTTGCAAACAGCAGCACCATGTCAGAGGTCGAGGTATCAGAATCGACCGTGATGCAGTTGAAGGTGGTTTTCACATCCGTTGACAGAAGGCTCTGCAAGACAGGGGCAGGGAGCGCTGCATCGGTGGCCACAAATGCCAGCATGGTGGCCATGTCAGGCGCAATCATGCCACTGCCCTTGGCAATGCCCTGAATGGTTACGGTTGTGCCGTTTAGCGTGGCGGTGCGAACTGCGGCCTTGGGAAAGGTATCGGTGGTCATGATGCCACGCGCGGCGGCTTCCCACCCGGTTTCGCTTAACGAGTCATGCAGGGCTGGCAGCGCGTCGGTAATACGGTCGTGCGGCAGAATAGCCCCGATAACCCCGGTAGATGCCAGATACACGGCATCCAGTGGGCAGTCCGCCAGCTTTGCCGCGGCTTCGGCCGTTGCCTGACAGGTTTCACGCCCGGCGCGGCCGGTAAAGACATTGGCGTTGCCAGCATTGACCACCAACGCGCCAGCCTGACCCTGCGGCAGAATAGAGCGGCACCAGTCAACTGGCGCGCCTGCGCATTTTGTCTGTGTAAAAACACCCGCGACAGTTGTGCCCGGTGCAAATTCGGCCAGAACCAGATCAGTTCGGCCTTTATAGCGTATGCCAGCTTCGGCTGCCCCCAATCGTACTCCACGAACAACACCAAGCGCGGGAAGCGGCCGGGCAAGAGGAGAAACGGGGAGGGCGTGTGCCATAACGCTATGTCCTTAAAGCGACAGACCCGCCATGCAGGGCATGGCGGGCTGAAAAAATAACGGTAAGGTCAGATTATTTTTTGGCAGGAGCAGCCGGGGCCGCAGCCGGAGGCGGTGCATCAGCCAGCTGTTTGCCCGTAGCCGGGTCAAAACGGACAATTTTCACGCCCGCTGTGGCCTTGCCAACTGCATCACGCACGTATTTCTGGATCAGAGCCTGACGGATCTTGTCCTTCACGCTGTCCAGAGCCGGGATCGGGTCCGTGCGTGTATCAAGCACCTGAATGACGTGATAACCGTACTGGCTTTTAACCGGCGTGCTGCTGATTTCACCTTTTTTCATGGCGAAAGCGGCGTCAGAGAAAGCCGGGATCATGTCTTCTTTCTTGAACCAGCCCAGGTCGCCGCCATTCTGCTTGGCGCTGCCTGTGTCGGTTGAAATCTGGGCAGCCAGCTTCCCGAAATCTTCGCCAGCTTTCAGCTTTTTAATAGCATCGGTGGCTTCAGCTTCGGTCTTAACCAGAATGTGGCGAGCATGCACTTCCTGCTCTGCCGGTTTGCCAGCGTAATTCTGCTGATAATAATCCTGAATGGCGGCATCGGTCAGCTGCGGCGTAACCTGCTTTGACAGCCATGCGTTCTGCAGGGCGTTGGCAGAAGCCTGAGCCATCATTTTCTGAACTTCAGGGGTCTTGTCCAGACCTTCCTTGTGGGCAACCAGCTGAATGGCTTTCTGGTCAGCCAACTGGTTTACCAGCATGGGGTAAATCATGTTTGGCGGCAGCTGGCGCATCTGCGGCGGCATGTTGCCCAGTGCATCCTGCACATCGCTGACGGTGATTTTTTCACCGTTCACGGTGGCGACCACAGCATTGGGGTCAACCGGCTTGGCTGGCGGCGCGGCGGGTGCAGCAGGGGCTGCGGCCGGTGCTGCCGGAGCGGCAAAAGAAGGAGCAGAAAAGGCAGTGGAGGCAAGCAGGGCCGTAGCTGCAAGAGCGATGGCCTGATTGGTAAACCGCATGAGGACAAACCTTGAATAAGGAATAAACTGTGCTTCCTCTATGAAGGAGGCTAAAGAGGCCTGCAACCCCTCTTGCCTGTTGCAAGGCAAGAAACCGGGCTGATTGGTTGACCGCAGGCGGCCCCGGCCCTATTTTCCCCACGAGCCACTCCATGCTGATGCCTTTTTGTTTCCTCCGGTCTGGTTCCGGGTGGAAGGCGGAATGGGCGTGCATTGTTTCGGAAAGGTTTTCATGCTCGCAAGCTTCGTCCGCGCCCTGTTCGGCACCGCCAATGACCGGACGCTCAAGATGTTCCAGCGCCGCGTGCCGGAAATCAACGCCCTGGAACCCCAGATGCAGGCGTTGGACGACGCTGCTCTTTCTGCAAAAACCGTCGAATTCCGCGACCGGCTGGCCAAGGGAGCAACGCTTGACAGCCTGCTGCCTGAAGCCTTTGCCGTAGCGCGCGAAGCATCGCGCCGTGTGCTGGGTATGCGTCATTTCGACGTGCAGCTTATTGGCGGTATGGTGCTGCAGGCCGGCCGTATTGCTGAAATGCGCACGGGTGAAGGCAAGACGCTGGTGGCAACACTGGCCGTTTACCTCAGCGCTCTGGCAGGGAAGGGCGTTCATGTTGTCACCGTGAACGACTATCTGGCCGCCCGTGACGCCGCTGAAATGAGCCGCCTTTACAGCTTCCTTGGGCTGACCACCGGCACCATTGTGCCCAACATGCCTGATGATGCGCGTCGTGCAGCGTACGCGGCAGACATTACCTACGGCACCAATAACGAATTCGGCTTCGACTACCTGCGCGATAACATGAAATATCGCCTGGAAGAGATGGTGCAGCGCCCCTTCTACCACGCCATTGTGGACGAAGTAGACTCCATCCTGATTGACGAAGCACGGACCCCGCTGATTATTTCTGGCCCGGCTGAAGACAGTTCTGAACTGTATCGGGCTGTTGATGAAGTGGTGGTCAGGCTGGTGCAGGACCCTGCTACGTACGACAAGGACGAAAAATTCCGCAGCGTCGTGTTGACTGACGCCGGGTCTGACAAGGTTGAAGACCTGCTGCGGGAAGCTGGCGTGCTGGATGAAGGCGGCCTGTATGACCTGCACCATGTTGCGGTGGTGCATCACGTTCAGCAGTCGCTGCGGGCCCATACCCTGTTCTCACGCGATGTCGATTACATCGTGCGCGACGGCAAGGTTGTGATTATTGACGAATTCACCGGCCGTATGATGGATGGCCGCCGGTATTCCGACGGTCTGCATCAGGCGCTGGAAGCAAAGGAGCATGTGGAGGTTCAGCAGGAGAACCAGACACTGGCCTCCATCACTTTCCAGAACTTTTTCCGCCTTTATCCCAAACTGTCAGGCATGACCGGCACGGCTATGACCGAAGCGGACGAATTTGCGGAAATCTATAAGCTGGATGTGGTGGAAATTCCCACCAATCGCCCGGTTGCCCGTAAGGATGAAGATGACGAAATTTATCTGACCGAAGCTGAAAAATTTGCCGCGGTCAGCCGTCTTATCCGTGAAATTCACGAACGCCAGCAGCCTATTCTGGTGGGCACAACGTCCATTGAAAAAAGTGAAGCGTTGTCTGACCTGCTGAAGCAGCAGGGTATTCCGCATAATGTGCTCAATGCGCGTTTCCATGAAATGGAAGCCAAAATTGTTGCGCAGGCAGGGTCTCCGGGGGCCATTACCATTGCCACCAACATGGCAGGGCGCGGCACCGACATTAAGCTGGGCGGCAACGTGGATATGTTGATCGACCAGCAGCTTGGCGAGGCTGAACCGTCACCCGAGCGCGATGCTGCTGAACAGGCGATTCGCGATCGAGTGACCCGTGACCATGAAATTGTGAAGCAGGCAGGCGGTCTGTACGTTATCGGCACCGAACGCCATGAAAGCCGCCGCATTGACAACCAGTTGCGGGGCCGTGCTGGCCGTCAGGGTGATCCGGGCAATTCGCGCTTCTTTATCTCGCTTCAAGATGACCTGATGCGTATTTTCGGGTCTGACCGTATGGGCAGCATGTTCCAGAAAATGGGCATGAAGGAAGGCGAAGCCATTGTTCATCCGTGGTTGAGCAAGGCGTTGGAGCGTGCGCAGAAAAAGGTCGAAGCCCGCAACTTCGACATGCGGAAAAACACGCTCAAATATGATGACGTGATGAATGACCAGCGCAAGGAAGTGTACGCCCAGCGCCGGGAATATATGTCAACCGAGGATGTTTCCGCCATTCTGTCTGAAGCGCAGGATGATGTGATTGACGCGATGGTTATGCGGCATATCCCGGAAAAATCCTTTGCTGAACAATGGGATGTGGCTGGCCTGACGGCTGCTGTGCACAAAAACCTGAACCTTGATCTGCCAATCGCAGACTGGGCGAAGGAAGATGGCATGGACGCCGAACAGGTTGCGGAACGGATTAATCAGGCTGCAACACAGGCTCACGCTGCCCGTGCTGCAAATCTGGGCCCTGATCTGATGCGCTTCATTGAAAAGCAGGTGCTGATGACGACCTACGACGCGGTGTGGAAAGAGCATCTGCATGCCCTTGATCAGATGCGTCAGGGTATTGGTCTGCGGGCATATGGTCAGAAAGATCCGCTGAACGAATATAAGCATGAAGCCTTCCAGCTCTTCACCATCATGCTTGAAGAAATGCGGGAACGGGTTGTGTCTCTGGTCGCGCGGGTAGAAGTCGCCCCGCCCGGCACGGTTGACCCGTTTGCGGGCACGGCTGAAATTCATGCCAACCCTGAAATACCGGGCTTTGCCTCTGAACCGGGGCCGGGTCTTTCCCCCGGTGCTGCGCCAGAAATGGCAACGCCGATCGGGGGGAGTGCTATTATGCCGGATGACCCGTCAAGCTGGGGCGAAACACCGCGTAACGCACCCTGTCCGTGTGGTTCGGGCAAGAAATACAAGCATTGTCATGGTCGCCTGATCTGAAACGATCAGGTTTGAACGGACAGGCTGCAAGAGTGAGATAGGTAAGAGAACATGGCGGGTCATTCCCAATTTAAAAACATCATGCACCGCAAAGGGGCGCAGGATGCCAAGCGGGCCAAACAGTTTGCCAAGGTTATTCGTGAACTGACTGTGGCCGCACGGTCTGGCCTGCCTGACCCGACATCTAACCCGCGCCTTCGTGCCGCTATTGCCGCGGCGCGCGACGTGAACATGCCCAAAGACAACATTGATCGCGCTATTAAAAAAGCGACAGGCACTGCGGGCGGCGATGACTATGTTGAAGTGCGTTACGAAGGCTACGGGCCGGCCGGTGTTGCCGTTATTGTTGAAGGTCTGACCGACAACCGTAACCGTACCGCATCTGACGTGCGGGCTGCATTTTCAAAATACGGCGGGTCAATGGGTGAAACCAATTCGGTTTCTTTCATGTTCCGGCGTCTGGGCGTGATCACCTATCCGCTTTCCGTGGCATCTGAAGATGACATGCTGGAAGCCGCGATTGAAGCGGGTGCGGAAAACGTAGTGTCTTCTGACACCACGCATGAAATCACCTGTGAAGTGGAATCGTTCTTCGCCGTGCGCGATTCTCTGGAGCCAAAATTTGGTGAGCCGGAAAGTGCGAAGCTGGACTGGCGGCCAGAAAATACTGTCATGCTGGATGAAGAAAAAGCCACTAGCGTGTTCAAGCTGCTGGACGTCCTTGAAGACAATGACGACGTGCAGAACGTGTATGCCAATTTTGAACTGCCGGATGATCTGGCCGAAAAACTGTCTTCCTGACAGTGGTACGCCTGCTCGGCATTGATCCCGGCCTGCGGTTTACAGGCTGGGGGGTGATTGATGTTGAGGGTAATCGGTTGCGGCATGTCGAAAATGGTGTGATCGCAACCAACAGCGCAGACAGCGTGCCAGACCGGTTGAAGGTGCTGCATGAAAACCTGATGCTGCTGATAGACCGTCTGGCTCCGGCTGAAGCGGCAGTTGAGGAAACCTACGTCAACCGAAATGGTACCGCCACGCTAAAGCTGGGCTACGCCCGCGGCGTGGCCTTGCTGGCCCCGGCTCTGGCCGGGTTGGATGTTGCGGAATACGGCGCGCTCTCGGTTAAAAAATCAGTGGTTGGCACGGGCTCGGCTGACAAAGACCAAGTGGAAATGATGGTGCGTCGGCTTTTGCCGGGCGTTAAAGTGATCCGGGCGGACGCGTCTGATGCTCTGGCGGTTGCTATCTGTCATGCTCATCATCGGGCCAGCGCCCGCCATATTGCAGCCGGGGTAAGAATGGCATGATTGCGTTTCTATGCGGTTTGGTCATTCAGGTTGAAACCGGTTCATGCGTGATTGACGTCAATGGCGTGGGGTATCTGGTTGCGGCTTCGACCCGTACATTGGCAGCGTTGCCTAACCCACCTGAAAAAGCCCGCGTTCTGATTGAAACCGTGGTGCGTGAAGATGCCATTCTGCTCTACGGCTTCATGGAAAGTGCGGAACGCGAGTGGTTCCGGCTGTTGACCAGCGTGCAGGGTGTTGGGGCCAAAGTCGCACTGGGTATTCTTTCTACCTTATCACCGGGTGAGTTGGTTGCGGCTATTTCAACGGCTGACAAAGCCAACCTGACGCGCGCCCCGGGTGTTGGTGGCCGTCTGGCTGACCGTATTCTGACAGAACTGCGCGACAAGGCTGGAAAAATGCCCGGTGGCGGCGGGGGCGTGATGATTCCTGCAGCCGCTACTCCCGGCGGCGGGATTGAGGCCGATGCGCTTATGGCACTTGCAGGCTTGGGTTTCCGTCGGTCAGAGGCCGTGCCGGTTGTGCGCCGCCTGCTGGATGAACGGGGGGGTGATGCCACGCTTGATACTGTGCTGCGTGACAGCCTGAAAGAGCTTGCCCGATGAGTGGGGCCGAATTCACCCCTGATCGCGAAATTGACGCCACGCGACGGGAGGAAGATAGCGCCGAGGCGACCCTTCGCCCCCAAACTCTGGCTGATTTTACCGGGCAGAAAGCCAGCCGGGAAAATCTGGCCATCTTCATTGCCGCTGCCCGACAGAGGGGGGAGGCGCTTGATCATGTTCTGCTGCATGGGCCACCGGGGCTGGGTAAAACCACATTGGCGCAGATTGTATCCCGTGAACTGGGGGTTGGTTTCCGGGCGACGTCTGGCCCGGTTATTCAGCGTGCGGGTGATCTGGCAGCGATTCTGACCAATCTTCAGCCGCGTGATGTGCTGTTTATTGACGAAATACACCGTCTTCAGCCTGCGATTGAAGAAATCCTCTATCCCGCGATGGAGGATTTTCAGCTTGATCTGATTATTGGGGAAGGGCCAGCCGCCCGGTCGGTGCGGATTGATTTGCCGCCGTTTACTCTGGTGGCAGCAACGACCCGTGCCGGCTTGCTGGCCACCCCGTTGCGTGACCGATTTGGTATCCCGCTGCGGCTGGTTTTTTATACGCCGGATGAACTGCGGCTGATTGTGTCCCGCGGGGCAGAAAAAATCGGCTTTGCCTTGAGTCATGCGGGGGCAGAGGAAATTGCTCGCCGGTCACGCGGTACACCCCGTATTGCAGGCAGGCTTCTGCGGCGTGTGCGTGATTTTGCAGCCTTCAGTGGTGCGGGAGACGCCCCCGTCAGCCGGGAAGTGGCTGATGCAGCCCTTAGTCGGCTTGAAGTCGATGCGCTTGGGCTGGATGCGATGGATAGACGTTATCTGCGTCGCATTGCAGAATTTCATCATGGTGGCCCGGTGGGGGTGGAAACGCTCGCGGCTGCTTTGGCTGAAGCCCGGGATACACTGGAAGACGTGATTGAACCCTATCTGATTCAGGAAGGGTTGGTGATGCGTACCAGTCGGGGGCGCGTGTTGGGTGAACGGGGCTGGCGACATCTGGGGCTGACACCACCAGCCCGACCGGATGAGCCTCGGTCTGCCCAGATGGATCTTCTACCGGAAGATGAGGAGGGGGAATGACCACGCACAGCATCGATTTCCGTATTTATTATGAAGATACGGACGCGGGCGGCATTGTCTATCATGCCCGGTATCTGGCTTTTGCGGAACGGGCGCGCACCGAAGCCATTCGCAGTCTGGGTATGCCAGCCGCTAGCCTTCTGACTGATTTTGGGCTGGTGTTTGTGGTGCATGATGCCACCATCAATTACCGCATACCGCTGAAGCTGGATGATATTGTAACGGTCACAACCCGCCTTCTTGACCAGAAGGCAGCCAGTTGCCGGCTTGAGCAGGTTTTTACCCGCGGAGAGGATTTTTGCGCCCGGGTTGATGTGGTGCTGGCATGCGTTAAAGCAGAAGATGGGCGTCCTGCCCGATTTCCGCCGTTATGGCGTGATCTTTTACGCCGACTTGCAGCAGAAGAGTAAAGGCCCTCTTCTGCTTTTGTACGGAAGACAGTAGAAAATGGGGCGATTGGGCAGCTTGGTAAAAAGCCCGAGTCGGTGACTGGTTGCCCCATGGTGGGTGCAGAGGCAGGAGGCGTTTTTGGATCGTGCGGTTGACGCGGCAAATCTCGGCGTAGCAGCGGCGGGAGATCTGTCGGTATGGGGCATGTTTATGAATGCCTCTTTTATGGTCAAGCTGGTCATGCTGGGGCTGGTGCTGTGCAGCGTGATGGTTTGGGCCATTATTTTCGACAAGATTGTAACGCTGCGGCGCATCAATAAGCAGGCTGCAGCCTTTGAAGACCGGTTCTGGTCTGGCGGCAGTCTAGATGATCTGTACGAAAGCGATGGCGCCAAGCCTGTGCACCCTCTGGCCGCTGTTTTTGGTGCCGCCATGGGTGAATGGCGTCGCTCTGCCCGTATTCCCGGTGTTGATCTGGTGCGTGGCGGCGTGAAGGAACGCGTTGACCGCGCCATTGGTATCACCGTGACGCGTGAAATGGACCGCCTGCGTCGCTGGGTGGTGTTTCTGGCAACAGTGGCTCCCGTTGCACCATTCGTGGGCCTGTTTGGTACCGTTTGGGGTATCATGCACTCGTTTGCGTCCATTGCTGCCATGCACAACACCAATCTGAGTGTTGTTGCCCCGGGTATTTCTGAAGCCTTGTTCGCGACCGCCATTGGTCTGATGACGGCTGTTCCTGCCTATGTTGCCTACAACGTTATCAGCAACAGTCTTGATCTGTTCCAGGACCGTCTGGAAGGCTTTGGCACGGAATTTGCTGCCATTCTGTCTCGCCAGTCCGAAGAAAGGGCCTGAGCAATGGGTATGCCGTCGGGAGGAGCGGGACGCCGCAAGCGGCGTCCGATGGCCGAAATCAACGTGACGCCGATGGTCGACGTCATGCTGGTTCTGCTTATCATCTTCATGGTCACATCCCCCATGATGACAAGCGGCGTGAATGTTGACCTACCCAAGACGGATGCGCGTCCGGTCAATTCAGACACCAAACCCATTACGGTTTCCATCAAATCAGATGGTACCCTGTATCTGGGCGATTCCGAGGTTTCGGCTGATCAGTTGGTGGCGCAGTTAAAGGCTGCTGCCAACAACGATGCCGAACACCGTATTTTTGTCCGTGGTGATGCCCATATTGATTATGGGCGTGTCATGCAGGTGATGGGTCAGATCACCGAAGGCGGCTTCACCCACGTGGCCCTGCTGGCGCAGCAACCCGCCAGCAGCGGACACTAAATTCTCCCACGCGGAGAGGACAAACTCATGGTGCGGCCACGCCGTTCCGAACAGATTCTGCTCAGGCGGTCTCTCTATCTGTCAGGTGGGGCGCATATTGCGCTCCTTCTGGCGCTTCTTCTTTCCCTGCCAGCCCCCAAACCGCCTGAAGAACCACCACCGGTGGTTGAAATGCAGTTTGAAAGTGCTGACAGTGGCGGCTCTACGGCCAAGGCAGACAAGCCTTCGCCCACGCCTGCGCCCCCTCCGGCACCGGTGCCAAATGACGCGCCCCCTACGCCAGAACCACCCAAACCGGTTCCGAACGAGGAAGCGCCTCCACCGCCTCCGCCTCCGCAACCTGTGCCGCCTCCGCCTGTTCCGCAGGCGGAAAAACTGCCTGATACGCCCATTCCGCCCAAAGCGGATGAGCCTTCGCCGGATGTGGTGAAAACGCCGCCGTCTCCGCCGTCACCTCCCAAGGCGACGCCGAGTGTTGCACCGCCTTCGCCGGTTACGGAGCCGACGGATACGCTGCCGGAAACGCCCATTCCGTCTCACATCACGCAGCCGAACAAGGCGAAGAAAACGCAGGCGGATACCCATTCCCTGCTGGAGACGCTGGATTCGTTCCGGTCTGACCAGAAGCAGACCCATGTACCAACGGCCAAGGCCAACCCGACGCAAGGCGGTGCACCAAATGGGGGCGGGTCACCAACGGGTGATATTACGCGTAGCTTGAGTGTGGGTGAGCAAAAGGCAATCGGTGGGGCTGTACGCCGGTGCTATACGGAAGATACGGCTGCCAAAAATTACGCCACATTTGTAGCGCACCTGATTGTGACAGTAGATGCCGCAGGTGAAGCCCGTATTGTGCAGTTTGCACCGCAGACTCAGGCGCAGATGAACGCTGACTCCTCGTACCGCGCCTTGGCGGAACGGGCGCGGGCAGCCGTGCTGAGCCCAACCTGCTCCAAGCTGCCGATCCCCAAAAACCTTCTGGGCCAGACCCGGCAGTTGAAATTTGTATTCAGGCCTTAATCAGGCCACACGGAGAAAAAACGTATGCTGATGAATACCCGGCCGCTTATTTCTGACCAGGAAGCCGATAATCTGGTATCCTTTCTGGGCCGCCGTACCCTTATGGGGGCAGGGCTGGCTGCGGGTGGGCTGTTGGCAACACCGCTTTCAGCTTTTGCTGCGGCTGCTGCCCCGGAAGCAGAAATTACGGTCGATCAGGCGCGCACGGCCCCCATTCCAATTATTCTGCCAAATTTTGGCGGAGGCTTGGGTGCACAGATTGCCGAAGTGCTGGCCAATGACCTGACCAATACCGGTCTGTTCAAGGTTTTACCGGGTGGCGCATCTTCAGGGTCACCTGATTTTTCTTCTGCCAAATCCATGGGTGCACGGGCTCTGGTAACGGGCACCGTTTCTGGCAGTGGTTCCGTGCGGGTTGAAATGCGGTTGTGGGATGTTCTGACCCAGCAGCAGATTCAGGGCACAGCCTACACCACATCTTCCGCCAACTGGCGGCGTATCGCCCATATTGTGGGTGACGTCATTTATGAACGCATGCTGGGTGAAAAGGGTTATTTCGATACCCGGATTGCCTTCATTGCCCGTTCTGGCGCACGCGCACACCAACGCACCCGTCTTGCCATCATGGATCAGGATGGGGCCAACAGCCGCATGCTGACAGCCGGAAACTGGCTGACTCTGACACCGCGTTTCAACCCGGTGAAAGATCAGGTGGCGTTTATGTCTTACGCCAATAACCGCCCGCGCGTTTACCTGTTTGATCTGGCCAGTGGCCGCCAGCAGATTCTGGGTGAATTTGCCGGTATCTCCTTCGCGCCCCGTTTTGCGCCAGATGGGCGTTCGGTTGTGCTGTCTGTAACCCGTAATGGCGGGTCTGACCTGTTTGTGGTTGATCTGGCCTCCGGGTCGCGCCGTCAGATTACGTCTTCTGGTGCGATTGATACCAGCCCCAGCTACAGTCCGGACGGGTCGCAGATTGTGTTCAACTCTGACCGGGGTGGCACGCCACAGCTTTACGTCATGAGTGCATCGGGTGGTGGTGCGCGCCGTATTTCCTACGGGCACGGAACCTATGGGTCACCCGTGTGGTCTCCCCGTGGCGATCTGATTGCTTTCACCCGTATTGCGAACGGCAGCTTCTCTCTGGGCGTCATGAACCCCGATGGCACGGGTGAGCGGATTATGACCGAAGGCTTCACTGTTGAAAGCCCAAGCTTCTGCCCGAATGGGCGTGTGCTGGCTTATTGCCGTCAGAGCCGTGCAGGCGCTGGGGGAGCAGGGTTTAATTCAACTATTGGTATGGTTGATATTACCGGCTTTAACGACCGCGTTCTGCCAACCCCTGGTCAGGCATCTGACCCGGCATGGTCTCCACTTAACGGGTAACCGTTTGGGCAAAAGGGGAGGGCTGGCCTTCCCCTTTTGGTTTTTTGAAGAAGGCAGCGGATTTTAAGTCCGCTGCCTTTTTTGTGCCGCATATGGCTGCCATCAAAAAAGAGTCGGTACGACTCGGTGGCAAACCGGTTGCTCCGAATTCAAGTAAAACAGTTTTGTCTCAAAATTATTACTTCGCACGCTAAGTAAACTGCTGCCAGACGGTCTCTCTGTGACTATTTGGCATCGGTTTGCGAATGGCTGTCATCTAAATCTGAGATGTCGCTTGACCGGAAGAATAAGCTATGGCTTACGGCGAGGTAGTCTCCAAAATTCGTCGGCTCTTCGAAGGCTTCGGAGAGGAGCGGAAGGATACGCGGAGATGCAAGCACATAGTTTGTTTTTTTTCTCCGAATAGTTCCAACAGGGAACTAATTCTCAGGATCCGACACATGAGACTGAAGTTTATCGCTGCGCTTGGTATGGTTGCCCTCCTTTCCGCCTGTGCGCATGAAAAGGCAGATACCGGTGCGTCTACAGGCGCTGCGACGGCACAGCCAAGCGGCCCCGTTCCCGGCAGTGAAGCTGACCTGGTGGCCAACGTTGGTGACCGCGTGTTCTATGACCTGAACAAAAGCGGCCTGACCTCTGACGCCCAGACAACGCTGCAGAAGCAGGCTTCCTGGCTGGCTCAGTACCCGCAGGTTAACGTTGAAGTTGCTGGCAACTGCGATGACCGTGGCACGGAAGAATACAACATTGCTCTGGGCCAGCGTCGTGCAAATGCTGCACGTGACTTCCTGGTTGCCAAGGGTGTGGCTTCTTCTCGCATCTCCACCATCTCCTACGGTAAGGACCGTCCGACGGCAGTTGGTGATGATGAAAGCGCATGGGCCCAGAACCGTAACGCGATCACTTCTGTAAAGTAAGTTTGCGCGTTCGTTCAGATTTGGTCTGACAACACAGGCTGGGTGGATTTTCCCCCAGCCTGTTTTTGTATTAACGCTCTTGTTTTTTGGGCTGGAATAATGAAATCCTTGCCCGCTTTTTAAAAGGGTGAGGTCTTTATGAAACGCCTGTTGATCACTTCTGTTTCTGCCCGTGGCCGAGCAGCAGCTTTGTGTCTGCCTGTTATGGCAGCATTGGCCGCCAGCAGTTCAGTTGCCCACGCGCAGGATGTGTCCAGCCGTGAAGGGCTTGCCCTGCAGAACCAGATTATGGCGTTGCAGCAGCAACTTAGCCAGATTCAGTCGTCTGGCGGGAATGGTGGCGCACTGCCAGCCCCATCCGCAACAGCCGGGTCTTCCTCTGCCGCAGGCGGTGGAGATCTGACAGCGCAGCTTCTGGAGCGTGTGAATACGCTTGAACAGCAGCAGCGCGAAATGCGTGGCGAAATTGATCAGTTGACCAATGACCTGCAAAAGCAGACGGCAACGCTTTCAAAGCAGATTTCTGATGCACAGTTTGCGGCCCAGAATGGGGGCGGCGCAGCCGCGGCCTCTGCCGCACCGGCGGCTGCGGCAGCAAGTGGGGCAGACGAAAGTGGAAGTGCTCCTGCCAAGCCAACAACCCCGGATGCTTTGCTGGCAGCAGGAAAGGCCGCGTTGCAGAAGCGTGATTACGCAACCGCGCACGAAAATGCCGAAGCCGCACTGAAAAACGCCAAAGGCAGTTTTAAGGTCGATGCACAGTTTCTGATGGCGCAGTCTCTGGCTGGTGAAAAACAATATCGTCAGTCAGCTGTAGCTTATTATGACGCCTATCGTCAGTCTCCCAAAAGTGCGCGTGCACCGGATGCTCTGCTGGGTGTAACGGCGTCTCTGCTGGCAATGGGCGATAAAAAAGCAGCCTGTCAGGCATTGGAAAAGCTGAAAACCGAATTCCCGTCTCCTACGCAGCGTGTCTCACATGCGGCTGAAATCTATGCCGGCCGGGGCGGCTGCCAGTAATTTCTGAAAAGCCTGTTTCATCAGGGATTTTGCCCTCTCTTAGGCTCCCTATGATAAGTGACCCATTCTCCGAACACGCCATAACGCCTGAACAGTTTCAGGCGGTTATGGTGCAACTGGGGCCTTGGTTGCCTGACAGCCCATCGTCGCCCATCGCACTCGCTGTTTCTGGTGGGGGGGACAGTCTATGCTTGGCATGGCTGGCATCCCGCTGGCGGCGTCATTTGCTGGCTTTGGTGGTTGATCACGGTCTGCGGCCAGAGTCTGCGGCCGAGGCAGAGCTGACCGCCCAGCGTCTAAACGCTTTCGGGGTGAGAGCACGGATTCTTACCCTTACCAATTTGGTAAAGGGGGCAGGGATAGCTGATCGCGCACGTCAGGCGCGATACGCCGTAATGGCCGAGGCCTGCCGTGATGCTGGCTGTGTTGATTTGTTATTGGGGCATCAGGCAGACGACCAAGCCGAAACTGTTGCTATACGGCAACGCGCGCAAAGCGGCGCAGATGGTTTGGCTGGTATGGCATGGATTACCGCCCGCCCACAGATACGGCTGGTCCGTCCGTTGCTGGCCTTTTCCCGATCAGCGTTGCGCAATACATTGCGGGCAGCACAGCTGAACTGGGTGGATGATCCCTCCAACAACGACATAACGGCAGAGCGTGTCCGGGTGCGGAAAACGCTTGCTGCTGGAGATAGCCGTGCGGCGTTGTGGCGCTTGGCTATACAAAACGGGCAAAGCCGGATGCAGCGTGAAGCTGTGCGCTCGCACCAGCTTGCGCAAACTGTTGCACTTTTGCCTCATGGGTGGGCTTGCCTCGGGAATAGCTTGCCGGATCCAGATTGTCTTGGCGCGTTAATACGCTGTGTGGGGGGCATGACGTACCCGCCGTCACACGCGGCGGTAGAGCGTCTGGTCTCGGCCCAGAAAGAAAGCACATTAGCGGGGGTGCAGGTGCTTCGTCACCAGAACCAATGGTTTCTGTTGCGTGAAGTGGCGGCCATGCACCCTGCGATGGCGGCGCATAATCAGATTGTTTGGGACAATCGTTTTGGCCTGACGTTACCAGCGGGATACGATGGTGCGGGTCTTACGGTTGCCGCAACTGGTACCGGGGTGCCCCGTGCTTTGCGTCAGGGATGGCCTGCGCGGTTTTGTGCCACGCTACCCGCGTTATGGCGCAACGGGCAGCGAATAGCTGTTCCGCATCTAGGGATGTGGGAAGACCCGTCATTGACGCAGGCTCGTTTTACATTCCAGCCCCCGGTTCCGGTTTCTGGCGGAGCAATGTATGACTTAACCTATCAAAATGGCCCATCAAAATGGGTGAAAAATGACGATAGGGGGTGGAGTGCTGGCAGAAAAAACGCTCTGCAGGGTAGGAATATCCGTACAGCATCCCATTTATAACAGCAGAGGTTGCATTTTCCGGCATCTGCCGTTCAGATTGGGGGCTCTCCGGCGCTCTCGCACGATAAGTATGGAAACACAGCCAAGATGAACAATTTAGGCCGCAATTTGGCTCTCTGGGTCAGCATCATCGTGCTGCTGCTTTTGCTGGTGGATGTTTTCCAGCCGGGGAGCACACAGCATGCGGCCCAGCAACTGGCATATTCGGATTTTGTGGCAGACGTGGATTCAGGCCATGTCCGCTCGGTGGTGATGCAGAACCACAATATCTCCGGTACGCTGACAGATGGCACGGCGTTTGAAACATTTGCGCCACAAGACCCCTCACTTGTCTCCCGCATGGTGGGCAAGGGTGTTGAGGTTGTGGCCAAACCGCTTGATCAGGAAGGGAGCCCGCTGCTGCGTTACTTCCTGAACTCGCTCCCTATTATACTGCTGGTTGGTGCTTGGTTGTTCATGATGCGCCAGATGCAGGGCGGCGGTGGCCGGGGTGCCATGGGCTTTGGTAAATCCCGCGCCAAGATGCTGACTGAAAAACATGGGCGCGTGACGTTTGAAGACGTGGCTGGCATTGATGAAGCCAAGAGCGAGTTGCAGGAAATCGTTGATTTTCTGAAAGACCCGCAGAAATTTACCCGTCTGGGCGGTAAAATCCCCAAAGGCGTGCTGCTGTGCGGCCCGCCGGGAACAGGGAAAACCCTGCTGGCCCGTGCCATCGCGGGTGAAGCCAATGTGCCGTTCTTCACCATTTCCGGCTCTGACTTTGTTGAAATGTTTGTGGGTGTTGGCGCTTCCCGTGTGCGCGACATGTTTGAGCAGGGCAAGAAAGCCGCCCCATGCATTATCTTCATTGACGAAATTGACGCCGTTGGCCGTCATCGTGGTGCCGGTATGGGCGGCGGCAATGACGAACGTGAGCAAACCCTGAACCAGATGCTGGTTGAAATGGACGGGTTTGAAAGCAACGAAGGCGTGATCCTGATTGCGGCGACCAACCGTCCTGACGTGCTTGATCCTGCTCTTTTGCGCCCGGGCCGCTTTGACCGTCAGGTTGTCGTGCCGAACCCGGATGTGTCAGGTCGTGAAAAAATCCTGCGGGTGCATATGCGCAAGGTGCCTTTGGCATCTGACGTTGACCCACGCATTATTGCCCGTGGTACCCCCGGGTTCTCGGGTGCGGACTTGGCCAATCTGGTCAATGAAGCGGCTCTGGCAGCAGCCCGTCTGGGCAAGCGCACTGTGGCCATGCGGGAATTTGAAGACGCCAAGGACAAGGTACTTATGGGGGCCGAGCGTCGCTCTCTTGTCATGAGTGATGAGGAAAAGAAGCGTACGGCTTATCATGAAGCAGGCCATGCCATTACAGCTGTGCTGGTGCCGGAAAGTGAGCCGATCCATAAGGCCACCATCATTCCGCGTGGTCGTGCGCTGGGTATGGTTATGCGGCTGCCAGAAGGTGACCGCCTGTCCATGAGCAAGAAGAACTGCATTGCTCATCTGGTGGTCGCCATGGGTGGCCGCGTGGCTGAAGAAGTTGTCTACGGTAAGGATAACATCTGCAACGGGGCTATGGGTGATATCCAGATGGCTACCCGTGTTGCGCGCAGCATGGTGACTGAATGGGGTATGAGCGAAAAAGTCGGCATGATCGCTTATGCCAATGATGATCAGGGCGGTGGCATGGGCTTCTTCGGGGGTGCTGCCAAAAACTTCTCTGAACATACGGCGCAGGAAATTGATACGGAAATTAAACGCCTGATTGACGAAGCTTATGATCAGGCTCGCAATTACCTGCACGACCATGTTGATGAACTGCATCGTCTGGCTGAAGCTCTGCTTGAGTTTGAAACGCTCACAGGTGAAGATATTCGCCAGATTATGCGTGGTCAGCCGATCGAACGGGTTGAGGTTGATGAGGCAACGCCCGTTAACCGTCGGTCTTCCGTGCCACAGGTTTCAGGGCCGGAAATTACGCCACCGGGGTCAAAGCCGGAGGGGGAAGATGGCGGTATGACACCGGCTCCCCAGCCCGGTTGATGCGATAGACAAAAAGCACGAAAAAGAAGGCGGCAGCAATGCCGCCTTCTTTGCGTTTGGAGACAGTCGAATGGATTTCAGACGTCTGGTTGAACCCGCAGGTCTGCTCTACGGCGCAGCAGCGCGTGATATGATTGCACGGGGCAATGCGTTACCGCTGGCGGGCGGTGCGGCGGCTTTTACCTGTGTGGATTTGATAGAAGACGACACGAGAAGCGGCTTTATTCCTGTCGCGTCTGTGCCTGCTGCGTGGCAGGCCGAACTTGCGGGTGTCACGCAGAAACCAGTCAGTGGCAGGTTACCGGATGGCCCCTTGGTGATGGGGATTGTAAACCTGACGCCAGACAGCTTCAGTGATGGTGGGCAACATCTTGCACCAGAGAAAGCGGTTGCGGCTGGTCTGACCATGAATCAGGCTGGTGCAAGGGTGCTTGATCTGGGTGGTGAAAGCACACGCCCCGGTGCAGCACCTGTGACCCCGCAGCAGGAATGGGACCGCATTGGTCCCGCACTGGCTGCTTTGCGTGCGCAAGCAAGAACAGCCGTATTGTCTGTGGATACACGCAACAGTTTTGTCATGGCGCAGGCACTCGCGGCTGGGGCGGACCTTATTAATGACGTATCCGCACTTGCCCATGACCCGGACGCCCTACCTCTCCTTGCAGAAAAAACATGTGGTGTGGTGCTGATGCATATGCGTGGCACCCCCGAAACTATGTCACAGCATGCCGTCTATCAGGATGTTGGGTACGACGTTGTGCGTGAACTGGGAAAGCGGGTTTACGCCGCAGTGGAAGGAGGAATTACTCTGGAACGGCTGGTGGTTGATCCCGGACTGGGTTTTGCAAAAACCACAGAACAGAACAGGACACTGCTGTCCCGTTTGCCATTGCTGGCCAATTTGGGCTGTCGCGTGTTGCTGGGCGTGTCACGCAAACGCATGATTGGGGATTTGACGGGTGTGAAAGAGCCTGTACGTCGGGATCCTGCGACATATGCAGCCACTCTGGAAGCCTTGGCGCTTGGGCCAAGTGTGCTGCGTGTACATGATGTGGAAGGGATGGTACAGTCCGCAGCCCTTTGGCGTGCGGTGCATGAAGTCTGAAAAACGCGTAATATTTTCGGTCTTTGTGGTTCCTTCATGCGCTGAATCGCTTTAGGGAAAAGACTAAAGAAGGAAAAAAGCCATTTTCGGATAAGAGATCCGTCCGGAATGAGCAGCGGGTAGGGAGATACGCAAAATGGGCAGAACAAAACGTCTTTTCGGGACAGATGGCATTCGCGGCACTGCCAATCTTGCGCCCATGACGGTTGAAACTGCTCAACGCCTAGGGCAGGCGGCGGGTTTGCGTTTTACACGGGGTGATCATCGCCACAGCGTTCTGCTGGGAAAAGACACCCGTCTGTCTGGCTACATGATTGAAAGTGCTCTTGTCGCCGGGTTCCTGTCTGCCGGGATGGACGTTACCCTTGTCGGCCCACTTCCCACCCCTGCTATTGCCATGTTGACCCGTTCTTTACGGGCCGATCTGGGCGTCATGATTTCCGCCTCGCATAATCCGTTTGGTGATAACGGCATCAAGCTGTTTGGCCCGGATGGCTTCAAACTTTCCGATCAGGATGAAACGGAAATTGAAGATCTGATGGAAGCTGACCTGAACGGTCGGTTGGCCACACCAGAAAAAATCGGCCGCGCATCGCGTCTGAATGATGCGGCGGGACGATATGTTGAAAGCGCGAAAGCGTCCTTCCCGCGTAAACTGCGTTTGGATGGGATGAAAATCGTGCTCGATTGTGCCAATGGGTCGGCCTATCGTGTTGCGCCAACAGCGTTGTGGGAGTTGGGGGCAGAGGTCATCCGTCTTGGTTGTGCGCCAGATGGTGTGAATATCAATGAAAATTGTGGTTCTACCCACCCCGAGGCGCTGTGTGCGGCGGTGGTTCAGCATAAGGCGCATTTGGGCATAGCTCTGGATGGCGATGCTGACCGTGTTCTGATTTCTGATGAAACGGGCCGCCTGATTGATGGGGATCAGATATTGGCTCTGATTGCGCAGTCATGGGCCCGAGACGGTCGCCTTGTGGGGAATTCTGTTGTGGCCACCGTTATGTCTAACATGGGGTTGGAGCGTTTTCTGCAAAATCTGAATGTCGGGCTTGAGCGTACTGCGGTTGGTGACCGCTATGTGGTTGAACGGATGCGCGAGCTTGGAACCAATATTGGCGGTGAACAGTCAGGCCATATGGTGCTGACTGATTTTGCTACAACGGGTGATGGCCTGATTGCAGCGTTGCAGATTCTTGCGGTTCTGGTTGAAGACGGACGCCCGGCCAGCGAAGTATGTCGTATGTTTCAGCCATTCCCGCAGAAGCTCCAGAATGTCCGTTTCAAGGGCGCGAGCCCTCTGGAAGCAGACAGTGTTCAGGCCAAGAAAGAGGAAGTGGAAAAGCTGCTGTCAGGGCGCGGGCGGCTGGTTTTGCGGAAAAGCGGCACAGAACCTTTGGTGCGGGTTATGGCTGAGGCAGAAGACGCCGTACTGGTGGATGATGTGGTGACCCAGATGTGCAATGCACTTGAAGCCGTAAGCGAACCCGCCTGATACCATCTGAAACAGGGAAAGAATAAGCATGAGCGAGCAGATAAGCAAACCTGTGCGCGTTCTTTCCATCGCGGGAAGTGATTCAGGCGGCGGTGCCGGTATTCAGGCTGATATCAAGGCAATTACAGCCTTGGGTGGGTATGCCACAACGGCCATCACGGCACTGACAGCGCAGAACACGGTAGGGGTACAGGCTATTTATCCTGTCCTCGCGTCTTTTTTGAGCCAGCAGATACGCAGTGTGCTGTCAGATTTAGGAACAGACGCTTTTAAGACGGGTATGCTGGGCGGTAATGCCGAGATAGACGTTATTGCTGACGAAATTTCAGAATATCGTCTTACGAACCCCAATACAGTTTTTGTGCTGGATCCTGTTATGGTCGCCAAAGGTGGGGCTGCTCTGATGCAGGAAGACGTTATCCAGAGCATTCAGAAAAAACTTTTTCCGCTTGCTACCGTCTTGACCCCCAACCTGCCCGAAGCCGAGCGATTGACAGGCCTTAGCCTAGCATCCGTGGCTGACATGAAAGCCGCAGCCCGCATGCTGCATGCGCAGAGTGGGAACGCTATTTTGTTGAAAGGTGGCCATTTATCTGGCGATACGCTGGTCGATGTTTTGTTAACCCAGGATGGGTTCACCGAATTTTCTGATACGCGCCTTGATACGTGTCACACCCACGGCACCGGTTGTACATTGGCAAGCGCGTTGGCAACATTTCTGGCGCAGAAAAAAACTTTGATAGATGCTGTTGCTTTGGCGAGGACGTATGTCAGGCAGGCCATTCTGGAAGCGCCCCATTTCGGTAAAGGGGACGGCCCTTTATGGCATGCGCATCCTTTTAGATCACACACGAACACTCGATAATGCGTTGCTAATCGTTTAAAGAAAAAACCTGTGTCTTGTTGTCTATTATGTAAGGTTTTGCAGAAGAGATAGAAATTTTTTGTATGGGTTTAGGGTCGTTCAGGACATACCCTCTGCCCCATATGGTCGCAATAAGGTCTCTTGCTCCAGCTGCATGAAGTTTTTTGCGCAATTTGCAGACAAAAACATCAATAATCTTGATATCAGGCTCATCCCGTCCGCCATAAAGATGATTAAGGAGCGTCTCTTTTGAAAGAGACGCTCCTTTTCTAAGGGCAAGAAGCTCAAGAATCGCAAACTCTTTCCCTGTCAGATGGACCATTTGACCATCAACGGAAACGGATTGTGTATTGAAATCAAGAACAAGATTACCGACCTGTACAACAGGCTGTGTATAGTTGTTGGTGCGGCGAAGAAGAGCCTTGATGCGTGCAACAAGTTCATCAGCGTCAAATTTATTGCTAATGTAATCATCTGCTCCGGTGGAAAGAGCTTTTATTTTTGCGTAAGGTTTATCAATTGAAGAAACAATAATGATAGGGGTTTCTATTTTTATAGATCTTAATTTTTTTATAATATCATATCCATCCATATCTGGTTGGATAAGGTCAATAATAGCGGCTCCGTAAGGATAATTGCGCAGCATTTCTATGGCATGGTGCCCGGAATCTGCAATATCCACTTCAAGTTTTGCATCAGCAAAGGCTGCGAGCACTTTTTCACAAGATGAGCGATCACTCTCTGCAAATAGGATACGCATGCCTGTTAACCTTTCCTAAAGAGGATGAGAAACACAACCCTTGGTTGTGTCTAACATAATAAAACCATTGATTTATAGCTTTTTATAAAAGAAGAAAAAGATATTACAACCTACGGTTGTCGGGTGGCGAGGCATGTGTTTTGCGCATACCAATAGAAAAAATAAGTCACTTTTTCTGTAAACATAAGAAAATTAGGCTTCTTTTTAAAAATCAAATTTATGTTGTTTATGAAAGTTACCAAGAGATTACCAAAAAATAAATACATTTACACATCATGAATTGATGGAATTAATATTGTAAAAATTCGAAAAATTATAAAAATATAAAGTAAAAAATAAGAAAAATATTATTAAATTAAGAATTGGGATGTTGTGATATTTTCTGTTATATAAGGTAAGGATTACATTTTTTTGAAGTATTGGGCATTTCTGGTTAAGATTTGGGGTTGTTTATGATTCTTGATAATGAGGCAGCAACCGAGCATTTAGCGCGTATGCTTGCAAAGCTTGTCGTGCCCGGAGATGTCATTTTGCTTTCTGGGCCATTGGGAGCAGGAAAAAGTGTTTTTGCCCGTGCCTTCCTGCGGGCAGCTTGTGATAATGACCTGCTGGAGGTTCCCAGTCCCACCTATACGCTTGTGCAGACATACTCTGCACAAGTGTGCAGCATGTCTCATTTTGATCTCTGGCGTTTGAGTGGGCCAGAAGAGCTTGAAGAACTAGGGTGGGAAGAAGCCCGTGAGGGAGTTGTTCTGGTTGAGTGGCCAGAACGATTGGAAGACCTAACCCCGCCAGACGCTTTGCATCTTACGTTCTCTGTTGCTTCTTCGGGTGAGCGTTCCGTCACTCTTGATGGAAACGCATCAAGGTTGGATGTTATCCGTCAATCAACAGGTTTTTAGACAGACTTGGTGGGCCAGAAAGGCTGTTCATGAAATTGGCGACTATTCCGGCTGATCTGCCGTTTCTGGATCAACTGGCTTTGCGATGGATGGATGCTGCGGGGGGTGACCCGCACGCCATGGGTGAAGGCACCATTATTCTGCCAGGTCGTCGTGCGGCACGCGGGCTGACGGAGGCCTTTCTGCGCTATATGGACGGCAAACCCATGCTGTTGCCGCGTATTATGCCGGTCAGTGCGCTGGATGAAGCGGAGCTAGGTCTGGCTTCCGGCGTAGGTGGGGCAGCGGGCATCAATTTACCGCCTGCCGTTGCCAGCATGACGCGACTTGCTGTGCTTACCGTGCTGGTTCTGAAAGCGGATCAGGCTTTTGGAACACGTCCGACGCTTGATCAGGCATGGCCTTTGGCCAAAGCGCTGGCAGACCTTATGGACGAAGCAGAATGGGCTGACGTTGACCTTGCAACCCGCCTGCCGGATGCCGTGCAGGAAGATTTTGCCGAACATTGGCAAACCATTTTACGCTTTTTGGAAATTGTGACGGCCACTTGGCCCCAATGGCTCCAGCAAAACGGGGTCATGAACCCGATTGCCCGGCAGGTCGCATTGCTGCGGGCCCAGGCTGACCTGTGGCAGAAGCAGGCCGCTGACGGAGATAACACGCGGCTGTGGGCCGCAGGATTTACCAATATCATGCCCGCCACGGCAGAGGCGCTACGGGCGGTCATGGCGTGTCCCGGCGGTATGGTCATTGTGCCCGGTCTGGATATGACCATGCCGGAAAGTGTTTTTTCAGCACTTCCAGACAGCCACCCACAGGCTGGACATAGCCATTTGCTTGCTGCGTTGGGTGCCGTCAGAGCGGATGTTCAGATCTGGGCGGGGTCAGGCGGTCAGACGGCGCGTGCACGGGTCCTTGCCCGCGCGCTTCTGCCAGCCTCGGCGCTGGAAGATTGGGCACACGGCGGGGATGTGGCTTTTTCACACCTTACTAAGCTGGAAGCGGCAGATCAGCAGGAAGAGGCTGTCGCCATCGCCATGCTGATGCGGGATAGTATTGAACAACCCGAAAAACGGGTTGCGCTGATAACACCCGATCGAAATCTGGCTGCCCGTGTGGTGACCGAGCTTTCTCGCTGGGGCATTCTGGCGGATGATAGTGGGGGGGCGTCGCTTCTTGGCACACCGGGCGGTGTGTTGCTTCGGCTTGTGGCACAACTGGTCGAAAGCCAGTTTTCTCCTGTGGCTCTTTTATCTGTGCTGAAGCATCCTTTGGTATCGTGTGGGTTGGCACCGGGCGTATGCCGGGCTTCTGCTCGTTTGCTTGAGCGTGTTGTGCTGCGTGGGCCAGCGCCTTCGTCCGGTTTTAAAGCATTGAGGCAGGCGGTTGAACGGGCACTTGCCGATCAGATGCGCGATGACCGAAAGGCAGAGCGTATGGAAGCTGGAGCAGAGGCGGACCGTCCTTTCGGCCCGGAACCGCTGCTTATATTTATGGACAGGCTGGCCGTTTGCCTTGAACCTGTTCTGGCATGGCCTGCCCAGAGTGAGGCAGCCGCCCCAAGCGCAGCCGAGTGGCGACCTGAAATTATACAGGCCTACCGTGCTCCCGTGCCGGAGTTGCTGGAAACCCTGGTGCAAACGGTCGAACGTCTGGTGCGTACCGATACGGAGGAAGCAGCGCAACGTTTGTGGCGTGGGGAAGAAGGGAACTTACTGGCCAACCGTCTTACCGAGTTGATGATGGCCGCAGATATTCTACCCCCGCAACCCCCGGCTGTTCTTGACGGTCTCTTAACAGCCGTTCTGGCGGAGGAGCGCGTTGCCAGCCGCCGCGGGGGAGACCCGGCAGCCCTGCATCCGCGTGTTTTGATCTGGGGTCTGTTTGAAGCCCGTCTGCAAACCGCGGACACTGTGATTCTGGGTGGCTTGGCGGAGGGTGTTTGGCCTCCGGTGGCAGAGGCCGGACCGTGGATGAGCCGCCCCATGCGGCAGCGCGTCGGCCTGCCTTCGCCCGAACAGGGAGTGGGGCAGGCAGCGTATGATTTTTATTCCTGTGCCGCCGCAGCCGAATCGGTTGTGTTGTCCTGTCCGCGCCGGCGGGATGGTGCGCCGGTCGTGCCAGCCCGCTGGCTGTCCCGATTGGATGCGTTTCTGGCTGGGCATGGGCAGTCGGTGCCGGTTCATCCTGTTATGGAATGGCTGAAAACGCTTGATAGTCCGGCCGGCCCAGCCCAACCGGTTTCACCGCCTCGGCCAACGCCCCCGGTGTCTCTGCGCCCGCGTCGGTTGAGTGTGACGGAAATTGAGACATGGATGCGCGACCCTTACGCCATTTATGCCCGCCACATTTTGCGCCTACTGCCCCTGCCGGAGTTGGAAGAACCGGCCGATGCGTCAGATTACGGGATGATTGTGCATGATGCTCTTGAACACTGGTTTACTGAGCATGGCACATCATGGCCAGCCAATGCGGAAGAGGGTCTGAAACAGACGTTCCGTATGGTCTTGCTGGCGCAGCCTTTACGGCCTGCCTTGCGGGCATGGTGGGAGCCCCGCCTTATGCGCATTGCCGCGTGGGTGGCACAGGCAGAAGAAGCATGGCGAGAAAAGGCCGGAACGCCTTGCGCCATTAAAACGGAACTGCGCGGACAGGTGGAAATACCAGACGCCCCAAATGGCAGTTTTCGTCTGGTCGGGCGCGCTGACCGGATTGATTTTGACGCCGAAAACCGGGTTCTGGTGCGCGACTATAAAACCGGCACACTCCCCAAAGCGGGCGACGTTCTTGCTGGATGGAGTCCCCAGTTGCCCTTGGAAGCAGCCATGATTCTGCGGGGTGGCTTTTCAGGGGTGCCGCAGCCCCCCAGCGAAGAGGGGCTGGATATTGGCGGTCTGGTGTACTGGCGGCTGACAGGCGGGGCAGAACCGGGCGAGGAAGTTGCTGTGTCTGCCGGGAAAGATGTTTCTTTGAAAGATCTGGCAGAACAGACATGGCTGCGCTTGCGGGAACGCGTGGCAGCTTATGATAATCCGGCCCAGCCATATCTGTCGCACCCGCATCCGGGGCAGGAACCCCGCTTTGCCGATTATGCCCGGCTGGCGCGGGTGCCAGAATGGAATACGGCGCGGGCAGAAGAAGATCTATGACGAACAACACTTCCCAATCGGACGCCATTGCACAAGCCAACCAGCAGCAGGCCTTGGCGTCTGACCCGTTTGCGTCAGTGTTTGTTTCAGCCTCGGCCGGTAGCGGCAAAACAAAATTGCTGATTGACCGGTTATTGCGTCTGATGTTGCCGCGCGTTGCCCCGCATGGGGAGATTGTGCCGGGCAGTCACCCGGCGCGTATTTTGTGCCTGACATTTACAAAAGCGGCAGCAGCCGAAATGGCTATCAGGCTGCAAACCCGGCTGGGTCGCTGGGTCACACTTCCGGATGCCAAACTGGACAAGGAACTGCACGCCCTGTTTGTGCCCTGCACGCCAGAAACACGGCGAATGGCCCGTGCTCTTTTTGCCGATGTGCTTGATCTGCCAGGCGGGATGCGGATTGGCACCATTCACGCATTCTGTCAGTCCCTGTTGCGGCGTTTCCCCCTTGAAGCAGCCATGAATCCGCATTTTACGGTCATGGAAGAAACAGATGCCTCGCTTGCCTTACAGGGATGTGTGGAAACTGTTTTAGGGAGCCGGGATGTTACGGCGCTTGCACCGCTTGCAGGGCAAATCGGGTTAGCAGATTTCATCGCGTTGGCTGGTAAGTTACGTCACGAAGCCCGAACAGAGCGGATACGGAACATAGCGCTGCAAAACCCGGCAGAACTGCCGGCACTTTTCTGCCGTGTTCTGGGGCTTGCGCCAGATGCCTTGAAGAAGGGGCGCACGGCGTATCTACAGGCGGAGTGTACGGGGTTTTCTGGGGAGGAAAAACTCCGTCATTTTCTAGAAATTTTATCAGATGAAGGCACAGATGCGGTCAAGCGCACAGCCTTTCTTTTGCTGGATTGGTTATCCCTGCCATCAGGCAGCCGGGCTGAAAATTGGGCCGTCTGGCGCAACGGATTCCTGACAAAAGACGGGAAACCCCGCAAAACTGGCCTTATTACTAAAAAACTGACTGAAAAATATCCCGAACAGGCCGAGTGTCTGGTGCAGGAGGCGGGGCGTATTCAGGGAATAGAAGACGCCCTACGTGCCAGAGAGCTTGCGCGTCTTGGCGTGGCAATCATGAAAAATACCGCGCCCGTGGCACAGCTTTATGATGCACGGAAAGCGCAGCGCGGTCTGGTCGAATATGATGACCTGATTCATCGGACTCTTAGATTGTTGAAAGAACCGGGTGCAGCATGGGTTTTGTACAAACTGGATGGTGGCATTGACCATCTGCTGCTGGATGAAGTGCAGGACACATCGCCCGAACAGTGGAAAATTGCCGGGGATCTGACAGAGGAATTTTTTGCAGGCGTTGGTACTCATACGCCTGACGACAGCCCGCGCACGGTTTTTGCAGTGGGGGATTACAAGCAGTCTATTTACGGGTTTCAGGGTGCAGACCCTGACTCGTTCAGAGAGTGGCGGCGCAGGTTCAAGGAAAGAGCACATTTTGCCACTCTGCCGTGGAGAGAGCCAGAACTGACGGTCTCTTTCCGCTCGACAGCGCCAGTTCTGAAGCTGGTTGATTCGGTTTTTTCTTTGCCAGAAGCCGCAAAAGGCGTTGCTGAAGAAGATGGCCGGCCCATGCAGCATAGTACAGCCCGGCCGGGGCAGGGGGGACGTGTTGAACTGTGGCCGCTGGCTGAAGCTGTGGGAGAGGAAGCTGAAGCCCTCAACCCGTGGGAACCCGCGCAGGCCAATACCAGCCGCCAGAATCCACAACAGAAATTGGCAGATACCTTAGCCAGACATATTGCACGGCAGCTTTCAGCCCCACCCACACCGGGGCAAAAGCCCCTTACGCCGGGCGATGTGCTTATTCTGGTGCCGCGTCGGTCAGCATTTGTGACGGCCCTGATCCGTGCCTTGAAAACCGAAAATGTGCCGGTTGCCACGCTTGTGCGCACAGGTGTGGCAGATCAGCTTGCCGTGCAGGACCTGATGGCGCTGTGTGCCGCACTTCTGTTGCCGCAGGATGATCTGACTCTGGCCTGTGTTCTGACATCGCCGTTGGGTGGAGTGTCTGATGAAAGCCTGATGGTGCTGGCAACGGAACGCAAATCGGCCGAGCCTTTATGGTCTGCCTTGCGTGACCGCCATGCAGAACGTCCTGACTGGGCACGGGCCTGGGCGCTGCTGGATAGTCTGTTTCGGCGCGTGGATTATCTGACCCCGCATGAATTGTTGTCTGAAGCCTTGGGCAAAAGTGGGGGACGGGCACGCCTTCTGGCGCGTCTGGGCCCAGAAGCCGCTGAATCGATAGATGAGCTTCTGTCTGCCGCGCTGCGATATCAGGATATGCATCCTCCTTCACTGCAAGGGTTTCTGCACTGGCTGCGCAATTCAGAAGAGAGCGTAAAGCGTGAGGCAGAAGCCGGGGGCGATTCTGTCAGGGTCATGACGGCTCACGGGGCCAAGGGTCTACAGGCGCGGTTGGTTATCCTGCCAGATACGGTCAGCAAGCCGCGTTATGAAGAACGGCTGTTCTGGGCCAAAGATAAACACACGGGCATGGATGTGCCGGTTTATGTGCCCCGCAGTGCGTTGGGTGTGGAAATGACGCAGTCTTTCCGCGCAGCCATGCAGGCGGCAGCAATCGAGGAATATAATCGTCTTCTCTATGTGGCGCTGACGCGGGCTGCCGAAAATCTTATTGTCTGTGGCTGGATGCCGGGTCGCCATGTGCCAGCTGAAAGCTGGTACGAACGATGCCGCCAAGGGTTTGAAGCCGCTGGCGCAGAAAGCAGACCCTGGGATGAAGGGGATTGGGGCGATTCCAAGCTGGTTATTGAGGAAATCCCACACCCGACCGAAGACGCGCAGGCCGTGCAATCTGACAGCCAACAGGGAAAGGGGAAGCAAAAGGCTCCGGTTCCGGCTCCTGTCTGGATGGGTCAGGCCCCGGATTGGCGGCCTATCCCCCCCGTGGTGGAAACACGATTGGCGCGGCCTTTGGCTCCCAGTCGTCCGGATGATGCCATGCTTGGCCCGCTTCCTCCCGTCCGGTCCCCGCTTGATATCGCCTCTGTGACACCTGCTGCAGCGCGTGAAGCAGCATTTCGGCGGGGCACATTGGTGCATGCGTTGCTGCAATATCTGCCAGAGCACGCACCAGAAAATTGGGCGCAGTTAGCTGAAAGCTGGTTGCTGCGGCCCGCCAGTGGGCTGAAAGAGGACGAAGCGCGTCTATTAGCCCAACAGGTGCTGGGTGTGTTGCAGCTACCCGATCTGGCAGCCCTTTTCGCGCCACAGGCGCGGGCCGAACAACGCTTGGCAGGTGTTGCCGGGGGGCAGGTGGTGGTGGGGCAGGTTGACCGCATGCGTGTTCTGTCTGACCGGGTGCTGGTCTGTGACTTTAAAACCGGCCGTCACACGCCACGCACTGTTTCTGGCACGCCTGTTTTGTATCTGCGGCAGATGGCGGCATATCGCGCTTTGTTGCAGGGGCTTTACCCGGATAGACTCATCATCTGCGTTTTGGTCTGGACAGAAGGCCCGCGTGCAGACGTTCTGCCTGAGAGTCTGTTGGAGAAACACGCACCCGGCCAGCCCCTATCTTGACCACAGGCCAGACCGCCTTAAGTGTAGGGACTAACGGAACCGTTTTCCAACATGCGGTTTATGGCAGCTAGAGAGGCAGGCGTTCAAACGCCCCGCCCAGAAAAAGGAACAGGTTAATGAGTGAACATACGCTTGCTGTCAGCGATTCCACTTTTGAAGCTGATGTACTGAAGGCTTCCGGTCTGGTGCTGGTCGATTTCTGGGCTGAGTGGTGTGGTCCGTGCAAAATGATTGGCCCGGCGCTGGAAGAAATTGGCAAGGAATTTGCCGGTAAGGTCACTGTCGCCAAAGTGAACATTGACGAAAACCCGGGCACCCCCACGTCCTACGGTGTTCGGTCCATCCCCACACTTATGCTTGTGCGTGATGGGAAAGTGGTTGAAACAAAAGTTGGCGCTCTGCCAAAAAGCCAGCTTAAGGCTTGGGTTGAAGGCGCACTTTAACCCCTGATTTTCTCGGCTTTGGGCTGTTCTGTCCGGCTGTGCGGGCGTGTGTGCCCTGTGCATAATGCTTGGCAGGACGGCGCAAGCAGCGTAATGCAGCCCTCATTGGGGCGGCATGCCCGTTTTTATGTCTCGCAGTTGCAAGGTTCAAAATGAGCTGGATCACCGAATATGTCCGTCCTAAAATTCGCGGTCTTCTGCGCCGTGAAGTGCCGGATAATTTGTGGACCAACTGTGAGTCCTGCAGTCAGATGATTCTGACCAAGGAACTGCACAAGAACCAGAATGTGTGCCCACATTGTGGACACCACATGAAGGCGCCTGTGGCAGAACGGCTTGAATGGACGTTTGATAACGGGGAGTTCACCCGTATTGAACTGCCTTCTGCGCCGGTTGACCCCCTTGGTTTCCGTGACCAGAAAAAATACACCGACCGGCTGAAAGACGCCCGTGCCAAAAGCCACGTTGATGAGTCTCTGGTGGTTGCACACGGTACGATTGGGGGCCACCCGGCCGTTGTGGCCGTTATGGCGTTTGAATTCATGGCTGGCACCATGGGAGCTGCCTTTGGTGAGCGTTTTGTGGCGGCAGCCCGTCTGGCTGTGCTGCAAAAAGCCCCGCTAGTTATTTTCACGGCATCGGGCGGGGCCCGTATGCAGGAAGGTGCCATCAGCCTGATGCAGATGCCGCGCACCACTATTGGCGTGCAAATGCTCAAGGAAGCCGGACTTCCTTACATTGTTGTGCTGACCAACCCAACAACCGGCGGCGTAACCGCATCTTTCGCCATGCTGGGTGACGTTCAGATTGCTGAACCAAACGCGCTGATTGGCTTTGCGGGGCCTCGCGTTATTCAGGATACCGTGCGCGAAAAACTGCCGGAGGGCTTCCAGCGTTCCGAATACCTGCTCGATCACGGTATGCTGGACATGGTGGTGGTGCGTAAGGATATGCGGGCCACTCTCGGCCGTCTGATCGGGATGCTGACGCGCGCGCCTGTAGTCGCGGAAGGGATTGTTTCCACACCCGCCGCACCGGCCCCTGCCGAACCCTCCGCCTGAGTTTTCTGCCCATGTCTTCTTCTGTGCCCAGTGCTCCTCCCACAACCGAGTTCTCTGGCCGCACGGGGGAAGTGCTGGAACGGCTGAACCGTTTATATCCGGCTTTAATCGATCTTTCGCTCGGTCGGCTTGAAACGCTTCTGGGAAAGCTGGGGCACCCGGAAGACGCGTTGCCTCCTGTTATTCATGTGGCGGGCACCAACGGAAAAGGCAGCACCTGCGCAACGCTTCGCGCCATTGGTGAGGCCGCTGGCTGGCGTGTGCATGTCATGACATCCCCGCATCTGGTGGATGTTACGGAACGATTCCGTATTGCCGGGAAGCTGGTGAGCGAAGCGGAACTGGTTGCCACCCTTGAAGAAATTGAGCGCGTAAACGCAGGCGCGCCCATAACCGTCTTTGAAGTTCTGACGGCAGCAGGCTTTCTGCTGTTTGCCCGTCACCCGGCAGAACTGGCGATTATTGAGGTGGGGCTGGGTGGCCGGTGTGACGCCACCAATGTTCTCAAACACCCCGCAGCCTGCATCGTGACCTCGGTATCAATGGATCATGAAGCATTTTTGGGCAACACGCTTCAGGCGATTGCGGCAGAAAAAGCCGGTATTTTCAAACCCGGGGTTCCCGCGATTACAGGCGCTCAGCCTGATGCCGTCATGCAGGTGCTGAACGCTGAAGCCCAGAAGATTGGGGCCACGCTGCTCCGTCGTGGGCATGAGTGGCAGATAGAACCGGTTGCGTCTGAAACGCCGCAGACACCTCCTTCGGGCCTGATTTTTATCGACTCCAAGGGTAAGTTACAGTTGCCTGTGTCTGCTCTTCCGGGGCAGTGGCAAACGGAAAATGTCGGTTTGGCAGTTGAAGCACTGCGGGCCGCAGGTTTGGCTGTGCCCGATGCCGCATGGCAGGGGATCAGCCGCGTATCCTGGCCTGCGCGTATGCAACGCCTTCATGGTGCATTGGCGGCCCATTTGCCAGATGGGTGGGAGCTTTGGCTTGATGGAGGCCATAACCCTGGTGCGGGGCATGCTTTGGCTAACACGCTCCAAAGTTGGGCCGACCGGCCTGTGCACCTGCTTGTCGGCATGAAGCAGACGAAGGATGCATCAGGGTTTCTGAGCCCCGTATTGCCCTATGCCACCACAATCTGGGCCATTCAGGAGCCAAAACAGCATTTGGCCCTGCCGGTAGAAGCTATTGTGGCTGCATCGGACGGTAAAGCCCATGTCGGGCCAACGTTGGTGCAGGCTCTTGAAAGCCTGAAAGTTCAGTCTGCTGCAAAACCGGCTCGGGTTCTGATTTGTGGCAGCCTGTATCTGGCGGGGGTCGCGCTGACGCAGGATGGGTGGCAACCCGGCGCATAAATCACGGATTTTCTTTGCCTGTTGAATGCACAATAAGGATAGCGCGGGTGACAGGCCAAACTCATGACTGATTTAGTGGGTTTTTTCAGGAAATATTTTCTGTATCTGACTGTGCCTGCCTGCCTGCTTTTAATCTGTGCAGTGTATTACGCATGGAATGGGCCGACACCGTTTAGAAGTGCAGAATATACTCTGGAAACAGACCCAACCCTTCGTTTCCAGATTGAAGAATGCCGGATAGGAAAGAAAGATTTTCTGGTGTCTGGCTGGCTGGTTTCAGAATCCTGGTCAGCCCATAAAAGCCGGTTAGTGCTGACAGCAGGTGAGGGGAAGGGGGAGTTTTCCATTCCCTACCGGTTGTATGAAAGACCTGATATAGCCGAAAAATACCACCTTAATGGCACGACTATTTATAATAGATACGGTTTTACCGGGCTTATCAGGCGCAAAGGTGCCATAGGGCAAAATACTGCTTTGCATCTGAACCTTATTTCCGGCCATATTCTCAACAGGGTGCAGTATGTTTGCCACTCTTAAAGATAAAATAATAAAATATAACCTTTTTATAATATTTATTGTTTTGTGGTCAGTCTGGTTGAATACACAGATTGATAAGACGATTTTTATAGACAACGAACTATTCAAGCATTCTCTTGACCAGATTAGTTTGTTCTCGTTCCTTAAAAACCGTTACTTAATATGGTCAGGAAGGTTTTTTATTGAAGGGGTCATGGTTGAAACCATAGGCCGACCCTATTTCTGGGAATGGTTCATTCCATTCTGTGCAGTATTGGCAGCCTATGCCATCTGGTCTGCGACACTTAGGAAGAGCCTCTCTTTCAGTTTTGGTATTCCTCTGGTTTTAATGCTGATGCTGCTTGTCCCACACGGAGCATTTGAACAATCAGTTTACTGGCTGACGGGGTTCTATGTTTACCTTTTTCCCGTCTCATTTGCTTTCTTTTCAGTAAGTGTTTTCATAAGACAAAAAGAGACAAGCTCGATTGTTCGCTTTTTTTCTTTAATGGCTCTTCCTGTGGCGTGTTCTGTTGAACAGTCAGCCCTGTTTTTACTGCTGTGTACGGGGTTACACTGGTTTATAAACCGGGTTAATTCTGTTTATTGCCGGTTATATTTTCTGGTGGCAGGAGTAATTTCTGGTGTTGTTTTTATAGCCCCTGGTAACAAGCGCAGATATTTTGCTGAAATCGAACACTGGTTTCCTGAGTTTCCCCAATTCTCTTTGGGGCAGAAACTGTCTTTTGCTCTTGATCGCATTCATGACGAGTGGGGCAATCAGAACAACTTCATTCTGCTTTTGGCATTGGTTTTAACCGTTATTACCCTAAATGGACTGAAGCGAAACCGAACCTTACAGGATGTTCTGGCAACAGGCTTTTGTGTGTTGAGTGCTGTTTTGGTGGTGTCACACTTTGTCAATTTGGGAAGTGTTTTTACCATCCTGCGTGCTGAACGCTTTCTGGTAGATCTGAACTGGGTTTATCTGAACAGCTACATGGCACTGTTCATTATGTTGGCGACCATCGCTTCGCTTTTGTGGTGCGCCTTATCAATCAAGGATTCCATCGTTGCATTTACTGCCCTGCTTGCGGGCGTTTTGATTACACTGCTTATGGGGTTTTCTCCCACGGTGTATGTCTCCAGCAACCGTATCCTGTTTCTTATGGACATGACGCTGGTTATTTATGCCTGCTGTCTGCTGCAAAACATCATGCTGCATGTGCGTGATCGGTTTCTGCTGAACGCAAAAACGCAAATACATTAAGCAGGGAAAAGAATGGTGCCCCCATTCAGATTTGAACTGAAGACCTACCGCTTACAAGGCGGTTGCTCTACCACTGAGCTATAAGGGCACAGCACACTTGGTGCAGGGCTCGGATTAAAACGGTAATTTTTGGCGCACGTCAAGGCCTGGATTTCGCTTATCCCACAGTTTTTTTGGCTGTTATGATATTGCATCCCGCAAGACGGTGGCGCATCTAGGCCATCATGCCGTATTCAGAGCCAGCACATATGCCCCATCTTTCTCTGCACGACAGCCAGCGCCGCGCAACAGTGCCTTTCACACCGCTCGATCCGGAGCATGTGAAGGTCTATTATTGTGGGCCAACCGTGTACGATCTGGCCCATATTGGCAATCTGCGTGCGATGTTGACGGCAGATGTGCTGGTGCGCCTGCTGCGCCACCTGTTTCCTCGCGTAACCTTTGTGCGCAACATTACCGATGTTGATGACAAGATTACCGCCCGCGCCCGTGCCAATGGGGAAGATATCGCGACCCTGACCGAGCGCACAACGCAGGAGTTTCATGCTGATCTGGCAGCCATGAACGTGCTGCCCCCCGATATCGAACCCCGCGCCACACACAATATTGCTGAAATGCAGGACCTGATCGCGCGCCTGATTGAAAACGGCCATGCCTACGCTGCTGACGGCCATGTCCTGTTTTCAGTAGCTTCTTTCCCGTCTTATGGGGCGTTGTCTGGCAGGGATCCGGAAGAACTGGTGGCCGGCGCACGGGTGGAAGTCGCCACTTATAAAAAAGACCCCGGTGATTTTGTGCTGTGGAAGCCATCAGACACGGACCAGCCGGGGTGGGACAGTCCTTGGGGCCGTGGCCGACCAGGCTGGCATATTGAATGTTCCGCCATGTCTCACCGCTATCTGGGCGAGAGCTTTGATATTCATGGTGGAGGGTCAGACCTTCTGTTTCCTCATCATGAAAATGAACGGGCACAAAGTCTTTGCTGCTTTCCACAGGGCAAGTTTGCCAATTACTGGGTGCATAATGCCATGCTGCTGGTGGAAGGCGAGAAGATGTCAAAATCTCTCGGTAACTTCCTGACCATTCGCGATGTTTTGGCCCAAGCCCCCGCTGAAGCGTTACGTTTGCTTCTGCTGGGTGCGCATTACCGTTCAACCCTGAACTATACGCTGGCTGGCTTGCAGGAAGCCCGCAAAACGCTTGATCGTTTTTACCGGGCGCTGGCTGCTGGCCCCGTGCCAGACACGGACGTGCCGGAAGGGGTCATGAAAGCGTTGGCAGATGATCTGAATACTCCCATGGCCATTGCGGAACTGCATGCTCTGGCAGGGCAGGCGCTGGCGGGTGATCGTGCTGCGGCGGGGGCGTTGAAAGCCGGGGCAGGCATGCTCGGCCTTTTGCAGGAAGACCCGGAAAAATGGTTCAAAGGGGAGGCGTCAGAAGAGGATGCCGCCATTGAGGCTCTGATTGCAGACCGTTTGGCCGCGAAGAAAGCCCGTGACTTTGCCAAGGCTGATGCTCTGCGAGATCAGCTTCAGGCACAGGGGATTGTGCTGGAAGATAACAAGGATGGCACAAGCTGGAGGCGCGCATGACCGGTCGTGACGGCGGCGCGCCTTTGGTGCCGGTCGGGAATACCCCGGTTGTTATTCTGGTGCGCCCACAGCTTGCTGAAAACGTGGGCACTACGGCGCGGGCCATGGCCAATGGTGGCCTGTTTCACATGCGTCTTGTGGCCCCGCGTGACGGATGGCCGCAGGAGCGTGCATGGCGCGCAGCCTCTGGCGCGGACCGTATTCTGGATGCCGCCACGGTGTATGAAACGGTCGATGATGCCGTAGCGGATCTGCACCACGTTTTTGCAACATGCCCGCGTCCTCGTCATATCGTTAAACCGGTTATGACGGCGCGTGGTGGCGCTGCCGAGTTGCGGGCGGCAACCAATCGTGGCCTGCGCGTGGGCCTGATGTTTGGCCCCGAACGGGCCGGTCTTGATAATGAAGATATGGCGCGGGCTGATGCGCTCATCCGTTATCCACTGAATCCAGCGTTTATGTCACTTAATCTGGCACAGGCCGTCATGATTATGGCGTACGAATGGTGGCTGGCAGCAGATCAGACCCCACCACGCGACTTAATGACCAACGAAACCCACGTCGCGACCAAGGGGGAGTTGGAAAACTTTATGGGGCATCTGGTGCGCGAACTGGATGACTGCGGTTTTCTGCATAATGAACAGAAACGCCCAGGTATGGTGCGTAACCTGCGGCACTTCTTCACCCGTGGGGAAGTGACCGAGCAGGAGCTTCGTACTCTACATGGTGTTGTGCGCGAACTGGCGAATAAACGCCGCGCTAAAGGCTGATGTTCAACCGTTTGTCGGGTAGCCATTTTTCAGGCCGCCCGACAAAAAAGGACGTCAGTCAGCAGCCAGTGGCATGTTGCGCTGTGCCATGGCTGTTGTCACATGGTCTTCAAGGGCCGCTGTAATCTTGTCAGCCTGTTTTGCAAAAATATGGTCTGCTTCAGGAAAGACGCGGTAATCGACAGTAACGCCTTTCTGGGTGTTCAGCTTGTCCACCAGTTTATGAATGGCGGGTTCAGGGGCCATATCGTCCTTGCCGCCAGCAATCATCAGACCACCGCAGGGACACGGAGCCAGAAAGCCAAAATCATAATAGGTGGCAGGTGGTGCAACGCTGATCCAGCCTGTGATTTCAGGACGGCGCATCAGAAGCTGCATGCCCACAAAAGCACCGAATGAATAACCGGCAATCCACAGGCCGGAGGCATTCGGGTTGACCATCTGCATCCAATCAAGGGCTGCGGCAGCGTCAGAAATTTCGCCAATACCGCCGTCATACCGACCCTGGGAACGTCCTACGCCGCGCGAATTGTAGCGCATGACCGAAAAGCCCATTTTTTCAAAGGACCGGTACATGGCATATGTAATACGGTTGTTCATCGTGCCGCCATGCAGCGGGTGGGGGTGCAGCACGAGGGCAAGCGGCGCATTGGGCTCGTTTGAGTGATGGTAACGCCCTTCAAGGCGACCGTCAGGGCCGGCAAACATAACCTCAGGCATTTTTATTCCGCATAATCTTTGAATGCGCCCGGGGGCATGGCACATTCAGGTTTGGCGAAGGTTCCCGCAGCGAGCGATGCCGCGCACCGTGCAGAAACTGGCGGGTGATCAAACCCGCGGAATAAGCAAAAAACTGTTCAACCGCTGCCATGGAAACAGGGCAGAGGGCGGCGGGCATACAGTATGGACATGGTATCATGCAAGCGGCAGGAAAAGAGGGAGACAGTCTTTCCGGCATTGACGGTGCCGAAGATGCAGGCATAATTGCCTGCTCGTGTCTCACAGTCTTTGGTGGTGGAAACACTGTTTCCCGCAAAGACCGTTCTGCTGCGCTGTATGGTATTGACCATAGGCCCCTCTATAACGGGTGCGGAGCAGAAATTTCCACATAAATCGTTACAATGGCTGTTTTGTGCCCTTTGCAGGGCCACTATGGTGCCCCGGAAACAGGCTGGAGCGGGATTATGATGTCACACACACACAACCGGGATGCGCAGAACCGTGTTGTGTATCTGGATGCCAACGCGACGGAGCCCTTGCGCCCACAGGCGCGGGAGGCATTGATTGAGGCCGCAACCCTGACCGGCAACCCGTCATCGGTGCATAAAGCAGGGCGTCTGGCGCGCGCAGTGTTGGAGACAGCGCGGGATGACGTGGCCCAGATGTTTGACGTTGCCCCTTTGAACTGCATTTTTACGTCAGGCGGCACGGAAGCCAATGTTCTGGCCATGCATGGGTTGTCGCACGGGCATCGTTTTCTGGTTGGGGCAACCGAACATGATGCCGTGCGGAAAGGTGTACCAGAGGGTACGCCCTGCCAGATTCTGCCGGTAAAAATGGATGGCCAACTTGATCTGGACGCGCTGGAGCAAGCGCTGGCGCAAGATGAAACCCCTGCTTTTGTCTGCGTGATGTTGGCCAATAACGAAACCGGCGTCCTTCATCCTATGACGGACATTTCTGCGACATGCCGCAAATATGGGGCTCATCTGCATATTGATGCTGTGCAGGCAGCGGGCCGGATGGCGTTTTCAGTCGCAACGACGGGGGCCAATAGTCTGGCAATCTCGGGCCATAAAATTGGTGGCCCCAAAGGAGCCGGAGCCTTGCTACTGGCCGGGCCTGCGCCTGCGCGCGTGTCTCCACTTTTTGAAGGCGGCGGGCAGGAACAGGGACGTCGGGGCGGCACACAGCCCTTACCCGCTATTGCAGGGCTTTCTGCCGCCCTGAAAGCAGCGATGGAAACGCCCCGAGATCTCAGCACCTTGCGTAACAAACTGGAGCAGGCGGCTGTTTCCGCCGGGGCGGTTGTATGTGGGGGGGCAGCCCCCAGATTGGGCAATACCAGCTCTCTGGCGTTGCCAGGACGACAGGCCCAAGGGCAGTTGATGCGGCTTGATCTGGCCAATATCTGTGTTTCGGCAGGGTCGGCTTGTTCATCCGGTAAAGTCGCGTTTTCTCATGTCTTGCAGGCCATGGGGCTTGAAGACCTTGCCGGACAGGCGATTCGGGTCTCACTCCCCTGGAATGTGGAGGAAGCCGACATAGATAAATTTATTCAGGCTTATGCTGGCATGGCGCAAAGCGCGTCACCAGTTCTGGGCCTGTAGCAGCCGTACCGTGCACCTGATTTTTTCCAACTGTGTTGTGGCCGCGACGTGGGGTTGGAGGAAAAGCGAGCAGGCATCTGACGGGGGAGCAAATGGCAGAACTCTATTTCGATCATGCTGCAACCACACCGTGTGACCCACGTGTAACTGCGGTGATGATGGCGGTGCTGGAACAGGAAAACGGCAACCCCCATAGCGCTACCCACGAATCGGGCCGACGCGCTGCGACTTTGGTCGAAGCAGCGCGGCAGCACGTAGCGTCTTTAGTGGGAGCCGACCCGCGTGAGATCATTTTTACGTCTGGTGCAACAGAAGCCAATAATCTGGCCATAAAAGGGGCCGCCCGTCAGTTGGCCGCGCAGGGCGACACACGTAGGCGCGTGATAACAGTGGCAACCGAGCATAAATGTGTTCTGGAAAGTGTGCGTGATCTGGCTGCCGAGGGGTTTGAGCCTGTTATTCTGCCCGTGCAGCCCAATGGTCTGCTTGCGCCTGAAACGCTGGCGTGCGCGCTTGAGGTACCAACAGCGCTTGTCTCGCTCATGGCGGTAAATAATGAAACCGGTGTCGTGCAGGATTTCGCAACGCTTGCGCCACTTGTGCAGCAGGCCGGGGCTTTGCTGCATGCTGATCTGGCGCAGGCGGCTGGTAAAATACCGGTCGATGTAAAGGCTATGGGCCTCTCACTGGCGTCGGTTTCCTCGCACAAACTGTATGGGCCCAAGGGGGCCGGGGCTTTGTATGTGCGGCGGCGGCCGCGTGTCCGGATTCAACCCCTGTTTTCCGGGGGCGGGCAGGAACGCGGCTTACGGTCGGGCACCTTGCCGGGATTCCTGCTGGCCGGATTCGGTGAAGCGTGTCGCATAGCCAAGCTGGAACAACCTCATGATGCCGTGCATCTGACGCACCTTCGGCAGGTATTTCTGAAACGTCTGCTTCAGTGTCTGCCCGGCTGTATCGTAAATGCGGAAACAGCCCCACATCTGCCCGGTATCTTGAGTGTGCGTCTGCCTGCGGATATCCGGGCTGTCGATGTTGTCGAAGCTGTATCCGGGGTTGCTGTGTCCCTTGGTTCTGCCTGTTCTTCGGCAGAACTGGCACCGTCTTACGTGCTTGAAGCCATGGGTTTGACGCGCGATGAAGCGGGAAGAAGCTTGCGTCTGTCTCCCGGACGTTTTACCTCACCCGCCGAGGCGGAACGTGCGGCAGAGCTCCTGGCGCAGGCCGCCCTGCGGGTAAGCGGCCACCGCCTGCCCGAAAACACCGCATGCGTGTGAGACCCACCGCACGAAAAGACAGCCTTGGCAGGATAAAAGACGAATGCCCCAGATGACGTTTGTTGAGCAGGATGGAACAGAGCGTACGGTTGATGCGCCCCTAGGCCTTTCTGTGCTAGAAATTGCCCACAAGCATGGCATTGATCTGGAAGGCGCGTGCGAAGGCTCGCTGGCCTGTGCAACCTGTCATGTCATTGTTGATCCGTCCTGGGCACCTAAACTGAACGAACCCACGGATGATGAAGAAGATATGCTTGATCTGGCATTCGGACTGGAAAAGACGTCCCGTCTTGGGTGCCAGATTGTCATGACGGATGATCTGGACGGTCTGGTCGTGCGGTTGCCCCGTACGGCCTGAACCAAGGTTTAAGAAAAGAAAGGGAAGCGCCATGCGCATTCTTGTGGCCATGTCCGGGGGGGTGGACAGTTCCGTGGTTGCCGCCCGCCTTCAGGCAGAGGGGCACGAGGTCATTGGCGCCACCCTTCAGCTTTATGATTCGCGCGGTGCTGCCAAAAAAGGGGCCTGCTGTGCCGGGCAGGACATCCGCGATGCCCGCGCTGTGGCTGATCGCCTGGGTTTTCCGCATTACGTTATTGATGCGGAACGCCGCTTTCAGGACAGCGTGATTGAACGGTTTGCAGATGCCTATGCCGCGGGTGAAACTCCCGTGCCGTGCGTGGCCTGCAATCAGGGCGTGAAATTTACCGATCTGCTTGGCCTTGCGAAAGAAATCGGGGCAGATGCCATGGCTACTGGCCATTATGTGCGCCGTGTGGAAGGCCCGCAGGGGGTTGAACTGCATCGTCCGGTGGATAGTGCGCGCGATCAGTCATGGTTTCTATTCGCCACCACGCGTGAACAGCTTGAATTTCTGCGCTTCCCACTAGGGGACATGCCAGACAAAGCCGCGGTGCGTGACGATGCCGAGAAGTTTGGTCTGGTTGTTGCCGGTAAGCCGGACAGTCAGGACCTGTGTTTTGTCAGTGACGGATCATATGTTGATCTGGTTGAACGCATGCACCCCGAAATGGCGGGTCCGGGCGAGATTGTTGATAGCGCCGGTCAGGTTGTTGGTCACCATGAAGGCGTCATGCGCTTTACCGTGGGGCAGAGCAAACGTCTGGGAAATGCTGCCCGCCTGAATGGCGAACGCCAGATGGTGGTCGGCGTGGAGCCGGGGCGGCGTCGCGTCATTATTGGTCCGCGTGAACACTCCTTCGTCAGTTCCCTGTCAGTGCGGGATGTAAACTGGTTGGTTGATGCGCCGCCGGAGGGATTGTCCTGCCATGTGCAGATGCGCGCCCGTGAAGTGCCACGTCCGGCCCGTATTGTGCCAACAGCGGACGGGGCTCTGGTACATCTGACCGAACCTGCAATGCCCGCGCCCGGTCAGGCCTGTGTGTTTTATGATGGCACCCGTATTCTGGGTGGTGGTTTTATTCGCCGGGAAGCAAACGCCTCGGCAGCATGAAGGAAACAGAGACTATGGCAGACGGTCGTCTGGTTATTGGCACCCAGCGTTATTCTTCATGGTCTCTGCGTGGCTGGCTAATGGTCAAACTGGCCGACGTGCCCGTTTCGGTGGACGTCATACCACTGGAAGGCGGCGGCCAGACCCGTGCCCTGAAAACACTCTCGCCCAATGGGTGTGTCCCGTATCTGGAACATGATGGGGCTGTCGTGTGGGATTCGCTCTCCATTGCAGAATATTGTGCGGAATTTGCCCCCGGCTTGTGGCCTGCTGACCGGCGCGCACGCGCCGTTGCCCGATCTGTTGCAGCCGAAATGCATTCTGGTTTCCGGGGGGTACGCTCCACGCTGCCCATGAATCTGGGCCGGGATAATCGGCCACTGGCTAAGCCGCTTGAAGCCGATGTGCTGCAAGATATTGAGCGTATTGATGCTCTCTGGACCAATGCGCGCACGCGTTACGGGCAGGGTGGCCCCTTTTTGTTTGGTGCCCAGTTTGGAAATGCGGACGCCATGTTTGCCCCTGTTGTCTGCCGCTTTCTGTCTTACGGTGTGTCAGATTTATCAGACGATTCATTGGCTTACATGCAGGCTGTCCGCAACCATCCCCTCATGCAGGAATGGTACGATGCTGCGGCACGGGAACCGGAAGCATGGCATCTTGAACGGTACGAATCCATCGCCTAAGCGCAAGCGCTGTGGGTGGAGAGCAGGAAATGGTGCCTTCAACAACGGTTGCTGAAACGGCCTTTCAGGAAACAACAGGCCTGAAAGTTCTGACGGTGCTGCCGCCGCGTGAACGTTTTGCCCCCGGTGAGGCCGGGGCCATTTCCTTGTTAGTGCAACGGATGGCCGGAAGGGGAGAGGTGGTAGTCGGTCTACCGCCCGATGGCCCTCCGTTTGCCGGGATTTCTTTTGCCCCTGTGCAGCGCGTCTTTCGGCCCTTTAGTCGGATCAACCGTTATGCCGGTGGGGTGGCGCGTCTTGTGCGGCGTATGAAGCCAGACTTGCTGGAAATTCATAATCGGCCGGATGTTGCGTTAGCCCTGCGCAAATTATGCCCCACTGTGCCGGTGGTTCTGGTTCTCCATAATGATCCATGCGGTATGCGGCAGGCCCGCACTCCCGCTGAACGGGAGAAACTGGGGCAGGTTGCCGCCATTGTTGCTGTGTCAGAGTGGGTTCGCTCCCGGTTTGTCAGTCAGGATGTCAAAGCCTGCGTGCGTGTTCTGCCCAACAGTCTGGATATGGCAACCCTGCCGCCTTCACCTGTACAGCGGGAAAACCGACTGCTTTTTGCCGGTCGGGTTGTTGCGGACAAAGGGGCCGATGCTTTTGTGGCGGCCTGTGAGCAGATTCTTCCAAAATATCCTGACTGGCAGGCGGATATGATTGGGGCTGATCGCTTCGGCCCAGATTCGCCAGAGACACCGTTTCTATCGGGCTTGCGACCCAAGGCGCAGGCAGCCGGTGTTCATTTACGGGGGTATCAGCCGCATGATGTTGTGCTGAACGCAATGGCTGCGGCAGCCATTGTTGTGGTTCCCAGCCGTTGGCCCGAACCATTCGGCATGTCAGCGCTGGAGGCTATGGGGTGCGGCGCAGCGGTGGTGGCGTCTCATAAAGGCAGCCTGCCAGATGTGGTGGGCAACACCGGATTGTATGCCGACCCGGATAATCTAGCTGAACTGGTTTCTGTGCTTGAATGCCTGATAACAGATGCCCCCCTCCGGCAGGCAATGGGGCAGGATGCCCGGCAACGAGCATGGCTGTTTGATAACACTCTTGTGCGGGAAAAGCGCCGCTTGCTGCATCAGGATATTGTCAGGCAATGGCGCTGGAAAGGAACCTTTCAGGCCTGAAAAGCTGTCCTGTCATTGATACAGTGATGAAGCCTGAATCGGATGTCATTCTTGAAGGCAAACACTAGCGTGTGCCTCTCTTCCCGATGCTTCCCCTGCGACGTTATTTCACCCACCCACACTGGTTTAACGCCGCTTCCATTCCGGGGCGGGGGGAGGCTGTTGCCGTAATAGGTGGGCTAAACGGTAAGGTAAGGCTGCGGGCCAGAAGATGCAGCCCTTCAGGATGTGGAGTGCCATAGAGTGTGTCACCCAGAATGGGCCACCCCATAGCGGCGCAATGCACCCGAGCCTGATGTGTGCGCCCTGTGTGGAGCGAAAGCTCAAGCCAGCAAAGTGAGTCGGTACGCCCGAGCACCCGCCAGGATGTGCGTGAGGTTGCCCCCTGTTGATTGACGACCATACGCCAGCCGGTACGATCACTCTGCTTCAAAAGGGGCAGGTCGATTGTGCCTGATTGTTCAGTAGGGCCACCATGCACAACAGCCCAGTAAGTTTTCTGGGCTGTTTTGTCTGCAAACGCTTGCTGCATGGCTAGTAGTGGCTGCTTGCGGAGGGCTATGGCCAGACATCCGGATGTTTCAGTATCCAGCCTGTGGGCCAGCCAAGGCCCATCTTTGCGGCGGGACAGAAACGGAAAACAGTCTTCCACACTTGCCCCTCCTTTCGGCCCCGCATGTGCGGGAATACCGGCTGGTTTATCCAGAATGACCACATGCTGATCTTGATACAGCAGGGTCAGCAGAAAAGGCGGGGTGGAGGGACGACTCATTCCTCGCGCGCAGGGCCGACCAGAACTTTGCGGCGGCCAACATGATCTGCGCGGCTGATAATGCCTTCCTTTTCCATCTGTTCAATCAGTTTGGCAGCGCGGTTATACCCTATTGAAAGATGACGCTGCACAAAGGACGTCGAAGCCTTGCCTTCACGCGTTACAATGGCAACGGCTTCATCATACATGTCAGATTCGCCACCATCTCCACCGCCGCCTGATTTACCGCTGCCGCTGGAGGGCGCTTCTTCAACGGGTTCAGCCAGCACGTCATCATCATAAATGGGCTCGCCCTGTTCTTTCAGGAAGTTGACAACCTGCTCAACCTCGCTGTCGGCCACAAACGGTCCATGCACACGGGTAATGCGGCCACCACCCTGCATAAACAGCATGTCACCCTGACCTAGCAGCTGTTCCGCGCCCTGTTCCCCCAGAATGGTCCGGCTATCGAACTTGCTGATCACCTGGAAGGAGATACGGGTTGGGAAGTTGGCCTTGATAGTGCCGGTAATGACGTCCACAGACGGGCGTTGTGTTGCCATAATAACGTGAATACCCGCAGCACGTGCTTTCTGCGCCAGACGCTGTACGCAGGCATCAATTTCCTTCCCCGCTGTCATCATCAGGTCTGCCATTTCGTCAATAATTACGACGATGTACGGCATGGGGTCGAGCGTTACAGACTGTTCCTCAAAAATCGGATTGCCGGATTCAGGGTCAAAGCCTGTCTGCACGCGCCGCACAACAACTTCACCATCAGCCCGGGCTTCGGCTGCGCGCGCGTTATAGCCAGCAATATTACGGACCTGTAGATGCGCCATTGTGCGATAACGCCGGTCCATTTCGCGCACGACCCATTTCAAGGCGTTCACGGCTTTCGGGGGTTCTGTCACCACTGGTGTCAGCAGGTGCGGAATCCCGTCATAAATTGAGAGTTCCAGCACTTTGGGGTCAATCATGATCAGGCGGCACTCATCCGGCGACAGCCGGTAGAGCAACGACAGAATCATCGCATTCACCCCAACAGATTTACCAGACCCCGTTGTCCCTGCCACCAGCAGGTGCGGCATGCGGGCAAGGTCACTGAAGATAGGCTCGCCAGCAATATCTTTACCAAGTGCCAGCGAAAGGTGCGCCGGGTCTTCCTGCCAGGTTGACTGGTTCAGCAATTCAGAAAGGTAAACAGTTTCACGAGTCTGGTTGGGAACTTCAATCCCGATTACATTGCGGCCCGGTACGGTCGCAATACGAACACTTAAAACGGACAAGGAACGCGCAACGTCATCCGCCAGCCCGATCACGCGGGCTGACCGGATGCCTGCTGCGGGTTCAAGTTCATACAGCGTGACGACGGGGCCAGCGCTCATCCCGACAATGGTGCCCTGAACGCCGTAATCGGCCAGCACCTGCTCCAGCATACGGGCTGTAGCGTTCAGTGCTTCGGGGGAGGGACCGTATTGAGTATGGCTGGGGGCAGGTTTCAGCAGGGACAGCGGCGGCAGTTCCCATCCGCCTTTTTTGGCGGAGGCTGCGTTGCGTGATGCTGGGCTGTTTCCGTTTTCCTTGCCTGTAAACAGACGTCCCAACAGGCCGTTTTTAGCAGGTTGAGCAACAGGCGCAGGGTGTGGTGCAAGGGCTGGACTGGCTTGCGGTGCAGGATCTTCCCGCAGAGCCGGAGGCAGCGTGACAGGCATGCTTGCCCCATCATCTTCACGCAGGGCAAGGGCTGTTCCCGGCGGTGTATGGGGGGCAAGGGACAGATCATCTTCGTCATCGTCTTCAAACAGGGCGCGAGATGATGCATGGCTGGGCGCGTAAGACGTTTCCTCGCCCGTTGCATACCCACTGCCGGCATAGCCTGTTGCGACGCGATCAGTTTGAGGTTTGCGGCTGGCGTAGTAACGCACAAACCGCATGCTCATCTGCCCTGGAAAGCGGATAACGGTCATGAAACCACGCCATAGGGTCAGCCACTCCTGTCGGCGAAGCCCGGTTCCTAATGCCAATAACAGGCAGCACAACAGAAGCCCCAGAATCCAGACAACCATTCCCCCTGCCGGGCCGATAGCGGCAGTGCCTGCGGATAGCGATGTCTGGGCAATGGAAAAACCTATGCCGCCACCAATACCAGCTTCGGTTGGCCAGTGAATGGGCGGGAGTGCTGTAAACTGGAGGGGAATACCAGCCAGTAGCGCGCCACTAACAGGAAGCAGACAGAGTATGGCCACCAGCCGCAGCAGGAACACGACCAGAGATTCATGACCAAGCAGACGGTGGCTCATGAAACGCCACCCCCAGGCCATCAGAATCAAGGACGGTAGAACAGCCGCAATCCCGATTCCCTGTAACAGCGTGTCAGAAAGCACAGCACCAAACATGCCCAGCAGATTGGTGGGGGCTTGCCCCGTGGCGGTATTGAAAGAGGGGTCTTTGGGGTTGTAGGTGGCCAAGGCAACCAGAACGGCGCAGGCAAGCAGACACAGAAGAATGCCCCCACCTTCTTCAAGGCGCAGGCGCAGCGCGCTTTTATAGGTCGGGATAACATAGTCGGCAGATCGTGGGTGGCTTGCTCGCGCCAAAGGTCTGGATCCTGACTCCAAGAGGCCTGAAGAGACGCAGCATCGGGGCTGCCGTTCTTTTCAGGACAGTTAAAACAAAGGCTTCGTTCAGAAACGGTGGCTTAACCTACCGTGATCTGCTGTTCTAAAGAAGGTTTGTAAGGCAGAGTTTTGGCAAAAGCCCAATTTTTTCAGGCTTAACCGAACAGAAACCAAACTTGGAAGACCAACTGTTCCAGTTTTTCGTGTCTTCGTAATTGCTGTAGCTGCCGCAAAATGGAGAATCGGGCTTGAACGCCACCGACTCCTCGACGTAGGCCGTTTGCAATGAAAATCAGGTTTTTCTGGTTATCGGGGGTCAGCATCTGTTTGCGCTGCATCAGATACATTGTGTTAGCGCGGAAGATGCTCATGAAAAGCCGTGGTCCGCGCTTTAAGGCGGCAAAAGCCCGTTTGGCAAATTGCACATGTGCCCCGACGGCATTCTGGCCATGCTGACGGTAAAACAGGCAGGGCTCATTATCTAAGTGAATAACGCCGCCTGCGCCGGTAACCATCAGATAGGCCCACCAGTCGTGCAGAATATGCTGCGGCGCAGGCAGAGCTTTTTTTAATAATTCAGCCCCGGCGGGAGACAGAAGAAGAGTACAGCCCGTAGCAATATTCTGTGTCAGCGCCGCCAGAAAAGAAGTCTGGTCTGGTAAAGATGGAGAGAGACCCAGAGGAGACAGAGACTTATCCGTTAGCATCTGTCTGGCACAGTAAAGGCTTGGTTGTGCGGTGAAGGGAGCCAGAGCATTCAGGCCGCGTTCAAGTTTGTCCGGGAACCAGACATCATCCTGATCGCAGAACGCGACGGCTGTGCCAGAGGGAACTGCGGCCAAAAGTTTTGTATATGAGGCTGTGACACCAATGTGCTGTCCGTTTTGATCGCTTATCAGAACACATCGATCTTCTCCGACCTTCTGGGAGAAGGCTTTCATGAAAGAAAGAGAGGAGTCTGTAGATCCGTCATCCCGCCAGTATAAAACCCAGTTTGTATGTGTTTGGGTTTCAAGTGAGGCGAGTTGTTCCGCTAAATACTTTGCTCCGTTATAAAGAGACAGTAAAATACTAACGGAATTATTGGATTCACTATGCGCAGAGGCGTGTCCGGGCAAAATGCTCTGACTGTCTTTCTGCACACAGTGTCCTTTTAGGTCAGTCAGGCACGGTTATTGAAATGTGACCGTGCCTGTTAGTCTTTGTAGAGGTCAGGCTTGAGTAAAAATCTGATCTACTGTTTGTTTTACACTGTCTTCCCACGCAGGCATAGTCACCCCGAAGACGCGGGTTAGCTTTGAATTATCCATACGGGAATCTGCCGGGCGCTTGGCGGGCGTTGGCCAGTCTTGCGTACGAATGGCAGAAACTTCAGGCATGGCCTGCCCATGCGCAGCTGCATCTTTCAGGGCAGCAACGGCCAGCCCATGCCATGTGGTGTCCCCTGTGCCGCAAACGTGGTAGATGCCGGCGAAATCCGCTTTCCAGCCATCTTTTTCAATAATGGCTAGTACAGACAGAATAGCCCGTGCCAGATCATCTGAACTGGTTGGATTGCCTTTTTGGTCCCCAACAACTTTCAGAGCAGGGTTTTTGGCACCAGCATTCAACATGGTGCGCACAAAGTTCTTGCCGTGGGCTGAATAGACCCATGACGTGCGGAAAATCAGGGTCTTGGGGTTAGCTGCGAGAGCCAGCTTTTCCCCTTCGGCTTTGGTCGAGCCGTACACTGTTTCAGGAGAAACCGCATCGGTTTCAACGTAAGGCGCGCCTTTGTCACCAGAAAACACGTAATCCGTCGAAACATGAATCAGCGGAGTGTCACGCTCTGCACACAGACGCGCCAGCTCTGCCGGGCCGCTGGTATTGGCGCGGGCTGCCCCAGCCTGTTCGGTTTCAGCCAGATCTACGGCTGTCCATGCGGCTGCATTGACAACAGCAACAGGTTTAACAGCATCAAGTGTAGCGGCCAGCGTTTCAGGTTTATCAAAGTCGAAAGCCGGGCGGCCCACGCACTTGATGCGCCGTCCACCTAAATTAACCAGAGATGTTGCCAGCTGGCCTGTCCCACCTGTTACCAGAATGGGACCGCCCTCGGGTGCCAGAATACTCATCTGTTTCTGCTCCGTGTCTTATAGGTGAAACCAGCCTTTGGCTGCTGAAAATTCTGGTGCTTCAAGGTCTTTTTCAGATAGCACGGCTTCTTCGGCTTTAATGGGCCAATCAATCGCCAGTTCAGCACTGTTCCAGATTACAGCGCGTTCAGAGGCTTTGTCATACAGCCCGGTGCATTTGTACTGCACTTCCGCATTTTCAGTCAGTGTGCAGAAACCGTGCAGAAAGCCCGGTGGAATCCACAGCTGTGACCAATTTTCTTCAGACAGTTCGGCTGCGACCCATTTGCCGTAAGTGGGGGAGCCAGTACGGGCGTCAACAGCCACGTCCCAGATGGCCCCTTTGGTGCACCGCACCAGTTTTCCCTGCGCATGCGGGTCGAGCTGGCAGTGCAGGCCGCGGACGACCCCTTTCTGCCGGGAGAGACTCTGGTTGTCCTGCACAAATGGCTGGGCAATCCCGGCATCACGCATGCGGTCAACATTATAGGTTTCTGAAAAGAAACCACGATTATCGCCAAAACGTGGGGGGGTCACCAGAATGACATCCGGGATGGCGAGACGTTCGACTTTCATGGGGTTAATGCTCCAGGCTGAAAGGTATGATAAAAAGGGACTTAGGTTCCTGCAGGGTCAGAGTCTGCAATTTGCAGAAGCAGGCGACCGAGTTCCGTCTTGCCCATACGCTGTGCGTGGGTACGCAACTGGTTTGCATCAATAAAACCAAGGCGATACGCTACCTCGGCTGGTGATCCCACCAACATGCCCTGTCGGGCTTGAATGGTATGAACAAACTGGCCGGCTTCCATCAGGCTGTCAGGCAGACCTGCATCAAGCCAGGCACACCCACGGCCCAACCGGTCAACGTGGAGAGACCCTTCTTCCAGATAGAAGCGGTTAAGGTCTGTAATTTCCAACTCGCCACGGGCAGAAGGCTTTACGCGCTTTGCAAACTCCAGAACGCGGTTGTCATAGAAATACAGTCCAGTCACAGCCCAGTTAGAGGGAGCTTCCTTGGGTTTTTCAACAATGCTAAGAGCACGTCCGGTCTCATCAAATGTGACCACACCATACCGCTCCGGATCGCGGACCTGATAGGCGAACACGGTTGCCCCTTTGGGTCGCAGAGCCGCACTTTGCAGGGCTGCACTCAAATGGTCGGCAAAAATCAGATTATCACCCAGCGCCAGCGCACAAGGCGCATCGCCCAGCCAGTCTTCAGCAATCAGAAATGCCTGAGGAATCCCATCGGGAGATTCCTGGACACGGTACGTAAAGGTCACACCAAACTGGGACCCATCGCCCAGCAGACGTTTGAACTGCGGCAGATCAGCAGGGGTGCTGATAATCATGATGTCCTTGATCCCTGCCAGCATCAGCGTGGACAAAGGATAATAGACCATCGGCTTATCATAGACAGGCAGAAGCTGTTTGCTTGCTGCCAGCGTCATTGGATAAAGGCGCGTGCCGGAGCCACCGGCCAGCAGAATGCCCTTCATGGGCGTGGCGACTGCGGGTTTCTGTGTCATTCTGCTGCGGTTCCCAGACGGTTTCCAGTATAGCGGCGGGCGCGGATAGCTTCCCACCAGTCACGATTATCCAGATACCACTGCACCGTACGGCGGATACCGGTTTCAAAGTCGTGTTTGGCTTTCCAGTCCAAGGCTTTTTCAGCATGGGTTGGATCAATTTCATAACGGAAATCATGGCCCGGTCTGTCGGTTACAAAGCGGATCAGGCGCTCACGCGGACCTTGGGCGTCCGGGGACAGTTCATCCAGAACCTTACAGATGGTTTTGACGACTTCCAGATTGGTGCGGGGCTGGCGGGCACCAATGGCGTAGGTTTCGCCGGGCACACCGTTTTCTACTGCTTTGACCAAGGCTTCAGCGTGATCTTCGACAAACAGCCAGTCACGGACATTGGCACCGTCACCATAGACGGGCAGATCCTTGCCTTCGATAGCGTTGATCGTGATCAGCGGGATGAGCTTTTCCGGGAAGTGCCAGATCCCGTAATTGTTTGTCGTGTTGGTCACGAAAGTTGGCAGACCATAGGTATGGTACCAAGCACGCACCAGATGGTCAGAAGAGGCTTTGCTGGCCGAATATGGGCTACGCGGATCGTAAGGTGTCGTTTCTGTAAACGGCGGATCGTTTGGTTCCAGAGCACCGAAAACTTCATCCGTCGAAATATGGTGGAAGCGGAACGCTTCACGGTCAGCTTTATCAAGCGTCAGCCAATATTTCCGGGCGGCTTCAAGCAGGGAATATGTGCCAACCACGTTGGTCTGAATGAACACGCCCGGCCCGTCGATCGAACGGTCCACATGGCTTTCTGCCGCCAGATGCATGACGGCATGCGGCCGGAATGTTTCAAACAGGCGGCTCATCTCGCTGCCGTTCACGATGTTTGCGCGTGCAAACTCGTAGCGCCCGCTGTCAGGCGCGTTTTCAACGGTTTCTTCCGATGCCGCATAGGTCATGCAGTCAACATTCAGAACCGTATGGTTGGTTGCTTTTATAATATGCCGGATTACCGCAGACCCGATAAACCCACACCCGCCTGTCAATAAGATACGCATTGAGATTCCGCTCTTGTGGACCAAAAAGGCACTCTTAAAATTTACATACTAGGCATAACCCAGAAGATCAGCCTTCACCAGTAATCATGTAAAATTTGCGAATTTAAGGCATACGGAGATATTGAAATACAAATGTCACAGAGCGTTAGAAGTGGGTTGGAACGAGAATATGTTTGCTGAAAACCTGACAGAAACGCTTCTTAAAGTATTACAAAGGCCAGAATTAAAGGTTTTGGCACCATCTTGTTATATTCAACTTGACCCTTCTATCGGTCTTCCTTTTCAGGTCGATCAGAGTCAGGGAATTATTCTTGGTGCTCCCTGTCTTGGGGAGGAATCAGTTGTCGCATTTCATCTGCGCCATGCGCTTGAACTGGCTGTTTTACTAAAAAATACGGCACCGTCCGTTCTTGATATTACAAAAATCACCCTGATGGCGGCCAGAACGACGGCACGGTGCTGGTCTTTGGATAGTGTGCCGGAAAGTAGGCTGCCGGAGTCTTGGGTGCGTGTCTTTAGTGATGTACAACCACCCGCTCTGTCTTTTCTTCAAGAAATCAGTCCAACGCTTTGTTCCCTTCTTGAAGTCAGCCCAGATCTGGCGGCTCTTACGCTGTCAGACTGGGAACGTCTGCATGTCTGGTTGAGCGATGCCTGGCATCTGATTGGACCGGTGGAAGACCTTATGGCTGAAGGAGGGGACGCTCGGCTAAGCGTAGGGCGTCGTTCAGGCTTAAACCATTACGGTTGCTCTCATCGTCCGCGCCCATGGGCGATTACGTTTGCATCATCAACAGCATCCTCTCTGTCAGAACGGGGATTTGCTGGGGGTGAAGCCCTGCGTCTTCAACTGATGAGGGCTGTCTTACAAGGGCAAGCCCTCTCATTTTTGCAGCAGAAAATGCAGGATATGCGGGCTTTTTTGGCTGACTTCTTTGGCATCGAAGACACGGACGCTGTTGTCCTTTCAGCATCTGGCACGGATAGCGCGTTGGCTGTTCTTGCTTTGTCTTCTGCCTGCGGTGCACCAGTCACCACCATATTGACGGCCCCAGACGAAACAGGGAGCGGAATCCCGCTTGCGGCGAAAGGATGCCACTTTGCTCATGAAACGGCTATGGGCATTACTGTTGAGAAAGGAGCACTCATTGACGGCTTCGCGCCCGATACAAAATGCCTCACCATTCCTCTTAGAAATGAGGAAGGAGGCTTATATCCGGCTTCAGACGTTATTCGTGCCTGCCAGACAATGGTGGCTGAAGAAGTGGCGCAGGGCCGTCGAGTGCTTCTGCATGTGCTTGATCTGTCTAAAACCGGTCTTCTAGCCCCGGATATGGAGGCAGTTGCGGCTTTGTGTGCGGCTTATCCCGGTCAGCTTGATGTGGTGGTTGATGCCTGTCAGGCGCGGCTTATGCCAGACAGAATAGCCGCCTACATGGCTCAAGGCTGGGCCGTTATGGTGACCGGGTCAAAATTTTTTACTGGCCCTCCCTTCTGCGGCGCATTGCTTTTGCCTCCAAATTGGAAAGACCGGCTTCAGGCAGCTTCATTGCCAGCAGGGTTGGTGGCTTATGCCAATTGCTGCGAATGGCCAGCCAGTCCGGCGTGTCGCGTGTTGGGGAATGGGGCCAATCATGGATTATTGCTACGCTGGGCTGCGGCACGAGCTGAAATGGAGGCTTTTGCTGCCGTTCCTGCGAATGTGGTGTCAGACCGGCTAGGGCGTTTTTTACATGCTGTCATGACGATTATTTTCAATCAGCCAGACTTGCAGTTGCTGACCCCATATGTGCCGCAACGTCCAATCATTGCCCATGATTGGGACAGGCAGCAGACAATTCTTTCTTTCATGGTGCGGGCACCCGAAGCGGAGGATATTGATACCCCCCTTGATTTCGATCGATGTCGCAAATTGTACCAATGGCTAAACGCGGATGTCTCCGCTTTTGTACCGCCTGAACACCGGACGCTGGGGGCGCTCCTGTGTCACCTTGGCCAGCCGGTCGCTCTGCTGCATCCCCATGCGCGCGGCGGTAAAGCTGCGGCTTTGCGGCTTTCAGCGGGTGCGCGCCTCATTTCAGGGGAACCATCGCATGATGGACTGGGGGCGAGCGCCAGACTGGAACGGGAAATTGCTGACGCAGGTAAGGTTCTGGCCAAAATCAGCCTGATTCTGGCTTATTGGCAGCCTATCGAGCAGGCTGACCCTTCCCCTTCTTATGCACCGCGGTCACAGGCTGGTATTTTTATCCACGATGTGCCGCCTGACGCGAGGAGCAGCCACATATACGGCAACGGAAAGCGTGACAGCGTCACGATTTCTTCGCTTGCCTTGGGGCAATCCTGATCGCACAACAGCGTTATGACTGTGACAGCTTCTCCGACCAAAGTAACGCAAACCAATCAGGGTAATTTTCTGGACACGCCGCAACTGGCGTCAGGCGTGACCCGCTTCTGGCTGATTCGCCATGCACTGGTGGAACAGAATGCCCGGCTTAGCCTCTATGGCACGCTAGATGTGCCTCTGTGCCCCGATAGTCTGATTGCCCAACGCCCCATGTATGAAGCGCTGGCAGCCCGTTTGCCTAAAAAAGCAAACTGGCTTGTGAGCCCTCTTTCACGAACGCGCTGCACGGCGGAGGCAATTCAGGATGCCGGATACGGCACAGCCCAGCTCACGGTCGAGCCCGCATTGATAGAGCAGGACCTCGGGGCATGGCAGGGTATGGCGCACCATGAACTGCCACACCATCTGCATCTGGCACCCCATCCCTTCTGGTCAGTGTCAGCGTCTGAATGCCCCCCTAATGGTGAGAGCATGATTGATGTCTGTGCCCGTGTGGGGCGTGGGCTTGATCGGCTGGCGGAAGCATATGCCGGACAAGACGTCGTTGCCGTTAGCCACGGTGGCGCAATCCGTGCGGCACTGGCCCATGCATTGCGTATTCACGCTGAAACAGCGCTTCATTTTTCCATCCAGAACCTTTCTCTCACCATTCTGGAACGGCTGGAAGAAGGGTGGCGTGTGGTAACTGTTAACGAGTTGCCGGGTATCTGATCTACACTTTGTTCAGAAAGTTCTGGTCGCTCTATTCAGGGGCGTCCAGAACTTTGCTGTTGCTGTTGCTGTTGCTGTTGCTGTTGCTGTTGCTGTTGCTCGCGTGGGGAAGTGGCATTTTGAGGTCCGGCAGAGTTATCAGACGACTTTTTTTCTGTCCTGTCGTTCTCTGTCGGTGGTGCAAGTGGTCTAGCATTCTGTGGGTCTGAAGCGGGGCTACTTTTCTGATTCTGCTCGTCCTGTGCATCATCCTCTGTATGCAAAGCGGACAGAGGCACACCCTTTAGCGGTGATTTTTCGGTCACAGGGATATCCGGGCCTTTTGCGTCCCATGCATCAACGGGCGGTAACGGCTTTTGGGATTCCTGATCAGCCATCGGGTTTTTATCAAGAACAGTCCTGGTTTTCTGCGGATAGCGGTTCATCAGACCAAGCAGTGTTCCGTTTGTCCACCCAAAGCCAACCTGCATGGGGTATTCACCACCCCCTTTACCTCCTGTTGGGCTGATTTCTGGAGAAACGACATCATATTTCTCTAATAGAACACCACTTTTTTCAAAGGTTCCGATAACACGGGCCATCCAGCGTCGGCCTATTTCAGCGGCTAGACTGTCATGGCCATATTGTTCCAGCCCTTTAATGGCCATCCATTGCTCCGGTGCCCAGCCATTCGGGGAATCCCATTGCTGGCCGGTGACGCGGTCAGTCACTGTCAGGCCCCCCACATGCAAAAGACGTTTTTCAATAGTTTTGGCAACAGCATCCGCATTTTCTTGGGGGGCTAGGTGCAGAAACAGGGGCACAGCAGTAGCTGTTGATAAAACATCAAGCTGTTTCTGGGTTTTCCAATTATAATCGTAATAGGCACCTTCCTGTGCATTCCACAGATAATGATTGATAGCAGCTTGAAGATGTTTAGCCTGTTCTGCGTAAAAAGCAGATTTTGTCTTGTCGTTGCTTAAGGCATAGGCATGGGATAAGGTCTGCATCAGGTGCACGATCAGGCAGTTATACTCAATAGTTATTAAAGATGTTGCCTGAATGGTAGAAAGGGTTTTTCCGTCGGCTAACCACCGTGACGAATAATCCCACCCTGTTTCTGCCCCGGCGCGGAGGTCACGCCATAACTCATTCGGGTTGCGGTGTGTTTGTCTTGCTGTTTCCTGATCTTGCGGGAAGCTCTCGTCACGGGGTGTGTTCATATCATCCCACGGACGGAACATGACGGTGCCATCAGATAGTTTAACCGCATGCCGCCACGCACTTCCCGGCTGTAAGGTCGCGGCCCCATCTGTCCAGTAATCATATTCTCGCTGAAGTGTCGGCAAGAATGATGTGTAAACAACCTGCCCATCGTGACTGGCTAACAGATCGAGCATGACCGAAAAAAATGGGGGTTGGGAGCGCCCAAGGTAATAGGTTCTGTTCCCATTCGGCATGTGACCATAGCGGTCAATCAGGGACGCAATATCACGTACCACGTTGCGCATCAGGTCAATGCGTTCGTCCTCGTAAAGGCCGATCATGGTAAAATATGTGTCCCAGTAATATATTTCTGAAAATCTTCCACCTGGAACAATATATTTGTGTGGAAGGGGCAATAAGGAGGACCACGGAATGGGGGCATCCGCGTCCCGTGTCAGCACGTCCCACATGCCGGTAATGTAATCACGCACATTTTCACCCGGCTTGCGCGAGTAAGAGGCTGACCGTAAAACCGGAACAGTAAAATGTTGTGACACAAACAGCTTTAGATTGAAGCCCGGTAAATCTTTCTGCTGCTTCCATGCAGCCACCAGATCAGCGGGGGACTGATCTGGAATGGCATCGGCAACGGCTTTGGGGTCTGTGAAAATACGGGCGTCATGAATAGCCGCAAATAAATCCCCCAAAGCAATGGACGGCGGCCGCAGATCCTGCGGAACAGAGACGGGCTTTTTGTCTGCCGGAGCGGGCGGACGTTGGTCAAACAGTTTAGCTTCTACTGCGGGTGTAGCCTCCTGTGCTTCAGCATTCCCATGGGCAGCGTAAGAGACGCTTGTCAGCGCAGACCTACCGGTTTTGTCGTCAGGAGCAGGAGCAGGAGCAGGAGCAGGAGCAGGAGCAGGAGCAGGAG
>NZ_BAMW01000058.1 GCF_000963945.1 Acetobacter indonesiensis | reverse complement strand
TCGCCTCATCGGCTCACACTACCATTTCCGCCGTGCCATCCCCCAAGACCTCAAAGCCATTCTGGGCCGGTCTGAAATCTCCCTCTCCCTGCGCACAGATAAAAAGTTGATCGCCCGCGAAAGAGCTGCTGATCTGTATGCGCGTACAGGCGACTTCTTTCACAGGGCCCGAACTTTGGACGAACAGGCTTCCCCTACTCTTCTGCAAGAGCTTCTGACCTTGCAAACCCAGATGATCCGGGATCAGGAAACGACTCTCTCCCTCGCAGAGGAGTGCCACGCACTGGAGCAAAAGGCTGAGAAAGCCCGCCATGCGATGGAGATGCTAGAACAGGTTCAGAAAGAGAGCACCTTTCTCCAGCAGAGCAAGGATCACCTTGCTGCCATCCAGATGCGACTGAAAACCTTGAGTCAGCACCTCAGAACAGGGGCAGCCGTAAGTGCCAAAGAGAAAGAAATGCTTCGGGGAGAGGCAAACCGGCTGGCGGCGATGATTGTGGATATTCGTAGCAATCAGACACTTGCTCAGCAGGCTGGAAATCTTCCGGCATCATCTTTTGCTCCTCTTGAAAACGTGGGCGCAGAAGAAAAGCCTGCTCCTGTCAAATCGTCCTCCCCTCGCCTGTCGGTGATGGCGGAAAAATTCATCTACTCAGACACCACCAAAAGCCCCGACACGCTCAAGGCCACTCGTAAGACCATTGATCTGTTCATTGAGGCCTTCGGCGACAAACCCATTCGACAAATAACGGGCACAGTAGCCGGTGAATTTTTTGACCTTCTGTCATCCCTACCCGCGACCCATGGCAAAGGAAAAACTGTTCTCCCTTTGCGTATGATCATCGCTCAAGCACAAGAGCAGGGACAAGAAACAGTCAGCGGGAAAACAGTCAAAAACCACTTTTCGCGTATGTCTTCACTTTGGAACCACCTTGTTCAACGTGATCTTGTCGACAAAAATCCGTGGGCAGGCTGGGACTTTAATGTCACAAAGAAAATTGTCCGACGGGGCTGGACGGAT
>NZ_BAMW01000059.1 GCF_000963945.1 Acetobacter indonesiensis | reverse complement strand
CGCCGCCGCCGCCGCCGCCGCCAACCATGACGGTACCGCCGCCGCCGTACATTCCGCCGCCGAAGATTCAGCTGCCGCCGCCGCCGAACCCGCCGATCAAGCATGTTTCGCGGACGCCGCCCAAGCATGTTTCTCCGCCGCAGACTGTTACGTCACCGGCTCCGCCCGTGACCGAACCAGCTTCGAAAGCGGCCCCGTCTGATTCGCCCGATACGACGGCTGGCACATCGCCGTTGAACAATGCTCGTCCGGTTTATCCGCCGGATATGGAAGAAGAGAACATCGAAGGTCGCGTGACTGTTGCGTGCGACGTGGAAACAACCGGTATGACGAGCAACTGCTCTGTTCAGTCCGTGCAGGGAGGTCAGTCTTTTGCGCAGGCCGCTCTCGATTACGTCCACAAGGCCCGTTACCGTCCGGCAACCAAAAACGGTGTTCCCGTCAAGGAGCTTCACAAGGTGTATGTGATCAGGTTCAGACTGGATGACTGATCCCGGCAATTAAGCCGAACTCTGGAGATAACTGCCTGGTGCCGGAAGGGTGCCGACACCAGGCCGCATTAAGATAAGGATTTTTAGGTACATGATCAGACTGTCTCGTCTTCCAGTCTCGGGTCTCGTGGTTCCGGCCCTCGCGGTCATGCTGGGCACGGCGACACCGGTTCTTGCTCTGGCTCAGGATGCTTCTGCTCCTGCCGCTACGGCTCCTGCCACCACCGATTCCACCAACACTCCGGCTGCCCCTGCACCCGAAGCAGCTTCTCCAGCTGCTCCGACTGACAGCGCTGCACCGGCTGCCCCAACCCCAGATGCGTCTGCACCAGCTGCCGCCCCGGCTCCTGCTACAGACACGCCTGCAGCTCCTCCTCCGGCACCTGCTGCCAGCAAGGAAGTTGAAAACCCATACGGTCTGGGTGCGCTGTGGTCTAACGGTGACATCATCGCTCGTGGCGTGCTGATCATCATGCTGATCATGTCCCTGGGCACTTGGTACATCATGATCACCAAGTTCATTGAACAGGCTCGCCTGTTTGCTGCTGCCAAGGAAGCCACCAAAAACTTCTGGACCAAATCTTCCATTCAGGAAGGTGCTGCGGCCCTGAGCACGACGTCTCCGTTCCGCTACATTGCTGACACCGGCATTGTTGCAGCTGAACACCACGAAGGCACGATGCAGGAATCCATCGACCTGAACAGCTGGACGTCTCTTTCAATCCAGCGTTCCGTGAACAACATCCAGAACAGCCTGCAGAAAGGTCTCGCCTTCCTGGGGACTGTTGGTTCCACATCTCCGTTCGTGGGTCTGTTCGGTACGGTTTGGGGTATTTACCACGCTCTGACAGCTATCGGCATTGCCGGTCAGGCTTCTATCGACAAGGTTGCAGGCCCTGTTGGTGAATCGCTGATCATGACGGCTATTGGTCTGGCCACCGCTGTTCCGGCCGTTCTGGGCTACAACCTGCTGGTTCGCCGTAACAAGGGTGCCATGGACAGCGTGCGTGACTTTGCTGCTGACCTTCAGTCCATCCTGATCGGTGGTGTGCGTCATGGTGCGGGTGCAGAAAACATTGTTGTCCGCGCTGACAACTCACCCACCACTTCCACCGTCTCAAACCGGGTAGGCTAATCATGGGTATGTCTGTCGGAGACAGCGGGGGCGAAGACGAAGTCGTATCTGCGATCAACACGACGCCCCTCGTTGATGTCATGCTGGTGTTGCTGATCATCTTTCTGATCACAATTCCGGTTGCTACGCATACGGTAAAAGTCAATTTGCCGAAGGATATGAACCAGCCGACACAGACCAAAAACGGGAATGTCGTGCTTGCAGTGACGGAGAGCGGACAGGCATACTGGGACGAAACGCCACTTAAAGGACGGTCCGATCTTATGGACCGTCTTGAAAAGGTAGCCGTCATGCAGCCTCAGCCGCAGATTCAGATCCGCGGGGATATGAAATCCCGCTATGAATCCGTGGGTAAACTGGTGGAAGCCTGTCAGGAAGCCGGTATTGCACATATCGACTTTATTACCGAGAAGCCGAAAGACGGCTGATCAGAACAGGACGTTCTGTCGCAGCTCGATTAGGCTGTGACGGAACATCTGCCCCCTTATTCTGCGTCCTGCGTCCGGCTGGGTTCGGACTGTGTCGCGGAACCAGAATTTGTAAGAGAGTGACAGCCCATGGGCATGAATGTCGGATCGGAAAGCACAACGGAAGACGAAGGCATTGTTGATATCAACACCACGCCGTTGATCGACGTGATGCTGGTTCTTCTGATTATGCTTATCATCACTATTCCGTTGCAGACCCAGGCCGTTTCCATCGATCTGCCGCAAGGTAACCCGCCGCCTTCAACGCAGGAAACGCCAGTGGTGACGCTTGCTGTTGATTTCGACAACACCATTACCTGGAATGGCCAGCCCATTTCTGGCGAAGATGACCTTCAGGCCCGCCTGCGTGAAGCAGCAACCGGCCCGGCTGAAACCCAGCCAGAAGTACATCTGCAGCCAAACCGTCTGGCAGATTACAAAACGGTGGTGCATGTTATGGCTGATGCCCAGCGGCTTGGTGTGACCAAGCTTGGTATTGTCGGGCAAGAGCAGTTTGCAGAAGGACAGTGATTTAATGTCATCCCATCTTTTACGCATTTCGCTGTTTGCCAGCGTTGCGTTCGCGTTTGCACAGCCTCTAGCCCATGCAGCGGATGAGCTGAGCGCGGATGTTGGCAAGGCGCTAATGCAGGCGCAAAGCGCGCTTGCAGCCCATAACTACCCAAAAGCCATGGCTGCGGTAGATGCGGCGGATGCTGTAAAAAGCAAGAGTGACTATGAATCCTATACCATTACCCAGATGCGTGCCGCCGTGGCCACGCAGGCTGGGAATGTGGATGCCGCAACCGCCGCTTATGACAAGCTGATTGCATCGCCCCGTACGCCTAAAGACACCAAGCACCAGATGCTGATGTCTGAAGCGACAATGGCCTATACAGCCAAAGACTACCCGCGTGCAGTCAAGGCGATTGAACGCTATCAGAAAGAAGTCGGCCCTAATGCCACCATGGGTACGCTTCTGGCGCAGTCTTACTATCTGCAAAAAGATTATCCGAACACGGTTCGGGTGCTGAAAGAGCAGATTGATGCGGAAGTAAAGGCCAAGAAGGCCCCGGCTGAATCTCAGCTGCAGATGTTGGCTGCCAGCGCCACAGCCATGAAAGATGCCACAGCCAGCACGCATGCATACGTCATGCTGGCAACGTATTACCCCAAGAAGGAATACTGGGATCTTCTGCTGCACGAACTGATTGTCAATTCCAAAATCCCGCCGACGTTGCAGCTTGATGTCTATCGTATTCGTCTGGCTGCCGGGAATGTGTCCCAGGCCCGTGATTTCATGGAAATGACGGAAATTGCCACACAGAATGGTATGCCACAGCTTGCACTCGACCTGATGAACAAAGGCTATGAAGCCAATGTTCTGGGGCAGGGCGCGGAAGCTCCTCGTCAGGCCCGTCTGAAGGCTCTGGTTGAAAAGACCGTTGCCGATAAGAAGGCGTCTATCGCTGCTGATGAAGCCAAAGCACAGAAGGCAAAAACTGGCGACGAACTGCTGACCGTTGGCTATAACTACGTCACATTCGGTCAGGCTGATAAAGGTCTGGACCTGATGCAGCAGGCTATTTCCAAAGGTGTGGCTGATGTAAACATTGCCCGTCTGCACCTCGGCCTGGCACAGATGCAGGCTGGTAAGAAGGCCGATGCCATTGCAACGCTGAAGTCTGTTGAAGGCGATAGTGGTGCCCATGATATTGCCCAGCTTTGGGTGTTGAAACTCTCTCCTCCGCCTGTTGCGAAAAAATAAGTTTTCGTATTTGGGTAAGAAAAAAGGCTGTCTTGGACGGCCTTTTTTTATGCGGAATTGCTTGTAAAACAGACAATATGAGCAGTTTTTCAGATCTTCCCGACTTTACCAATCCGTCCTCTGATCGTTCGTATCATGTGCGTATGGGGAGGCCGCCAGATGCCAGTCTGCTACCAGAAGTGGAGCGTGCTGCGGCCGAGATTTTTCGCCAGTTACCGCAACTGGCATTTTTGGCGGATGATGAGCCTGCGGTTTCAGAAACAAAACATCTGGCGTGTATCAAAGCAGGCACCTGTTGGGTTGCAGCCGATCGTGAGGATCAACCTGTCGGTTTTTTAAGTGCAGAATCCCAAGGTCGAGATTTGCATATTCTTGAAGTCTCGGTGAAGCCTGTTGCGCAAGGGCGGGGAGTGGGGCGTGCCTTGATTGCGGCAGCGTGTCATTTTGCGAGTGAGCATACCTACCAGCGCATTACCTTAACGACTTTTCTAAATGTACCGTGGAACCGTCCGTTTTATGAAAAATTAGGATTTCGATTGGTTGAGAGATCGGAGCCTGAGTGCCGCCTTCAGAGCCTCGTGCATGAGGAAGAAGCCTCTGGCCTTCCTGTTGGCTCACGCTGTGCAATGCAGCTTGTCTTGTAAGTCTGGTTACAGCGACGGAGTGTACGTGGGCGCTTGATAAGCCGGAAAGGCGCGAAGAAGCAAAGCAGAGTGTCCAATACTGGCGGATCACTCGCAGATCGCTTCTTTCCTAAAAACTGCTGTCAAACCACTGGCAGGGGAAGATCATGGTTTTGGAGAAGTGCTGTGGTGGTAGGTAAATACATCAGCCAAATGGACGAAAGCCGGGAAAAGCTAAGGTTTTAGGCAGTTAAACTAATCAGATTGGTTTGAAAGCGTCTGTCGATGCAGACAGTTCTTGTCGATTTTCAACCGGTCTGTCCGTACACACCCAATAAAAAAGGGGATATTCCTATTGGAACATCCCCTTGCAAAAACACATCCGGCGAAGATCAGCCTGTTTGCGAAACCGGCTGATGCGCGATTGAGACAGGGGACTGTGGGGGAAGAGAATGTTCTTTCCAGCCACCGCCCAATGCACGGTAAATGGTAATCAGGTTCTGATAATTGGCCACGTTGACCGTAATCTGGTTCTGCTGTGACTGAAGATAGGCCCGCTGGGAATCCAGCGTGGTCAGATAGGAGTCAGTGCCAGCGTCATAGCGCATTTTGGCCAGACGATAGGCGTCGGCAGAAGCCAAAACCAGCTCATCAGCCTGCTTTTTTTCATCCAGATAAGCCGACCGGGCAGCCAGTGCATCGGCAACTTCACGGAAGGCGGACTGCACCGTCTTTTCGTAAGAGGCGATTTTGCCGTTCCGTCTTGCTTTTGAGGCTTTCAGGTTCCCGCTATTCATACCCCATGTCCAGAGCGGGATCTGTAGCTGCGGGTTCAGGCCCCACGTGGTCGCGGCAGATGTGAACAGCTTGTTGAATGCAAGACTGGAAATCCCATCACTTGCCGTCAGGGTCAGACGCGGGAAAAACGCAGCCCGCGCCGCACCGATATCGGCCTGAGCCGCCAACAGATCGTGCTCGGCGGCTACAATGTCTGGGCGGCGTGTCAGCAGATCAGACGGCAGCCCAGCAGGGATATCTGCCAGAATGCTCTGCTGGCCCAAGGGGCGGGGGTCAGGCAGCGTGCCGGGTATGGGCGCGCCGATCAGCAGGGTGATCAGGTTTTCATCCTGTGCAATTTTGCGGCGTGCATCTGCCCGTAGGCCAGCGCTCTGGCGCACCTGCGTTTCTGTCTGACGCACGGTCAGCAGATTGGCTTCACCGTGGTCATATTTCTGGCGGGTGAGCCGCAGGGTATCTTCCTGCGCGGCAAGAGTATTTTCTGCAACTGCCAGCAATTCACGGTCGCCCAGCCATGTCACATAGGCTGTCGCAACCTGTGAAACGATACTGATAAGCATACCGCGCAGGTTTGCTTCCTGCGAGAAAGCTTTTTCAGCAGACTCGCGCGTCAGACTGCGAATACGGCCAAACAGGTCAATTTCATAAGATGAAAAGCCGATACCACCCTGATAATAGCGGAACGGGTCACGCGCGATGCTCATGCCGGAGCTTTCGGAACTGGACGTTCCAAGCCCCGGTGCGAAGCTTAGCCCTGCCGCGTCAGATGGGGCCTGATACATCGGGCCGCCTGTTGCGCTGATGGTCGGGAACAGGCCTGCATGCTGTACATCATACTGGCCTTGGGCTTCAGCAATGTTTGCCGCCGCAACGCGAATATCGCGGTTTTCACGGATAGCGATGGCAATCAGCGCTTTCAGCCGCGGGTCGGTAAAGAAATCGCTCCACCCAATATCATAGGCGGCCTGCTGAAGTTTAGGGTTGGCGGTATTCTGGTAAGCGGGCCATGTGGTTGCCACAGGGGGCGTTGGCCGCTTGTATTTCGGGATCATCGTGCACCCCGACAGCAGCCCCGTTGCCAAAGCAACGGAGACCACGCGGAAGCGGAGCGGACGTGAGGAAGAAGACGGTGCAGACATGCGCTTATTCGCTTCCGATAGCATGGGAGGCTGAAGACGGTGTTTCCTTGCGTTCGCTGATCCGCTTCACACGGAACAGACGCAAGACCCCCACAAAGAAGACCGGCACAAAATAGACGGCCAACAAGGTTGCTGTGGTCATGCCGCCCACAACGGCTGTGCCGATGGCGATACGGGAAGCCGAGCCTGCACCGGATGTAATTGCCAGAGGGAAAACCCCCACCACAAACGCGATGGATGTCATGAGGATAGGCCGCAGACGTTCGCGGGCAGCAGTCAGCACCGCTTCTTCCAGACTTTCCCCCCGTTCAAAACCAGCCTTGGCAAATTCGACAATCAGAATGGCGTTTTTAACCGCCAGACCAACGGTCGTAAGCAGCCCGACCTGGAAGTAAACGTCGTTATCCATATGGCGCAGAAGGGTTGCGGCAATAGCCCCCAGCACGCCGAGCGGAATAACCAGAATAACCGCCAGTGGAATGGCCCAGCTTTCATACAGTGCGGCAAGGCACAGCAGAATGACGACCAACGCCAGAGCATAAAGCGGTCCGGTTGAAGATCCTGAGGCAACCTGTTCAAAGGACAGGCCGGTCCATTCATAGCCAATGCCTGTCGGCAGTTTGGCCAGAACGTCCTTAATGGCCGCTATCGAATCCCCAGAACTATAGCCGGCAGCAGGCTGACCCAGAATTTCAAAGGCATTCAGGCCGTTGTAGTTTTCAACCTTCTGTGGCCCCAGAATCCAGCGCCCGCTGACAAATGTGTTCATCGGGGTCAGGGTGTTCATGGCATTGCGAATGTACCATTTATTCAGGTCATCCGGCATCATGCGGGCTTCTGGTGTGCCCTGAATGTAAACCTGCTTCACACGGTCATTGCGGGTGAACTGGTTGACATAAATCGACCCCAAAGCCCCCTGAATGGTGCTGTTGATGTCATCAACCGTAATGCCCAGAGCATTGGCTTTTTCCCGGTCGATATCAAGGTGATACTGGGACGCATCTTCCATACCGTTCGGACGCACCGCCATCAGGCGTTTGTCTTTGGAAGCCAGACCCAGAACCATGTTACGGGCTGCCAGCAGTTTTTCGTGGCCCAGATGCCCACGGTCTTCCAGTTCAAGGTCGAAGCCGGTTGCGTTCCCCAATTCCAGCACGGCTGGTGGGTTAATGGCAAAAATCTGCGCTTTTGGGTTGAACCAGAAATGCATCATGATGCGGTTGGCAATGGCCGCTGATGTCTGGGATGCGGCGGGCCGCAGTTTCCAGTCTTTCAGACGAATAAAGAATGCGCCTGAGTTCTGGCCTTGCCCCGCGAAGTTGAAGCCATTCATGGCGAACACGGATTCCACCAGATTACCTTCTGTCTTGAGAATGTAATCCGTGATCTCGCGGTTCATGGCAGCGGTCTGTTCCATAGGCGTATTCGGCGGCATGGTGACCTGCCCGAAGATAAGCCCCTGATCTTCATCTGGCAGGAAGCCAGCAGGAAGTCTGTTGAACAGGAACACAGCCAGGGCCGTTACAACCACAAACCCGAGAATGGACACTACCATCCGGTTAACCAGAAAGCTGACGCCGCGAAGATAACCGTTGGTCAGCTTGGTAAAGTTCCGGTTGAACCACCCGGCGACGCCGGTTGTTTTTTCATGCGAGCCGGGTTTCAGCATTGTGGCGCACAGGGCTGGGGTCAGCACCATAGCCACCAGCACAGACAGCCACATGGCGGAAACAATGGTGATGGAAAACTGCCGGTAAATAACCCCGACCGAGCCCGAGAACGCGGCCATGGGCAGGAACACGGCCGTCAGCACCAGAACGATACCGACCAGCGCGCCGGAAATTTCATCCATTGAAACGCGGGCTGCTTCAACCGGAGAAAGATTTTTCTCCGTCATGACGCGTTCCACGTTTTCAACCACCACAATCGCGTCGTCCACCAGCAGACCGACTGCCAGAACCATGGCCAGCATGGTCAGGGTGTTGATGGAGAAGCCAAGCAGTTCCAGCATCCCGAACGTGCCCAGCAACACAACAGGCACTGCAATGGTGGGAATAAGTGTTGCACGGAAGTTTTGCAGGAAGATCAGCATCACAAGGAACACAAGCCCGATGGCTTCTGCCAATGTGACAACCACTTCTTCAATGGAAAGTGTGATGAAGGGTTCGGTATCCAGCGGGTAAACGGTTTTCAGACCCGGCGGATAAAACTTTTCCAGTTGCTTGATCTGTTCACGCACGGCTGCTTCGGTTGAAAGCTGGTTGGCACCGGGGGCCAGTTTCAGCGCCATACCGGCAGCAGGCATGTTGTTATAGAATGAATTGGTGTTGTAGCTCTGCGGGCCCAGTTCAACCTTGGCAATGTCACCAATGCGAACCTGTGAGCCATCAGGCTGCACCTTCAGCAGAATTTTACGGAATTCTTCCGGGGACGTCAGGCGCGTTGGGCCAATGATGGTGGCATCCAGACGGATACCCTTTGCGGCTGGCAGGCCGCCCAGTTCACCCGAAGACACCTGAATGTTCTGCGTCTGAATGGCGTTCTGAACGTCTTTGGATGTCAGGCCATAGTTGAACAGCTTGGCCGGGTCCATCCAGATCCGCATGGCGTATTCAGACCCGAACAGGGTGTGGTCACCCACGCCGGTAACACGGCTGAGCGGATCAGAAATATTGGAGGCGACATAGTCAGCAATATCAAAGCCGCTCATGCTGCCATCGGTCGAAATGAAGGCCAGCACCAGCATGAAGTTCTTCACGGCTTTGGTGATGCTCAGCCCCTGCATTGTCACTTCTGTAGGCAGTTTGGGCTGGGCAAGCTGAAGCTTGTTCTGCACCTGCACCTGCGCAATGTCAGGGTTGGTTCCCTGTGCGAAGGTCAGATCAATTTCCATCTGCCCGGATGCGTAAGACTGGGAGGAAATATATTCCAGATGATCCAGCCCGAACATCTGCTGCAGGATGGGACGCACAACGGTGTCATTCACCGTGTTGGCGGATGCACCCGGATACGTAACCGAGATAGCAATCTGCGGTGGGGCAATTGAGGGATACTGGGCGATAGGCAGCTTGAAAATGGACAGGCCGCCAACCAGCATGATGATAAGACTGATGACCCACGCAAAAATGGGTCTATCAATAAAGAAGCGCGACAGGGACATGTGTCTTACTGGCCCTTGTTCTGGCTGGCGTTATTTTGGGCTGCGGCGGCCGGTGCGGTGACTTCTTCCGGTTTGACCTTGGCCCCCGGTTTTACTTTCTGCACACCGACAATCACCACGCGTTCACCCGCTTTCAGGCCACCAGTGACCAGCCAGTCCTGCCCAACAGCCTGACCAATCTGAATCTGGCGCAATTCTGCCGTGTCATCTGGTTTGATAACCCAGACCTGTGCATCGCCGTGGGTATTGTGGCTGACGGCCTGCTGGGGCACCAACAGGCTGCTGGGGTCAGACCCTTCATCCAGTTCAGCATGTACATACATGCCGGGCAGCAACAGCTTGTCCGGGTTAGGCATGATGGCACGCACCACGACGGACGCTGTGGACGTATCGACGTTGACTTCAGACAGCGCCATGCGGCCCATATGTTCGTAAGTCGTACCATCTTCCATGGTCAGGGTGACGGGGACTTCCCCATTAGCCTGCCGTTCAATGCGGCCCTGTGCCAGTTCACGCTTCAGGCGCAGCAGGGTGATGGCGGGCAGATTGACGTCCACATAAATGGGGTCAAGCCGGGTGACGATGGCGGTATTGTCAGTCTGGTTAGCCGTAACCAAAGCACCAACTGTTACAAGGGTACGCCCAATGCGGCCGGAAATAGGGGCATACATTTTGGTGTAGCCCAGATTGACCTGGGCACTTTCCACCTGACCTTTGGCGCTGAGAATTTGCCCCTGTGCCTGTTTTTCAGCGGCTAGGGCGTCATCATATTCCTGCCGACTGACGGCGTGTGCCTGCACCAGTGAGCGATAACGGTCCAGCTTGGCGCGGGCTGTCACTTCACCGGCTTCGGCTTCAGCCAACTGGCCACGGGCCGTATCATAGGCCGCCTGATACCGGGATGGGTCGATCTGATAAAGCTGCTGCCCTGCGGTAACATCCGTACCTTCAGTAAACAGACGCTTCTGAATAACGCCGGTTACCTGCGGGCGAACCTGTGCAATTTCATACGCGCTGGTACGGCCGGGCAGGCTGGTGTGAATTTTTACGGCCTGTGTCTGCAACGTGATCACGCCCACGCTCTGGGGCGGCATATTGGGCGGAGGGGCTTTGCTGTCGCACCCTGCCAAGGCCAGCATAGCGACAGCCGATGCCAGAAGCGGGCGTAAGGGAATGTGATGCTTTGTCACTCTGGCGGATCCTGCCTTGTAAAGAAATCAACAAGAAAAAAGAGGCTGATAAGACGACCAGAGGCGCGGGGGCTGCCAGACTAAACGTCGGCAGGCGCGGAATGGTGAGATTAGCAGCCTGAAAAAGGGCGATGTGAAGAAAGAGAAGGCACAGAACAGTACTGTTCGGTGCCTTTTTTTGGCAAGCTAAAAGTGAGGGCAAAATGAGTCAAGAGAGCACGGGCAAAAGCCCGATGCTCCATAGGGAAGAAATCAGACTTTCTGCCCGATATCGCGCAGCTTTTTCCCGGCCATAAGATTTTGTTCAATCACTTCCAGCGATACCCCTTTGGTTTCAGGGACAAACACGTAAGTCAGAACAAAGAACAGGGCATTCAGCAGTCCCATAAGGCCAAACGTCTTGGCACCGCCCAGCCACCCCAGAATGCTCAGGAAAGACGCGCCCACAATCATGTTGGACACCCAGTTGGTCAGGGTAGAGAAGGTAATGCCCAGATCACGCCCTTTGATGGGCTGTATTTCAGAACAAAGCACCCACATCAGCGGTCCGGCAGACATGGCGTGTGCCACAATGAAAATCATGATCAGGAAGACGCACAAAACCTTGGCGGCCTGACTGTCCATCCCAACATGGTTCAGCACGGCCAAAGCTCCCATGGCCACCGTCATGATGGAAAAACCACAATACAGAATGGGTTTGCGGCCCCAGCGGTCAACCAGCCCGATGGCGGCCAGCGTTGCCAGCACATTTACAAAGCCGATCATGGCCGTGCACCACATCTGCGCCGTGCCGACAAATCCGGCCAGCGCGAAGATTTTTGGCGCGTAATACATGACCACGTTAATGCCAGCGAACTGCTGCATGACCTGAAGCAGAATACCCAGCAGGATGGAACGCCGGAAATTGGCGTTTTTCAGAAGCAGGCTAAAGCCACCCTGCCGTTGTTGAAGCTGTTCATCAATGGCACGGATTTCTGCATGGGCTTCATGCGGGGTGGGGCGCAGGTCTTTCAGAACTGCTAGCGCCTCTTCCCGGCGGCCCTGCATCATCAGCCAGCGAGGGCTGTAGGGCAGAAACAGAACACCGATGACAAACAGCACGCCGGGAATGGCAATAACGCCAAACATCCACCGCCATTGCCCGTGATAGCTGAACAGGGTGTCACTGATGAATGCCAGAAAAATACCCACCGTTATCATCAGCTGATAAGTGGAAATCATGGCCCCGCGTGTATTTTCGCTGGCGATTTCTGACAGATAAAGGGGGGATGTAAACGCGGCGATACCGATTGCCAGCCCCATTAACGCGCGCCCGGCAATCATGGTGCTGACAGACCACGCGAAGGCACAGGCCAGTGACCCAAGCACGAAAATGACTCCACCGCCCACCAAGGCCCATTTACGGCCAGAAATTCGGGCCAGCCATCCGGCCAGAACGGCCCCAATAGCCGCCCCTGCCATCATGGCGCTGACAATCCATTCCTGTGCGAAGGTCGAGGCCTTGAAGGTGTCGGCAACAAAATCAAGCGCGCCGGAAATGACCCCGATATCAAGACCGGACATAAGACCGCCGGTTGCGGCAAGTATGCCTATGATAATGGTGCGAAAATGGGCGGAAGTCTCATTAGTCTGCGATGCAGCGGCAGTTTCGGGCATGGTACGTATAGGATTCCGTCGGTAATCTTTATTTTTATTAGACTATTCCGGGCGTAGATCCGTCCTGAAAACAACGGGCGGACAAGAACCATTCCCTACTTCTGTTTTGGCTATACCCTATGTGGGCAGGTAAAACACCTTGTTTCCTGCTGTTTATACCCAGCCAACAGCAAAGCCTGACGGGGGCAGTAACCCTGTTAAAGAAAGGGGCGGTGTCTATACGCCTTCTTCTTCCTCGCTCTCTCCAAAGCGGGAGTCTCGATGAACCCATGTGGAAAGCAGCAACCCGAAGCCCAGCATGACATTCAGCATGGCCGACCCCCCGTAGGAAACCAGCGGTAGCGGAACACCACCAACGGGAATAGCACCCATGACCATGGACAGGTTGACCAGACAATACAGAAAAAAATTCATGCTGATGCCCAGTGCGACCAACCTGCCAAACCGGTTCCGGCTGCGAATGGCCATCATCATGCCACCAAGAATAAGTACCAGTAGCAGGCCAATAACGGCAATGGCCCCGACATAACCCCATTCTTCCGCTATCATGGTGAAAATGAAGTCGGTCTGCTTTTCTGGCAGGAAGTTAAGCTGCCCCTGCGACCCATGCAGATACCCTTGCCCCCACATTCCCCCCGAACCAAGCGCGATTTTGGACTGGATGATGTTGTAGCCAGCCCCTAGCGGGTCGCTCTCGGGGTTCAGGAAGGTGGTAATACGCGCGCGCTGGTAATCATGCAGATGCGCATAGGCGAACTTCGCCATGTAAGGCACGGGCAGCAACAGCAGAACAATCAGCCATAACCGCATGCCTGCGGCAAAGAACATGGCTGCACCAATACCGCCAATAATGGTGGCCGTGCCCAGATTGGGTTCTTTCAACACCAGCACGACGGGGAGCAGCACCATAAAGGCGGGTGGGATCAACCACAGCGGATTGCCCATCCGGGCGTAATTGATGCGGTAAAACCATGATGCCAACGCCAGAACCAGCGCGACTTTAGCGTATTCGGACGGCTGAACCTGCAAGCCCCCGATCATGAGCCAGCGTTCCGCCCCTTTGCCCACGTGCCCCATATGCAACACGGCAACCAGCAACGTGAGGGAAAGCAGATAGAGTGGCCAGGAGATACGCACCAGCATTTTGGGTGGCAGCATGGCGACGGTTATCATCAGCACAAGACCGACAGCAAAACGGGCGGCCTGTGGGGCCGCAAAGGGGTATGGTGTGCCACCCCCAGCCGAATACAACGTGACATAGCCAACGCCAGCCAGCAGGCAGATAAGTAGCACATACAGCCAGCTTATGCGCCACAGCTTGGCGAGCAGCCGGAAACTTGGCTCTGCCCGTAATAACCGTTTGTGGAACTTCATGGCTTATTCGGTATCCGTTGCGTCAGCCACGCTTTCAGGGGGAGGCGTCACATGGTTGACTGGGTCCCGCATCAGTGTGTCAGTCATGATGTCGCGTGCCAGCGGGGCCGCGGCATCAGCGCCGGTGTTGCCGTGTTCAATAACAACAGACACGGCATAGCGTGGGTCATCATACGGGGCAAAGCAGATGAACAGCGCGTGGGGCCTGTATTCCCACGGCAGATTTGCTGAATTGAAGTGCCCGCTTTCACGCAGGGCGCGTGAGACGCGACGCACCTGCGCGGACCCTGTTTTACCAGCCATGGTTATACCGGGCAGGCTTAGCCGTGCTTTGGGGGCTGTGCCATGCTGTTCGTTCACCACAGCAAACATGCCACCGCGAAGTGCCGCCAGATATTTGTCAGGCATGTCGAGCGTGGGCCAGTGATCAGGTGTGGCTTCGGGGCCAACTTCGCTGTTCAGAGCCCGCACCAGATGGGGCTGCACGGCCCGCCCTGTTGCAAGGCGGGAGGTATAGGTTGCCAGTTGCAACGGCGTGACCTGCACAAACCCTTGCCCAATGCCGCTGACAATGGTGTCCCCCCCGTTCCAGTGATGATGATGCGCCTGCCGCCATGTGGGGGTAGGAATCAACCCGGTGCGGGTGTGGGGCAGTTCGATATCAAGTTCCGTGCCCAGCCCGAATTTGTGGGCAGTTTCGGCAATGCGGTCCATGCCAACACGGCGCGCCATTTCATAGAAATAGACGTCGCAGGAAAACTTGAGCGCCTGATGCAGGTCAACAGAACCATGCCCCCAGCGTGACCAGCAGTGGAACCGTGTGCCGCCAACGTCCAGATGGCCGGGGCAGAACACTCGGTCAGTGGGTGAAAACAGCCCAGACTCCAGCCCGGCCATGGCAACGGCAGGTTTGAAGGTTGACCCCGGAGGGTAAACGCCCGCCACCGCCTTGTTGATAAGGGGGGTGCGTTCGTTATTGGTCCATTCAATCCACTGGGCGTGGCTTACCCCGCTGTCGAACAGGGACGGGTCAAAGGAAGGCGTGCTGACCATGGCCAGCACCTCACCGTTGCGGCAGTCCATCACCACGGCGGATGCCGTCTGCTCGCCAATCCGGGCCAGTACTTTCTGTTGCAGCCCCCGGTCTATGGTCAGGCCAATTTCCGTGCCGGGCGCCCCTTCTACACGGTTGAGTTCAGACATGACGCGGCCGACGGAATTAACTTCCATCTCGACCGACCCTGCGGTGCCGCGCAGTTTTTCGTCCTGACTTTGCTCCACGCCTGAGCGGCCTACCCGCATGCCGGGAAGGGCCAGCAACGCGGAATGGGCGACATCGCGTTCGTTGGGTGGCGCAACATACCCGATAATATGGGCCAGTAATTCGCCTTCAGGGTAAACGCGGCGGGTGCCGACATCAATCAACACCCCCGGCAGAGACGGCGCATTGAGTTCAATGCGGGCCATTTCATCCCATGACAGGAAGTCACGCAGCATGACCGGCACAAACCGACGCTGGTGCCGCATTTCACGCGCTATACGCGTCCGATCCCGATCATCAAGCGGGATGATGGTGGAAAACCGCTCAATGGTACCCGCTACATCTGTCGTTTCTTCAGGGAGCAGCAGGGCGCGCCAGTTTTCCTTATTGTTGGCCAGTGCAATGCCATAGCGATCAACAATGCGCCCACGGGGTGGGGCCAGATAGCGTTTGCTGACACGGTTGCTGGCCGCCATGCGGGCATAGCGGTCTCCGTCCTTGACCTGAAGCTGATAGAGTTTGTGGGCCAGCACACCCAGTGTGCCGGTCTGGACAGCCATGAACAGCAGCGCTCGCCGGGTAAAAACACCACGCGCCGGGTCTTTCTGATTCTTGATGGGCATCAGGCGCTGGTTTTCCCGCCTGCGACGCCTCAGGCGCATGGCATGCCTCCGCGTTGCATCAGGGCTCTTCCTTGTCGTCCAGCATATGAAACACCCAGGAGAACAGGGCTGAAAGCGGAGGATAAACGCCTATGCACAGAAAAGCCTCGAACAAAGCGGGGGCAACATCCAGCATATGAAAGCGGAACAGGCAGGCCAGCCCCCATTGCAGCAGGCAGGCCGCCGTCGCCAGCAGGCTGAACACACCCCACACCAGCAGAAAATGCAGCCGCATGAGGCCAAAGCGCGCATACAGGCCGACTCCATGCACCAGCAGCAGGATGAAGGCGCTTACGCCCAAAGGGGTAAAGCCGACAAGATCCATGAACAGGCCAAGGATGAAAACTGCAACGCTTGGCATGCCCGAAGGCCGCCAGAACGACCAGAAAAAGACCGTGGCAATGACAATGGCGGGCAGCAGTTCGGCTGCACCGGGCAGGGGAATCGGGGCGGAAAACAGAATGATGATAAAGGCGATGAAAATCGACGGCAGCATGTGCCGCGCCGCAGCATCCAGCCGTTGCCAGAGCGTCTGCCGGGGCTGGATTTCAGGTTCCCATGCCGACATGGAGGGATCAGGCATCATAGCGCGCTGGTTCCCCTCAGCCCTGACCGAGCAGGTTTTTAAGCGGTAAGCTAAGGGGTTTACGCTGGGGGGCCAGCGGCACATGGCCGGGGGCTTCTGGCGGTTCAATCTGCGACTGGCCGAAGTTAAACACACGCAACAGACTGAGATGATCAAGCTGGGCGAATGGGGCCACAACCGGGCGGCCTGCGCTTAGATAATGCACGGTGCCAATAGGCAGCCCAGCCGGGAAGGCACCAGCCTGATCGCTGGTCACAACGCGTTCGCCTTCAATGGGTCGGGTATCCTGCGCGTAATACATCAGCCTCGGCATAGGTGAGTTGTCACCGACCATTATAGCAGGCGTGTGGCTGGCTTCCAGCATAACCGGCAGACGGCTTGCAATATCTGTAATCAGCAGAATACGGGCTGAATGCGCGCCGGTTTCTGTCACGCGTCCAGCCAGCCCGTTGGCGGCCAGAGCCACGTTACCAACCTGTACGCCGCTATCTGTTCCGGCTACCAGCAGCACGGCGCGGGCATAAATGCCGCCGCTATCGGCTACGACGCGTCCCGTAACAAAAGCCGGAGCCGACTCGGGAATCCAGTGCAGGGCCGTTTTCAGACTGTCGTTTTCCCGCGTCAGGGAGACAGCGACGTCATACCAGCGGCGCAGATTTTCGTTTTCGGCTTTCAGGCGGGCATTTTCTTTGGCCAGCCGTCCAGCTTCCCGCAGATTGTCGGTCATTGCGAGCACGCGTTCCTGCGTGCTGCTCATCAGGTTCCATAACGGCCCGAGCGCGTCAGCTACGTACATGCGGGCTTTGTCGGCCAGAGGTTTGTCGGCCTGTCCGGCAATAATGATGCCAATAGACAGCAGCAACAGCAGGGGCAGCACCAATTTGCCCAATGCCTGCCGCACCTGAATGGAAACAGGAATCATGCGCCCGCAGCCTTGGCGGAGTATTTCACCCAACCGTGCGCGTTCAGGGTGTATCCGTGCTGACCCCACATGAACCGTGATGAACCTTCTTTCTGTCAGCGCTGCCGACGGGTGATTCTCCTTCCCTGATTGCGGAAGGGTGATGCGCCTTTATCAGACTAAAGGCGCATTTCATGACAACAGGCCATTAATACATTGTTGTCAGTACATTGCGCAGACGCTTCATTTCCTCCAGCGCGCGACCAGTACCCAGCGCCACGCAGGAAAGAGGGTCTTCCCCAACGGTAACCGGCAGGCCCGTTGACAGACGCAGAACATCGCTCAGACGGTACAGAAGCGCACCGCCGCCTGTCAGCACAATGCCTTTGTCCACAATATCAGCGGCCAGTTCAGGCGGCGTGTTTTCAAGGGCTGTGGTAACGGCGTCAACAATCTGGCTGACAGGTTCAATCAGGCTTTCCGCAATCTGGGCCTGCGAAACCTGAACTTCACGGGGCACACCGTTAATCAGGTCGCGTCCTTTGACGTCCAGCCACGGGCCGGGATCTTCCGGGTCATCCGGCATCATGGCCGAGCCAAGCTTGATCTTGATCCGTTCGGCAGAGCTTTCGCCGATCAGCAGATTATGGGTGCGTCGAATGTAGGAAATGATGGCTTCATCCATCTTGTCCCCACCAACGCGGACAGAGCGCGCATAGACAATGCCACCCAGAGAAATAACGGCAACTTCGGTGGTGCCGCCACCGATATCCACAATCATGCTGCCAGACGGTTCTGTAACCGGCAGGCCAGCCCCAATGGCCGCTGCCATGGGTTCCTCAATCAGGAAAACACGGCGGGCACCAGCGCTTTCCGCACTTTCCTGAATGGCGCGGCGCTCAACAGCGGTAGAGCCGGAGGGCACGCACACAATAATCTGGGGGCTGGTAAACGCGCGCCGGTTGTGAACCTTGCGAATGAAATGCTTGATCATTTCTTCCGCAACATCAAAATCTGCAATCACGCCGTCACGCATGGGGCGGATAGCGGTGATGTTGCCCGGTGTCCGGCCCACCATCAGTTTGGCTTCTTCCCCAACAGCCAGAAGCTGCTTCTTGCCCCGCACTTCGGCAATGGCCACGACTGACGGCTCATTGAGGACAATGCCGCGTCCTTTGACATAAACGAGGGTGTTGGCAGTACCCAGGTCAATTGCCATGTCAGCGGACATGAGACCGAGCAGACGAGAAAACATCCAGGACTCCTGGCTTGAAGGCGGCACCAAGCGATCGGTCAGGGCATGAGCCGTTACAAAAATTACCCGGAGAGATCGCGTTACTATGTGGGGCAGGGATTACCCATGCACAACCTGCCACACAAGACCTTTGCGCAATAAACTGCGTGGAAAGAGTCTGCTATTCTGTCAGGCAGAATAAAACATGGGAAAAGGGCAGCGTCCCCGGCCCTGCTATAACAGGCTGGGCCGGGGCAGTCAGATGCCAGACTTGTCTGGTCAGGCTGTCAGGGCTTCGGGCTCAGCACGGGTGCGCTTGACCAGCAGTTTGTTCAGGGCATGGACGTAAGCCCGCACGGCAGAAACAACGGTGTCGGCATCAGCACCCTGACCATCAACCATCTTACCGTCTTCTTCCAGCCGTACAGTGGTGCGGGCCTGTGCATCCGTGCCTTCTGTAACGGCACCGACCGAGAACAGGGCCAGACGGGCATCATGGGGGAAGGCGCTGCGCAGGGCATTGAAGGCGGCATCAACAGGGCCGTTGCCAGTGGCATTGGCAGAAATGCTTTTGCCATCCACCTGCAGGGTCAGTTCAACTTCTGATGGCTTGCCAGACTGGGAAGACAGGCTCAGCGCACCAAAGCGGATGTGGTCGTTGTCGCGCACTTCATCATCAACCAGTGCGACAATGTCTTCGTCGTAAACAACCTTCTTGCGGTCAGCCAGATCCTTGAAGCGCGAAAACGCATCGTTCAGCTTGGCGTCTTCCAGATCGGCATAGCCCAGTGCTTTCAGCTTGTCGCGGAAGGCAGCGCGGCCAGAATGCTTGCCCATGACCAGGGAGGAACGGCTCCAGCCAACGCTTTCCGGGGTCATGATTTCATAAGTGGCAGCGTTTTTCAGCACGCCATCCTGATGAATACCACTTTCGTGGGCAAAGGCGTTGCGGCCTACAATCGCCTTGTTGGGCTGTACGTCAAAGCTGGTGATGGTGGCCAGCATCCGTGACAGCTTCAGCAGGCTGGGGGTGTGGATGCCGGTTGTGAAGGGGTATTGGTCATGGCGTGTGCGAATGGCCATGACAATTTCTTCCAGCGCGGCATTCCCCGCACGTTCACCAATGCCGTTGATGGTGCATTCAATCTGACGGGCCCCGCCGCGCACAGATGCCAGCGTATTGGCAACACCCAGACCCAAATCATTATGGTTATGGGCCGAGAAGATAACCTTGTCCGCACCCGGCACGCGCTCAATCAGCATGGAGAAAATGCGTTCCATGTCTTCCGGGGTGGCATAACCGACCGTGTCAGGAATGTTGATGGTGGTGGCACCGGCCTTAATGGCGGCTTCCACGCAGCGGCACAGGAAGTCCGGGTCTGTGCGGGAGCCATCTTCCGCAGACCATTCAACGTCGTCCGTCAGGTTACGGGCAGCGGTGTTGCCGGTTGTAATCAGGTCCAGAACAGTTTCCGGCTCCATGCGCAGCTTGTATTTCATGTGCAGCGGAGACGTGGAAATAAAGTTGTGGATACGCTTGCGTTCAGCCGGGGCCAGAGCCTCACCAGCCGCAGCAATGTCTTTTGGCCCACCTGTCCGAGCCAGTGCGCAGATAACCGCCCCTTTTGTATTCTGGGCAATCTGATGCACGGATTCAAAATCACCTTTTGAAGCAACGGGGAAGCCGGCTTCAATCACATCCACACCCAGCGCAGCCAGTGCTTCGGCCATGCGCAGCTTTTCCGCCAGATTCATGGAAAAACCGGGTGACTGCTCGCCATCGCGCAGGGTGGTATCAAAAATGATGACCCGGTCGGCGCTCATCTGGCCAAAGGAAGGATGCGTAATGGAATGAGTGGCTGACATGAAAAACTGTCCTTGAAAAATCTGTCTGGTTTCTGGCGCAGTTAAGCGCCGCTCGCTCCGCATGAATGATGCGGTCAATCGTTCGTCAGTCCCCTAAGCGCGACAGCATGAAGCCGCCCGGATCGCTCAGGGGCAGATTAGTCGAAGGAGAAGGTCCAGACGCAGGGCCACGTCGCCCGCGCACGCCATTTCGGCACGGTGCAAAGACTCGGACGTGAACCAGACGGAATTCATGGCTGGCACCATACAGTTTCAGCCAGCAAAAGCAACCTCAATCCCTGCATGACACCAAGGGAAAACCGATCAGCTTTCCCCGTATCGGGATGCAGGAGAAAGATCAGCGCGTGCTGGCACCCCGCAAGGTGTGCAGCACATATAGCATGACCCCCAGCAACACGGCAGCAAAGGTCTGGTGTACGGCCCCGGCCCAGACGGGCACAACCAGTAACAGGGTTGTAACCCCCAACGCATACTGAATAAGCACAGCCCACCCCAGCATCATCAGGGCATTATGGGCCCGACTGCCAAGCGTGGTGGTCCGTAGGCCCACCAGAAGAATTGCACCAATGGTCAGGGCAGTCAGGGTAGCCAGCAGGCGATGGTCAAACTGGATGGCGGCCTTGTTTTCAACCCAGTTCAGCCAGAAGGGCGTCAGGTTTGAATAATCGGCGGGGATCAGGTGTCCGTCCATCAGTGGGAAGGTGTTGAAGACAAACCCGGCATGCGTGCCTGCTGTAAAGCCCCCCGCGATGATGGTCACGCAGATCAGTCCCAAACCTGCCCAGACCAGCAGTTTGGTGCGGCGGGTGTTTGCGCTGCTGGCGACAGGCTGCGGGTCAGGCCAGCGGATGGAAAAGGCGGTCCATAACACGGCGACATACAGGATAAGGGCGGCACTAAGATGCAGCACCAGACGCACGGGTTCGACAGCCGTGCTGTCAGGCCGGAAGCCGGACGCCACCATGAACCAGCCAATCGCCCCCTGCAAAGCGCCCAGAATAAAGAACAGGAACAACCGCAGGGCCAAGCCACGCGTTATCATGCCGCGCAGGGTGAACCATGCCAGCGGCACAATAAGCACCAGCCCCATTAGGCGGCCCCAGAAGCGATGAATCCACTCTGCCCAGAAAATTTTCTGGAACCCTTCCAGCCCAAAACCTTCATGTTGAAGATGATACTGCGGAATAGTCTGATACAGCGCGAACAATCGCTCCCATTCGGCATGGGACAGCGGCGGAATAATGCCGCTGACGGGCTGCCAGTCCATAATGGACAGGCCAGAGCCGGTCAGGCGCGTCACGCCCCCAATGGCAATCATGCCCAGCAGCATGAAGCACAGAACAAACAGCCAGTTGGAAATCAGGCGGCGGTGGCGTGGCGTCATGTCAGCATGACGCGAGGGGGAGGAAGACATGACAGCCTTTTGCGCGGTGTTACATCAGATGCCAAGGATTTAGACCCTGCTTGCGGCTTGGGGCAAGATGATGCTAGCGGCGCGAGGATGGAACAGCCTGATCGTGCCACCCGTCTTTCTGACACCAGCCCCGTTACGCGGTTTCTGCGCCCGCTGTTGATGCTGGGCCTGTTGGTGGCTGGCGCGTTGCTGATGCGCAACATACCCGCCCTGCATCATATGCTGGATAGCACGGTTTTGCTGCGTGATGGCGTAAAGGGCCGTATGATGTTTCTGGCCGGGGCCAGTCTGTGGTGCGCGTTTGGCCTGCCACGGCAGGTTGCCGGGTTTGCCGCCGGGCTGGCATACGGTGTTGGTGAAGGGACGCTTATGATCACGCTGGCTTCCACCCTTGGGTGCGTGGCCGGGTTTTTCTGGGCGCGCTGGGGGGGGCAGGCTTGGGCTCGTGCCAGATTGGGGACACGGTTTGCCCGGCTGGACGCCATGCTGAGTCAACAACCCTTTATCAGTATCCTTACCCTGCGCCTGTTGCCGGTTGGTTCTGCACTGCTGCTGAATTTGCTGGGGGGAGTCTCTGGCATGAAGGTGCTGCCGTTTATCGCAGCAACCGTGCTAGGCGGGCTGCCGCAGAATCTGGTGGCGGTGCTGCTTGGGTCAGGGATCCGGGTTGACGCCACATGGCAGGCTGTGCTTGGCGGAGGGCTGTTTATTGTGTCAGCCCTTTTTGGTATGTGGCTCTGGCGCAAGGCTCGCATCACGGCGCTTATGCCGGAGAGTCAGGAAAAATCAGAAAGACCGGTGTAAAAACAACACGTCTTACGGTAAGCGCCACACAAAAAAGCGCATTTCTGTTTTTCGTTTTTCTGTCTGTTCTTTTGTCCCGGTTCCTTTTTCTCTTTTCTTTCCACACTATATTTTGTTTCTGGAGCACCGCAGATGGCTTCTGCCTCCGTCTCGCGCGAATCTGTCCCCACAAGCGCGGTTTTTCCGCAAGGCGTGCCCCGCTGGGTGCCGCTGCTGCTTGGGTTTCTGACAGCCGTTGGGCCGATATCAACCGATATCTATCTGCCAGCCTTCCCGGCCATGGAGCAGGCGTTCCATACCGATGCGGGCAATGTGCAGATGACATTGTCCATCTGGTTTATCGGGCTGGCCGTCGGGCAGATGACAGTTGGGCCCTTGTCTGACCGGTACGGGCGGCGCATGCCGATGCTGGTGGGGAATCTGATTTACGCGCTTGCATCAGCAGTCTGTGCTTTCGCGCCCGATATCCTGACGTTCTCCATAGCACGATTTATTGCGTCTCTGGGCGCATCGGCCAGTCTGGTTATTCCAACGGCCTGTGTGCGCGACATGGTGCCCGACAGAAATGCAGGGGCTAAAATGCTGTCCCAGTTGGTTATGGTCATGGGCGTTGTGCCCATTCTGGCCCCCATGCTGGGTGGGCTGGTTGTGGCCATGACATCATGGCGGGTGATTTTCTGGGCATCGGCGGCCTATGGGGCCATCTGCGTTTGTTTTGTGCTGTTTGTACTGCCTGAAACCTTGCCGTTTCAAAAGCGCGTCGCACTTTCCCCCATGACGTTGGTGACCCGCTACCTCACGCTCCTGCGGGATAGGGGGTTTTCGTCCCACGCAATGGTCACGGGTTTTTCCACCTTCATGCAGTTCAGCTATCTGACGGCTGCGTCCTTTGTGTTCATCAAGATATTCGGGTTTTCCCCGCTGCATTTTTCCATGCTGTTCGGGGTGTTTTCCGTGTTCATGATCGGGGCGTCTCAGGTCAATGGCATGCTTGTGGGACGGATCGATTCTGGCAAGCTGTTGCAGGGTGCGGTGCTGGTGGCCGTAACCGGGGCATTGCTGCTGGTTGGGATTGTGGTGTGGGGCAACTGGTATGCCGGGTCAGCGTGGAAGCATGACCAGATCTGGCTGATTATTGCCGCCATGCTTATGACGTTGGCCCCAACGGGTATTATCTTCCCCAATGCCATGATGGGTGCCTTGGCTGATCACCCAAGTCTGGCCGGGGCAGCGGCCGCGCTGGCTGGAACAATGCAGTATATTCTGGGGGCGCTGGCTGGTGTGGCGCTGGGCATGTTCCCCACCACGTCGGCACTGCCCATGGCCGGGTGTATGCTGTTTGGCACAATCATGATGTTGCTGGTCTGCGCCATGCGCCCCAAGACTGCGGTGGTATCAGGCCCCGCTGCGTAGTCCGCGCGCCCAGTTCTCTGCATGCCGTATTGCCCGAGATTCCTAGGCGTTATACGGCGTGCGATCTTGACTGATGCCTTCAGGGCTGCACAGTCCTGATTTTTGCGGCGGGAGAGGGAGTCTAGTCCTCCATGGCACGGCATCCAGCAAGACGGGCCCATATTCTGGCACTGATAGGTGCGGGGTTGCTGATTGTAACCTTTGGTACAATGGGCATTGAACTGGGCAATGAAATGGCCCGCCATGGTGACCTTGACCGGCAAAGCACGGCTGCGGGCAGCTATCTGCGCAATCTGCACCATGCCACCAGTGAGGCCCGAATCTGCTATTACGGCTGGCTGGCCCGCAAACAGCCCGCTGATGCCACCTGCTATGCCCGTGCTGTAACCCAGTTGGCGGAAGACCGCAGTGGCTACACAGCGTTTCGCATTGTGCATGAACGCGAAGGCGTGGGGCGTGCCGAACCGCTGAAAGCGGTAGAGGAAGCCCTTCAGCAGATTGCATCCTGGAAGCCCGATGTTACGGCTATTCCGGCAGCAGGTGAGCAGGTTTTAACCCGTCTGGATGATAACCTGTCCGTTCTCAGCCGTGTCAGCACGCTCGATCAGGCTGATCGTGTGGCGAACATGCTGCGCAATACAAGCTGGCAACGTCGTCTGGGGCTGCTGGGTATTCTGACGGGTGTGCTCAGTCTGATTTCGGCAGGCTGGGTGCTTGATCGCTCGTCGCTGGCCGCGGCTCGAGCCGAGGCCTCCTCGCGTGATCTGGCGCTGCGGCTTCGCGCCACGCTTGATAGCCTTAGCCTTGGTGTAGCGGTGTTCGGTGCAGATGGCCGCCTGTGGCACTGGAACGAACAACTGGCCACAGTGCTGGGGCTTGAGAAAGATTTTTTCAAATTTGGCCTGCCCTATGATGCTCTCAGTTCCACGCTTGTTGTGGGGGGCGTGCCGCTGCTTGAACCTTTTGATCATATTGAGGCCAGCCTGTCGCTTGGGGAGCAAGCGCCGCCAGTGGTGGTGGAATGCAAAGGCATGAACGGCGCTGACCTTGAATTGTGCCGCACACTATTTTTTGCCCCCGATGGCGCGGCAGGGCGCAGAGGCTTTGTGCTGACAGCCGCTGATATCAGCCTGCGGCTGCGGAGCGAGCGCGCGCTGGGTGAAGCCCAGAAACTGCGTGCCCTTGGGCAACTGACAGCCGGTATTGCGCATGATTTCAAAAATCTGCTGACTGTTATTCTGGGTAATCTGGAACTTGCGGCTGATCACGACCAGCCAGAGCATGTAGAGCAGCGGCAGGAATATCTGTCTGCCGCAACCCATGCTGGCCGCCGATCGGAAGCGCTGACCGGCCAGTTACTGTCGTTTATGCGCCGCCAGAGCACGACGCCGGATTCGTTGTCCCTGTCAGATCTGTTCTCTTTTCTGGGTGGCCTGCTGGGGCGTATTATCGGGCCGCGGATTGTTGTGGAATGTGGCGATGGTTCGGATATCTGGACCGTGCGGGCTGACCCGGCACAACTTGAAAGTGCTGTGCTGAATCTGGCGATCAATGCGCGTGATGCCATGCCGACCGGCGGCCGACTGCGCATTGTTGCACGCAACGTCACGTTCTCGGTCAATGCGGATCTTATGAGTCTGCCGGTAGAAGGCGGCCGGAATCGACGCGTTATCTCTGACCCGACACCGCTCCCGGCGGGTGACTGGGTGCGGCTGGATGTTATCGATAGTGGCTCCGGCATGACCGATGAGGTTCTGCATCATCTGTTCGAACCCTTTTTCACCACCAAGGAAGAAGGGGCAGGCACCGGGTTGGGGATGGCCATGGTGCTGGCGTTTTCACAGCAGGTGAAAGGCCGGGTTGTGGTGGCAACAGGCGGTGCCCGTGGGACGGAGGTTTCTTTGTGGCTGCCGCGTGCTGTTGACTGCATGGACATGCCAGAAGTTGCTTTACCCCGCCCCGCGCAAGCTGTTGCCTGCCCCGAATCGCGCCAACTTCAGGTGCTGGTGGTCGAAGACGATGCCGCGATTCGCGATATTGTTGTCACTATCTTAAGCATGGCGGGTCATCGCGTTCTGGAAGCCGGGGACGGAGAACAGGCGTTTGATGTCGCCGCTGCGGCGGAAGGCAAGCTTGATCTGCTGGTGACAGATCTGCAATTACCCGGCCCGCTTGATGGCATCACTCTCTCCCGCGTGCTGGCTGGACGATATCAGGATATGGCCGTGGTCTATATGTCGGGCGACCTGACCCCAGACAGTCCCAGCCCCCCCGGCGCGGTGGAGGGGGCGCGTCTTCTGGCCAAACCGTTCCGGCGGGATGGGTTGATGCAAGCTGTTACCTCGGCTCTGGGGGCGCGGGCAGACGTCTGATAGCGTCTGTTCTCTCTTGCCCAACGCAGGCACCGCAGGCTAGAGCGGGTGCCGGTTGCCGCACGGGCTTTGGTACAGGGCCGGAAAAGGCAGAGTAAAACAGGTCGTTCAGGGGGCTGCGGGTGCAGAACCGGCGTGCCGCACAGCAGAAAGGAAGATCACGGAACATGACGAAGCGCGAGGAGATCGACCTGAAGCGTTATATTCGGAATATTCCGGATTTCCCCAAACCCGGTATCCTGTTTTACGATATCTCCACCCTGATGCGTGAACCCGATGCGTGGCAGATTGCCATGGGTCGCCTTGCCCGCCAGATTGCGCCGTGGGAGCCTGACATGCTGGCAGCTGTCGAATCCCGCGGGTTTCTGACTGCCGCGCCGCTGGCTGACCGTCTTGGTTGCGGGCTGCTGATGCTGCGTAAACCGGGCAAACTGCCGGGTGGCACAATCTCGCACACGTACGATCTGGAATACGGGAGCGATACGCTTCAGATTCAGGATGACGCTATCAAACCTGGCCAACGCGTTGTGGTTATGGATGATCTGCTGGCAACAGGCGGTACTCTGTCAGCTTCTGTCACGCTGCTGCGTAAGGCTGGTGCAAACGTGGTTGGCGCGTCTTTGCTGGTCGAACTGACCGGTCTGGGTGGCCGTGATAAGCTGGATGTGCCTGTCAAAAGCCTCGTCTCCTACGAAGACTGACTTCCACAGAAGGCACACCGCTATTTGACTGTCTGATCTAGGCAGGCAGAGCATACGAGGTGTGAATACTGTTTTCTGCTGCCATAGGGTATGTAACCCCTATGGCAGGATTACTGACCCGTAATGGCTGGCGGCTGGCTGCATGAGAAGTGCAGCTTTGTCTTTGAGCCAGTTTTATCAGGCTCTGGCGGCTATGACCCGGCAAACCCTGCTGGGCAACGGGCCGCCGCGCAAGCTGGACCATTTTCGCTGGTTGATAGCGCCTGACCTGCTGTCCTTCGGGTATGCTCTGCGCACAACCATCTCCTCTCTTATCGCGCTGGGAATTGCGTTGTGGTGGGAACTGGGCAGTCCGCAATGGGCAGCCCTGACCGTCTGGATGGTTGCACAGGGCACGCGCGGTAAATCCATCGCCAAAGCGCGCTGGCATATGTTCGGCATGGTGGTGGGTACTCTCTGCGCCATTGTGCTTGTGGCCTGTATGCCGCAGGCACCACTGTTGTATCTGTTGTGTCTGGCAGGTGGTATCGGGGCATTCTGCTTTGTTGGCACGTTGCTGCCCGGCCCTGCCGCCATGACCAACTACCGTATTCACGGCATGCGGGCGTCCGGTTTTACCTACGCCATTATTGCGCTGGATGGTGTTCTGGCACCGGACCATATTTTTGAAATTGCCATGGCGCGTGCAACGTATATTACGTTGGGCATTGTTATTGAAACCACAATTTCGTCCCTGTTTCAGTATCGGCTTGAAAACCGGGCCAGAAACCGGCTGGCGACCAATTTTGTACAGGCGTTAGGCGGTGCCACCCGCGCACTGGTCAATATGCTGCGCGGAGACCGGCAGGCTGTCACCCACTCGCCCGATGTGTTTGGCACTATCCTGACATTAAGCGATCAGGTGGAGTTTGCTGAAATTGAGATGGGCAAACACCAGCATGAAGGCGACCACGCCCGTGCGGCTTTGGCCGCCATGACGGTGCTGATGTCACGCGGTATGGAACTGTCCGCCCTGCTGGCTGTGCCCAATAGCCAAGGCACCCATTATCAGGATGTTTCTGTGCAGGTCGGTAGCTTTCTGAAAAACCTGCCAGACAGGTTGGGGAATGGCCAACCCATTCAGCCTGTGTTGAATGACCTGACCCTGCTTGATTCCACCTGCCGCGAACTGGCTGCCACCAGTCTGGAAGACGAAATGGTGGCAGCCACGCATCCGCCGGTTGATCTGCCACTGGAACGTGCGCTTTCCCGCGAAGGGCAGCTTCTTCATAAACTTAGCGAAATGCTTGATGAACTGCGTCTTTCGCTTGAGCAGTTTGAAATGAGCCGCAACCCGCAGCCGCATGATCATTTTCGCTATGGGATGCGGACTTATCGTGACTGGCGGGTGGCATTTACCAACAGCTTGCGGGCGTCTGTCACCATTTTCTGTTCCGGGTTGATCTGGGTGGCTACAGCATGGCCCGATGGCCTGACGTTCATGATGTTTGTCGCCATTGTCTGCGCTCTGTTCTCCACGCTGGAACAACCGGCAGTGGCAACGCAGGCTTTTTTGCACGGCACGGTGTGCGTTATTGGCATGTGCGGATTGCTGGACCTGTGGGTCATGGCGCAGCCTACAACGTATGAGATGCTGGCCATGTGCCTGTCCATTCCCATGCTTCTGGGTGGTTTGGCGTTTGCCTATGTGCCGCTGGTTCTGGCGGCCGTGGCGTATAATCTGTTTTTGCCCATTCTGGTTGGGCCTCTCAATCAGGGCCGTATGGATGAAATCCTGTATTTCAATACGGCACTGCCGCTGTTGCTGGCCATGATATTTGCCATGTGGATGTATCGCGTCTTTCTGCCGTTTGACCCTGATGGCCTGCGGTGGGACATGCGGCTGGATATTCTGCGCTGGCTACGTCATTTGGCCGCGTGGCGTACACCCCCTTTGCCAGCCGAGGTTGTGGGGCGTGGCGTGGATAATTTTGTGCGTCTGTCTTCCATGACGGGCGGCAGAAAATCGTATGTTCTGGAAAGTTATCTTAGTGGCGTGCTGTCCAGCATGACAATCGGGCTGAACGTGCTGCGCCTGCGTCATATTCTGGCGCGCGGCGTACTGCCACCCGGCGCACAGCGGGCCACTCAAGCGATGATGAACCGCATGCAGCGTTTTACGGGCCGGTATGGTGGTCAGTATGGCCGTACATCACGGGCAACGCATCTGGCCGTGCTGTATCTGGTGCAGCGTGAGCAGAGCGAGACCAATCTTTCGGTGCGGGTGGAGATGCTGCGGGCTTTGGCCAGCCTGCGAGTGATCGAAACGGAGCTGGCGCAAAATCAGGCTTTTTTTGATGCGTCCTCGCCTTATCTCGATCAGGCTTTTCCAGAAAAAAAGACCGCAGCAGGCTCATAGGCTCTGGCATTGAGCGGGGGTGCTTCACACATATGTGTGGGCCAGCCCTGCTATTGACCCTACAGATCAGCGGCCGGTGCGGTTAGGGTCCGGGCTTTCGTATTTCTCGCCCCCACTAAGCGAAGGGGAAGAGAAGATGGCCCTGAATGATTTGTTCCCGTAAAGACTGATGCGCCCCCCATTCCTGCGGTTGGATAAGAACATATGATCCGGTTTCCCGACTCATCCGTGTGGCAAGACCGTGCAGATGCCATGTATGACCGCGTGCGCCACGTCATTCCCGCAATGGAATGGCCCGCCTTTGCCGAGGATATTGCGGCCATTCTGGAGCTGAAGCAGAAACATAACGCGGTTATTCTGGCGCATAATTATCAGACGCCAGAAATCTTCCATTGTGTTGCTGACATTACGGGCGACTCCCTTGCATTGGCCCGAAAGGCGCAGGAAGTCGAAGCCGATATCATGGTCATGGCAGGCGTCGAGTTCATGGCCGAAACGTCCAAACTGTTGAATCCGTCTAAAACGGTTCTGCTTCCATCTGCCCAGGCCGGGTGTTCTCTGGCTGAATCCATCACGGCAGAAGACGTGCGGCTGATGCGCCAGCGGTATCCCGGTGTGCCGGTGGTGACCTACGTGAATACCTCTGCCGCCGTAAAAGCCGAAAGCGACATTTGCTGCACATCCGGCAACGCCCGAAAAGTCATTGAAAGTCTGGGTGTGGATGAAGTGATTATGATCCCTGATGAATTTCTGGCCCAGAATGTGGCCAATGAAACCGGGGTCAAAGTCATTACATGGAAGGGACATTGTGAAGTGCATGAACGCTTCACCCCGCAGGAAATCCGCGAATGGCGTAAAGCCTACCCCGATCTGGTTGTGCTGGCGCACCCTGAATGCCCGCCAGAAGTCGTGGCGGAAGCAGATTTTGCCGGGTCAACCGCAGGCATGTCAGACTTCGTGGCGTCAGGCAAAGCATCCCGCGTGTTGCTGGTGACCGAATGTTCCATGAGCGATAATCTGGCGGCCCTGCACCCCGAAGTTGACCTTGTTCGTCCCTGTAACCTGTGCCCGCATATGAAGCGGATAACGCTGTCCTCCATCCGCAAGGCATTGGAACAGATGGAAGTGAGGGTTGAGGTTGACCCTGCAATAGCTGACCGCGCCCGGTTGTCGATTGAGCGGATGTTGGCGGTTTAATATCGTCCTGATTGGTCACTGAACCCCACTGTCTGTTGTCTAAGCGTCTGCGAGCCTGAACTGGAGAAAGCCTGATGGTGCCGTCCCTGCCGGATATTATGTTGGAACCACTGGTGCGTGCGGGCCTTCTGGAAGATCTGGGGCGCGGGGGAGACCTGACCACCAACGCTGTTATTGGCGCAGAAGACAGAGTGCGCGTGGTCATGCGCAGCCGCGAGGCTGGGGTTCTGGCGGGGCTTGATCTCGCCCGGTTATCTTTCCATCTGATCGACCCGTCTCTGACTTTTCAGCGCCTCAAGGCGGAGGGTGAACAGCTTGCGCCCGATGATGTCGTGGCGACCGTGGAAGGGAGCGCACGCTCTATTTTGACCGGCGAGCGCGTCGGGCTGAATTTTTTGTCGCATCTTAGCGGTATTGCCACGGCTACGGCGGCTATTGTGCAGGGGATGGCGGGTACAAAAGCGCGGCTGTGCTGCACACGCAAAACGCTGCCGGGCTTGCGCGCTATTCAGAAATACGCGGTGCGGGCAGGCGGCGGGGTTAGTCATCGGTTGGGGCTGGATGATGCCATTCTGATTAAAGATAATCATATTGCGTTGGCGGGCAGTGTGCAGACCGCCGTGGCCCGCGCCCGTGCCGCTGCCGGGCATATGGTGAAAATTGAAGTGGAAGTGGATACGCCCGACCAACTGCGGGAGCTTCTAGCCGGTGAAAAGGTTGATGCCGTCTTGCTGGATAATATGTCCCTTGCTGATTTGCGCACCTGTGTGACCATGATTGAGGGGCGCCTGCTGACAGAAGCCTCGGGCGGCATTACCCCGCAGACTGCCTCCGCCATAGCGCAAACAGGGGTCGATCTGCTGTCTGTGGGATGGCTGACCCATTCAGTCAAAGCCCTTGATTTCGGACTGGACTTCGAAACACTTCTTTAGAGGCGAACCAGACTGTTCAGTTGCAGAAGGAGGAGTGGCTGTTAGCGTAGCCGTCCTCCATCCATAGAGACAGCAAGTTGTAGAAGAGACCATCACAGAAAGGTGAAAGATAGAAATTGCCTTTTTATAATGGTTTTTAACGTCGCCATTCGGTTCTCGCGTTAAAAAGGGTCATCGACTGTCATAACAACGCGAATGTTCAGTCTCTCGAGAAAAAGAAAAATACCGGAAAGGGAGAGTTTTGATGTCTGATGGTGTGTCTGTGCCCGTTACTGCATCCAATGGTGACCAAAACAGCGCGGAATGGTCGGCAGAACGAGCCAGAGCTTTTCTGCGGGAAATGTTTGATGCCGCCGTTGCGAGTGCCAGCCCATCCCAGGTGTTGGCACAGGCACTACCGGAAAAGCCAACAGGCAGATGTGTTGTGGTCGGGGCAGGAAAGGCCTCTGCCGCCATGGCAGCAGCGCTGGAGGCTGCGTGGCCCGATGTCACGCTGGAAGGCGTTGTCGTAACGCGTGACGAGCATGCTGTCCCTACCCAGCATATTACCATTCTGGAAGCGTCTCACCCTGTACCTGATGAACGGAGCGAGCAGGCTGCGCGCGCCATTCTGAAAGCCGTTGACGGGTTGGGGCCGGATGATCTGGTGATTGCTCTGATTTCAGGAGGGGGATCATCCCTTCTTTCTCTGCCAGCTGAGGGCATTACGCTTGAAGAAAAAAAGCAGATTGGAAAAGATTTGCTTCATTCAGGCGCAACGATTACGGAAATGAATACTGTTCGCCGTCATCTTTCAGCAATCAAGGGGGGACGTCTGGCGCAGGCTGCATACCCCGCACGGGTGGCAACATTCGTTATCAGCGATGTGCCAGGTGATGATCCATCCGTTATAGCCAGCGGCGCAACAGTGCCCGACCAGACAACTGCGTTAGATGCCCTGCGTATTGTTCGTAAATATGACCTGACGCTCCCTGACTCGGCCTTGGCGCTTTTAAAGCGTGAAGCCGACCATGCGCGGCAGGATACGCCTGCTGTGGCAGAGGGTAATAGCCTGACCATGATTGCAACCCCGTTCATGGCGCTTCAGGCCGCTGCGGATGTTGCCCGCAAAGCAGGCGTTACGCCTGTCATTTTAGGGGATGCAATTGAAGGTGAAAGTTGTTCAGCTGGTATTGTTTTTTCAGGAATTGCTCGTTCTGTAAAACAACATGACGTGCCTGTTTCAGCCCCGGCTGTTTTGTTGAGCGGCGGTGAAACAACGGTTACCATCAAAAAAGGCGAAACCCCTGGCAGGGGTGGACGCAATACGGAATTTCTTTTGGCCTGTGCGCAGGCGCTTGGTGGAGAAAGCGGTATCTGGGCGATGGCTGGTGATAGCGATGGCATAGACGGCACGGAAGATGCGGCGGGTGCTATTGTCACACCAGACACTCTGGCGCGTGGTGAAAAAGCCGGTGTCAGTGCAGAAGACTTTCTAAAAAGACATGATAGCTATAGCTATTTCAAGGAAATTGGTGATCTTGTTATTACGGGGCCGACGCTGACCAACGTGAATGACATTCGTATTCTTCTTGTGCTGTAAACATGGCCGCCGGAAGGAAGCACGTTTACTTCTTTCCGGCACTTCGGTGTGAATGCTGAATATCTAAAGCCAAAATTTCTGAATAATTAATAAAAAATCATAAGAATATTTTTCAGTAAATGGTTTTCCAAGTAAGAAAGACATTACTGTTTAAGAATTGTTTCAACCTGTTTTCGGAGTGCTGGGATAACGCGTTCCTGAAACTCCGGTGTACTTCGTTCCCATGCGCCTGTACGCCATGATGGGTGCGGAAGGGGAAAGTAATCCGGTAGATAATGTTCAAAATTCAAAGTTCGATCATACACTTTTCCTTTCCCAAGCGTGTGGTTCTGCGAATAGGAGCCAACCAGAAGCGTAAGCTGAATATTGGGAAGAAAGGAGAGGATACGATCCCGCCATAAAGACGCACATTCAGGTGGCGGTGGTCTATCTCCCCCCTTTGGTAGAACACCAGGATAACATAACCCCATAGGGACAATGGCAATTTGCTCTTTATCGTAAAAAAGAGAGCGGTCCATATTTAACCATGCCCGCAAACGCTCACCGGATGCGTCGTTAAACGGAATACCTGTTTCATGCACGCGCGTACCGGGCGCTTGCCCTGCAATCAGAATACGCGCTTTGGGTGAGAAATTAATAACGGGGCGAGGCGCAAAAGGGAGTTTTCCGGCACAGGCTTTGCAGTTTCTGATTTCTTTCAGAAAGCAGGAAACAGCCTCATCAGTGATATCTGCTTGTGTAACGTGCGGCGTGGCAAAAAGCGTTTTCATGCTTGCGCCAGTCCTTTTACATAGCGCGGTACAATTTTTGTCGCTGGGCCATAGAGCACTTCATCAAACAGCCCAGATGCCCCCGAGGGCGCAAGATTCAATTCAACCGTATGGGCGTGATGAGACGCTGTCTGCACAAACCCGGCAGCAGGCCAGACCGTGGCTGATGTGCCTATGGCAACAAACAGAGTGCACTCTGCCAGTGCTTTTTCAATTCTGGTCATGTGGTAAGGCATCTCCCCAAACCAGACGACATCCGGCCGTAAGGTGTTGTGCTGGCAGTGGGGGCATGGTGTGTCTGGCAGGCAGTCATCTACCCAAGCGAATGTTTTTTGGCATGTCTTGCACAAAACACGTTCAAGTTCTCCATGCATATGCACCAGAGATCTACTTCCCGCCCTTTCATGTAAGGGGTCTATGTTCTGGGTAATCAGCAGAAAGTGGTCGATGTATTTTTCGCCATGATGCGTCTGGAATGCGGCTTCTAAATCCGCCAGAGCATTGTGGGCGGCATTCGGTTGTGCTGACTGTACTTCCCTACGACGCTGATTGTAAAAATCATCAACCAAAGCCGGGTTTCGCAAAAAGCCTTCTGGTGTACAAACATCTTCAATCGCGTGTGCCGCCCATAATCCGCCTTCGTCCCGAAATGTCGCAAGGCCTGATTCCTGACTGATGCCTGCACCTGTCAGAATGACAATCCGTTCAGCAAAAAAGGCGGGGGGCAAGTCACTCATACCCAGCATATGTGGTGCCGGGCGTGTTTTAACAAGAACCTGACTGGCGCATAAAAAAACACCGCGATGCTGCCACCGCGGTGTTTTTTGCAGAACCCTCGCTCCGGTTACGGAGCGAGGTGGAAGAAGAAGCTACCTTACTGGGCAGCGTCTTCACCCGTGTGGGTCTGCGGAGAGAACGTCCAGCCAGCGCCGTAAGGCTGCGGATGGAAGACACCCCATGTTGCCGTGTCATTGCCACCAAAGCCCCAGGAAGAGGTGGAAATGGGGGCATGGTTAACACGCAGCTTCTGAATATCTGCTGCCGTAACGTTGGCCGGAGCCTTGTTACCCCAGGAAACACGGATGAAGTTGACTACATCCGCAATCTGCTGGTCAGACAGAACATTCTTGTAGCCAGGCATTGCGACCGCAGAAGGAGCCCAGTTGGTGGGCGGCAGAACCGCACCAGCCACAATGATGTGGGCCACAGATGTCGGGTTTTCAGACACGACAACCGGGTTGCCAGCCAGCGGCGGGAACATACGAGCTACACCACCACCATCATTTCTATGGCAGATTGCGCACTGTTCAACATAGACGCTTGCACCCGGTGTGCCCGACGTATTGTTGGCATCCAGAGCCTGTGCAGTTGATGGGTCATATTTGTAATCACCACGAGCAGGCGGAACCGGCGGCAGTGATTTCAGATATTTCGCCATGGCGTGCAGGTCGGAATCCGTGAAGTACTGCGTGCTCCAGCCAACCACGTCAGCCATGCCACCGAACACGGCAGAATGGTCAATACGGCCAGATTTCAGGAACTGATACACATCTTCTTCAGACCAGCGGCCAATACCCAGAACGGGGTCGTTCCGCAGGCTTGGGGCAATCCAGTTATCGATCGGCGCACCACCACCCAGGAAGTCTGGGCCACCAGCGGCATCAAGCGCTTTTTCCTGCATGCCAAAACCACGGGGCGTATGGCACGCACCGCAATGGCCCGGACCTGTTACCAGATATTCACCACGGGCAATGTCCGCATCCGTGCCGGGGGCAGGGGTGAAGTCTTTTGGTGTCGGGGCAAAGACGGAACGCCAGATGGACAGCGGCCAACGCATGGACAGCGGCCATGAGATATCGGCTGCATGGTTTGGCTGGGCTACCGGCTTCACACCATGCATGAAGTACGCATACAGCGCCTTCATGTCATCCTGCGTCATGCGTGAAAATGCAGGATAAGGCATGGCCGGATAAAGCGTGCTGCCGTCCTTACGGACGCCGTGACGCACAGCTTCATCAAACTCTTTGAACGTGTAGGTGCCAATCCCGTGCGTGGGGTCTGGCGTGATGTTGGTGGAATAGATGGTGCCAATGGGGGTCTGAATAGACAGACCACCGGCATACACCTGACCGTGCAGCGCTGTATGACACGCTACGCAGTCACCCAGGCGCGCAATATACGCGCCTTTTTTCACCAGTTCATCGTCAGTGCTTTGTGCGTGGGCCAGAGAAGTGCCTGCCAGAAGCCCGACTGTGACCGCTCCCAGAGCGGCTTTTAGTCCTTTGATCATCGTTTTTACCACTGTGTCGCTTGTGTGCCGAATGACGTCATGACTGAGCCGGACCATTACGGCGCAATGCCGAGAGTCGGGTTTTCTGGAATGCCCTTGTCATTCTTGCGAGCATCCACTTCGCGCTGATAGGTGTCGTTCGCACGCTTGATGATGAACTGACGAATGCTTTCGATTTCGTCAGGCTTCATGCTGGTATCGAAGCGATCCATACCATAAGCCGTCAGAGCCCCACGGCCGACCACGTTGTAGAACGCGTCCTGATGGCGGATGGAACCAGACCAGCGCAGGTCAGGCAGCACACCGGCACCTTCTGCGTTGTCGCCATGGCAGGCAGCGCAATAGGTCTGGAACTGGAAGTAGCCGTTGTCAGTTACCTTGGTGTCATACTGCGCAGGCGGTTTGACAGGCAGGAAGCCCTTGTCGTTCTGCGGAGGCAGTTCAGCCTTACCGTCAAGCGAGAAGGCAACAACGCGGGAGTGGTTGACTGTCCAGCCAGACGTACGGGCCAGACCACCCAGGAAGAACGGATAAATACCGCCCCAACCCACTTCGACCGCCACATACTGCTTGCCCTGCGCCTTATAGGTGATGGGCGGAGCAATGATGCCGCTCTGTGCATCGAAGTGGAACAGGTCTGCACCGTTCGTCGCGTCGTAGGCGTGGAATTCACCATTCGCCAGACCCTGGAACAGCAGGTCACCACCAGTTGCCAGAATACCACCGTTCCATGGACCTTTATGGTCAACAGTCCAGGCAGCTTCCTGCTTTTTGGGGTCCCAGGCGACAATCCAGCCCTTCAGGTCTTTCATGAACGCGGTGCGGGCTTCCGGAGTATCCGGCAGACCAGCCTTGTTCATGTCCAGACCAAGGTTCCAGGAGTCAGGGTGTGCCTTGAAGCCACCAACCTGGTTTTTATACAGGAACGGAACCTGCTGCGCCGGGATGTAAACCAGTCCGGTTTTGGGGCTGTAGGCCATGGCGGCAAAGTTATGACCACCCAGATCACCCGGAATACCGTACCATTCCTTGCCGTTCAGCGTATAAAGCGCGTCCGGGTTGTAGATGGGGCGGCCGGTCTTGGGGTCCAGACCCTGTGCCCAGTTCTGGTACACGTAGTTTTTGCCGGACAGGAATTCACCCGTTTTGGCATCTAGAATGTAGAAGAAGCCGTTCTTAGGCGCATGAACGATGACGTGACGGTTTTCACCGTTGATCGGCATATCAAGCGTCATGATCTGCTGAACCGAGGTGTAATCCCACTGGTCCATTGGGGTTTCCTGGAAGTGCCAGACATATTCCCCGGTTTCTGGCTTAACAGCGACGATGCTGCCCAGGAACAGGTTGTCGCCAATCCCGTCAGAACGGTATTTGTAGTTCCATGGAGACCCGTTACCAACGGCCAGATAGACCAGATCAGCCACCGGATCATACACGATGGAATCCCAGACCGTGCCGCCGCCGCCCTGCTTAGTCCAGGCGCCTGTGGGGCTCCAGGTCTTGTAGGCTTTGCTCATCAGCACGTTGTCTGATGCAGCGTGGTCAGGCTGGTTCTTGTTGTTGGGAACCGTGTAGAAGCGCCATTTCATCTTGCCGGTTTCTGCATCAAAGGCAGAAACAAAGCCGCGGGCACCGAATTCAGACCCACCATTGCCGATCAGAACCAGACCTTTGGCAACGCGGACTGCGCCGTCAACCGTGTAGGAACGCTGCTGACCGAGAGAGGCGTCTTTGGGGATGGTGTTCACTTCCCACACCAGCTTGCCGGTCTTGGCATCCAGGGCAATCAGACGGCCATCAAATGTGCCGAAGAACACCTTGCCGTTCCAGTAGCCAGCACCACGGTTAACCGTGTCACAGCAGCCTTTGTCGGCAATGTTGCCTGGGACGCGGGGGTCATACTGCCACAGAAGCTTGCCGGTTGCCGCGTCAAGCGCCTTCATTTTTGACCAGTTGGTGGTGGCGTACATCACCCCATCCACAACCAGAGGCGTACCTTCCTGACCGCGGTTGGTATCAAGGTCAAAATACCAGGCTAGTTTCAGATTGCCCACGTTGGACTTGTTGATGTCTTCCAGCGGGCTGTAGCGCTGCTCGGTATAGGTCCGGCCGTAGCTGAGCCAGTTTTCAGGGTGATCATCCGCGTGGATGATCGCTTCTCCCGTGTTGCCCAGGCTATCAGCATGGGCAGGGAGTGCTGCAAACGGCATAGATGCGGCGCAGATCGTTCCGGCCGCGAGAATTCCTAGCAGCGAACGTCTCTTGGCGGAGGCGGGGCGGGTCATGCGTTAGTGTCCTCGACTGGTATTAAGGTGAGGAAAAAAGACAATAAAGCCGGCAGTCCGGTTTGGGACACTCAGCCAATCAGGCTCCGCCCTGTCAATCACGCCAGATGAATAGCTGATACCAGATCAATAGATATTATGTAGCGGTTACAGCGGTGTAGAGACCGCATATCACCTCACGACCAAGGTGCTATCTGCCGGCACAGAATATGTTATAACAAGAGAAAAAGAGCTGTTCAGAAAGCGGTAAACGAATAATCGGCCTCTGGAACAAACAGGGTCGTTTCAGCATTTTTCCAAGAGCTGAAAAGGGTAATTTCGGAAATTGTCACCTCCTCAAACGGGGCACCGTGATGCAGTTGCATCCAGGCGCTGACGTCTTCCGGTGGAGTTGTTGTAACAGTGGCAATGGGGATGGTGAGGGGCGAAAACTGGCGCGCCGTCTTAACCCCAGCCCGCTTAACCACTGAGAGTATTTTCACGGAAAGGTGATCGATAGCGGGCGAACGAATTCTGAGTTCAAGCGTGATTCGGTCTCTACGGGTAAAGATGTCAAAACCGTCAGGCTGCAGGGTGGCTGCATCATTCATCCGCACTGCCGCTAACCCGTGGTCTAACTCTTCCAGAATGGTGGGGTCTGAAATGTCCCCTAACGTACAGAGTGGCAGACGCAGAAACGTCTCAGGGATCCAGCTTTCGTCCAGAAAATGATTCTGGAGATCAAGAAGGCTCTGTCTCGCCTCTTCAGGCAGGGTAATGCCAACACTAAGATACATGTACAGACCTTACGGTTTGGGCTCTGATGAAGGCAGAAGACGGTGGCAACTTATTGCGGCCAGAAAGCCCGGTTAGGGGCCAACTGTACCGTGACAATTGAAAGCCGCACCCTTGACGCAGGGGCAGGGCAGCCACAAGTATAAAGCAAAGCCGGCTTGTCCGGACAAGGAGAGGATAAGTTATGTCGTTCGGTCAGGACTTTCGTTCACCAGCCGCTGCTTCTGGCTGGAATGCCCAGGCTGGCGCACTGGATGCGGGCCTGCGGGCTTACATGCTGCGAGTTTATAACTGGATGGCCTCTGGGCTGCTGCTGACGGGTATCGTGGCTTATGCCGTGGCCTCCACCAGCCTGCGTGGTCTGTTCTTCCAGTTGACGCCTACGCCCGGCGGTATGGCTCTGCATCCCACATTGCTGGGTGGCGCGGCCATGATTGCGCCGCTGGCTTTTGTGCTGGTTATGTCTTTCGGGGTGAACCGTTTGTCCCGTCAGGGGGCGCAGGCTCTGTTCTGGGCATTCTGCGCGACCATGGGGGCAAGTCTTTCCAGTATTTTTCTGGTTTATACTGGTGTGTCTGTTGTCCGCGTGTTTCTGGTGACAGCGTGCATGTTCGGTGCAACATCGCTGTGGGGCTACACAACCAAAGCGAATTTGGCCAAATTTGGCTCGTTCCTGATGATGGGCCTTTTCGGGTTGGTCATTGCTGGTCTGGTTAATATCTTTCTGAAAAGCCCTGCTGTCTATTTCATCTACAGCATTGTTGGGGTGTTCATTTTCACAGCGTTCAGTGCGTTCGATGCCCAGCGTATCCGCGTGACGTATCCGCAATATGCCGCGTATGAAGGCCCAGATGGTGCCGCCAAGCGCAGCGTATATGACGCCCTTAGCCTGTATCTGAACTTCATCAACCTGTTCCAGTTTCTGCTTCAGTTCATGGGCGTGCGCAGCTCTAACGACTAAGCGCCAAATTCAACGAGACTTCTTGAAAAGAAGGAGTCTTGGTTCTGACGAGAAAGCCCGGCCTGAAAAGGTCGGGCTTTTTTGCTGAGGCAGCTATGCGGTCAGGGAAAAAGACTATTTTGGTCCAGAATAAGTTAAAAATAAGACTTATGCTACGCACGATGAGGTGAGTAACACCCGCGTGATAAATTGAAATATCGCGTAATATATTGATTAATATAAATAAATCGAAATTTACGAGAAAAACTGAAATAAACAGAAATAATTTGTGAAGCCTTGTGGCTCTTCAAAATCAGCGAAATAAGACAGGCACAAAACAATTCCTGAGGAATAGCCTCGGTGTGATGAAGAGCAGATGGAACTTTTCAGACATTGAGAATCTGCACTTTAGGAATAAAGTAGCGTCTAGGGCGTTTCCGGTGCCCGTGAGTTTTACGCTGCTCCGGCATGAAGGTTGTTTCAGCCAGTAAGGTGAGACGGCCTGCATGCCGGTTTTGTGGTGTTTTGGCTCATAGGGGGCTGGAGCGCAGTTTCTTGCTGTTATCGGGCTTCTATGGCAGCAGGAGCGGAGAGTCTTTGTGAGGCTAAGTTGATGTCAGAACCAAGAGGCGTGCGATGAAAAACAAGTTACTGGCGAGAGTGGCGCGATTGGGCGGCCTATCGTCAGCGTTGCTGCTTGCCGGGTGTGAATTGGATGTTCTGGACCCGAAAGGCCCGGTGGGTGAGGGGGTTAAGTCACTGATCCTCACTTCTACAGTCGCAATGCTGATTGTGGTGGTGCCAACCATCATTCTGTCTCTGGTTTTTGCCTGGCAGTATCGCCAGTCCAACACCAGTGCAGAATATCTTCCGAAATGGTGTCATTCCAACAAGATCGAACTGGTCATCTGGGGTGTTCCTACCCTGATCATTATCTTTCTTGCCGTGATCACCTACCAGACCTGTCACTCTCTTGACCCATACAAGCCGCTTGAAGCGGAAGCGAACACCAAACCGCTTCACGTTGAAGTTGTGGCTCTGGACTGGAAGTGGCTGTTTATTTACCCGGAACAGGGTATTGCGACCGTTAACCAGCTTGCCATTCCGGTTAACACGCCAGTTGATTTCGTGATTACCTCTGACTCCGTGATGAACTCTTTCTTCATCCCGCGTCTTGGTTCCATGATTTATGCAATGGCTGGTATGCAGACCCAGCTTCACCTGCTGGCCAGCGAACCTGGCGATTACCTGGGTGAATCTGCCAACTACAGTGGCCGTGGCTTTTCAGACATGAAATTCCGCACGCTGGCTGTAAGCGGCGACGAGTTCAATGCATGGGTTGATAAAGTAAAGTCTTCCTCTGAACAGCTGGATAGCCAGACCTATCCGAAACTGGCTGCGCCGAGCGAAGCAAATCCTGTCGAATACTTCGCGCATGTTGAACCCGGAATGTTCAACACGATCGTAGCCAAATACAACAACGGCATGATCATGGACAAAACCACGGGCCAGATGGTTCAGGTGCAGTCCGCGATGTCCGACATGAACATGAAGGAATAGGATCTATGCTAGGGAGACTATCGCTATCGGCCATCCCGTTGGATGTTCCGATTCTTGTCGGCACGTTCTTGGGCGTTGCCATTGTCGGTCTCGCGGTTCTGGGGCTGATTACCTACTATGGTAAGTGGGGCTACCTCTGGAAAGAGTGGTTCACTTCTGTTGACCATAAGCGCCTTGCCGTTATGTACATCATACTGGCACTGGTTGCTCTGTTCCGCGGTTTTGCGGACGCTATCATGATGCGTACCCAGCTGGCTTTGGCCTATGCTGGCAACCCCGGCTACCTGCCACCGCATCACTACGATCAGATCTTCTCCGCTCACGGAACGATCATGATCTTCTTCCTGGCCATGGCATTCATGACCGGGCTGTTCAACTTCGTTGTGCCCCTGCAAATCGGTGCACGTGACGTTGCCTTCCCGTTCCTGAACAACCTCAGCTTCTGGATGACCGCTATCGCGTTTATTCTGGTGAACGTTTCTCTGTTCATCGGTGAATTCTCGCAGTGCGGCTGGCTGGCTTACCCGCCGCTGTCTGAAGCTCAGTTCAGCCCTGGCGTTGGTGTGGACTACTATATCTGGGCCATTCAGCTTTCGGGTGTTGGCACCCTGCTGACAGGTGTGAACTTCTTCGTGACAATCGTGAAGATGCGCGCTCCTGGCATGACCTGGATGAAAATGCCTGTCTTCACCTGGACGGCGTTCTGTTCTTCCATCCTGATCATGGTCTCCTTCCCCGTGCTGACGGTTGCCGTTGCTCTGCTGGGTCTGGACCGTTACTTCGGCATGCACTTCTTCACCAATGATGGTGGTGGTAATCAGATGATGTACCTCAACCTGATCTGGGCTTGGGGTCATCCTGAAGTTTATATTCTTGTTATTCCGGCCTTCGGTGTTTTCTCCGAAGTTGTTCCGGCATTCTCCCAGAAGCCGCTGTTCGGCTATGGCACCATGGTTTACGCAACCTGCGCCATCATGGTTCTGTCCTTCCTTGTGTGGGTGCATCACTTCTTCACCATGGGCGCTGGCCCGGATGTGAATGCCTTCTTCGGCATCGCAACCATGGTCATCTCCATCCCGACCGGTGTGAAGCTGTTTAACTGGATGTTCACCATGTATAAGGGCCGCATCCAGTACCATGCTTGCATGTATTGGGCTGTTGGCTTCATGGTGACCTTCACCATCGGTGGTATGACCGGTGTGATGATGGCTATTCCGGGTGCTGACTTCGTTCTGCATAACTCCCTGTTCCTGATTGCTCACTTCCATAACGTGATTATCGGTGGTGTGTATTTCGGTTACGTCTGCGGCATGAACTTCTGGTTCCCGAAAGTTATGGGCTTCAAGCTGAACGAAAGCTGGGGCAAGCGCGCTTTCTGGTTCTGGTTCGTTGGCTTCTACTTTGCCTTCGTTCCGCTGTATGTTGTCGGCTTCCAGGGCATGACCCGTCGTCTGAACCACTACGACAATCCGGCCTGGCACCCTTGGCTGCTGATTGCTGAAGTTGGTGCAGTGCTGATCCTGTTCGGGATTGTCTGCCAGCTTATGCAGCTGTTCGTTTCCATCCGTGACCGTAACCTGGCTGAAAACCGTGACTTCACGGGTGATCCGTGGAACGGCCGTACGCTGGAATGGTCAACCTCTTCACCGCCGCCGGTTTACAACTTTGCTATCGTTCCCCACGTGCATGAGCTTGATGCTTATATGCATGACAAGGAAAATGGCGTTGATACCCGTTGCGCTGGTGGTCAGTACGAAGCAATCCACATGCCGAAAAACACGGCAGCAGGTTTCCTGGTGGGTGCATTCAGCCTGATCCTCGGTTTTGCCGCTATCTGGTATATCTGGTGGCTTGCAGCAATCGGCCTGATCGGTGTTATCGGGACTGTTATTGCCCGTAGCGCCAACAAGGATATCGACTTCTATATCCCGGCTGAAGAAGTTGCCCGGATCGAGAACGAGCATACCCGTAAACTCATGGCACAGGCAGCTGAGTAATGGCGCACGATACAACTGTCACGACCTCGGGCCACGACGAACATCATCACGAATCTCCGGTGGTGTTCGGGTTCTGGGTCTACCTGATGACGGACTGCATTATCTTTGGCTCTCTTTTCGCCACGTTTGCAGTCCTTCGTAACCAGTTCAATGGCGGCCCAAGCGGTCATGAACTGTTTGAACTGAGCGGACTTGGGCTGGAAACAGCCCTTCTGCTGATATCTTCCATTACTTATGGGTTCGGCATGATTGCTGCCCATAAGAATGAAATCAGCAAAGTCATCATGTGGCTGGGTGTTACCTTCCTGCTGGGCCTTGGCTTTGTCGGGCTGGAAGTTAACGAATTCGCTCACATGATTCACGAAGGTGCCGGGCCGGATCGCAGCGCGTTCCTGTCTGCCTTCTTCACGCTGGTGGCGACGCACGGTCTGCACGTTTCGTGCGGTCTGATCTGGATTGTGACCCTGATGGTTCAGCTGATGGGCACGACCGCTATCCCGGAACGTATGATGAATAAGCTCACCTGCCTGAGCCTGTTCTGGCACTTTCTGGATATCGTCTGGATCTGCGTCTTCTCCTATGTCTATCTGGCGAGCATGATCTGATGAGCGACCTTCACACAACCTCCTCTGGTGAGAGCCACGGTAGCGTATCGTCTTACATTATCGGGTTTGTTCTTGCCGTTATCCTGACGGTTCTGGCCTTTGCAGTCGTTGCGATGCACAGCCTGTCCCCGTCTGGTACGATTATTGCTGTGTCTGTTCTGGCTCTGGTTCAGGTGCTGGTGCACCTGCACTACTTCCTCCACATGGGTGGTGGGTCTGAACAGCGCTGGAACAATATGTGCTTTGTGTTCACGGTTGGATTTGTTGCCATCTTTATTGTTGGCACCCTGTTCGTCATGAACAACACGGCCATCCACATGATGTCTCGCTAATAAGCGGGCGGGTCAGCCGGTATCCGGCTGACCATCATGAGACGGAAAAGGGCTCCGGGAGAAATCCTGGAGCCCTTTTTTGTTGCGTTGGTAGTCACGTCCGGAGCGGTGATTGCAGATAGCTTCGTGGAGGTGACCTGCTCAATTAAGGTAGCAAAGTGCTTTTGGGGGCTGTTTTGCTGTTGAGGCTTCAACGCAAACGACGGAAAAACACCTCCTGAGGCGGTCGTCTAAAGTCTAGCACCGTAAGGTGAGGCAGAGCGGCACAAGTGTAGCAGCCCTATTTTCTCATGTTTGAAGATAGGCCGGGACTCTCGTTAGCGCGTGGTGGAGCCTTTCTAAGTTAGTTCAACGCTCCGGTATGGGAAGTAGTATTCCCACCGCCTATCCATTGCTGATCGTTACCTAAAACGGCTTGCTGCAAGGTCACAAAAGCATCTGTCAAAAAAGGCATAAAAAAACGGCGTGGGCTGCCGGGTGGGCAGCGCAGCACGCCGTTTTTCAGGAAAGGAGAAAAATCAGGCTTTGTGCGGTTCCGGTGACAGCAGATCAGCCTTGCCGGGTTTGTCTTTCCATTCTTCCGCATCAGCAGGCGGTGTGCCCTTGCGGGTAATGTTCGGCCATTTGGTAGAGTAGGACGCGTTGAGTTCAGCCCATGCTGTTGCACGATCATCGCTGTCCGGGAAAATTGCCTCGGCGGGGCATTCAGGCTCGCACACGCCGCAGTCAATGCATTCATCCGGGTTGATCACCAGGAAATTTTCACCGGCGTAGAAGCAGTCAACAGGGCAGACTTCCACACAGTCCATGAATTTGCAGCGGATGCAGTTTTCAGTGACCACGTAGGTCATTGCCATCTCCGAAATTATCTGGGGGCCTGATCAAGTCTGGCCGAAAGTAAGGTGGCACGACCCATCCCGGCCCATACCACCAACGATGGCGCATGATATGAGGGGCTTTTCACCCTATGGCAACCCGCTTGCGCGATGTATCGCGGTTTCCGCTAAAGCGGGACTGACATTAACGACGTTTTTGCAACACTGCCAGTGCCGCAAAGGGCCCAGACGGTGGCGGCATGGGATGAGGCTGTTTTTTGCGCCGGCTTCCCTTCTGGTTTGAAAAATCGCGCCTGATGGGGTGAAGCATCATGGGCGCAGGTGGTCCAAACTGGTTTTTGCCAATAGGGTGGGGCTGCTGAACCCGAATATTCAGGCCTGTGAGAACAGCCGCCAAAGTGGCGGAGGATGCCCCAAGTCGAGAGGCTATTCCGGCAGGCAAAGGATAGGGGTGCGCTTGCGCCAACTTGGCCACTGTCTTGCGGACGTCTTCTGCAATATCGAGTCGCACCCACAACGGCCCGGCTTTGACCCATCCAAGCCGTGTCAGCACAATAGCGTTTGTGTCCGGGCTAGTATTGGGTTTTGGGGTCTTTTGGGGTGTGATGCCTACTATATCTTCGGCTTTGAAAGACACAGCACCTGCGCGGGGGAGGGGAACAGGCTTTACGCTATTCTTCACCGCAAGCAGCAGGTTGCGCAGTGTCATAGCCTGTGGCTTCAGCAATGCGGGGCAGAACAGCATGGTCGGCCCCGCGATTATGCCCTGTTTGCGCAGAAAGCTGCTATTCTGCGGGGTAAGGTAATCAGCGGATGGCAAAGGCATTACACCGCCGTGTTCCAGTAACCCGTGCAGAATACCGCGCAGAACGGGCTTGTCTGCTACCGCATCGGCCGCACGGAACAACGGGGCCAGCACGGTACGGAGTGTCTGCTCAACAAAGGCGACCAACCGCATGCGGATACGCTCGCGGTGGGCGGCATCCAGAAATTCGGCGGTGGTGACGTACACGGCAGGGCGCAGCACGTCTTCCCCGGCCTGTAATCTGCCGATAGGCGCATCCAGCCACGAAAGCGTGCCGGTCTGGATATCTAACGTCAGGTCGCTATCTGGCGTTTGCAGAAACTGGGTTACGCGGCGGGGTATTTCGCTCCGCGCAGCGCGTCTTGCGGCCCGGAGAAGCAAAGGTTGGTCAGACTGGGCGGCTTCAGCATCCGGTATGAAAGCAAACCCGGTCATGTGGCCAACAGGGTGGCCTTCAACACTGACTTCGCCTGAGCGGGTTATGGCTGAAAGCAAAGGCTTACTGTCGGCTTCCTCCAGCCTCCGTGCCAGACTGGTGGCGCGTTTATCAACAAACCGGGCCGCCAGACGGTCATGCAGAATGTCAGACAGCGTATCTTCAATGGTGCGCGTGCGGGTGCGCCAGAGCTCCGGGCTTTCGACCCAGTCGGCCCGATTGGCAACATACGCCCAGATCCGAATCCCCATGAGCCGCTGCATGAGGGCGTCGATGTCCCCTTCCGTGCGCTCAAGGTTCAGCAGCCGTGGCTCAAGCCACGCTGACGGTAGTCGCCCCTGTTCAACCAAGGTCGTGAAAATCTGGGCACATTGGCGAATGTGGCTGTCTTCCCCCAGCTTGCGGAAATCAGGGATCTGGCACACTTCCCAAAGCAGCCGTGTGCGCTCTGCTCCCTTACTGAGGCGCTGGATGGTCGGGTCACGCATCAAGGCGGTCAGCACCAAAAGATCAGACGCCGGGTCAGCCCCCCATAGGCCAGGGTAAGGGGGCTTCTGGCATAAACTGGCATGCAGGGCGGTGGGGGATGCGTAATTCAGCGCACTGTTGCGCCAGTATAGATGGTGCAGGGCTTCAAACTGATGGGTTTCAACGGCTTCCACCACGCTTTCGCTGAGGGGCGGGCAGTCGCCCGTGGTGCCGAATGTGCCGTCCTGCGCGCCCCGGCCAGCGCGGCCGGCAATCTGGGCAATTTCAGCCGCCGCCAACAGACGCCTGCGTGAGCCGTCGAATTTTGAAAGCCCGGCGAAAGCAACATGATGAATATCCATGTTCAGCCCCATGCCTATGGCATCGGTAGCAACCAGATAATCAACTTCCCTGTTCTGATAGAGCGCAACCTGCGCATTGCGTGTGCGGGGCGAAAGCTGCCCCATGACCACGGCACAGCCCCCACGGCGGCGGCGTATCAGTTCAGCAATGGCGTACACATCGCCGGCTGAAAACGCGACAATAGCCGTACGCGGTGGCAGGCGGCTGAGGCGTGTAAAGCCCGTATGCACCAGATTGGACAGGCGCGGCCGTGTTTCGATTTCTACACCGGGTATCAGGCTGCGCAGCAACGGGGCAATGGTTTCAGCCCCCAGAAACAGTGTTTCTGCCTGCCCACGGGCGTTCAGCAGGCGGTCTGTAAAAATATGGCCGCGCTCAGGGTCCGCACAAAGCTGGATTTCATCAACGGCAACGAAATCGACAGGCCGATCCATCGGCATGGCTTCTACGGTGCAGGCAAACCATCGGGCACCGGGCGGAATGATCTTTTCCTCCCCCGTAATCAGTGCCACAGCCCGCACGCCTTTCAGCTTGACCATGCGTTCGTAATTTTCCCGCGCCAGCAAACGCAGCGGAAACCCCATGATGCCTGATGAATGTGCCAGCATGCGTTCAAGGGCCAGATGGGTTTTGCCGGTATTGGTCGGGCCCAATATGGCCCGAACCGGAGGAAGATCCTCAACAGCGGCAGACAGGCGCGCACGGGAAACCGGGCGGCGGCGGGGAGTATCCATCATGCCGCCATGGTCAGCCGGTATGCAGGGAAAAGCAACCCGTTACTGCGTTAGGGTTATTGCATCAGTCCCAGACCCGGCGCAGTTTTGCGGCAGGAGGAAAGCCCATGTCTGTTCGAGAAGCCGATTGTCTTGTTGTGGTGCGCCGTAACCAGAAGGCCGTACGCACCGTGCATGGGGTGCGCACAGTAGAGGACGATGCCTTATTGCCGCTGATCGGGGCGGCAGGTGTGGCCTTTGCCCGATCGTGCGGGTTTGCGGCCAGACCCGGCCAGTTGGCGTTGGTGCCAGATAGCAGCGGCAACCCGGTTGCATTGTTTGGCCTGCCCGATGTTGGCGTCAGAGACCCTTATCTGTTCGGTGCGTTGGCAAAAGACCTGCCTGCGGGTGAGTGGCGCGTCTCCGTGCCCAAGGATTGCCCGCGTGATGATGTTATTTTGGGGTTCTGTCTGGGGGCGTACCAGTTTTCCCTGAAGGCTGATGCTGGGATGCCGAAACCGGCTGCGCGTCTGGTCGTGACCGAAACCGAACGGAAAAGCCGTGCGGTTGAGACAGCGCGCTCTATCTGGTTGGCGCGTGATCTGATTAACACCCCGGCCAACCTGTTGGGACCGTCAGATCTGGCCCGTGCGGCAGAAGCCGCGCTGGCACCGTTTGGGGTCGGGGTGGAGGTCATTAAAGGCAAAACGCTCGATAAAGCCTACCCCCTGTTGGCGCATGTCGGTAACGGGTCAGAACGCGGACCACGGGTGGTTCGGGCGGTATGGCGGGGCAGCAAAGCCACCAAAAATGCGCCGCTGGTCTCACTGGTGGGTAAGGGCGTGTGCTTTGACTCCGGTGGTTATGACATCAAACCATCGGCCGGTATGCTGCGTATGAAAAAGGACATGGGGGGAGCCGCTTCGGTTCTGGCTCTGGCCCGACTGATCATGACGCAGGATTTGCCCATCAGGCTGGAAGTGCGTCTGGGGTGTGTTGAAAACAGCGTTTCAGGCCATGCCATGCGGCCGATGGATGTTGTGACAGGCCGTGGCGGATTAAGTGTTGAAATTGGCAATACGGACGCTGAAGGGCGGCTGGTTCTGTGTGACCTGCTGAGTGAGGCTGGCGAGCATAACCCTGATCTGCTGCTGGATATGGCAACGCTGACAGGGGCCGCCCGTGTGGCCTTGGGCCCGGATCTGCCCGCGCTGTTCTGTAATGATGATAGCCTTGCCGAAACTCTGCTTGAAGTAAGTCTGCGTGAATCAGACCCGTTATGGCGGTTGCCACTATGGAAAGGCTATGCCGGATGGTTGCGGAGTCCTGTAGCAGACCTGAACAATATTTCGTCTAAACCTATGGCAGGTGCAGTAACGGCCGGACTGTTTCTTGAACGTTTTGTAAAAGCAGGTCAGCGGTGGGCGCATATCGACACCTATGCGTGGAACGACAACACTCGGCCCGGCCGGCCAGAAGGTGGCGATTCTCCTGGGATTCGCACGGTTTTTGCAGCGCTTGATCTTATTTTTGGCGCAAAGAACGGAGCGGTTTCGTAAAGAAATAAAAATGTAACGGAACTATTTTGTCGTTACGGGATTTAAATATCTGATCCGGTGCCTATATAGGCTTTATCTGACCAACCGGAAAAAACTTACTAAGGCCGATGCCGCGCCACTTGGCTCACCGTCGGCATGATACAAAGGATTGAACTCTGATGGCACAGAATGCTGCCAAAGCTGAAGAGCTGGTGAAAACTCTACGTGATACCGTTGTCTCCCTGGTGCGGAGCGATGGGCCCGACCTCTCTGCGCGTCAGCTGGCTGTTTTCCTGACCTGCTATCTGGATGAAAGCGGCCACACGGTTCGTGGTCTGGCATCTGGTCTGAATGTGTCCAAGCCCGCCATTACGCGTGCGCTTGACCGTCTGGGTGAGCTTGATCTGGCGCGCCGCAAGGTTGATCCGCTTGACCGTCGTTCCGTGCTGGTGCAGCGCACGCCTAAAGGTGCTGCTTACCTGAAGGAAATTCGTTCCATCATGGGTGAAGCGGCTGAAGACGAAGCCAAAAAAGCACGTCAGGACGACAAGAAAGAACAGCCTGTTCGTCGTACCCTGCGTCGGGTGTCTGCTGCCTGATACGGCACTGACATTTGGTGTTTTCTGCGGCGGCCATACTTTGTGTGGCCGCCGCAGTCATTTCAGAAACTTACTTTCGCATGGCACGTTCATTCTACAGGCTTTCAGACGCCGGGCAGGCACACGCACAATGCCACCTGATGCTGGAAGAAAATAAGAATAAAGGACGATTCCAATGCGGTTGGCTTCTTTCGCTGCTGTTGCAGCTCTGACTTTCTCCACAGCTTCTCTTGCACCCGCAGCGTATGCGGCGGATGCCATGGGCTCCCCGACTGGTAAGATTACGCTCTCGGCCAAATCGGCTGATGTAGGTGTTGGCTACACCTGGGGTGACGGCACCCTGAGCTATGGTGGCAAGTCTTACAAATTTGCTATTACGGGCGGCACCATCGCGGCTGTTGGCTTCTCAAAGATTGAAGGCGTTGGCACGGTCTATAACCTGCATCGCGTGCAGGACTTTGCGGGCACATATGCTGCGGCACATGGTGAAGCCACACTTGGTAGTGGTCTGGGGGGTGCCGTGCTTGAAAACAAGAACGGTGTGCGCATCAAGATTGAAACAATCTCTAAGGGTGCCCGTCTTGCCGGTTCTGCACAGGGCCTGACGTTTGAACTGAAAAACTGATGCCTTAACCGTTCAGGGCGTGCTGCTTACCATGGGCCCACCGGGTGGCGGCGCGTTCTGACGGTCGCAAAAGCTAGCCAGCCAAGCTGCGGTAGCATCAACAGCACAAAGGCGAGGATAGCGCCTTCAAGGGGAGGAAAGGGGGCAGCAAGAAAGGCGACCAGTCCTCCCCAACATACAAAACTCCACTCGCACAGGGTAATAAGAACTGGGTTCATACCGCTGCGGTGCAACACCTGATACAAATGCCCCCGGTGTGCCTGAATAAGCGAATACCCAGCCAGCTTTCGGCGGCAAAGGGTAAACAGTACATCAAAAATCAAGGGAAAGAGAAGGGCTGGCCCCAGCAACCAGCCGGAGGGCTGGGTGGAATGCTGCGTCATATAAAGGGCGGCCGTGCCTGCCAGTAACCCGCACCCTTGGCTGCCCACATCCCCCAGAAAAATCCGCGCCTTCGGAAAGTTGAAGGGCAAAAACCCGCAGAGGCAGCCCGCGAGAAGCAATGCGGGCCAGATCAGGTCTGGCACCCCGAAATAGAGCCCCATTGCCGCGACCAGAAGGTTGCCGATCATCAGGCACCCGGAAATCAGCCCGTTCAGCCCGTCCATGAAGTTGACGGCGTTGGTCAAAAAGACAAGCCACAGAACCGAGAGAATGGCCCCGATTAGCGGTGTTGGCCACGGCAACGCCGTGCCTCCAGCGACCACCATTGTGGCGGCAACGCATTGCGCTACAAACTTGATGGACGCGGGCCACTGATAAAGGTCATCCAGCCAGGACACACAGGCCAGCAATGCTGTGGCTAATGCCGTCAGAATGACATCCGCCCGCAAGACGCTATGGCCTGTTATGTCCTGCACTAAGGGAAAAAAAAGAAAAAAAGCGGCCATAACCCCAACGCCGCCCCCTTTCGGGGTCGGGTTTTCATGCGCGCTGCGGTGACCGGGATGGTCCAAAACGGCCAGATTGATCATCACACGCACAAGGCCTGCGGCAAAAAAAGCGGCGCAAAGCAGGCAGAAAACCGCCAAAACAGGGTCAGAAAGGAACATGGGCATCATATCGCGGGGTTGTGCTGCTTCTAGGATGGCAGGTGCTACGCTATAGGTGCAAGGTGATGGTATCGCAACGCTCTGACTCTTTGCACCGCAGTCCCAAGCTGCGGCCGCTTAACAGAATACTGGTCAATATCCTGCTGGACGGGATGCTGGCGGCTGTAGCTGCGCCTTTTGCGCGCTGGCTGGCCGCGCCGCGGGATGGCCTGTTGCACCCTCTGTGGTTTCTGGCTGGCGGGGCCATTACTCTGGTGGTAAGCGGTCTGCCGTTCAGAATGCCGCAGCAATACTGGCGGTTTTCAGGCGTATCTGATCTGCTGGGTATCGCCGGGGCGTCAATTGCCAGTGCCGTGCTGTTTTCCATCGGACTGGTCATGGTGGGATATCCCCTGCCCAGCATGACGTTTCCCATCATCTACGCGCTTGTGCTGCTGATGATGCTGGGTGGGTTGCGTATTGCCTACCGGCTTGCCCACAGGATAGCCCTGCGCAAGGCAGACCAGCGTCGTATTGTCCTGATCGGGGTTGATACGGTGGCTGACCTCTACCTGCGCGCCATTGAACGAAACCCGGCTGCGGGGATTCGGGTTGTGGGGCTGGTGGCGCTGGGCACGCATCAGGCCGGCAGGCGTATCCATAATGTGCCCATTCTGGGCCATGTGGATGATATTGCCGCCATCCTTGACCGGCTGGCCAAAGCACACGCCCTGCCCGAATTTCTGGTTGTGACAGAAGCCTCTTTTCGGGGGCAGGCGTTAACTCAGGTTCTTGATGCGGCGGCTCATCACGGCATTGCGGTTTTGCGCACACCTGCCCTAACCGCCCTGACCCCTGCCGAGCGGGTTGAACTGCGCCCCATTCCGCTGGAAGATTTGCTGAACCGCCCGCAGGTTCCGCTTGACCGTGATGGCATGGAGCGGCTGATCGGGCAGCAAACCGTGCTGATTACCGGGGCCGGGGGAAGCATCGGATCTGAACTGGTGCGTCAGATAGCCCAGTTAAACCCGGAAAAGCTGGTGCTGCTTGACCACGGCGAATTTGAACTCTGGCAGATTGATACGGAACTGGCTGAACTGGCCCCCGCCGTCCCCCGTCAGATTGTCGTGGCCGACGTGCGGGATGAAGCCCGTATTGAAGAGGTCATGGCCCAGTATCGCCCGCATCTGGTCTTTCATGCAGCGGCCCTGAAGCATGTGCCGATTGTAGAAGCCAACCCGGCGGAAGGCATCCTGACCAATATTCACGGCACACGCGTTGTGGCAGATGCTGCATCCCGGCATGGTGCCCGTGCCATGATTGTCATTTCAACGGATAAGGCGGTTAATCCGTCCAGCCTGATGGGCGCGGCTAAGCGAGCGGCTGAAATGTATTGTCAGGCGCTGGATATCAAAGCCCGGACGTCTGCCAGCCTGGATGCCATGCGGTGCATTACTGTGCGGTTTGGGAATGTTCTTGGCTCTACAGGGTCTGTGGTGCCGCTGTTCCGTCGCCAGCTTGAACGTGGTGGGCCGCTGACGGTGACGCATCCTGATATGCGACGCTACTTCATGACAGTGCCTGAAGCCGTGGGGCTGGTTTTGCAGGCCAGCGTGCGGGGAACCTGCGGGAAGGATGGCTCCGGCACGGATGCCTTGCTGCGTGATGGTGGCATTTTCGTGCTGGATATGGGGGAGCCCGTCAAAATTGTGGATCTCGCCCGACAGATGATCCGTCTTGCCGGCTTAAGGCCGGATGAAGATGTCAGCATCCGGTTTACCGGCCTGCGCCCCGGCGAAAAACTGTACGAAGAACTGTTTCACGGGCGCGAAGCCCCGGTGCCGACTGATAATCCCGGCCTGCTGATGGCAACCCCCCGTGTGGTTGATCTGGCCGAGGTCGCAGCGGCCGTAGACCAGATGACAGACGATGCTCGCAGGGGGGATGTGAAGGCAGCTCTGCGTATTCTGGCGTTGCTGGTGCCCGAATTCAATCATAACCCCAAGGGAGAAGTGCGGTCTGCCACGCCTGATGGCGCGGTAGCTGGTGCACCTTTGGCCTCTCCGCAGCCCGGTAGTACTGAACAGGTGGCATGATGAACGATAAGACTGAAAGCCCGATTGCGTTTCTTGATCTGGTCGCGCAGCAGAAGCGTCTGGGCCCAGCCCTGCGGGCGCGGGTGGATGCCGTATTTGAGCATTGCCGCTTTGTGATGGGGCCAGAAGTGGCCGAGTTGGAGCAGCGGCTGGCAGAATGGTGTGGGGCCAAGGAATGTGTCGGCGTGTCGTCAGGCACAGACGCGTTGCAGATTGTCATGATGGCTGAAAATATTGGCCGTGGTGATGCAGTTTTTCTGCCAGCCTTCACCTACACCGCCACAGCCGAGGTACCATTGGTGCTGGGGGCCACACCTGTTTTTGTGGATGTTGACCCCAACACGTTCCAGATTGATCCTGACCATTTGCGCGCGCGTATCCGCGCCGTGCGTGAAGCAGGCAAACTGACACCGCGCGCTATTGTGGGTGTTGATCTGTTTGGTCAGCCTGCGCCGTGGGCGCAGCTTCGGGCTATTGCGCAGGAAGAAGGCCTGTTTCTGCTGGCCGATTGCGCGCAGGCTTTTGGTGCGGATCTGAACGGTAAACCGCTGGGGCGTGAAGCGACTGCAACCACATTGTCCTTTTTCCCCTCCAAACCGCTGGGTGGATACGGAGACGGTGGTGCCATTCTGACAGATGATGCAGAGCGGGCTGACCTTTACCGATCCCTGCGCACGCACGGTGAAGGCAAGACGCGGTATGAAGTGCTGCGCACCGGCATGAACGGCCGTCTGGACACCATTCAGGCCGCCGTGCTGCTGGCCAAGCTGGATGGCTTCAAACAGGAACTGGCTCGGCGGGATGAAATTGCACAGGCGTATGATGCCGGTCTGGCTGATGTGGTTCAGGTTCCGGCGCGTGTGCCAGACAGCGCCAGCGCATGGGCTATTTACGCCATTCTGCTTAAAAACCCGGCCGAGCGCGAACCGTTACAGGCCAGATTGAAAGAACGCGGTGTTCCATCCGCAATTTACTATCCGCTGCCGCTGCATAAACAGCCAGCGTACCGTGACCATCATGACGGTGTAAGCCTGCCGGTGTCAGAAGATCTGGCAACACGGATTCTGGCGCTGCCGATTCACCCTGAATTGACGGATGATGAAGTGGCGCGCGTCATTGCCGCGGTGCGCGGGTAAGGAGAAAAGGGGAATGAGGAAAGAAACCGCGTTTCTTGTCGGGTTTCTGGTGCTGACAATTGGTACAGCATCATTGATCTGGATGTTTGCCCTGCCCAATTTCAAGCCGGTTTCTTTTCCGCATGTGGCGAGCGGCCAGATTGAAGTTGGCCCCATGCGCCACAAGCGTGCCCTGACAGCGGATGAAGTTCAGACCGTCAACACATGGCTTGATAATCACAAGGCTGGTTGGGGACCACTCAGCCGCACACCGCCATCTTCTGGTGATTCGCGTGTGATGTTGAAAGACGCGAATGGCAAGGATGCTCTGGCCCTGACGTTATGGACAGGTATCAGCGCGGCAGACTGGAACGATACCGTGTTTGCTGAGGCCCCGGATGGGTCAGAAGTACATATGGAAACATTCTCGGAAAAAGAGTTCGCGCCTTTGCGTGGGTTGGTTGACCGCTTCAAATTCAAGCGTTCTGCGTTTCCATAAGCAGATTATTCAAAGTGCGTTGAGCAAGCGGCTATCGGGTTAATCCTGATAGTCGCTTTTTTTGTTTATATGGTTCCTGACGGAAAAAGATCTAACACGGCCGCACCTTTCGGGCGGCTTTGTGTCAGCCTTTCGATGTAAGGGGGACAGTCACTAGGCAGTGCGTCTCTTGCCTTCTACGTCCGCAAGGCGCTGTTCAGGCAATATTTTCAAGAAAAAGAAGCCAAACCAGAGAATGGCAATTGTTCTTCATAGTTTAGGAAGCATCCTGTTCGTTAATCAGGCGGAGCAGGGCTTCGGCCGCTGGGCTGCGATAGCGTTCTTTGTGTCGAATGGCGTAGAACAGACGGGTGCCTAGCGCCTGCGGCACAGCGTGTAAGGTGCCTGCTTTCAAAGCGGGCGAAACCACCAGAGACGACAGGGCACCAATACCCGCACCAGCTTCAATAGCCGTGCGGACGCTTTCGTTAGACGGCAGCACAAGGCTGATGGTCAGTTCAGCAGGCGTAATTCCTAAGAGGCGAAGATGCTGCTCTAACGTGGCCCGCGTGCCAGAGCCGGGCTCACGCATCACCCAGGATGCCGCGCGTAGCCATGCGGCATCAACCTGTTCTGGCACTGGGGCGTTTGCCTGCACAATGGTCAGTTGGTCTTTCCCCAAAGGCCACTGGGCCAGCGCCGGGTCATCTACCACCCCCTCGACAATGCCGAGGTCAGCTTCCCCGTCACGCACAGAGCGGGCGGCTTCCTCGGTGTTGCTAATGGCCACATCGAGAACAATCTGGGGGTAGCGTGTGCGAAAGGCGACCAAAAATCGGGGTAACCAGTAGGCAGCGATGGTCTGACTGGCGACAACCCGCAAGGCTCCTCGCTTCAGCCCGCTAAATTCTTCCAGAACATGCGTGGCGGCTGTGGCCTGTGCCAACACCGCGCGCGCTTCCGGCAGAAACAGACGGCCCGCATCGGTTAACCGAATACCGCGCCCCACCCGATGAAACAGCTTCACATCATGTTGGTTCTCAAGCGCTGCCAAAGCGGCTGAAACGGCTGATTGCGTGACGTTCAGGGCATGGGCGGCGGCGGTTACGTGCTCACGTTCCGCCACAGCGATAAAAAGCCGAAGCTGTTCCAGGGTCATGGAGAGGGCTTTAGCATAATCAATCAGAAATTCAGATTGAAATAACAAAAACTATGCGTTGGAGTGATTGAACGGAGGGTTCGTAAAAGGGATGTGGAAAGGACACCCTTGTGAACACCCAGCGACATTCCCAACAGAATTTTGTGCGGCTCACTTTGCATTTTATGCAAACACGCCTGTCAGGTATTGCCCTGTGTGTCGGGGTGACAAGTGTTGCTTATGGTCTTGAAAGTGCGGAAATCGCGCTTTTTGGTAAAGCGTGGCTTGAAGCTCTGAACCTCGCACTACTGGGCGGGGTTCTGTGCCGTAGCCTGCGTAAGCCCTGCGCTGCCATGGCACCCGGTATCCATTATTGTGCCAAAACAGTGCTGAATACGGCCATTGTTTTGCTTGGGGCCTCTTTTAGCCTGACCACAGTGCTTTCTGTCGGCCCATGGCTGACGGCTGGTGTACTGGGGATGGTACTCTTCAGTCTGACATTTACCTGCGCCGTGGGGCGCTGCATGGGGCTTCCTCTTTCCCAAACCTTGCTGGTGGCTTGCGGAAACTCAATCTGCGGCAATTCCGCAATAATGGCCGCAGCCCCGGTTATTCAGGCGCGTGAGGAAGATGTCGGCTCTACCATAGCCTTTACCGCTGCGGGCGGCCTTGTGGTGGTGCTCGGTTTGCCGCTGCTGATGCCGCTTCTAAACTTAAATACAGTGGCAGAAGGCGCTTTGGCGGGGCTGACGGTATATGCCGTGCCACAGGTTATGGGGGCGTCTGCTCCGTTTGGTCTGTCCGCCATTCATATGGGCACATTGGTAAAACTGGTGCGGGTGCTGATGCTTGGCCCAGTGTGCCTGATGCTTGCTCTGTTCTGTCAGGGAAAGGGGAACGACCAAAGTGTCAGGCACGAAAAAAGAGCGAAACAGAAACTCCCGATCTTCCGCTTGCTGCCCTGGTACATTCTTGGCTTTATCGCCATGCTGCTGCTGCGGTCAGTCAACGTGCTGCCACAACCACTGCTTGCGCCCGCCGCCCAGATGGCAACATTTCTGACCACGCTTGCCATGGTGGCTTTGGGGCTGAGTGTGGATGTAAAATCAGTTTTCCGCGCCAGTCGTCCGCTGGTTCTGACGGTTATTATGTCTTTGTGCGGGTTGATAAGCGCCAGTATCGCTTTGCTCAAAATAATGCAGAGCTGCACCGGGCTAGGGGGCTAGACAGCGCCGCTAGTGTGATTTTTTACGGCCCGAAGCCCGAAGCCCGAAGCCCGAAGCCCGAAGCCCGAAGCCCGA
>NZ_BAMW01000060.1 GCF_000963945.1 Acetobacter indonesiensis | reverse complement strand
GGCACTCTATGGCGGCGGTGCGTCTTCTAAGGTCGTGGTGACGGGCTCAGGCGCAAAAGTGACTGTGAATGGTGCGCCAGCCTTGCTTGACGCAGGGCGAACACTTAATATTGATCTACTAGGCAATCTGACAAATACTGGAAGCCACATTGCTGCGGGTGGCGACATGTCTTTGAGTGGAAACACTCTAGACAATGAAGGATATGCCACCAGTGTGGTTTTCCAATTTAGTTGTTATAATGGTAATTCTTGCCGATATTATCAGCCACCAACAGGCGTTCCCGCACCTAATCCAGAACCACAGGGAGAGGGACAGAGACAGGGACTGGCCTGGGATATTGGCAAGCAGGGAGGCTGGCCGTGGCCCTCTCACCTTTGGGGTTCATCTTCTTATTCTGTTGTTGCCAGTTCCATTATCGCAGGGAACACGCTTACTGCGGTTTTTAAGGACAAAATTGACAACACGGATATTGTTGAACACGCTACAGCAGCGCAGTTGGCTGCGGCAGCCCAGTATACAGGAACTGTACCGGGCAGTGTGACGCCATCAGGCCAAGCAGCGGCAGTCAATGGCGGCAGTCTGAGCCTTCCGACGACGGGCCAGTTTGCGGATGCCTCGGTGCAGACGGGTGCAGGTACAGGGGCTGCTTCTGCGGTGTCTGGCAATGGCCTGTCTGGTGGAGCGGGAACGGGTGTGGCCTCTGCGTCCGGGGCGGGAGGCAGCTCAACGGTTCTTCCGTCCTTTGGGGGTGTTCTGACACCCGAAGGACATGAAAGCGGCACAACGGCGGCCCAGCATCTGAGCCTTCCCGGCTTTACGGGCACGACGGACCCCAGCACTGCGCAACTAATCGCGAGTGTTCCTGCTGGCAAGGCGCTGTATGTTCCGACCAGCACTTCTGATGCGCATTACCTGATTGAGACGAACCCGGCCTATACCAGCCTGACAGCGTTCCACGGGTCGGAATATCTTCTGGACCGTCTGGGTGACCAGCCGCAGGACTATACGTTTCTGGGGGATTCTGCGTTTGACCAGCAATATGTGCAGCAGCAGATCCTGACGGCTACTGGCCAGACCTTTCTGGGTGGCACCTATAACACGGCGTCCAGCCAGATGCAGGCGTTGCTGGACAATGCCGTCACGGAGAGCAGCCAGCTTGGTCTGAGTCTCGGTCAGGGTCTGAGCAGTGCGCAGCAGGCGGCGCTGAGTTCTGACATTGTGTGGTACCAGAACGAGGAAGTGGACGGTAAAACCGTTCTTGTGCCCAAGCTGTATCTTGCACCGGGGCATGAAGCGCTGACGGACACGACCATTTCTGGCCGGAACGTGTCCCTGACGGCGGGGTCTATTACCAATAGCGGGACGATTACGGCACAGGACAGCCTGAGCCTGAAGACGACCACGGGCGACATTACGAACACCGGCAGGCTGTCTGGTGGCACGGTGTCCCTGACGGCGCAGGATGGGTCGATCATCAACAGTGATACCCTGAACACGTATCTTGTTCAGGGTGGTACGCAGGGCCAGCTTGCCTCTGTCGGGACGATTACGGCCAAGAGCGCTGTCAGCCTGTCTGCGGGGAACAATATCACCTTCAATGGGGGAGCTGTGACCACGGGCGGGGAACTGCGCCTGCTTGCGGGTGAAGGGATTACGCTTGGCACCACGACGGTGCGTCAGGCGGCGTCTGTCAGCGGGAAGGGGCTGAGCGAGAGCGGGAGTGCGGTGCAGAATTACGGCACCACCCTGAATGTTGGCGGGGATGCGCTGCTTGCGGCTCTGGGGGGGGACCTGAAGAGTGCGGGGGCGAGTATTGTCTCCAATGGCTCGACCTCGCTTTATGCTGCGAAAACGCTTGATCTTGGGTCTGTGACCAACAGCGAGAGCCACGCGGTTTCTGGGAAGAAAAGTGGTTTCCTGACGCATAGTAGTTTCTCGGACAGCCAGAGCAGCAGTACGGAACAGGGCACAACCGTTGCCGCAGGGGGCAGCCTGACCGTTGTCTCTGGCGGGGACATGAGCGTGAAAGGCGCGATTGGGTCTGCCGGGGATGCAAGCTTCCGGTCTGGCGGCTCCTTTACGGAGAGTGCGACGCACAGCACCAGCAGTACGGAAGCCTCGCACCATGTTGCGGGCTTCCACATGAGTACGCAGGGAGCGAGTGGCACGGTGGGCTACGGGTCGCGCACGGATGAGCAGAGTGTTCAGACCAGCACCTATACGCCGAGTGTGATTGGCAGCACGACCGGCAGTGTGAAAATTGAGGCCAATGGTCCTGTCAAGATTGACGGGTCTGCCATCGCTGCGGCGCAGGATATCGGGATCAGCGGGTCTTCGGTTGCGTTCACGACCGAGCAGAACAGCACCACCCAGACCGTGATGCACAAGGACAAGAGTATCGGGATTACGGGTCGGGTCTCACCGGATTCAGTTGTCGGGCAGATCATCAATACGGCACTGGCTGCGACGCAGACATCGGGCAAAGGCAAGACAACGCTGTCCGCACTGGATGCGATGCAGAGCGCATATCTTGCCGGGAAGGGCATTGATAGCGGGCTTTCAAGCACGATCGCGAAAATGACGTCGACCAATAAGGCGGACAGGTCCACGGGCAATATTGAACTTGCTGGTGTGCAGGCGGGTGTTGGTCTGGCGTCGAACAAACGGTCTGTAACGCAGACGGAGACAACCGTTCAGGGTTCGACGGTTGAGGGGAATGGCACGGTCAGCATCATTGCGCGGGGTGATAACGCGGCTGATGCGCAGAATGGGGATCTGAGCGCCGTTGCGGCCCGCATTGCGGGTGAAGATGTGATTGCGGCCGCGCAGAACAGCATGACGTTTTCTGCAGGCCGGAATACGACGTCTAGCGACAGCCGGATGTCCTCGAACAACGCTTTTGTGGGTGTTGATGCCGGTATTGGGACGTCTGGCGCGGGTGTGAGTGTTACGGCGTCTGTTGGTCTGCAGAACCAGCATGTGACGACATCGAGCAGCACTGCGGTTGATACGACGATCAAGGCGGGCAACAGCGTGACGCTGGGAACGCCCGGTGCGCTGACGCTGAATGGCGCGGAAGTCTCCGGGTCGCGCGTGGATGTATCGGCTGGCTCATTGAGTATTATCAGCCCGCAGA
>NZ_BAMW01000061.1 GCF_000963945.1 Acetobacter indonesiensis | reverse complement strand
CATAAACACATCACTCACAGGCCACCCTCCATTGGTAAGCCTGTGAATTATAACCTCTCGATCATTTCAATAAATTAATAGATCTTGAGCCTAAGAGTTGAAGGTATGTTTCTTTAATGTTGCAAGCCACATGCTCTGTTTGGCGTGTTTTGTTACCATTTTGAAGCATTTCTTCTGAGCGTAGATTTTGAAGTTTTTCGCCTTGAACTGGATAAGCTGAAAAAATCGAAGAAGGTTTGATTGATGCAGTAGCGTCCTGATTTCAAGTTATAAAACCGCTATTGATGGTTTTTATGCATATATCGTTCCGTATGTGGGGCATTGTAATTAGCCCGCCTACTGAGCCTCTCTTAACGCAGAGGATCATTGCAGCCACATAGTGGCGTTGCTTACGGCAATGAACTCTCCTTCTCCCCCATACAGTCATGACAGACAAAGCAACACAATCGCTAATCGTCATTCTCTACGCCTGTAATTACGCAGAAAAAACATCAATTAATATCTCCTTAATTTTCCTCAATAAAACTAACACACTATATTTACATCCATTCTATTTCACTTTTAATTTTCATAAATTTAACTATTTTCTAATAATTTTTAATAAATAGATAACCAATTTTTCTGGTATTTTGATATTTCTCCTGCCGTAATGCACAGAAAGCACTTTGTCAGTGACACTAATTTTGGCATTTTGATTGTTTTTTGCTAATAAATCATAAAATAATCCCATGCCCATTTTTGTTTGAGGACGATAGAACCAATATAACTTTTTTAAAGGATGCGTACTTGAAAATTTCCATGGCTTTTTTTTGTCTGTAAAATGGACAATGAAGGGGTTTTCTCTTGCTTCTTTTTCTAAAGATGCAGAATAAGCCCTGTCCAAATCATTAACTGAATAAATGCGTGAGTTTACATTCCAATTTAATGGGATTATTTTTATATCATTTTTATAAGAAATATTAATAATATCTTGATCCTGTAAAGTAATATGTTTGCGATTGCCATAAAAAACTTCGGAATAATAAAAACTCAAATTTGAGTATTTTTCAGTAGCCAGCTTGATATCAAATATTAAAATTCCTGCATTTACATAACTATTGTTTGATTTATTCCCAAAAAGACGCCGGGATTGTAAAATACCTCCTTCATCTTGGCAACCGCCTATAATTTTTCCTTGCAAGTCAATATTCCACAGATTTGTTATATCTTCACAAACAATAATATCGGAGTCAAGATAGATAACTCTACTAACAGAAGAAGGAAGAACCTCCTGCATAATAAGTCTATAATATGTGTTTATGCTTATGTATTCTCTGTTAAGTGGAAATTTGTCAATAAATGTGTTTTTTACTAACAAAAATGATATTTTTGTTTTTTGTGAGTATTCCTTTTTTAGATTATAAATATTTTCTACAGACAATCTATCGTCATGAATAATATAAAAATGTATGTTTTTATTGTTTTGAGTATGAGCTAAAATTGAATTTATAGTTGCTTGCGCATGCTGCTTATATTTGTCATCAAATGACATTACAATATTAATACAACCATCAAACAAAATATTTTTCTTATCTGTTCTTTTTTTAATGATTTTCTTTATCAAAAAATCTGAATTAAAGGAAATTTCTTTATCTCCCACATAAACCATAGGAGAATGTCTTATTTTTATTTTTTTATTCTTAGATTTTATGGTTTCAATAAATATATTAGTCAAACGTTCTGCTAGAAAGCCAAAAATTCTTTTTTGATAAGTATCATAGTTAGATATATCAACTTTTTTCTCAACCTCTTCCAATACAGAAAATAAAAATTCACAGTATTTATCAAAAAAATCACGTCTCATAATTGCAATATTACCGAAAAAACATTCGGTTGAATAAATAGAACGAAGCGCATCAATGTAATAATTAGGAAATTTTTCTTTAATAACCAATAACATTAAATCTAAATCTTTCTTATAGTGCTCTGAGCAATAATGGTCGTATGATGATTGAATCTCTTTTGGAATTCCGCATGGGTGAATATTATATATTGGGGAAGTTAAAATTGGATAGTCAGATAATAGGGTTTCACACCCCTCATAAGTCCATGCATTTTTTTCTATATCTTCAAATTCAATACCATTAATATTTTGGTCATAATGTATATCAGGATTGAACGAAACATATCGTCTGTAGTGCATTAAACCTACATAATCATGAGATGTGTTTTTCCAAATCCAATACAAAGCGGTAAGTTCACACCATTCCTTGTTTTTATAAGATATATTGTCTCCGGTATTATCTCCAATCATCCCTGGCAAGACATTATTGGCAATATCTCGCCCAACCTGAATAGGCTCAAAAACATCATTTTTGATTAGCGCCCATGGTTTATGGTGACAAACATACACTTTGATATCCACGAGCAGCTCCTGAAGCCAAGGTTTTTAGATTAAGTTAATTCGCTTATTAACATAAACTTGAATTTATCCAATATGAATGACATCAGAAGTAGGCTAAAAAATTAGTCGTCCCGTTTACTCAACGTGACATTCAGAGGATTTTATCTTACCCAGCTTGAAAATTAAATTTTTCAATATCAAAAACTAATTTTTGCAGTATATTCAGAATAACTCTTAATATATTAAAGCGTGACGGTCTTATTTTTTCTTACCTTATATTATTACAGGACCATTATTTCATAAAAAATTAGCGTGGAAAGAATGATCCTATAATACGAAAAACAGAAAACTCATTAATCAGTTGATATTACCTTGCAATAAATATCAGCTTGGGTCGATAAAGAAAGACGGCAGGTTTAGTTCTGCGGCTTGCAGGGCGCTGTCGATCCGGTCACAGGCGGCCAGAGCCTCGGTGATCGTGACATCCATATCCAGATAGCGGTAGGTGCCCAGACGCCCAAGGAAAGAGACACCTTTTTCTGAGCGGGCCAGTTCAATATAGCTATCCAGCATCTGCTTTTCGTTCACCAGACGAATGGGATAGTACGGAACGTCATCCTCGCCTGCCAGACGGCTATATTCGCGGAAGCAGACCGTCTGGGAGAACTTGTCCTGCTCCCACGGTGCAAAATGTTTGTGTTCGGAAATGCGGGTAAACGGCACTTCTTCGTCACAATAGTTGATAACAGCCGTGCCCTGATGGTCGCCATCGTCCACAAAGCGTTCGAAATCAAGCGTTCTATAACCCAGACGCCCCAGTTTGAACTGGAAGAAGCGGTCAATCGGGCCAGTATAGAAAACATGCTGAAAGGTCTCTTCCAGACTTTCAAACGAACAGCCCAGACGCAGATCAATCCCGTCAACATTCAGAATGTTCTGAACGATGGCGGTATACCCTTCTTCAGGCATCCCCTGATACGGGTGATTGAAGTAGTTATCGTCATAATTGAAGCGTAAGGGCAGACGCTTCAGGATAGACGCTGGCAGTTCAGTTGGCTCAAGCCCCCACTGCTTGCGGGTATAACCATAGAAGAAGGCCTTATAAAGTTCTGGCCCAATCATGCTCAGCGCCTGCTCTTCAAATGAGCGCGGACTGGTGATGGATTTATCTGCCTTGCCCTCGATAAAGGCACGGGCTTCTTTCGGCCCCATGGTTGTGCCGAAGAACTGGTTAATGGTCAGCAGATTAACTGGCAGCGTATAGACACGCCCCTGCGAAATAGCCTTCACCCGGTTGACGTACGGCAGGAACGTGCCGAACTGCTGCACATAATCCCAAGCGCGTTGGTCAGCCGTATGGAAAATATGGGGGCCATATTTATGAATCATCACGCCTGTTTCGGCATCACGTTCGGTGTGGCAGTTACCGCCAATATGCGGCCGTTCATCCACCACCGTCACCTTATGTCCGCGTTCCGCAAGGTGACGTGCAATAATGGCTCCGCTAAAGCCTGCACCAACAACGCAAAATGACATCTCGTTCTCCAGTTGTCTGACCCCACATTGTGGTCAGCATGGCCGAAGCGTTCCGCCCCCGCCATTCATCATGACTGTTTTGTCAGATTGAATACTCTGATGCCAGATAGGCAGACAAGGACCAAACCGTCCTTTTTCACCATCATTCACGGACACAGCCCTTTTCAAAGCTATGCCGGTGACATGAAGCAGAGAGAGTTTTTTGGGAGAACTGGCCTAACAACAACGTTAGCGATAGAAAACAGCTAACTGGAAGGCTTTAACCGTCATCAGGCGGGATGATTATAACCCCGCCTAACGGCTGTAATATGTTAAGCTTTTTCGTGCTGGGTCTGAACAAAATCGTTCAGCAGACGCACACCAAAGCCTGTAGCCCCTTTTGGCTGACCATTGCGTGCTTTGCTAGACCACGCCGTGCCAGCAATATCCAGATGCGCCCAAGGGGTTTCACCCACAAAACGCTTCAGGAACTGGGCTGCGGTAATCGATCCGCCGGGGCGGCCGCCAATGTTTTTCATATCAGCGATGTCTGATTTCAGCAGGGCATCATAGTCTTTGCCCATAGGCATACGCCATAATTTATCGCCCGTTGCTTCACCAGACTGTGTCAATCCGGCGGCCAGCGCATCGTTATTGGAGAACAGGCCAGCATATTCATGCCCAAGGCTGATAATAATAGCCCCGGTCAGCGTGGCCAGATCCACTATCAATTTGGGGGCAAACCGTTCACGCGCATACCAAAGGATATCTGCCAGAACCAGACGCCCTTCAGCATCGGTATTCAGCACTTCAATCGTTTGACCAGAGGCACTCCGCACCACGTCACCCGGACGCTGCGCGTTGCCAGACACCATGTTTTCTACCAAGCCAATCACACCAACGGCGTTTACTTTGGCTTTGCGGCCAGCCAGCGCTGCCATCAGCCCGGTGACGGTTGCAGCACCCGCCATATCCCACTTCATTTCTTCCATGCCAGCGGCTGGTTTGATTGAGATACCGCCGGAATCAAACGTCACACCCTTGCCAATAAAGGCCAGCGGTGCGTCGTCTTTCTCCCCACCGTTCCAGCGCATGACTACGGTGCGTGGTTCAGCATCACTGCCCTGAGCAACGCCCAGAAGCGCGCCAAAACCCAGTTTTTCCATAGCTGGCTGATCAAGCACTTCAACGTCCAGCCCAAGGCTGCGCAGGGTGCTGACACGTTCAGCAAATTCAACAGGGTTCAGCACGTTTGCAGGCTCGGTTACTAGATCGCGTGTCAGTACCACACCACGCGCCACAGCAGACAGCGCAGGCCACGCAGAGTCGGCCTGTGCAGGTTGGGCTGTCAGCACAGACAAACTTGCCAGACGATGCGCTTTATCTTCCGTTGGGGTGCTGTGGTAGAGCGAGAAATGATAAGCGCCCAGTACAGCCCCAAGCGCAACATGGGCAGCATGTGGCAAAACCCCAACCGCAACGGCTGCTTTTTCAGCCTTTGCCAGTGCTGTCGCAACTAAACCGCCTGCTTTTTCAGCGTCTTTGGGTGTAAAAGCTTCTGCTTTCCCAACACCAACCAGCACCACCCGGTCAAAGCCCGCACCCGGCGCCAGCACAACGGTTGTCGCACCCTCTTTACCTGTGAACTCATCCGCCTTGGCTGCACGGGTAATCGCACCACCGGTTGCGTCATCCAGGCTTTTGAACAGCGGAGACGCGTCCTGCCCTTCAGCAACCAGAATGGCCAGCGCACCGCCCTGCGGCAGGGTATCAGCAGAAAATGAAATCTGAAGCATTAAATCCGGGCTCCTAATTGCTTTTTGTCTTGGGCTGTTCATGTATACGCCCTGTTTTCTACCCTGTGCGGATGCGGGAAACAGATAGGCTATGGATACTCTGAAGCAGCTATTCTCAGCCGTCTGGGTACGTCCCCCCTGCCCGCTTGGCAATAGCGCCATGGGGTCATCTCTGTTTTTTGCGCAAAATCAGAGTGACGGGGGCATGACGGGCCAACACTCTTGGCGTATGGTGCTCAGCATGACCAGCCATACAGATGCAGACCTTCTGGCTCTGGCCGCCCGCCTGGCGGAAGAAGCCGCAGACATCATCCGCACCATTCGTGTCCGTGGGTTTGAGACACTGACCAAAACAGATGCCTCACCCGTGACAGAGGCTGATCATGCGGCAGAAGCGCATATTCTTAAAGGTCTACGCGCTGCCGTGCCGGAAATTCCTGTCATTGCGGAAGAAGAAGTTGCATCCGGGCTACGCGGCGCGGTTTCCCCTGCATACTGGCTGGTTGACCCCCTGGATGGCACGCGCGAATTTGCGGCCGGGCGGGATGATTTTACGGTCAATATCGGTTTGGTCAGAAATGGCCGGGCGGTACTGGGGGCCATGGCCCTACCTGCCTATTATCAGCTTTATACCGGGGGCATCGGCCTGCCTGCCGAACGGAAAGACCGGGACGGTATTCATCGGATAAAGACGCGCACACCCCCGGCAGAAGGGCTGAGTGTTCTGGCCTCCCGCCATTATGCAGATGACCCGCGTCTGACAGCTTATCTGGGGGAACGCCGCATTGCGTCTGTTGGCAATATCGGGTCAGCCGTCAAATTTGCCCGCGTTGCAGAAGGCGCTGTAGATTTCTACCCTCGCCTTGGCCCAACCATGGAATGGGACACCGCTGCCCCGCAGGCTATTGTTGAAGCCGCAGGGGGCCACATAACCTTGCTGGATGGCAGCCCGTTGCTCTATGGCAAAACGGACTGGAAAAACCCGCCGTTTGTTTGTACCGGAACCCTGTAATTCTTCCACTCTGGCTTAAATGGGCTGCCACCCTTTCTCCGCACGCCCACAAGCCAGACCTTGCAAAAACAAGGCCCCAGAAGCCAAGCGAGGTCCGTGACCAGATGTTAGACACAACTGCATGACACAGCGCCTTGCCGCTACCTCCTCCGGCCTTGAAACCGCCGCCAGCCTTCTGCGGGCAGGGAAGCTTGTCGCGTTCGGCACGGAAACCGTTTACGGTCTGGGGGCAGATGCCACAAACCCCACTGCCGTCGCCCGTATTTTTGAGGCCAAGAACCGGCCACGCTTTAACCCTCTTATCAGCCATTTTCATTCTGCCGATGCGGCTTTTCAGCAAGGTGTCGCCTGTTCTCTCGCCTATAAACTGGCTGATGCGTTTTGGCCCGGCCCCCTCACCCTGGTCCTGCCTCGCGCCCCCGGCAGCACAGTGTCTGATCTGGCAGCAGACGGATTATCCTCGCTCGCTGTTCGGGTGCCGAGGGGCGAGAACGTGCAGGCATTGTTGCGTGCCGTTGGCCGCCCTGTTGCTGCACCCTCGGCCAATCGGTCTGGCCGCATCAGCCCCTCCGATGCCGCGCATGTTCTGGAGGAACTGGACGGCCGCATTGATGCTGTTCTGGATACTGGTCCATGCGTTGTTGGGTTGGAAAGCACAGTTGTTGACCTGACCACCCCAGACCGTCCGTTGCTCCTTCGCCCGGGTGGCGTTTCGGTGGAGGCTCTGGAGGCTGTATGCGGTCCCCTCACCTTCCCTGAAACAGAGAGCGATGTTGCCCCACAGTCTCCGGGCAGACTCTTGTCGCATTACGCGCCATTACTTCCTGTCAGGCTTAATGCCACATCCGTTTATGCCTCCGAGGCACTTTTGGCCTTTGGCCCTGACCACCCTGCTGGCAGTGGGGCCATTTGGAATCTGAGCAAAACAGGCAATCTTGAAGAAGCGGCCAGTCGTCTTTTTGCAGGCTTGCGCTATCTGGACGCAGAAGGCCAAAAGCTGGGGCTTACCTGCGTTGCCGTGCAGCCTATCCCTTCACACGGGTTAGGGCTTGCCATTCAGGACCGGCTGCACCGTGCTGCTGCCCCCCGGCCGATTTGAGTAGCGTTTATGAGTAATTTTGACCCCAAAGAACTGAAAATCCTGTCTGATATTTTGGCGTTAGTGCTCGAAGATCAGCCCGGACAGTCTTCAAGCGCGCTTGAAGCCATTAAAAACAGAGCACGCCGTGACAACGTTACGGGTGGCGCACTGAAAAACCTGTTTCAGGCAATAGCGCCCAACCCGTCACAAGTGCGCAGCAACCGCACAACGCGGGTCAACAACACGCCAGCCGATGAATATCGCGTTAAACTGCGGCAAATGACCGATAGCATTAACAAGCTGGACCGTGACTTACGCAGTACCCGCGCACAGAACGAAAACCTGAAATCACAACTCTATATGACGCAGCAGGCGCGGGCAGAAACACAGGCCATGCTCTCCCAGCTTCAGGCAAATGACACTTACCCCCGGCTATTGATTATTGGTGTTGCGACGATTGCCGGCCTTTTGACTGGCATTGCGGGCACTGAAGTCTTTCATCTGCTTCAACATGCTGTCAGCACTGCAACCGATAATGCACGCTACCTTTACTGACAGCGCAATTAAAATGGCCTGTGTCTTTGCCTTAAAGGCGCGCTTTCCTCTTTTCCGCCGTTCATGCGGGCAGTAACGCACAGCCCACATAAACTCCTTCTGTTTTGACAACCAAGGTTTGCTTCTCATGTCTGATACACCTCTGCCAGCCCCCCTGCATGATGCTCTCCTGTCCCTGCTCGGCCCCGCCGGTCTCCTGACAGATGCAGGCGATACGGATGCCTTCTGCACAGACTGGCGCTTGCTGTATCACGGTCGCTGCGCAGCGGTTCTGCGACCAGCAAACACCGAGGAGTGTGCAAAAGCTGTTGCCCTGTGTGCCGAACATGGCGTTCCCATGGTGCCACAGGGCGGAAACACCAGCATGGTGGGCGGCGCAACCCCAGATAACAGCGGGAAAGCGGTTGTCATCTCGACCACCCGAATGACGCGTATTCTGAACATTGATCATGCTGACCTGACCATGACGGTTGAAGCAGGCGTAACCCTGAAAGCCGCGCAAGATGCCGCATGGGCGGAAGATCTGATGCTGCCTCTTTCCATTTCATCGGAAGGGTCGGCTGATATTGGCGGTGTGCTGGCGACCAACGCAGGCGGCAATAATACAGTACGTTATGGCAATGCCCGCGAGCTGGCACTTGGCTTGGAAGCCGTGCTGCCTGACGGGTCCGTGCTTGATCTGATGCGTAAGCTGCGGAAGGACAATACAGGCTACGCCCTTCGCCAACTTCTGGTTGGGTCTGAAGGCACATTGGGCATTATTACGACTGCCGTTATTCAGCTTCAGCCGCGCCCCCGTTCACGCGAAACAGCCTTGTGTGCTGTCGCAGATGCGAAAAGTGCGCTTGATCTGTTTGCTGCGTTCAGAAAACAGGACCCCGCCGCCATTCAGGCTTTCGAGTATATGTCCGGTACTAGCATGGCGTTGGTTAACAGCCTGATTGAAAGCTGCCCCCTGCCGCTGTCTGAACCTGCGCCCGCTTATGCTCTGGTTGAACTGGGCAGCCCGCGTAACGATGATAGCCTGCGCACCCTGATGGAAGAAGTGCTTGGCCAAGCGCTTGAAGACGGATTGGTAACAGACGCGGTTCTGGCCGAAAGTGAAACCCAGCGTCAAAACATCTGGATGATCCGCGAAGAACACGCCGAAGCCCAGAAACGCGCAGGTGCTTCTGTTAAAAATGACGTTTCCGTGCCGCTGGCTGCTATTCCTGACTTTATTGCAGAAGCCACCAAATCCTGTGAAGCCCTGATTCCCGGTATCCGCGTTGCCCCCTTCGGCCATATTGGCGATGGCAATATTCACTTCAATCTGGTGCAACCTGAAGGGGCTGATGCGAAAGCGTTCCTGGCACAGGACCATGCCATGATGGATACCGTGACTGATATTGTGCGTAAATTTGGCGGATCTTTCTCGGCCGAACACGGGGTAGGCCAGCTGAAAACCTACATGATGCCGTCATGGCGCGGCGGTGCAGAACTGGAAACCATGCGCAAAATCAAAGCAGCACTTGACCCCCATAACCTGATGAACCCCGGAAAAATTTTCCTGCAGGGTTAAGGCGACTATCCTGTTATTTTTGGTGGAATGATTCCGCCACTTCTAAAATCTACCACTCTCAAAAGAACAACCGTGGTGAAATTTTCACCACGGTTGTTTATTAAATCATGCAGATTTGTGCGGCTGTTAGAATCCCCAGGAAAGACTACCCTTCAGGTGTGACAGAAATACATCACACACCGAAACAATGTAGGACAGAAACAAACAGCTTTCATTTTTTACGGGAAAAGAAATCCATCTCGGGCCGGCGAAGCGCACCTAACTGGATCAGAAAAGCCGGGAGCATAATAAGCCCCAGTTCTGGGCCACCCAACAAAACAGCCCCAAGTGTAAACAGCGGTGCCAGACGCCGCTCAACCTGTGCAGCGAGGGGGCTACCACACGCCAGAACAGAGCACAGGCCTCCGACTGCCAGCATGACAGCAGCAGAAATGGCACGGAAGGGATGCCGCAACACATTGGGGGTCAGGCCCCCCATAACGCTATCAAGAGACGACATATCGGACGACCAACCAGCCAACCCGAACAGAAAGGTGAAAGGCAGAACAAGAACGCCGAACACGTCTTTCAGCAATAACAGAAAGCCCATAACAAGCGGTGGCAGCAAAAGAAATGCAACGCCAACCGCAACATCGGCTATCAGAAAAACAAGTGCAGGCGTGATTGTTGTATTCTTCATTGCCTGCACTTTAAGGCAAAATACGGCAGAACGTTAGTCTTTCCACCATTTTACCGGCTGTGGCTCGTCATCCAGAATTTCGTCTTCTCTGACTTCATCCAGAGTAGCCATTTCTGTTTGCGGGTTAAGACGCGGGCGGCCACGCGGCTTGGCTTCTAACTTTTTGCGCAATCCGTCCATTTCTTCTTCCATGGACGCCAGATCACGCTGAAGACTGCGGACTTCTCGTCCACTATCTGCCAGTTCCTGTTCACGCTGCTGAAGTTTTTCTTTCAGTTCACGCACCATCAGGTCCGCATGAACCTGGCGGGTTTCCATCCCCTTCTGAACAGACTGAAGGTTGATAATCTGCTGTTCGGCTTCTTCTACACGCAGCTTTTCATCTGCCAGTTGCCGACGAAGTTTTGAAACTTCCGTGTTTTCTTCATCTGTAAAATGCACGGCACGAGACGTGGCCATTTTACCCGGCATAGCCAGCGTGCGCGGGGTTGTGCGCGCCAATGAGTGTTTTTCAACCTGCACATCGCCATCTTTTACAAAACGACGACGCTTGCCCTGCGCGTTGTCCACTGATGGACGAGGAGAAGAATGAGGCTTTGCACGGGACGGTGCGCCCAGTCTCTCCAACGCATTCCGCAGAGAGGCCTCTTCAAATGCTTCATCCTGACTTTTTTCAGCCACGGGTGTTGATAAAAAAGACGGTGTCTTCATAAATTCGGAAGTCACTCTACTATGTACTTTCCTGACTTTGCCAATAGGCTCCTGCATTCTTAACAAAACACTACCTCAGTTCCCTGACGGCAGAAAAGAATAGCAAGCTGGTTTACCCCGATCAGACGAATAAACTGAAAGGGTTATGTTAAATGTGGATAAGGGGACATTCCGTGCATCCGCTATCTGGAAACGGAATTCTTTCCTGAGCGCCTCTCTAACACACTTATTTTGTCTTTCCAACACCATACCCACACAGCACAACACTTTAATCTTTGCGCTAAGGGTATGGAGGCCATTCCGTCTGCCGTGTTTTTATTACTTTTGCGTCACACTTCTATTCCATAGAAACACACTATTCCGTGACTAATAATCCACATTTTTCGCTTTTCAATACTGTAATAACGCAATCAACCTACCCTATTGTTCAGCTATTTCAGCTTGGGGTCCATAAAATATCTTCTTTGCCATCGCTGTTAAAATGACGGGCAAGAACAAAAAAATAATCTGACAATCTGTTTAATATTTTCAGGAGTGAGGGATTGAGGCTTTCAACTTCCGCCAAAGCAACCATACGGCGTTCCGTTGTCCGGGCCTGTGTGCGGGCAAGATGCGCCCACGCGGCCGCAGCAGTTCCCCCCGGCAGAACAAAACTGGTCAGGGGAGCCTGTTTTTCCTGCAATGTTGCGATTTGCTGTTCCAGCCAGACGACCGTTTTGCTTTCTATGCGCCGTGCCTTGTCTGCTTTTTCCGTCATGGGCTGACACAAATCAGCACCCATATCGAAAAGCATATTCTGTATCTGCTTCAAATGATCATTGACTGGTGTACCGTCACGCGCCTGCGTGCGCACAAGACCCACAACGGCGTTCAATTCATCCAGACACCCCATCGCCTCTATCCTCAGGCTGCTTTTCGAAACGCGCTGCCCATCTCCCAAAGACGTCTGCCCTCCATCACCACCACGCGTTACAACTTTGTCTATCCGTATGCTCATTAGGCCGTCCTCATAAAATACTTGCTCGTCATGCCATAGCGCACCAACGGGCCAATCGTGCTGTTGAAAACTGTTTTTCTATTTTCGCCACGCCCCGATGCGCCTATAGAAATGACCATCATGCTCACATCCCTTCTGCTTCCGCGCCTGTGGCGCATCTGTGGTGCTTTGCTTGCTGGCACAGGCACCATTCTTGGCGCGCTTATTGCTCACCTTCCAGATACCCGTTTTGGAGAAGGTGGCAGGGTCATGGCCCATGGCGCTATGGAAATGCAGATGTGGCACGCACTAGCCCTTCTGGTTCTGGGCTTAACGTGCCCCCAGAAACCGGGGCGTCTTATGGCTTTTGGGGCGTGTGGGTTGCTGCTCGGCACACTATTATTTTGTGGCGGCGTTTATTACACCGCTTTTTCTGGCCACCATGCTGCCCATATTGCCCCAACCGGCGGTAGCATCCTCATTCTCTCCTGGCTTTGCCTTGCTATCGGGTGGATGGTACGCGCGTGACACAGACAATTAAAGGCGCTTGGTTAGCTGCTGCTGGGCTGGAAAGCGTGTTGGAGCAAGACCTTGCCCGGCGGGGTGTCACTATTGACCGCTGGCACGGGCAATTAGCGCTTTCTTCTCATCCTGCTGTGTTTTCTCCTTGGGCGCTGGATATCTGGCTTGAGCCTGAAGTTGCTACTATCGCCTCGATCCGCGATGCAGCAGAGACATTGCGTAGCAGGCAGCGGAACTGGAGCCTGTATGCGGCAGACTGCTTCCGTCGCACTGCGCTTATTGAAGACAGACTCCCCCCGGTAAAAGCAGCTCCGCTTACTTTCCCCACTGCACCGCCAACCAGCCCTTTAGGCGCATGGACCCTGCTGGACGCCACGACGCTGCTGTTTTCTGCCCGCAAAAGCAGTCCGTTTGTGAATGGCACACCCCAGTTTATTGAAGACCGCATCGGGCCGCCCTCGCGTGCTTATCTGAAATTGTGGGAAGCCTGCACGCGTCTTGGTCACTGGCCCCAGCCGGGTGAAACCTGTCTGGATCTGGGCGCAACACCGGGCGGCTGGACATGGGCCATTGCCAAACTGGGTGCGGATGTCACAGCGGTTGACCGTGCGCCGTTAGACCCAAAAGTTGCCGCCATGCCCACCGTGTCTTTCCGTCAAGGAAGCGCCTTTGGCCTTGACCCTAAAGAGTTACCCGAAGCTGACTGGGTTTTTTCAGACATTATCGCCTACCCTAAACGGCTTCTGGCCCTCGCTACGCGATGGATCGAATCAGGCCGTACAAAACAGCTTGTTCTGACCGTAAAGTTTCAAGGTGAAACTGACCACGATATTGTCAGCGCGTTTGAAGCCATTCCCGGTAGCAGTCTCGCCCACTTAGCCCAGAACAAACATGAATTGACATTTTTCTGGAAAAAACCGGACGCCTGACAACAGGCGCCTGCCTCTCAACTCTGCGCAAAAAGCGTGTCTTCTTATGCCTGACGCCGGAGTAAAAAGATACGATCATTCTTGGTGGGGAGCATTTTTACAATGACACCTCTTGTGCAAAGCTGCCCCAGCGCTACCGCGCTGCATATTGCCCGCCAACGTGCTCTTCATCAGATAGTGGATAGCGAGGTGTTTTTTGCTGATCCTCTAGCTTTAGCTATTCTTGGCGAGACAGCCGAACACCTTGAAAAAGCGGAAGCAGAGAGTGCCAAAACGCGTTTACGCTATTTTCTGGCCGCCCGGCACCGCATTGCAGAAGATGCTCTAGCCAATACGCTCTCTAGCGGCATGAAGCAGGTTGTTATTCTTGGTGCAGGGCTGGATACACTCGCTTTAAGAAACCCTTTCCCCAACCATCACCTGCATTTTTTCGAAGTTGACCGGCCAGACGTGCAGCAATGGAAACTGGCACAGTGTCGCCAGCAGGGCCTAACTCTGCCCGTCAACCTGACCTCTGTGCCAGTCAATTTTGAAACTGACGACCTTGCAGACCGCCTTGATGAACATGGGTTTGATCGCACCCAGCCTGCATTCTTTATATGGCTTGGGGTTGTGCCCTACCTGTCCCGTGCAGCTATTGTGCAAACGCTGACGTTCGTGGGCAGTATCCCAAAAGCACATATTGTCTTCGATTATAATGAACCGATTACAAATTACGCAGAACCTGAACGTGAAAGTTTACGAGCCAGAGAGCGTGCTGTTGCGGCCTTGAACGAACCTTATCTCTCCCGATTTAACCCTGAAGATATTGACACGATTCTGACTCATGCCGGGTTTTCGTTCGTGCTTGATCGGGACCGTTATGATCTGGCAGCCTATTTTGGCAAAAATGTCATCCGACCTGCTGGCAGGCAAGGCAGCGCGCACATTGTACAGGCATGGCGTGAAACATAGCCACACTCTCCCTATACGCATCCCTTAATGACGTGACAGCAGACGCTCCCCTACCCGTACCAGCACGACAGCAATCAGAAAACATAGCACCATCAAACCTGCGGCAATCATCTGCTGCTGTTTGGCAATGCCGTCTGCGGCAAGAGTTTGCAAAATCACGCCCCCAACGTGCCATCCGGCGACTTTATCAAACCAGAGTAGCGCAGCCAGAAACTGGCGTAACAGTGCAATCAATACGACTGTTACCCCCACAGTCGCTACGGTTTTCAAAACTGTCCGCTTCAAACTAACCGGCGCAGAAGACGCTGCTTCTTCTTTAGTCATCAAAGTTCCATTTCATGGCTCTGTCTCGTTTCCCCTTTAACCAAAGAATGCAGCTCTCACCTGCTACAACATCTCTGATTTGTAATGGTGCTTAAGACGCCCATCAATACAACCTTAGGTTGCAGACATATCAGTCGGCGCAAGTGGGAGAAAACCGTTTGCGCGCTCTCTCCCGACCAGCACTTTATTGCGGAATGGTGTGTCCCTTTTTCCGCATTTCCGCCTGATGGCGCTTGATGGATGTTTTAAAACCAGGAAGATCAGTCGCAGCCAGCGTATCGACGTAGGTGTTGTTTTTCCAGATCCAGCGGTCTGAACTATCCACCATGATATCCCGCATGCCACCGTGGGTGGTGTGCAGCAGGCTGACAGGACCACTGACGGAATCGAGAATTTTGGTCCATGAACTGCCGCGCTTCAGGTAAATATCGGTCGAACACCCGGCAGAACCACACAAACTGGCAGACTGCACCTGCACAAAAAGCGCAATATTTTTACCGTCAGGAGAAAGAGGCGCTGAACCAATCAGCACCAGCGGTTTTTCATGATGGCGGGCCGCAGCCGCCAGATCATCCGAATTCAGCCGCATGGCTTCGGCTTCAAGGCCGCTACCCGGCTGATGCGTCATGATAACCGGGTCAGCCCCTTTCTGGGCAGAGGTGTGGGCTTTTTTGGCAGCATGCGCAAAAGGTGTGGCAGCCAGAACAAGACCTGCTGCCAATACCGGATAAAGAACCAGAGAACGCTTCAAGGTTGCGATCCTTCCGCAAGCTGTGGAAAAGCTATGTGCCATGAATACTCACGCTCAAAATACAACCGATACCATCCCGCCTGAGCACCCACGCCCCGGCCTGTACCGACACTACAAGGGAGGACTGTATACTGTTCTGTGCGTCGGACGCCACAGCGAGACTGAAGAATGGCTTGTAACATACCGTAGCGAAGCGCTGGGTAGCTATTGGGTGCGCCCTTTGAGCATGTGGCAGGAACCCGTGAATGGCATGCCACGCTTTGATGTGGTTAAAGAAAACACCGAGAAATAGTTACGAAAGTGAACTATTCAGAGTGATTGTTTCCCTTTCTGGAACAACCCAGGAAGTTGACTGAAAGACGCGACACAAACTTACCCAGAAAATAATCCGGAACTTTTCCAGAAATGGTGCGTTTTTGACCCCTGTAAGGACATTATAGTTTTTATCAGGAGACAATCATGATTTCCAAACGCACTATTACTTTCAGCGCAGCACTTCTTACCGGCGTTCTGGCTATTTCACCAGTTCTGGCCCACGCTGAAACCATTGCATCTGAAGGTCATTTCGCACCGCAGAAAGCGGCTGGCGCAGAAGTAACAGGCGGTGTGCGCGCTACACTTGAAACGCGCAACAACCAGCTGAGCTACACCATCACCTGGAACAACCTGTCTGGTCCGGTTGTGGCAGCCGAACTTCTGGCCGCTAAGTCCCTGACCGACACGGCCGAAAAAGTGGAGCCACTGAAGGGGCCGTTCACCTCTCCGCTGACCGGCACCATCACCCTGAGCGCTGACGAAATTGAGCAGTACCGCAATGGTCAGCTTTATGTCAGCCTCGGCACCGCTGCCCACCCACATGGTGAAATCCGTGCGCAGCTTACGCCTTCTCCGGCCGCCGCTACCAAATAAAAGATCATCGCCTGATCTAAAGAAAAAAGGCCTGATGCTTTGGCATCAGGCCTTTTTCATATTCGCACTACAGAACCTTTGTTCAGCTTTCCTGAGCCTTAACTGTCGCAATGAGTTCATCCACAATTTCCGGGTCTGCCAGAGTGGAGAGATCCCCTAGCCCTTCCAGATCATGCGCCGCGATTTTGCGCAGCAGGCGGCGAACAATTTTGCCTGACCGTGTTTTCGGCAAATCCCGCACCACGTAAATTTTTTCCGGCACGGCATAACGTCCCACGCCCGCAGCAATAGCCCGGTTGACAGCCTCCGGATCGAAGACCCCCTGTTCTCGTGGCACAACAAAAACAACCAACCCCTGCCCCTTCAGGTCATGAGGGATTCCTACGGCTGCACTTTCAACAACTTCATGATCAGTCGCAACGGCATCTTCAATTTCGGCCGTGCCAATCCGGTGCCCGGACACATTGACAACGTCATCAACACGGCCAGTTATCCAATAATAGCCATCTTCTTCCCGGCGGGCCCCGTCACCTGTGAAGTAGTACCCGGGGCATGTGGTAAAATAGGTCTGCCGGAAACGGTCGTGGTCCTGCCAGATAGACATTGCCTGACCGGGCCATGAACGGGCCATGCAAAGCAGCCCTTCGCCAGCGCCGGTTATTTCCGTCCCCTGCGCATCAAGCAGCACTGCTTCCACACCCGGTAGCGGACGGGATGCCGCACCGGGACGTGGCACGACGCACCCTGCCGCGGCCGTAATCATCACGCCACCTGTCTCGGTCTGCCACCATGTATCAACGACCGCACATCGGCCCTTGCCCACTTCATCATGGAACCAGTGCCACGCCTCAGGGCTGATTGGTTCACCCACCGTGCCAAGAATTCGCAGGCTTTTGAGTGAACGGCTGCGCACAACCGTATCATCCTCACGCATGGCGGCGCGCACCACCGTTGGCGATGTGTAAAAAACAGTCACGCCATTGCGGTCTATCACATCCCACCAGCGTCCGGGCTCCGGCCAGGACGGCAGGCCTTCATAGACCACTATGGTGCCGCCATTGGCCAACGGACCATATACAACGTAGGTATGCCCCGTTATCCAACTGGTATCAGCGGTGCACCAGAAAATGTCGTCAGCCTTGTGATCAAAAACTACAGCATGGGTAAAGGCAGCCCACGTTAAATAACCGCCGGTACTGTGTACCAGCCCTTTCGGGCGGCCCGTGCTACCAGAAGTGTAAAGAAGAAAAAGCGGGTCCTGAGCGTTCATGCGTTCGGCAGGGCACTCTTCCGCTTCACGTGCGACTTCATCCTCGTAGCGCAGGTCTCGACCGGCCTGCATCGGCACGCTGACGCCAGTAACTGGCACCACCAGCACATGCCGGACCCGACTTGCCGCGCCACACCGTGTAATGGCGTCATCCATCGTGGTTTTGCTGGGAATACGCTTGTCACCCCGGCGCGCAACGTCAGCCGTCAGCACGACGACTGCTGCACTATCCGTCAGGCGCTCTGCCAACCCTTCAGCCGAGAAACCACCAAACAAAACAACATGAATGGCCCCGATACGCGCACAGGCCAACATGGCAATAATGCCCTCGGCCACCATGGGCAGATGGATGGCAACACAATCCCCCTTTTTGACACCCAGCCGCCGCAATACATTCGCCAGACGGCAAACGCGCGCATGCAAAACCCGATAAGACAGAACTTCGCGCTGGCCGTCGTCCTGCCCTTCCCAAATGAGGGCCGTTTTGTCGGGGTGAGTCGCGACGTGGCGATCAAGACAGTTTTCAGAGGCATTCAGAAAACCGTCTGCATACCAGTCTATCCGCACATCATTCAGGAAATCTGACCGGGAGGCTTGGCTTGGCGGTGTCTGCCATGTCAGGCGGCGTGATTGCTGTAACCAGAACGCTTCGGTCTGGCTGTGCGCGCTGCGCACCATGTCGTCATATTGCCCGGCTGACAGTGTTGCCTCACCGGGGGTGACAAACGCTTCTGACACGTTCTCCCGCCCTTTCTTATTGTTGTTACCCCGGTCATTTTTATCCAGGGCCGAAATGGTTTCATCACATTAACGCGATGAGGGAAAGGTATGTGGCCCGATACGGCCAAATTAAAGTTGGTTTATTATAACAAGAAAAAAGGCCGACTGCCTTAAGCAGCCGACCTTTATCAAATTCATGGTTTACCCCGCACGGTTCAGACCCGCAGGGAAACCTGATGCCCTGTTTTACAGAGCAGCTTTGGCACGTGCCAGAACCGCTGCACAGGTTTTCTGACGCACTGGAATACTGGATGTTGCAATGGAGTATGTCTTGCCATTGGCCTGAAGCTGACCAGCCGTGCCACGCGCATAGAACATGTTGCCTTCCTGACCATCAGGCACGGCATTGGTTTTCTGGTTGTATGACTGAAGCACCTTGAAGCCATCGTCATAGTCAACGTAGTTGCCCTGCGTACAATAGTTCAGCAGGCCACCCACTTCGATCGGGTTGATTGACCCCACATAGCCTGACAGGTCAGTATCCGTCAGGGTTGCGGCTTTAACACCCGCTTCAGCCTGTTCGCCGCCCTTTGAAACCGGAGCAGGCGTATCAGCAGCATGCGCAAAAACAGGTGCGCCAGCCAGCATGGTGGTTACAGCAAGCGCCGACAGGGCACGCACAGAAAACAGTCTCATTCAGAATCTCCCTAGCGGAATATGGGGCAAACTTTCCTGCAAACAGCCTAAAGATCAAGCCAGCCCTGTGCGCATATCAGGCATGGCAGACCTCAGAACCTGATCGTTTTTTTAATGTCTGCGCGCTGATAGCACCGGCACAAGCGACAGACCCCGTGTCATAACAACGGCTACAATGGGGCCTGATACGCGGCCCTTTGCCTTTTCGCATTGCCTATCAGAGGATGCAGTAGCTTCCGGTAAAAGGAAAGATACCTTCCCTTGATTGGTTTTTTTCGTTTCACACCGAGTATCAGAATACTCCCAGCCCTGTCGGAAGGCAGCGCACGCAATCGGTTTGGCCTGCTACTGCAAGACACCGAAAAAGCACACTGGTTAGTCTCACTCACCGGCAGCAATACCGCCTCCCGCACCATCAATCACGATATAGTGACCACTACAACCAAGAGCCATTTCCTGCTGTAAGCTCCACCAGATGGGAACGCTACGAGACTGAAGCACTTTTAAACCCAAAATCGCTCATCACTGCCTTGAAGCAGAGAACAGCTTGGCAACGGGCTGCCTGCGTCTCTATGATAAATAGACACGACTCTGAAATGAATTCGGGAGCGCCCGCCGCATGTTGCCTGCAAGCCTTTTTCTAAAACCGGAATTTGCAGGCCACGGCACCGCGTCAGAAACCATATCAGCCGCCCTCCGCAAAGCCATTCTTGAAGATGCCCTACAGGCCGGTCAAGCTTTGCCGCAATCAGAACTGGCCAGCGGATTTGGTGTTAGCATCATTCCTGTGCGCGAAGCCCTGAAACGCCTGGAGGCAGAGGGGTTGGTCGCTTTTCTGCCAAACCGGGGCGCCACCGTTGTCGGCATGAACGAGGCCGATATCCGTGAATATTCGCAGATCCGCGCTTTGCTGGAAGAACAGGCCGCAGGATATGCTGTCAGAAACATGACCCGCGTTGATCTGGCCCGTATAGAAGACGCCTATGATGCATTTGTACAAGGTGTAAGTGGGCCAGATGGGGCCCAGAAATCTGGCGCTCTGAACCGTGCGTTTCATAACGCAATCTATGCTGCCGCCGACAAACCTCGCCTGCTGGAAATGATTGATGACCTCCACAACAAACTGGACCGCTATATTCGCGGCCATTTGTTGATAGAAGGCCGCAAAGCGACCACGGACGAAGAACATTTTGCCATTCTGGAAGCCTGCCGCGCCCGGGATGCAGACCGCGCCGCCCGCTTGACCCGTATCCACATTCTAGACGCCGCCGATATTTCAGTAGAAGTCTTTCGCCGCAAAACCTCTCTGGCAAAAGTCAGCTAAACTTGACGGGCTTTGCCCGGGCCAGCCTCCACGCACCACAGACGCACGCCCTTGGGTGCAGAAGCCTCAAATTCCCGACATTAATAACAAGCCCTGCCTGACCATCAAATCGGGCATCAGGGTGCATGCGCCTCCCTTGGGTGTCTCGTTCTCCAGCAAATTGTTCCCTCGCTTTCAGGTCTTTTTTGGCAGGCTCATTTTGACTCTCAAAGGCCTGTGATTTCTGCGGCTCAACTGAACAATATATGATCTTGCAAATCATATATTATCGTGCGAAGGACAGAAATCGTTATGGAGCCAAAACTTCCTGAATCCCTTGTGACAGGAAGCCCAGACTCGCCACATGCCGGATCAAAAAGCCATGTCATCTTGTGACACTTTCGCCCCTGCGTTTTCTTCCCGCTCCCCATTGCGCAAAGCGATTATCGAGGCCATTCGCACACCTGAAGCAACGTGCGTAACCGCCATGACGCCTGAGGCAACTCTTAGCAAAGACGAAAGTCGCAAGACCACGGCACTCGCCACAAATCTGGCCGCGACACTCCGTGCGGAACGTAACCCCGGACTGGTTGAAACACTGGTGCAGGAGTTCTCACTCTCCTCCGCCGAGGGTGTAGCCCTGATGTGCCTGGCCGAAGCACTGCTGCGCATTCCAGACATCGCCACACGGGATGCCCTGATTCAGGACAAGATTGGCGAGGGCGACTGGCTGGCTCATGCCTCACGCGGGCGGCCTTTGTTTGCCAATGCAGCCGCATGGGGACTGGCGCTGACAGGCGGGCTGGTTGCTGAACGAGACGAAAAAAACCTGACAACCTCCCTGATTGGTTTTGTTAACCGTGCAACCAAGCCGGTTATCCGCAAAGCTGTGGATGCCGCCATGCGCTTGATGGGCGAACAGTTTGTGCTGGGCGAAACTATTGAGCAAGCCCGGAAAAACAGCGCCAAACTGGAAGAAATCGGGTTTTCCTATTCCTATGACATGCTGGGGGAAGCGGCTTTCACGGCACAGGATGCCGCCCGTTACAGGCAGGATTACATCAACGCCATTCATGCCATTGGCCGGAGTGCCAAAGGCGCGAATGTATATGAACGCCCTGGCATTTCAATTAAACTTTCGGCTCTGCACCCGCGCTACGTCCGTGCCCAGCATCACCGCGTCATGACAGAACTGCTGGCCGTTGTGCAGGAACTGACACTTTTAGCCCGCAGTTACGATATTGGCATCAATATTGATGCCGAAGAAAGTGAGCGGCTGGATATCTCGCTCGATCTGCTGGAAGCACTGTGCCACACACCGGGGCTTGAAGGGTGGAACGGCATTGGTTTTGTGGTGCAGGCTTACGGAAAGCGCTGCCCCTACGTGCTTGATTTCATCATTGACCTCGCACGGCGCACCAACCGACGCCTGATGGTTCGTCTTGTAAAAGGAGCCTACTGGGACAGTGAAATCAAGAAAGCACAGGTTGATGGGCTCTCTGATTTCCCGGTCTATACCCGTAAAAGCCATACCGACATCAGCTATATTGCATGCGCACGGAAACTGCTGAGCGCACGGGATGTCATTTTTCCGCAATTTGCGACCCATAATGCCCGCACACTTGCCACCATATACACACTGGCAGGCAACAAATTTGAAGTTGGATCATACGAGTTTCAGTGCCTGCACGGTATGGGTGAACCCTTGTACAAACAGGTGGTGGGCACAGACAAACTTGGGCGGCCAGCACGCATTTACGCCCCGGTTGGCACGCACGAAACTCTGTTGGCTTATCTGGTGCGGCGTCTGCTTGAAAACGGAGCCAATTCCTCGTTCGTCAATCAGATAGGCGATGAAGCCATCCCTGTTTCTGCTCTGGTAGAAGACCCGCTGGAGGTTGCTCGTACATTTTCACCCTATGGTGCCCCACATTCTGAAATCCGCAAACCAGCAGACCTGTTTGGCACAGAACGCCGTAATTCTGCCGGGACCGATCTGGCTGATGACCGCGTTCTGTCCGCACTGGCGGACGGATTAAGCAAAGCACCCAAAACATGGAACGCAGTCCCCATTGTGGCGGGTCAAAAACCCAAAGGCTCACAGACCCCAGTCACCAACCCTTCTGACCGCGCAGATGTGGTGGGCACTGTTATTCTGGCAACACAGGACACGGTGAAAAAAGCTGTTACCGCGGCAGAAAAAGCAAAAGCAGACTGGGCTGGTACGTCCCCCGCAATGCGGGCGGATATTCTGGAAAAAGCGTCTGACCTGCTGGAAGCCCGGCAGGATGAGCTTCTGGTCCTCCTGTCGCGCGAGGCTGGGAAATCTTTACCCAATGGCATTGCTGAAGTGCGTGAGGCCGTTGATTTTCTACGTTATTACGGTACCACAATCCGACGCGACTTTAATAATACTACACACATCCCCCTCGGCACAGTGGTGTGTATTAGCCCATGGAACTTCCCGCTGGCCATTTTCACCGGCCAGATTGCCGCCGCATTGGCCGCGGGTAATGTCGTGCTGGCCAAACCGGCCGAAGAAACGCCGCTTATTGCAGCCGTTGCTGTCGGTATTCTGCATGAAGCGGGTGTACCTGCCGCCGCACTGCAACTCCTGCCCGGAGAAGGGGATATCGGTGCGGCTCTTGTCGGGGATGACAGAGTTGCAGGCGTCATGTTCACCGGCTCAACGGTGGTAGCACAGGCAATCAACCGTCAGCTTGAAACCCGCCGCACCCACACTGGGCAGCCGGTGCCACTGATTGCAGAAACTGGCGGTCAGAACGCCATGATTGTCGATTCTTCGGCGCTGGCAGAACAGGTTGTTGCAGATGTTGTTGCTTCTGCTTTTGACAGTGCGGGCCAGCGCTGTTCCGCCCTGCGCCTTCTGTGCGTGCAGGAAGACTGTGCGGACCATATTCTGACCATGTTACGCGGTGCCATGCGTGAATTAAGCCTTGGCAACCCTGCCCTGCTCTCAACTGATGTGGGACCAGTCATTACGGCAGACTCTGCTGAAGGCATTAACAAGCATATCGCGTCCTTCCGTCAGAAGCTGGCCCCGGTTTTTGCTCTGCCGCTTCCAGAACACTGCGCCAAAGGCAGCTTTGTTCCGCCAACGCTTATTGAAGTGACTTCAGTGCGCGAAATGGGTGGAGAAGTGTTTGGCCCCGTCCTGCACGTTCTGCGTTATTCCCGTAGTGGATTGCCTACCCTTCTGGCAGACATCAACGCCACCGGATACGGCCTGACGTTCGGGCTTCATACCCGTATTGACTCAACCGTGCAGCAGGTTCTCAGCCACATTGATGCCGGGAACCTGTATGTAAACCGCAATACCATTGGGGCTGTTGTTGGCGTGCAGCCTTTTGGTGGCCGTGGTCTTTCTGGTACTGGCCCCAAAGCAGGTGGCCCGCTGATCCTGCGTCGCCTGCTGGCGCAGGTGCCCGCAGTATCCGCTTTTGTGCGTGGCACACTGCCCCCCGCCATGGCCGCATGGACGGACTGGCTGCTAAG
>NZ_BAMW01000062.1 GCF_000963945.1 Acetobacter indonesiensis | reverse complement strand
TTGCAAACCATCGCGACACAACGTGTCCGCTGGTTTGCACGGCTGGCTCTCCTCTTTTTTAAACAAGTCAGCTTTACGCCATACATGGCCCCTTCTCTCTTCTGGCTTGACGCACCCAGAGTGTTTAACCAGAATTGTAGGCAGAAAATTCAACCAGAAGACCGCGTGTCATTATCCGCTGTCTTTTCAAGGTGTTGTGCGGCTGACCCTGCGGGTCAGTGAGGGTTCGAGTCCCGCAGTTCGCATGCCATAACATATTGATTTCATTGAGAAATCATAAAAGAGGTGAAGTGTAAACCCGCTTCTCCATAGTCCTTCTCCAAAGTGGAGAAGTTCTCGATGCTGGCTCTTGTGGGCACCCACTACCATTTCCGTCGTGTCTTCCCCGTTGCCTTACGGCCTCTCTTCGGCAAAACTGAATTCTGGATTTCCCTCAAAACGGGGAACAAATCAGAAGCCCGCCTCTCGGCCGTGGCCCTTCATGCCCGGACTAGCGCGCTTTTCAGGACGGCCCGCACTATGACTGACTCAGCCCAGAACAAACCCATCACCAGGGACGACCTTCTGGCGCTGTATGAGGACATCATCAAAAAGCAGGAAGAAGGTCAGAGACCACCGAACGGAATGCCGCAGAACAGCTCAAGATTGAGCGCTACACAGCCAGCATGACCCGTTATGAAGACCTGCTCAAAACCAGAGCCTTCCTGACTTACTCCACAGACGCTTTGGAACGGCTAAATCAGCATATCATCACGCTGCGTCAGGACATGATAACCGGCAAAATGCAGGACAAGGCCTGCCTTGCCAGCAAGACCGAAGAAATCGAACGATTGCAGACACATTGGTCAAACTGTTTCAGACCGGTCCAGCTTTGTCTCAGACTCCCGGTGCGATGCCGCCGTCCCACCAGTTAGCATCTCCTGCCCCTGCTCCGACCTCTCCTCGCCTGACGGAAGCCCTTAACCTTGCCCTGTTGGCAGACAGCCAGAAGAGTGACGCCACCAAAAAAGAAACAGCCCGTACAGTGACACTGTTTATTCAGGCTTTTGGCGATAAACCCGTTCACGAGATTACTGGCCGGGTGGCAGGCGAATTTCGAGACCTGCGTTTCTCTCTCCCCACCTCCTACGCCAAAGGCAAGCAGGAGATGGATTTAAACGCTGAAGTCGAGCGGGCGCAGGAATTTGACCTCCCAACACTCAGCGGATAGAGATCAGGAAAGCCATCGCACAACAACACGCTATTATTGCCCAGCAGGCACCCGAAACAAGCTGGAAACCTCTTGATCGAGATAAGATGATAGTAACATGGCGTAGACAGCTTATCTGCGCTCACTCACAATATAATATGCAACTATAGTGCTAAGTTCCGTGGTCATCCGCGAACGGCTATAGGTTCGGTTGCTCAGAACATAATACTCGCGTATAGGCGCAAAGAACCTTCAGATCGGTGCGCTG
>NZ_BAMW01000063.1 GCF_000963945.1 Acetobacter indonesiensis | reverse complement strand
GTGAAAGGGCGGTGTCCTAGGCCTCTAGACGAACGGGACTGGAGGCGTGAGCGGTGCTTTACGGGAATTTAGGTGGGCGCGCAAGGGTGAAAATGGGGTTTCACAGAAAACAGTCTAATTTCTGCGAACATACCCTCAAGTCCCCAGAAACCCGGCTGGGGTAGAGTGCGGCAGAAATGAAACACATCTGAAGAATGAACGTCTTTATGTCGAAATATGATTGAAATGTTATACCATAACAAATTATAGCGACCAGACATTCATTCCTCATGTGTGAAGGCGTTGTTTGATGCGGGTGGCCCGTTTCTCTATTCTTTTGGCATGCTCAACTCTTTGTAGTTCAGTTGGCTTTTTAACATTCGTGAAACAGGCTCATGCCCAAGACGATGCTGTGCAGCCAAAGACGGCGTATACAACGGGCACGGCACCACAGACCGCCAAAGGCAAATCTGCGGTCTCTGGCAAAGCAACTGCACCCGTAACGTCGCAACGGGTGGGGAATGAAACCGTAACAGTGCAGCCGGGGCTGGCGTCTACACCGGAGCGCGTGACTGTTACTGCGCATCTGGACCGTGCACGGTCTGAACTACAGCCTGATACGGGTGCCACGGTTTATAAATTCAGCCGTAAGTCGATAGAGACCATCCCGGGTGGGGATAATGTTCCGCTTAATCAGGTTCTGCTTCAGGCCCCCGGCGTGGCACAGGATAGCTATGGCCAGATCCATGTGCGCGGTGACCATAATGAAGTGCAGTTCCGGTTGGACGGTGTGCAGTTGCCAGAAGGGCTGAACGTGTTTGGGCAGGCGCTGATGACGCGTTTTGCAGATAGCATGTCTCTGACAACAGGTGCGCTGCCGAGCGAGTTTGGGTTTTTACAAGCTGCTGTTGTTGATATCACAACGAAAAATGGCACGACAAATGCGGGCGGGAATGCCTCCATTTATGGCGGTGCGCGCGATTACTTCTTCCCTTCGCTGCAATATGGTGGTCATACGGGCAAGTGGGATTATTTTGCCACAGCCGATTTTGTGCATGATCGTGTAGGTATTGAAAATACGACAAGTTCATTCAATGCCATACATGATTTGACAAATCAGTATCATTTTCTAGGTCATTTGCGTTATACGGCCGATGAAAATACCCGTATCAGCTTTATTGCCGGTGTGTCTAACGCAGAATACCAGCTTCCTAACAACCCGGGCCAGCAGACGCAGTTTTCCGAACCGTCTTATAGCGGTAGTGATCTGGCCCAGAAGCTGAACGGGAGTGTTGACAGTTCAAGCCTTGATGAACGTCAGAAGCAGATTACAGATTTTGCAATTCTGGCTTTGCAGAAAGAAATTGGTCGTTTCAGCCTGCAAAGTTCTGTTTTCTCCCGATACAGCAGCCTGAGATACTCGCCAGACCCACTCGGGGATCTGGTTTATAACGGTATTTCGCAGCGTGCAGCGCGGTCCGTATTTTCCATGGGCACGCAGCATGATGTGACTTGGCGTGCAGCATCTGATCATACCGTGCGGTTTGGATTTCAGGTTTTTGTCGAACGCTCAGTCTCTAAAACAGACTCTCGTGTTTTTGCTCAAACAGGCGAAGACGATGACGGAAACGCCGTTTTTGGTGATAACCCCATTGCCGTTTATGACGGCAGCGGCAAAACCGGAACCGTTTATGGTTTATATGCGCAGGATGAATGGAAGCCGCTGCGTAACCTGACAATCAACTACGGCTTGCGGTTTGATGGTGTTAGCCAATATACCAGCGAAAAGCAGGTTAGCCCGCGTCTGAACATTGTCTGGACACCCTGGCACGGTGGCACACTGCATGCGGGGTATTCCCGCTATTTTACGCCGCCGCCGTTTGAAGTTGTCAGCAGCACATCACTGTATAAATTTGCCAATACCAGCGCGGCTGCGGCAAATTACCAGAACAGCACGGTGCGGGCAGAGCGCGATCACTATTTCGATGCCGGTTTTCAGCAGCAGATTCTACCCGGCTGGCGTGTGTCGTTTGATGCATATTACAAACTTGCGCACAACCTGATTGATGAAGGGCAGTTTGGTGCCCCGATTATCCTGAGCGGCTTTAACTATCGCCGTGGACAGGTCAACGGGTACGAAGTCAGCACATCTTACGATACCGGGCCGCTGTCGCTGTATGGGAACTTTGCGTGGTCTCGCGCCATCGGCAAGGACATTACCAGCGCGCAGTTCAACTTTGAGAATGAAGATCTTGCTTACATCAAGCATCGCTGGGTGCATCTTGATCATGATCAGAGATGGACGGCATCGGCAGGAGCGTCTTACACCTTCTTCCAGAAAGGATGGCATCCGCTGCGGGTGTCTGGCACCATGGTCTACGGCAGTGGCTTGCGTGCGGATGGGGACGTGCCGAACGGCGTTGCGTTGCCGCAATATGCCACGTTCAATTTTTCTGCGGTGCAGACATTTAGAAACCTGTTTGGTCACTCTTTCCTGGGCAACACACAGATCCGTCTGGATGTCATGAACTTGTTTGATCGCACATACATGCTGCGTGACGGCAGTGGCATTGGGGTTGGTGCGCCACAATATGGGTTGCGCCGTACCATCCTGACCGGGATTTCACAGAATTTCTAAACAGGAATGTCAGAGAAAGTCAGACATTAAGCGAATGTTAGAAAAAGCATCAAAATATTGGGAAAATAATAACATTTTTCTGTAATCGTTGCCGCTTTTTTTGAAATGATTAAACTTGGGCACATTATCCTCATCCGGTCTTGGTTATGCCACCTTTATCGGATGAGGATGGTCTGGCAACGCTGCTTCCTTAAGTTCGTTCTTGTGGAGAGCAGCAGCTTGGCTGTAGAAGGCCCGTGGAAAGACACGGGCCAGTGTCCGGTGGTTTCTTTTGGAGAGGCGGAGAGTGCACTCACAAGCATATAGGCTGGAGGGTTTTTCTTTTCCGTGCGCCATAGTCCCCCGGCAGGTGAAGCACAGGATAAGACGATGAATAGCGAAGAAATGGCTTCTCCCGGATCAGACCTTGGTCAGAGAATGAAAATTCTACGCAAAGCAGCCGGGATGACACAGCAACAGGTTGCCGATGCGCTGGGTGTATCACGCCCCGCTATTGCCTTTTGGGAAACAGGGCGGGAAGGCAGCGCGCGCAAGCATATTCCTAATCTTGCAAAGCTGTTTGGTGTTGACCCGGAAATCTTCCTGACGGGCTATGTGCAGGCTGATATTACGCTAACGGTCTCTCCTGATGAAAACGATATGATCAAGCTTTATCGTATGCTTGACGCATCGCGCAAAGTATCAGCCCAGAAATGGATAGAACGACAGGTAAAAATGCTTCAGAAAAGCGGTGGAAAGTAAATTTCTGATCCATAGTTTTTAAGTGCGTTTATTTTAATAAAAGGCCACATCTTTTTCATAGAAAGGATGCGGCCTTTTTATTTGGATTTTTTCCAAAAGTAGAGGTTTTAACATTCCTATCCTTGCATTGTGATTTTATGTCAGTCTTAATCTGACATAAATGAATGGTTAAGATTTTAATGGGAACCAATGTGGTCCTGAACAGTCTTATCCTTTCAAGATAACATGATGGGATGTGCGGATAGAGAAATGGGAAGGGTGGTTTCGACCTGTGTGAGGATGCTGGCAGGATGGAGTGCCGCCCTGACTGTGTTCATCACGACATCTCACGCCGCAGGGGTTTCCTCTGTCATGGCGCGAAGCCCTTTGGTTGAGGCAGGGCGCTATCATGTTGATACCCTGCGCTCGCAGATTGTTTTCTCTGTGTCCTGCCTAGGCACTAGCCAGTATCGCGGGTTGTTCTCCGGCGTATATGGGGATTTGCAGCTAGACCCGCAAAACCCTGAAAAATCGCACGTCGCGCTGAAGTTGCCCTTGGCGTCTCTTGCCACAACCGCGGTGGACGTCTCGCGCATGTTGCGGGGCGAGAACTGGTTTAACGCCAAGGCCTTTCCAATAGCAGAATTCGTTTCGACCGAAATTCACTCGAACGGTGCGTCAATGGCCACCGTTTCCGGTAATCTGACATTGCACGGCGTCACACGGCCCGTGACTCTCCGGGCGCATTTTGTGGGCGCAGGCCAGAACCCGATCAATCATTCCTACGATGTCGGGTTTGAAGCACAGGGTACTATCCAGCGCAGCGCATTTGGGCTGACAAACGCCATGGTCGCGGTCGGGGATGACGTGACCCTGACCGTTAGTGGCGTCTTTGAAAAAGACGAATGATCCTGCGCTGACGGGGTGCAGCTAGCTTTGCTGTAACGCCAGTGCCGCTGCCGTTGCAACGTCACGTCGCAGGGCAATGACATTGCCTTTCCCATCGGGATGCACGCGGTTTGTGAGGATGAGCACAAAGGTTTCGTTCTCCGGCACCAGCCAGAGTGACGTTCCCGTAAACCCTGTATGACCGAATGATGACGCCGGAAAGACCGTGCCGCGCGGGGTGGAATAATGGGTGGCAATATCCCACCCTAGTCCCCGTAGGTCTGATTTCCCTTTTGGTTGCTGGGGTGTGGACATCAACACCAAGGTCTCGGGCTTTAACGGAAAGGCAGATGGTTTGCCCGCTCGTCGTGCCAGAAGGGCTTTTGCGTAAATCAACATATCATCTGCGCAGGAGAACAGGCCGGCATGCCCAGCAACGCCGCCCATGCGGCGCGTTGTCGGGTCATGCACCACACCGCGTAAGAGCGTGTGAGACTCATCAAACTGGGTGGGTGCAATGGCGCTAGCCAGCACGGGGTCAGGGCGGAAGAAAGAGCGTTTCAAGCCCAGTGGCGCAAGAATGGCGCGGGCCGCATACTCATCCAGCGGCAGGCCGGATAGTTTTTCAACAATCAAGCCCAACGTGATGAAGTTGATATCACTATAAACAAATCGTTCGCCCGGAGGGTGTTCGGGCGTTGCGTTCATTGCCAGGGAGACCGCGGTATCTTTCCCGGTCCACGGCGTTGAAAGGTCCACATCGGCAGGCAGACCTGAATAATGGGTCAACAGCAGCCGGATGGTGATATCCTGTTTACCGTTAGCGGCAAACGCAGGCAGGTAGCGGCAGACCGGGTCATCAAGCTGCAACAGCCCTTGTTCATAAAGCTGCATGATAGCAGGAGCCGTAATCAGCACTTTGGTAAGCGAGGCCATGTCAAACAGAGTTTGCCATGTCATGGGTTCTGCTGTGGGCAGAAGCGCCTTGTGTCCGAACACGCCTTTCCACACGGTCTGGCCATTTGCGCCTACGGCAGCGACAGCGCCGGGTGTTTTGCCCTCTGCCACGGCAGATTTGAACAGGGTTTCAACAGGGAGAAAGCGCGTATCGGGGCTTTGGGCCTGCGCCGGAATGGCGCGGCGCACGATCATGCTTCCTACAGCAGCGGTTGCAGCCTGTAAGGCAAATCGGCGAGAGAATGGGGTTGAAACAGGCATGCGATGACGTATCCCGAACCGCTGGAAAGTTGTGTTGGAAGTGTAATAGAAAAATGTCGCCTTGTGCCAGTGCCCGAATGAGAAGGAGTGCCCCCATCGTCTTATAGCGGGCAGTATTTCCGCGTTTGGATACGTGGCTGTCAGTTTCGCTTTTGGTGCGGAAGGCGGCTTTGAGAATGTTTCTTTACGGGGAGGAGAGAAGCGAAGCCGTACGGACGATATAAAAATAGCGGAACGTCCGAGGTAATTTTTGGCATGGTGTGCTTCAGGATCGAGGGGCTACAAACCGGAACGTCAGGTTAAACCGTGCTCTGCCTGTTAGCGGATGAATGCCATCAGCCAAGGGTTTGACGCCATGATAATGCAGTCTGGCCTTGCCTCCCCATACCAGAACATCTCCGTGTTCCAGCAGGATCGAATGGGGTGCTGTACTGCGTTTCAGGCCGCCCCATAAAAAAGCGATTGGAAGCCCAAGGGATACGGACACAATGGGCTGGGAGAAATCGCCTTCATCCTTATCCTGATGCAGGGCCATGCGGGTATGCGGTTCGTAGCGGTTTATCAGGCAGGCATTCGGCGAAAAATTATCAAATCCCGCCGCTTTGGCAGCGCGTGCGGCCAGAGCGTGCCACGCCGGTGGCATGTCCGGCCAAGCCGCCAGTGTCTCCGGGTCAGTTGGGGTGTAGCGGTAGCCAGAACGGTCCGTGACCCATCCAAGGGGGCCGCAATTGCTCATGGCAACAGACATTCTGCCGCCGCCGGGCGTTTGCATGGTGCGAAAGGGCGATAGGGCTGTCAGGTGTAAAATGGCATCCAGAAGTTCGGTGCTTTCTGGCAGGGCGAAGCCACGCAGTAATACAGCACCCGGGCTAAGTGTGACACGGCTTGGCCGCGTATCAGTAAGACCAAGCTCCATCTGCGGAAGCAAAGGGGGCGGGGAAGGGCGCATACCGCAACTCCTGTAAACCGTGGCTTCAGTAATTTGGGCTTCAGGGGCGGTATGGGCAATGTGGCTTGAAAATTTATTTACGCGCAGGCCCTCTTTCTGGCAGAGGACATGGCACTGTAGGCGGGAACAATCCTGTTTTTCAAAGATTGGGGTGGAAATCCATGCGTGACATTCTGATCGTCGGTGGTCTGCCAGCCGTTGTAACGCTTGACCCGCTAACGTTCGTGTTTCGGGGGGTGTTTGTGGGGCTGGATGGAAATGTGGATTTCTATGCGACCCGTCCCTCCGAATTGCCAGAAAAAGGGGCGGAAGCGCTTAGAGTATTTCTGGCCGCATGCAAGGCACGGAACAAACACCCGCTGCAACGCCGTAAGGGAACGCCCCCCGGTTTTGTGCTGGAAGATATTTACGCGCAGTTTGAAGCCATAGCGGAAGAACGCGGCCAAACGCTGGAAAGCTTTGTGCAGGAGCAACGCCGCCCCTTCGTGCCCAAGCGCGAGCCATCTGATTTTGAAAAGCTGATGGCCCGGCAGGAGGCGCTTGACCGTCAGTATTTCTGTTAAGAATTTCTGTTAAGACGGCGTCCCGCTCTGGCGGAAGGGGTGGTGGGTACATGACAAAGGCGGCTTGCGCCGCCTTTGCTATCGTCTGGCTCTGATAAACGCAGGCAGTTAGTGCAGGGAAGGCCCGTTTTCGGCTGAAAAACCAGTGCCTTCAGGTTTTTTATACTCGGCAGAAGCAGCAGGCTTCACCAAGGTCACCAATCCCACCACGACAATATTCACGACCAGAGACATCAGGCCTGTCGAAACATTGCCCGAGAACGGCCCCATATACAGGAAGTGGATGGGTTTCAGGCTGTCCATCCAGCACAGTCCAACCCCGAACACGGTACCCACAACCCAACCGGCAATCATGGCGGCGGAGGAAAACCGGATACGCATCAGGCCAAGGATCAGCGCGGGGAAGGTTTGAAGAATAATCACGCCGCCCAGAAGCTGAAAATCAATGGCAAATTGAGCGTTCAGGAACATGACGCACAGTAGAGCGCCCACTTTCACAGCAAACGCTGTCAGACGACTGTTACGGACCGTCTTGTGGTGGCTGGGTAGCAGATTGTGCGTGACCAGATTGGCCGCGCCAATGGCCATGACCGCAGCAGGAACCAGTGCCCCAACGGCAATGGCGGCAAAGCAGAAGCCACTGAACCACGCCGGAAAGATTTTCTGGAACAGCAGCGGCACCACCAGTGAGTTATTGGTGGTGGTAACACCTGCCACATGCGCCATGAACCCCAGCATGGCAATCAGCCCAAGCACAACCGTATAAATGGGCAGGAAAACGGCATTCTGCCGGATGGTGTCGGCAGACCGTGCGGCCAGAATACCCGTAAGGGTGTGCGGATAGAGAAACGCTGCCAGCGCGGATGAAAGCGCCAGTGTGGCATAGGGCATGCCCATCCCCGGTTTCAGAACCGGCTGCGCGTGGTCGACATTGGCGAACAGGGCGGAATATCCCCCCATGTGCAATGGAATGACTGTTACAGCCACCAGCACTGCAATGTAGATCATGATGTCTTTGATAAAGGCCGTCAGTGCCGGAGCATGCAGTCCACCAAGCCATGTGTAGGCCGCCAGAGACAGGAAGGCGATAATCAGCGGAATATCGCCCGGCAGGCCCAGAGCCTGCACAACAGTGCGGATGCCGATCAACTGGAGTGCAATATAGGGCATGACCGCAACCAGCCCGGTGAGTGCGACAATAATTTCCAGCGGACGGCTGTCAAAGCGCGCGCGGACAATGTCTGCTGCCGTGGCATAACCGCCTTCCTGTGCGATTTTCCACAGGCGTGGCATCACCAGAAAAATGAACGGGTAAACGATAATGGTGTAGGGCAGCGCAAAGAAGCCATAACCACCCGCAGCATAAACCAGTGCAGGCACGGCAATGACGGTATAGGCCGTGTAGAAGTCACCCCCGACCAGAAACCAGGTAACCCACGGCCCGAACTGCCGTCCACCCAGCGACCAGTCTTCACCCGACTGCCCGCTTTTGCCGCGGCTTATGACTTTGCGGATCCATTGTATGGAACTGCCAATGACAATGGTGGCTGCGAAGAACAGAACAAAGACGCCAAGCGCCCACGGATTTACGCCGTTCATGCGTCACGTCCCTTTTTCCAGACAACCCAGATGATAACGGACGTCACGGGCACCCATGCGAACTGGTACCAGTAAAAGAAGGGAAACCCGAGCAGAACCGGATCATACCGATCATACAACGGCGTCCAGAGCAGCCCCAGAAAGGGCAGCAGGAGCAACAGATTCAGAATTTTCATGATGGAAGGCCGGATTGTTATTATTTTTGCGGTTAGACCCACCTAGTCATGCAGAGCAGGCACCGTGGTGTCAATCACCATTCAGGGCCTGTCCCTGCTGCATGACGCCGTTGTGTTGTTTGTGTCGCAAACGGTGGCGTCGGGGCGCAGCAGATCACTCCGCGCCCCCGTATGTTAGATTATCAGGATGATGTTTTGCGATGCTGCAAAACGGTGTTCAGATGGTCACTATATTTGCGGTAGCTGCCTTCTGGCACACAGCCCATTTCTTCCAGATCCTCCAGATCAGCCCCGCGGTTGATCCAGCTATTGACCTCGCGGAAATCAAGGGCGGAGGGAATGGTCCGGTCTTCAAATACCAGCGGGTTTTCTTCTCCCTCGGTGGCACCAAATGGCATGAAGGATGTATTGCCCGGGTTTTTGCTATCTTCCAGACTGATCTCGCCACAGATAATCTGTTTGTCGTTGGTTTTGTGGGTGCTGATCTTGCGGAAGCGCGGATGCGTTTCCGGGAATTTGGAGGCAAGGCTTTTCAGCGTGTTTTTTACAAACGGGCTTGCCGCTTTGTCACTGCCATCCACCACGGTCTGTGCACAGGCCGGAAGGGCAGGGGCCAGCAGGCTCAGGCAAAGAAATAAAGCGCGCTTCATAATCAGGTCCTTCTTACTTATGGCACGTATGGTGGGCGCAGGCGGGGTGGAGATCAACCACCCGTTCTGATGAGCGGTGTTGCAGTCTGTTCTGCTATCAGCAACGCGCAGGCGCGCATTCGGTCTGGTAACAAGCCCGCGCATGTTAGTCGCCCACCTGTTTGTGGGTGTGGAACGCCCGTTGTCGTCGGGAGGGAAAGCGGAAGCCCCAGCAGGCTTCTTGCTGCCAGGAACCCGAAACATTCGGCTTCCAGTGCATCCCCGTCCCACCCCAGATGTTCTACAGGGTGCACGATGCCGGACAGCCGTTGTGCGAAGGCTGCCATCAGCGCGGGGTTGTGACGGCCACCACCACAGACAAACCATTCGGTGGGCTGCTCGGGCAAAGGGGTGCGGGCTACGGCCTCGGCCGTAAAGGCCACCAGGGTCGCAGCACCATCTGCGGCCGACAGGTCTGACAGATACGCCATCCCCTTATGGAAGCTCAGCCGGTCGAGCGATTTTGGCAAAGGGCGTGCAAAAAATGGATTATCAAGCAACCGTTCCAGAACAGCGTCATTCACGCAGCCCTTGAGCGCCAGTGCGCCGTCCTGATCGTAACTTTGGCCGGTATGCTGGTGTACCCAGTCATCCAGCAGGGCATTTCCCGGCCCTGTGTCGCACGCCAGAATGGTGCCGTCTGTGGCTATAAACGTCACGTTGGCAACGCCACCGACATTCAGCACAGCAACTGGCGGTGCATGGTTGCGCAACAACGCGGCATGATAAAGCGGAGCAAGCGGTGCTCCTTCTCCCCTGGCACGGACATCCGCACTGCGAAAATCATGGATAACCGGTGTGTTCGTGGCGGCAGCCAAGCGGGCTGCATCGCCAATCTGCCATGTGCGGCCCGGTTCATGCAGAATGGTCTGACCATGAAAGCCGATCAGGTCAGGCACACTCTTGCCTGCCTTGTGGCATAACGCTGCAACGGCCTGTGCATGTATGTCCGTCAGGGCTTGCTCGGCATCGCGTATCAGGGGATCGTCAGCAGAAAGTGTGGTGGCTTTGTCCAGCAGCGACCGCAATCGGGCGCGAAGCTCCGGCGTATAGGGAACAGTCAGGGACGGCCCATGACGGAGAATATCCGTACCGTTCGTGGTCAGTATTGCTGCGTCCACACCGTCCAGCGATGTGCCACTCATCAACCCGATTGTAACAAGTTCTGGTCGGGTGGCTGTGGGCGTATTGCCTTGCGTGGTTGTCATTGTGGGACATCAAGACCGGGCAGAAGGCTCTGGGTGCTAATACGCCACAGAAGTACCTTTTCATGACCATTTTCTGAAACATGTAGGGCCAGCAGATCATCCTCCACTCGTGTCATGCTGATCAGACGCGTACCGGCTGGTAAGGACAGAGCTGTGTGTGGGGCATCCTGCAACGGAATATGCGCGGACAACGCCGGGTGCGCCGGGCCAGCATTCATGCGGTGGATAATCACGCCAACAAGTGTCACTGTGCCTGCAACAATCAGAAGCCCCATGCCGATGACGGCACCCAGCAAAGCTTTGGACGTGCCCGGTGTCTGTTCCACAATGTAATCCTGTCGGTTCCTGTCAGAGCCACGGCGCAGTCTTCAGGGCTGCGCTGTCGTGACGTATGAGTGCCTTGTCCTGCACATGGGCGCAAGAGCAGCCCTGATTGGGCGCTGCTTCGATAGTGGATGGGGAAGATGTGCGGATAACGCCAGATAGCCCATAAGCAATAGAAAAAACCTGAAAGGGTATTTTCAGGAAATGTATGACTGCCATAAGGATTTTTAAAATAAAGAAGAATTTATTTTTCTACTGAAAGCGGCACGGTTTGTCTGCCGTTGGCGCTTCATCCTCAAGTTGGATGACAAGAAGTGTAACAGGCCCGTTGCCGACATTTCCAGCCAGATGCCCTTTGTGCCCCGCACTGTCCGGGCGCGAAAGCTGGTCTTCCCCTAACGAGATATCGCCGGGCCCCATTTCTACGCGGGTGCCATCCATGGCCTGCACAAACCATGTACCTTTTAACGGGATGATCCACTGCACTTTTGGGTCAGGGTGCCATGCGCCATTCCAGTGGGGCGGCTGAACGGTTGAGATCAGACGTGCTTTCCCCGTTGAAAGAGCATCCTGCCATTGTGGACCGGCAGGCGGCGACATGGATTTTAGGGTGTAGGTGTGGAAGGTGCATTTGGTCATGTGGCTGACACCCTGACTGTCCGTCCAGTTATGCCAATACACGGAGCGAGGAGGCGGTGAACTAGCGGTCGATGCGTCCGGTGTGGCAGCTTGCGGAGCAACAGAAGAGCCAACTAACCCAGCCATCGCCAACACGCTGACTGTTAGACAGTATCGGATAAAGCGGGGCATAACAGGGTCCGTTCCGGTCAAAGAGTCTTGCTCTTAACGGAGAAACGACACAAACGGTTGCGTTGCGTCCGAAGGAGCAAGCGCCCTTCGACACGTCTCCGTCACTTTTTGGCAGAAGATGTGTGGGTTAAACCCTCACGCCGCCGCACCCTGTTTGATACGCTGCCGCATTTCCGCAATGACGGAGGGCAGGCCGTCAAAAATGGCCTGTCCAATCAGGAAGTGGCCAATATTCAATTCCCGTATTTCAGGAATGGCCGCAATGGGACCGACATTTTCAAATGTCAGGCCGTGGCCCGCATGGACTTCCAGTCCCGCAGCGTGTGCCTGTGCCGCTGCGGCCCGCAGGCGGTCAAGTTCCCCAACGCGGCCTTCCGCATAAGCGCCGGTATGAAGCTCCACAACCTGCGCCCCAGCGGTGACGGAGGCCTCAACCTGTATCGGGTCAGGGTCAATAAACAGGGAAACCCGGATCCCCTTAGCAGTCAGGGCACGCACACGGGGAATAAGTGTTGCAAGTTGCCCGGCGACATCCAATCCGCCTTCGGTTGTCACTTCTTCCCGCCGTTCGGGCACAATGCAGCAGGCGTGGGGTTCAAGCGCGCAGGCCAGCATCACCATTTCATCTGTTGCGGCCATTTCCATATTTAACGGGGCCGTCAGGCGTGTGCGCAGATGTTTCATATCCGCATCACGAATATGGCGGCGGTCTTCGCGTAAATGGGCGGTAATGCCATCTGCCCCGGCTTCAACCGCCAGCAATGCTGCGGCCAGAGGGTCAGGGTGAGTGCCGCCTCGGGCATTGCGGACAGTGGCAACGTGGTCAATGTTCACACCAAGCCGAATGGGGGGGCGGGATGTTGTGCTCATGCTGCGTTCTTTCTGTTTTCGCTTAACTGGTGTGCCAGACGCAGGGCGGCCAGCAAACTGGACGGATCAGCCTTGCCAGCCCCCGCAATATCAAAAGCGGTGCCATGGTCTGGGGATGTGCGGATAATCGGTAGGCCAAGGGTCACATTCACACCTTCGGCCATATCCAGTGTTTTCAGGGGTATCAGGCCCTGATCATGGTACATGCACAGCGCTACATCATACTGGCTACGGGCTTGCGCGGTAAAAAGGGTATCAGGCGGGTAGGGGCCGGTAATCTTCAGCCCTTCCTGTTGCAGATGCTGAATGGCTGGCAGGATAATCTCCTGCTCCTCGGTGCCCATCAGGCCGTTTTCACCGGCATGGGGGTTCAGGCCAGCCACTGCAATACGGGGGGAGGATAACCCGAAATCCCGGATCAGCCCTTTCGCCACCGTATGGGCTGTTTTGATAATCAGTTCAGTTGAAAGCTGATCAATGGCTTTGCGGAGGGCGACATGCACCGTCACAGGCACCACGCGGAGTGATGGGCCAGCCAGCATCATAACATCCTGCCCCGGAACCCCGCACAGTTCAGCCAGATAGGACGTATGGCCGGGGTGGGCAAAGCCGGTTTTCTGCACCACTTCCTTGCTGATGGGGTTTGTCACCACAGCCGTAGCGTCACCCGCCAGCACCAGCGCCACAGCGCGTGCAATGCTGTCTATCACACTGCGGGCATTCCGGCTGTCGGGGTGCCCGGCCACTGCCGGGGTGGACAATGTTAGCGGCAACACAGGGATGGCGGTTGGGAAAACTGGCTCAACTTCGGCCATAGTCGCCACAACCTGAATCGGGGCTTTCTCTGCCAGAAGTTCGGGTGCGCCCAGAAACACAAAGCGAGGCCCACTTTCCCGCAGTGCCTGCCATGCCTTGACGGTAATTTCCGGCCCGATACCGGCCGGGTCCCCCTGTGTCAGAACCAGCATGGCACGGTTTCTCCTTACTGTGGGGCCCGCCCTGTCAGAGCGTACAGAACACGGATCCATGACCGAATACCTTTGTGAAAGCATGTCAGGTCATATTTTTCGTTCGGGGAATGTACCCGGTCATCTTCAAGGCCGAAGCCAATCAGCAGAGAGTCCATACCCAATGCGTCCTGCACTTCGGTTACAACCGGAATAGACCCCCCACAGCCAATTACGGCCGCCGGGTGCTGCCATTCTGCTTCCAGTGCTTTCAATGCGGGGGGCAGGAAAGGCATGGTGTCTGACACAATGCTGGCCTTTGACCCACCATGCGCCACAAAGTCTGCCGTGCAGTCAGCCGGCAAGCGCGCCTGCACATGGGCCCGGAAGGCCGCGCGGATTTTCTCCGGATTCTGGTCGCCCACCAGTCGGAAGGACACCTTCGCCATAGCTTTTGAGGGCAGAACGGTTTTGAAGCCCTTGTCTTCATAGCCACCGCTGATGCCGTTAATTTCACAGCTTGGGCGGCACCATGTCTGTTCGAGTGCACTATAGCCGATTTCACCGGCTGGCAGACTTAAGCCGACGGGGGCCAGACCTTCTTCATCGGTCGGGCCAATTTTACGCCATAGGGCACGGGTTTCTTCCGGAATAACCGGCACACCATCGTAAAATCCCGGCAGCGTGACACGGCCAGTCGCACCATCCCGCAGGTCAGACAGAATATCGCACAGCACCTGAATGGGGTTGCGGGCAGCATTCCCGTACATGCCAGAATGCAGGTCCCGGTTGGCGGCAGTAACCGTCACTTCCTCACCCACCATACCGCGCAGCATGGTGGTAATGGCGGGCATACCGCGTGCCAGCATTCCGGTGTCGCAGATTAGCGCAACATCGGCTTTCAGTTCATCCCGGTTGGCCTGCAAAAACGGCATGAGGTTCACGCCGCCAGATTCTTCCTCACCTTCAATCAGAACCGTGATGGACAGTGGCAACGCGCCATCCGCAGCGCGCAGGGCACGGCAGGCTTCAAGGAAGGTCATAACCTGTCCCTTGTCGTCCGCGGCACCTCGGGCGGTGATTTCCATATCTCCCGTTGGGCCTTTGACCATGACGGGTTCAAACGGTGCTGAATGCCACAGACTGACAGGATCGACAGGCTGAACATCATAGTGCCCGTAAAACAGCACATGCGGTGCCCCTTCTGGGCCAGCCGCATGGCCAACAACCATGGGGTGGCCGGGCGTTTCACGCACGCTGGCGTCAAACCCGATATCTTTCAGGGTGCTTACCAGCCATTCGGCAGCTTTGCGGCAGTCATCCGCATGTTCCGGCTGGGTGGAAATGCTGGGGATACGCAGCAGGTCAAAAAGGCGGTTCAGACTGGCGTCCAGCCCTGCGTCTGCCTGCTCAAGTGCGGTTTGTACCGTCATCGCATTGTCCCCTACTGCGTTACATCGTGCAGAGTGGATAACCGAGGCAGCCCCGCTTAGGCAATGGTGCCCACGCCCTTAAAAAGCGGACGGCAGGAAGACTTTAAAGACCGCTCGGCGTAAATTCAGACAGGAACTGATACAGAACATTCGGCATGTAGCCGTATTCAACCATCATGACCGCACTGGGGTGTGTGCTAGCATACCAAACCGGGTCAAAATGTTCAGACAACCGCACAGTGTTGGGGGCGGCCTTGCTAGCCAGCAGCAGGTTTTTGAAAGCGCCCTCAGGTGCTGCATCTTCATCGGCGGCGCATGTCAGTAAATACAACTCAGGGTTGAAAAACAGGTGACCTGACCGATTTTGTTGGTCACCCTGTTTCAGGTAATGGTCATACCCATTCATAAACCCCTGCTCGGTCAGAGACTGAACACTGATACCGTCTGGGCCGGAAGTATAATACCGCTCCGAGAACAGGTAATGGGGGGACTGCGTTTTAAATCCCCGCTGACAATAATGATCAAACCCGGAGGTGTATTGGCCGGACGCCAACCCATCCAATGCTTCAGGGCAAGTGCGCCGATACCATTCTTCATCAAAATAGCAGTTGGGCGAGTGGCCTGAAAAAGCGCCCTGACTTTCATACCATTGCTTCAGGGCGTCATCTGACAGTGATGCGGCCTCCCCCAGAACATCCTTATATTCCTGTCGATACCAGACAGGATCAAAAGTGCGCCACAGCGGGGGGAGGGAAGCTTCAGTCATTGCGCCCTGTTTTTTTTAATGATGAAGAGACACTTACGGACCTGAAATAAGCTCTTACGCCTGCGAACGGCGGCTACGCCAAAGGTCAGCAAAGTCAATTTGCTGCACCAATACAGGCAGGAACCCTGCTTCGCGGCTTAAAGTTGCCAGCATGTGACGGGCACCGGGAAACAGCAGACGCGGGGCTTCAACCAGCAGCAGCGGTTCAAATGTTTCTGATGTGGAGTTCTGAAGTGTGAAAATGCCTGCATAAACCAGATTGGCTTCAAACAGGGCAACGGGTTTTTCCCCGTTTGTGCTGTTAGTCTGGCCCTGACACCGCAAAATGAGTTCAACTTCAAATGTTGGCTGATTTTCACCAAGCTGATGCGCACTGACATCGACCGCAATGGCCACATGCGGACGGTCCTGTACGCGTGTGTAAACGGCGGGTGCATTCAGAACCTGAAAGGTGACGTTCTTGCTATACTGAATCCCCATCAGAAGGCCGGGAGCGCCAGAGGCAGCCTGACTTCCACCGCCAACAGAGTCGATAATGCGTTCGTTATGGCCTGACATATCGCTTAAAAATTCCTTGAACTTCGGGGACCGCAAATGTTTGGGAGGTAAAGGATAAATGACGTCTTGTTGTGGCAAAAGTTTGTAGAGCCGAAAGTGGAAAGAGCACTATCAGATTAATTATGAGTATGCGAGACCTGTAGCGCGTTTTATGCGGTAAGGAATGTTAAGACTTTATAGTATAGTGTTCTCATATTTCTTGCCCTTCCCGTAGTGTAAGGCTACCACAAAACCATGATCAGACTGACCTTAGTTATTCCGTTCTTGCTGGCTCTTGTCGTTTTCAGCGCCAGTAATCAGGACCCGCTGGATATGTGGCTTCTTACATATAGCTGGAAGAGCTCAGCGGGTGTTCTGGCACTCATTGTCGCGGCCGTCGCCTTTGTTATGGGGGCCTTCTGCCTGTGGGCGGCGGAACTCGTGCAACGTCGTCGGGCCCGCAAAGCTGAACAGCGTGTGCGTGAACTCGAAACCCAGCTTGCTCAGGCTCAGGCTGCGGTGGCTACCCGTGTTGGTGCACCTGCGCAGGCCGTCCCAGTCTCCGGCACTGTTGTGCCCCCTCCCGCAGAAGATTCGCTCTAATGACCCGCACAACCGGATTGATTGCCGCCCTTGATACGCAAAGCCCGCAGCAGGCGCAGGCTTGGGCAAAAGCTGTCGGGCCGTCAGCCGGGGCGGTGAAATTGGGGATGGAGTTTGCCTATGCGGCAGGCTTTCAGGCTGTGGCAGATGTTGCAGGCACAACCCCGCTGTTTCTTGACCTCAAGCTGCATGATATTCCGAATACAGTCGGGGCTGCTATCCGGGCCCTGTCGTATCTGCGTCCGAAAATGCTGACAGTTCATGCCTCTGGCGGCCGCGCGATGATGGAAGCTGCCCGCAAAGCGCGTGATGACGCATTCCCTGCGAATGACCGCCCGGCACTGCTTGCCGTTACCGTTCTGACAAGTTTGGATGATGCTGCTCTGGCTGAAACTGGCGTAGGTGACGGTGCCCGTGCGCAGGTGCTGCGTCTGGGTAAGCTGGCTATGCAGTCCGGCATGGATGGTCTGGTGTGTTCAGCCCATGAAATTGCTCCACTGCGGGATAGTTTGGGTGATGCTCCGTTGTTGGTCACACCGGGTATTCGTCCGGCAGGCAGTCAGGCAGGCGACCAGAAACGGGTCATGACACCGGCTGAAGCACGTAATGCGGGTGCTGACTGGATTGTTGTCGGGCGTCCCATCACGCAGGCTGAAAATCCCGCCGCTGCCGCTGCCGCTATTCTGGCTGAACTGACAGCCTGATGTCGTCTGGTTCCTTGCCCTCTCAAGGATTGCAGCGTGGTGTCAAAATCTGCGGGCTGACAGAAGAGGCAGGATTTGACGCCTGTATGGAATACGGGGCTGACTGGGTCGGCTTCGTATTTTTTGAACGCTCGCCGCGTAATATTACACCTCAGCAGGCGAATCGTCTTTCTGCGCGTCATGCGGGCGGTGCCCAGCGCGTTGGGCTCTTTGTGCATCCCGAAGATGACACCTTGGCCAGAGTTCTGGACGTCGTGTCGCTTGATGTTCTTCAAATCTATGCGTCTGATGACCGTGCAGCTTCTATCCGACACCGCTTTGGTCTGCCTGTCTGGCTGTCAAAACCTGTTGCATCGGCAGATGAACTTCCGACAGTTTGTGCTGTTGACCGCCTGCTGATTGAGCCCAAGCCCCCGACGACAGCGACACGGCCGGGTGGAAACGCCCAGAAGCTCGACTGGTCGGTATTGCACGGCTGGAAGCCCACTTTCCCATGGATGCTGGCCGGAGGGCTGTCTCCTGACAATGTGGAGCAAGCTGTTAAGGAAACAGGTGCCCCAGCCGTTGACGTCTCATCTGGTGTGGAAATACAGCCCGGTATCAAAAATCCTGATGCCATAAAACGCTTCATTCACAACGCGCGCGCGCCACTTTTCCATATAAATTGATCTCACAGGCAAATTTCCTCTTGCCACTTTGGCTGATCTTGCTATTACCACCTCCGCGCCGGAGAGATGGCCGAGTGGCTTAAGGCGCACGCTTGGAAAGCGTGTGTACGTTAATAGCGTACCCAGGGTTCGAATCCCTGTCTCTCCGCCATTTGATATATCCCATGACAGCCGTTAGCGCTCATAGCACATAAACAGTGGGGGTTTTCTGCTATTTGTGCACTCTATGACGCTCTGTGATGTTCCTTCAAGCTCAAGCATTGTGGGGGTATCATTTCAAGGGTGGGGGTATCGATGCTGACGGATGTTCAGTTGCGTCGCCTCACGCCACGCGAGAAGCCATACAAGCTGTCAGATACGGGTGGACTGTTCATTTTCGTGCAGTCTAGGTTCAGGACCTATTAATCTATTGAACTGAGCGAGAGGTTGTGATTCACAGGTATACCGATGGAGGTTAGGCTGTGAGTGATGTATGTTTGCTGTCTGAACGCCAGATGGAGCGAGTTGAGCCATTTTTCTCTCTGGCCCATGGAAGTTCCACGCGTAGATGAGCAGCGTGTTCTGAGCGGGATCGTTTATGTGATCTGCAGCCGTCTTCAGCGGAAAGACGCTCCGAAAGCGTATGGCCTGCATAAAACTTTGTATAATCGCTTCATCCGGTAGAGCCACTTAGGTATCTTTGACTGGATATTCGTTGCCCAGACAGAACAGGCTGGCCGTTCGAAGCGTCTAATGATTGATGCGACACATCTCAAAGCGCACCGGACATCGGTATCCCTGCTTAAAAAGGGGCTTCCCCCGCCATATCGGGCGGACAAAAAGGGGGCTTGAACTCCAAACTCCATGCCGTTTTGATGGTCAAGGCCGACCTGTTCGCCTGCATCTGACAGAGTGGGTCAAGTCAGGGACTTTTCAGTGGCGCAGACGTGCTTCTGGCGGACCTGTGGGATGAGACAGAAGAAGTCATCGGGGACAGAGGCTACAACAGCAACCAGATCAGATTATCGCTTGCAGAACGCACTATCACTGCCTGTATTCCGCCGAGGAAGAACCGGAAATCAAAGCAGTCTTACAACTGGAATCTATATAAAAAGCGCCATCGGATCAAAAATATGTTCGCAAAGCTGAAGGACTGGCGACGTGTTGCGATCAGCTTCATAATTCTATCTCAAGGAATGAGCCCTGAGCCTAGTGCCACAGTGTAACAAAAATACCGCACGTTTTATGGGAAAAATAAGCGCCTCTGTTTCTGTATCGACATAAATGAATTTCATTTGGTATCCCAAATGAACGTATATATCGTTCCAAAGGCTGCCAAATCATATGTCCCAGACAGCTCATCACAAACAGCGCTTGCCACTTTCATTCAAGCTGCTTTACGCGTTGCCTGTTCTTGCTGCCGGGATCCCCGCGCTGGCTCAGGCAGAAGCGCCTGCCAGCGTTTCCCACACCAAGCATGCCGCCGCTTCTAAAACGGCTAAGAAACACGTAGCGGGTGCAACTGCATCGACTGCAGCGCCGGCAAGTGTCCAGGCAGGTGCGCCGACTGTTATTACTAAAACAGGTTCGGCAAAGCACACCATTTCACAGGCGCGTGGAACAGCTGAAGAAGCTGGAAAGCCCGAAAGCGTGACCGTCATCGGGTCGCTCTTCAAAGATCCCAATCTGAAAAGCATGTCACCTATCACGCACATCTCTCGGCAGGATATGCAGCGGCGTGGTTTTGCCAACGTGACAGATGCTCTACAATCTCTTTCATCCAACGGCGCAGGCACCCTAAGCAACGCGTTTTCGGCCAACGGGGCATTTGCAGGCGGTGCGTCCGCGCCGTCTCTGCGTGGCCTGTCAACAGATTCAACACTGGTGTTGATGGACGGTATGCGTCTGTCCTACTACCCGTTGTCTGACGATGGCGAACGCAACTTCGTTGATACCAACTGGATGCCATCTTCCATTATGGAATCCGTTGATACCATGGAAGACGCTGGCTCATCCCTTTACGGAGCAGACGCTGTTGCCGGCGTTATCAATTACACCACGCGTAAAGAAATCAAAGGCTTCGAAGGAAACGCCGAAGGCGGTCTGGCTCAGGGCGGATTTGGTGGCCATCAGAAGCTGTATGCGACATACGGCGTAGGTGACCTGAAACGCGATGGTTACAACTTCTACGTCAACTCTGAATACCAGCAGGATGACGCGGTTTATAACCGCCAGCTAGACTACCCCTACAATACATCCAATCTGTCAGGGATTGGCGGCATTAACGGCATAACAAACGTCTCTGACGGTGCTGGTGGTATTGTCAATTTTGGCGCAACGCCTGTTGCCCTTGTGCGTGCGAGCAACGGTAGTACCAGTGGGACTGGTGCGTGGCAACTGCTCAACCCATCAGCAGGTTGTGGTCAATATGGGTCCGTTGTTACGGGCAAAGTTGCCGGTGCAGCAGGAACCAGCCAAGCCTGTTCACAAGATAGTACAAAAGACTATGCGCAGATTTCACCGTCTTTGCGTCGTGTGAGTGCAACAGCCCATCTAACAGTCGATGTGACGCCTCGGTCACAGTTGACCAGCATGTTTACGTATTCTCAGGCGCTTTCAGAATATACCGGCACCCCGTATGCTGCCCGTGCGCGCTCCCAATCACGTAACGCCGATACTTATAGCACTGCTATCCCTGTTACCCTGCCTGATGGTTCTCCCAACCCGAATAATATTCTGGGTGTGCCAGAACAGGTTATGTATTCCTTCAATGATCTGATTCCCAAAACCCAGCAGTTCAGTGAAAACTTTCGTGGGGCTGTTCGCTATAACGGCACTGCGGCCTCTCATTGGGGTTCTGACTGGAATTATGATATTAATTTTACCGGCATGAATACCATGCTCCAGCAGACCATTACTGGGGCACCTACAATTGCCGGCATTAAAAACGCTATTATCGATGGCACATATAATTTTGTGAACCCATCTGAAAATAGCCAAGAAGTTCTCAATTCTATTGCGCCCAAAAACGTCATGAATGCTCGTTCTCAGGAGTATTCGGGTGACATGCATGTTTCCAAAGGCCTGTTCAAACTTCCTGGCGGTATGGCTAACCTCGCTATTGGTGGCAATATTCGTTACGAAGCGCTGAATGACCCTAGCGCCAACCCGTACGACCGTAATAACCCGGATGCTCAGTACGTTGGGTATATCAATCCGTTCAATGCACAGGGTAGCCGTTGGGTCGAAGCTGGTTATTGGGAACTTGCTCTTCCCTTCCACAAAATGGTCCAGGCTGACATTTCCGGCCGTTACGATCATTACGCACAGGGAAGCGGATTTGGCCGTTATTCACCAAAAGCAGGCCTTTCATTTACACCTGTACGTCAGTTTACGCTGCGCGGCACTTTTTCTCGTGGTTTCCGTGTGCCCAGCTTTGCTGAAACAAATGGTATGAATGTTGCATACACCACGTACAACGTAACCAATCAAAACTTCATTAACCAGCATTTGAACGCAAACGGTACACCGAACAGCTATGCTCAGGCCTATAGTCTTGGGCAAAACACGGCAGGTAACCCAAATCTGAAGCCGGAAATTTCAACCAATTTTACGGGGTCCGCCATTATTCGTCCGACGGAGTGGATGAACTTCACATTTGGTTATTATTACGTCAAAAAAAGCAATTACATTGCACCAAACCCCTTGGGTGCAACCGCGATTGCGAATGCATGGCTTAATGGTGGTAATGCAGCATTGCCTGCTGGTACAAGCGTAACGCCAGATCAGATTGATACACAAAACCCCAATGGCCAAGTTCGCCCTTATATGGTCAACCTACAGTATCTGAATACCCGTAGCCTCGTAACTGATGGTGTGGATATGAAGATTAATGCCAATACCCGTCTGCCTGGTATTTTCCGTGATATTCGCCTGATCAGCACAGGACAGGCAACGTATGTCCGCTCTTTCAACCTGACCATGCCAGATGGCCGGGTGCAGCATTGGGCTGGCACACTGGCACCGTATAATGCCGTGTCTGCCTCTGGTACGCCGCGTTGGCGCGCTAACTGGTCGAATACATTTATCTGGAGAAATCTGGCTGTAACACCCACGGTCTATTATACTAGTGGTTACAAAAACGTAGCTGAAGACACTAACGGGCCGGGAACCCGTAGCTGTGGCGATAGTGCAAATCTGCTGGCTGGAAGTGCCTATGCACCAACCAATCAGTGCCATATCCGCAACTGGTGGGATGTTGACTTGAACGTGACCTATCGTATCAACGATCGTTGGCGCGTTTACACCACGGTCTATAATCTTCTGGGTTTCCGTGCTCCCGCTGATTACGGTACTTATGGCTCTTACCTGTATAACTCCTCATGGGCGCAGAAAGGGGCGATCATGCGTTCCTTCCAGTTCGGTGTGAACGTAACGCTGTAAATTTAAGAAATTATAACAAAAGTTTTTGGAAGACTATTTTTAGTCTTCCAAAAACAAAGTAATTTGGGATAATATAAATAAAAAAAGGAAAGAGATAGTCTCTTTCTTTTTTTATACAGTAAGAAAAATTTCTATTATTTGTTTGATAGCATTTAGAAAATATTCAAGAAAAAATAAACTCACAGTAAAAAATAAATTATTTAAAATTTAATTAAATTATAATGAAAGTTTCGTAAAAATATCTTCTTCAATTTTTGAAAAAGAAGAATATTGGCCGTGATGTTCCTGATCATAATCAGGGAAGCCATCTGCGGCAAACAGGTAGGCATCTCCATTTTTCGGGTTATACCAGAACCCTGAGTGGAGTCCATATGCATCACCCAAATGACCACGTAGCCCTCCTTTGTAATCACGATAGGGGCTATCAGGCCGACCATTGGTATCTTTGGCACCCGTTAATAAAAACAGGCTCATACCGTAGGCACTTAACGGATAAGGGCAAGCGCCATTGGTGCCGTTAAATGTCCATGTCGGCGTTTCCATAGCCTGAATCGTTTCTGCCTTCAGTAGTCTTGTGCCGTCCAGTGTGCCGCGTTGAATCATAAAACGTGCCAGACGTGTTAGGCCATCTAGCGAAATACGCAGCCCCCCTTGTGGAGAAAAAAGCGTTCCATTCGTACCGATTTTATAAGCAGACAGAGCATCGGTATTCCAGCCTTTTAGTGGAACAGTATCGACTTCGGCTTCGTATCCGGCAGGTTGATGCTGGTATAGGGTGGCCAGTCGTTCAGGGTGTTCCAATTCCTTTACATTATAGCCACCATCAATTTTCAACGGTTCCAGAACATTATGCGTCTGGTAATGGTCAAACCGTTCTCCACTAACCCGCTCAATGATAGTGCCCACCAAACCATAACAAAGGTTACAATAGGTGAAGTATTCTCCGGGTTTATGATCATCATGGTACGAAAAATGATAATCAGACGTGCCTGGTTTGTGGCTTTCGTCAAAAAACTGACTGACCGTTTTCCCCGGCGGTAGAACATACATGTCTCCATCACGAATGGTGGAGGTATGGTTCAGCAACATACGAACGGTGATGGGTGAAGAAGGATAGTCAGGATTGCGGAGTCTAAAGCCCAGATAGTCAGATACATCATGGTCAAGATTAATTTTGCCTTGCTCAACAAGTTGCATCAGGCCAATGGTTGTCACAACTTTTGAGATTGAGGCAATTCTGAAAAAAGTATCGTGTGAAACAGGTACTGTGCCAGTTGCATCACGACGGGCAAAGCCACCATAATACTGGTAAACAGGATGCCCGTTATGCAGCCTGACTGCGGCAATGGCTGCCAAAGGGCGTGTTTCACCGTGTTCAAGTACAGTGTCCATCGCTTTGTCAGTGGAACTCTGGGCCTGTGCGGAACCAGCCATGAGCGTTAAGAGTAAAGCACTTCCAATCGCATATTTCATATTATTTCCAGTAATTATAAAAATAGCTATGCAAGATAATATCCTATTCTGGAACAAGAATATTTTGGTGTACAGGAAATAGAGTGATCAGATCCTTTCAACGCCATGTTCTTAAACTTAGAGTTTTAGAAAAATCTGTTTGCGATACAAACTATACAGGGGCACAAAAACTATAAAAAGAAAAACTACAGAAAAAAGGAAAGATGTTATGTGTGTGGAAGGATGCCCACCTCGCACCATGTGATACATCCACCCTTGGAAAGAAGCGTGATTACCCATAGGGGATGGCAGCAGCAAAAAGGTTTTAGCCAGAAAGCCGGAAAACAAGAAAGCAAAGATCGCATTCATTCCAAAAATCTGGAAAAAAGCCAGAACAAAACGGAAAAAATGACTTTTTTTCTGCACCTGTAGGATGTCAAAAATCGTATCACAAATACTCAGGCAGCATAAAGCAGCACCCGTCGTAAAAACGGTGAAAGAACTGGTCCAAAGAGATTTATTTAACGGGAAATAAACTCCCCATATCTGCCCCAGAACAAGACAGGTTATACCACAAGCCATGAAAACTGTGGCTCGTACTGATGGACGGATATCCCGATTTTTGAACAGTTGGCCAGCCAGCACACCAGTGAGTGTCGTTACAATAGCGGGCAGAGTGCTCAATAACCCCTCTGGGTCAGATGTTTTGCTGTAGAGAACGCCACTATGCAGCCACTTCTGACACCATGCTGCAAAATGTTGATCAATCCATGCGACCATATTCAGTTGCGGATCAAGGAATGCAAAGTTGTATCCGGGCCATCCTGATCCTGGCACTGGGAGTGCATAGAGAATTGCCCAGTAAGCCAGAAGAACTGCAACGCTTATACAAAAGAGAATGCGCGCTTTTCGTATAAAAAGGTAAAGCGTTGCAACGGCCATATAGCAAAGCGCAATCCGCGTCAGAACACCCAAAAACCGCAAATGCGTGGAATGGAAAAAAGGATACAAGCTTAATAATAATTTCAGAGCGATGAGTGCTGTTCCACGCCACGCAATATGCGCCATGAGCCGATTACGCGGCGTACCATTTTTGAGCCGACGATCAAACGAAAAAGGAATAACACATCCCATTAGGAAAAGAAAAAATGGGAAAACAAGATCAGCCGGAGTGCAGCCATTCCATTCAGCATGTTCTAACGGCGACCATACCTTGTTCCAGTCACCCGGATTGTTGACAAGGATCATAAATGCAACAGTTGCACCCCGCAGAATATCAATGGAAACAATGCGAGGTTGGGAGAAAGCCGTCTGGCCTTTCTCCCCTATCGGTAGCCTAGAAATGAACCTGTGCCTTCAGATAAACATAGCGTCCAGAATAATCGTAGATTCCGGGGGCTGTATTGTAGGAACCGTTTGCATAGAATGTCGGGTCTTGTCCTCCCAGATTTTTGACGCCGCCAGTAATGGTATAGATATTGCCGGTATAGGTAAGCATCAGGTCATGATAAAATGTTGGGTCAACTTTATACCACAGAGACAATCCTGGCCCGTAAGAGGAATTAGGGTAATAGTGGAAACCATCAATATAACGCAGCATGTATGTTAGCGCCCACGGACCATGCGTATAGGTAATGGTACCGTTGGCAACCCATTTCATTGGGCCATAATCAGTCCCAAGATAGCTCACAAAAGGCTGGTTGGGTTGTGTCTGGGTTTTATAGGCCATGACATCCTGAATATCCGCACCAAACGTCAGGGCATTGTTGTAATTGATCGGCACATGATAGCTGGCGTTAATATCCAAACCGTCTTCAATGAACGCTCCCATGTTGCTCTGATATCGGTTGACCGGGTTAAGCTGCCCATTCAGGTCTCGACCGTTCAGAATAGAGCAGTAGGAGCTTGAAAGATTTACGCTGCTGTAACAGCCATTCAACTCGGTTGAAAGGGTAGGGTAGCCAATGGTCTCGGTAATGTGGGTATGGAAGTAATCAACCGTTGCCATAAAGCCGGGTAGGAAGCGTGGCGTGATGACTGTACCAATAGTATAAGTGCGTGAGATTTCAGGTTGCAGATGGATGTTACCGCCCGTCTGATACTTGATAACACCGTTATTCTGTTTGAACGTATTCGGGTTGATGCCTTGTGCGCGGCAGTTGCTCGCTACGATTGACTGCAAGGAACTTGGGAAGGTGCCGATATACGCACACGGATCACGCGTGCCCGTCAGGCTGATCAGATTACCCTTATAAAGCTCCTGAATGGTGGGGGCGCGGAACCCGGTTGAGATATTCGCCCGGAAACTGATATCAGAAACCGGGGCGTAAATGAGGCCCGCGTGCCAGTTATAAGTTTGACCATAGGTGTTGTAGTTTGAAAAACGCCCTGACACTTCAGCGGATAAAGCCTTCGCACCTGGAAGATCCTTCAGAAGCGGGATACTTAGTTCTCCAAAAACTTCTGTCACATTGTAGCCACCGCTTGTATCCGTGCGGTAGGAGTTTGAATTCAGCCCAGCCTTATCTTCCCACGAAGCATGCCAGTAACCGTCCAGACTACGGTGTTCCACACCAACAGAAAGACCCAATGGTCCATAAGGAAGTTTTGCAATATGTTTGTTAGAGAAAGTCAACTGCACATCACGTAGTTCCTGCGCAGAAGGATAGGTGTCTGTAAAACCGATATAGTCTGCTGCTTCGCGTGACATGCCGCCCGAGAAGGGATTATACGATGCACAGCCAGCAGTGTTGGCGCATAAATTAGGGTCATAATACCCTTCTGTCGAACCTGCGCCACCAGTCTGATGAAACCCGAGTGAATTCTCCAGGTTTCTCCAGTTTACCTGATTGCTTAGGCTGGAAGAGGTCGCTGTTTTTCCGTAGGAGAAAAAGCCATCATAGGTCCATCCGCCTGAATGCGGTAATGAACCGCGCACCCCGCCGGTGAACTGATACATATTGACGTTGCCGTAACCGTATTCTCGGCCCAAGCCGAACATACGTTGGTACATGGCCACGTCTTCACCAAATGGGTTGCCGGGTGTGCCAGACGGCACCACAACAGCCCCCGAATTGCCCGTCAGCGTTGTTGCAGGAGTGGCCACATACATAGGCGTGCCAACATCCTGCGTCTGGGTGTGGGTATAATTGGCCGTCATGTAAAGCTGAACAAACTCGTTAACGTCAAAATGGCCTGTACCAGATAAGGCCCCCCACTGCTGTTGAGAGATAATCTGATTATCTTTGGAATAATCGTAATTATCATTCCAGCTATAGGGGCGGTATCCACCATGTCCGTCAGAAATAACAGATTGCGCAATACCGTCGCTTTGCGCTGTTAGCGGCGCACCGCCGTTCAAGGCGGCAAAAACAGGCTGGGGTCCATATTGTGACCCAAAATATTGGGCCTGACCGGGTGGATTGTTAACTTTTGCTTCTTCCATTGCCCATTTGCGCTGATCCGCTGCCATGGGGGCCTGATAGTTATAGGAGCCGGCGATTGTAAAGTTGCCGCGGTCGTGCATGAAGTTGAAACCATGCGCAATGGTTACGTTAGCCGTCTGGTTATCACCATATTCACTAATGCCACCGTTGCTGGTAATCGTAGTGCCAGTAAAATTCTTTTTGAGAATAATATTGACCACCCCTGCAATCGCATCTGACCCATACGTGGTTGATGACCCGTCTTTTAGTATTTCAATCCGGTCAACCATTGCAGGAATGATGGAGTTAACATCAGGGCAATCTACAGATCCGTTCCCATTCACCATACGGTGGCCGTCAACCAGAACAAGTGTTCGGGCAACACCTAAACTCCGAATATTCAGGCACGAACCACCATCGTTGCTGAACGTATTGCCCGAAAACCCCATGGAAGGAATATGAGCAAAAACGTCTCCCAATGTCATGGACGATGATTTTTGAATCTGCTCACCCGTAATCATGGTGACAGGCTGAATCTCGGCTGTTTCTTTGGCTCCCAGATGCGTGCCCACAACAGTAATGGTCTCGTTTTTACCATCTGCTGTTGATGAAACCTTACTGCTTTTAGAGGATTTGTTGGTAATCGCCTTGCCTGTGGTTGTGCCGGGTAAGGAGATAATCTGGGCATGCGCGTCAGTCGCCCATCCATAACAGAAAGCAGAAATGCCTAATAATAGCACTGTCTTTCTACAAAAAACTACGCTCCGCATAACCTTCCGCCTCCGGCAATGCCATTTAAATACGATATAGAAATATTTCAGAAGAAAACGGGGATGTGTCTATTTCGAAATTATTGCGTGTCATTAGCCAAGGGTTAAGGCTGCCTTTTACAGGAGCATGCTATCAGACGCATATAAACCGCTGAACTGTCATAATTTATTAAAAATTAAGAATAAAAACGGAAGCGAAATCCTTACAAATTATGTCCGCAAGATTGCGAGAAAGTTATGATAAAGAAGGGTGTAGAATGCAGAAAACGTAAAATAAGAGTGGTTTTTCATCATTTTGACGAGGGAAAAAGGAGGATGGTCGGCAGTTAACCTTGGTCTTACGGATTCTCTTATATAAAAACTATAAAATATTAAATATATTTTTAGTATTTTCTTGGGAAATGGTTTGTCTGTGATAGAATTGGCATGACACACAGACGCAAAGGGAAATTATGTGAAGAAAACCATTCTTGCAGCCTCGTTGCTTGCCATGAATATCCCTTGCTTTTCTGCGTATGGTCAGGAGGCTCAATCGACCATGATTTTTCGTATCACTCCTTTGAAACCTGTTGCGCAGCTTATGGAGCAGGCGCGCAAAGAGCGCCCTCCTGAATCCGGGCCTGGGCTGCGGCAACCCGAACTGGTCGATTTGGCAGCGTTATCACCGGACTTCAAATTTGATGTGCGCTACGCCACAGACAGGAATTTTCTAGGTGTGCCTGTTTATGCGTCCTCGCACGCTTTTCTGGAAAAACCGGCAGCGGAGGCTCTTTCGCGTGTTTTGGCGTTTCTAAAAACGAAAGGCTACGGGCTTTTGATTTTTGACGCCTACAGACCATGGTTTATTACAAAGGTTTTCTGGGATGCCACCCCCGCTGACAAACACCAGTATGTTGCTAATCCGCAGACAGGATCGCGTCATAATAGAGGCTGTGCTGTTGATCTGACGCTGTATGATCTGAAAACCGGCGCACAAATTGAGATGCCTAGTGGCTTTGATGAAATGACGGAACGGGCGCATTCCGACTACGCCGGGGCGACCGCTCAGCAGAAAGCAGCGCGGCAACTGCTGAAAGACGCAATGCAGAAGGAAGGCTTCACGCAGCTTCCGGCTGAATGGTGGCATTTTGATTATAAAGACTGGGCGCTTTATCCAATCCAGAACATTCCGTTTGAAGAGCTATAAAAAGCTCTTCAAATCCGTTTATTTCCCTTGATGTAGTGTTAACCAGCTACCGGCGACATCAATACCAATCGTTGTTGGTTTGTAGGCTTCTGGCGGCGCGGTGAAAATATTATCCACGTAGGTCTGTGGGTTTCTATCATATAGTGGAAACCAGCTTGACTGGATCTGGATCATAATCCGGTGGCCCGGCAGGAACGTGTGGTTGGTGAGAGGAAGCGCCATTTGATAAACCTGTGGCACGTTTGGAGTAATGGGTTTGGGGTGTTCAAAACTTTCTCTATACCGGCCGCGTAAAATATCAGCACTTACCATAAGCTGGTATCCACCCATTTCCCGCTGATCCGGCACTTCGTCAGGGTAAACATCAATCAGTTTAACAACAAAATCTCCATCTGTGCCCGTGGTTGTGGCTGTCAGATGCACTTGGGGTTGCCCTGTGACGGAAACAGCTTTTGTCAGGACATCCGACGTAAAGGTTGCAACATCCGTGCGTGATGACGCCGCTCTCTGGTCTGTTACCAACCATCCATCCCATTCAGAATTGGGCGCGCCGCGGGTTATGACAGGTTGCTTAACATAAGGCACAGGGTGTTCAGGGTCAGACACATAAGACACAACTCCGGCTTCCCCTTTTGGGGCATCCAGCCCCAAACCATGATGGGCTAAAAGGTGAAGTGTTACACAGTTGGTTATGCAATCCTGTTTTGGCAGAGCAGGGGCTGTCTCCCACTCGTTTGTCCCGGTATGAAAGGCCGTGACGTGTGCCGGGAGCGGTATTGAGCTGTCTTTCAAATAATGCGCCAGAAAAGGGGCCAGAATATTCTTGCGGAAATACAAGCCGGTATCAGAGTGAAATTTTACAGGGCCAAGTGTGCTCCCGTCCTTGATTTCGCCCCCATGATTCCACGGTCCTACGGCCAGCCATAACAGTGGGTTTGATGCAGCCTGTTTCTGAACTGTGTAGTAAAATGAAATAGCGCCGTAATTATCTTCCTGGTCCCACAGGCTGTGAACAAGCATTGTGGGTACTGTCAGTTTCTGGTCTGCAAACAGACGATCCATTGCCTGTGTCTGCCACCAGCTATCATAGGCTGGGTGCGCCAGAATCTGTCGAAAAAAGCCAATCTGGTCCATACCATGTGCTTTACCAATGGCACCGGCTGAAATACCATTTAGAAAAAGCTGGTAGTTATCAAAACTGTTCGTCCACCATTTGAACGTATTTTTTTGCGATGCATCCTGATTATAAATATAGGAAAGCATTTCTTCTCGAAATGCACCATGATGGAACCAGTCATCCCCCATCCATCCATCAACCATGGGGTTCATGGGAACCGAGACTTTTAAGGCCGGGTGAGGGTGGAACAAGGCTGTTATGCTGGTATATCCGTCATAGGAAACACCGATAATGCCAACTTTACCGTTGCTTTGCTGCAGATTGTGCACCAGCCATTCTATTGTGTCCCACGTATCCGTGCTGTGGTCTGTCTGACTGGTATTCAGCGGCCCACGCATGGGTTTGTTCATGATATACTGGCCTTCAGACCCGTATTTGCCACGAACGTCCTGCACCACACGAATATAGCCGCCTTCTTTAATAACATCTGGCATGTTGTCATAGCCTTGCAGAACGGATGCCATTGATCCGCTTTCTGCCTGAGATGTCATATGGTCGGCATTGTAGGGGGTGCGTGTCAGAAGAATTGGGGCATTATGTGCTGTTTTTGGAATCAGAATAACGGTGTGAAGTTTGACCCCATCGCGCATGGGAATCATGACTTCTTTACGAATAAAATCGAAACTATCTGTATTGACTGTGAAATTTTTGGGCATGTCATACTGAATGGAATTATTCGCGTCTGACGCCTGCTGTGCGTAGGCAGGGAAAGCTGTAGTCGCCAGAACAACCAAAAGGGAAAGCTTTTTTTTCATAATTGCCCCTAAACGCAAAAAAGTCAGGGCAGCGTAGAAATGCTGCCCTGACCACTCTAAAGGAAAGTATTAAAATTCAGCAGAAACAGTGCCAAAGAACTGGCGTGGTGCGGCTACGAACAGGTTGGCGTTATTGTCGCCCTGAACCGATGCTGCACCATACACCCCACCAATATAGTTTGAATCAAACAGGTTGGTAATACCGAAGGTCGCTTTCAGGTTCTGGGTAAAGCCGATTTTCCCAAAATTGTAAGCCAGATTCATGTTTGCGACCCAGTAAGACGGAATTTTTTGGTCATTCAGATAGGTCATGGGGCGGGAGCCAATATAGTTCACGTTGAAGTTGAACATGGCGCGTTTGTAGGTGTAGTTCAGGTTCGCTTTATACATAAACTTCGGATAGTAAACCTGATGTTTTCCTTTAATGTTGTAGTTTGTGCCACCATAATTGATTGACCGGCTCTGGTATTCAGCATTGTTCCAGCTAAAGCTGTTGGTAATTTCCAGCCCTTCAAACGGGCGGATTGTGCCCATCACATCCGCACCGTTCATGGTTTCACGGCCGACGTTCAGATAAGCACTGTTGGCGTTGTTAGCTGTGCCTTCTGTGATTGATGCAAGACGGTTGTAGTAGTCCGTGTGATAGAAGTCAGCCGATGCAGAGAACAGATGTGTGTCGTACCGATAGCCCACAACGTAGTTCCATGTTCTTTCGGGTTTCAGCACTTTTTTGTTGGCATTGAACACCTGCTGTGCGGTGTAAGACGAATTACCCAGACCACCCCACGCAGTGCTGGTCGCAGTCTGTGAATAATAGTCATAAGCCCGCATATTTTCAGCAATATCCCAATAAAATTCATGATGATCAAGAAAGTGATAATCAAAATTGAAATGGGGCAGGAAGGCCGCAGATGCGGTCAATGTGCCGTTAGCCGCGTGGCGGTAATAGGTGTTCCAGCCTTCTGCTGTCAGTTGCTGTGTGTAGTCATCTTTCGTGCCGCCATGGGTTGTCTGTGTCAGGGATTTGAAACCTGCCAGCAGGTTCATGCCCGGAATAATGGTCCAGCGGTCTTGCAGGAAGAACTGAAACGTATTGGTGTTGAATGAGTTATTATACCAGGTATGACCCGTGCCCTGCTTGAAATCTGACAGCCAGTTATGGGCAGATGTCAGGCCGTCTTCATACAACCGCTGATTGTAAATCCAGTGATTATTTTCATACCAGACACCGGTTTCAATGCGGTTATGGTGTGGTGCTTCAATCGTAAATTTCTGCGTTCCCCCCAGACGCCGCATGAATGCATGCGCCATGGAAAGCGCCATGGGTACGCCAGAGACAGTGCCGTCGGCCTGAAGTTCTGGTGTGCCATAGGTTGGGGATGTCACAAAATTGTTTGTTCCACCATGCACAGCACTACTTACGTTGCCGTAAATAACAGTGTCTGACTTTACGTTTTTGAACAGATCATAATGGGTGTTGATGGAAGACAGATAGGTACGCTGAATCTGCGATGCATCCCAGGCGTAATCGCCAATTTCATCGTTTGACAGCAGACCTTCATAGCCCGGTGGCACGTCAGATGTGTACTGTGCGTAATAGGCCCACAGTTTTGCTTTTTCGTAATCAGGTTTCAAATATGTGGAATAACGCCCCATTGTTTTCCACATATTTTTTGTCATTGTCAGGTAGTTACCCTGCGTAAAGTTACCGTAGCCAAAGAAGGCTGTCACTTTACCGCGGTTGCCCAGCGGCTGAACCACTTTGGCATCCGCCTGCAATTCGCTCTGATAACCCTGACCTTTCCACATATTGGTTTTGGTGCGGGCGAAGGACGCATAGAACTTGGTGCCGGTGGAATTCAGCACACCACTATCGACGCGCCCATAGGTGCGGAATGCATTATAGCTGCCAAAAGTCTGGCTGATTTTACCACCCGCTTTGTCTTTTGGGTCTGACGATACATACGTCATGGCTCCACCCAGATTCTGGGCCGAGAAGGAGTCAAGCGCGCCAGCACCCTGAGACATGGTCATGCCGCCAATGTCGTCCTGAATCATGGCCTGCGTGATGGACACACCGTTATAGTTGGCAAAACCCTGCGTTCCCATCGGGATCCCGTCCAGAGTTGCGCCAATCTGCATTTGCGTAAACCCGCGCATGTAGAATGTGTTGCCATACGTATCCAGACCGAAGGCATCGGTTGACGTAAAGTTTGCCCCCGGTGTGGTCTGGGCCAGAATTTGCATCGGGTTTGTGCCCTCTACAAAGCGGTCCATGACTTTGCGGGTCACAGCAACTTCCGGGCCACGGCTGGCGACCCTGCGGGTGCTGACGTTGATTTCTTCACTGTCTTTGCTGTGCATTGGACCTGAGCGGCGGTGCCGTGCCGGGGCTGCACTTGCGGTGCGAACGGGGGCTACGGCCGCCGTTTTGCCGGACTGGGTGTGCAAAGGCTGCTTTTTGGTGTGCGCATGGGTATGTGCGGTTGCGGCGACAGAAAGGGAAGGAGTGAGCAGAAGAGAAGTGAGTGCTGTGCCAAAAAGCAGAACTGACCGGCTATACTGTCCACAGATTGCCGCACATCTGTCGCTCATCTCATATCCCTTTTCATATCGTAACGATATATTGTGTATAAATCCCATGCGGGCTGAGTATAATCCGCAAAGGTTCCGATCACGTTTCGGTCACATTATGTTGTTAATACGCAACGTATTCTGTCAATGTGAAAAAATTTAATACGCTATAACTTCGTGTTAAGTGTTGCGCAAAAGAGACATTCGATGCGATATAAAAACAATTAGGAAAATTGAAGCATTGCTATGTTATAAGCTTTAATCAGTATTCTTCTGTTGTTTTTTCTTGTTAAGAAATGTGTGGTGTCTGCAACATAATGTCAGCCGGCACACTAAGGGCCCACTTCACACCGCCTTCTGGGAAGGTGTAGCTTATTTTCACCCCCTTGGCGTTAGCCGGATGGCGGGCAATCAATATACTTCCGAAGCCAGTCTGGTCAGGCACATGCACATCTGGACCATGGGCTTCCTGCCAGTCCATGCGGAAAATTTTGCCAGTCTCTGTTGTCTCAATATCCCACGAAATGGTCACAACACCCTCCAGATTGGAAAGTGCGCCATATTTGACCGCATTTGTTGTGAGTTCATGCAAAGGAAGGCCGATAATTTCAGCCATATTTTCCTTCAGGCGCAAAGAAGGGTCTCCTTGCAGAATAATCCTGCTACCCAGCAGATCCCCCGCAACCGCTGTCTGAGACAAAATCAGATCATGTACGGTCATGGCGGCCCATTCGCCTTTGACCAGAACATCCTGACTTTTTGCAACGGAAATCAGGCGTTTATCGAGCACACTGACGTAATCCGCTTTCGGGTCAGGCACAGTGCGGCGAATCAGCGCCTGAATGACTGCCAGCGTGTTTTTAGAGCGATGATTCAGCTCGTGCATCAAAAGCTCAATTCGCTGCTCGCTATGGTGCTGCACCGTTACATCGCGCGAGATGCACAGAATGGCATCTACCGCGCCAGACGCATCAGGGACGGGGCTGAGCAGATTGTCCCAATAACGAGGGTCTTCATCAGGCACGCAGCTCATGCCGGAAAAACGGGCATGTTTACCGTTGCGGGCTGCGTGTAATGCCTCTTCTCCTTTTTCACGCACTTCCTGCGGAAGGAGCGGAAGCCACTGCATGCCAAAGCCGGAGTGTTCGTCCACGCCCAGTGCCATGCAGCCACTTTTGTTCATGTGTTGCAGGCGTCCGTCAGGGGTCAGCACCTTGATGCAGTCCTGACTGATATTGAGCATATCCATCAGAAGCTTGTTTTTTCTGACCAGCCCCAGTTCGGTCTGTTTCCGGTCTTCAATATCAGTCAGGGTCAGAAGCCATAGCAGCACCTGCCCCTCGACCACCCGATACGGTGTCAGCCTTACCATCCGCCAGAATGCGTCATTCCGCGTGTTGCGTAACAGTATGTCCTGCGAAAAGGGCAGTCCCTGCGGAAGCGCCTGTTTTACAATCTTCTGAAGGGTGACGCTATCTTCGTCAGAAAGAAGAGTTTTCCAGTCTTCAGGATGATCTTTTTCTATTGTTTGCAGGTCGCTATCGTTGGCCCATGCCTGATTGAAGAAGACAGATTGTCCGTGGTGTGTCAGCACGGAAACGGCGTCTGATAGGGTATTCAGGATTGTTTTTTCGGTTAAATCTAAACAAAATGTTTTCAGATTATTGGTATTAAAAGCGTCTTTGGGAAGTATGGATTTGTTCATTGTAAAATTCGTGACACGTTCAACTCACGCTCCCAAAGGATCTACTTAAAGTAGGCTAGGGGTATTTATAGGAAGAAAGGTCAGAATGGAATGAATTTTACAATATCGACGCATTGTTTATAGTTTGCACCTGACTGATATATCAAAAAAATGGTGAGGTTCCTGAAAGAACCCCACCGTGTAATTGCCAATTTCTTACAGGTTTCCAATGACTTTCAGCCCGACCAGCGCCGCGTCAGGAATACGCGATGTCTCACCGGGGCGGATCATGTATTGAAATTCCGGTTGAACAAGAATGCCCGGAAATGCGTCAATCGCGTAGTAGGCTTCAATAACGTGGGAATCTGTCTGTGGAGCCAGAACCTGTGCACCCAGCGATAACCCTGCATTCTGCGCGTAAATCTGGCCAAGTTCTTTGCGGTGGCTGACGTGATACCACGAATACAGAATACCCAAACGGTCCGTGACCCGTGACGGAATAACCCCGTTAAAAGACAGGCCGCCATAAGCTTCATCAGAAATGGATGAAACATGCGGGGTGTTATGAATATAACCTGCCATCAGATAGCCGCCAGCCATCTGGTTACGGCCCCCTTTACGGTAAATCATCTGGTCGCCTTCAAACCAGAACATATCCATTGGGGCGCTGCTTAGACGGTGCGGGGCAACAACTTTGTTGGCTGGCGCAGTGCCCAGAACATCCGGGTAGCGTGATGTGTCGTGGGCATAGCCAAACACATAATGCCCCGGTAGCCGGTTTCGTGTCAGGAACGGCTGCCACGTAAATTCAATAGGCAGCATAACACCCGTCGTATTTTCACTCCCCCACGCCCAGCCGCTTGGGTTGTTCAATAAAGGACTGACCTGATAAGCGCCCAACTGCATCATGGTATCGCGCGTCGGGCGGAAGCGAATGCGGCTGCCCCATGTTGCTTTCGGGTAAACTGCAAAGCCCGGATCAACTTTCAGAGCCACAGGCGCAGAACACGTGACCATGAACGAGCAGATAAGCGGCGATGTCGCAAAAACGTGCGTCAGGGACATACGGCCGAAAGTAATGTCCATGCGGTTATTCATGAACTTCTTTTCAGCGTAAAAATCGACCAGATGGGCAACAACATGCCCGGATAATCCGTAAACTTCCATCAGGTTTACGTAATAATCGCCTACGCGGTCATGTGATACCTGGCGGCCTGCACGGTTCATCAGCAGGGTATGGATAGACCATCCGTTCCAACCGGCCATTTTCCCCAGATCAAAGTTCATCTGAAGGGTTAATTCATGCACGTAATCCATGCCACGCTGCATGCCGCCATGAATGTTGGCCATCGCTTCCCCTTTGTAGGAGAACGAAAACACAAACCCTTTTTTCTGCAACCGTTCCCGAAAAGGCATGATCGGTTGAAAAAGATGCCCGCTCCCTGCCGTAGGCACATAATAGGGGTCATCCATGTCAGTGCGCCGCTGGGCATCGACTTCCGAGGGCAGCAGCCAGGAAACGCCCTCTTTCCCGGACAGATCATCCAACTCCATTTTATGAAAGTTGTTTCTACTGCTGTAGTTATCCGTACTGGGTACCACCATGGTTGCAAGTCCGGGCCAAGGTGAGATTGGCACGCCGCTTGCAGGCAGAGGGGAGTTCTTGGGGCGCACCAGCACTTCCGGGTCTGGCCCCAGATCCGAACTGGATTGAGAAATGGTCGGCTCAACAGCCAAAGGCTTTGGCGGGGATGGTGTGTCGTCAGCGTATGCGGCGGGTGCTGCGTAAAGACCGCACAAGCCAGAGGAAAGGAGCGCGGAAAAAAGGACAAACTTCTTCCGTCGGCGTAAAGAATGAAAGGAGGAATACATTATCTGACCATTGTAGATAGGTGGCTCACCGGCCAGAAAAGGAACTATAAAATACCAAGGCAGAATCAGGGTTTTTCTGCTTCAAAGCATTTGAGCCGAGATATCATGAAACTGAAAAAAATATTTAACTATAATGAAATACAAAGAACACGTTCTCGTGACATCAAACGAAAAAAGCTCTTCCGGCATTTGCCGGAAGAGCCCTTCCTAACGCGTCTTTTTATGAAAAAGCGTTAAATCAGACAGCCTGTGGTTTGCGAGAGTTTGCAGAGGCAACCTTCTTGCCCCACTGAACCAGCGTATCGGTGCAGTCCTGACGGTCAATCTTGCACTCAATAATCGTTGGGCCACGGCGGTTGGCCTGTGCTTTCTTGATGGCGTCTTCTAGTTCTTCCGCTGTGGTGGCGTGCAGGCCAAGCCCATGCCCTTCACCCGCGTTGAACACTTCCATCAGCCCTGCATAATCCCAGTTCTTGATGTAGTTGTATGGGCCATCATGAATTGCAATTTCAATGACGTAGCCACGGTTGTTCACCAGGAAGATGATAACAGGCAGTTCGTAACGAACCATCTGTGCCACTTCCTGCGCCGTAAGCTGGAAGGAGCCGTCACCAACCATCACAACATGCTGGCGGTCCTGAGACCCCATGGCATTCCCGAATGATGAGGGAACAGACCAGCCAATGTGGCCCCACTGCATTTCCAGTTCCACACGGGCACCGCGCGGCAGCGTCATGCGCATTGCGTTGAACCAGGAATCGCCGGTTTCAGCCACAAGCGTTGTGTCAGATGTCAACATTGCGTTGATCTGACGGGCCATTTCATCATTCGTCAACGGCGCTTTGGCATCCGCTTTCGGGAATGCTGTTGGCGTATGGGATGATGCTTTGGCAGAAGCAGGACGAGCCGGCGCTTTGGCAGCCAGAGCTGTCAGGAAGTCGCGCAGCGCAAAGCCTTCAAATGTCTGCCCTTTGATGGTCACGCGGTTGGGTTCTGCCAGCAGAACTTTGTCGCCCTTGGGCCATGCTGTCCAACCGACGGTTGAATAGTCATTGAAGACTGGTGCAAGGCAGATGATGGCGTCGGCTTTTTCAACCAGTTCCTGCGTGCCGGGGGAGGAGACTTCACCCCAGTAAAGGCCACGGAAACCGGCATGGTCTTCGGGGAAAAACCCTTTTGCAGCAGCCATGATTGTGACAGCGCATTCCAGCTTGTCAGCCAGTTTTTCAGCTTCTGCCTGTGCACGTGCGGCACGCAGTTTGCTGCCAACCAGAATGACTGTGTTTTCTGCGCCTTCAATCAGCTTTACCGCAGCAGCAACAGCGGCATCCAAGCTGGTTTTATCGGGTGCGGGTTCAGACAGCAGGCTGGAAACAGGGCCGGGGCGGGGGCATTCCTGCGCAGAGACGTTACAGGCAATTTCCAGATACGCTGGTTTGCTTTCACGCAGGGCAGTCCGAATGACATGATCAATTTTTGCAGGTGCAGATGCCGCATCCGTAATGCTTTCTGCTGCACAGGTAACGTGCTTTACCATTTCCATCTGGTAGCCGTAATCGGTGCTACCAATGGTGTGGTGCAGAATATGGCCTGAACCATAGTCATTGCTGTTGGGGGAACCTGAAATCAGGATAACCGGCAGATTTTCAGCATATGCACCGCCAATGGCGTTCATTGCGGAAATAGCGCCAACGCTGAAGGTCACAACAGCCGCAGCAGCGCCATGCGCGCGGGCATACCCTTCTGCACTGAAGCCACAGTTCAGTTCGTTACAGCAGTAGATCTGCTGCATATCCTTGTTGGTCAGCAGCTGGTCGAGAAGAACAAGATTGTAATCTCCAGCGACAGCAAAATGATGTTTCAAGCCAATCTGTGCCAGACGGTCGGCAAGATACATCCCAACGGTATAAGTCATGATCAATCGTTCCCAATTCTCTTGCGGAGAAATAGCTACACCGCCTTCTAAAACACCCACTTCATATAAATGTCCACTATATCAAAAGCACCTTATCCATACATAAAACATATACCAAACAACGGTTACGTGCTTTTTGCAGTGGCACTCATTCAGCCTGAAACACAGGGGAAACAACAGGATAGGAAGATTTTCCGGGGTAAAGGATGGGGATCAGCATAAAAATAGATATTGAGAACAATTCTCATTAAGTGTATGACGCGCTTCTAACGTATCGCTGAATGGATGCTGTCCCTGCGTCGGGAAAAGAAAATGGCAACAGCAATGTCGTGTTCATCATGCTTTTCAAAATGCGGGTAATTACAAAAAATTTTGATTTTTACTTCGTCTTGACAGGACGAAGTGAATTGGACACAGAACAAATTCCATTCCTCTGGAAAACAATGAGAGATCTCCAGCCAGCGCAGGCTGCCCGGCCCTGCCTGAAAATGGTTGCTTTCCCGTAGCGGAAAGGTTGCGGGTTACCCGCATGCTCTCATTCAGACCCCAGTGTATCTGGATTGAATTGTAACCGTGCCCTGTCAGCCTGCTGTCGGGGTCATATTTGAAAACACTGGAGTGACAACATGGGTGGCGTTCAACCCGTAGATCACCAATCCCCCATAGCGGGCGCGTATCGCGTCTTATTTTCTCTTATCAGTCTGGCCGTTGGGTTGGTGCTTGCTTATGGCGGCAGCAAACTGCTCATGCTGGGTGGGTCAGCATACTATCTTCTTGCTGGGCTTGCTTATTGCGTGCTGGCTGTTCTGGTTTTCCTCAGGCACCGTTTCACGCTTGCATTCTCTATTGTCACGTTTGCTGCGACGTGTGTCTGGGCATTCTGCGATACGCCTGAAATTGGCTATTGGGCATTGTTGCCCCGTCTTGTGGTGCCCGCCATCCTGTTTACGCTCAGCCTGTGGGCGGCAGCAACATTCCCGGCAACCAGTCTGACCGTTCGTCGCGGTAGCGTGGCAACGGGCCTTGGCATTGTCGGCTGTCTTGTGGTCACTCTGGTCGAAGCGTTCTTCCCGCACGGGCAGATCAGCAATCCAGACGCAACGCCAGCTTCTCCGCAGGTGGCGCAGGCTGACAAAATCGATGCCCCGGAAGATTGGGAATTCTTTGGTCGGAATGCTGCGGGCACACGCTACGCGCCTTACACCCAGATTACGCCAGACAATGTCAGCAAGCTAAAAGTGGCATGGGTGTATCATACGGGCAGAAGAACGCACGGGGCTGGTGTCGGGGTTGATGAAAACACGCCACAGCAGATTGGCAACGTGCTGTATTCCTGCACACCGGAAGATCTGATTACCGCTCTTGATGCCGATAGCGGCAAACCGTTGTGGAAGTATGACGCCAAGGCCCGCACTGCCGAACACGTCACCTGCCGCGGTGTTGGCTATTATGATGCCGATAAAGATGCCAGCCTGACGGCTGAACAGAAAGCCGCCGACACCAACCCGATGTGCCGCCAGCGTGTTCTGGTCTCAACGGTTGATGCACGTTTCATTGCGCTTGATGCCCATACGGGTGCCCTGTGCTCTGGCTTTGGTGACAACGGGATTGTCGACCTGAAAAAGCAGATGGGCCCGGTTGAAGCTGGCAAGCGTTACCACCCAACCTCTATTCCTGTGGTCATGGGCCATGTTGCCGTTATCGGTGGCTGGGTGCGTGACATTGTGCATGGCGAACCATCCGGTGTGGTCCGTGCCTATGACGTGCGCGACGGCTCTCTGGTCTGGGCGTGGGATGTAGGCGACCCTGAAAACACGCAGGCTCCGGCAGAAGGGCAGACCTATACACTTGAAACGCCCAACGTCTGGACCATCCCGACGTATGATAAAGACCTGAACCTCGTTTACCTGCCAACCGGCAACGGGCCGCCTGATTATTGGGGTGGGGATCGTACGGTTGCGAAAGAAAAATTCGGTGCTGCTGTTGTCGCTGTGGACGCCACGACAGGCAAAACCAAATGGGTCTTCCAGACCGTGCATCATGACGTCTGGGATTATGACCTGCCGTCACAGCCCGTTCTGTTTGATGTGACAAATGCGCAGGGCGAAAAAGTTCCGGCGCTGATCCAGACTACTAAAACAGGCCATATCTTTGTTCTCGACCGCCGCACCGGCCAGCCGGTGACCGAGGTTCAGGAACGCAAGGTGGCCACAACACCCGCAGCACAGGGCGAGCACCTTTCTCCCACCCAGCCGTTCTCTGTTGGTATGCCGACCATTGGCGCAGACCCGCTGACCGAAAGCTCCATGTGGGGTGTCAGCACGTTTGACCAGCTCTATTGCCGCATCATGTTCAAAGATTCCGTCTATGAAGGTCCGTTCACCCCACCGGGTGAAAAACCTTACATTGAATGGCCCAGCCTTCTGGGTGGCATGAACTGGGGTGGTATCTCTATTGATGAAGCCCGCGGTGTCATGTTCGTCAATGACATGCGTATGCCGCTGCGCATGACGCTGGTGAACAAGGAAGAAGCCAAGAAATATAAGGTTTCAACTGACGAGGTTCCCGGCTTCATGGGCACCATTCGTCCGCAGGTTGCCGGTCCTTACGCCGGGGTGCGCATTGATATCCTTCAGTCTCCGTTGCAGGTGCCGTGCAACACGCCGCCTTTCGGCACCATGAGCGCGATTGATCTGCACACCAAGAAGCTACTGTGGCAGGTGCCTATGGGCACAACACAGGATCTGGGACCAATGGGTATCAAGACCCATCTGCCAGTGCCTATGGGTATGCCCACACTGGGTGGCCCGACAACCACAGCATCCGGGCTACTCTTCTTTGCAGGCACGCAGGACTACTATCTGCGGGCACTTGAATCTGCCACAGGCAAGGAAGTCTGGCGCGAACGTCTGCCCGTTGGTGCAGTCGCAGCACCGCTTATCTACCGCTCGCCCAAAACCGGAAAGGAATACGTCGTTATTTCCGCCGGGGGGATGAGCCACTCTCCAGATGTAGGCGATTACATTATTGCCTACACACTGCCTGAAGGCGCAGCCCGTTAATTTCTTTTCGTTTTAGTCTGATTGGTAGGAGCCCCCCGTTTTTAAGCGGGGGGTTTTTTGTTTGTTTTGCTTTTTTTTTGTGTTGTTTGAGGGTGTTGAGGGGTGGCTTGGTCCGATTCAGTGTTGGTTTTCTGGGTTTTTTGGTGATTTTTGTG
>NZ_BAMW01000064.1 GCF_000963945.1 Acetobacter indonesiensis | reverse complement strand
GGCCTGACCACCCGTATTCTCCACGGTTGCAGCAGAAATCGCAGCCCCGCTCAGGCCATACAGCAACCCGGTATTTGTCAGAGTGCCTGTGCTTTTCAGGGTCAGATCGCCACCGGCTTCAATCTGATTGCTGTTGACCAGAGAACCGGCCTGAATCGAGAGCGGACTGTTGAAGGAGACCAGCTTGCCAGCGTTCTCCAACGCCCCTGTCAGGGTAAGATTTTGCGCACCGTTCGACAGCACAGACCCGGTTGACGTATTGCTCAGCGATGCCGCCGTGATCGACACAGTCTGGCCAGCACCCTGACTCTGGATCGTTCCGGCATTGCTCAGACCATCTGTCCTTGTAAGGGCAAGGGAGAGCGCGCCATCTGCCGTCCCCAGAACAGCCTCATTATCATTGGCGACGGACCCGGCAGTAACCGTCATGGCACCACCAGACACAAATTTTCCGCCATTATGAAGGACATCCGACAGGGTCACTGAGAGAGCGCCAACCGTCTTCAGCACGCTGGAGAGGCCCTGCCCGTCATACTGGCCGCCTGTCAGCGTCAGGTCCCCATTGCTGGCAATCTGACCCCCTGTATTGGTGATATCGGATGACGTCGTTCCCGCCAGCGTCATCCCTTGACCAAGAGCCAGAAGGGAGCCGCCCGTATTCTCCAGCTGACTGAACGCCAGAGACACTGTTTGCCCCGCCTGCAGAATACCATCCGTATTCAGAATAGCTCCCGGAGCCCCATCAGCAGACGCCACAGACAGCGCACCAGCCACGGCCTGAACCATGCCCTTGCTGTTGTCCAGACCATCGGCAGTCAACGCGACATTACCCTGAGCCTGCAAAACACCAGACGCATTCTGAACAGAGGCAGCACCAAGGGTCAGATCCCCTGTCTGGGTGGCCACCTTGCCCCCTGTATTCTCAAACACACCGGCAGAGTTCAGAGAAACCGTCGCTCCCCCGATCTGACCACCAGCATTGCTGAACGTCCCCGTGCTCTGCGCCGTTAAATCTGCCCCGGCAAAGAGCGTTCCCGTATTGCTCAGGCTCTGCACAGCCTTGACAGACGCGCTGTCCGCCGCCTCGATTAAACCGCTGTTCTCCAGTGAACCAACCGTCAGGTCGGCAGCCCCCCGGCGGGCAATCACTGTGCCAGACGACGTCATGTCTCCCGTCACAGCAACACTTAAGGTCGCACCCGCCCCTTCAGCCAGAAGACTGCCAGCATTCTGCAGAGCCTGTGTGGTGATGGCCACATTTCCGGACGTGCTCCCAATAACAGCAACATCATCCTCTTTGTTCGCACCGTGCGTCGTCAGACTGGCAGCAGAGAGGGAAAGGTCTTTGCCTGCAACAATGTGACCAACATCGTCCACAGCCCCATCAAAGGCTGCATCCAGCGTGTTTGCCGCA
>NZ_BAMW01000065.1 GCF_000963945.1 Acetobacter indonesiensis | reverse complement strand
CTAGAGCGGTTTCACTGAAATCTGTATCATCTGGTGACAGTGTAGGCGTGATGTGATTCACCATTTTCCTTGATGGAGACGGTGATGGCACGAGCATTGAGAGATGATCTTCGAGAGCGCGTTCTGGAGGCTGGAACTGCGGGGGCATCAGCCCGCTCGATTGCAACACGGTACGGTATAGGGGTTTCAACAGCGATCCGTTGGCTGCATCGGGAACGCGAGAG
>NZ_BAMW01000066.1 GCF_000963945.1 Acetobacter indonesiensis | reverse complement strand
GGAAGGTCCGGCACGGGCGCGCAAACTGGTCGAGGGGCTGGAGCATGAAGAGCGGGTGCGGAAGAGTCCGGAATTGCGGGCGGCGCGGTTCGTGAAGGCATGGGACGGGCTGAGCCGCGAGCAGCAAGGTGTGGCGCTGAAAGAGCTGAAGCGGGATGCGCAGCTTGAGTCCATTCTGCGGGAGAAAAGC
>NZ_BAMW01000067.1 GCF_000963945.1 Acetobacter indonesiensis | reverse complement strand
ACGGACAAAAGGCGGCCTGAACTCAAAACTTCATGCCGTGTGCGATGAACAGGGCCGACCTGTCCGCCTTCATCTGACTGCTGGACAGGTCAGTGACTTCAGAGGCGCAGACGTGCTTCTGGCAGACCTCCCCGATGAGACAGAAGAAGTCATCGGGGACAGAGGCTACGATAGCAACCGGATCAGGTTATCGCTTGCAGAACGCAATATCACTGCCTGTATTCCGCCGAAGAAGAACCGGAAATCAAAGCCATCTTACAATTGGCATCTGTATAAAAAGCGCCATCTGATCGAAAACATGTTCGCAAAGCTGAAAGACTGGCGACGTGTTGCGACCAGATACGACCGCTGCGCTCATACATTCATGTCCGCAATCCACATCGCAGCAAGCGTCATCTTCTACCTCAAAGAATGAGTCCTGAGCCTACAACATACGTCACTTCCTCTTACTGGAGAAGTTGATCGTCGCAGCATAGCAATCCAATCAATGATGATTTCCAACCGGCTCAAGACGCAGATGTGGAACCATCAATCAGCATGATAAAAGCCCAAAATCATAAGTCAGGCATATCAATCAACGGCTCTTCGATCCCTCCACTTTCAATCTCATAAGGCCGGACCAACTATCCGAAGCCAGGTATGGACCTGCGCTGTGAATCTGAAGCGCCATGATAGCTGTGTTGCGAACCGACCGAGAAAGAAGTGGTAGCAGTGCACTTCCATTTGTCCAGCGCATCGCACCATTTTCGATTGTGTTCCATCCAGACAGATCAACGTCCTGCAAATGGGAGGTCAACGTCGTCATTGTATCAGATTCAAAAAGTTCAATATAACCAACCAGTACACCAAGCCTACGACGATCATCCACAAAAGGACCGATCACATCGCAGGGACGGCTGGCATTGGACAGAATACGAACAGAGCTCACGCCAGAAGGGATATTGAACATGACCCGATCTTTCATTTTGCGGATAGGATGAAGCACGCGCCCGGTTTCAGTGACAAGACGTAACCCATCTTCGTATGTCAGAATCGGAGCTTGCGACCGACCCGCATGTTCGATCCGATCGGCCCGGGACTGAAATCTACGAAACAGAGGTTCAACAAAATGACGCGAAACATCGAGTGGAGCTGAGGCATTATCCCAAGTTAAATTACGGCTCTGCCTAATGGAGACAACGGGAGTGTTCTGGTTGAATGCAAATCGGTTACCGGTATCAAGATAGCTTTCAGTTAATACACCATCAGCCATAATAACAGAGTGATCCTCTGTCTCCACATGATAATAATCGTAAGACACTATGCTTTTATCAAAAAAAATCGAACGTCCATTGACAAGCATGCGCACTGGAACAAACCGACCATCAAGAAATAGACAATGTTCTGATGTAATAAGCATATCCTTGTAGGGAACGTTGTGTGCAATCGCCCCTTTCAACAGACGCACCGGATAGCCAGCTTCATCATCCGGCAGACGCTTTCGAACGACAGCACGCGATTGTCCCACCCACGTCACCTGCCTGATGGTGCCCTTTGTCACGTCATCATCAAAGGCAACAATGTGATCGCCGATCTGGATCTCTTCTACAGGAATATCGCCTCTGGCCGTACGTATACGGCTTCCCCGACAAAAGCAGGCGGCATCAGATACGCTCAGAATGGCAGTGTTGCTTCCGTAAGTCTTCCCAAAACTCTGAGACCCGCCACTTCCGGCGACAACTGTATCTGAAAGATTTGGAAGGGCAAAGTTCGTAAGGCCATTACCGCCGTAAGTTGTGCCCAAAAGGGCAAAAAGCGCCTGGTTTTGAGCAATGGGTAGCAGTGTACCATTCGCCAATACCCACCCCTGAGGAATGGAGGCTGCTGATCCCGCGTAAGCACGAATTTCGCCCATGACGGGACCACTATCGCTACCTGAATTAGGAAAAGCGCCGTTAACACAGATAATGTAATTTAGTGCGAGCCCGGGAGCACGATTGTCAAAAGACGTACCGCTACCCCCATCAGACACGGGGACATTCGCGTCACTCAGTGAGACTGCCTGCTTTCCTACAACAGACCCTAGTCTTAACGTGCTGGATGTCCCGATAATGCTGCGCCCAGTCAGATTAGGTAGCGCAAATGTTGTCACCCCATTTCCGCCATAAGTGGTGCCAATAACCGCAAATAACTGGGGATATTCGGCGACAGAAACTAATTGCCCTGCTGCCACGAGAAACTCACCACCGGCGATCGCTGGTGTTTGTCCTGCGAAGGCATCTACTTCTCCCACGAATCCCAGTGACGACGGATCGCTTGTCACGCGAATAACATAACTGACGCTCAGGGAGGGTTGAGCGTTATCCACTGACTGGCTGGCGCCACCTAATAATGACGGAAACTGCTCTTCGGTCAGCGTGGTTTGGCTCTCACCAGTTACCTGCCCTATGTAATTCGGGCTTCCTATTTCTACTTTTCCTGCCAGATCAGGAAGAGCGAAATTTTCATAGCCATTACCACCATATGCAGTTCCGAGAAGAGCAAATAGCGACTGGTTGGAAGCGATAGAAAGAATCTGCCCCTGACTTTTCAAAGTATTTGATACCGACGCACTATCAAAAGCGAACGTTCGAATTAGTCCAATCGGCATACCCGAAGCATTTCCGTACACTGGAAAGCTACCGTTGATGACAATCGCCTGCGTCAGCGTTATGGTCTTCTGATTATTATCGAAGGTTACAGTAGTCATGCAGATACCCGCCTTTTATACTTTTGATTATCGTATTTCTTAAAAAAAAGTCCATATATTTGAATATACCCATATGGAATTTAGTGTTTTTACAATACACAACCCCAGTTTCGGTCTCTGCCTCATAAAAAACAAGCCGAAACATGAATCTCACCAAAAATGCGACAAAGGGATTTCCTTCATCCAGCAGACCTCTAAAGATAACGCCTGATTATTTTGTTGGGCATTTGTATGACATACGCTGACTTCGCACCCTTCGATCACAATACTGCACCAACCTACACAGTCGATGATTTAATGGCACTGCCGAGCTTCCTTCAGTGCCTGAATTTCTGCAACCAGCAACTTCTGTCGATCCACAGGCAAATGCCGCGAGAGGTCCGTTATGTCGCTGACTTACGTCGCTGGGTTATGACCCACGGCGCACTTGCATTGCATTTTTCACACAAGATTAATCCGGATCTTCCGCCGCTCACGGCAACTAATCTTTTCCGTGAGGTTGAACATACGGGAATAGCCAGCCCCAATACGGTCACGAGTTATCTGAAAGAAATTCATGCACGAGGCTATATCATCTTGCTGTCCAAAGCGGACCAGCGTGTGCGGGCCTATGCCATGACAGAATTTTCTGAAAAAATGTTTTATCTCTATCTTCAGATTAGCCTGCAGGGACTGGATCTGATCGATGGTGCTGGGCGTGCTGACATCGCGAGTGCAGATCCGCGTATTCTAACCCACATGCACCCGATTTTTGCGCGGCATATGCTCAATGACCCGGTCTATTTCGCGCCCCCTCCATCGATTGCGCCCCTGGTCAACACAACGATTGGGATCTCCGTTCTCAATGAAATGACTCGAGCACAGAAAGAAACGCCATCGAACGCCGATCGCGTCCATGTTGATCTTGGTAGCGCCAGTGCAATGGCGAAGCATTATGGCGTTTCCCGTGGCAACGTCGCCCGATTACTATCGAAGGTGCAAAATGCTGGCCATTATGGGCAAGATGACCGAGGTACATGGGTTTCAGCGCAACTGTTACAAGACCATTATATTTTGCAAGCCATCAAAATGGCTTACAGCTCATCAGCATTCATCGAAGCACAGAAGCTGAGAGCCGAGGAGGCTTCGAGGATGTAACCACCGATTTTCACATGAACTTATAGCACCTTCCGTATGGCTGTATTCTAGATTTTCTCTGGAGTTCAGATTGATCGAAGAAATACTGCTCTTAAGTCGTCTTCAGGTCAGGAAGCCTTCGAATTGAACCCTTCAAAGATTGACAGAGACTTATTTCTTCACACGCCATAAGCTACGTCCGCTTCGAGGAAGCATGACATTGCGCTCTGGTGTCTGGAATGAGGCGGAAGCAGACCCTTGCGTTGATAAAAACGCGATTGCGTTTTGTAACCTAATTAAGGGCTTTTTTCGTATCAATAAGGAACATTCGCATAATTAGGGGTATCAATAACGTGCTGAAATGTCGGAATATTGACTAACACAATTAAGGAATTTCGACAAGGTTTGCCGAAAACCAGAAGATAATGATAATCCGCCGCTGACTGCCGTTTTTGTCGCCGAAAAAACCATTTAATCGCGATAAAAATGCAGAAGTTAATGATAAATCTGCCAATCAAGCAGAAGTTCCGACAACCACGCGGACAGATCCAGACATTCCGCTTACGCCTCTTTGCGGTCATACAACCGCCCAGACCGCTTTCCGAATAGCGGACATGGCCAACACAAACTCCCGCTACTATTTTGGGCCGTAAGCGGCCCGACCGCTTTGCAACGGACAACAAAACAAGCTGCCGTTGGGCAGGCAACGTAAATGCCTCACCCTTCGTCATCATTCTGGTCAATTGCAGCTTCTATATCATCAACCGGCTCGGTCTTGCGCCTCCATTGCTCAAGCAACTCCGCGAGCCGCGCCTGGAAAGTCTCTATATGTATCAAGATGGCGGTGCGACGCTCAGCGGAAGGATCGGGTTGCATCGCCTCCCGCAACAGCGTCTCGGATTTTCCTACTGTTTCGGATTTGTCATTTGTCATCTTCGCAGAGATAAATTCGAAGTCGATCTTACTGGGGGCCGGCATCACAAAAAATCGATTCCAGCGGTCGAGTGTGTCAAGCAGGAACGTTTCCTCTTCTGACAATGCCTTGCGTTCAATATCTGCAATCGTGCGCATCTCGGCTGCACGCGTCAGAAGAAGACCGCTCATGACAAGTTGAGCCATGGCGCCAAACATGTCGCGTAGCAGTTCCTCATCAGAGCCTGAGCGCCGGAAGCGGAACCACGGATCCGCGCTCGGCAGCATGCGATTAAGAACCATGATGGCGTCACGATACTCGCTCAAAGGGTCGGCTGGTACAGGCAGATCGCGACGGCTTGTCCAAAGTTTTAAAATGAGCTCCACGGCGCGATCTTCAGCATCTTGCTTCGCGGCGCTTTCGCTATTCTCCGCCACCTTGATCAGCTCCGCGAGATGATGGGCCATCCATCTTGGAAGGACGTTTCCACGCTGCTCGAGCTCAAGCTGGCGGACGATTGTCCGTCCAAGTTCCAATACGTCCTTCGGCGACATGGAGTCCCCCATCTCGGTCGAGGCGGTAGAGCCTGTCGTACCGGGCCTCCGGGGTGTCATCTTCCGAGTCATAGTTTCGTCGATTTCCACGTCCTTCACGTCTAATCTCCACTTCAATCAGCAAATCGAGTCCCTCGACTTGCAGGAACTCTATCAACTGGCCGCGCTCAACCAACAGCCGCCGCCCTGAAACTGCGGGGACCGTGGAATAGCCTTCGTCACCACTGTCTCCCTCACCCCAAACCTCATATATGAACATTGGCAAACGGTCAGGTGCCGACCAGACAGGTGCTCCTATTTCAACCTGCTGCAATCCGCATGCATCCCGCACGCGTTTGCCTGGCCGCAAATCCACGTTTTTGGCCCTTCCGCGCAGCGGGTCCTGCTCGTCAATCCTACCATCAGAAGAGACGTTCAGTATCCAACCAACCATTTGATAGGGTGGAATATTTAGTTCAAACCTCTCCTCGCTCTCATCTGGCAGCTTATAATCCCAGGCGCTTTCCATTGTCTGGAGCGCGCGGAGCAGCGCATCCGCCGCTGTCGGCTCCACAAGCGCGCTCGAGAAAGACACTACCTCGACGCGATCACGGCTGCGTATCTCCCACCCGCCATCGACAACGATGTAGCCAGAACGATCCACGGCTTCGAGCTCACTCCGCAACCGGCCCTCACACACGTCTTTCACCCATTCAGGCAGAGGGGTGTGTGACTCCCGCCAGAAGTCTTGCCGCAGAGGTATCGGTGCCCTGAGGTCGGCCGACCAGAGCGGCGGCTCGATAAGCATTTCGCGCGCGATGCGTTGAGGTAGTGCATCCCACTCTGGCTCGTCATGAGCGGTTAGCGGTTCGGTACGCATCAGTTCACCAATCGCGCACCACAACGCATGCCATTTAAGATGAGTGTTCAAACGCTCGAGCGTCGGGCGGGAACCGTGACTGTTACTTGAAAGGGACCAATCCTGATCTGAAAAACGGTGCTGGCGGGGGTCCGCGTCGTAAGCATAGATATCGCCACGATTGCCCCATCTATCGATTATCCAGCTCTCTGCGACGTCAAGCAGTTGATCTAGCGAGACATTGGCAAAACTACTTAGCACCGGCTCATACCAATAGGGGATAGTATCGATCGAATCGAAATGAAAACGGCGCTCTTTGCCATTCCGACGTGATCGACTTGCCTGCGAACGATGCTCCGGCGCAGGTTGTGGAGCCAGCTGCGAGCACGCTACTGCTTCCAGCTGTTCCAGTTCAACAGGGCCAAGCGAAAGCTGTCCGGCACCTACGAGCTTGAGGCATGCATCTCGCGCGAAGGACCTGAGCAAGACATGTGGGAAATCTTCGTCGTGCGCGACTGCCAGCAATACCGGCCCTGCTAATTGGCCAACGTCAGGCACCTCGCTTGCAATTCGGTCCCACGCAATGACGAACCAAAGACGCGCCGCGATCCAGTAAAACTCCAGTTTTGGTGAGCGGAAGACCGTTTCTTTTTGTCTTCCATATTCACTGATCAGCGCTTCCAACTCTGCGGTCGCGGTAAGCCTTGCAAGTCGCCGGATCGCGTGCGCGGCGCGCCACCTCACGCGGACATCATAGTCGCCCAAACATCCATAAATTAGACGCGCGACTGCCGCCGGCACAGCCGTTGGGAGTTCGCTCGAATCAGTCGCCTGATCACGATCATCGGGGGCAATCCGGCCTGCAAGCCTTCCAGTGTACCATACGGCAAGATTCGCCGCAGATGGGGAATCAAGGTGGGCCGAAACTAGGCTAGCGAGCCTAAAGACCTGATCAGCGTCCAGATTCTGGCCATGTAGCTCGACTCCACGAAGCAGAAGGTCGACGATTTTTTTAGGCAGTAACGCTGTCAACGTAATAGCACGGATGAGCGAGGCGTCGTTATAAGTGATACGTCGAACAAACTCGGGAAAGCGATCGACAATGACCTTTGGTAAAGTCGTCAATGCCCAACTCCGAATTGCAGGCGAACTCCATTGCTCAAGTAGCTCGAGCAACCTTTCCATCACTTCACCTCCTATTCCGACTTTTGTCGCGCAAAGCGTGTCGAGGAAGGCAACGCGATCTCTTATCTCAACGCAGCTTGCACCCCATTCCATGACTTCGGATGCAGAGATATAATGTTTCGTGGCACGGGCGTTCTTCAGCGTCTCGATGACCACGCGATCAAGTTCTACTGGGTTCAGCAGGATCTCTCGGGTCCAACTCGGCTCCACTAGATCGCTCTGACGATCGTACTTATGCCAATTGGGTTCGCTGTGCGATGGTTCAGCGTGCTTCTCAGGCGGCAGCCTGATGAGGAATGCTTGACGTTCAGTCAGCGCAGTTGTCCAACGACCGGCGTCTTTGACCGTTGCGACACGCTCCAGAAGGTTTTCGGCGCTTCGATGATTGTGCCGGATAAGGCTGTCCCAAGCAGCTTCCTCGAAAAAACTACCCGACGAAGTGTTTAACGCTGCCGTCAGCGCCGCGTCGACGACCTGATGATCTCCATCCAACAGCAAGTCGAGTGCCATCGCTGCAGCGGGTGTCAGGTCGCCAGTCATAAGTCCGGCCTTCAGCACAGGCGCCAGCGTTTGGCAGAACCGTACAAGATCGGAGTCATCCCATTTTGCAGCATTAGCTAGCGCAACAGGCAGATCAAGCGCTGCGAGCGTCTTCATCACCTCCTCCCAGGGCAGTCCATCATCCAGACAAATAGCTGCGTCAGCCACAATATCTGATAGTTTCCGCGCGACCGACCGCCGATTATCGACATCATCGATTCCGCGAGCAAAGACAGCCCCTAGAAAATGACACTGTGAGATAATTTCACGATCAAGCTGACTTGCTGCCTCCACTGCATCGTTAAAGACCGCATTGGCGTCGGCAGGGCTCACAAGAAGCAGTTGGCGCGCGTAAGCAACAAGTATCTTGGACTTGTCACCTGCTCCGATGCGCCGTCCTCGGACTTCGCGTACTGACTTGTCCACATTGTTGACGAGGATTGTATGCAAAGCCGAATGTAATGCCAGCCTGCTGGCAAATTCCTCATCGGGCGTGAGATCAGAAGTTCCCCCTTGACGATGGATTTGTATGGCCAAGTCAGCGAGCAACTGTGGTTCGAGATTGGTGGCGAGCAGAACCAGCATTGAGCGTGCAGTAACTTTCGCTAGTGCGGTTACAACCGGTCTGCTCACGTATCGCCGATATTCGTCTTTTGGGAGCTCAGCGTAACGCTTGAGCATCTCTTCAGGCGATTCCTCTGCCTTTGCTCCTACCAGAACCATCACCCTACCCACATAGATGCCGAAGACAGCTGCTGTGACCTCCTTCAGGCGACGGTCGGCTTCTTCCTCGCGTTGGGTGCTCTGGTGCCATGCCCCCTTTTCAGATGGTTTGGGCCGCGGTTCATAAAGGTCAGAGGCGTCCGGAGTCTTACCCTCCCGCGCAACAGATAGTGCATAGGCACGGAAAAGCAGATCGAGTTGCGCCGTATCGCTGGGTGAATGAATTGTGATGCTTCGATTGGCTGGCTGCAGAACCTCCGTAAGGAAGCTATCTACCAGCACGTTGGCATGGCCGCTGCGCGTCAGTAGCTCGCAGGCACACATCGCGACATCGAACACCCATGACAAGTGCGTCACGTCATAGGCCGATGAGGCAAAAAATCGCCTGATATTCAGCCGGCGACGCATCAATGCTTCGAGTCCACAAGCAAGCCGCTCAGGGTCTATTGGGAGACCGGCAATCGCCATTGGTACCAGAAGGAATATCTCCTCCCAAGGATATAGTTCCCCAGTGTCAATTACCGACTGGAGAAGGTCCGCCTGACCCTCGGCAAGTAATCGGTGTACGAGGATCTTCGCAACATCAATCCGGACCCGTTTCGGCCGCCAATTCCGTAATGATACCAAGGCTTCCTTGGGACCTCTTGTCCTCAGCAAAGCCTCCACGTCGGCGGCGATATCTGCGTCGGTCAAGCGCCAGTCACGCGCACGGTGCTCCTGGATGGCGTCATTTCGCGCTGCCATCCATGCATTGATCATCCGGCCGCCTTCACGAAGTGAGATGCGATCGCCAGCTGCCGCGTCGATCGCCAGCTTATGAAGCAAGAAGGCGCCATGTGCGCCGACCTGGCCCGGATCGGTAAGAATGAGCCGACCTGCGGTCTCCGGCGCAAACCGGACCGCCAAATCGGGATTGTTGCAAAGCAGAGTGCAAAGCGCACGCTCCGTCTTGAGCCCCTCTCCTCCGATCAGAACGAAACGCAATGCGCGCGCCGGATCGCTGGCATTTCGGCAAACCGAGATTGCGAGCCTGAGCCTAGTCAAGCTGGCTTCCCGCCGTTGGACCGGATCAGTCACAATTTCCGGTACTGGCTCTCTTTCAACCAGCTCCAATAAATCGGCGCCCCGCTCAGCCGCTGTAAGGGCACCGGCAACATTTTGCGCCGCATAGGCGTCTGAGTTACAACGGCTAAGGAGCCATGCAGCGGCACTCTGGGTAACAGCAACCTGCGCGGATGCTCCTTCTTTACGCACAAAATGCTCAAAATCTTCGTCGGCGAAGCGAACTTTCCCCTCTTCGAGCCTGATCGCCGGCACCATGTCGGAGCAAATATCGACAAGCATTGGCACGGAGACGCTAAGCACGCCAGAGAGGTCGGCAAGCGGTATGGGCCGGGCAAGTATCACTAGGCCAGCGCAGAACTTCGCCACATCCGATGGACTGCCGCTTTTGCCCAGTGCGCGCTCAAACTGCTCGCGAAACACCTGATCAAGCGACCTACCTCCCGGCAGAAGTCGGTTGATTGCTTCCTCTGGGGATTCCCCCCCCAAATCCATTGCATAGGTCTGCACGCGCGGCACGCCAGCAGAGAGCTCATGAAAGATGTTCAGCCATTCGTCCGGAGCGCTCCAGGTGCGACGCACATGTTCGGCGGTTTCGGCGCGGGTGAAGGGGAGAATTTTCGCGGTACGAAAATTAAACGGTAGCGCTATCTCTGGGAGGCGTCCGGTACGCGCGGTAATCACGAGCCGGACGTTGGGGGGGAGATCGCCCAAACCGACAAAGTCATGGACAAAGCAAGGCTCTGTTGGATTGCGTGCGCCTGCCGCCGTTACAGCATTGTCGGCGGCGTCCACAGCGATGACGATCAGCGCTTCGGGATACTGGGCAGCATGGGCATGGGCGGCATGGCGGAGCCGGTTGGCGAACAGCCTCACAGGATCAGAGGTGTGGTGGCGGCTCAGCAGGATTGGCAGCCTCAGATGAGTGGCAAGCTCGTTCGACAGTTGAAGGAAAGCATCGATTGGCCGATGGCGCAGCGCGCTGGGATCTAGGTATCTTCCTCCACCGTAACAATCGAAAACGATCATTACCGAGTTTGCGGGTAATGCCGTCTTGATCTCGTGGAGGGCTGTCGTCTTGCCGATGCCACCAGGACCGTGCAGGCAGAGCCGCTGTTCGCCCCCAACGATTAGCCTCGCCGCCTCAGCAACGCTCTCGCGCGGCACTGGCTGCGTGATGGATGAGAGGTCGGGCTGACAGGGAAACAGTGCACCGATGTCAGAGAGACCCAGCCCTAGGAGAACCTTCTCCTTCGTAATTAGCTCGCCGGCGAATTCCGGGCGCATGCGCTTCCTGACGAACTGCCGCAAATTTTCAACGGCCTGTTGCAGTTCAAGGTCAGTCCAGGCCGACATGTCAGCAAGGACTTGCTCCTCAATAGCGAAGCGCGAGCCTGTATTGCCTTGAAAGCGAAGCGATCCGGCGAATACGGGTAGATTCGCCTTTGTCAAACCGGCAGCAAAAGCGAGCTTTGCCTCGTCAGCTGCAGCCTGCACGGGACTGCTTCTGGGGATAGTGACGCCGCCAGCCGCAATCGTAGCGACCGCCGTCACGACTGCTGGCGCGATCTGCTGGTTCGTGACCAACACGACCTCGACGGGTCCTTTGGGTCCCAATGCTTGAATGCCAGACCATGCCCGTGCCAGCCTATTAAAAACTGTGTCTGAGCGCGTCTTGCCTTGGGTAAGGCGCGCCACGGTCCACGTGCCCGTTGGGTTGGCGGCGGAATATTTCAACTGCTCTAGGACAACACGATCAGCTTCTCGGGCGTTCTCCCCACCTTCGTAGAGAGTGCAATCGACCCCGTCCCAGGTAGCGTCCGGGGCGCTTGCCTCGTCGACCGGCGCGAGCCCCTCGACCGCCAGAGCCTTGAGCGGATCCCGGTCATCAAGCAGCCTAATTGCGTGCCTTGTCGCCCAGAGTTCGTGATAGTCATCGCCGGTATTCGAGCCCCGGGCTCCTCTAAATTCACTCACTCTGGTTTTCTGCCGGTATTGTGGACGATACGTTAAACTAGCAGACCTCGTAATCAAACTCTATGTGGCCATGAGGCCCCACTTCGGATGACTGCGTTGCTAAATTTAGAAACGCATTATTGGGCCGAAGATCTCGACATTTCAGAAGGGTAACATGTCCTGCTGTGTCTGCTCTCTGGCTCAGAGCAAATCCCTCGGAGCGGCCATTAAGGGCACGCAGTGATCATCACACATAGCTGAACGAATGGCAGAAAATATTGTATGGGGTTCCAAACCGGATCGGCCGTTTTCCCCCCAAGGTGGTCATGGAGTAAATTCTCATAATGAAACAAGCCCGGCGGAGAAAGGGCTTGTTTTAACCTAATTAAAGGACACCTTGTAACCTGAATAAGGACACTTTTGCGGGGTTGATCTGCGTGGAAACAGGGATTCTCCCAATTAAGGAATTTCGACAAAAATCCTTCCTTTTCCGTGTGCCCACCTACTTGCGATAAATGGAAGAAACGGAAGTAGATTTTACGACAGAAACCCCCTGATTCTGGATATTTAGTTAAGTTGCTGGACTGCTGTCTGGCTGAACAACCATTATTAGCTTCAACCTTCTAATTCATGCGTCCTTGACATATAAGCCATTGACGTATAGTTTACTGAAAATGTCAAAGTTGCAAACCGTTGTTGAACTGCCTGAATTCATAAAACGGGCAAAAGCCCTGATGTCAGACAACGATCGGATGGCTCTGATTAACACGCTCGCGGCAATGCCAGACGCTGGGGTTTCGCTCGGCGGCGGCCTGCGAAAGATTCGTTTTGCACGAGAAGGTAGCGGGAAGAGGGGAGGGTATAGAACTCTTTATGTCTTTGGTGGGAGACATATGCCTTTGTTTCTACTGACTGTCTTTGCCAAGAACGAAAAAGACAATCTTTCCCGATCCGAACAGGCTGCTCTGGTAAACTTGAGTAAGACACTAATTGCGAAATATGGAGAACCATCATGAGCACTTATGATAGCATTCTGCAGGGGCTAAATGAGGCTCTCGCATATTCGGAAGCACAGTTACAAAACAGCGTTACCCATAAGGTACGTGTGCCGTCTGTGAACGTTGCGGCCATCAGAACACGAACGGGACTCTCCCAGGCACAGTTTGCCAAGAGCATCGGTGTCGCTAAGGGAACCCTTCTGAACTGGGAACATGGTCGTCGTCAGCCAACCGGGCCAGCTCAGGTCTTGCTGGCGATGTTAGATAAACGTCCATCGTTGGTTAGCGAGCTGCTTCCTGCTACTCGCTAACAAAGTGGTATACTAGGCTCAGGACTCATTCTTTAAGGTAGAAGATGAAGCTTGCTGCGATGTGGATAGCTGACATGAATGTATGAGCGCAGCGGTCATATCGGGTCGCAACACGTCGCCAGTCTTTCAGCTTTGCGAACATGTTCTCGATGAGGTGGCGCTTTTTATACAGATGCCAGTTGTAAGGCGGCTTTGATTTACGGTTCTTCTTCGGCGGAATACAGGCTGTGATATTCCGGTCTGCAAGCGATAACCTGATCTGGTTGCTGTCGTAGCCTCTGTCCCCGATGACTTCTTCTGTCTCATCGGGGAGGTCTGCCAGAAGCACGTCTGCTCCTCTGAAGTCACTGACCTGTCCTGCAGTCAGATGAAGGCGGACAGGTCGGCCCTGATCATCGCACACGGCATGAAGTTTTGAGTTCAGGCCGCCTTTTGTCCGT
>NZ_BAMW01000068.1 GCF_000963945.1 Acetobacter indonesiensis | reverse complement strand
CAAACGCGTTTGTCAGGGCCTGATTGGCCTGACTCACATCCGTCGTGTCTGCCTTGAATGCTGCCAGCATCAACCTTAATATTTCCGCCAATGGCAGACCGGCTCTCGCTCGTCTCATCATGCGTACGGCCACCCCCCATCAGGCCGGAGGCACCAGAGGCAAGGCCCGTTCCAGCAGCCCCCAATATCCCGGTAGTGCTGCCCATCATCCCGGCCCCACCGCTGAACGAGCCGCCCTTCTGCGTGGCCTGCCAGCGTGAGCTGTTCTCAACAGAACCGGTCGTCAGGCTCCCGGTGGTAAAGTGGTTCAGGCTGGCATCCGCCGTGCTGGCCATCACACCCGCCGTCAGATTGGTGTTCCCTGCAACATCCACACCAAGGCCCTGATCACCCGCATAAAAGCCGGAGAGCTGGGCTTCCGTTGTCGCAAAATGATCCGTCACATTCTGCTGGCTGTAACTCGCACCACCCCCAGCCTTGCCACCAGCCCCCCATACCGGAATGGAAATCTCCGCACCCGTCTGCCGCGCCGTGCTTTTATAGTCGGACGTGTTCTGCGGG
>NZ_BAMW01000069.1 GCF_000963945.1 Acetobacter indonesiensis | reverse complement strand
GTGAAAGGGCGGTGTCCTAGGCCTCTAGACGAACGGGACTGGAGGCGTTGTTGGAGCTTGATCTAAAGGGGTTTGAGATAGGCGTCAAGCTATCAAATTTGATTTTTCATAAAAATAACGAGCGTGGGTAAATTAATCATAGTCCCGGAAAATCTTATAGTCATGAGAAACGATAAGAAGAGGATTTTACAGAAATTAGGATCAAACAAGGACCGAAGATAACATCCCGCACAGCTCTATAGCTGTTGTTTGAGCCCCACTACGTATTCGTGCTTCCCTCATTACTGAGGGAAGCACGCTACAGATCAACGCCTATAGAAGGGTTTGATTACACCCTAAGGATATTCTTAGTAATGGACGGATCGAGCATCGAGTGGGGTGGTTTTAGGTGGGGCAAACTTAGTCAGATCAATACCTTCAACAGCCGCCTTGTATTCTTCGTTACTCGGCATCCGTCCCAGGATTGCAGACAGAACCACGACCGGAGTGGACGCTAGGAGGGATTCACCCTTTTTGTCACCTGAGTCTTCAACAACACGCCCTTGGAACAAACGGGTTGATGTTGCCAGAACGGTGTCACCCTTTTCCGCCTTCTCCTGATTCCCCATGCACAGGTTACAGCCCGGACGTTCCAAATAAAGGATATTTTCGTATTCAGTTCGCGCATTGGCCTTAGGAAGCAAATCGCTGAATTCGAAGCCGGAGTAGCGTTCCAGCACGTCCCAATCACCTTCAGCTTTAAGCTCATCAATGATGTTATAGGTCGGCGCGGCCACCACCAGAGGAGCCTTGAACTCTACCTTCCCTTGTGCCTTCTCAAGGTTTTTGAGCATTTGGGCTACGATTTTCATATCGCCTTTATGCACCATGCAGGACCCGACAAAGCCAAGATCAACCTTCTTCGTGCCGCCATAATAGGAAACCGGACGGATTGTGTCGTGAGTATAACGCTTCGATACATCAGGATTGTTGACATCCGGGTCAGCAATCATTGGCTCATCGATCAGGTCGAGATCGACCACAACCTCAGCAAAATATTTTGCGTTATCATCGGGAGCCAAAGCAGGCTTTTCGCCTGAGCGTATTTCAGCAATCCGTTTATCGGCCTTGGCGATCAGCCCCTTCAATGTCCCGGCTGCGTTCTCCATCCCCTTATCAATCATGATCTGGATACGAGACTTGGCGATTTGCAGGGATTCTATTAACGGCTCATCCTGCGAGATACAGATGGCGGCTTTCGCCTTCATCTCGGCCGTCCAGTCGGTGAAGGTAAAGGCTTGGTCAGCCAGAAGTGTACCAATGTGTACTTCAATGATACGCCCCTGGAAGACGTTGTCGCCGCATTGCTTTAACATCTGCGCCTGCGTGGCGTGCACTACGTCACGGAAGTCCATATGTGGCTGCATTGTGCCTTTGAACGTGACCTTAACCGACTGCGGGATTGGCATGGTCGCTTCACCAGTAGCCAGTGCCAACGCCACGGTGCCTGAATCCGCACCAAAAGCCACACCCTTTGACATACGCGTGTGACTGTCACCACCGATGATGATAGCCCAGTCATCTACAGTGATGTCATTCAGCACCTTATGAATAACGTCCGTCATTGCGTGATAGACGCCCTTCGGGTCACGCGCAGTGATAAGACCGAAGTTGTTCATAAACTTCATCAGTTTCGGGATGTTGGCCTGAGCCTTTTTGTCCCACACTGATGCTGTATGACAGCCTGACTGATAGGCTCCGTCCACCAGAGGAGAGATGACCGTCGCGGCCATCGCCTCAAGTTCCTGTGCCGTCATCAGGCCTGTTGTGTCCTGAGACCCAACAATATTCACCTTCACGCGCACGTCTGACCCGGCGTGTAAGGTTTTGCCCGGTGTCACACCCACTGCATTGCGGTTAAATATTTTCTCAACCGCAGTCAGTCCCTGCCCTTCGACTGTAATTTCTTTGTTCGGCGCAAAGACCCGTGGAGCTTCGATACCCAACGTCTGGGCTGCAAATGTCTGGAGTTTTTTACCGAAAACAATGGCGTAAGAACTACCTGCCTTCATGAACTCCATTTTCTGAGGAGTGAATGAAGACGCAACATCAACCAATTCGAGCCCGTTTTCGTCGCGAAGCTGTTTGTTCTTCACGTCAATCGTCAAAACGGTGCCGGTGGCGACTGAATATTTCTGCTCAAGAACCGGATTGCCGTCTTTGTCCAGAACAGGTTTGCCGTCTGGCCCGGTCTTCCTGACCCAGTTTTTCAGATTGAGGCCAATACCGCCGGTTACATCGACAGTTGTCGCAAAAATTGGCGAGATGCCATTGGTGCCAGCAACGATTGGAGCAAAATTAACAAACGGAACATAGGGGCTGGCTTTCTTACCAGTCCAGAGCGCCACGTTATTCACACCAGACATACGTGACGAACCAACGCCCATGGTGCCTTTTTCAGCAATCATCATTACCCGTGCATCGGGGTGCTGCTTCTGCAACGCGACGATTTCTTTCTGCGCCGCAGGGGAAATCATGCACTGGCCGTGCAATTCACGATCCGAACGAGAGTGCGCCTGATTTCCCGGAGACAGAAGGTCGGTCGAAATATCGCCTTCAGCAGCGATAAACGTCACAACCTTGATTTCATCTTCAACGTCTGGAAGTTTTGTGAAGAACTCCGCTTTGGCGTAGCTTTCGAGCACATCCTTCGCGACCGCATTGCCTGCCTTGAAGGCATCACGCAGCCTGAACATGTCCGCATCATAAAGGAAGACCTGAGTCTTCAGCACTTCACCCGCCTGCTTGGCAATCGGGCCGTTGTCACCCAAAGCAATATCCAAAAGCACTTTGACCGATGGACCACCCTTCATGTGCGAAAGCAGTTCAAGGGCAAAAGCTGGGGTAATCTCCGGAACGACCTTTTCACCCAGAACAATCTTTTTCAGGAAGGCTGCTTTAACGTCTGCGGCACTCGTGGTTCCGGGCAACGTATTGTAAATGAAGAATTTAAGCGCATCTGCCCGGTGCTCGTTACCGGCGTCTTCAATTAACGCAATAATGTCACGAACGAGTTCATCGCTGTCGATCGGCTTGGGAGCGAGCCCTTGATTTTCTCTGTCCTTAATTTCGGCCAGGTAATCTGAGTAAGCGTTCATGGCAATTCCAACGTCATTGAAGAAGGGGGGAGACCTGAAAGAGGCCCGGCAAACCGGAGAAGATTAAGTCAGCATAACAGTTAGAGGGTTCCCAGTTAAGCCAACGACTGCCAGCTAACAAGACACGGCGTTTCAGCAAAAATAGTCCTTTGAATTCAGCACTTGCCTTTGCAAAATGGCAACCCACATGTCCGTCAGATTGGCGTAAACGAACAGCCGACCTCACTCCATTGGGCTTTGCCGATCTGACTGATGAGACAGCGTTTGTCATGTCAATTTTCCGGCACTGGCACTCTACGGCCTTGCCTCATTATTTCTGATTGAAACTATAGCAGACAAAAATACGAACGACGCACATGACGGCATGAAGCCAAAAGGTATGCCGCGTTACGCACCTATGCTGAAATAGGCCCACTGACTTGGAACGAACCAGTAAAAAGATGACCCTTGCACACTATATGATTCTAAAAAATTTGGAGGTTTTCGACCTAAACAACATTTTTCTTAGGTTTTAAATTAACGTAGTGAACTGGGCTGTTAAAAAATACATTTCTCAGCAAGCCAGTGCTTATTTTTATTTGATGATTGGCAGAGGGGAAGTCAATCGATTTTTTAATTAATATGATGATTTAAATGTATTTTATACAAAATAATCTTAAAAAATACCCCTCTTTATACCCCAACATCCTCGCTGCTACATAACACGGTAATCAGATAGTTGCGGGGGCACGGTCTGGCCCATACGGACGCTCCCTGGAGATCGCCATTTAATGGCGTCACTCTAACATGAGCCACACAGCTTCTCACCATGAATTAGAGATTGCGTAAAACGCGTGTTTTACGCATTATCCTTCCCGTGAAGGAGATATTATTATGGTTGAAGTCGCAGCCACCGAGTTTGCCCGCAATTTCGGACGTTACCGGGAAACTGTTCAGCGTGAAGCGATTGCCGTCAAAGCGCATGACCGCATCACAGGTTACTTCGTCTCCGCGCACGAGTATGAGGAATATCAACGCCTCAAGGCCATGATGCCGGTGGCTCTGGCAGTTGAAAAACTGGATGCCGATACTGTCCATGCCCTATCATCCACAGAGATGAACAAGCGCCACGATGCCCTTAACGCGTTGATGGGCTGACCGCTTGTCTTTACCGAAGCCAGAACCGGGACTTGTCATTTCCTATGCCTATCTGTGGCGACACGAACACCACCGAGGACTGGAAGAAGGCCGCCAGCATCGACCCTGCGTCACCGTACTGGCGGGAGAGAAAGCAGGCATCAGGGCAACCCGGGTGACAGTTGCCTCCGTCACCCACATGCCGCAACCCCTGATGCCTCTGCCGTGGAAATGCCTCAAAAGGTCAGACAGCATCTCGGGCTGGACGATGCGCGATCATGGATTATCGTGAACGAAGTCAATCAGTTCGACTGGCCCGGTTTTGATCGTCGTCCTCTGCTGGGGCAAAATAACACGTTCGCATATGGTTTTCCTCCCTCCCCGCCTTTATGAGGCCGTAAAAGTGACCCTTCTGGAATCCCTCGCAAAACGCACTATGCGGATCATTCTACGAGATTGACCTCTGGAATATGCATACTCGCCTAAGCATACGACATATTGCGATTTGTTCGCATTATTATTAATATCCGATTCAGCCTATGTACTAGCGGCACATGAGGAGAGAAGGTAGCTGAACATGACGGGTTCCGGTTCCAGAACCTGGCCGGAAATATTCTCTGAGCAGAGGCCCGGCCTGTTACGCTTCCTGCTCCAGAAACTGGGCAATCGTGAACTTGCCGAAGACCTTACCCAGGACGTGTGGGTCAGGATTGCAAGGGGCGGCTGCACCATCATGCCGGATAATCCCGCCAAATACCTCTATCGGATTGCTACCAATCTGGCGATCGACCATCTTCGGCGCGCCCGCCACGGCATTGAGGTACAGGCCGACGACACCCAGACCGAAAATGTCATCGCCGAAACTGCTTCTCCAGAAGATACGACGATCCAGCGCGACCAGATCGAACGCCTGCGCGCGGTGCTCGGTAATCTTCCTCCACGCAGTCGCGAGATTTTCATGCTCGCCAAATTTGAAGGGCTTTCCTACCACAAGATTGGAGGGATGCTCGGTATGACTCGGCATATGGTCATGAATCATATGATGACCGCCCTGACCGCCGTGGAAGATGCATTGGAACCACCATCAGGCGAGCACGAAAAATAATTCCTGTTTTTTCTCCTCCTCCCGCTCATCATCCGTCTTTCTGTATAGAGAGCCATTCACGCCACCTCTTTGGCTGGGCAAATACGGTCAACGAGATCATTGCCGGATATCCAGAAAGACCACGAACTCCATGACGCACCACAAATCCGATGCCCAGATCCGGCAGGAAGCGCGCCAGTGGCTCATGGTCCTGAATGACACCGATGTGACAGAAGAGGAAAAACGCGACTTCGCATTATGGCTTAGTCAGGGAGACAGAGAGAAACAAGCGTGGGAACGGGTAAAAGGTATGTGGTCCCGCCTTGATGACCTCGCCCCGGCACTGCCCCCCTCTCTGACGAACGACAAGCCTGTAGCCGCGAATGACGCTGGCTCATTCCGGGTGACCCGCCGTCGTATGATAACCGGAGCAGCCGCAGCAGTAGTCGGAATGGCATCTGGTGGCAGCTATCTTCTGACCCATCCCGAAGTCTTTGCAGACCACAGGACGGGCACGCAGGCAGGCAAAACCGTAACCCTGGCGGACGGTTCACTGGTGGAACTTGCCCGCAGTTCGGCCATCTCCGTTTCATGGTCACCGCAGGCCCGGCGCATTACCCTCCATGAAGGGGAGGCCTTGTTCACTGCCCGGCACAATCCCTTGTGGCCATTCATCGTGGATGCTGGCCCTGCCGTTACACGGACAGCAGGTGCCGTCTTTAATGTGAACCGTCTGGACGACGCCACTTTAGTGACAGCCATTGAGCATGAACTGACCGTCACCCCACCACAGGAAGGTATGCTGCTGACAGCAGGCCAGCAGATGCGTTGCGCGCCGGGTGAAACTCAGGAGCCGCTGGCGGTGGACACAGCGTCCATCCTCGGCTGGCGGAATGGCCGGATTGTCGCCGACGGTATGAGGCTGGCTGACCTTGCGACAGAACTTTCGCGCTATCGGAGGGGCCGCATTCTCATCACGCACTCCCGATTACGTGATCTTCCCGTGACAGCAGCGCTCGACGCCCGCAATCCTGACGCCGCGATTGAAACACTGGCAGGCTCGCTTCGCCTGCGCGTCCGGCATTTCACGCCTTGGCTTGTCACCCTGTCCGCCGCAAGCTGACCGGGTATCCAAAAAAATTACAGAAAAAACGCCTCACCGCCGACCGGTGCCGTTCGTCGTCCGTCTTTAACAATAGGTGCGATTTTTTCGCATTTGCATATGGCGGTGGGCATTGCCCCTTACACAAGGACGACGGTAAGAAACCATGCATCCCAAGATCGCGAAGGCCGGTGCCGATCTGCTCTCCGTAAATCCCAGAGAACGCGCGATCAGAGCGCCCCTCGTGACACTTTCCCTGATGCGCATGCTCGGCCTGACAACGGCGCTCGCATCCGTTGCCGTTGTCCCTGTAAAAGCGGCATCAGCCGATATCCCTGCCTCCACGGCTGCGGTTGAGCGGAAATTCACATTAAATATTCCTGCTCAAAAACTGTCGTCGGCACTTGTCGCGCTGTCGAACGCAACGGGCACACAACTCGCCTACGGTACACAGTTAAGCGACGGACTGCGTTCTTCTGCAATTTCCGGCACCATGTCTGTCAATGCAGCCTTAGCTCAAATTTTAAACGGAACTGGTCTGACTTACCGATTCAACGGCAATACCGTCGTGCTGACGAAAACCGCTGCCAGCATAACTCTTGGTCCCGTCCGCGTGCAGGGGACTTACGGCATGGAGAATCCCAGAGGGCCGGGCGTTGGTTATGTAGCACAAACCACAATGTCAGGCACAAAAACAGATACGCCGATCAGGGAAATTCCGAATTCGATTTACGTTGTGACGAAACAGCAGATGCAGGACCAGCAGGTTCAGAATCTGACCGAGGCATTACGCTACACACCGGGAATTTATGCTGAGGGTATGGGCCAGCAGACTAACGGAGCGGCGGCGGGGTTTGGTGGTGGTTCTTTCATGCAGAGGGGGTTTTCTTCATCACAGTTTATCGATGGATTGATTTCGAACTCTGAGGTAGCGCTGGATCCGTCCTTCATCGAGCGGGTTGAAACGATCAATGGCCCTACTTCCGTAATGTATGGACAAGCGGCCCCTGGAGGCATCATCAACGAGAGTCTGAAACGGCCTACTGATACGCCGCTGAGAAATGTATCTGTGGGTTTTGGTAACTGGAACCGTTATCAGGCAACATTTGATGTCAGTGACAAAATCACGTCGTCAGGGAATCTGAAATATCGCATCGCAGGCATCGGTGTCTCCCAGGACACGCAGACGAATTATGTCCGCTACCATCGTGTTGGTGTCTCTCCTTCAATTGACTGGAAGATTGATGACAAGACGGATCTGACTCTGATTGGAAACTACGTTTATACACCAGAAGATGGAGCATATTCCTCTTATCTTCCAGCTGTGGGAACGCTGTTTCCCGGAAAATACGGACGTCTTTCCAGGCATCTTTTCATGGGAGAGCCGGGATGGAACAATCACAAGGAAACCGGTGGTCTTTTTGAATATCTGTTTTCACATCAGTTCAATTCCCATCTGTCGTTTCATCAGACATTTCGTTATGAGGAATCGAGAACTAATTTCAGCTATGTTTATACGAAATACGGAGCGCTTGATGCTGACGGAGTTACGCAGCCGCGCGTGGCTTTCGCCGTACCCAACACGACGCGCACTGTAGCACTGGATTCACATCTCCTCGGAAAATACCGAACAGGAGAAGTCCGTCATACAGCGGTCGTTGGTGTTGATTTCTGGGATTATCATTCCAATGGTCAGTATTACCGCTCCGATGCGAACAGTCTGAATATTTACGCGCCACAATATGGGAGTTTTACGCCACATTTTGGCTACCCAGGAATGGGGTCGGCGGACGCAACATCCTGGTCATGGTTCGGGCGAGACGCCTATGAGCAGGTCGGTGTCTATTTTCAGGATCAGATCAGATACAAAGGATTGACTGTGACTGTGGGTGGTCGCGAGGACTGGTTTTCACAAAATAGTTGGTCCCAATCAAACTTTCCTTATACGAGTACCAGCAGCACAACGACTTCTCCCTTTTCGACAAAGGCGTTTACCTGGCGGGCCGGTGCGACATATGAACTTGATTTCGGACTTGTCCCGTATTTCAGTTATGCGACATCCTTTCAGCCACAGACGGGTACGGATGTGGAGGGACATACTTTCAAACCCACGGAAGGCAAGCAATTTGAGGCTGGTCTGAAATATAAACCGCGTGATTTCGACGCCCTGTTCACAGCGTCGGCTTTTCACATTGATCAGACAAACGTTCTGACATCAGATCCGCAAAATCCCGGTTATTCCATTCAGACAGGACAGATGACCTCCAAAGGTTTCGAGGTGTCCGCTCAGGCCAACATCACGAAGGATCTGCGTATTCTCGCATCCTACACATATGCCGACGTTCGATATTCAAAGAGTACTGATACAACTGTACCGTATTATTACGATCCAACGTCATATGAGTCAGGATATCATATGCGCGAGGGCGTAGCGGTACCTCTGAAAGGCAAATATGCTGAGGCTGTGCCACGTAACATGACGTCCATGTTTGTTAATTATGCTCTTCCTGCAGGGAAACTCAGAGGGCTGCAATTTAATTTTGGCGCCCGTTATGTCGGCTGGACTTATGGCAATACGGCGAACTCTTTCAAAATTCCGGCTTTTATTTTGTTTGATACGGGTGTCCGTTATGATTTTGGAAAAGCTGCGTCTTTCTTGAAAGGGCTTGTCGGGCAGGTAACAATTTCCAATCTCACAAACAAATATTATATTACATCCTGCGGAACCGCGCAGTGCTATATTGGTCAGGGAAGACGTGTGTACGGGAATCTGACCTATAATTGGTGAAATTTTAACCCCCGAACTAAGACATCTTTTCCCTGTTAATTTCATTACCTTGCAGCTCCCCCCCCCCGCCTCCGTGCCAAAATCGAGGAGTAGCTTCACTGCAATTTTCGTAGGGCGTCCCTTGCCACATCCATGAGACCGACACCCTGCCTGTATCCTCATGGGCCGTCGTCAGATCTTGGCCTCTCCTGTACAACGGAATACAAAAATACCTTCTGTCTTCTAGTTTTATCTCCGTTTCCTCGACTTCATTTTATGACGCCCCCGATACGCCATTATCCCGCGTTTCCAGCCCATCCGGTCCCCTGACACGGGACCGGCTTTATCATCTTCTCGCGACAGGCCATATCGCTCTACCTGCCCTGGTGCAGGTGCTGGTAGTCGCCGAGCAACTCAACTTCCATCGAGCCGCCGAAATCCTAGGTATTAACCAGTCCATGAGCAGAGAGGAGCTTCCGGTACGCCTTTGAAAAATACTGACTGCCACGATCTGCGTGATGGACGCAGTCTGGTGATGATTGACGCAAGGCAATAGCCCGCTGTAACGCTGTGGTTGCAAGATTTGCGGTCATACGGATCTCAAGGTTCCAGACGATGATTCTTCGTAAGAAGAGGTCCAGCACCACAGCCAGGTAAACCCAGCCTTCACATGTCCAGATGTATGTTATGTCCGCTGTCCATTTCTGGTTAAGCACTGGTTCTGAAAAATTCTACCCCAGAAGGTTGGGTTCAATACTGTGCTTGTGCAAACTGTTCGTGGTCACCTTGAAGCGTCATGTCCTGACAACACGAATGGCATTTTCCCGTAGCAGAAGGTTCTCACGGCGTAATCTCTCATTCTCACGCAATAACGCCGTATGATCCGTTGCGTCAGCAACCACAGTGTCGTACTTCTGCGCATTACGGATCCCTTTCTTCAATGTCGAAGACACAAAATCCAGATCCTGGACAATACGGTCGCGCGACAGGTCGCTGCTCAGAGCCAGACGCACCTCCTCGCGTCGGAATTCTGTTTTGTAAACATGCCCCATTCCAATTCTCCTTCAGACCATCCTCGGTCTTAAAGGTCCGGAACTGAGCCGGGACACGTCCATTTCAGAAAATGTCCGACTTCAGACCGTGCCTGCCATAAAATCGCTAAAGAGTTTATTGGTGGAGGAGGGGGTTAGAAGACGATATAATCTGCTGCGTGCTGCCTCGCGGCGGAAGGGCCCAACAATTGAGGCATCCCCTGCATCGTGCAGCATTTCAGTCACCCAGATTGCATAATCCTGATAATTCCAGACCCTCTCCAGACAGGTGTCCGAATAGGCCGCAAGATTTGCACCATTTCCATCCTGCACAAAATCACGCACAGCACAGACAAAGGTTTCTGCATCACTGATTGCCAAATTCATGCCGCGTGCACTGGTTGGGGGAACAAGATGGGCTGCATCCCCGCAGAGGAAGAGCTTTCCGTAGCGCATAGGCGCATACACAACGCTGTACAGTGGCATGATGCTTTTGTTCACGATGTCTTTCTCAGTGATCTCAATTTCACCACAGCGCGCTTTAATTTCGGCAGCAACCCGCGCATCTGACCAATCTTCTACCGTATCTGTCTCAGCACATTGCAGGTAAAAGCGGCTGGCATCCTGCCCACGTGGAAATTGCGCGGCAAAACCATGATCACTCACGCTCATCAGCGGATAACGCCCTGTCGGTACATCCGTCAGAACCACCACCCAGGACACACCATAACAGTGTTCAGCCTTACTCAGGACACCCTGCGGAATTGAAGCCCGACTAACCCCATGATCACCGTCACACCCGGCAATAAAATCACAGCTAATTTCGTGTGCGACTCCTTGGTTATCATGATACCGAACCGCAGGTTTTTCGTTATCAAGAGCATGCAATGTGACATCAGATGCTTCAAAACGCAGGTCACCACCATCTTCTGTGTAAGCCACCATGAGGTTGCGGACGAGCACCTGTTGCGGACATAATCTGCCCGGAGCTTTGTCATCCATCTGTTCACGCAGCAGATGCGGCGTACCATCAATCCGTAACGTAACAATCCCTTCATAGGGCCAGCCGCCGACCACGCGCTCAGCAAGTCCCCATTTTTCGAACATCCGCACAGCGCGTGCTTCGATGTTGCCGGCCCGCTGCCGCTGCAAAACATACTCCTGAGTGCGCCGCTCAAGGACGATACAATCTATGCCGCAACGCTTAAGCAGAGTGCCGGCTGTCAGACCAGCCACACCAGCCCCAACAATAACAACCGTCGTTTTTTCCTGCACTTTATCCGTCATGATACGTTTTCCATTTCCCAGAGTTGATTCTACCTTTTGCAACGGATCAGGGGAGTTTCATGGTCAGTTCAAGACCTGACAGACACGGAAGGGACGTGTAACCACTGGCCTGAGACCGTACGTGCGCCAGATACTCAGGACACCATTCGGCATTATCCGCGATAATCAATGCGCCCGGTCGTAACCGGCTTTCCACAAGCCCAAAAATATCAAGATAAAGTCCTTTGGCACCATCCAGAAGCAGCAGATCCACCTCGTCTGGCAAACCGGTGGCAAGGGTCTGAAGGGCATCACCTTCCCGAATTTCGACGAGGCCAGACAGCCCCACCTGTTCCAGATTGCCCCGCGCTGTCGCGGCTTTAGAGGGAAGATACTCAGCAGAAATAATCCGTCCTCCCCCGATATCACGCACCGCTGCAGCAAGATGGAGGGTAGACACGCCAAAAGAAGTGCCAAATTCCACAATTTCACGCGCCCACGATGTCACGACCAGCATATATAGCAGCCGTCCAGCATCCGCCGAAACGGGCAACGGATCATTTTCAAGGCTCTGATGAACCTCTTTGTAATCCGTTCTACTCGTCATGAGCCGCGCGAACTCTTGCCTGGACAGTCCTTCACTCCGCTCTCGCAGACTTTGGGCCGACCGATCAGCCTGTTCGTATAGGGTGTTGAGTAGCGCAGTGAAGGGTGCGCTATAAAGAGTCGGGGCCGGCATTTCTCTTTTCCTGACTGGCTTTCTGATCCCAACCAGAATAATATGATGAAACATTCATGTTTTCTAATCGCGTTTGAAAGCAGGACCATGCCAGACGAAAAAAATACCATTCTTTCAAAGCGTAGACGACCGAAACAGGCACGCTCGACTCAATTGGTCGAGGACATCCTGACAGCTGCGGCTCACGTTTTAAGAGAACAGGGAGCACACCGTTTTACGACCGCACGGGTAGCAGAAAGAGCCGGTGTGAGTATTGGATCAGTTTACCAGTATTTTCCCAACAAGAACGCCCTGCTCTTCCGTCTCCAATCCGACGAATGGGTGCAAACATCCACAGTGCTCCGCTCTATTCTGCAAGACCCGACACAACCGCCTCTGGACCGGCTACGCACAGCGATCCGGACATTTGTGCGCTCAGAAAAAGCGGAAACTGATTTGCGCAAGGCTTTGAGTCAGGCCGCGCCACTCTATGGAGACACAGCAGAAACCCGGCAACTCCTTGCCGATGGTCATGCCATGGTCGGCAGTTTCGTGGAAGAAATGCTCGCCAACGCACCACCCGAAAAGCACCGGTTAGCTGTAGGAATTCTGGCGATTTTTTTCGAAAAGATCGCTGAGAGTATCTGCGATAGAGCTGATACCGAGGACGTTAATCTGTATTCCGACGCCATGGCCGACATGTTCTGCGGTTATTTTTCAAAACTTCGTAGTGACGTATCGTAACTTGTTATAAAAATATTCCATCCATACTGTAAAAGGCAAGCATAATCCCAACCGTATCTTATCTGAAAACTCCATGCTCATTTTTCATCTGACGCTCCAACGCCCGTGGCTTTGTGAATAGCAATATCGTCAATCGTCAGAGCCGCTAATGACTGTGACAGTGATTATCTCGTCGCGATATCGTGTCGTTCAGTATCCCAGAAGATCAATCAAGCTTGCCGTGCCCCTCTGGCACCGCTGGCGGGTCAGATCAAAGGCAACAGCTGTATCGTTTTGAGACCGCACAAGCATTGCAACGCGAATACGATCATTCTTAAATCATGAAAGAGCATCATCAGCTTCCTGTAATGCTGTTAAAACAGTTTTCTGATACTGGGCGAGCACCTCATGGAGACGCTTTGTGAAGCGCGTGGCGTCTCGTTTACAAAAATCCGTCTCATGATGTTCATTGAAACCCACGGATGGACCCGGTCCGCCGACATGATTGGGGTTTTCAGCCTTGCTCCCGTACAGTCACAGAAGCCATAGATGTGCTGGAAAAAGATGGACTGGCACACCTTACGTAGGCCCCCCCCCCCCCC
>NZ_BAMW01000070.1 GCF_000963945.1 Acetobacter indonesiensis | reverse complement strand
TCGCGATGTCGTCAGGGAGCATGTGGTCGAGCATCTGGGCACTGAAGATGGCGTGCTGGTCATCGATGAGACCGGATTTCTGAAGAAAGGTCAGGCGTCCTGTGGTGTGGGGCGGCAGTATACGGGATCTGCCGGCAAGATCACGAACTGCCAGATGGGTGTATTTGCCACCTATGTCTCGGCGCGGGGTCATGCCTTTGTGGACCGCGCCCTGTATCTCCCAAAAGACTGGACATCGAACCGTGAGCGCCTGAAGCAGGCCCACGTTCCCGATGACGTGGTGTTTGCAACCAAACCGGCGTTAGCCTCGATGATGATTGAGCGGAGTATTGAGGCCGGCATGCCCTTCCGCTGGGTTGCAGCAGACAGCGTGTATGGCGTCGGCGATGTGGAACGCACGCTTCGCCGGGCAGGAATTGGATATGTTCTTGGGGTCAAGGGCAATCATTGGTTCGGATCATGGGCAACGGAACCGCTGATTGCCGGAGAAGCGAAAGATATTGCTGCAGAACTGTCAGATCAGGCCTGGCATCGTCTGTCTGCGGGGCACGGCACAAAAGGTGAGCGGTTATACGACTGGGCGTATCTCCCGCTTGCCGATCTGAATGCTGAAGAATTTGACTGTTCCAGCCCGGGACTATGGACGCGTGGCCTGCTGATCCGACGAAACATCGCCGATGGAGACCTTGCCTATTTTACGACCTGGTGCCCGAAAGGGACAACCATGCAGGAACTCGTGAACGTTGAAGGCACACGCTGGAGGATCGAAGAATGTTTCGAAACGGCCAAAAACGAATTCGGTCTTGATCATAACGAGACCCGTTCCTGGCATGGTTGGCATCGGCATGTCTCTCTGGTCATGCTTGCCTATGCCGTCATGGCAAGTGTCCGGTATCAGGCAAACTCATTGAAACCGAAAAAAACACAACGCAGAACACGATCGTCCTTGTCCGCTGGTCCATTCAGGAAATCAGGCGCCTCGTCGTAAAACTTGCACAACGCAGACTACCCGTCGCTCACATCCTCAGATGGTCCGTCTTTCGACGAACGCATCAGATCAGCGCTATCCGCGCTCGCTCACGACACAAAATGCAACTGTAGTGCTAGGCTCAGGACCTATTAATTTATTGAACTGAGCGAGAGGTTGTGATTCACAGGCTTACCGATGGAGGGTAGCCCTGTGAGTGAAGTATTTTTGCTGTCTGAGCGCCAGATGGAGCGGATTGAGCCGTTTTTT
>NZ_BAMW01000071.1 GCF_000963945.1 Acetobacter indonesiensis | reverse complement strand
TACCGTAAAAGAAAGTGATTCACTTACCAAGCAGCTCATCAATGATGCGATACAGGCACAAGTCTTTTCGGTGGAACCTGTTGGTTCTGAAAATGGCGAACCGGTCTCTGGTTCTGCCAACAGTCAGGTTGATGCGTCGTCATCGCTCAAGGTTGCAGGCAATGATACTCAAAACCCAGCGGGTGTAACAACTCAAGTCTATAAAAGAGGGAGTCCGGAAGATCCCTACGCAAACTACACGGCCAACCCTGGATATGGCAGCTCTGACAACAGTGATTCAGAGGCAGGGGCGCATTATACTTTTAAAGAGAATGTTTATGGAAATGGGGCTGACGAGACTGTTCAGGCTGTAAATGGAAAAAAGCCCAAACAAGATTTGACGGAGAGTCCTGCGCTCCAGGATAGTCCGTATAATCCTGATGTTGTGAATAATCGTGTTAAGCCGCCGTATCAGTCAAACCCTGCACATGATATAGGTACTCCTCTTTATAACCCAAGGAAAAGCCCAGAACCATCTGATGCTCAAAGCGTGTATGAGAATAGTGCTATAAGAGGAGCTAAAACAGAAACTTCACAAAAAGCATGGTACGGAAAAGGTGAACAGGGGTATTATAGGTTTTTCTCAGATAATGCAGGTACAGTCCATTTTTCTGGAATTGTAAAACCATCTGAAGTTCCGAGTGCAACAAAAAATACAGTGGACGGAATGAAATGAAAATATTTGGAAAAAAAGATGAGTTCTGTATTATAATAAAGCTAGATGATAATTATTGCGGACCGTGGTTGAATGGATACCTTTATTATAATATAAAAAAAAATATTATTGGGGATTGTCAGGAGATGGTGTCCTTAAGGGATGCCTATTATATACTTGAATCGATAGTTGAATGTAAAAAAACAAGAATAAACAAAAATATTTTTGGAATGAGTTATAATAATTTTTTTAATTTAATTGAGGATGCTAATTATGGGGAGGGTGAAGATTTGTATCAATATATTGGAGAAAGAGAATATGCTGAGAATTTTTCTATACGGATTGATGTTGAATCGATGCTAGATAATAGGATATATGCAGTTTCATATGAAAATAAAACAAAAGTTGTTTATCAAAAAAAAGGTATTAGTGAAATTTTCGGATTGATTTTTTATGATGATATTGTTGAAATTACTTTAATGGAAGCATTTGAATATTTGAAAAATCTTCATGAAAGAGAAGTGGTAATAAGGGAGAATAAATAATAACGTGGAGAGTTCTAAAAACTTCATGCCTCCTGTGTTGATTGGCTGAATGCGAGCCTGAATTATCTTCCGATGGTTCTGAAAATAACGAACCGGTCTCTGGTTCTGCCAACAATCAGGTTGATGCGTGGTCGTCCCTCGAGGTTGCGGGCAATGACACTCAAAACCCGGCGGGCGTAACAACTCAAGTCTATATAAAGAGGGAGTCCGGAAGATCTCTACGCAAACTATACGGACAATCCTGGATTTGGCAGATCTGAAAAGAACGACCCGGATGGGCATTATACCTTAAAAGCAAATGCCATAGGATATGGCTCTGATGAGACTATTCAAGCTGTAAATGGAAGCAATCAAAAGGGAAACTTAACTAATAGAAGTTCGTTTAGAAAAAGTACCATACAAAATACATGGGATAATGCAGAAGACGGTCCCAATGGTGGGAAGCTATGTCCTACCTGTGGAGTTACAGTGAAGAATGCTCCTAATTCAGGTAAATCTAGAGATTGGGATGTGAGCCATAATCCTTCATGGTCAAATAGAAGTTTTAACTCTAATACGACACGTCAGAGTGTGATAGAAAATTATCAGAAAGGTGTTTCTTTGGAGTGTCCAAGTTGTAATAGAAGTGGGGGTAACAATGATTCAAGATTTAAGAAATAGCCTTCCATTTATTTTTGAGAAAGAATTTGGTCAAATTCAAGGAAGTATGAAGAGTTCCGTTGAAGATGGTTTGCAAATTGTTGAATACAAGAACGAACATTTGAACTTTATAAGCACTTTAGGTTTGTCGAAAAATTACTCTATATTAAGTATGGAGTGGTTTATGGAGTTTCAAAAAGAATTACCAAATGACAATGCTGCTTCGATGATGGATTATTATATATCTTTACTACTTTCAAATCATATTGCTTGTCCGAAAAGAGGAAATTTTATTTTATTTTCTCAACCAGGAGATCACATATGGATTAAAGACAATATATGTGGGATTTATTTTACTGTTCCAGCTTATAGAAGTGATCTTTTTCAAGAGGAAATGAAGAAAATTAAAATTATTCCAATATGGGTTGTTCCAATAACAAATATAGATAAAGAAATTTTGGAAAATAAAGGGTGGAAGTATTTGGAATGTTTCTGGGAGGATAATCAGATAGATTTGCATGATCCGTTTAGGAGATATTGATAAAGATATTGTCCTCCGAGCCCGCTTCGGGAGTCGTTAAAGTGTGATTCAGGCTCTAGATACGGATGCCAGAGTTTCGTGGCAGACCCTGTGAGTATCGAATTGCGTTAGGCTACGGGTCGCGGACGGATGAACAGAGTGTTCAGACAAGCACCTATACGCCGAGTGTGATTGGCAGCACGACCGGTAGCGTGAAGATTGAAGCCAATGGTCCTGTCAAGATTGACGGGTCTGCCATAGCGGCGGCGCAGGATATCGGGATCAGCGG
>NZ_BAMW01000072.1 GCF_000963945.1 Acetobacter indonesiensis | reverse complement strand
AATGGGTTGTCTGATTGGTTGCGACCAAGAGGAGCGGGTTCGAGTCCCTCAGACTTTTGCGCCAACTCCTTGAAAAGACGTCATAAAACCGGATGGTGACGGGTGAACGGGACTTTCCCGGTTGTCTTCCCAGTCTGGGAACTCACATGCTACGTCTTATCGGCTCTCACTACCATTTCCGCCGTGCCGTCCCGGTCGTGCTGCAAGCCTGCCTTGGCAAAACAGAAATCTCCCTCTCCCTGCAAACCGAAAGCAAGTTTCTGGCCCGCCAGAGGGCTGCTGCCCTCTATGCCCGCACAGGTGAAGTCTTCCATAAGGCCAGAACCATGCAGGGCCGGTTCTCAGGCAAGGAACTGACATCCCTCCTCACCTTCCAAAGCCCGGTGACACTTGAACCTGAAAAGAATGCTCAGGAAGAGGAGGCAACCTCTACCCCCAAACGTAAGAGCCTCAAACCGAGGGAGAAACTGACCCGTAAGGTCGTCAGGAAGCCTCGTAGCACCAAGAAGAAACCGTCCGTTCTTATGCTGTCGGCCGCTCTGGAGCAGTTTGTCTTGAGCAACCCCAAAGCCAGCACGGACACCAGAGAAGCAACCAAAAGAACGGTTGCCCTTTATATCAGGGCTTTTGGGGATGCGCCTGTCAGTGACATTGGCGGCAGTCAGGCTGGAGCCTTTCGTGACCTGCTCTTTGCCCTGCCCGCAACACTGGGTAAGGGTAAAAGCAATCTGACGTTGCAACAGGAGGCACAGAGAGCCAAGTCCGATGGCCTCCCTACCCTGAGCAATAAAAGCGTCAAGAACCATATGCTCCGCCTGTCTGCCTTATGGAACCAGCTTGTGCAAAGGGAGATAGTGACAAAGAACCCCTGGTCTGGCTGGCATTTTGAGAGTGTCCCCAAGACCGTACGCAGAAGCTGGAAGCCACAAGAACTGGCTCTTCTGGCCTCTGCTTCATGGCATAGCGCCTTGGTGCCTGAACCCACCTTCCGGCTTGTGACTCTTATCGCTGCCTACACTGGCATGAGGCTGGGCGAAATCTGCACCTTGCGGAAAGAAGACCTACAAACCATCGAGGGTATCCCGTGCTTTCTGGTCAGGCCCCACGCAGAGGGCGGTTGGTCACCAAAGACGGAGGCTGGCACCCGCGTCATTCCCCTACACTCCCAACTCATTGAGGCTGGTATAATGGCCCTTAAGGACGACACTAAAGGCAATTACCTCATACCCGGCCTTGATGGGTCCAAGCAGAAGGACAGAGGGGCCACATTGAGCAGGGCTTTCTCTCAACTCAAGACCAGCCTTGGCTTACCGGCTGAAATTACGTTTCATTCGTTCCGGCATACCGTTTCCACACAACTGAGAAATGCCACAACTGACATTCGGGAAATCTGGATAGACAGGCTTCTGGGCCACGAAGCCACCCATAAAAGCCAAGGAACAACGACCTATCTGACCGGCATCACAATCGCCAATCTTCGGCAGACAGTGGAAGCAATAAGCTACCCGGAAACAGCCTTCAAAAAGGGAACGTTTTAAAAGGGAGCC
>NZ_BAMW01000073.1 GCF_000963945.1 Acetobacter indonesiensis | reverse complement strand
ACTCCCCCCGTCTCTGTAAGTGGTCCGAGCATTCCGACGCTGGGTCGTTTTCCTGCGCTGGACCGGGTGACGTATCCGTCTGACATGCGGAATTTCTCTGCCGAGCAGCTTAAGCAGGTTGCGGACGAACTGCGGGCCGAGACGATTGACGCGGTCTCCACCACGGGTGGACATCTGGGGGCGTCTCTGGGGGTGGTCGAACTGACCGTGGCCCTGCATGCCGTGTTCGATACCCCCGCTGACAAAGTGATCTGGGACGTCGGCCATCAGGCCTACCCGCACAAGATCCTGACCGGCCGCCGCGACCGGATCCGCACCCTGCGTCAGCCCGGTGGGCTGTCCGGCTTCACCCGTCGCTCTGAAAGCGAATACGACCCGTTCGGTGCCGCCCACTCCTCTACATCCATCTCTGCCGGTCTGGGCATGGCTGTGGCGCACCATCTGCGTGCCGAGGACGATCCATCCTACCGTGAACGCAGCGTCATTGCCGTAATCGGCGATGGCTCGATTTCAGCAGGCATGGCTTATGAAGCCATGAACAATGCTGCCGTGGCGGGCCCCGGTGCAGAACGGCTGATCGTCATCCTCAACGATAACGAGATGTCTATCGCCCCACCTGTGGGGGCAATGTCCAACTACCTCTCCCGCCTAATGTCCTCGCGCAAGTTCATGGGTCTGCGGGAACTGGCCGGGAAAGTGGTCAAGAAGCTGCCAGCCCCTGTGGAACGCACGGCCCGCAAGGCTGACGAATATGCCCGCGGCATGATTACCGGCGGCACACTGTTTGAAGAACTGGGCTTCTACTACGTTGGCCCGGTTGACGGGCATGACCTGCCGCAGCTGGTGTCTATTCTGCGCAACCTGCGCGACACCAATAACGGCCCCATCCTGCTGCACGTCATCACGGAAAAAGGCCACGGCTACCGCCCCGCAGAAAACGCCGGGGACAAATACCACGCAGTCGCCAAGTTCAACGTGGTCACCGGTGAGCAGAAAAAAGGCCCCTCTGGCCCGCCATCCTACACATCGGTTTTTGCACGGGAACTGGTGCGTCGCGCCGCAACGGACGACAAGATTACCGCCGTCACCGCCGCCATGCCGTCTGGCACCGGGCTTGATGCCTTTGCCAAATCCTACCCCGACCGGTTCTTTGATGTCGGCATTGCCGAACAGCATGCCGTGACTTTCGCGGCGGGCATGGCAACGGAAGGGCTGCGGCCGTTCTGCGCCATCTATTCCACCTTCCTACAGCGTGCCTATGACCAGGTGATGCATGACGTGGTGCTGCAGAAACTGCCGGTGCGCTTCGCCATTGACCGTGCCGGTCTGGTGGGTGCTGATGGCGCAACCCATGCCGGGTCGTTTGATCTTGCCTATCTGGGCTGTCTGCCGGGCATGACCCTGATGGCCCCGTCAGACGAAGTTGAACTGCTGCACATGACCGCCACCGCCTGTGCATTTGATGAAGGTCCGATTGGCCTGCGCTACCCGCGTGGCAATGGTCTGGGCCTTGATCTGCCCGCCGAAGGGCAGGTTCTGGAAATCGGCAAGGGCCGCATCATCCGTGAAATGGGCCGTCAGGCCGGGGGTGAGAAAGGCGGCATTGCCATCCTCTCGCTGGGGCCGAGACTGGCTGAAGCGCTGAAGGCCGCTGACATGCTGGCCGCCCACGGCCTGCCCCCCACGGTGGCCGATGCCCGCTTTGCCAAGCCGATTGATGTGGAACTGGTTGAAAACCTGGCCCGTAACCATGCCGTGCTGATCACGCTTGAAGAGGGCTCGATTGGCGGATTCGGCTCACAGGTCGGGCATCATCTGGCCACCACAGGCCTGCTGGACACCGTGCGCTTCCGCCCCCTCACCCTGCCAGATATCTTCATCGACCATAACTCACAGGACGCTCAATACGAGCAGGCTGAACTCACAGCTCCACACATCGTTAAAACCGCTCTCAGCGCATTGGG
>NZ_BAMW01000074.1 GCF_000963945.1 Acetobacter indonesiensis | reverse complement strand
GCTGAAATTTTCTCGTGACATTTTGCTGACCCAAACCTTGTTGTGTCGCTTATTATCGAGATGGAATGGATAATACCCCAGAACGCGAACATCCCGCCTCAAGTGAGCGGGTTGTGTCTTATGATAGATTTATCATTTGAGATGGTTGCGGGGATAGGATTTGAACCTATGACCTTCAGGTTATGAGCCT
>NZ_BAMW01000075.1 GCF_000963945.1 Acetobacter indonesiensis | reverse complement strand
TCGCGATGTCGTCAGGGAGCATGTGGTCGAGCATCTGGGCACTGAAGAGGGCCTGCTGGTCATCAATGAGACCGGTTTTCTGAAGAAATGTCAGGCGTCCTGCGGTGTGGGGCAGCACTATACGGGCTCTGTCGGCAAGATCACGAACTGCCAGATTGGTGTATTTGCCACCTCTGTATCGGCGCGGGGCCACGCCTTTGTTGACCGCGCCCAAAAGACTGGAGATCGAGCCGTGAGCACCTGAAGCAGGCCCACGTTTCTGATGACGTGCTGTTTGCAACCAAACCGGCGTTAGCCTAGATGACGATTCAGCGGAGTATTGAGGCCGCTGTGCCCTTCCGCTGGGTTGCAGCAGGCAGCGTGTATGGCGTTGTTGATGTGGAACGCACCCTTCGCCAGGCAGGAATTGGATATGTCCTTGGGGTCAGAGGCAATCACTGGTTCGGGTCATGGGCGACAAGCCAACTGATTGCAGGAGAAGCCAAAGATATTACCGCAAATCTTCCAGAACAGACCTGGCACCGTCTGTCAACGGGAAGCGGCACAAAGGGCGAGCGGTTATACGGCTGGGCGTATCTTCCGCTTGCCGATCTGGATGCTGAAGTATTTGACTGCCCTATAGCCGGACTAAGGACACGGGGCCTGTTGATCCGCCGGAACATCGCCGATGGAGACCTTGCCTATTTTACAACATGGTGTCCAAAAGGAACAATCATGCAGGAACTCGTGAACGTTGAGGGTACGCGCTGGAGGATCGAAGACTGTTTCGAGACGGCCAAAAACGAATTCGGTCTTGATCATAACGAAACCCGTTCCTGGCATGGTTGGCATCGGCATGTCTCTCTGGTCATGCTCGGCTATGCCGTCATGCCCAGTGTCCGCTACCAGGCAAACTCACTGAAATAAAAAAACACAGCGCCAGACAGGAAA
>NZ_BAMW01000076.1 GCF_000963945.1 Acetobacter indonesiensis | reverse complement strand
GCCCCCCCCCCCCCGAAGACACGCAGGATCAAGCGTGTCTCTCTCACGCCCGTCGAAAAAACCATCCGCGCCGAGTTCGCGCCCATTCGTGATAGCTTTGCCGCTGATCTCTTCAATATTCTCGCTGAAGAAAAAGAGAAAGCCCTGACTGCTCTTATACAGCGCCTGAACGCTCGGTTGAGTGATATTGAAAATGAAGTATTCAGTAACAGAATGTGATTTTCCATAATAGCTATCGTACCATCATTTAATAAATAACTTTTTCGTAAAATCGCCTCTCTTTCACAAGAAGTAAGAGAATATAGACTATAATAGTAAAGACCACAAAGATAATCGAGATCGCACTAAATATGGCTATTTCATTGGCACAGCATTGCAGGAAAGCTTCTCTTTCCTGCTGCCAATAATGTTAATTTTTCTCTTGCCTCAATTTGTATCAAAAATTCAATAATGACCACGCAAGGTAAAGCTAAACGTACGAGGTTCACCGTAGATCATACCATCATAAAATCCAGCCTGTCGCACATAGCTACGGTCAGTAAGATTGGTGATATTGCCCGCAACATCAAGCCAGTTTGTAACCCTGTAACGTGCCATGAGATTGATCAACGTATACCCTCTGACGCGAAGGTTTGAGGCATCATACCGACCATTACCAAGGGGGCGACCCGGATTGGTAGACCATTCCGTATTGGACTGGCTGGATATACCGCCACCAATCGTAAGATGATGTAATTTTCCAGGGAATGTGTAACTCGTTGTCAGACGCACCAGATGATGCGGATCCTGACGATAGTTCAGACCTTTTTCGTAAAGATAACTATACCCAAAAAAGACATTCCAGCCTGGCAGAAGTTCACCTGAAGCATCCAGATCAATCCCTTCTGTCTTTACACCATTGAGTGACTCATAGATTGCTTCACCCGTGTTGGCATTTGTAGTCCCGGTTGCCTGCGCTACATTGCTCTGGCGGTTTAGATAAAAAGCCAGGGATGTATTCAGGCGCTGTTTGAAGAAGGCTCCTTTTAACCCGGTTTCATAACTCTTCCCCAGAACTGGGTTCAGTGGTTTATTGTTGGCATCTCTCAGGTTGGACTGAGGTGTAAAGATATTCGTATAGCTTCCATAAATCGACATGGTTTTAGTAAAATCATAAACCATACCAGCATAGGGCGTCAAAACCGCATTCTGCTGACCTGTGCTGGAAGAACCTGAATAGTGGTTCGCTTTATTGTAAGTGCCTGTATAAGCCTGATAACTGCTCATACGACCACCAAGAATAAGAGATAACCCTTTAGCCAAAACAAAATGTCCGGAAGCATATGCCCCGTAATTTCGTGTTACATCGACCTCACGCGCACGAGTGCGATGGGTCACAAAATTAGGGTATGAGCCGTCCCAAGTTTGCCAATTTTCGATAGGCAGTCCTATAGCACGATATTGGCATCCTGAGTACGGTGTAACACCCGCAATAGAACAGTTCCCTAAAGCCTTGCTAAAGGTATATTGCGTGGTTTCATCATTATAGCCGTTAAAACCGAAAATAAGCTGATGCTCATGCCCCAGAAAGTGAACAGGGCCAGACACATGAACGTCTGCATTATCGCGCCCGTCTTGATACTCAGCATGAAGCGCATTCAGATAGCCGCCTGTACCATCCTGATTCCAAAAGCCGCCATACTTACCCCTGGATGCATTATTAATTTTTGCAACCCCCAAGTTATTATAAGAACTTCCCTGTGTGCGCATATAGCCAGCTTTCAGATGCCAGCCGCCTGAAAAGTTATGATCATAGTTAATAAACGCGGTATACTGATCGCGGGTTGCCTGGCTCCAGTCGGCTACAGGGTTTGTTCGCCGAGGCAGATTTGCCTTTGTTCCATCGGCATACCAGATCGGAACGTTCGTTCCCCAAGATGCGCCATCATTTTGGGTTCTCTCATACTGAAAACCAAAATTTAACGTATCACGCTCAGAGAGATCTGCCGTAAAGTTCGCCAGCGCACCAATACGGTTAACGTGTTCATGTACACGAAAAGTATCCGTATCATCCCATGAAAAAATATACCGGCTGCGAATTGTGCCGGAATGATTAAGTGGTGCATTCAGGTCGGCCATAACACGGCGCTCGTTCCAGTTCCCAAGCCTTAGCAGGCCATTCGCTGAAAATTCGCGCTGGGGTGCCTTACGCTGCATATAAATTGTTGCTGAAGGATCGCCCGTTCCGCCTAGCAAACCATTCGCGCCCCGGACAATCTGCACGTTGTCGTACAGATCCATGTTCATGGATGACCCCACCCCACCAAAACTGGTTGAGGCATCAATCTGCATACCATCAATCTTGTAGTTGGTAATATCAAAGCCACGCGCACGATACGTTGTGCGCCCTGCATTATCATTGGCATAAGACGTAACACCAGGGGTGGTGTTCAGAACATCATCAAGAGTATTGATCTGTTGGTCGTCCATCACCTGCCGGGTCAGAACGGTAACGGTCTGGGGTGTTTCCCGCAGACTTAACGGCAGACCGGTTGATGCGCTGGTTTCCGATGCCGTGTAACTACCACGGTCCCATCTGTGGGCCTTAACCAGAATGTTTTCGTCTGTCCTGGATGCAACGTTGACGATGGTTTTATTATTATGGCCTACCGCCGCTGGTGAAATTTTACGGTCCTCCACCTTTTTTTTAAGCACCTCGTTGGAAGTAGCTTTTTTATTCCTTTCATACGTCGTGTCGGCAGCCTGAGCAGAAAATATTCCCACAAAAGATAGAAATGTCGATGCTAACAAGCAGGTTATTCGGAAAGATATTACAGGACAGGGTATCACATCAGGATCCTACCAAAGTGCATAATGCGACTGATTCTTATAATCACCGCATCTAGCAGGTTTAGAACTTTGTCAAAAGTGACAAAAATTACTATTTGTTCATTTTTCTTCTGCCTAAGTTATTCAACGTTCTTATTCTTGAATTTAAAGGGGTTGACCCTTGAAGGTTTTGAAGAACCTTTGATTGATGCGATAGTGTTCTAATTTCAGAGCATCAAGCAACTCTTATGGTTCTTTACAACAATGTTTGTTTCACACTTGGTGGAGAGTGGGGGTATTATAATGTAAACTGCCACTTGGTGACTCTATTCCGCTCAAGCAACAGAAAGCGGCGTATAATATATACAATAGTGATGAGCCTGACGCTCGTAGTAGTCCCCGTGTTGCTAACTGTTGGGATCAACAACCTCATTCTTTTTTTGAACAGCAAAAAACATGCTCAAGAGAGAACCGGATGAGTGGGTTTCCAGTATTGTTGAAACAAAACCACGCTTTTCAATGAAGTCTTGATTTGCTTACGACAGGTAAGCTTTATTACTGCGATCAAGAAGTCCCTCACACAGTCTGGCACCACCACTGACGGCGGCATCCATCTCATTATATTTGCGGGTTAGCCGAAACTTACGGTCGATGGAAACATGCGATTTATTACCAAAGAAAAGGATGGCGAGATCCGTAGACGGGACCATCCTGTCATCCTGAGGCTTAGCCCTGGTGAACTTCAACGTCCGTCGCGCATGACCGTCTTTATCGGACGGCTTTAAGAGCTTGTCCTGCCAGTTCAATGGGATCCGTCCTTCACGTAGATCGGCCTTATTCGCATTGGTATTGCGCTGACTGGGAGTTGTCACAGTGTGACATTAAGAATATGGCCTTACATCGGTAAGTAACGAATGTTCCGCAGGGTAGCATCAAAGCAATCAAGCAGTGTTTCAACGGCACCCGCCTGGGTCAAGAGTTCGCGAAACAGCCAGACTGTTTGGGCATCCAGCACGCTGTCCGATAGCTCCAGACCAAGGAAGCGCATGAAGGGCAGGTGGTCATTGATCAGTTATTTCCTCCGCTCGTTGGACAAGTTGTTTAGCGTCTGGATGAGCAGAATTTTGAAAATACGCACTGGATCAAACGGAAGAGACTCGCCTTTTGCGACTGTCTGAATAAGTCAGAGCCTTGTCCAGATCTGGCCGAAACACTTAAAAATCCACCGCCCAAGAAAACGCTTCGAGCTGATCTCCAAGCCCACTCAACCGAGCAAGCCGATTTTCAATATCAAAGAACGCTGCTGCTTCATTATTCACCCATCCAATCACCACAGATGGCATAGAGTCACAGATACGCCGTAGAAAATCATGGAGTTTTTAGAACACTCCACATCCAAGAAAGCGGAGTGTTTCATAATCTATACATCCCAATTGTTACAGAAGGAACAGAATTATAAGAAATACCTTAACACAAAACTCATAACTTATTATAACCTATTTTTTAAAAATCTTCATTCAACAAACAAAAATTTTTTATAGTTTTTATTTCAGATCAATTGATTATTTTTTCTGCAGAATTTTATTTTTCTCCGAACAGATCATTTTGACAGCCATAAAACATAAAACAGCGCAAGCTGTGGCTGGAACAATCATAGGCATATCCGAACTTTGACTCAAATAACGAACCCACGCCACCAAATTTTGACCCATGAAAGCTCCAAATCCTCCTACCGAAGTAATAGTCGCTATCCCAATGGCTGCTTTCGCATCTTTTAAAAATTTTGATGGCAGCACCCACAGACAGGGTAAAAGAACATAAATACAGGGACCACCAAGACAGAGAAAAATAAAGCGATAGGAGTTACCATGAACAAATACCGACAATAGAAAGCACAAGGCACCCAATATCGATGCAGAAAGCATTGCATATAGAGGGCGTTCACCCTTTCTTAGTGCTGGAACAATGAAAATAAGCGTCAATGTACTTAGGAAATAAGGAACCGCATTAAGAAATCCATTTGTAGTATAAGATACTCCAAATTCGTTAACCAATGAGGGAAGCCAGTAACTTAACCCATAACTAGCTATCGAAATTAGCATGAAACAGACAGCGAGCTCCATAACGCGCAGATTAAATACTGCGCTAATTATGCTGACGTTCTGCGGTTCCTCTTGGAGGACGGCATGCCTCTCTGTTTCCAAAGAGTCAAGCAACCAGCACGTTTCTACATTACTCAGGAAAGTTTGGCTCTCAGGGCGCTCAGGAAGAAAAAAATACACAAGAATGCCTAGAATTATAGGGAAAATTCCCGTTATTAGAAAAATTATTTGCCAACCAGATAGAGAAGCAACCCCTTGTAGACTTAATAACCAGCCACAAAGAGGACCGCTCACCATATTGCCGACACTGCTCGCCAAAGTAAAATACCCCATCATCCGCACACGATGTTGCGAGGGAAACCATAGTGATAAATAATATATTATTCCGGGATAAAGACCAGCTTCCGCAGCTCCGAGAAAAAACCTAAGTGTATAAAATGTCGAAATGTTTTTTGTATATGCCATCAATATTGTAATAACTCCCCATGATAAGGCAATCCTCGTGATCCATCGAGACGCGCCGAATTTATGAAGCAACATATTACTTGGAATCTCAAAAATCATATATCCTATAAAAAACAATGATGCACCTGTTGCAAAAACAGTGTCACTAATTTGTAGATCAGATGCCATCTGAAGTTTAGCGAAACTAATATTCTGCCTATCTATATAAGCCCCAAGATAACATAGCGTCGCCAGAGGCAATATCCTTATCGCGATTTTGTTTATGATCTTAGTTTCTTTCTGAAGAGCATGTGACATTTTTACTCTCTTTTTTATCTGTTCTTGAGAGAGGCGACAAATTAACAAAATTACGTATTGCAGGCAATTCACTATATCTAATACGCATGGTGATAAATACTTATTTTTATTTTTTATGAAATTATTTGATACGTTCAAAAAATCTATTTTGTTTTTAAAATAAACTCTCAATCGTTTTCTTGCTACCCAACTCGCCAGTCAAGAATTGTGCACGTCCGTTTCCGAAAGACCAATGTGAGTCATTATTTTCTACGACAGATATCATAAGGTCTGATCCTTCAATCCCGCACTCGATTCTCAACATATCAGCTAATATCCTATAAAATTTCATCATCGCTTCAGAACCTCTTGGACGAGTAAAAATCTGAAGTAGTATGAAATTTTCACTTCTCTGGATACCTAGACCCGTATCTTCCATAATCATATGAGAGGGTTTATATTCGGATACTAACTGATAACGGTCACGGTAAGGAACTTGAAACACCTCGAACATGACTTCATGTGAAACATCGAGCAGTTTTTTAACTGCTTCTTCATTACGACCTTCGAAAATATGAAAATGCAGAAGTGGCATGTTTCTACCTATTGTTAGAGTTAATACTTTATTAAACAAGTATATTTTTTAGTTTTTATTTTATTTGTTGTGTCCATCGCAACAGCATTATATAGATCACCGTAGCAAGACTTTACGGCGGAAACGCTTTTTTATGTCTTCAACCAGAAAATAAGTATAAGATCGTTGCGTATAGACACATGAGGATTTTTCTAAACATATATTAATATGATGCTCCACATTCACGTCCATTTGACGATTCCTCCGCGTCAAAAGATAGCTCTGACGAAATAAGTCGACGTATATCAGCAACACTTTGCTGTGCAGCCTGTGTAAGAAGTCGAACATCGTTCGACACGGTGACAAGATCACATCCCCATGTTAGCGCTTTGGCCGCGTAGTCTGCCGAACCATTATGCAACCCCATGCGAATACCCGCTGCGTGCGCTACCGTTTTGATATGCTGAATAGCGTGAAGCATCTCCGGCTCTTCGCGATCAAAACCGGTGCGGTACTGTCTTCCAGTGAGCCCAAGCGTAAGATCTGCTGGACCGACATAAACACCGTCAAGACCTGGAGTACGAACGATCTCTTCTAGATTGCTCATAGCCTCGGCTGTTTCTATCATCGCGAAACACAGCACCTCATCATCAGCAACAGTCGCGTAGTCTGCTCCAATCGCGAAATTGGCCCGCGTAGGACCGAAACTTCTATTACCGTGTGGAGGATAACGAACGTAAGAGACCAGTCGCTCCGCATCTGCCCGGCTATTCACCATCGGACAAATTACCCCCCACGCACCACCATCAAGTACTTTCATGATAGCGCCGGGCTCAAGCCAAGGAACACGAACCATCGGGGCTACACCAGATGCCCGCATGGCCTGCAACATCCCCAGCATACTTTCGTAACCAATGGCACCATGCTGCATGTCTACTGTTATGGAATCATATCCGCAGGATGCCATGATTTCAGCCGAGAACGGGTTTCCGATGGAAAGCCAGCCGTTGATCACGCCAGCACCCTCTGACCAAATCTTTCTTATTGGATTTTTCGGCATGTTTGTTTCCTTGCCTGTTCCTGTCTTATGCAAGAAGCTCAATAAATAACGGGTTCTGAAACAGGACTACCAAAATCTGTCTGAAGAAAATCGAAATCACATCCTTCATTGGCCTGCCGCATGTGGTGGGCTGCCATCCAGCCATAGCCCCGCTCATAACGAGGCTTGGGGGCAACCCACGCTGCGCGACGCCGTTCCAACTCCTCGTCCGAAACTTCCATGCATATCGACCGTCTCTCAACATCAATTGAGATAAAATCTCCTGTTTTTAGAAGTGCGAGAGGACCTCCAACATAACTCTCTGGTGCCACATGCAGCACACAAGCACCGTAACTTGTTCCGCTCATTCGGGCATCGGAAAGGCGTAGCATGTCCCTTACACCTTGCTTAACCAGCTTTTTGGGGATGGGTAGCATCCCCCATTCTGGCATACCAGGGCCGCCTAGTGGACCAGCATTGCGTAACACAAGAACATGATCAGGTGTGACATCAAGAGTTTCGTCCTCAATCGCCTTCTTCATGCTAGGATAATCATCAAAAACCAGAGCTGGTCCGGTATGTTTATGGAATTTCGGATCACAGCAGGCAGGCTTCATCACGCAACCATCTGGCGCAAGGTTGCCTCTTAAGACGGTAAGAGCGCCTCCGTCTTTCCCCGTAAACATTGGTTTATCGAGAGGCCGGATCACATCATTGTTGTAAACCTCAGATTTTTCAATATTTTCACCAACAGTTTTGCCTGTTACCGTCACACAGGAAAGAGTCAGAAAATCTGAAATCCGGTTCATTAACGCGGCAATACCACCTGCGTAATAGAAATCTTCCATTAAATAAGTCTGACCCGTAGGCCGCACATTGGTGATAACCGGCACAACACGGCTGGCCCTATCGAAATCATCTAGCCCGACGTCAACTCCTGCACGCCGCGCCATCGCAATCACATGGATAATAGCATTTGTTGAACACCCCATTGCCATAGCAACGGCTATTGCGTTCAAAAAAGCCTCTTTTGTCTGGATTTTTGAGGGTTTGAGATCTTCACGAACCATTTCGACGATGCGTCGACCAGAATTTTTTGCCATTCGAATGTGATTGGAGTCAACGGCTGGAATTGAACTGGCACCTGGTAACGAGAGGCCAATTGCTTCAGCAATAGCCGTCATCGTACTCGCTGTGCCCATTGTCATGCAGGTACCGGCACTCCGGGCAATTCCGGCTTCAACCCCTGCCCAGTCTTCCTGGGTAATTTTACCTGCCCGCAGCTCGTCCCAGTATTTCCAAGAATCCGCACCTGAACCGAGAGTTTTCCCATGCCAGTTTCCCCGCAGCATTGGTCCTGCTGGGACGTAGATTGCGGGAATATCCATGCTGGTAGCGCCTAATATAAGGCCGGGAGTTGTTTTATCACATCCTCCCATCAGCACCGCACCATCGACCGGGTAAGCCCGTAGTAGCTCCTCTGCCTCCATCGCAAGCATATTGCGATACAGCATGGTGGTCGGCTTCATAAAATTCTCGGAAAGAGAAATTGCTGGCAGTTCAAGCGGAAATCCACCCGCCTCTAATATCCCTCTCTTCACATCTTCAGAACGCTGCCGGAAATGCATGTGACAGGGATTGATATCTGACCACGTGTTCAGAATCGCAATAACAGGTTTGCCTGCCCAGTCCTCTTGATCGTACCCCATTTGCATGGCACGTGAACGGTGTCCAAAGCTACGTAAATCTGCCGGGCCAAACCATCTTTCACTCCGCAGTTTTTGCGTTTGGGGAGCTTTAGCAGCCGTATCGGGCTGAGCTCCGGCGTCTTTCGTCATACGTGCGCTCTCCTTGCCTGCACCCTCTCGTGAAAAAAGAGAGGACCAGTGTTCGTGAGGCCAGTTAGGACGTGACAGAGAAAGAGAGTCCAACTTAGATACTGCATTGATCAAGATAGGATTGATATCAATGCTACAACTTACCCAGATTCGTTGTTTTGTGGCCGTTGCAGAAGAGCTTCATTTTGGACGGGCGGCAGCACGCCTGAACATAACGCAACCACCTCTTAGCCGGCAGATACAACTTCTGGAGCATACGCTTGGTGTCGCACTGCTTGAACGTACCAGCCGGCACGTCCGCCTTACTCAGGCTGGAATAGTCTTCCTACCTGAAGCCAGACGCCTTCTTAGGGGAGCTGAAGATGCCGTCTTAGCCGCACGGCGCGCGGGTCGTGGCGCACTGGGGCAAATTGCCATCGGGTTTACTCCCTCCAGCAGCTATGACTTTCTGCCACAGCTAATTTCTGCCATTCAAACTGAGTATCCAGATATTGAGCTCATTCTTGAAGAAATGATCACGCGGGATCAGATTGCCGCACTCACATCAAACCGACTTGATCTAGCTTTTGTCCGACCGCCTTTTGCCGCAACAGGCGTCACATTTCAGCCCGTCCGGTCTGAACGTATTGTAGCAGCTTTGCCATACCACCACCCTCTTGCACACAAGGATGCCCTTACCGCCACGGATCTGGAAGGGCAGGATCTCATTATGTATTCCGTGCTAGGAGGCGGTTATTTTCATGACCTTGTGCAACGCCTTCTTGTCAGCGCAAACATTCAACCACGACTGATTCATCATCTTACACAAATCCATGCCCTTCTCTCGCTTGTCAGAAGTGGCGTGGGCATGGCCCTAATTCCCGAATCTGCATCGCGGCTCGATATCGGAAATGTTATCTGTCGCCGGCTAGCCTTTGGCGATGACATTCTGGCGGAACTTTATATGGCGCATCGATCACAGGACAACAGCCCTCTGCTTGGCAGCGTGCTGGCGGTTGTCAGCCAGATTACAAAATAGACCGCGCTCGTTCCCGCAGCAGCACGCCCCAGTTTAACGGGGATACTTGACCACTTTGTATCATTCTCATGACGCTATAAAATCGCAGGTATATCTCAGCTGCACATCATGCAGCAGAGCCTTGCCTCTTGGATCTAAAGGGTCATCGTAGTTTCCCAGATTACCCCATTTTATCTCCTTCTAACGTCTCTACGATATAGAAAAATTTAAACCCCAACACATTATAGAAACTGAAAATATTAATAAAACAAACTATTAATAGGTAAATATTGAAAAATTATTGATGAAATAACGTTTTTAACAATTAATTATGTTAAACTATAATTTTTCTATTAAACATAAGCTTGTAAAGCCAAAAATTTCTCTATTCGAAGCTGAAAATTATGTGAAGTATTGATGTCTTCCTGCCAGTAACCCGAATAGCAGAAAGCCCCATCATTCAACCTAAGAGTTTGTCCAGAGTTAAAGCGATATGAATTTTGAATAGATCTATTTAGAGATTGGTTTTGATCTTTCACCACATAGTGCTGTGTATAACGCAGGATCATGGAACTCCGATCGTTCGTATGCTTGCAACAATCCAATCTATTCCATATCCCGCATTAAGGGAGACACAAGGTGAATATAACAAAAGGATCGTTAGAAACCCAAACAGCCAAAGTCTTTTCAGCAACCGTACGCCCCAAAAGGCGAACGGTGATTCGATATTTTGTTCTTGCGTTTTTATTTACCATCACAGCGATTAATTACGGGGATCGTGCCACTCTAGGAATTGCACGATCAAATATCTCCCAGGATCTAGGGTTAAGCCCGGTGTCTATGGGATATATCTTCTCTGCGTTCGGTTGGGCTTATGTAATCAATCAGGTGCCTGGAGGCTGGCTGCTTGACCGTTATGGTTCCATACGCGTTTATGGGATAAGCCTCTTCGCATGGTCCCTATGTACCTTGGCCATCTCAGGTGCGGGTCATGTTCCACAAAGTTTGGCTTTCCCGGTTTTGTTTTTTCTCTGGGCTGGACTGGGTCTAGTGGAAGCACCGGCTTTTCCCGCCAACAGCCGTATCACATCAAGCTGGTTTCCTATCGGTGAAAGAGGCCTTGCCACATCCATTTTTAATTCAGCCCAATACGTCGCGGTTGCCTTCTTTGCGCCTTTAATGGGCTGGGTCACGCAACGTCTTGGCTGGGAGTACATATTTGCGATGATGGGTTTTCTGGGCGTTCTACTTGCCATTCTTTGGTTAGTCACAATGCGCCCTCCCGCACAGCATCCACATGTCAATGATGCAGAACTGACTTATATTCGCGAGGGAGGTGCTCTTATCGATATTGACGACAAGAATAAGAAAATAAAACACAAACTCACTCGTCAGCAGGTTCAGTTTATGCTCACGGACCGAACATTGTTGGGCGTATACGGTGGGCAGTATTGTATCAATGTTATTTTATATTTCTTTTTGACATGGTTTCCATCTTACCTTCATCAAGCGCGCGGTCTTTCTCTCACACAGACTGGTTTTGCGGCTAGTGTGCCGGCGCTTTGCGGCCTATTGGGTGCTATTGTCGGGGGAGCATTGTCTGACAGACTACTGCGCTCCGGTCGTTCAGCAAGTTTTGCGCGTAAGACACCTTTCATTGTGGGCATGGGGTTAGCATCCACTCTTTGTTTCTGCAATTTCGTACAGTCACCTCTGGTGATTATTGCGATAATGTCGCTTGCTTTCTTCGGCAAAGGCGTAGCGGCGATAGGGTGGGCCGTAATTTCCGACATAGCACCGAAAGAAGTTCCTGGCCTTGCAGCAGGAATTTTTAACGCGATCGGCAATGTTGCTGGCATCGTAACACCTATCGCGGTTGGTTACATCGTGTCACTCACTGCTTCTTATGATGGTGCATTATTGTTCGTTGCCGTCCACTGCATTGCAGCTATCCTGCTTTATCTTTTTGTTGTCGGAAAAATCCGCCGGCTTGCTCTACCTGCCTGAGTTAATCGGCGCGCTTTTTCTAAATACTGCGCAGTAAAAACACGTCCTATCAAAAATAAAAATAAAAGGACAGCAACATGAATAATCAAGGATTGACATCTCGCGAGAGTAATCGTCATCGGCTTCACTGCGTGTCATCTTTTCCCTTTAGCGTATGCACTTCCTCTCTCTGGCTTATTACTGGAAGTCTTTATCTCCTCACAATGGGGAGCGCTAAGGCTCAAATAACAGGTCTTACAGCAGACAACCTTCCGATAGTAGAAAGGCATACCGCCATTCGGAAATCTCAATTTTTTACAAAGGCATCAAAGCAAACATCTCCTACAGATGCAGTAATAAAAAGAGAATCCACTGGTAGTAACACTAAGGAAACAGATTCCCGACCTCATACAGTTCACGACATTTCTTCCGCTACTATTGCCCCAGCAAGCGTGCGCTGGAATCAGCTGCTACCACCATTGACGTCTCGTCCAGAACTTTACGGACAACCTCAGTCTCTGGGTTTGCATCAACTCCCGGGAGCATTACTGCATCAGGGACCTTGGGGAGTATTCAATACAAATTCAGGAGCTGCTGCTGGTTTTGGAACTGTTGCATATTACGCCGTAGCGCGCTGGGCCGAAGACTGGTCCAATCTGCGAGACAAGCACAACCATCTCGACCCGATGGATACGTTAAAATATATACCATTTAATAAAAATGGAGATATATACATTAGTTTTAGCGGAAACTTCCGACATCATGGTTTTTACGACCAGAATGCAGGGCTTGGTGCGACAAAACGCTCTCCTTCTTACCGGTCAAACTTGCGTTTCAATGTGGGGGCAGATCTACACTTGACAGATCATGTGCGTCTATATGGTGAATTGATGAGCGGCGAAGCTGGTGGCATCAATTATTATGGATATACTGGAAGATGGCGCAGCAAGATTGAACTGCATCAGGCATTTCTTGAAATAAAAGGGAATTTTCTTGGCGCTAAAAGCGGTATCATGATTGGTCGTTATAAGTTTCTAGATACTCCTGCTTATTTTACTGGAGGCAGTGTATATCCCTCGATTCCTTTTTCATGGAATGGTCTGCGTGGCTATGCGTTCTGGAAACGATTTCGCATTGACCTCTTTGATCTAACGCAAACAAACGAACTCCCTCTCAAACCTTTTGCTGACACGGTAGGATGGAGAAACAGACTCTTTGGAGCCTATACATCCTATGCAGCGCCAAACTTCAAACTTTGGGGACAAAAAAGCCAGATTTTCCTCGACACATTCTATCTTGGATTCATCGTAGCCGACAGTTCACTTGCTGCCGCTCACGGAAATACAATAGGTTCGACACATCGCGATACACCCGGCACCCGTATTTGGGGCAATGCGGGGCCTATTGAGTTCTCAATTGGTGGTATGTGGCAAGGAGGTACATTTTATTACCAAAAAAACGGTCCTTCTAGAAACGTAAATGCTTGGGCAGTCAATGCCCAAGCATCCTGGCGTTTCAACCAATGGTGGGGACACCCTTCTTTAGGTCTTCAGTTTGATGACGTGTCCGGCGGAGACTATCGAAATAACTCTACGAGCACATGGGGCGGTTTTCTGTCGCCTTATTCGCCTTCTGCCTCTTACCTCGATTTAAGTACTTATTTTAATATGCAGAATGTAGTCAGTATTGGTCCACTCATAACACTTACCCCGACAAGCAACACATCATTACAACTGAAATCTCCCGTAATGTGGCGTAACAGTACCCATGACGCAATATATCCGCAGTCTACTTTAGGCTTTCCTTACAGACCTCACGACCATTATACAGGTGTTCTACCCCAAGCCAGCTTCAACTGGAGGCCAACCCGACATATTAGCTTTAGTCTTGAAGGAGAATATGTCTTTTTGGGTCGTAATATTTTGCGTTCGGGTGCTGCTCAGGGAGCCTATGTTCAGTCAAATCTGGAACTGACATTTTGAGATAACAATATCTCTCAATGGTAGAACTGCATATTTTTATGCATCTGATGATACCAACATTTCATGGCCTCAAACATTTATTGTGAGTGATTTATGACGGAAATATTTAAAGGGAAAGTAGGATCGTTTCTCAAATTACAATAATCAGAATTTGATAGAATAAAGTGAAACTACCGGTCTGTCTTAATACATTTTCCTACTGATGCGCAATCCATGCCCTCGTAACCTCATAGAAGATGAATGATTTGAAAAAATTTTTTGGTTTTAATTGTATGTATGTGCTACATATTCTCCGTTATTGATTATACTATTCATGAAATAGTCTGATTTCTTTGATATTGAAGATTACCTAGGCTCAGGACCTATTAATTTATTGAACTGAGCGAGAGATTATGATTCACAGGCTTACCAATGGAGGGTAGCCTGTGAGTGATGTGTTTATGCTGTCTGAGAGCCAGATGAAGCGGATTGAGCCGTTTTTTCCTCTGGCGCACGGAATACCACGCGTGGATGAGCGGGGTCGTTTATGTTATCCGTAACGGCCTTCAGTGGAAAGACTCTCCGAAAGCGTATGGTCCGCACAAGACTTTGTATAGTCGCTTTATCCGGTGGAGTAGCCTCGGTGTTTTTGACAGAATCTTTGTTGCCCTGACAGAACAGGCTGGCCGTTCGAAGCGTCTGATGATCAATGCAACACACCTCAAGGTACACCGGACATCGGCGTCCCTGCTCGAAAGGGGACTTTTCCCCGCCATATCGGACGGACAAAAGGCGGCCTGAACTCAAAAC
>NZ_BAMW01000077.1 GCF_000963945.1 Acetobacter indonesiensis | reverse complement strand
ACGACCCAGCGTCGGAATGCTCGGACCACTTACAGAGACGGGGGGAGTGGCAGTAGAGGGAACGGCGGAAAGAGCCGCCTTTTTGTCGGGAGAACTGTCCATGCGATCGTTTCCATCTTCTTGCTTGCGGCGTGCAGAACAGCGCCTGTGGTGTGTGGCTGGGTCCTGCTAGCCGTGAGTGTCTTACGTCGCGCAAAATGTCAGTGGACACCGCGATTGGTCATTTTGGTTTAATGTTTTAGGCCGAAACGCAAGGCTTGGGGGAAAAGTTGCTCACGATTGTGGCTTTTTTATCACACAGTTTGAAAAAGACTTGAGCTTGACAAATGGCCCGACCTATATGCAGGCAAACAGTTCCTTTACGTGGTTATGCGCGCCGGTTGTCCGGCTACCCTTAATGGTAAGCGGGTCTGGCCGGTGTTTGGCACAGCCACGTTTCTTGAACAGATTAGAGTCTCATCCAGTCTACGATGCGGGCGTAAGTAAATGCGCCGAAGCGGGGGTTTATGGCCGTACCGATAATGCAGGCCGTCAGGGTCGGCAAATATGTTGTCACACAGCATATCAAGAAACGTAAGCGCTATCCGCTTGTGCTGATGCTTGAGCCGTTGTTCCGCTGTAACCTGGCCTGCGCCGGGTGCGGCAAGATTGACTACCCGGCTGCTATTCTGAACCAGCGCATGACCGTTCAGGAATGCCTGGATGCCGATGCAGAAGCAGGCGCACCTGTTATTGCCGTGGCCGGGGGCGAGCCCCTGCTGCACAAGGAAATGCCGGAAATCATCCGTGGCCTGATTGCCCGGAAGAAATATGTCTATCTGTGCACAAACGCCCTTCTGCTTGAAAAGAAGATGGATGAGTACGAACCCTCTCCGTTCTTCTCATGGGATGTGCATCTTGATGGTGACAAAACCATGCACGATTCTTCCGTCTGTCAGGACGGTGTGTATGAACGTGCTGTTGCCGCGATCAAGAAAGCCAAGGCCCGCGGTTTCCGTGTTTCCATCAACTGCACCCTGTTTGATGGCGCAGACCCGAAGCGCGTAGCCACCTTCTTTGATGAAGTTATGGCTATGGGCGTGGATGGAATCATGACCGCTCCCGGTTATGCTTACGAACGCGCACCGGATCAGGCACACTTCCTGAATCGTCAGAAAACCAAGCAGTTGTTCCGTGACATCTTCCGTCTGGGCAAGGGCAAGAAATGGCGGTTTACGCAGTCTCCGCTGTTCCTGAACTTCCTGGCCGGTAACGAACAGTATCACTGCACGCCGTGGGGTAAACCGCTGCGTAACGTGTTTGGTTGGCAGCGCCCTTGCTACCTGCTGGGTGAAGGCTACGCCAAGTCTTTCAATGAACTGATGGAAGACACCAAGTGGGACGATTACGGCACGGGTAACTACGAAAAATGCGCCGATTGCATGGTGCATTCAGGGTATGAATCCACTGCTGTGATGGATGCCGTGCGTCGCCCCTGGCACATTGCCAAGGTTGCTCTGTTCGGGCCTGAAACTGAAAAGCCGATGGCACCAGAAATCTCTCTGGCTAACCAGCGTCCTGCCCAGTACGTCTTCTCCAAACAGGTTGAAGAGCAGATGGCCGAAATTGCTGCCCGCAAGCCTGCCAAAGCTCCTCGTGTGAAGGTGATTCGCACGGATGCGAAGGCAGATGCGTCTGCTGCAAAAGTTGAAGCGGCTCCGGTTGAAGCAACCGCTGCTGACTGATTTCTGATCAGTCCGACTCCATGAAGAAAGGGTGGCTCCGTATGGAAGCCACCCTTTCTTTTTGTCTGCTGGGCTAGAAACAGGACCAGTTTAGCCTGTTTTCTTGGTCTGGCTGATATTCAGCATCCGCATAATCAGCAGTCGATGCTTTATCGCTCTCATCCTGCGGCCGTGCGGCAGGTTTCTTATGCTCGTAACTGGTGTCTGCGGGCATGTTCCCGTATCGTGTGGGCCAGACATTTCGTCACGCAGGGCATCCGTTTTTCATGACTGTTTCAATTCTCGTCATTTTTCTTCTGATTTTTCTGAACGCAGTCTTTGCGATGGGCGAACTCGCCTTGATTTCAGTCAGAAAACCGCGTCTGGCCATTTTGCGTGAGCAAGGTCTGCGCGGGGCCGACCGTGCCATGCGTCTGGCAGAAGACCCACAGATTTTTCTACCAACAGTGCAGATCGGGATGACTCTGGTTTCCATTCTGGAAGGGACGTTTGGCGGTGTGCAGGTGGAAGCTCATCTGACCCCGCTGCTGGAAAAAATAGAATTTATCCGCCCTGTGGCCGGGCAGGTGTCCATGGTGCTGGTGGTGCTGATTATCACCGCCCTTATGCTGGTTCTGGGTGAACTGGTTCCCAAGCAACTGGCCCTGCGTGAGCCGGAAATCATGGCGGCGCGGCTGGCTTTCCCGCTGGAAATGCTGGCGCATGCCACACGACCGATTGTCGTGGTGCTGCGTCAGTCTTCCAATCTGGTGCTTAAGCTGATGGGTGCATCAGATGCCGTGAACCAGACCCTGACGGAAGAAGAACTCAAAGCCTATATTGCCGAAGGCGCACGCGCGGGTGTTCTGGAACATCAGGAACACACCATGATTGAGCGCCTGCTGCGTCTGGCAGATCGGCCTGTGCGCGCAATCATGACCCCGCGTAATGAACTGTACTGGATTGACCGTCATGCTGGCCGTGATGCGCTGATCAAGGCCCTGAAACAGACCACTTATGCCCGTCTGGTTGTGTGCGAAGGGGGTGTTGATAACCCCGTCGGTGTGGTTCTGGCCAAAGATATGCTGGACCGTATGCTGGATGGCATGCCGGTTTCTATTGAAGCCGGGTTACGCCAGATGGTGGTGGTGCCTGACAGTATCTCCGCCTTCGATATGCTTGAGCGGATGCGCAGTATTCCGCTGGGTATCGCGTTTGTATTTGATGAATACGGATCATTTGAAGGGATTGTCACCGCATCTGACCTGTTTGATGCAATTGTGGGTGAAGGGGGCCATGAAGCCCAGCAGGTGGCCGATGCCCAGCGTGAAGCAAAGCAGGAAGATGTTCTGCTGCTAGAGGGCACGGATTCTGCGGATACGGTAAAAGATCGCCTGGGTCTGCGGTCTTTGCCGGATGAAGGCAGCTATCACACACTGGGCGGCCTGCTGCTGGCCCTGTTGCGCCGTGTTCCGGCTGTGGGGGACAAGGTGGCGTATTCTGGCTGGCTGTTTGAAGTGGTGGATATGGAAGGCCGTCGTGTCTCCCGCGTCAGGGCCAGCCGTCAGGTGCTTGCAGAGAACTGATGTAAGTCGTGTGCGGGCGGCTA
>NZ_BAMW01000078.1 GCF_000963945.1 Acetobacter indonesiensis | reverse complement strand
TGAACTCACAGCTCCACACATCGTTAAAACCGCTCTCAGCGCATTGGGTGTTTCTCTGACGGAGCAAACGGCCTAATCCAATGGCACGCCGCCGTGTTGACCAAATGCTTGTTGACCGTGGTCTGGTTGAAAGCAGAACAAAAGCACAAGCCCTGATCATGGCAGGGCTTGTGTTCACAAACGAAAAGCGCGTTGCAAAAGCGGGAGACCAACTTCCCGAAGATGCACCGCTTGACGTTCGCGGGCAGCAGCACCCTTGGGTTTCACGCGGTGGCTGCAAACTGGCCCATGCGATTGAGCGTTTTGGCCTGTCCGCTCAGGATCGCGTTTGTTTGGATGTTGGTGCATCCACAGGCGGCTTCACTGACGTATTGCTGACAAATGGTGCTAAATCGGTGTTTGCTGTTGACGTGGGCCATGGGCAGATTGCCTGGAAGCTAAGGTCAGACCCACGCGTCACAGTGCTGGAAAAATGTAATGCCAGGCATCTGGATAATAACATTATTCCAGTGGCTCCCTCTGTCATTGTCTGCGATGCAAGCTTTATTGGCTTGCGCACAGTGCTGCCTGCCGCCCTGTCCCTTGCAGCGGATGACGCATGGGCCGTCGCGCTTATTAAACCGCAATTTGAAGCTGGACGCGATCAGATCGGGGCCAAAGGTGTTGTTCGCGACCCCGCAGTGCATGAGAGCGTGTGTCAGACTATTGAGGATTGGTGGCGTTCTCTGCCGGGATGGGAGGTTCTAGGCATAGAAACCAGTCCCATCACCGGACCGGAAGGAAACAAAGAGTTTCTGATTGCGGCGCGCCGAGTTTAAATTTCCTTTTATATAAAACCGATTTTAGCAATATATCCGTTTTACGCATGGCTATTCGTCACCTTTTTTGCCACAATTTTATGAGAGATTATTCTCTTCAGCAAAAAAGGAATTATCGTCGCAATGCGCAAAATCATCATGATGCTTGGTGTCACGATCAGCCTGTTGAGCATCACTGGTGTTCAGGCTGCCCCTATTCCTCATCACAGTCCTGCTGCGCCTAGCGATACTATTCTGGAGACCAGCAGCCCCCTGCTCAGCAGTTATGAGCAGGATGGCCTTACGCTACAGGAAGATCTGACCGCGCATACGCTTACTATTAATGCCGATCCAGCTACACTGCATGCACAGGCCCTTCCATCAGATGGCAACAATCGTTATCGGGTGGCTATGCGTGATGTGCTTTCTGCTGCGGCGTCTTACGCTTACCTGTTCTTTGGTTTGCACCCAGATGCAGAAAAACTGACCGTCACGGCTAATATCCAGCCAGACGCGACAACACCTGTCAGCGCCACTACAGCAGATGCGGCCCAGCAACCAGCGTTGTCCTTTGAGATTCCGCGCCCAAGCTTTCCTATTTCGCCCGACCATAAGCCAGATGCTTACTCGGCGCAGACCATCAGCCTGATCATGGATGAAATTGATCCGGCAAAAACTACCATCGCCCCATGGTTGCGCGCTGACCTGCAAGACCAAACGCATCCGGAAACAAGCAGCAACTGACCTGAGCCTGACGGCCGGAGAATATTGTCTGGTTTTTCAAACAAAACTTTGCGGTTTCCCGACAAAATAATCTATAGACGCACAGGTCTGGCGCTTGCCTGACCTGTTTTCTGCTTTAAGCCCCTGAAAAATCTTCCACCTAATGGCGCTGTCTATGTCCCTCGTTGATTCCGTATCCTCCTCTAAAACTCACGATGCAGAAGCCGCTGCGGCTCTGAATGCGGAAGAACGGGCGCGTATTCTGGCCAAGGCTGCCCTGTTCAGCCCACCCGACGCCACTCTACCAGATGGTCGGCGTGATCTGGTTGGTCTGTCGCGTGACGAACTGACAGAAATCCTTGTGGAAATAGGTGAAAAACCATTCCGTACCAAACAGTTGTGGCACTGGATCTATCATCAGGGTGTGACAGATTTTTCCAGCATGACCAGCATTGCCAAACCGTTGCAGCAGAAACTGGCTGAACGCTTTGTTGTCAGCCGACCGCAGGCCACGACGGTGCAAACGTCAACGGATGAGACACGTAAATTCCTGTTCCGCTTCCGCGACGGGCAGGAAGCGGAAACCGTGTATATTCCAGACCGGCGTGAAGACCGAGGCGCGGTCTGCATCTCCTCCCAGGTCGGGTGTACGCTTTCCTGCACGTTCTGCCATACCGGCACGCAGAAACTGGTACGTAATCTGGGTGCAGCCGAAATTGTCGGGCAGTTCATGGCAGCTCGGGATTCCTATAACGAGTGGCCCAGCCCGAAGGGCGATACTCCCCGGTTGCTTTCTACCATTGTGCTCATGGGTATGGGTGAACCGCTCTACAATTATGAAAACATTGCCAAAGCCATGAAGATCATCATGGATGGTGAAGGAATTGGCCTATCCCGCCGCCGCATCACGCTCTCGACCTCTGGTGTCGTTCCCCTGATGGACCGCTGTGGCGAAGAACTGGGCATTAACCTTGCCGTCTCGCTCCATGCCGTGCGGAATGACCTGCGTGACCAGATTGTGCCATTAAACCGCAAATATCCGATTGAAGAGGTTTTGGCTGCCTGCCGCCGATACCCGGCGGCAAGCAATGCGCGCCGTATTACGTTTGAATACATCATGCTACGCGGCATTAACGACAGTGAAGCGGATGCTCGTGAACTGGTAAGGCTGATTTCAGGTATTCCTGCAAAAGTTAACCTTATTCCGTTCAATCCGTGGCCCGGCAGTGACTATCGCCCCTCCACGCGTGAACAGCAGAACAAATTTGCCGATATCATCATGGATGCGGGCTTTGCCTCCCCCATCCGCACCCCCCGTGGACGCGATATTCTGGCAGCATGCGGTCAGTTGAAAACGGAAAGCGAGCGTGTGCGCGCATCGCAGAGCTGATTTTTCTGCTTTCTCCCGCTTCATGGGTGTTCAGGCACTGGTTCCCATAGCCTGCTAATGCTAGGAAGCGTGGCGAAACTTTATTTGTCTTTCATATTCAGGAGACCACCCCATGGGCGCACCTGCCGCCAGAAAAGATGTCAAAAAGGTTGTGCTGGCCTATTCAGGCGGCCTGGACACATCCGTCATCCTGCGCTGGCTGCAGAAAACCTACGGGTGTGAAGTTGTAACCTTCACCGCTGACCTTGGTCAGGGCGAAGAACTTGAACCTGCTCGCAAAAAAGCAGAGATGTTCGGCGTAAAAGACATCTTTGTGGAAGATCTGCGCGAAACCTTTGTCAAAGACTTCGTGTTCCCGATGTTCCGGGCCAATACGCTTTATGAAGGCCAGTATCTGCTGGGTACATCCATTGCCCGCCCGCTGATTGCGCAGCGTCAGATTGAAATCGCCCGTCAGGTCGGGGCTGATGCCGTGGCCCATGGCGCAACCGGTAAAGGTAATGATCAGGTTCGCTTTGAACTGGCCTATTATGCCCTGCAGCCTGACATCACGGTTATTGCACCATGGCGCGAATGGGATCTGACATCCCGCACCCGCCTGCTGTCTTTCGCTGAAGAAAACCAGATCCCCATTGCCAAAGACAAACGTGGCGAAGCCCCGTTCTCGGTCGATGCCAACCTGCTTCACTCTTCTTCAGAAGGGAAACTGCTGGAAGACCCGGCAATTGCGCCTGAAGAAATTGTCTTCCAGCGTACCATTTCCCCGGAAGCAGCCCCTGACAAGGCGACTGAAATCACCATCGATTTTGTCAGTGGTGACCCGGTTGCCATCAATGGCGAAGCCATGTCTCCTGCTACGTTGCTGACACGCCTGAACGAACTGGGCAAAGCAAACGGGATTGGCCGCCTTGATCTGGTTGAAAACCGTTTTGTCGGCATGAAGTCTCGCGGTATTTATGAAACACCGGGTGGCACAATTCTGCTGACGGCACACCGCAGTATAGAATCCATCACGCTTGATCGTGAAGCAATGCACCTGAAAGACAGCCTGATGCCGCGCTATGCGTCCATCATTTACAACGGTCTCTGGTTCTCTCCGGAACGTCGTATGCTTCAGGCGCTGATTGACGCATCACAGCACTCCGTAACGGGCCGTGTTCGCCTGAAACTGTATAAGGGAAATGTTGTCTGCGTTGGCCGCGAAAGCCCCAACAGCCTGTATGATACCCGCGTTGTCACTTTCGAAGATGATGAAGGCGCGTATAATCAGGAAGATGCGCAAGGCTTTATCAAACTGAATGCTCTGCGCCTTCGTCTGGGTGCTCAGATTGGCCGCAACGGCGGTACTCTCTAAGCATTCCTGCCCGCTGCCATTCTTTTTGGATTGTCGAGGATCATGATCAGTCGTTTCAAACTTTCTCCGTATGTGCTTGCGGCCGGCATGGCTGTTTCTCTTGCAGCCTGTGGCTCTCATAAGGAAGAGGTTCAGCAGGATCTGACACCAGCACAGCAGATGGAAAAGCTGCGGTCTGAACCCGGTGTGACTGTTCTGAAAGACGGATTGGCCTACAAGGTTCTGAAATCAGGCCCCAAGGACGGCGAACAGCCGCGCCCCGGGGATGTGATGATGATCATCTATGAAGGCCGTCTGCCTGACGGATCAATCTTCGACAGTTCTGACCAGCATGGTGATGGCGCTTATATGCAGATGCCTTTGCAGGGGTTGGTTAAAGGCTGGATGGAAGCCCTGCCCATGATGCATGTGGGTGATACGTGGATGCTCTATGTTCCGCCTGAACTGGGATATGGCCATAAAGCTATGGGGGTTATCCCTTCTGATAGCCCGCTTATTTTCCGTATCCAGCTTCTGGGCGTTGACCACGCCCACTAAGCCGCGGAAACGGCTCTCAACCGGTTTTGCCATAGGCAGAACCGGGTAGGATGACCAAAGACCATGATGTCTTTCAAACGCTCCCTGCCCTTTTGCATTGTTACTGGGGCGCTATCGGTTCTGCTGACAGATTGCTCACCAAAAAGCCCGAAAAGCCTTTACGGGACCAATTGTGGCATCTGCCATCATAGTGGCGATGGGATGCCGGGATCAGTGCCGCCACTTGTTGGCCGGATTGATCGCATTGCCAGCACCGAACAGGGCCGAAAATACCTAGCAGATGTTCTGATGAATGGTGTCAGTGGACCAATCAAAGCCAATGGCGAGAACTATTCGGCTGAAATGCCCCCCTTCCGCTATCTGAAAGATGAGGAAGTCGCACAGATTCTCACATGGCTATCTGAGCGCGGAACGACAAAACCCGCACCCGTCATTAGCAAAGAAGATATTGCATCGGCTCGGGCCGTCCGCAAATCGGCTGGGGCTGTTGCATCCCAACGTGAAGATCTGAACAAGCTTTTCCCCATTCCCTGATTTTTAGTCCAAGTTTACAGTGGTGACCTCTATGCAGCGCATTTTTTCTGGCATTCAACCTTCCGGTATTCCCCAGCTTGGTAATTATCTGGGGGCTATCCGTAACTGGGTGAACCTACAGGCAGACCATGAATGCGTGTTTTGTCTGGTTGATATGCACGCCATTACTGTCTGGCAGGACCCGGCAAAACTGCGCAGCCAGACGCTGACACAGGCTGCCATTTTGCTGGCATCCGGTATTGATGCTGAAAAACACATCCTTTTCAATCAATCTGCCGTGTCGGCCCATGCTCGATTGGCATGGATTTTTAACTGCGTCACGCGTCTTGGCTGGCTGAACCGTATGACACAGTTCAAGGACAAAGCAGGCAAAGACCGAGAAAACCATTCCTCAGGACTGTATGTTTATCCGAACCTGATGGCCGCAGATATTCTGGCCTACAAGGCAACCCGCGTACCGGTTGGTGAAGACCAGAAACAGCATCTTGAACTGACCAATGACATTGCCCAGAAGTTCAACCATGATTACGGCTTGGAATTCTTCCCAACTGTCGAGGCTCTCATTCCGCCTGCTGCTGCCCGCGTTATGAGCCTGCGCGACGGCACTAAAAAAATGTCCAAATCAGACCCGTCAGCGCAAAGCCGCATCGAAATGACGGATGATGCCGATACAATCGCGTTGAAAATCCGCCGCGCCAAAACTGATACGGATGTTCTACCCGCTGATGAAGCAGGACTAGAAGGACGCCCCGAGGCTAAAAACCTTGTCACTATTTACGCGGCATTGGCTGATACCTCGATTGCAGATGTTCTCTCCCAGCACGAAGGCCAAGGCTTCGGCCCGTTCAAGCAGGCTTTAACAGACGTGGTCGTGAACACCATTGCACCGATTGCTCAGGAAACTACCCGCCTGATGCAAGATGAAAACCATCTGGTCAAAACGCTCCGCTCAGGTGCGGCACGAGCACAAGCTATTGCTGAACCGATTGTCAGTGAAGTTGAAAAAATTGTTGGCTTTGTAAAGTAATTTTTGAAGGCGGGAACGTTTATTACAATATTCCCGCCAAATTTATTAATCAGAACGCTGCTGCGCTGCTGTACCGGCCGCACCAAGGGCATTGGCAATAATTGCCTGTACCGCTAACGCACCCAGAAACAATGCGACAATCAGCAGAAAACTGGCTGGCCACCGATTATAGCCGTAAGCACCAATCGCGCTGCCCAAAACAAAGCAGCCAATAATCTGGCTATGAAGCCATAAACGCTGTCTCATTTTAGTGTGTTTTTCGGCTTCCATCTTGTTTCTAAAAGTACCAAGCCAATCTGCTAGCTCGATCCCCAAATCGGTGATCATACCGGTTACATGGGTCGTCCGCACAACGGCCCCTGAAATCCGGGTGACTGTTGCATTCTGCATCCCCATAAGAAAACTAAGGACCGCTGGGGCAATAATCGATTGTTCAGTCGGATGAAGCCAAACTATCTGGACAATGCTCAAGCCAGCCAGCAGCACCGCCTCCAATAAAACGCTATACGCATATATCGCGTTTTCGCCCCGCCGTCGGCCCGCATTCATCATCACGGTGCAGAGCATGGCACCAGACAAAAAGCTAAGTGCCAGCCCACCAGCAATCAGGGCAGCCTCTCCCTTTCCATTAACAAAATTAGTGGCAAAGGCAGACACATTGCCCGTCATGTTTGCACAGTAATATCCAACGCTTAAAAATGCTGCTGCATTTACAGCTCCTGCCACCACGGCCAGGGAACTTCCAAGCTGCCGATCTGCCAGAAACGTACGTGCGCCTTTTTCAAGCAGCAGCATGGATCATATCTTTATTGGCCCAAAATTGTTTTCTGCTCATCTCTTTCCCTTACTGCCCAACTGGTACAATGCGCGGTACTTCGTTACACATGACCTGCGCTGTAATATCTTGCCGGTCTTCTGAAAAATAGGCCGTATTGCCCTTGCTCCACCACACAAAACGGTCGGCAACATACTTCGCCCCGGAGCCAGAAATGACGTTTGCAAAAACCAGCGTGTGGCCTTCAATCGGCAAGACAGCCAGACTGGCGTCCCCTGCGTTAATATATGTTACGCGAACAGTGGCTGCCGGTAATCTGGACAGTAAATCTTTCGGGCCATTACACCGATAGACCGTAACATTTTTCTCCACTGGCACGGCTGGAGTTAGCGGCACCTCCAGAATGGTGCTGCTTCCGGCCTTAACTCTTCCTTGGGCATATGTATTCGCTGCAAGGCTCATGCTTAAAGATAGGCCTGTCATGGCTGCCAAACACACAGTGTACCGAGAGAGCATTGTCATTATTTCCCATCCTTCTTCAGGCGCCTAAAGCACGACACTAATGCGTCCAGCCACTTTGCCAAAGCGGGCACGAAGACAATCGTTCCATTGCGTGACCGCTTTTATTGTTTGGTAATGGTGGACCGTATGATTCAGAAGAATACTTGCACTTTTTCTCACGCAATGTAATTTTATAACATTACATTGCGTGAGGCCCTCCGTGGATCTTTCTTCTTGCCCGACCAAAGACCTTATACAGCCTTTCCGGTCACCACAGACATTATCACATCAGGACCAGACCCTACTTCTGATTCCGCGCGTCTTGCCATCTGCACTCCAGCAAGCCATCCAAGTCCTGATTACGACAGGACCCGATCTTATTTTAGCCCGTGGCACACCAGAAAACCTTCGCTCCCTCCTCACCCCGTATTTTTCGGAACAAACACGTCCTCTTTTAGAAGACGCTTTGGCGTTGGTTAAGCGGTATCAAGCTGAAAGCGGATTAAGCGAAGTCAGATTCAGACTTGAACAGGTAACAACAGATTCCTGCCGTAAATTTCATACAGATCACGTCCATCTACGGCTTCTCTGCACTTATCATGGGCTTGGCACTGAATGGGTGCCTGGAGATTTGCTTTCTACAGACACTATGAACGCGGCAGGTATTCCGTCAAACATTTCTTCCGATATGGTTCGACGTATTGAAACCGGCCATATCGCTCTTCTAAAAGGGAACAAATGGCCTGGTCATAAGGGACGCGGCGTTGTTCATCGTTCCCCACCAATCTCACACCTTCCTGTTAATGATCGGCTGAGACTTTTACTGACAGTGGATGAGCCCACTGCATGTGGCATGTCCGAAACCAATAACCCCACAATTAGACAGAAAAACAGCTTATCGTCAGAAATATGCTGTTGAAGAGGCTTTGTTTCTCGCGCTTAGGAGCCTGCCTTTATAGCAAGCCTGCGTTCAAAATAGACCCAAACACAAAAATCGCCACAAAGCAGCGGCACCGATTTCCTCCCACTCAGTCAACGTTTGGGGTGGAACGATGTTCGGCTGCAATCAGCCGAAGGCTACCTATAGCTTTCTCAATTTGTGCACGCACATGAGTATCCGAGATAAGACCCAACTGACGGGCCAACCACCCTTGCGTCATGCTGCTCCATCTTACTGTCTGAGCCGCATCCTGATGCCATTTCCGTAGAAAAACACGGACGACACGCCTGACAGGGGGCGGCAATGCCTGATCGCGCTGAATGTCACGCAGAATAATAATATTCATGCCTATGTTGGTCAGTCGAAACTGGTTCTGCATATACGCAAGTTGGGTTGCTTCTGATATGCCCTGCGCATTCCGCAAAATACGAACCAGACTATCCGCGCTTTCTGACAACCACTGCTGCAACGTGGTTTTGCCGCTTTGGGCCGCTAAAGCCCGTAGTCGCTGCTGTCGCCAGCGTCCCGTGCGAACCATATGGGAATCTGGCCGAAATGGCAGCACAACCCGATACGTCCAACCGACGAACAGAACAGCGATCAGAAAGCATAAGGCCCCATTGAAGAAAGCCTGTTCATCATACCGGCTTTGGTTGGTCGGCCCCAGCAAGACAGGCAAAAACATATTGAACGAAAATGCATATCCTGCTGTCGCGGGTTGGCGGGCAGCTAGGCCACCAATGGTCATCGGCACCATTAACGCGACTAACAGAAACTCCGGTGCAGTAAGCGCGGGCAGAACAATCAAAACGTAAAGGGCAGCGACAACAGCACACCAAACCGCCCCTTTAAAAAAAGCGCCTGATGCCAGAATGGGGTTTTCCCGCGTTGCCAGAAGACCATAAACCAAGGCGACAAAGGAGATAAAACCCGCCCCTGCGGGCCATGCCGTGATCTCCCACACCAGCCAGCCGGCCAGTATCCCTGCGCAGGAGCGAATACCATTTTCAACAGCTTCCTGCGCATGGCGGCGGGATGCTGTCTGAAAACGAAAATGATCGCCTTTTATTGGGTGCTCGGTCGCATAGATGTGCTGCTGAATGCGATTATAATCGTCTCTCAAAGCCAGCGGAACGGACAACGGAACTGTAGCGGTAGCTGGTCCCGTTCCATCAGCTTGTGCAAGAAGAGCTCCCCCCCGCGCACGAGCCAGCATGACCATCATCTCTGACAATGCGGCACGCGCGTGATCCGCAATATGCTTTCCCTGCCCTATTTCAAGAGCATCAAATTCGATGCGGCTATTGGCCGTAACCAGTGTGGTCAACACCTGTGCATGAGACTGCGGGTGTATTTTTCCATTCACCAAATCATTAACACAAGCGGTAACAGCCTTCAGGGCGCCATCCAGCCGTTGCTCCAGATTTTTACGCGCCTGTTCCCGCAGCGAAGGCGTAAACAGCATGGCCAATACCGCTTCACATACAACACCCAGAATAATGTAGGTGCCACGCGCAATCGCAACATTAAAAACATCATCTGGCTGTGAAATCGCACCTGTTGCCACAATGGCAGATGTAAACCCCGTCAGCACAAGCCCATAGGCCCGATAACTTTGCAGGAAGGTTGCCAACCCACAGCAAATGCCAATCCACAGGGCCAATACACAAAAGAACAAAGCGGGGGCTTGAGGGAAAGCGGATATCAGACCAATTGCAATGACACACCCCAGCACAGTACCAGCAATGCGCCAGCGCGCTTTGGAGAGGCTTTCCCCACGCGAGGATTGAGCAACCACCCACACAGTAAGCGGTGCCCATTGCGGACTGTCCAACTCCATCCACATGGCAATAAGGAGAGAGAGGCCGGCTGCCAGCGCGGAACGCGTTGCAAAAGCCACATCACCGAGCGAGGGTGCAACCAGCCAGTGCACTTTATGATGCCATGAGGCACGGCTTTGATGCAGATCTGCCCTGATTCTAGCAAAAACACCCACAGCCTTGAACGAGGCGTTGCGCCCTTTGGCCCCGTGCATGCATCTTCCCCTTTTCGAAAGCGGGAAGATGCAAAATATGCCCCTTTACGTCCAAGCGTTTCTTATAATGACATGATAAGCATTGCTTATCATGCTTCTGGGCATCAGGACGTATAAACGTCATCCAGCTTTAGAGTATTGGCAATCTCCCACACGCGCCCCAGCAGAGCCGTGTTGTTTGGCTGATTTAACCGCACAACACCGACATCGGGCGAGGCACAGGGCACAACACGGCGGGTATGCAAGCCCGCCGCGCCAATGCGATCTGGTAGCGCTGCAACAGGAAGAATACTGGCCAAACGCCCGGCCAATAATTCAGCGTGTAAAAGCTCCAGAGCATCCGTTTCCAACATAATGGTCGGTGTTACCCCAGCCTTCTGAAACCCTGCATCGACAAGCTGCCTGCTCCGCATGTTCCGGCTTAACAGACACAACGGAATGGTTTCAATATCGCTCCATTGCATCGTTTTCCCGGCAGGCAGCGGCATGGATTTGGCGGCAGCCAACACATGCTCTTCAGCATAAAGCGTATGGGTTTCAAAGGGTCCATCTGGCGGCACCTGATCCAGATACATCAACCCTAGCTGAAGCGTATGCTCACGCAACAGATGCACAATTTCGTTGCTTGAATGCACTTTCACTTCAACATGCAGCGCTGGTACGGCCGCCCGCAGACTTTCCAATAGTAGCGGTACAACCTGTATAGCCGGGGGCATAACACCTATTGCCAGAGATCCTCCGGCAATATCCTGTGCGAAGGCCGCTTCCTGCCGCAAACCATCCAATGCGGCAACGGTTTGCCGCGCCCATGCCAGCACGCGCTCGCCTTCTGCTGTCAGGCCGTAAAAACGCCGGTTTCGCTGAATGATGGTAATACCCAGTTCCGTTTCCAACTGCCGGATACCGGCTGACAATGCAGGCTGGGAAACGCCGCAACTTTCCGCTGCCCGCGAAAAATGGTGAAAACGGTCTAACGCGATCAAATAAGTTAATTGTCTTAAAAACACGGGAAACGCCCTGCTAAAATTCTATGTTTTGACTGTTTAAGGCACGGAAGCCTGACTACTCAACGGGCTTTGTTCAACAACCACACGTCCCTGTTCAGGTGAGCAAAAAGTCGAACGCAAGGGATATGAAAGCGCTTTACCACCGACCATCACCACAAGCGACGTTATGGTGTGACAATCATGTGGGCCGCCATAAACATCTCCTGACACCCAGCGCAATGCAGAGTGGAGTTCGCTCTGTCGCGGCAACACAAGGTTAATTCCGGTCTGAAGCGTATCTTCCGCTGGCGCGTCCCCATCGGCAGCCTGTCTTTTGACAGGCACACTCTTTCCATCATCAGTTTGAAACTGAACAGAAGGATAGGCCGGGAGCAAGCACGCCTTCCCGCCCTTATTCTTCACTGTCATGAACGTGCCTGTGTGAGACATTCCATCAAATGCTCCGTTCTGGCTGTCCAGAACAAGCTGTAAATCGGATGCCGCACAATAATGGGATTCTGCTGTTTTCCCTTTTTCCGTAGAAAAAGGCATCACGTCAAAGTGTCTGACTTTTCCTGTCTGGGGATCAAGATGGCAGGTCCACGCGAAGGGCACCCACTCAATAGAGTGCTGCGCTTTCCGATATTGCCCTCGCCCCGAAAGCAAAGATGGGCTGACAAAAACCTGACTATCCGGTTTGTCATCCTGCAAGAAAAACCGACTGTCAGACCCCATTTTTTTCAGAATATCCCGCGCAGCAGGCTGGCATAAGAACGTTGTCATTTTCCATGCCAAACTCTGATTCTCAACTGCCGAACGCTCTATCTGGTTCCTGACAGCCTCAATTTTTCTTTGGATAATGCGCTGCTCTGCCTCAGACGGCTGATGATATACAGCCTGCGCCCAAGACCTGTCTGCTTGCAAGCCCAAGCCTGACGTGACGCCTAAAAAGGTAACCATAAAAACGCATTGCTTTCTCATAAACTGATGATGATCGCCCTGGTGCCGCAAATCAAGCCAAGCACGATTTTCCAGCGACAAGATAAATCTTAAAATAAGTCTTGAATTATATCTTAAGATATTTATATCGTAAGACATGATGAATGATCATAAACACACACGCCGTATGCATCACATTCTCCACGCCATTGGCGGCCATCGAGGCCGTGGCGGTTTCGGGCGCGGGTTTGGACCCGGATTTGGCCGAGGATTTGGTGGCGGTGATATCCCCAAAGGCCGCAAACTCAGTTCGGAGGAACTCCAACTGGTTCTGCTGGCTCTTTTGGCAGAACGCCCAGCACATGGATATGAACTTATCCGGTTGCTTGAAGAAAAATCAGGTGGGTTTTATACGCCCAGCCCCGGCATGGTGTACCCAGCCCTCACCTATCTGGACGAAATCGGCCACGCTGCTGTTTCTCAGGAAGGAAACCGCAAACTTTACAGCCTGACTGATGATGGCCGGATCTATCTGGAAGAAAACAAGGACCGCGCAGACCAAATACTCGAAACACTTGCGCGCATCGGCAGCCGTATGGCTGAAGTGCGCGAAGCATTTTCAGGGGTTGATGCGCCAGACCCCAAAACCGCCGATGCCTTTCATAAAGCACGGGTCGAATTGAAACAGGCCTTACACAGCAAACGTGGCTGCCCACCTGAAGAAGTGCAGCGTATAGCTGATATTCTTAAAAAAGCCGCAGCCGACATCCTGGATAAACCCGTCTAAGTGCCATCCGGCCGGAGGGAGGTCCTCCTTCCCTCCGGTTAAATTGGACACACACCACTGGCGCATTGTAAATGCGCCCAATCAATCATTTCCTGCACATCATTATCGTGAATAGCCCCTGTTAAAGCGGCAAAACGTCCTGCTGACACTTCTTCTTCTGGCAAGTATTCATAACCCAGATCAGAATCAGGCCGACTGGGGAGCACGGCGCAGCATCGCACATGCGGTTGGCGGGTAGCGACCATGGTTCTGAAACCATCAAGATCATACCGATCTGTGTAAACCTTAAGCGTGTAAGAGACCTGATTGCCCTGATCTGCTCCAATCCAGTATTTTTCCAAAAGGCTAAGCCACTGATATTGCTCCTCAGGCGTTGCTTCTGGCGCGGTCACTGCTTTCTCGCCGATCCCTAACCGTTGAAGAAGGGGCACGGTTGGGAAACCAACAATGCTCATACCCGGGAATGTTTGCAGAGCCTTTATCGGGTATCCTTTCTGCTCATACGTCGGTAGCAGCGGGTCCGTTCCGGCTTCCCAGCTTCCATCTTCGCGTTGCACGCCTTTAAACTGCACCCACCGCAAATATTGCCGCCGTGCAGGAAGATGCGCCCCTTCCGTCAAACCAAATAGTTTGGATGTCGTGCCCGCAGGTTTGACAGTCGTAACCGTCACGGGTCGACTTGTTCCTATCTCATCTGCATAAGTATTCGCCTCTGCTTTCGCAATCTCGGACAAAGACCGCACTGCCAGCCAGAATGCGGATGAGTGTTTTTCATCCAGCAAATCGCGAAAACCAAATCCAAACCGCATCCATGCCCATTCATGCAACCCGGTCGGGCCTATGCCTATCCGATTGGTACGTCTGACTTCTTCGCCATAAAGTGCATCCATCGTGTTGGCGCGAAGCAGAAAACGGACGCCAAGCCTAACGGAATCCCGAACACGAGCGTCCCATACTGCCGCAATCTGTTCATCCAGCTTACCCGGATGAATCTCCTCAAATGCGACAGGGCAAGCCAGAACAGGAGCAAAGTCACCTATTACGCAGTATCCCCCTGTCACATGCAGCGTAATTTCGCCGCAGGGATTAGTCGTAACAGGAAAATGTGCGTCGGCCGCACGCTGTGCCAAAAGCGCCAACAAACTGGATGCATGCGTTGCCTGATAACGCCGAGACCGAAAATCCCGCCCATCTGCATGGATTTTTTTCTGCCGTGCACTGCCGGTGCGATTATCTTCCAGTTTATCGCCGTTGATAAAACCCGGTTCCCCATTTACCCACGCGCAGCGCGTTGCTTCCGCAAAGACCGTCCGGGCATGATCAGCCATCGGACCGGACTGCGCCCTGTCGTTTGCATAGTGCCAGAACAGAGCATCCACCATGACAGAGTGGTTAGCTGTCCATAAGCCACCTTCTTCTTTGGCACGAATAAACCGAAGAACATCAGCATCCCGCCAGGATTTGGTAGCCATTCTTGCCGCGCGCCGTGCGCCCCCCACCTGCACCTCAACCGACAGATAGTGATCAACCCGGAGCGCCTGTTCCCACAATGGCATAGGCGATTGCCGTGCTGCCTCAATCACATGGTCCCGAATATTCAATAACCCACGCAATAAAGAGATCGGGCCCGAAGCTGGACGGCCCTGCATACCCGCAATCGGGCTACCCGCACATCGGATATCACTTAGATCAAGAACCAGTGTCTGGTTACCAACGCCCGTAAAAGCCTGCGCTTCTATTTGCTCGATGGCCTTTCCCCAGCCTTCACGGCTGTCTTCTATTGTATGGACAGAGGCTCCCTTCGGTATCTCGGCGTCTCTTATGACCGTCTTGGCAAGGAAATCTTTGACGTTCTGCTCCATTTCGACAGTAAAGCCTGATAATCCCGTCCCCCAAGGCAGCACATTCATATCCAGACCAAACCGCAGTAAGCTGGTGCGGTCTTTGGGATAATCTGGATGGTCTTCTGATAGCCTGAACAAAAGGTCGGGGGCGTTAGCCCAATCAACGACACAGAGTTCATCATCATAAGCCCGGCCTACGCCTGAACCATTCAGCAGCAGATAGAACTTTGCGAAGGAGCAGATAGCCGTTGCGCAATTCGTGAACATTTCCATATTGCGCTTGGGTTGAGTGTCATCCCCGTGCTGAAGATGCCGCCCAGACGTCAACAATGCGCCGGTGGCAATTGCATTCCGCAACTGTGCCTTTTCGTGATTATCCACTCTTGGCAGGAGAGCCATATTTCCTGTCGCCACGCGGTCTGCAACTGCACCAAAATCTTCTGCGTCGGATGGTCTGAATACTGTACGCCGACCTACGGCTTCTCCCATCCCCTTATCCAATCTGCGAGACGGTTCTGACTGGGAGCTAAAACCGCCTTCAAATGGAGAGCGGGAAACCTCAAGCACCTTAGAGGGGCGTTCAGCCAGAAAGAGGTTTCCATCCATAATCGCTTCTCCATCAGACAAATGGCTTCCTTAAACGTGCCCGTCGTCAGGATTGGCCAATATTGTGGTTCTGGAAACAGGATGGCACTATATCTAGTGATATGCACGCGCAAAACATCGGTTTCGTCACGCCAGACTGTAGAACAATAGCTAAGCAGTTTGAATTTACAAAAAAAATCCTGCCTTCGGCTTTTTTACCAAAGGCAGGATTTCTAAATAAGAATCGATCTTAGTTTCTTATAAAAAGTAAGACTCGCTTGGTGTCTTCAATATCCGCCTGGTCCGGCTGCATAGGTGCCAGCAATTACGCTGGAAATGATGCCCGTTGCGACAGCCGTCAACAGAAACTGATTTCCATACTGCACCCAGTAATATCCCGGCGGCGGAGCGGAAAGCCCACGATACTGCCGCCAATCCTGCACGGCCCACATTCCACCACGGGGGCCATCATACCGATCCCCACGGTGCCAGACGCGACCACCATCGGGGCCGGGCATGCCGCCTCTCCCGTCATTTCCACGGCCTGGGCCGCCCGGACCACCGGGCCCGCGATCTCCCGGCCCCATGTTACGGCCATGATTCTGATGTCCGCGTCCGTGATCTCCCTGCATAGGTCCGCCCGGTTCAGCAGAGGCGACAGTAGCGCCCCCCACAACCAAACCCACCATCAGTGCTGTCATTAATTTTTGTTTCACGGAATTCTCCACTTCTAACCTGATCATGCTGGCCAACGCTTGTGGCAGAATTCAGACAGCCTTACGTCCAAGACGTCATAAAAATCGGACAGGTCTCACGGTAAGAAAAATCCAGAACATCTATTTTCTCGACAGAAGGTTAAATGCCTCTCTGCCCCTGGGGAAACTGGCACCCAACCCAATACCCCCGCCCCTATTGATCAAGGATGCCTATGGTGCAACTTTGCGCGTTAAATCCGCCAACGCATTTATCTGACGCACCAGAAAATCCTTAGTTTTCTGATCTGTGAGTTCGAGACGTTCACTATCAAATTTTTCTGCTGCCTGCCCAATCATGACTTCTGGCTTGTTCAACACAAAAGCGTCCAGAAAAACCAGACTTTGACGCAGATGATACTGTGCCCGTGCACCTCCGATAGCACCGGGAGACACCGTCTGAATTGCGACAGGTTTACCAGTCAGCGGTTGCGGCGTCAGGCGGGAAAGCCAATCCACTGCGTTCTTCAGCACTCCGGGTATAGAGTAGTTATATTCGGGGGTGACAATAATAAGCCCGTCAGCGTGACGTATCTGATCAGCCGTGCGCAATACGGGCGCTGGAATACCTTTGTCCTGCACGTCCTGATTATAGTGAGGAAAGTCTGCAATTGACCCAAGGAGTGAAATATTTACTCCGGGCGGCGCAATTTGTGGCAGTGTACGGGCAACAATACCATTGAGAGAGCCTGCACGAAGACTGCCAAGAAGGACGACAAAATGAAGCTCTTTTTGCGACGGCATGGCAGATTTTCCTTATGATTTCAGACAAGAACACCGCATATCAACGTGAGCGAGCAACCCACTTATTCGTGAACATGCACTAGGCCTTGTTGTTTTAAGGTTTGGGAGAGGCATCTATATCCATCATAAAAAAACCATGTCACAGTTTCTTAAAAACAATGACATGGCCTTCAAACAAAGACGTAGGCGTGGCCTCTGAAATTAAATCAGTAAAGTTCAGGGATAATCATATTTTCAGGGGTAGGCTGCCGTTCATAATCTTCATGATAAACACGGGGCGGTAACACGACTTCTGGGCGGCTGATTGTCTGATACGGAACCTGCTGCAAAAGATGATTGATACAGTTCAGGCGCGCCCGTTTTTTATCAACAGCCTGCACAACCCACCAAGGAGCTTCCGGAATGCTTGAGCGTTCCAGCATGATCTCTTTCGCTTTGGTATAAGCCTCCCACCGTTTCCGGCTTTCAAGATCCATCGGGCTCAGCTTCCACTGCTTCAATGGGTCTTCAATACGTGCCTTGAACCGGGCTTCCTGCTCATCATCCGTAATCGAAAACCAGTATTTGACCAGTTTAATACCGCTTCTTACCAGCATCCGCTCAAATTCTGGGACGGAACGGAAGAACTCTTCATATTCCTCGTCCGAGCAAAAATTCATCACGCGTTCTACACCGGCACGATTATACCAGCTTCGGTCAAACAGAACCATTTCCCCTGCTGCAGGCAGATTGGCAACGTAACGCTGAAAATACCATTGGGTCCGCTCACGGTCTGTCGGGGCGGGCAAAGCCACCACGCGGCAGATACGCGGGTTAAGGCGCTGCGTAATACGTTTGATAACGCCCCCTTTGCCCGCCGCATCACGGCCTTCAAAAAGGACAACAACCTTATAACCTGTTTCCTTGACCCAATCCTGCAGCTTTACAAGTTCACCCTGTAGCCGCACCAGTTCACTGAAATAGGTTTTCCGAAATGATGAAGAATATTCAGACGCGTTGCCGTCGGCATCACCTTCTTCAAGTTCCAGTTCAAACTCTTCATCCAGATCATCAATAATTTCCTGCCTGATACGGATACGTTCCAGTTCAGCCGGAGAAAATCCATCCAGTGTCTCAGTCATTATCTTTGCTCCCCACCCAATTCTCATTCGGCCGATGCCGGAGAATAATAGATTGTTCTGACCCTAGAACTGGCAGATTTTCGGTATAAAATCACCAATTCTGGCTTTGAAAATGCCGATTTCATAAAAATACAACAATCAGAAAGAGGAACTTACATTCAAGCCAAATATTGCTGCATTGGGAATGGCCGGAGTATCTGACTGACTGCTTGCGCCGCCACCTACATTCCATATGTATTGAAAGTCCGGCTGGATGTTCAGCCAAGGCTGAACAGGTGTTTGCCATGTTAGTTCTATATGGTGTTCTGACTTCCGACCGGACGTTATTTCTCCTGAATAGAGAAGACTATCTTCGGCAGCCTGTTTTGCCCGCCGACCGAAAAAGCCTGCTCCCCACGCTATTCCCAGAACATCATCTTTCCTGTGTGGGACAATCCCCTGCACAGTCAGCCCTGCTTCAGCACCGAAAGAAAATGTATTCTTTATGCCGTCATTTCCTGTGACACGAATGAAGACACTTGCTGCACGCGGTGTATCACCTTCTATCCGCCAGATTGTCTGATCAAACACGCCATAAACCATCCAATTACCGTGGTAATAACGCGGCGATACAGACGCATCCGGTGCAGCGAGAATACGGCCGTTTGCCGAGTACCGCCGATCCGGAAAAGACCCGGTGTCATAATAGCCACCAATTTTCCATGTGCCCGGCAATGCCGCATGGTCAAGCCCAAGACGCCTTGCGGCATCAACCCATAGCTGGGCCTCAAACATGAACAATGCTCCGTTGGACACACCAAATCGCGTGCCTGACAGATTTTGTGCCGGATTATCCTGTGACGGATAGAAAGGGCCACCTGTCGGGTTATCATCCGTTGCAGCAAACATCAGGACCAGAGGATAAAGCGGATTATAACGAATGCGAACTCCAGGCGCTGAATAGGGCCATGAGGGACCACCAGAATACAAATCTGTTGAAGCAGAAAGAGGCCAGCCAAAACTGGCATTCAAAAATAGAGACGCGTTTTGGCTGACCATAAACTCTGTATCAAGGTCAAGAGAACCAACACGGACGTCGAGCCTATTGCCCAAAAATCCTTGACCATACCAAAGTTCAAAAAGCCTTAAAGACCTTTGGGCATCATAGCCGCTCAGTGTATTCAACGCACCGACGTTATCGGATGTAGCTGAACGCCCCCTTATTTGCAGTGCGCTGACATTGAATAACCCGTATTTCCAACCACCAATCCGAGAAGGATCAAACGTCAAGCTGGCAGCACTCATTCCGTTATAGCTGGCTCCCTGATGGAGCCCTCCCGATGCCACGCCCCACACTTCCTCCACGTCCTGAAGGCTAAAACGCAGACCGTAATGGTTCAGCCAGCTTCTGACGCCATATGTGTCTGCAAAGAGAGTGCTATTCCAGTCATCTGACGACGATTGCATGCCGGGTGCGGGAAAGGGCAGCGGAACACCAGACGGAAGAATATCCGTTGTAAGAGGTCGGGTGGCCGCAAAAATCTGACCTGATGCCACAGCAAGCATCAGGCCAATACCCAAACAATAAACACAAAGTTTTTTTGACAGAAACATTCAGAAAAACAAATCTGATGTTACTGGAACACTTAGAAAATGTAGCGGAAAACCATGTAGAGCACCCCACTAATAAGCATAGCGGCTGGCAATGTGATAATCCACGCCATAGCCATGCTCCGCAATGTGCTCATTTGCAGGCCACCACCGCCAGCGACCATTGTTCCGGCAACACCACTGGAGAGAATATGCGTGGTAGAAACCGGCATACCATAGCCTTCTGCCAGACCGATTGTGCCCATAGCGACAATTTCGGCCGAAGCACCCTGCGCATAGGTTAGATGCGTTTTTCCAATTTTTTCACCAACGGTTACGACAATACGCTTCCAACCAACCATTGTACCAAGCCCGAGCGCCAGCGCGACCGAGATTTTGACCCATGTCGGAATAAAACGGGTACCTGCGTTCAACAGCCCCATGAAGCTTTTAAGCTGTGCCCCTTCATCACCTGAAAAATCCTTGGCCGCGCCAAGTGTGCGAATGGCATCTGAAACCAGATACATATCTGTACGGACGTTTGGTACGGCAGCCGCCGGAATGGCATGCAAGGAACGATAGTTTTTAACAGATTCAGCAATATCGTCAGACAACGTGCCTAGTGCGCTGTAAACAAGCGGCCGGTTAACTGATTTCTCTCTCAGCGCATCCGTTACAATGCTTCTGGCCTCAACAGCATTCGGGGCCACCCCGGCTGCTGGCGCATGTTGACGAAAAACTGTTGCGGTCTGTTCCGCTGTCTGGACGAACGCGGGCATAGCGCTTTCAGGCATGGCACGATTAAGAGCATAAGCCGTAGGCGCCGCACCGATCAGAATGAGCATGATAAGACCCATGCCTTTCTGGCCATCATTGCTGCCGTGGAAAAAAGACACCCCGGTGCAGGTCCCAACCAGCAAACCACGGATCCACAATGGAGGCGGTGCATCCCCTTCAGGGGATTTATACAGAGCAGGATTTTTGATCAGCAGCTTGAAAACCAGCAACAGACCAGCAGCGAGAATAAAGCCGCAGATCGGGCTGAATAATAGGGAAGAAAAAACTTTCCTGACCTGCGACCAATCAACCCCATAGAGCGCACTCCCTGTAGGAGCCATTAACTGGTTCGCAAACCCCACCCCCAGAATTGAGCCTACCAACGCGTGGGAAGAACTGTTGGGTATGCCCATAGCCCATGTGGCAAGGTTCCAAACAATAGCCGAAAGCAGCAGAGCAAAAATCATGGCGTGCCCTGCCCCGCTCCCTACCTGAAGAATAAGTTCAACAGGCAGCAATGTTACAACGCTGTAGGCCACGGCACCGGAAGAAACCAACACACCCAAAAGGTTCCAGGCCCCGGACCAAACCACAGCAACCAGTGGCGGAAGGCTATTGGTGTAAATGACTGTTGCCACAGCATTTGCAGTGTCATGAAAGCCATTTACAAATTCAAACCCCAGCGCAATGAGAAGCGCCAGAGCCAGCAACACAAAAGCCCCCACGGCGATGCCATTTGCCCCTGCCTGATGCAGGTCCTGCAAAACACTGTAGCCGACAAAAGAAAGGGCTGCGGCTATCACCGCCAGAAAGAAAAAACGAAATGCCTGATGTTCACCACCCTGCATGTTGGGGCGGCTTTGCGTACCAGCGCCGACTATCGTTTCAGACATAGAAAAGTTCCTACACGAGCTATGAATAGGTTCCTTTTATAAAATTTGGTTTAGTCAGACTGTGAATGTTCTGTGAATTCAGTAGGCTGAATTTTGAGACTAGATTACGGAAGACTTCAGCTTTATTTATTAAAATATTTTTGTTGGTATTATATTATCGTTGTGTGTCAACTTGCCACAATACCCTCAATCTCGTTATTTATTCATAGTGTAGGAGAAAACACCTTCGACTTCTAAAAGAAGTTCTGACCTGCAAATATCGGAAACGAAAACAGGCGAATTTTCGGGGGACACATTAAAAACATGACGGAAAACATTAGATACAGCAGCCTTGTCTTTAGCATGTCTTACATAAATTTTTAAACTTGAGCAGACACAATTGTCTAGTTCCTCTTTTTCCTTAACGCTCTCTATCAAAGCGTGTATGTTTTCTATTGTAATATTTATTTGCTCTTCCAAGTTACTTCCAACAGAAACAGACTGACGAATGCTTGCTGTGCCGGAAAGGTATAACTCAAGCCTCTGTTGATCATAAAGAACAGTGCCACGTGCAAAAGATGGAGACTTAGGCCCGTAGGTTATTGGGTAACGATAGGCTGGTATTTGTAATGGGTTTTCTATATTGGCGGCCAGCCCATCACGACGAGCAAGCAGATAAACACACACGCCTCCCTCGTCGAACCCAATCCCTGTGGCTGCTGGCAAAGTTTCCATCGTGAACCCTGAACGCTCAAACGCGAGCGCTCGCCCCAAGCAAAAGTCCCGGTACCGTTCAAGACCATCTTTATTCGATTGATTAATACGACCAATATAATTCCATATTCTATAAAGTGTTCTATACTCTTTTTCCTGTACAAAATTTAACAGGGCTTCATATTTTTCCTGAACAGCGCCTGATAACCTTGGCCTATCGTCAAGAATAAAGGCTGCAAACAGGTTTGTACCGTCTTCACACCATGCAACTCCTTGGTCAGTCATACCACCGCGACAGGAGCTTACTTCTAGTGTTGACCAATATTCGGAGCATTCGCCATGTGTATAGGGAATAGTTAGCTGCACCTGACCATTACGATAGCAAAGTTTTGCGTTGCCCGGAGCATACTGCACAACAGCCAAGGCCGATCTGTGCTCCGTCTGAAACGCACCATAAGAAACCCGTAAAATATTGTGGCCAACCATAAGATGCGACTGTTCCATAAAATGCACTACCTCCGCGCATATACCCGGCATCAGCTTGTTTATGGAAGATATATATCTTGATTTGTTAACGAATAAATTTGGTCGAACTTTATTGCTTCTTTTTTCTCTCAAGACCTAAAGAACTTTATTCTTCAACATCAAAAAAGAGTCTTAACCTGCCATCAGATGTAGGTTTTTTTAATTTTGCATTTATAGTGTCTCGATAAAGATGCTCTGACAGCATTCTCAAAACAGTGTCAGAGCATTTTAATATTATCGAGTTATTTATAGAGAGACCATTTGAACAGATCGCAATCTCTTTATGCTCTCTTATAATAAGCCTATCTTACACGGCACCAGAAGGCATGCAGGCTGCACGAAACTCACGGTTAGGATGTTCCTGCTGGTTCCGCAGAAAATTCAGAGCATTTTCGCAGGCCTCTTTCGTATAAAATGATGCTGTTGCAATCTGATCTTCATTATCGGGACCACGCTGCACCAGCAAAACCCATAAAGGCCGAGCAGAATGACCATCTTCCACAACTGGCACTGACTGCGCTTCGGCATGATGGAGAGACAATAAAGCTGAAATACCTAGTCCGCTGGCAAGCATCGCAAGACGTGCGAAACGTAACATGAAGGCTTCCTTCAATAAATAAAAACGCCACCCTCAAATTCTAAAGTATTATCCAAAGGAGGGATCGCCAGCTTTATCAACTTTTTCTGCGTGCTTCACAACAACGCAAACAATCCGGTCAGCATTGCAGGAATATCAGGTAATAAACCAACCCAAACTTAAGATGTGTTAGCGAATATAAAACTCAACAGGAACAGTCAGTGTTATCGGGTTTCCGGGGACGCTATCAGGCGGGACCGGGAGGGGTTGCGCGCGTTTAGGCAGGGCAACAGCTTCTGCGTCCAACAATGGGTGGCCAGAACTCTTATTTAACCTGACAGATAACACATGCCCCAAACGATCCATAGTAAAGGTAACCGTTGGCACACCTTCGTCGTGATCGGCCATAGCCTCTTGCGGATAACGCTTGACTCTTTCCAGTTGCGCCAACAAAGCCCCCTGCCACGTTACCGGATCATGTGCGGCTTTGGGGGATGATGCGCCAGATGAAGCTGCATTATGAGCTTGAGCCACCGGAGCATCTGATCGTGGGGGAGCCGTCGTCATCTCGGCAGGCTGGCTATTATCCGGAATCACCTTTTTCTGGTACAGAACAGGCTTGTGCGGTTTAACCACTTTCCGCACTTTCTCGGGTTTTGGAACCGGCACCGGTGGATTAGGGGCCGGAGACGATGCTGCCATAATCTTCGGCGGTTCAACGGGTGACGGGTCTGGCTCTGAAAGTGTCTGTTGGGGCGCCAAAGGAACATCTTGTGTTTGCGACTGTGTCGAAACCGGCTCAGGCGTCATGTCAATCGCTATGGCGGCTGGCGGAGGCTCTGCCACTGCAACAACAGGTTGAGGAAGACGAGAGACCCACCAAATTACCCCACCCGTTGCCAGCAAAACGCTGACAAAGGATAGTCCCCAGCGCATGCTTTCTTCTTTTAACTGCCGATGCCTGTTGATCTGTTGCCAATTAGAAAAAGAACCTGATACTGAAATCACTTTATCAATAAGCATGCCGACTACTGCGCTCCAGAACCCATTGCCCCAGAAGATTTGACTTCTTGCCCTTCTTCTTGCCCCTGCAAATTAACCAAAGCCACCTTTAGATAACCTGCTGCCCGCAATTTATCCATAACGCTCATCAATGTTCCGTAATCGACAGTCTTATCCGCACGCAGAAAAATGCGCTGTTCCTTGTCACCCTTGGTGGCCTGCTGCAAGGCATTGGGCAATCCTTCTACGGCCACATTATCCTCCCCCAAAGCCAGATTGTGATCCGCTTTAACAGTTAAAAAAACAGGATCATCTGGACGCGGCGCAGGCTTTTCGGTTGAAGATGGCAAATCAACCGGCACATTCACTGTCGTAAGTGGCGCCGTTACCATGAAAATGACCAGCAACACCAACACCACGTCAATAAATGGTGTGACGTTTATTTCGCTCGCCTCATGCGGGTTTTCATCTGTATGGCGAATACGCAACATGCTGCCTTATTCCCCCGCCATGCGCGAGGGGTCAAAGCGCACAACCTGTCCGGTTTTGGTCAATGCCTGCATACGCCCCAAATCACGCGAAACAAGCCGCATAACAAGCGCTGTCAAGTCTGCGACATGTGCCCGGCACGTCGCACTTTGACGTGCAAGGTGATTATAAATGACAACAGCCGGGATTGCCGCCACCAACCCTAAAGCTGTCGCCAGCAACGCTTCGGCAATGCCCGGCGCAACAACGGCCAGACTGGTAGCCTTACTGGCAGCAATCCCTGTAAAGGAGGTCATAATACCCCACACCGTGCCAAACAGCCCAATAAAAGGTGACGTTGCCCCAATGGTGGCGAGCAACCCCGTGCCCCGCATCAACCTGCGTCCTTCAGCCGCCTCCAGCCGCTCAAGGTGCAGCACAATGCGTTCCTTCAGTCCTTCATTGTCGTCTACAATATCTTGCGAACGGACGCGTTCAGTCTCAGCCGCCATAACCAGGGTATGAGCAATCCCATTCTGACGCGTGCCCTCTTCCCCCAGATCTAACGTATTCGCACTTTCCAGCGCCTGCTCTGCTTTTCGCAAGGTCTGGCGCACCCTGAACAATTCGACAGATTTTGCGATAAAAATGGTCCACGTTAATACGCTGGCGAAAGCAAGCAGCATCATAACACAGCGCACAATCGGCCCTGCATTCATGAACATATCCCACGGGGAGAGCGATAGTGCTGACGGCGAAAGCGCGGGCATAGGCAGATTACCTTCTACAAAACGACGCGTGCTGACCCACAAAGCTCGGCAAAGCGTCGGGCAAACACTTATGGTTGATATTTAACAATTACGCAACTAAGAGTCATTCTCATATATAGCGTATCTATGTTGGTGAAGTGAGTAAAGTCATGTTGATCCATATTCCGGGAATACTTAGTCGGGAAGAAGTCTTGCATTGTCGCCAAAGACTGGAGCAGAGCGAATGGGTCGACGGAAAAATTACTGCGGGAGATCAGTCCGCCAAAGCAAAGGCCAATCTGCAAATTCCACAAGAATCAGACGTAGCGCATCAGCTTGGCCGTCTTATTCTTAACGCGCTGGCCCGAAACGATATTTTTACCAGCGCCGCCCTGCCCTTGCGCGTATTCCCACCTTTGTTCAACCGCTACGACGTTGGCATGGAGTTTGAATATCATGTCGATAACAGCATTCGGCCCGACCCTGAAACAGGTTTCCGTATTCGCACAGATGTCTCCTCCACCCTCTTTCTAAGTGACACGGAAAGTTATGATGGCGGAGAGCTGGTAATACAGGACACATACGGCGTGCATACCGCCAAATTCCCCGCGGGGGATCTTGTCCTGTATCCGTCCACCAGCCTTCATAAGGTCAACCGTGTTACACGAGGCAGCAGGTGGGCGTCCTTTTTCTGGACTCAATCCATGGTAAAAGATGATGGCTGTCGCACACTTCTTTACGAACTCGATCAGTCTATACGGCAAGCCCGACAGCTTATTCCTGATACGTCCCCAGCTATTCTGGGTTTGACGGCCAGCTACCATAATTTGGTGCGACGGTGGGCTGAATTGTAACCTGGATGCAACACATCTTGACGTTTATGAAAAGACAGCACTTCTTTTTTGTTGCGAACGATAATCAGTAACATCATAGAGGCCGAGTAATTGGCTGTCATAGCCCACTGTCGGATGAGAGCATCATCCAGGAGAATATGATGAAACGGCACGATCGTTCTTTTTCCCCCAAACTACGCGTGGGGGCAGCTATGGCCATCGGCCTATCTGCTGGTTTCGGTTACGCAGAAAATGAAGCTGACGCGCAAGAAGCAAAAACAGATCCAGCCTTAACCAACACGAATATAAACCTCCCCGCTGTCAGAGTTCGTGGAGAACATAAAGATATTTCTGAAATTCCCAATACTAATGCAACTGTGTTGGATATTGGCCGCATGCCCACTTCTGTGCGTGACACGCCACAAGTCATTAATGTCGTGCCGCAGGAAATTATAAAACAGCAACGCCTTTATACGCTTGATCAAGCTCTGGCCAATGTGCCGGGCATTACGCTTTCAACAGGTGAAGGACGTGGGGGCCTAAACGGAGACCAATTCCGTATTCGTGGCCAACAGGCTCGCGGTGACGTTTATACTGATGGTTTAAAAGATTTTGGTACCTATACGCGTGATATCTTCGACGTAGAAAATGTTGAGGTTATTAAAGGTCCCGCAGGCGAATATTTTGGTGCAGCAAATCTGGGTGGCCTTATTAATCAGTCTCTTAAAAAAGCGCATGACGGCACATCCTATAATTATGATCAGGCTTTCGGAAGCGCCAGCACATATCGTGGCCAGGGCGATGTAAACTATCAGTTCAACCGCGATGTCGCCCTCCGTATTAACGGCATGTATAATCGTGCAGGTGTTCCCGGCAGAGATTACATTTACGCCAACCGTTATGGCGCAGCCGCTGACCTCGGTGTCGGGCTGCACAGTGATACCTCGTGGCATCTGAACTGGCGTTGGCTGCATACCGACAGTTTGCCCGACTACGGTGTTGGAATGATCAAAACGTCTAACGGCACATTCCGCCCCATTACCAGTGAAGGGCTTGCCCGCGACACGACGTATACTCGCAGCGAGGACCGGGATAATTCTGACATTCATAGCCTGACATCGTCTCTTAAATCCAAGATTTCATCCTGGTTTACACTTAGCAACAATACACGTCTGACAAAGTACGAACGTAATTATTCAGCGACCACCCCTGCCGCGTGTAGTACCCCCGCTTGCATCAGTCAGTTTAATGCGGGCGGGAATCCTTTGCTTAGTTATGGGGCGGGCGGAGGCGTTGCCTACCTTTCAAAAGGTTGGGGTGTAGAGAATGTTTTTATGGGCAATGCACGTTTCGACACATGGCGCTTCAAGAACGATTTAAAATTTGGTGTTGATGTTAATTATCAGGATGAAAACCGCTATATAGGCACTTGGTATGGGCGGTCTAACACCCAGACAATCCGTAACCCGTCTCATTCCTCTAACGGGGCCTATCTCCGCCTTCCGAAAGCAAATATGTCCAACTCGGATCAGCGCGACGTCGGATTATTTCTTTCAGATCATATCCAGCTTACAAAACAGCTCTCTCTCTTTGGCACAGTGCGCTGGGATGCTTTCCAGTCTACTTTCGCCGGGTATCAGCTATCGTCAACCCTTGTACCGCGACAGAAGCAGAATGCCGATCGCTGGAGCCCTTCAGGGAGCATCATGTATACACCTCTGAAAAACTCGTCTTTCTACTTTACTTTCTCCCGCTCTTATAAACCAATCGGCACGGATGTGTCGTCCCAAGTTACTATTCTAGCAAGCGATACGCCCCAAAATGGAGCAGACTACAAACCACAACGGAGCGACCTGTTCGAATTCGGGAACAAAACCGATTTCTTTAATAAACGATTGGGAATGGGGGTGGCCTTTTTCCAGATCAACCAAAACAACTCCTACTATTATGATGAAAGTGGCGACGTTGTTAACGGCTTCAGTGACTCTGGCGTCGGTCTACGCACCCGCGGTGTAGAACTGAATCTGACAGGCAAAATTACCAAAAACTGGGACATCTATGGCAACTATTCGTGGATGGACAGTAAAATCAGAAACAACGCGACCTATAAGGGGAATCAGGCACCCGGCGTGTCACACAATAATTTCTCGCTCTGGACATCTTATGACATTGGAAATCACTTCTTGAGAGCGGAAACCGGCCATCTTAAAATTGCTGGTGGAGCACAATATGCCTCTGGTTATTGGGCAAACGGGGACTTTAGCAACACAGCCCGTATCCCTTATCAGTTTTCCCTTAACGGTATGATTTCATGGGAAACAAAACATTACCGTGTTTCCTTTAACGCTAATAATATCACCAATCATCTTAACTACGCTTCTTCCTTCAGTTCCAGCCGGGCAGTACCGGGGCCAGCACGGTCTTTTCTGGGCAATGTAGGCTTAACATTTTAATGCAACAGAATTCTCTGGTAGGGGCCACCACCCCTACCAGTAAGCTACCCAATAGAGTTGAAGTACAGCTGCTTCTGGGGCAATTGTGCCTCAATAAAAAACAATTCACGCAAGCATTTAATCTGTTTGCCGTTGCAGCACAAAGCGGGCAGCCACAGGCACTCAACATGCTTGGACGCGCGTATGAACAAGCCTGGGGGGTACCCCGCAGCATATCTCAGGCTATCAAATATTTTGAAGCCGCCGCAGAACAGAACGATGGCTGGGCATATTTCAATCTGGGTGATTTGTATCTTTCTGGAGATGGCGTACCACAAAACACCCATAGAGCATTTTTCTATTACGTGCAGGCAGCCAATCTCGGCGTAAACAAGGCCCTCAATATGCTGGGCACATTGTGCAAAAAAGGTATAGAGGAAGCCCCCCCGGACCAAACGAAAGCACTTCTTTATTTTCAAGCAGGAGCCAATGCGGGAGATTGCTGGGCCGCCTTTAATCTAGGACGATTAGCACTGGAAGCAGAAGACTATTCAACTGCGGTCCACTGGTTTGATCAGTCCATATCATATGGATTTCCTGACTATTGGATTTTTCTAAAAAATTACTTTCAGGAAAATGGCTTTCCATTTTCTACACGTATATTACAAAAAATAGAAATAGCTTTACAAAGTACACACTCCTTATAGCGTCCAGTTTGGATTGCTTCAAAATAGATATCATTCCCGGAATGTGTTGTGCCCAAATGTGCTCATCCGATTAAAAGAGTCAGGATACTAACAAATATTATTGTGCTACAGACACACCTGCACCAAATGCTTTCTGAATAGCAATATAATCAATTGTTAAAGCGGCTTGCTGCTGCACCAATGACTGTCTAGTAGAAATTTGACGGCGCTCTGTGTCAAGCAAATCCATCAAAGAGGCGGTACCGCGTTGATAGCGTTGGCGTGTCAGTTGAACAGCAGTAACAGCATCCTGCTCAGATCTGGCTAAAACCGCGACTTGAATACGATCATTCTTGAATTTTGAAAGAGCATCTTCGGTTTCCTGAAGCGCTACCAAGACTGTCTTATGATAGTTAGCCAAAGCTTCATCCCGCCCCCCTTTTGCAGATTGCACTTTGGCTGCATTCCGGCCAAAATCTAGAAAATCCCAACTAATCTGCGGTGCAAGGTAAGCAGTAAAGTCATCAAAGCGCGTTAAATCAGAAGACTTTAATCCGCCAGTTCCAATCAAACCGGTAAATTTGACTTTGGGAAAACGCGCCCCCTGAGCTTGCCCGATTTTTGCTGTACTTGCCGCCAGTTTCCGTTCTGCCTGCCGAATATCTGGCCGCCTTTTAAGCACCTCTTCCGGATTAGAAATTGTGAAGCTGAGCGGTGGCAGAGGAATACTGGCTGAACGCGATAAGTCTCCATCAATATCCCCTGGTTTGGTCCCTACTAAGATCGCTATTTTATCGAGAGACGCTTCCCTTTCTGCTGTCAGAGCTTGGGCCTCTGCCCTGACTTGCTGAAGTTGCTGATCTAACCGCAAAACATCCAGGGTAGACGTTGTTCCCCTTTGAAAACGCTCTTTTGCAAGGGAAACCGTTCGTTCTAAAGACTCAATAGAACATTGATACAGGGCTTGTCTCTGCTGCTGGTCGCGAAGCATGACATAGGTATGGGCAACTTCTGCTTCCAGTGTCACATATACATCGTCAAGTGCAGCCTCCGCACTTTGCCGATTTGCTTTTGCCGCTTCGAGTGCTCGTCTTTTTTCTCCAAAAATATCTATTTCCCAGCTTGCATCAAAGCCCTGGAAATAGGCCTCGACATTGCTGGCAGGGCCACCGTCTGCCGCGCTGGGAAATCGGGCGCGAGCATAAGATGTGTTTGAGGAGAGATCTGGAAAGAAATTTGCGCCCTGCAATCGTGTCTCTGCCCTACCCTGCCGAATACGGGCTATTGCGATTGAAATATCTGGATTAGCTTTCCTCGTCCGAAGAATAAGATCATTCAAGAGAGGGTCATCCAAAGACACCCACCACATTTTTTCTGATGCCACAGAAGCACTCTGTATTCCTACGGCTCGCGCAAACGGTTTTTGACTGTCCGTCACACCTTTGATGACAGGCGGCCCCTTGTAATCCGGTCCCACTGAACAAGCGGAAAGCAGCACTATCGTTGGAAAATAAAAGTATTTAAGGCGCATGGCTTATTCTTTTACGGTTGCGTTCACGGTTTGCAGGGGACGCAAAATCACTACCAACGGTGTGACAATGATGATGGTAATAGCCAAAAGCCAGAACAGATCGGCATATGTCATTGTCAGCGCCTGAATGTGAATAATGTTTTCAAGCATGCTGAGTGCTGGGGATGGGCCGTTAAGATTTCCGTTCTGCGCGTCAAGCCATGATTGGACAAGAGGAGAATTGGCGTTGAGAGTTTCTTCGATACGGCGGCTATGTAGCCATTCCCGTCGATCCTGAAGGATAGCAATGGCAGCCAACGCCAGAGAGCCACCCACATTTCTGGCTGCGTTGTAAACACCTGCGGCATCGGCCGCATGTTCCCGCGTAACGGAACGAATGGCGGCCTGATTAAGAAACAGTCCTGTAAATGTAGTGCCAATTCCACGCAGCACTTGCGATAATCCAAAGGCCCCGCCTGCCGAAAGAGGGCTTAGATCTGTTTCCAGAAATGCGCTACCTGCGAGCAAAAGCATCCCGATACCGACAGCAAGACGGATATCGAGTGCCCGGATCATCAACGGCGTAATGGGCATCATCAGCAGGATTGGCACGCCAGACAACATGACAATAATGCCCGACTGCAACGCATTATAATTGGCGACACCTGCCAGAAACTGCGGAATAGCATAGGCTGTGCCGTAACTGACCATAGACACAACCATAGACATGATAATGACACTGCTAAACTGCCGCTGAAGTAGCAAACGCAGCCGGATAACGGGTTTCGCAGCATAAATCTGCCCCAGAAACAGAAGAACAAACCCGATGAGAGACATAAGCGCCAGTTGTTGAATCATGGACGATTCAAACCAGCGCTCCCGCTCTCCTTCCTCCAACACGACGGTCAGACCGCCCAAACCAAATGCCAGCCCTGCTATCCCCAACCAATCTGCCTGCGTTATCAGGTCAAGACGGTGCCGCTCATGCGCCATAGTGGTCAGCAGAAGAACGATCAGAACAAAACTAAGAGGCAGATTGACGAAAAATATATAATGCCACGAGATTGCCTCCGTCAGCCAACCGCCTAGCAGCGGCCCTACCACTGGCCCAACCAACGCTGTTGCTCCAAAACAGGCGTTCCCGATTGCCTGCTGTGCTGGGGGCAGACGTGTTGCAATAATTGTCATGGCGGTAGGGATAAGTGCTCCCCCAGTCATGCCCTGCCCCAACCGCCCGATGATCATCATCGGCAAACTGGTCGATATTCCGCAGACAATCGAAAATACAGTAAAAAGAAAAGTGACCGTTAAAAGCAACGTGCGCAGTCCAAGAAGGCGCGTTAGCCATGCTGAAAGCGGAATGATAATAATTTCTGCGACCAGATACGCCGTTGCAATCCACGTCCCTTCTGTACCGTTTGCACCGATTTCGCCCTGTACAACCGGCAGTGCAGAGTTAACGATAGAGACATCCAGTGTCGCCATCAGTGCCCCAAGCGTTCCTGCCAGCACAGCAAGCCAGTCAGAAAGGTTCGCCCGTCCTCCAGCAGCCCCCGTTGGATCGCGAGCAGCGGTCATGGTGAAGAATGCCCCTGCCCTTGTGGAGAATGATCGGCCTGATCTCCCGGTTTCGTATTGACTTCGACAACGACTGACAGTCCCGCCAGCAGTTTTCCGCGCAATTCCGACGGAACGGAAAAAGCAATTCTGACAGGAACCCGCTGCACCACTTTGGTGAAATTTCCCGTCGCATTCTGTGGTGGAAGCAGGGAGAACAAGGCTCCCGTGGCAGGGGAAAGACTTTCGACAGATCCCCGTAGCGTCACACCCGGCAGCGCATCTACTTTTATTGAGACAGGCTGACCTACCGCCATGCGACGCACCTGCGTTTCCTTGAAATTCGCAGTGACATAAAGCGTGTCCAAAGGAACCAAAGAAAGCAGTCGTGTACCGGGCTGAACATATTGCCCAAGCCGTACACTCCTATCCCCTACCCTGCCATCAACTCCCGCACGGACAACGGCCGCATCCACACTCACACTGTCAGCATCAAGTTCTGCCTGCGCGCCTTCGGCCTGAGCCCGCGCCTGCTGAACCTGCGTTTGTAAAGTCACAATATGGCGCTGATTCTGCACCCACGTCGCACGGGCCGCTTTTGCATTGGCTTCATACTTCGCGGCAGTCGTGCGCAAAGATGTCAGCTTTTCCTGTGTTTCGGCTCCTGTTCTACTCAACGGTTCATATCGCAGAACTTCGTTTCTTGCCGCACGGGCGTCGCTGTCTGCGGCCATGAACTGAGCATGAGATTGCTCCACTGCCGCAGCCTGTTCATCAATGGCGGCCGTTGCATTGGCGGCTTCGGCCTTGGCTACTTCTATCTGTGCCTGTGCCTGTCGTGCTTTTGCCTGATAGTCCTGAACATTAATATGAATCAGGGGGTGTCCAGCCTTAACGTCTTCATTGTCACGGACATAAATCTGGTCAACATAGCCAGAAATACGGGGCGCAACCGACACGATATCCGCCTCAATATAGGCGTTGTTCGTCGTCTGCCGGTACTTTCCGTAAAGCTGGTCCCATACAAACCATGCGACAATACTGATGAACACGAAGCTACCAAGTGCCACCAATATGCGCCGCGCTTTGGGTGAGAGGCGTTGCTTTTCACCTTGGCCAGCCTCAACAGGCTGTTCAGACGGCAAATTCGGTGCGGTGTTTGTCTGCTTCTCTGCCGTCATCTGAGACTGCCGGTTCCGTCCATCAGAAAGAATGGGCTATGATCCCAGCCCAGATTGAATGCAATCAATATGATATGGTAGTAGCATTATATGGAAAAGACAACATATGCCACCCTTCAGGAGGCCTTGCGCGATTTCTATGTGACGTCGCAGCGGATTATGGAGCGCGTGTGCGAGGTCAAAGGCGTTTCCTTCACACGCATTCGTCTAATGATTTTTATAGAAAGACGGGGCTGGACCCGATCGGCTGACGTAATTGACGTGCTTAGTTTAGCCCCCCGCACTGTCACGGAAGCGATCGACGCGTTAGAAAAAGAAGGCCTAGCCTGTCGAACACCCGACCCGGAAGATCGCAGGGTTAAAAGAGTTTCTCTTACCCCCAAAGGACTGGACATTCTGGCCGAGTTTGAACCGATCAGAAATGCCTTTGCAGAGGATCTTTTCAAGGTTCTCAATAAGGATGAGGAGAGCGCCCTCATTACGCTTCTGAAGCGCCTTAATGACCGTTTAGGAGAATTAGAGGCTGAACATCATAAACCAGAGTAGAACATATAAGTTACACGCCCCAACCATAGGTCAGCAGACGACGTCACTCTGGCATTATGAGGGTATTATTTACCCTATGGCTTTCAATTTAATTTGTTAATTTTCTTTAGGGGCGAGGTAATCGGAAATTTTACCTCGCCCATGTACCCTTTTACCTAAAAGCACTTTTATTGCCACTTAGGTTTTGAGCCTAAGCCTGTAAGGCAGTGCAATAATTCTATATATGGCAAACTTATACTTCAGAAATAACTTTCCTTAAGGTTACCATCATGGATTTTAGTTCTTCTTCAGTTGAAATAAAGGGTGGTCCGAAAGAAATAATATCGCCAGTCACACGTAGCAGTAGCCCCTGTTTCAGCGCTTCTTCAAACACAGTGGCGCCTCTTACACCAACGCCTTCTTCAGCAGGTTTGAGTTCAACAGCAGCTGTCAGACCAATATTTCGGATATCCGCTATATGCGGTATTCCTTTCAGGCTATGGGCAGCATCTTCCAGAACAGGTTCTAACTCTTTAACCCGTTCAAACAGGCCTTCGCTTTCCATAATATCCAGCACGACATGACCTACAGCCGCCGCCAAAGGATGGCCTGAGTAAGTATAGCCATGACAGAATTCAATCGCGCTCTGCGGCCCGGTCATGAATGTTTTATAAATTTCATCGGTAACAATCACACCACCCATAGGCACAATACCGTTGGTAATGGCCTTGGCAAAGGTAATGATATCAGGCTTTACGTCAAAACGCTGGGATGCAAATGGAGCACCCATACGACCAAAGCCTGTAATTACCTCATCAAAGATCAACAGGATGCCATGTTTCGTGCAGATTTCGCGTAAACGCTTAAGATACCCTAATGGTGGGACAATAACCCCAGTTGACCCCTGCACAGGCTCAACGATAACAGCCGCAATAGTTGACGCATCATGCAACGCCACCAGCCGCTCAAGGTCTTCTACCCTGTCAGCCCCCCATGTGGGTTGACCTCGCGTAAAGGCCATATGAACGGGATCATAAGTATGCCGAAGGTGATCAACACCGGGCATCATGCCTGCCGCAAACATTTTACGGTTAGACAGGATGCCCCCAACAGACATACCGCCGAAGCCGACCCCGTGGTAACCACGTTCACGCCCAATCATGCGGAAGCGGTTTGCAGCCCCTTTGATACGATGATACCCCAGCACCACTTTCAGGGCAGTATCCACCGCTTCCGAACCGGAATTGGTGAAAAACACGTGGTTCATACCCTCTGGTGCCATGTCAGCAATACGCTGCGCCAGAGATAAAGCGCCTGAATGTGTTAACTGGAAGCTTGGGGAAAAATCAAGTTTTTCAAACTGTTTTTGAATCGCCTCACCAATCAGAGGATGTGCGTGACCCAGAGGGGTGCACCACAGGCCCGAGAGAGTGTCAAATACCTTATGCCCATCAAGTGTCTGATAATAGGCCCCTTTGGCAGACACCAATGTGCGGGGAACTGGATTAGCCTGTAGTACCCGACTGGAGGTAAATGGCTGCCAGTACGTTCCTTTCTGGGCTGTTGCAACAGGATCGAAATTTTCCAGACTATCGTTAAGCTGCATTTTGTCTGCCTTACCCACCAATTCCAAGAAATTTTGTTTCAATCTGTCTTCTATAAATTATCATTCAGTTACGTTAAAGAACTGATCTGCTTTTAATACTGCCTCCAGAAGCACATTTGCACCAGCTTCTGCCTGCGGATTTGTGATACTTTCTTCCTCGTTATGGCTAAGCCCAACTTTGCAAGGCACAAAAATCATGGCTGTCGGGGCAACGCGTGCGACATATCCTGCATCATGCCCGGGGCCAGAGACAATGCGCCGTGCAGGGTACTGTGCTTCAGCCGCAGCCTGCTCGACCATGCTCACACATTCTTTGTCAAAATGAACTGCCGGCGCATCCCAGATTTGAACCACTTCGGCGGTGACAGCACTGTCTGTTGCAATCTGCTGCAACTGAGTCAGAAGTTCGCGTTCCATTTTCAAAACAACAGAATCATCAGGGTCTCGAATATCAATCGTAAAAAAGACCTCGCCCGGCACGACGTTACTGCTATTTGGCCGGTTTTCAAGCAAACCCACGGTCCCCACGGCTGATGGACCATATTTTACCGCAACCGCGCTGACAGTCTGAATCATTTTTGCCGACGCTAAAAGCGCATCATGCCGAAGTGGCATAGGGGTGGAGCCCGCATGAGCATCCTTACCCCGCACCGTGACCTCATACCAACGGGCCCCCTGGATCCCCGTCACAATCCCGATAGTTTTCTCTTCCGCCTCAAGAATGGGGCCTTGTTCAATATGCAGTTCAAAATAGGCTGTTAACGGGTGCTCGCCGCATTTTTCTACGCCGCGATAGCCTATTGCATCCAGTTCATCGCCAAAACGGATACCGGCGCGGTCACGTTTTTCCAGCACCTCCTCTTCCGTGAAGACACCGGCAAAAACACCCGAGCACATCATGGGCGGAGAAAATCGGGACCCTTCCTCATTCGTCCAGTTAATCAGTTCGATGGGATGCCGCGTCACGTAGCCGGATTTGTGCAACGCGCGCAGCACCGACAGGCCACCCAAAACACCAAGGATACCATCAAATTTGCCGCCTGTGGGCTGTGTATCTAAATGACTGCCCATACTAATGGGTGGCAGTGTGTTGTCCTGTCCTGCACGTCTGGCGAATAAATTACCCATTGAATCATGCGAAACAGTACAGCCTAGTGCTTCACAGGTCTGCATGAACCAGTCACGTACCTGCTTGTCCTCCTGCGTCAGGGTCAGACGTTTGATTCCTCCCTTTGCTGTCCCCCCAAAGCGGGCCGTTTCCATCAGATCAGTCCACAAAGCCTGACCATCCACACATAAGTTACTTATTTTACCACTGTTTGTTTTCTGAACCACAGTCACCAACTCCTTTTATAAAATATTGACAATAAAATCTAAGAGCCAACATGCATTCTGTGTGGATTATTTGGATGCTCCGGCCATGTCAGTTCTTCTTCTACTGGTTGGGGCTGCATGGTAATACAGCCATCTACTGGGCAAACATGCGCACACAGGTTGCACCCGACGCATTCTTCTTCAATCACATCATAATGGCGCTCACCATTCATGAGGGTTTTGGAAATGGCCTGATGAGACGTATCTTCACAGGCAATGTGACATAACCCGCAGCTAACGCAAGCATCCTGATTGATTTCTGCAATCGTCTTGAACTTCAGGTTGAGCTTATTCCAATTCACAAATTTTGGAATTGCCTGCCCACTGACTGACGGAATATCGGCATAGCCCTTTTGATCCATCCAGCTGGAAAGACCATCAATCATGTCTTCCACAATGCGAAAGCCATAATGCATTGCCGCTGTGCAAACCTGAAGCGTGGTTGATCCCATTGCCAGAAATTCGGCAGCATCTCTCCAAGAACCAATACCGCCGATACCAGAAATAGGCAGACCCGCCAGTTCGGGATCACGCGCTATTTCCCCAATCATGCGCAAGGCAATAGGTTTTACAGCAGGCCCACAATATCCCCCATGGGTACCTTTCCCACCAACAACTGGCATGGGGGCCATTTGATCAAGATCCACCCCAATGACAGACTGGATGGTGTTAATAAGCGAAACGGCATCCGCCCCACCGCGCTTGGCGGCATATGCTGGCATAAGGATATTTGTAATATTGGGCGTCAGTTTTACAATGACTGGCATCCGCGTGTATTGCTTGCACCAGCGTGTTACCATTTCAACATATTCGGGCACCTGACCAACAGCCGCACCCATATTGCGTTCAGACATACCATGTGGGCAGCCGAAATTGAGTTCGATACCGTCAGCCCCGGTTTCTTCTACAATCGGCAGTATGGATTTCCAGCTATCTTCCACACACGGGACCATAAGGCTGACAACAACTGCCCGATCCGGATAATCCCTCTTGACCTGCTTGATCTCAGCAATATTGACAGCCAGGGGCCGATCGGAAATCAGTTCAATATTATTCAGCCCCATCATACGGTTCCCATTATAGTTCAGGGAACCATAACGAGAACTGACATTGACGACAGGCGGATCTTCACCAAGTGTTTTCCACACAACGCCGCCCCATCCTGCTTCAAAAGCACGTCTTACATTATAGGCTTTATCGGTAGGGGGTGCAGACGCCAGCCAAAAAGGATTAGGCGAAGAAATACCAGCAAAATTTGTGCGCAAATCAGCCATGTTTTTGTTCCTTTACTGCCCTGACAGGCCAGACAACATCAGATGAATTGCCTCTGCTGCGTCTCGCCCGTCCCGCACAGCAGCAACCGTCAAATCTTCACCCGGAGTGCAATCTCCCCCGGCGTACACACCAGGCAGCGAGGTCCTATACTGGTCATCCACCAAAATCCGACCGTTACTGATTGTAATGGACTCTTCCTGCACATCATCAGGCACAAAAAGTTGGCCGACAGCTTTCAGCACCATATCTGCTGGCACCACAAATGTATCAGTCAGATCATACTGAGGCCGACCATCACTTCCGACTATGCCACGGGCAAATTCAACGCCCTGCAACGCTCCATTATCTGCAACAATTTTGACAGGCGAGGCCCATATCTTGACCGTGACGCCATTGGTCTGTGCCCATTCACGCTCAACAGGCGTGGCAGACATATGCTCATACCCGCGCCTGTAGATAAGAGAAACTTCTTCAGCGCCAAGCCGACGCGCCTGCACAGCTGCGTCCACTGCCGTATTCCCACCGCCAATCACAACAACTCTGCGCCCCACAGGCACGGTCTTTTTATCTTGTGAGCGAAGGTCTTCAATAAATCTGACAGCATCCATCACGCCGTCAACGTGCTCGCCGTCAATCCCTAAAGCCCTTACACCGGCTTGGCCTACAGCAAGAAACACGGCATCATAATCGGAACGCAGCTCTGAAATATGCAGATTTTGCCCCAACCGTTTTCCGCCCACAAACGAAATACCGCCGATTTCCATGAGGAAATCTATTTCTCTCTGTGCAAAATTATCGGCCAGCTTGTAAGCAGCGACGCCATATTCGTTCAAACCACCAGCCAGATCATGTGAATCAAACAACACGACATCATGGCCATACATTGCCAGACGATGCGCGCAGGCCAGACCGGCTGGCCCTGCCCCCACAACAGCAACGGTCTTACCGGTCAGAACGTTCCGTTTGAAAGGCTGCCCCCCGTGTTCCATCTGCCAGTCAGTTGCATGCCGTTGCAGCGCGCCAATGCGGATTGGCTGCCCTTCTTCCCGTGTATTGTGAACACATTTCTGTTCGCACAAAATTTCAGTGGGGCATACACGGGCACAAGCACCGCCCAGTATATTTGATTCAAGAATGGTTCTGGCAGAACCCTGCATATTGTCAGTCGCTATTGCGCGAATGAATTTAGGAATATCAATACTTGTCGGACACGCTTCAATACAGGGCGCATCGTAACAGAAAAAACACCGCTCGGCCTCCACCACGGCCTGTGCGTGCGTAAGGGGCGGATGCGCATCCGCAAAATTAGCGGCAAGCTCTGCCTCACTTAGGCGACCACTGATGGTATCCGGGAGTCTCATCTTCCAATTCCCATGAAATTCCGATTTCGTAATGGTATGAGAAAACGAGCCGGTTTAGCAATGTTTTTCTGACCATTTGTTCAGCTTTTTTAACTTTGTTTTTGTGTGTCTTTGATAACAAAACAAAAAAGACCCGCCCGAATAATGGGCAGGCCTCTCTTGCCGACTACTCCGTTAATCAGAAACCTGTGGAGATAGAAAAAGAAACCGCAAACCCCGGTGACAATGTATACGTTGGCGCACTGCCCGCAGCGAACTGCGTTCCGTACAGTCCTGTTGTCGCATGCGCGAAGGGTGACATTGAATACACCCCGTTCCGATAAAGAGACCCAGCCAAATTCTGGAAATTAAGCTGGATCTGCGGCGAGCGCAGATGCCATTTATTGGAGAAACGATACCCTATTGTTACCGTATCCATAATATAAGGGTGAATTTTCTCATCATTAACCAATGTTGAATATTGGGACCCTATATATTTAAGATTGAGATTAGCGAATATATGGCCATTATCCCAATCTATTCCCAAAGCTCCCATTTCTTTTGGCGTGCTGACCGGACGTTTTCCTTTTGTGTGTAGATAGTCGCTAAGATACTGAATATTGGAATCCATCGTCGCATCAAGATATTCGAAGCTAATATAGGGGCGGAAATGGCCTAGTATCGGCCGGGTTCCAAGCTGCACATCCACGCCACGAGATGTCTGATTCCCAACATTCATAGTTGTCGACATCGGAGCACTTCCAAAATAGCTCAGAACCCCCATCTGTCGGTTTGTGAAATTATAATTAAAGAAAGAGATTTCGCCGACGAACAGATCATCATGATAGCGATAACCAATTTCTTCTTCTATTGCATATTCAGGTTTTACATTAGAGGAAGGGGCTGTCGACATAGACCCATCAGCATTATACAATTCAAATAATGTATTATTATTGGGCATTTTAAAATTGGTTGTGCCCAGAACATATAATTGATGGTGGCTATTGAACCTGTAGCTGGCGCTAAATTGCGGTAAAGGTTCAAAAACATTCTGCCCCCTATGCGGCTGAATATTGGGTACATAGCTGTCAACCTTACGGTTCACCATAGCAACCCGTAGCCCAGCCTGAAGCTCAAGTTTATCATTCAACAGACTAAGTTTATCACCCAGGTACAGCATATTGACCTGCGTAAATGTATTATGGTCGTTCAGGTACCAACGGTTATCATCAGATGTCTTGTAAATATGGGGGCCATAGTCGCCATAAATATTGGCAGGACCACCTGTCTGCTGGTTGATATAGGAAACAGGTGTGGATTGGTTTGTCCTAGACCATTCATACCACCACCCAAAGGTGACTGTATTATGGCCTTTCTGCCATGTCAGCTTCGCGTTATTGCCTGTCCGATGATAGCTGAAATATAGCGGTGTATAGACTGTGGTTCCGTCTGCAACATCGACATTTACAGGTTGATTGCCCGAAAATGTCTGTCCATTCGTAATCGTGCTGACACCTCCAATGCTGCCAGACCCCCACCATAAATAAGGAGTATCATCAAAGCGCAACCCATCAGCCAGCTTTAGAGAAAGCGGGGCCGATGCAATCAGATTCTGAAAGGCATCAAGACCGTATTTATAATAATCGGTTTTATTATTGGGGTCATAATGTGATGAAAAATCATAATGTTTCCCATATTTTTCAAACTGATCTTTTGTCGGGTTCATATCCAGTTGCAGCACATTTGTGTTGTAACTGGCATTTACAGTCCAGCGGCTATCAGGAGTAAAATCTTTGATCAGTTTGAAATCAACGTGTTTACGTCCAAATTTTCCCGGCCCACGCCAGTTATTCGCCGCCGTGTTTGAAAAAGAGGCAAAGGCCCTTACGCCGCTATTGCCAATATCACCGGTTTCCAACCGAATAAATTCGCGGTGCATATTATAAGAACCATAGGAAAAATCGACAAACCCTCCCCGCTTGTGGGATGGATCAATCAACTCCGCATAGGCACTTCCTGCCGCTGCAGAAATACTAGGTGTGTCAATATCAGCCGACCCCGGCATAAGCGAAACAGATTTCAGATTATCCCCATCGGATGTCTGGTTCGCATAAAAACCGCCATCCCCAACGTCATTGACGGGGGCACCATTATAAATCCAGCCGACATGGTCTCCCGGCAAGCCACGCAACATCAGATTGCCACCTGCAATACCGTAAGGTTCAGTCAGCGTCACGAAGGCACTTGGCGCAAGGGCCAGAACCTGAACAGGGTTGGCTGACGGCGGCTGCTTGGCAATGAAGTCGCGTGTGACAGATTGTATTGTGCCAGATCGGGTTTCAACCCGCATAAGACCACCACCCGGCGCATGCCGCGTAACACCCTGCACAGTTGAAGACCCTGCCACCTGAATTTCTTCTGGCCCGGACGTAGCCGACACCGGGCCATACGGCTTTTTATGCTTTTTTGTAACAACTTTTCCCGGTACTTTTGCATGATTTGGTAAGGTCTGCCCCACAGCCCCCTGCCCTACCAACAAAGAACCAAGAATTGTCCCTGTCAGCAGGAACTGTACGGCTGATGTTCGAAAATAAGGCATAATTTTCCCAACTCTGGCAAAGTGGCTGCATGCCGTTGTGATCTGCATAGCCCGCAGGGATCCTACCGAGGTCATATATCGTCTACGAAACGATAAGGTGATTCGGTACGAAATCGCAATGGTATTTCGACCATTTGGTTATATTTTATTGAGAACGCAAAGCGTGCGTAATCTCCTGAGGGTCAGGTGTATAAATCTTGTATTTTGTGACGTATAATTACTATAATTTAGAAAATAATTTCAGGATTTTTGGAAAATGCTTCTACAGGGCGACCCGGTTCCCAGCTTTACTCAATATTGCAACACGGATTGGAAGCATTACAGCTTTGATATGGCAGCCGGACGATATATCATTCTGCTGTTCTGCCCATCTATTCAAACAGAAACGACACAAATTGCTTTAAACAATTTGGCCTCTCTGAAAGAACTGAGACAACAGGCACGTATTGAGGTTTTTATTGTCAGTGCTGATCGCAACGACAGAGATTCATGTGATCTAAGAAATTACGAAGACACAGCATTTTTTCTATTTGATGCAGATTTGAAGGTGCATAATCTGTTCGGAGTTGCATCAGATCAGCTCATGTGGGTGGTGGTAGACCCCATGTTGCGGGTCAAAAAAATTCTACCGTATAATCAGAACTCTTTTGAAACTGTGAAATATTTTGTCCTGAATGCCCCCCCTTACCAAGATGGCCCAATCCCTGCCCTGCTCTTAGACAGTGTTCTGGAAGCAGAATTCTGCCAAACGCTAATCAACTATTTCAATCAGCAGTCTCCCATTCCATCGGGAATCCTCACTCAAAACGCTCAAGGAAAAGCCGTCACAACTGCAAGTCGTTCTTTCAAACGACGTTATGACTGCATATTAAAAGAACCCAGTCTGGTCAGAAATTTACAAGCCAGAATTATTCGGCGTGTGGTTCCTGAAATTAAAAAATCCTTTCAGTGTGAAGTCACTGGCATGGATCGTATGATTGTCAGTTGTTATGATTCAGCTGATTTGGGCTGCTTTGCGCCCCATCGTGACAATACTGTCGCTGGCGCACGTCACCGTCTCTTCGCCATTTCAATTAATTTGAATAACGACTTTGACGGGGGAGATCTCTTTTTTCCTGAATTTTCTGCCCGTGGTTTTTGCCCGTCCCCAGGCGGAGCGATTATTTTTTCAAGCGCACTACTGCATGCTGTTCGTCCCGTAACGGCAGGAAGACGTTATGCCTGCCTGCCGTTTGTGTTTAATGAAGCATCAATCACATACGCGAAAGAACAGGATGCAAAACTATCAAACCATCAGGCCAGAGGATAACGGACAGGACGCTTATAAGGCGCACGCTCAAGATAACGGCCCGCACCCCGCACAGGCCTTAAGTCCCCATCATCCCAAACCAGTTTCCCATTGCTGAACGTTTTGCGCGCTAAGCCCGTGACGGTCATTCCTTCATAAATGTTATAATCAACATTTTGATGATGCGTTGCTGCCGAAATAGTCCGTTCAGCAGAAGCATCCCACAACACAATATCAGCATCTGCCCCAACAGAGATGGTCCCTTTGCGTGGATGCAGATTAAAAATACGGGCTGTGTTGGTTGATGTCAAAGCCACAAACTGTTCCGGGCTTAGTTTGCCGCTTTTAACTCCGTAGTGCCACAACACACTCATCCGATCTTCAATGCCCGGCGTTCCGTTTGGAATACGGGTAAAATCATCCAAGCCTGCTTGCTTCTGGTCCTTACAGAAGCAGCAATGATCTGTCGCTGTTGTGTGTAGTTGGCCAGATATTAGCCCACCCCACAAAGCTTTCTGATGGTGCGCTGCCCTGAACGGCGGGCTCATGACGTATCTGGCGGCTTTCAACCAATCTGCACCCGTGTAAACCTGATCATCGAACACCAGATGCTGCGGCAGCACTTCACCATAGACTTCCTGACCACGCATACGGGCTTGTGCAATTGCGTTTGTCGCTTCTTCCGTTGATACGTGCACAACATAGATTGGCACCCCTAACAAACCAGCCAGAGTGATCGCCCGCTGCGTAGCCTCGCCTTCCACCGTAGGAGGCCGAGAAAGTGGGTGGGCGTCTGGGCCGGTTAACCCTTTTGCCAAAAGGTCTTGCTGAAGATAAGCAACAGCATCCCCATTTTCAGCATGTACTGTACACAGCGCACCGAGTTCACCAGCACGCCTCATAGAATGAAGGAAGGCCTCGTCTTCCACCATAAGGGCGTTTTTATAAGCCATGAAATGCTTGAAAGAATTGACGCCACACTCATTAACCAGAGTAGCCATATCCGCATGGACCTGATCATCCCAATGGGTGATGGCGACGTGAAACCCGTAGTCAGCGGCGGCTTTGCGTGCTTTTTCCCGCCATTCTTTCCAGGACTCCAGTAATGTCTTACCCGCACCTGGAATAACAAAATCAAGGATACTGGTTGTACCACCAGCAAGCCCAGCCGCCGTTCCGGTATAGAAGTCATCGCTCGCGATGGTGCCCATAAATGGCATTTCCATGTGTGTATGCGGATCTATGCCACCCGGCATAACAAGCAGGCCGCCAGCATCCACTACCTCGCACTGGGTCGGGGTTTCGATATCTGGCGCAATCTGGGCTATTTTGCCATCGGCGCTACACAGGACATCTGCCCGCATTGTCTGGTCGGCTGTAACAACGGTTCCGCCCCTGATATGCAGCATGACTGGGTGCATCCTCTCTTAATTTTAAGCCTAATCGCGCCTGAACGAATATTTTATACCGAAATCGTATTGTTATTTTGACCTTTCGGTCAATAATATATTCTGAAGTCGAACCAATTTGGAAGAACCCAACATGCCCAGCACTCTGGATGGACAGGCCGATGCCCGTTTAACCAACAAAGATCTGGCCCCAATCCAGACCAGAACATGGGCATGGTCTGACTACCTGTTTTTATGGATGTCAAATGTTCACAGTGTTGCAGGCTATGTTACGGCTGGCAGCCTGTTTGCCATGGGCTTACCGGCAACAGACGTCTTTCTGGCTCTTATTCTTGCTATTGTGGTCGTACAGATTGGAAGCAACCTAGTTGCGCGCCCCAGCTTTGCTTCTGGCACACCGTTTCCCGTCGTCATGCGTATGGCATTTGGTGTTCATGGGGCAATCATACCGGCCCTTGTTCGTGGGGCAATAGCCGTGGGCTGGTATGGTATCCAGACGTGGTTAGCGTCGAATGCATTGCTGGTGCTTACCCTTAAAATCTGGCCCCAACTTATGCCTTGGGCAGACACAGCACTCTCCAGTTTTGCGGGATTATCCCCGCTTGGGTGGTTATCCTTCATGGCTGTGTGGCTTATTCAGCTCATCATTTTCTGGCGAGGAATGGAAGCTATTCGACATTTTATAGACTGGGCGGGCCCCGCTATTTACGTCATGATGCTAGCATTAGATGGCTGGTTGCTCTGGCGCACACATGGGGCAATCAATCTGCATGTTTTTGGCCCGATTGAGAAAACAGGGTTCATGCCCCGCCTGTTAGGAATGTTGAATGCGATCGCACTGACTGTCGCCTATTTTTCACCCATTATTCTGAATTTTGGTGATTTTTCGCGCTACGGAAAATCTATGAAGGACATTAAAATTGGCAACTTCTGGGGTTTACCGATCAATTTTATGGGTTTTTCAATTCTGACATTAATTACCATTTCTCTTACACAACCCGTTTTTGGCCATGTTATTTTAGACCCAGTGGAAACCGTCACAAAAATGGAAAGCCTGACTGTCGTTATTGTCGGTATGGCAACTTTTCTAACGGCGACTATAGGCATCAATATTTCCGCCAACTTTGTGTCGGCTGCTTTTGATTTCTCCAACCTCGCCCCGAATATTCTTTCTTGGCGCAAAGGAGGAATTATTGCGGCTGTGGGTGCCATTCTTGTCATGCCGTGGACCCTTTACACGCGCCCTGAACTCATTCACTTCACGCTGGATGTGCTAGGTACGTTTATTGCACCCTTGGTCGGAATTCTGTTGGCTGATTACTATTTCATTCAACAGCAGACCATTTTCCCTAATGATCTGTATAGCACTGCGCCAAAGGGCCGTTACTGGTACAAAGCGGGCTTTAACCCTATTGCCATTGTTGCACTAGCTGTAGGCGTTAGCTGCGGGCTTTTCGTTATTTTTATGCAACCGTATGCCGCTTTAAGAAACTTTTCCTGGCTTTCAGGCTTTTGTGTGGGCGCAGCTTTACACCTTATCTTGCATCGCTTTCTAAGGGTGACGAGCAGAAAGAACCAACCATACGCATAATCATTGTGACACCGTTCTCATAATCGGCACTCTGCAAGCGGTGTCCCAAAACTGACGAAAACTGAACCTGCATATCTGCATAAGCCTGCGTCATTGACCAGAGAAGAAAAAGAAAGTGAGCAGCATCAACCTCAGCAAAAAGACCTTCTTTATGCCAGTGTTCAAAAACCTCTTTCTTCTCTGCTACATGATTTTTTAAGGTTGTCTTCAAAAACTCTTTTATGCACTCACCACCGGCCAATAATTCATGCATAAACAGGCGTGAGGCGTCTGCCCTTTGCCGAGAAAATTTCATCTTTGCCCGGATATAACCCTCCAAGCCCACAAATGGTGGGTATTTGGTAGAAATCCATTCATCCGCGTCTTCCAACCAACCGCTTAGCAGGCGTTGCAAAGTTGCACGATACAGATCCTCCTTACTACCAAAATAATAGAGGATATTCGCTTTGGGTAAGTCACACGCTTTGGCAATATCATCCACGCGTGCCCCTGCCAAACCATAGGCTGAAAATGTTTTTTCGGCAGCATTGAGAATCTGTTGTGTATTATTCCGACGAGGAACACCCGGATCGCGCAAAACGGGCACTTTTTTTATCATGATGGTCTTAGCCGCACTGTGATGGTTTTCTGCTTTATTCTCTTAACACTAATTGAGAATAATGTGCAAAAACATGCATTCCTGTGTGAATATCTTACTTATTTTGTAATTGAATGGCCTCACTTAAATCCTGCGCTGCTTTAACCACTGCCGGGACAACATTCTCGTCTACCGCATCTAATGACAAACGGGCCGCATGCATACCAACATTCAAGGCTGCGATGACCTTTCCTGTAGAATCATAGACCGGGGCTGCAACAGACCTTAACCCTAATTCCAGTTCTTGATCTAAAATACAGAACCCCTGCTTTCTAATGCTATCGAAAGCACCATTTAACTGGCTTTTATCTCCTATTGTATGGACTGTTCGCATCGTCAACTGATCAGGAATATGTTGCTTGCGTTCTTCTTCGGGCAAGGACGCAAGCAGCACACGGCCCATAGAGGTGCACCAAGCAGGAAGCCGCGCCCCCACCGATAGATCTACTGAAAGAATACGGTTCGCTTCTGCCCGCCCAATATAGAGAATGTCCTTTCCATCAAGTACGGCCAGCGACGCGCTTTCATCCAAAACTTTACTCAAGCTTTCAAGGATGGGCTGAGCCAACCGTGGCAACGGCATATCTTTTACCCGCGCTGATAAACTCAACACCTTTGTTGTTGGGATAAACAGACGCCCTGTCTGAAAGAGATAACCTGTCGAAACCAAGGTTATGAGAGACCGTCTTACCGCAGCGCGCGGTAAGGCTACAAAATTTGCAACTTCTGACAACGTCAAGCCTTCAGGTCTTCCTGCGCACACACGCAATACGTCCAGCCCTCTGGCCAAAGCCGTCACAAAATCTCGGCTTTCCGCACTTTCTTCAGTCGATTCAATGGCCATGATTGTTTTGATAGCTCCTTATAACTGAATGGAAGCTGATGCCCGGTTAACGGAGCAAGAGGGTTTGCTAGTCACATCACAGCGAGGACTTTTTTTCTGCCTTGCTATCTCACGTAGGAAAATGCTCCATAATGTTCGCTATACGATTTTTTGTTCGTATAGCGAACATTATGGAGCAAGGCAATGATTAATAAGCAGGTTCGTAGCGTAGCAGACGCTCTTGAGGGGATACGTGACGGCTCTGTGGTGATGATTGGCGGCTTCGGTTCGGTTGGCCAACCGGATGCAATCATTGAAGGCTTGATTGAACAGGGAGCACGAAATCTCACACTGATTGCCAATAATGCAGGCAGCGGCCATGTCGGGCTGGCAAAACTTCTCAATGCCGGACGCGTAAGCCGCATTATCTGCTCTTATCCCCGGTCATCTGGCTCAGTTGTGTTTGAAGCTCTTTTCCAGGCCGGAAAACTGGACCTGGAAATTGTACCCCAAGGTACTCTGGCCGAGCGGATCCGGGCTGCGGGTGCCGGGATTCCCGCTTTTTATACGCCGACCACAGTTGGAACCATTCTGGCCAAAGGCAAAGAGCATCGGGAGTTTAATGGACGCACTTATGTCCTTGAAGAAGCTCTGCCAGCAGATGTTGCCTTAGTCGAAGCTTGGACAGCTGATCAGTTTGGCAACTGCGTTTACCGCGAAAGTGGTCGCAATTTTAACGCCATCATGGCGACAGCAGCCAAACTCACCATCGTGCAGGCCTGCAATATGACGGAAGCTGGCACTCTGGATCCGGAAGCAATTGTTACGCCTGGTTTATTTGTTCAGCGGATCGTTCACGTCCCTGAACGCACCCTACTGACCGATAGCAGCGCATCTGCTGAAACAAGGAAACAAGCAGCATGAGCCCTGACTCTTTCACCCCTCTTTCCCGCCGAGCCATGGCGAAGCGCATAGCAGAAGACATTCAGGACGGATGGTATGTTAACCTTGGTATAGGCATACCCACTCTTGTTGCCGATGCGCTGCCGGACAGCAAAGATATTTTCCTCCACAGTGAAAACGGTATTCTTGGTTTTGGCCCTGCGCCGGACCCGGACCATGTTGACCCCTGGTTAATCAATGCAGGAAAACAGCATGTAACATTGCGGCCCGGAGCCAGCTTTTTCCATCATGCCGACAGTTTTGCCATGATTCGCGGTGGCCATCTCGACCTCTGCATTCTCGGTGCCTTTGAGGTTTCATCTGATGGTGACATCGCAAACTGGTCAACATCTGCACAGGATATGGCTCCTGCCGTAGGCGGGGCAATGGACCTAGCCGTCGGTGCCAAACGGGTCTGGGTGGCAACAGAACATACCACCCGCGAGGGTGCCCCCAAACTTGTAGAACAATGTCATTATCCGCTCACCGCGCCAGGGGTTGTCAGTCGCATTTACACCAACCTTGCGGTTATTGATGTTGAAAACGGTCATTTTGTTGTTCGTGACATGGTTTCCGGCCTGACGCCGGAAGGACTACAGAAACTCACAGGCGCAAAATTATATTTCAGGGAAAACGTCAATGCGTGACGCTTATATCTGTGATTACACACGCACGCCCATTGGCCGTTACGCTGGTGCGCTTAGTTCCATCCGTGCGGATGATCTGGCGACAATTCCCTTAAAGACACTAAAGGAGAGAAATACCTCGGTAGATTGGGACCAAATTGATGATTGCATCATGGGATGCGCCAATCAGGCTGGCGAAGATAACCGTAATATTGCACGAATGGCCGTTCTTTTAGCGGGTTTCCCATTATCTACACCGGGAACCACAATCAATCGTCTGTGTGGTTCTGGTCTGGATGCCGTCGGTCAGGCCGCACGATCAATCAGTTGCGGCGAGGCAGATCTAATGCTGGCGGGCGGTGTTGAAAGCATGAGCCGTGCGCCGTTTGTATTAGGTAAGACAACAGACGCTTTTGCTCGTGAAGCAACCCTACAAGACACGACAATAGGATGGCGTTTTATAAACCCGGTCATGCGTGAGACCTTTGGGGTGGAAACAATGCCTGAAACAGCAGAAAATATTTCTGATATGTTTAATATTTCAAGACAAGATCAGGATATTTTCTCCTATCGCTCACAACAAAAAACAGCGAAAGCAAAAGAAACAGGTTATTTCAATCGTGAGATCACGCCGGTTTCTGTCAAAACACGAAAATTGGAAACGACAGTCACAGAAGATGAACATCCGCGACCAGAAACCACTCTTGATGGATTAGCAAAGCTAAAAACCCCTTTCCGTGCGGGAGGGACAGTGACAGCCGGAAACGCATCTGGCGTGAACGACGGTGCCGCCGCTTTATTATTGGCAAGCGAAGATGGTGCCAAACGGCACTCCCTAACCCCTATCGGGCGCGTTGTCAGTATGGCCTGCGCGGGTGTTGCCCCCGGCATTATGGGAATTGGTCCCGTTCCAGCCGTACACAAACTCCTCGCCCGCACAGGCCTAACTCTCGATGATATAGACTTGATCGAACTTAACGAGGCCTTTGCCAGTCAGTCTCTGGCTGTCCTCCGCCAACTTGGATTGGAAGATGATTGTGAACGCGTCAACCCGCATGGAGGAGCAATCGCGTTAGGTCACCCTCTTGGTATGTCTGGCGCACGATTGGCCTTAACTGCACTGAATGGGCTAGAGGCCAGAGGAGGCCGACGCGCGCTTGTGACTATGTGTATTGGCGTGGGTCAGGGTATAGCAGCCATTATCGAGCGTGTGTAATCCTCTGATTGTTTTTAATCATACCCTTTCTTTATTTTTCCTCACCAAATCCAGAAATCAACAATCAGGTGCCACAAGAAGGGAAAATCCCCATGCGTCCTGCCGTTATCGCCGTAGCCATAACAGGCTCTGTACCGAGAAAGTCTGATAATCCAGCACTTCCAGTAACACCGTCCGAGCAAATTGAGTCGACCCACGAAGCATTTGAAGCTGGCGCGTCACTCGTGCATATTCATGTCAGGAATCCTGACGAAACACCGTCTTCGGACCCCGATCTTTTTCAGGCTGTGCAGGAAGGGGTCACTCAGTATTGCCCCGGTATGATTATCCAATTTTCCACTGGAGGTCGTGGCAGAGATGCGAACGCGCGCGGCAGTTCCTTACCCTTAAGACCAGATATGGCATCCCTTTCAACAGGGTCAGTCAATTTTCCTACTATTGTGTATGAAAATAGTGCTTCTCTGGTAAACACGCTTGCATCCTCAATGCGCGATCATGATATCGCACCTGAAATCGAAATTTTTGACCTTTCTCATTTGCATGGAGCGCGGCGTTTGATTGAGGAAGGTTTAATAAATGACCACCCGCATGTTCAATTTGTACTGGGGGTGAAAAATGCGATGCCAGCAGAAGAGCATTTACTGGATGTTCTTCTGGCAGAAAAACAGCGTATTCTGCCGCATGCAACATGGACCGCCGCCGGGATCGGTAAGTTCCAGCTACCCGTCATGAACTGGGCACTTGCGCGAGGCGCAGATGCTGTGCGGACGGGGATGGAAGACAATATTCGGATAAATACAAATCAACTGGCCTCCGGCAACGCCGAATTGGTGCGAATAGCAGCAGAAACGCTGGCCTCCCACGGCAGACGCCCAGCGACCCCGGCTGAAGCACGTCAAATCTTGCAGCTTCGGAAAAGCGCCTGATCATCCTATTTCCAACGCTTGTGCCATAGACAACGGTCGGGCACTTCGCTCTCGAGTGAGCCACCATGCAAAAAAAAATCGATGCCTCTCTCTCCCAAAACTCCCTCCAGCGTTCTCTGGTCAATTTTTGTGTGATCTTTTTTGATCGTTATATGCCAGAGCCCTTTGTTATCGCACTCCTGCTGACGTTTGTGACAGCATTGCTCGCAATGGGGCTAGCACCACATGGCACACCGACTGATATTCTAAATGCTTGGTACACTGGCGCTTTCAAAATTGTGGCCTTTGCCTTTCAGATGATGCTGATACTGGTTACAGGGCATGCTGTCGCAGGGGCCAAACCTGTCAGGAAGGCATTAAGCCGTCTTGTAAGATGGGTTAGTACACCTCGCCAGGCTGTTATCATGATGTTTGCTCTTGTCGTCCCCGCGACGTGGCTGAACTGGGGCTTGGGTCTTGTCGTTGGGGCTTTTGTTGCCAGAGAAATTGCGCGGCAGATAAAGGTTGATTATGGCTGGTTGGTTGCCTGCGGTTATACAGCATGGTGGTTATGCAACTCCGGCCTGTCCAGCTCCATCGCCCTTTCTCAAGCGACCCACGGAAATCCCATGAACATTGTGGAGCAGCTAACAGGACAGATCGTGCCTCTTAGAGAGTCTCTTTTTTCTGGCTTTACTCTCATTCCTACAGTTCTGACTGTCGTTACGTCTGCAGTGGTTTTTCCGTATTTCTGTCCGCCGGCATCTCAATCCGTTTATTTAGAAGCTGCCCCCTCTCCCACCAATGAAGAACAGGATACCCTTCCCTCCAAATGGTCTCCTCGTACCATAGTTGAATATTCACCAGTTCTTTCTTTTAGCATCGCCTTTTTTGCTTTGGGTGCGCTTATTCTTCACTGGTATGATCATGGCTTTGGTTTTGATATTGATAGTCTTATTCTTAGCTTTCTTATTGTAGGTCTTCTGCTTCAGAAGCGCCCGATAGCGTACGTAAACGCTGTAAAAGAAGCTATTGCACAAACTGGTCCCATTTTGCTTCAGTTTCCCTTCTATGGTGGAATTATGGGGATAATGACCGCGACTGGTCTAGCTGGGGTTATCTCTGTCTTTTTTGTGCATATTGCTTCCGCACAGACCCTTCCCTTCTGGAGCTTTATCAGTTCTCTTATTATTACGTTTCTTGTTCCCAGTGCAGGTGGTCACTGGGCAGTGCAAGGCCCCTTCGTTGTTCCTGCGGCGCTAAGTCTGCATGCGTCAATTCCGCATGTGATCATGGGCGTAGCCATAGCGGAAAACGTCGCGAATATGCTTCAGCCTTTCTGGGCTGTTCCTATCGTAGCTATTGCTGGAATTGGTATTCAACGTGTCATGGCTTTTACATCCATTACATTTATTATCTCTCTTATAATTTGTTCAATCTCAGTATTTTTTCTAGGGTAATCATTACAAAAACTAATGCGCGTGTAAAAGATATTTCACAACTCTCTACAGGCGAAGTTATCTGGACGCCTGTAGAGGCTATGGTAAGCCATTCCCCATACAGACAGTGTTTGATAAATATTTATCCAAGATTACCAGTCCATCTATTGTAGTGTTTTTTTATGGGGATGCCGTAGACCCGTTGTCTCTACCAGAACGGTTTGGGCCAACCGATCCAGGAACATCAATCCATCCAGCCAATATCCAAGATCGCTCTGATTACCGATATGCCCCTTACGACCAGCATCAACAAAAGAAGCATTCCAATGCCGGGCCAACATGCGGGCACGGGTGACACTCAGCCAGGGATCGTTAAGACTACCAACAACTAACGCCGGAAACGGTAGCGGTGAAAGTGCCACCGGACTGAACGCAGCAACACGGGAGAGATCGTGTTCGGGCCCGTTCTCGACATCGGCTGGTGCAACCAGCAGCGCACCGACAACCGTATCCGGTAACAGTCCCTGTTCAACGGCATGCGCGATCAGAAGGCACCCCAGGCTATGCCCGATAAGCAAAACCGGTTTTCTGCTTTTTTTCACCGTAGAAACCAGAGTTAAAATCCAGCTTTTATAGTGAGGCTTTGACCAGATTTCCTGATTGGCCCTTGAGAATGAAATATCGCCCGCATGAAAAAGAGTCTGCCAGCGGGACTGCCAATGATGCCGGGCAGAACCGTCCAGACCCGGCACAATAACAAGTTCAAACGCTGCAAGAGACGTAGAAAGGTGCCGGACTATATCAGCAGGCGCGTCATCATCACGCTCGATATTAGTCTGTAGAGAGGATGCTCTTTTCTTCGCTAAGTTCTGTCTCAAAAATGCGGGCTGCGACACAACTGTCTTTTTGTCTGCCGAATGCATGGTTCTTGCATATTTTGCTTCAGACGTCCGCTTAATGACACCGTGTCGCACCCTGACAATCCTCTTCTTTGACCAGTCTGTCTCTGCTTGTTTTATGAAAGTTTCACTAACCGCAGATAGGGTTTGAGAGCCTTCCACCCTTGAGGAAAAAGCGTTTTCGCCTGCTCATCACTGATTGAGGGAGCAATGATCACGTCCTGCCCAGGCAGCCAGTTCGCGGGCGTTGTCACCTTCTGTTGGTCTGTCAGTTGAAGACTATCAAGCACACGGAGGATTTCATCGAAGTTCCGTCCGGCTGAAGGGGGATAGATCAGTGTCAGTCTGACTTTCTTGTTGGGGTCAATAATGAAAACACTTCTTACCGTCACCTTGGGATCTGTGTCCGGATGGATCATGCCATACAGGGTGGACACTTTTTTATCTGCATCCGCGAGGATGGGGAAATTCACAACACCGCCCTGCGTTTCAGCAATATCTGCCTCCCAGGCCGCATGATCTTTCAGCCCGTCAACAGACAGGCCCAGTACCTTGGTCTTCCGTTTAGCCCACTCGGGCGCAAGACGGGCGACCACACCCAGTTCCGTTGTGCAGACTGGGGTAAAATCTTTTGGATGGCTGAACAGGATGCCCCAAGCAGTCCCGAGCCATGAATGAAAATGGATGTGTCCCTGGGTGCTGTCCTGCACGAAATCAGGCGCAGTCTGGCCAAGCTGGAGTGTCATAAGTTCACCTCAGAATCACACAATAAAATCAGATATAAAAATAAGCACATATTTTTATCGTTGTAAAAATTATAATTCATCATATTTTAGTGGAACAGTGTTACCGAGCAATTGAACGCACAGAGAACGAGGAATCCCACCTCATGGAGAAAACAATGTCGCTCAGGAAAGCGCTTTGGCCTGCTTTAGCCACAGGTGGGCTTTTTGCCATTATAGGGACAGCTTTTCTGCCTGCGCACGAAACGCGAGCCGTGCTTTTTGCTCTTTCTGACGCTACCGCCTGCTTGTTCCAATACGACCTGACACCGCACCTGCTGCAACTGGCATCACGGTGAAAACAGATCAGACCGTAAAGACTAGAGGGCTATTATCTTTCGTGATCTAATGAAAATATGCACACAGCAAGTCAATACAAATAAAAAAATCAAAATACTATACGCATATCAACATCTTTATTGACCGGATAAAGCAAAAGGTAAAAATGAGTCAATAATGATTTTCGCCATTTCCTCTGCTTCCAAACCGTAATCTGCATTCTTTGTAAGAAGAGACTTCACGATACTTCCGTCAACAATAGTCATCAGCATTGATGAAAGGATATCGCATTTCTCACACTGATTATCCTCACATAATTCTGTCAGGAACAAGATCATTGCGGTTTTATGGGCGTTAAATATGCGGGTAATTTCCGGGGAATCATCTCCAAATTCGATAGCGGCTTTCATAATCAGGCAGCCGAAATAATCTTTGCGCGAAAACCAGTCGAACAAGGCTGAAAAAACCAGTAATATCCGCCCATACTGCGCATCGGGCTCCCCGCTTCTTACATATGAGAAAAGCCACTCCCTCCACTGTTCAGCCTCGACTTCAACCGCAGCGGCTACCAAGCCCTCCTTGGTTGAAAAGCGATTATAGAGCGTCATTTTAGAGACGCCTGCGCGTGATATTATTTTCTCGACCCCGGTATTTTTAATTCCATTCCGACAGAACAGCCAGATGGCAGCCGTTATCAAAGCCTCCCCCGCATCCTGATTTGGAACAGAAACGTCTGTCTCCGGCGCATAGGTCGGCAGAAGGGAGGGAATGGCGTCAATCATGATGTTTGCTTACCACGCAATTTCGATGTTGACGACATAGACTGACCGGTATACCCATAAATAACGATTTCTAATGATAATACTATTTATTATCGTTGTTTTTGGAGCGTGAAATGCCTGAAACATCAACTGTTACCACTTATCTTCGACCGATTAACCGTGAAGGCCTTCTGGAATTTGCGGAAAAAGGCAAAGCAAACCCTGAGGGATTTGGCACGAATAAAGTGCATACTGTCACTGAAGGACAGTACCGCACACTAAGCTATGTAGGTGACCACGCGCCGGTAGTAGTTGATGAACCGCTGCACCTTTTTGGTCAGAATACAGCCCCAGCCCCTGGGGAAATCGTGCTTTCTGCCCTTGGCGGATGTCTGGCTGTGGGCATTACGGCCGTTGCGACCTATCGGCAGGTAAAATTGAGCAAGCTTGAACTTTGGCTCGAGGGCGATATTGGGAATGCCGCTGCCTGGGGCGCTGGTGGCGCGGAACGCAAACCCGAAGAAATGGGATTTAAGCAGGTTCGGGTTCGCGTGAATGTAGAAGGCGATGCTCCTCGTGATGTTCTGGATGAGATTGTTGCACACGCCAATACATTCTCGCCTGTTGCAAACACGCTTCGCAATCCCGTCCCGTTGACCGTCAGTTTGGCGGACTAAGTCTTATGACCCAGCACATATCCACCCCATTAGCAGACCTGACACCTACAGCCCCGCATAGCGTCGGCCATAAAGGGAGAGATCATGTGCTGGAAAAAATTGAGCAGATTGCCGCCAACCAGTTAGCAGATCTTGTCGTTAAAATTGACCTAGAGGGATATTATCCGCTTGATATCTTGAAAGGTCTGGCAGACGCAGGGATTTTTTCGCCTTTTTCGGATAAGGAAAATCCCGATCTGGTGCAGGCTATCAAGGGGCTAGCCGCCGTATCACGCGTCTGCGGTTCAACTGGTTTTCTTGTATGGTGCCACATGGCCTGTGCATTATACCTCGCCGCAGCACCTGCTGCGGCTTTACATGATGCCCTGCTGACCCAGCACCTTAACGCTGAACAGTTTGGTGGTACGGCTTTATCCAACCCCATAAAAGCGCTGGCAGGGATTGAAAAAATTGCCTTGCATGCGACGCGCACGGCAGGCGGATACAATGTCAATGGCACGCTCCCCTGGGTCAGTCATATTGCCCCAGGTCACTACTGTGGCGCTGTTGCAAGCCTTGATGGAAGCAGTGCGGAAAAAGTTCTTTTCCTGCTTCGGTTTGACAAGCCGGATATGCTTTTCAAATGCCCTCATTTCTCCGGCATGGAAGGAACCAGTACTTGGGGCATTCGGCTGGAAAATCATTTCATCCCAAATCAGGATGTTATCGCGGCTCCCGCCGGAGACTTACTGCAACGCATCAGAATCCCGTTTCTGCTTCTGCAATGCGGTCTAGCTGTAGGTATTATTCAGGGCGCGATTGATAGTATGCGTGCGGTTGAAGGGCCACTTGGACACGTGAACCAATATCTGGAAGACCGCCCTGATACTGTTCAATCTGAACTGGACAATCTGCTCAATCGCGTGCTTACCCTTACCCAGAAGCCCCAGGCTTCAGACACAGATTATCTCTTAAATGTTCTTGATGCACGGGAACAGGGATCTGAACTTGCATTGCGCGCAGCACAATCTGCTTTACTACATCAGGGCGCGCGCGGGTACATCAGCAGTGCAGCACCACAAAGAAGAATGCGAGAAGCCCAGTTCGTCGCTATTGTAACCCCTGCCATCAAACATCTCCGCTCAGAAATGGCTCAACTCTCTCGAGAGAAACTGCCATTATGACTTCCCCGTCTACAACGCACCCAGAAAAGCCTTCTGTCGCAACCTATATCTGCACCGTTTGCGGCTGGATTTATGATGAGGCAAAGGGAGACCCGGATAGTGGCATAGCACCTGGCACACGTTTTGAAGATATTCCTAATGACTGGTATTGCCCGTTATGTGGCGTCACAAAAGCCGACTTTGAACTCTATATCCCCAGCCCCGCTCCAGCATATCAACCAAAAGTAGCACCCGCTATCACGCGTCAGAAAACGGACTCCATCGTTATTCTCGGGGCAGGCACAGCAGGATGGGCTGTCGCACGAAAATTACGTGAACTCGACGCGTCTGTAGCGATCACACTCGTCACTGCCTGTTCTGGCGATGTTTATATAAAGCCTGAACTCTCAGTCGCGCTGACACGCAACTTGACACATGAAACACTCTGCAAAGAGACGGGCCAGCAAGCAGCAGCACGCCTAAATATTCGTCTGCTTGCACAAACAGCAGCGGTTGGTTTGGATGCTGCCGCACGCCGCTTGCGTACAACACGTGGAACACTGAACTACAAAAATCTGGTGATCGCTCAGGGTGCCAAACCCATTACGTTACCTTCCCTTCCTACATCTTTAGTCTGGCAAATTAATACCCTTAACACATGGCTGAAATTGCGTGATCATATTGGCTCTCAGCCTCGCCGTATTACCGTGGTAGGAGCAGGCTTAGTCGGATGTGAACTGGCTGAGGACGCCGCGACAGCTGGACATGCGGTCACACTCATAACTCAAGGCCCGTTTCCCCTTGACACTCTGGTCCCAGCCCACGCTGGCACTTTACTAGAACAACGGCTGCGCCAGTGCGGTATTACCGTCATCACCAAAACAACAGTTGCGGCTGTCAGTCCCCATGCCCACGGAAAGACTATCACTCTTTCATCCGGACAGTCGTTTGAGAGCGATATCATTATATCCGCAGTTGGTCTGGAAACGGATCTTCGGTTAGCACACATGGCAAACCTTCTGACAGACCAAGGAATTATTGTTGATGAAGTGACACTTCAGACAAGTAATCCGTCAATTTATGCTTTGGGAGACTGCATCAGTCTAAATGGAGAAACCTGCCGTTATATCGCACCAATTGCAGCCCAAGCTGATACCATTGCGCACACGCTCCTTAACCTTCCGCGCAAGCAGCATAAACATACATATCCAACTATTCGCCTTAAAAGCCAGATTATGCCTCTGGAATTACGAGGAAAACCTGCCCCTGAACGAGCATGGGAGGTTATCGAATCGTCCCCTTCCCACCTGCTTATGCAGCAGAAACAAGGCCACACTATTACGGCCACATTGAAAGCCTGACTGCATGAAAAATCTTTCAAACATCTTTCGCAGACCACAGTTGGCCTGCCCTGAAACAGTTCCTGTGCTCCCTTGCCCTTGCGGTGATTTGCATGGGTTTACTCGCCGCGGGTTCATGGCAAGTACGCTTGGTGCTGCCTTGTCCGGCATAGCAACGCAATCCCATGCTGCAGTGCCGTATCCGGTTGAAAAAAAAGCGTTGAAAATTGGCTTCGTCCCAATCAGTTGTGCTGCTCCTTTGATTATGGCGCAAGCAAAAGGGTACTTTCAGGATGAGGGCATTACCGTTGAACTCAGAAAAACCCCGGGCTGGGCCCTTATACGCGACAATCTCCTAAACGGTAGTTTTGACGCATCCCATCTGCTTTCCCCCATGCCACTGGCTCTTTCAGCCGGTGCGGGGCATACCCCGCATCCCGTTCGTGCAGTCACCATGCAAAACATTAACGGGCAAGCGATTACACTGGCATTGAAGCATAGAGAGCGCCGCGATCCACGAGACTGGAAGGGTATGACTTTTGCCATCCCTTTCGAGTTTTCCATGCATAATCTTATGCTCCGAGCTTATCTGGCGCATTACGGCTTAGACCCTGATCATGACGTGACACTACGCGTCACTGCCCCACCCGAAATGGTCGCTAATCTCCGTGCAGGAAATATTGATGGCTTTTTGGGGCCAGAACCATTCAATCAGCGTGCAGTGATAAACGAAATTGGTTTTCTACATATTCTAACAGCTGAAATATGGGATGGTCACCCATGTTGTGCGTTGGGCATGACAGAGGAATTCATTGCAGAAAACCCAAACACGTATGCAGCGGTCCAGCGCGCCATGATACGTGCCGCTGCTTTCATGCATAAAATGGAAAATCGTTTGGAAGCTGCTCAGATTCTCTCTAAACCCGAATATCTAAATCACTCAGAACTAGTCATCCGGCAAGGACTGACCGGACATTATGCCGATGGTCTGGGAAACGTTAAAAATAACCTGCATCGCGCCGAATTCAGCCCCTTTCCTTACTATTCCTCCGGGGTTTGGATGATGGAACAAATGCAACGCTGGGGCTACATTCCTCGGTCAGTTGATAGTAGAAACATCGTTGAGCAAGTTTTTCTTCTGCCTGATGTCCGCCGTCAAGCGACGGCGCTTGCGTTAGCTGACCTCCCCTCTCCTGAAAATACGAATTATCCTGACTTTCAGGTTTTAGGAGTGCCTTTCACGGCCTCGACGTACCCATCCACACAAGGCACCAAGCCATGATGAGTAGAGCGGATCACCTCAAGGGGGTTGTGCTCAGCCTCATCCTTGCTTTGATTTTGCTATTCTCTTGGCAATATCTTACAGAGTCAAATAGCATTCAGTCGCACGACATCTCTGCTGAAAACAGAGAATACGAGATCTTGATGGGCCATACGCAGGCTACCCAACAGCCTGATCATAACTTCCCGTCTCCGCGGCAATTTGCCTTAGAGGCATGGCAAGAACTGAAAGCCCCCTTTCATAACACTAGCACAAATGATCGTGGGATTGGTTGGCAATTAGGCGCTTCGCTATACCGTGTTATTATTGGTTATGGGCTTGCAGTTCTTGTCGCTGTTCCTTTAGGCCTCCTATTGGGGCAACAGCCTATTCTGCGGGCCGCCTTAAATCCATTTATTCAGATTTTGCGACCAATTTCGCCACTAGCGTGGATGCCAATTGCACTCTACACCATTAAAAATGCGGAAGAGTGTGGGATCTTTGTTATTTTTATCTGTTCTGTTTGGCCAATATTACTTAACACGTCTTTTGGCGTCAGCAGATTACGGAAAGAATGGCTAGACGTTGCTAAAACATTGGAACTGGGATGGGCCAGACGCCTCTGGCTTATCATTCTTCCCGCATCTGCACCGACCATTGTCACTGGGATGCGTGTCGGCTTGGGTATCGCATGGCTTGCTATCATAGCGGCAGAAATGTTGGTTGGAAGCTCTGGTATCGGTTATTTTGTCTGGAACCAATGGAATAATCTTTCCATTTCTAATGTGATACTGGCTGTTTTGCTTATTGGGATTACTGGAATGATCCTGGACACAACCTTTGCAGCTCTGCAACGGAGAGTTAGTTATGCAGAATAGAATAAACCAGCCTCTTCCCTTGGTCACAGTTAATCAACTAGAGAAGCAATACACAAAAAATAACCCGTCTGTTTTTTCTGATATTTCTTTCAGCATTGCTCGTGGCGAATTTGTTTGCATGATCGGCCATTCTGGATGCGGAAAAAGCACAATTCTGAACATTCTGGCAGGTCTTGAAGTGGCCACTTCAGGACAGGTTTCAATAAACGGTCATGCAATCAAAGGTCCGGGACTAGACCGAGGTGTTGTTTTTCAAGGACACGCCCTTATGCCGTGGCTAACTGTTGAACAAAATGTTGCCATGGCTATCCGTGCGCGGCACCCTGCTATGCCACGTGAGGATGTTCAGAAAAAAACAGAACATTATCTGGAATTGGTTAATTTGACAGGAGCCATCCATAAACGCCCAGCAGAACTATCCGGTGGTATGCGGCAGCGTGTGGGCATCGCGCGTGCTTTTTCGACAACGCCAGAACTGCTTTTGATGGATGAACCTTTTGGTGCCCTTGATGCCCTGACACGTGGCGTCATTCAGGACGAGCTTTTGAACATTTGCACCCAGACAAGCCAAACAGTCTTCATGATTACCCATGATATCGATGAAGCTATCCTGCTGGCTGATCGTCTTGTTCTTATGAGCACAGGACCAAACGCACACATAGCAGAAATTGTGGAGAACCCTCTTCCAAAGAATAGATCACGGACAGAAATCCATCATCAGGAAGGCTATTCAGACCTTCGCAAACACATTATGGATTTTCTTGTGAAACCCAACAAGTAATTACAAAAATTACAAATTTGAAAAATAATTCTATTACAAAATGTTTTGTATTTTTTGTAATAATGAATAATATTTACTCACTCTCCCACCTAAGCAACACTTTAGTGATTACAATTAGGAGAAGATTGTCTGTACTCCCGCAAAATATTGCGATTGCTCAGAGCATCAGACAAAAAGACTGGGGACACGTTAATTGTGGGAAGAACAACGTGATAGGTATGATTTGTAACTGGCTGACAATAGCCTTTCTAACCACTATGCTCGCTGGCTGTGCGCACCAGTCTCAACATCGGTCTAATGCTACGCCTGCCTGTATGAACTACCATTCCTTGATGACTGCCCCCATGCCTCCAGACGCCATACAGAGGCTACGGAAGCAGTGTGAAGATTCCATGTAGACAAGTCATACTGCACCAGTCGACAATAAACTATGTATCGGGCAAGCTTTACACAATACCAAACGCTACCTGAAATCCATAGGCGTCAAAGTGCTTTCCATGAGTGAGATTTGAAAATGTCATTGTTTCACGGTCTTTCTGCCTTTCCCATTACTCCGGCTGATGAACATGGCATTGTTAATACCGATGACGTTATGATGCTGGCCGAGCATCTTTCTGCTCATAACGTAGACTCTATCGGGCTGCTTGGCAGCACAGGGGTTTATGCTTATCTCACGCGGACGGAAAGAAAACGGGCTGTCCGTGCGGCGATACAAGCCGTGGGAGGAAAAACACCTCTTATTGTCGGGATAGGTTCATTACGCACAGATGATGCTCAAAATCTTGCGCGTGACGCGGCTGCAGAAGGTGCTGACGGCCTACTTCTGGCTCCAGTCTCCTACGCCCCGCTGACACAGGAGGAAGCGTTTCAGCATTATAAAGCTGTTGCAGAAGTAACGGATCTTCCTCTTTGTATTTATAATAATCCCAGCACTACGCATTTCACTTTCAGCCAAGAGCTGTTGGGACGTCTGGCAGACCTACCGACTGTTCAGGCTGTGAAGATGCCGCCTCCAAAAGAAGGAGACGTAGCAGCAGAACTAAAGCAAATGCGTCAAAGTCCAGTTGGTAAAATTGCGATTGGTTATAGTGGGGACTGGATTGCTGCAGAAGCTCTTTTCGCACGATGCGATGGCTGGTTCAGCGTCCTTGGCGGCTTTTTACCGAAGATTGCTCGTGCATTAGTGGATGCTGTAGCCGTAGAAGACCCCACCACCGTCGAGCAGCACCAACAGAATCTTTTGCCTTTATGGGAACTGTTTCGAGAATTTGGCAGCCTTCGCGTAGCTTACGCTGCAGCTAATCACCTCAAGCTATCAAATGCCCTGCCTCCTCGCCCAATTTTACCTTTGGCTGAATGCGATCAAAACCGTGTGGTTGCAGCGTTGGCATTACTCGACCAATAAAATTTGGTTCCCATTTGATTGTTTTTGTTTAAGATTTTTAATTCGCTATATTCTTAATGTTCTCTTGTAAATTCTTTAGGAACTTACTGCCATGAATCGCCTGCTTGTAACTGAAAAAATCATCTCAACAAAAGTCTTAAAAGGATTAAATTGGGCAGATATCGCCAAGAAGGTTGGTTCAAGCAAAGAGTGGGTTACAGCCGCCTGCCTTGGGCAAATGACGTTCAATGAAAGTCAGGCGGCGATTGTAGGAGAGATTTTTGATCTTACAGACGAAGAAGTAAAATGGTTGCAGGTTGTTCCATCCAAAGGAACTTTGCCAACCGCCATTCCAACAGACCCCGTTCTTTATCGGTTTTATGAAATGTTGAACGTATATGGAAGCACACTCAAAGCCTTGATCCATGAAGAATTTGGCGACGGTATTATGAGCGCTATAGACTTTAATATGGCTATCCAGAGAGAAGAAAATAACGCTGGAGATCGTGTAAAAATTGTTCTTAGCGGAAAATTTTTACCATACAAGCAATTTTAAGCTAATAATCAACAAGGCAGATGCTCACGGACACCATAGAGCATCTGTCACTAACGGCAGATAAAATTACATCCTATAAATCAAAAGATTATATCCTTCATAAAATATTTTTTGAACACAAACCTAAAATTTTTTCGTATCAAAATTTTCCCATTTGATAGCCTATACAATTTCAAACACGCCAATTAGTCTCAAAGAAGAAACTTTCACACCGCTATCGAATACTTCCTCCCAACATGAAATAACATACATTCCGATCGTTTCGCACGCATTTGTGTGTGAAGATACTGCTATGTGAGCTTGCATGTCCTAATATGGCACAAGATACGTCTTTTGCGGCCCATCATTCCCGTTGCAAACCTGCCGCCATGTTTTTCATCATGGGCATCACTAATAAATTGCCATGAGAAAAATTATGAAAGATCGTATACGGAATGAAAAATTTTCTGCACGGATTACAAGTACAGAAGATGCTGCCAGCCTAATCAACCATAACGACGTTGTCGCAACGAGTGGCTTTACCGGTGCAGGATACCCCAAAGCTGTTCCAGAAGCTTTGGCTAAGCGGATCACTGCTGCCCATTCGGCGGGCAAAGAGTTCTCCATACGTCTTTTGACAGGAGCTTCAACAGGCCCACAGTTAGATGGAGCCTTAGCCCAAGCAAACGGCATTGCCTTCCGTGCGCCTTACAACGGCGACAGTACACTTCGCGCGCGTATCAATGACGGAAGCACTCTTTATCTAGATACACATCTGGGACAAGTCGCCCAGAAAGCCCGTCAGGGACAGTATGGAAAGCCCAATGTTGCTATTATAGAAGCGATTGGCGTAACACCCGATGGACATCTTATTCTCAGTTCTTCCGTCGGTAATAGTCCTACATGGGCGCAACTGGCCGACAAAATTATTGTTGAAATTAATACATGGCAAAACCCGGAACTGGCGGGCATCCACGATATCTGGCCGCATGTTCGTATGCCCCCCAATACGCAATTCATTCCCCTCGCCCATCCGGGGGACCGTATTGGCAAAGGCACGCTTCCCATAGATATTGATCGCCTCGCTGCTGTTGTCATAACCGATGAACCGGATCGGAATGCGCCATTTGCTGAACCAGACCAAAATGCGCGAACAATCGCTGCTCATGTTCTTGATTTTCTTCAACATGAAGTCAAACACGGGCGGCTTCCATCCTCTCTGCTACCTCTTCAAAGTGGTGTAGGTAATATCGCAAACGCCGTCCTGGAAGGATTAAACAACAGCCAATTTGAAAATCTGACTGGTTTTAGCGAAGTCATTCAGGATGGCATGCTGTCCATGTTGGAAAGTGGGCGTATGACTGTCGCTTCCGCCTCCTCTTTCTCGCTGAGTCCAGAGGCTGCCTTGAGAATTAACGAGAATGCATCTTTCTTTCGCGAGAAAATTATTCTTCGGCAGCAGGAAATCAGTAATAGCCCTGAATTGATACGCCGTTTGGGAATTATTGCCATGAATGGCATGATTGAAGCCGATATTTATGGGAATGTGAATTCAACCTGCGTTATGGGGTCTCGTATTCAGAACGGCATCGGTGGTTCAGGTGACTTTGCCCGCAATGCTTTCCTTTCCATTTTTGTTTCCCCCTCCACAGCAAAAGGAGGCAAAATTTCGGCTTTCGTTCCTATGCTTCCTCACACGGACCATATTATACAGGATGTTCAGATTATCGTTTCAGAGCAGGGATTAGCAGATCTGCGCGGGTTGGCTCCTGTAGAACGCGCCCGGCAAATTATCAAAAACTGCGCTCATCCTGATTATTGTCCTCTTTTAGAAGACTATTTTGAGCAGGCACGTAAACATTCCTTTGGCCAACATATCCCGCATCACCTTCCCGCAGCCCTTGCTTGGCATCAGCGTTATATAGAAACGGGAAGTATGGCAGCTTGAACTTGGTTAAGGGAAACACGTGACAGAACTTCTGATTGTCTTTGTCGTCAATGACAACGTGCAACTGATGGATATTGCTGGCCCGGCAGATGTATTTGCCGAAGCAAATACTCTGCATGGGCGGCCTGTTTATCGGTCTGTTATTGCAGCACCCCAGAAATCCATTCGAAGTTCATGCGGGTTTGCTTTACAGGCAGACTATCGTCTTCAAGACCTCAATCCTTTGTCGATCGATACCCTTCTGGTTGCTGGCGCCCCAGATGCCGCACACAGTTTGCCAGCACCAGAGTTCATACAATGGCTTTCTGACACGGCACCACAGGCCCGACGCTTTGGTTCAATTTGTGGTGGGGTGTTTTCGCTGGCCGCAACTGGCCTACTAAATAACAAAAAAATAACAGCTCATTGGGCTGATGTTGACCCTGTTCGACAACGCTTCCCCACAATCACGGTCAATGCAGATTCCATTGTGGAAGAAGATGGCCCGGTTCGTACTGCTGCTGGGGTTTCCTCCGGTTTAGATCTGGCTCTTGCTCTGGTGAGAGAAGATCTGGGTGAAAAAATTGCGCGTGATGTCGCACGTCAGCTTATTCTTTTTTACAAACGACCGGGAGGGCAAAGACAGTATAGCCGACAGAAAGAATTGTCTCCCGCGGGAAGATCAGCCCTCCAATCTTTACAACGGCAAATCATGGAACACCCCTCTGCCACTTACAGCGTTGACGTGATGGCAGAGATTATGCAGTTGGAGCGACGGCAACTGACACGGCTTTTCACGCAGGAAACTGGCTTGTCCCCCGCGCAATGGGTCGAACAAACACGACTGGCAATCGCCCGTAGCCTTCTTGAAGCAGGCAGAAGTCCTCTTAAGGTTGTGGCTGCTGACTCTGGCTTTGGGTTTGTCCGAACCTTACGACGTGTTTTTCAACGTCACCTGGGAATCACACCTATAGAATACAGAAAGCGCTTCGGTCACAGCCGCTAGCAAAAGACATCTTTATTTTTTATCTACCAAATTGGTCGTAGCAGCACAGTACTGCATTAAATGGCGAGTAAGGTCTTCCATGAGCTTATTCTTCAACCTTGGGCAGACCCAGTATAAATCCACATCCATAAAATGATCAGAACCCAGAGGAAGCAGCAGTCCTTGCTTCAGATAATCCCGAGCAAGAGAAAGCGGTTGCAGTCCCCACCCTAACCCAGCCAAAATAAAGTCTAGAAAGCCCTGAGTAGAGGGCACGTAGTGGACCTGCTTGGGTACGGATACCCCTTGTGTTGCCTGAAGCCAGCGGCTTTGCAGACCATCCTTTTTATCAAAGCAGATACACGGCGCGGTTTGAAAAGAGTGAGGAGTAAAGCCGTTCGCGAAAAACTGCTTAACAAAACCAGGACTTGCACAGGCAATATACTGAAGATGCCCAAGCCTCACTATTTTGCTGCCAGTAACGGGTTCAGCATCCGCTGTAATCGCTGCCATAACTGCACCAGACCGAACATGCTCTACTGTATGGCTTTCATCTTCCGCATAAAGTTCTAAAAAAATACCGGATTGTTTGATGAATGAAGCCATAGCATCAGGAAACCATGTCGCAAGACTATCCGCATTGACGGCAATTTTTAAACTGACTGGATACGCCCTTTCTCCTCCAGCCTCCTCGGACAAGTGAGGAATATCAGCTTCCAAAAGACGCACCCTATCAACATGCGCACATAATGACCGCCCCAGATCCGTCGGCCTACACGGGCTGCCCCTGATGATCAGCAAGGAACCTAAGCGTTCCTCATAACTTCGCACACGTTGCGACACAGCCGAAGGGGTAAGACCCATAAGTCGTGCAGCTCCTTCAAATGAGCCTTCACTCACAACGGCACTCACAACGGCAAGAGCAGCATAATCCAGCATGATTAAGTTTTTCTTCATTGAATTGAAAAAAACAAGTTTTATTTATCATGTGGATTTCTCTATGACGCCCCTATGATCTGCTATCTTCTCCCATTCTTTGCTGGATTTGCGCTATCTGCCTCCCTCATTGTCGCGATCGGAGCACAAAATCTGTTTGTGCTCCGACAAGGCCTGAAGAAAGAGGATGTCGGGATGATTGTCCTCTTCTGTGGACTATCGGACGCTCTTCTGATTGTTGCTGGCGTAAGTGGGATGGGCGCTTTCCTGAACAGGGTTCCTCAGCTTTCTACGGCCTTTGCCCTTTCTGGAGCCCTGTTTCTGGCATGGTATGGCCTAAAATCCCTGCAACGCGCTAAAAACCAGGACAGTATGACCGTGACACAAGCGCAATCTGTTTCTCTTGGGAAAGCGCTTGCTGCTGTTGCAGCTTTTACGTGGCTCAATCCGCATGTGTATCTTGATACTGTTTTGTTGATGGGCACAGCTTCAACCGCACAACCTATCGCATTACGACCGTTTTTTGCCGCAGGGGCTGCATCCGCCAGTTTTCTTTGGTTCGCCTCTTTGGGGTATGGAGCCCGCTTGCTTCAGCCCATTTTTGCCAAACCCCAAGCGTGGCGCGTTTTAGACATGCTTATTGGGTGCATTATGCTCTTCCTTGCGGCACTTCTCTTTTGGCAAGGCGGTCAGCATATATTTTAGAAACAAATTACTTCTTTTTAACACGGCCGTATCAAACACTATAGCTCTTTGAGCACAGATCCGATCAGCCTCCAGCCGTTAACTTTGTGACGACATCGTTTTTTTATTTTTCATATAATTATAATATTTTCCAAAGCCTGAACTGCCTATACGAAAACCGGATATGGCATAGGGTCAGACAACGTGTTGAATGACAAACAGGCAAAATGGCTCGCTGAGAACATTTTGCCTCATGAATCCGATGTTAGACGCTGGCTGTCAAAATATAAGGACATCGACGCGGACGACATTCTTCAGGAGGCGTGGGTTATTCTGGCAAAGGTCGATTTTACGACGATTCAATTCCCACGTAGGCTTTTGTTCACAATAACTCGAAATATTGTTCTTCAACATTATCGACGTGCTCAAATTGTCTCATTCAGTTCTCTGGCAGATCTTTCAGATGAATGCTCAGGGCACGACACAATTAGTCCTGAACAATCGGTAGGAGCACGAAAGGAGCTGGAATTTCTAAATCATGTTATCTCCAACCTGCCACCACGTTGCAGGGCAATATTTACTTTACATCGTATTCACGGTTATTCGCACAAGGAATGTGCGCAACGTCTCAACCTTTCAGAAACTATCATTGCCAAACAGGTAGCCAAAGCGCTTCGCCTTATCGGGGACGCTTACGGACATCAAGAACGGCAACATGATATCGGGTATAGGCCTCTCCCGCTTGGCAGATCACACAAAAACAGACCGTAATGAAACGGCATCTTTCTGGGTAGCAAAAAAAAAGAATGCTCCCCTGACTGAGCAGGAACAGGCTTTATTAGAGACCTGGCTGGCTAATGACGTCCGTAACAAAGGCGCATTAATCCGTGCTGAAGTGGTCTGGCAGGCTACAAGCCGCTCTGTTGCACTGCGAACAGATAAACCAATTCTGCCGGAGAAAAACAAAAGCGCCGTCACAACAGATTTTCCTGTTTCTCGACGGCACGTGATATCAGGATTAGCGGCCTCTTTAGCCTTGTGCATGCTGCCACGCACATCACATGAAATGGGGCGCTTCTACAGCACAACAGATAACACCCTCGATACGCAGATACCCCAGATTGGACAAGTTTCCCTGGATAGTTACTCTCAAATCAGAAAATATGGTACATCTATCGACCATCTTGCTGGCAGATGCCTTCTTTCATGCTCACACCCAGCAGAATTAAGACTTGAGCATATTCATGCAACAGTTAGCGGTAAGCTGCAAAGCTCGCTCAGTGTGGAAAAAAATCGCCTTCTTCTGCTGGAAGGACAAGCCAAGATAATGAGGAATTTCTACGATCAGCCTATTGTTCTTTCTCCTGGCGAAGAGCTATGTGTCTCAAGCACAGGAAAGCTGACACGCCGCAAACTGTTGCCTGACGAAATAACGAGAGAAACCAACTGGGCGCAGGGGATTGTAGAACTTTACGGACAACCCTTGTCTGAAGTCGCTGCCACTTTCAATAAATACAACCAGAAAAAAATCTTTGTTCATGGCAAAGCGCGTTCTCTTGTTTTGCTGGGGTCTTTTGCCCTGAAAGATCCGGACACATTCATTGATGCAGTGCGCTCCACCTTACATATAGATGGGGTGGTAACATCTGGACGCATTGACCTTTATTAAACCTTCCTGTCTTTAAATCTTAACAATTTCCAGTGGCAGAAAACATGCTCTCCAAGCATCACCTGAGTAGATAATCCAACTCAGGAATGCTTATTATGCGTCATGTCCCTCTTTGTTTAAGCCTACTTTGCTGTAGCGCAATTAGCACTTACCTCCTCTCTAACGCAGATGCTGCGACACCAAGCGAAGTTCATTTTTCCATTCCTGCACAACCGCTTTCGTCTGCAATTACGCTCTTTGCACGCCAGTCAGGTCTACACGTTGCCGTTGCAGGCACAATCGCCGGGAAAGTGCGTACTGCACCCGTCACGGGCGTTATGAGCCCGGACAGTGCCCTCAAGAAAATTCTCGCTGGAACAGGTGTTGTTGCGACAGAACACGCAGGCGGCCTGATTGTGCTCACAAGCCAACCGGTTTCAGTCCCGCACCAAACGACGCAAGCTGTACAGGAAGAAAATCTTATCGTCACCGGGCGCGCATCCAGCAAGCATCAGAAAAAAATTGATGCGAGCTATGCAATTACAACCATTTCTCAGAAAGATCTGCGTATGCGCAGTATTTCGTCTGTGTCGGAAGCTCTAAAAAATACACCCGGCTTTTGGGTTGAAGCATCCGGCGGGGAAGTCGGGGCCAATATCCGTGCGCGTGGTATCCCCGTTGATGGTTACGGGTCAGTGCAGTTGGAAGAAGATGGTCTTCCTCTGCAATCAGACCCTGCTCTAGGCTATCTGAATGCAGACGATAGTTTCCGCATTGATGAAACACTGCGGAATATTCAGGTTGTCCGTGGTGGTCCTAGCTCTATCGTGGCCCAAAATGCACCAGGCGGACTGGTAAACTTCATATCCAAACGCGGCACAGAAAAACTTTCGGGCGTAGGCAAGCAAACATTTGGTGATGACGGCCTTTATCGTACAGACGCATGGTTAGGCGGACCAGCGGGTCCGTGGCGTTGGAGCCTTGGCGGATTTTATCGTGTTGAAAATGGCGTTCGCGACCCCGGTTTTCGTGCAAATTCGGGTGGACAAATCCGTGCGAACGTCAGCCGATCATTCAGCCACGGTGGCAGTTTTTTTGTTGATTATAAACACCTTGATGATCGAACGGCCTTTTTTACCGACATTCCTGTTACATATGACAAATCTGGGAATATAACGTCTCTCACAGGCTTCAATGCCAATACAGGAACATATTCCTCTAAAGCCCTCGCCAATGCGTATCTACCTGGCCCCGGTGGCAGCACAAAGCATATTGACCTGCAAAGCGGCATCCATATGCGGATTGATCAGGTGACGGCTGGTTTCAAACACGATCTGGCTGACGGATGGCATCTGACTGATACACTCCGCTACCGGTCAATGAATGCTGCATGGACGGTTCTCTCCCCCAGCACCGTCACTGATGCCACTACAAGACTGAATGGTCTTGCAACAGCATACACTCTATTTGCCGGCGCCACAGGTTGGCAACTTCGCTATGCTGATAATCCTAATCAGCAGTTTTCTTCGTCAACGACTGGCAATAATTACGTTACAGATGCCTCTCTCCGTGCTGTCTGGGTCAACGAGCACGAAGTTATGAATGACTTCAAACTGGAAAAATCACTTTCTTTCCTTGGGCATCATGACATTGCTATGGGAGCGTTTGCCTCCTATTTTAACGAGGATTTCAACCGTTATTCCGCTAACATGCTTTTAGACACGACATCTCACGCTCGCTCGCTGAATATAGATGCTGTCGATGCCGCTGGCACAGTCTTGGGCTCCATGACACAAAATGGCTATACCCGTTATGGCTCTGAATTTGCCAATGGCTGGGGGCATGACATTGATGTGGCCGGATATGCTACCGACGAATGGGCGATTACCCGAAAACTCCGTCTTGATGCAGGTGTCCGGTATGAAGTGCAGCGCGCCACCGGGACTGTAGAAGGCACCCATAGTGTCGCTTTAGGGTCTGCGCCCTATCTTTCCAATGTTTTATCCGGAAATGGTGCTTTCAGGCATTATGATAAAGTCTACGATAATTTCGGTGGGACGATTGGCATTAACTACCAGCTACACCCTAACCTGGGCTTCTTTGCACGCTTTACGCGCGCTTACCGTCTCCCCAGTCTGGCGTCTTTCATCACCAATCCGGTTGCTGTTCCTGCCAACCAGACAATGAATATGTATGAAGGCGGAGTTAAATATAATTCGCGCTATGTCGATGCCTATGTCACCGGTTTCGACACGGATTATCATGGGTTTCAGGTTAATAATTACGTTTTTAATGTTGCCAATGGTGGGTATACGCAGCAGACTATTAATGCTGATACCCGTGCATATGGGGTCGAATTTGAGGGCACTATCCGCCCTATCCGATATTTTGACGTTGTTTTTACAGGGACAGCTCAAGACGCCCGGTTCAAAGGGTTGCGTTATCAGACCCTTTCTCAAAATGCTCCCGTCTTAAATGACTATAGTAACAACCATCTTCTGCGCGTTCCGCCTGTAATGTTTCGCGTTACACCACGTCTTCATTTATTCAATGACAAACTACTTTTGCAGGCAGATGTAGAACATTACGGTCTACGTTATGCAGATGCCGCAAACAGCCAGAAACTTCCCTCTTACACAGTTGTTAACTTTGGTGCCGCGTATCAGGTTGGCAACTATCTGACCATCAACTTGTCTGGCCAGAACCTGAATAATTCTCTCGGATTAACCGAGGGGAATCCTCGTTCAGGCGAAGTGTTAAGTTCCCAATCGAATAATAGCGTTTTCCTCGCCCGTCCTATTTTGGGGCGTAGTTTCCGCCTTTCTTTAACGGGCCAATTCTAATGCGAAAATCATTAGCCACTATTTGGTTTTGTGCTGGTAGCATGGGAATGCTGCCAGCCCCCGCATTATGTCAATCCATAATAAAAACCATGGTTGTAGCTCATGCAGGAGGAGCCGCTTATCACGCTCATAATACCCGTTCGGCCATATTGCATGCGCTAGATGTGAAAGCGGATATTATTGAATTTGATGTACAAGATACAAAAGATCATATTCCAGTTTTACATCATGACTTCGTTCTTCAACCTGATGAAACACAACAGAATCACCATTGGCTTGATAAGCGGACAACATTTATTAGAAATCTGACATTCGCTGAACTGTCCAATTACAGTATCGGGCAGAGCCGATCTGGATCACCTTCTGATAAACCTTATCCTTTCAGGAAAAATCAAGAACAAGAGACTATTATCAACCTGGATAATGCACTTGAGCTTATTTCGAAGAGCCCCAATAATCCGCAAGTTTTTGTTGAAGTAAAATCTGCACTTGATCTTCCCGCCGGGTATCCTGCGGAAACTCTGGCAATAGACATCCTAAAAATTATTCATAAACATGCCGCTAAAGATAAAATTTCTATCATTTCATTCGATTGGAAACTTCTTCATTTAATCCACACAATAGACCCAACACAAAAAACCGTTTATATTTTTAGAGATCCTCTCGTTTACGCACGTGAGTTTGCAAATGATATGAGGGGCCTTGGGATCGATATAACTTCTCTGACACCGCAAAAAATTATTGACCGTCTGACGGATGGCTTTGGACCTGTCAGCAATTATTCCCTGTACGCAGACTATATAAAAAAACAGGGCGGCTGGATGTTAGATGCTTATAAAGATGATGCGACCCTTCCCCTTGTAAGTCAGGCACAGAAAATTGGTTTAAAAACTGGCGTATGGACGGTCGATACGCTCACAGAAACAAGCAAAGCTGTCGCATTAGGAATTAACGCAATTACAACGAACTATCCCGATGTCATAGTGGCGGCCCTTAGGCCTTCTTCTGTCCAGTAAACCGCATATCTGTAGAGCCAACAAATACTGCTACCCGAAAGTATTCACCTTCTGGTGGCTGGAGAGCATAAACCTATCTGTTTCAATATTACACCTTGCATAATTTTTCAAGAATTTTCAGTAATTTTTCTTTTTTTATTTGCCAATCTAATAGCATCCTGAAGAGTTTGTGTTGTATTTTTTTCACTAAACACTGACTTAACGTAGGCTTGAAGTTTCTTGCTCAGCTTTTGGCAGGCTTCTGTATTGGCATATAATTTCAGGATGCATTTTTTCAGCTGTTTTTCATCTTTTGCCACAAGTCCGGCTAACGTTTTGGGTAGTTTCAGCCCTTCAGCTGCTGTCGGGGTCATGACACACGGAACACCGGCAGCAAAGCTCTCCAGAACCTTCCCTTTAATCCCTGCCCCAAATCTCAGCGGAGCAACTGTCAGGCGAACGCGGTCTAAAACGTCTTTATCAAGATCAGTCACATGCCCCACAATCCGCACCCCTTCGGGCCAAGACAGATGTTGCGGTAAATGCGCACCAACCAACCAAATAGTCAGTGTCGGGTACTCTGCGCGCAAGTCCGGCAAAATAGTTTCAACAAACCAGCGGACGGCATCAAGATTTGGGGCGTGAGAATAATTTCCGATAAAGGCGATATCAGAGCGTTTTTCAAAATTCTTTGCCGGAGATCGGATTGGGATAGACCATGGAACACAGGCAACGCGTGCCTGGGGCACAGCTTTAACCAGCCATTCCGCTTCTTCTGGCGAATGAGTCAGCACACCATCGGCTTGCCATGCAGCCGTGCACTCCTGCAATCGCACAGACCGGCTGAGCGCAAGTAATTCAGGTCTTTTTTCAAACGCGGCCTGTCCAGTCAAACGCTGATGATGAAGATCAGCTACACTGTACAGCACTGTTGCACCCGGCTGATAATGGCGGGCTAACGCAAGATACCGCGTCGCTATACCAATGCGGTGCAGATAAACCACATCAAACGATCCGGCCTGCCGGTGCAATACATCTTCAACGCAACTGTAAAATGGTGCATGCCAGACAGTCAGGCTCTTTTTTTCCAGAAGCGCACAGGTTGATGGTTCAGGAGCCAAATCGTTAGCAGCAACAAAACTAACGCTATAGCCAAGATTTTGCAGACTCTTTGCATGAGAAAGAACCGCTTGCGAGCCTGCATCTCTGCCAAATATTGGCACGATTTCGTCAATAATCAGAGCACGCGGTGTTCGTGTTTGCTGCGGAACAGATGGTCCGTAACGCCGCACTAAACGCGCATAATGCTCTCTTTGTTCCTGCCCGCTTTCTGCCTTTGCATAAGCAGTGATGACTTTGTCAGCAATATCGGCCAAGAACGCTAACGTATCTTCTCGTTCTGCGTTCGTCTGTGCGCCAAGTGCAGCCTGACGCACAAGTCTTTGTAAGTCCTCATCGAACGCTCTGGCTGCTTCAATAACTATCGGGGAACCATTCAGTTCAGACCCGTCACTTTCCCGTCGAACCTGAATGACGTGCCGCTCATGCACAGGCAAAGCGACTGGAATGAGAAGGTCAAACCCGCATCGGGCTTCACCAAATCCGGCCTGCGCCACGTCTGGGCGAGGCTGATTGGCAATAACCCTTGCGATAGGTTCACCATTATCGAGGATTTGTAGCGCGGCTGGCTCTCCGCCTAGATCAGGTTGAGCCCAACCTGCAATACGCGTACGCGTTGCCATATCCAGATATCCCGGTAACACCGTGCGGTGTACCGGGACAATATAAGGTGCTTTCATTCTTATCCGGCTTTGGATCAGGCCACAGCACGAGACGATGAGACGACGTCAATCACCGTGCAAGACAGATTTGCAATCTGCTCGTCCGTCAGGCCGCCAATCACATCCACTTCAAAAGCGTGGAAGCCGTCTCCCTTGCCTGCCGCTTTCAGATCTGCACGATACTGGTCTGCCAGCGCATAACAAAGCACAACACCATTCACACAGATTTTCAGGCGCAGCCGACCAGCAGGCTGCGTTGGGTCCCAAGCCCAGCCCAAAATGCGGCTGCTGCTTACTTTGTCCACGTAGAGCTCTACAGACGTCGCGGCACCTTGTTCAGACGATGCCAAAGACCGGCGGATAATTTCCAGCGCTTCACCGTCCTCCACACGTGGAGCACAGTAACGTGGCGCAACAGGTTCTGCATCCGGGTAAAGTTCCCCGTATTCGTGCGCATTATGGAACATACCGCGGCTGCCATCATCCACAAAAGTTTCAGACGGTGCGCCTTCGGCAATAATAATATCGTGTGTTTCCAGTTCTACGTGAATGTATTCAATAACGGGAACATTGTGTTCCTGCCTGATGGTCTTTCCATTGACCAAAACATACGCAGGTACCAACACGCCATAAAGGAACATGGCATGTAAGGGGGAAATAACCAGATCTCGACGCGGCAAGTCATCGCCCAGTGCACCTGCAGAAATTCTGACCGGCATGATATCAGTGCGCCCGGCAGCAAAACGACCATCATAAGCACGGCGGCCAATCCAGCGGATCGGGCGCAGCACCCCGGCATGAGTCATCAGGAGATCACCAATTTCCAGTGTTTCGACCGGGCGTTCCCCTATTTCTGTCAGAATTAAGCTGCCAGGACAGTAGCAGGGTGTGCCTTCTTCCAGCGTAAGAAGGGTGCCACCATGCCCATCGTCAGAAAGAACGAAAAAATCATTGCTATAATCGCCATCCAGCGTTGCAACGGAACTGGTGACGCTCCCCCCGGAAATATCAATGGTGTGCCCCCCGTCGATGGTAGCCGTTGTGCTACTATCATATGCCAGCCACCCCAGATCCAGAGAACCACCTGCACTCAGATGCACTCCAGTCAGAGACCCGCCGGACTGCACTTGCAGGCTACCGCCGCTATTAACAACCACACCCGAAATCGTCGCTGTCGATGTCACAGAAAGTGAGGCACCGCTATTCACAGTCGCATTGGCAAGATTCCCTGCGACTTCAATCTGACCACCGCTCTGCACTGTGACATCAGAGGCTGTGCTGTTCGCCTGTATGTCCAGCTTACCGCCACTGTTAACTGTAATGTTTGTCGCCGTGCCGCTCTCAACCAGATTGAGCGTGCCACCAGTGACGGTGGTGTCTGTGGCAGACGCGCCAGCAAAGATCGTCGTCGTGCCGCCCTGCTGGACTGTGCCGCTGGCACTGCCCCCCTGCTGCACCTGCAGG
>NZ_BAMW01000079.1 GCF_000963945.1 Acetobacter indonesiensis | reverse complement strand
GGTTACCCATAAATTCAGAACTCAACATAATATGTAATTGTAGTGCTAGGTTAAGTGATAAGCGGATCATATAACGCAATTCATTGAACAGTTCGCGCAATGCATGATGCCGCCGTTCAGTCTCCTCGCGCATCAGGAGCATATACGGGACAACCAGAGACCATTCTTCGTCTGATACGTCAGAGAGATACGGTTTACGTGCGGCATCATTCCTTATTACTGCACCAATCAGTTACGAAATTACAAAACACCCTCTAGTTGCTTCATTCCATCCACCCCGATCACCACAGAAGGAATAGAACTACAGGGGATGCATTAAAAATAAGGGGGTTTTTAGAATCCTACACCTGGATGCTTTCCCAGGCGAACAGACTGATTGACAGCCAGTCTTTCGCGTTTAAATTTATTTTGATATAGAATACGGATAAGAAATTTACTTTAGAAAAAAGGATGTGGTAAGTGATAATTTACAATGGAAAAGAAATAGTAGTGAACTTTCTACGCGGTGAAAGTAAATATTTTGTTGTGACCTTTATGTGTGGAGGAAGAACAGAATTTGCAGAGAATGAATTTTTCATGTGCCAAATTCAAGAAAAATTAAAAATTAATTTAATTGGTGTTTCTACAAAAATAGGTGGATGGTATTTATCTAATGAAATGGATGTCGTGATTGATTTAATAAATTCAATAACAAGAAACAAAAAAGTTATAGTTTGTGGGACATCTATGGGGGGGTACGGATCATTAAAATATTCGAGAAGATTGAATTCATATTTTACCCTAGCGTGCGCTCCTCAATGGTCATTAAATCCAAATGATTTAAAAGATATTTACAATGATAAAGATAAATATAAATTTGGAGAAAATATTTTATTTAAAAATGAAAATATGAAAATAAAGCAAGAAGATTTGAACGAAAATGTAGTCATATTATACGACCCTTATGATAAATATGATAGCTATCATGCACAAAAAATATTATCTCAAGGTAACATTAGAGAAATTTATACTTATTATAGTGGGCACGGAGTTATGGATAGCATCTCAGGCTCTGAAACTATGAAGAATATCCTGAATTGTGCTTCTAATAATGATTATTATGGTCTACGATGGATTATTTCTAATGCTCGAAGGCATCATATAAATAATATTTTTGAGAGAGTAAGTAATAATATTGAAAAAAAACCAAAATTATCTTTAAAAATGATAACTTCGAGATCTTTTTCTTCTGTTCGCAATAATAAAAAATTTTTCTACAATCAGTCCCTTGTTGGACGTCTTTTATATAAAGCATATTTTTATAATTTAAAGCAAGATGCTGAAAAATTATTAATAAAATCTATAAATGCTTATGGCGTAGATAAAGAAAAAATCAAGAAAAAAGATTTTATTTTAATTTCTTCTTGTGGGAAAATAATAACTTATGATATAAAAAATAAGTCACTAACTGCGGAAGAAGATATATTTTTTCCAAAAAATTATCCAGTTTTTTGTTCACATCAATATAATTTTGTCCCGTATATTCGTTTATTTAGAAGAAAAATGTTTTTATTTGAAAGTGATGGCTATATACATATGGAAAGAAACATTGATGGGATATATAATAAAGATTATTTAAAATCCTTCTTTTCAAATCAAATCGATTCTTGTGGATCGTCTACGTTTTTTCTTAATTTTAAAGTAAAAAGTGGGTTTATGACAGTTAATCGACCTTATGGAGAAATATTATATGGAGCTCAGAATGCGCAGTTATGGGAGAGTTTTGTCTTAGTCCCAAGTTTATTTTAAAGAACGACGGCGTGTCGTCAATTAATTAAAATAATGATTAAGGTAATCTGAACTGCTGCGAGGAGAGTGAATTTAAATTTGTAAAAAACACTCGATGAAATTCTGTTCTCTGGAAGTATAGGGTTCTAAAAAACCCTTGAGTTTGATGTATTTCTTGTAGTTCCATGTCACCTGTGGTGACTGAAGTGGATGGAATGAAGCAGCCTGTTTTTTTTGATGTTGAGGGCAAATGGCGTAATTGCTGACGTGGTTGGCCGTTGATAGCTTACTCAGACTACGTTGAAGTTTCCGTCGACGAGTTCGAGGATGGTGTTGAATGCGCATTTTCCACTGAGGTGTGTGGTTCCTGTGAAGGAGCGATATCCGGCATGGATCTGCGCCCACCAGTCCACTCGGAAACTATATTGTGGTGACCTTTCTCAATATGACCGAAAGTCGGATTTCGCGTTCGGAAATGTTGCTGGTGGCCGAGACATCAGGTTTGGTCAGACACACTAAGAACTTTGTCCTCCAAACCTTCGACTTGTAACGGTTTTGTGCTGATTGAATGAGAGTTTACATCTTTCAACAAAAAAGTCATGAGACCATGTCATTGAAGCAGACATGAGAGTTTCGCTGTGAGGCGGTCAGGATCGCACTTAGCAGGGTTTATCCAGGACACGGGTTGCGGCGGATCTGGGGATTGGCAAATCAACGCCTAGCCACTGGATTTCGCAGTATCGGTCGACTGATCTGACGGCGTCTGAAGCGCAGACGGACCTCGTCCAGAAAAATGAGCGTCTTCGTCTGGAAAACCGTGTCCTGCGGGAGGAGAGGCAAATATTAAAAAAGCCACGCAGTTCTACGCAAGCCAAAAGACGTGAGGTTTGCCTTTATCAGGGCACATCGTGACCGCTGGCCCATCGCCGATCTGTGTTAGATTCTGCAGGTTTCGACGCGTGGCTACCGAGCATGGGGTTTCCCGG
>NZ_BAMW01000080.1 GCF_000963945.1 Acetobacter indonesiensis | reverse complement strand
GGCACTCTATGGCGGCGGTGCGTCTTCTAAGGTCGTGGTGACGGGCTCTGGCGCAAAAGTGACTGTGAACGGTGCGCCAGCCTTACTTGACGCAGGGCGAACACTTAATATTGATCTGCTAGGCAATCTGACAAATACCGGAAGCCACATTGCTGCGGGTGGCGACATGTCTTTGAGTGGGAACACTCTAGACAATGAAGGATATGCCACCAGTGTGGTTTTCCAATTTAGTTGTTATAATGGTAACTCTTGCCGGTATTATCAGCCACCAGCAGGCGTTCCCGCACCCAATCCAGAACCACAGGGACTGGCCTGGGATATTGGTAAGCAGGGAGGCTGGCCGTGGCCCTCTCACCTTTGGGGTTCATCTTCTTATTCTGTTGTTGCCAGCTCCATTATCGCAGGGAACACGCTTACTGCGGTTTTTAAGGATAAAATTGACAACACGACTATTGTTGAACACGCTACAGCAGCGCAGTTGGCTGCGGCAGCCCAGTATACAGGAACTGTGCCGGGCAGTGTGACGCCATCAGGCCAAGCTGCGGCAGTCAATGGCGGCAGTCTGACTCTGCCGACAGCGGGTCAGTTTGCGGATGCCTCGGTGCAGACAGGTGCGGGTACAGGGGCTGCCTCCGGTGTGTCTGGTAACGGCCTGTCTGGTGGAGCGGGAACGGGTGTGGCCTCTGCTTCCGGGGCGGGAGGCAGCTCAACGGTTCTTCCTTCCTTCGGGGGTGTTCTGACACCCGAAGGGCATGAAAGCGGCACAACGGCGGCCCAGCATCTGAGCCTTCCCGGCTTTACGGGCACAACGGACCCCAGCACGGCGCAACTGATAGCGAGTGTTCCTGCGGGTAAGGCGCTGTATGTTCCGAGCAGCAACCCTGATGCGCATTACCTGATTGAGACGAACCCGGCCTATACGAGCCTGACCGCATTTCACGGGTCTGAATATCTTCTGGACCGTCTGGGTGACCAACCGCAGGACTATACATTTTTGGGGGATTCTGCGTTTGAGCAGCAATATGTGCAGCAGCAAATCCTGACGGCGACGGGTCAGACGTTTCTGGGTGGCACATATAATACGGCGTCCAGCCAGATGCAGGCGTTGCTGGATAATGCGGCGAACGAGAGCAGCCAGCTTGGGTTGACGCTGGGTCAGGGCCTGAGCAGCGCACAGCAGGCGGCGCTGAGTTCTGACATTGTGTGGTACCAGAACGAGGTTGTGGACGGTAAAACCGTTCTTGTGCCCAAGCTGTATCTTGCACCTGGGCATGAAGCGCTGACGGATACGACCATTTCTGGCCGGAACGTGTCACTGACGGCGGGTTCGATCAGTAATAGCGGGACGATTTCGGCACAGGACAGCCTGAGCCTGAAGACGACCACGGGAGACATCACGAACACCGGCACACTGTCTGGTGGCACGGTGTCGCTGACGGCGCAGGACGGGTCGATCATCAACAGTGATACGCTGAACACGTATCTTGTTCAGGGTGGCAACCAGCAGCAGATTGCGTCTTTCGGTACGATTACGGCGAAGAGCGCTGTCAGCCTGTCTGCGGGGAACAATATCACCTTCAATGGCGGTGCTGTGACCACAGGCGGGGACCTGAGCCTGCTTGCGGGCGAAGGAATTACGCTTGGGACCACAACGGTGCGTCAGGCGGCGTCTGTCAGCGGGAAGGGGCTGAGCGAGAGCGGGAGTGCGGTGCAGAATTATGGCACCAGCCTGAATGTTGGCGGGGATGCGCTCCTTAAGGCGCTGGGGGGTGACCTGAAGAGTGCGGGGGCGAGCATTGTCTCCAATGGCTCGACCTCACTGTATGCTGCGAAAACGCTTGATCTTGGGTCTGTGACCAATAGCCAGAGCCACGCGGTTTCCGGGGAGAAAAGTGGTTTTCTGACGCATAGCCGGTTTTCTGACAGCCAGAGCAGTAGCACGGAACAGGGCACGACCGTTGCCGCAGGGGGCAGCCTGAACGTTATCTCCGGCGGAGATATGAGCGTGAAAGGCGCGGTTGGGTCTGCCGGGGATGCGTCCTTCCGGTCTGGCGGCTCCTTTACGGAGAGTGCGACGCACAGCACCAGTAGTGCGGAAGAATCGCACCATGTTGCGGGCTTCCACATGAGCACGCAGGGGGCAAGCGGGACGGTGGGCTACGGGTCGCGGACGGATGAGCAGAGTGTTCAGACCAGCACCTATACGCCGAGTGTGATTGGCAGCACGAACGGCAGCGTGAAGATTGAGGCCAATGGTCCTGTGACGATTGACGGGTCTGCCATAGCGGCGGCGCAGGATATCGGGATCAGCGG
>NZ_BAMW01000081.1 GCF_000963945.1 Acetobacter indonesiensis | reverse complement strand
ATCCGTCCAGCCCCGTCGGACAATTTTCTTTGTGACATTAAAGTCCCATCCCGCCCATGGGTTCTTGTCGACAAGATCACGTTGAACAAGATGGCTCCAGAGTGAAGACATGCGTGAGAAGTGGTTCTTCACAGTTTTGCCACTGACAGTTTCTTGGCCTTGCTCCTGTGCCTGAGCAATGACCATACGCAAGGGGAGAACAGTTTTTCCTTTACCATGCGTAGCGGGCAGGGATGACAGAAGGTCAAAAAACTCACCGGCTACGGTGCCGGTAATCTGCCGAATAGGCTTATCGCCGAAGGCCTCAATGAACAGATCAATCGTTTTACGAGTGGCTTTGAGCGTGTCGGGGCTTTTGGTGGTGTCTGAATAAATGAATTTTTCGGCCATAACCGACAGGCGAGGCGAGGACGGTTTAACAGGACCAGGCTTTTCTTCTGCTCCCACGTTCTCAAGAGGAACGAGAGAGGATGCTGGAAGGTTTCTGGCCTGCTGGGCCAGTGTCTGATTGCTGCGAATGTCGACAATCATCGCCGCAAGCCGGTTTGCCTCTCCCCGAAGCATTTCTTTTTCTTTGGCACTTACGGCTGCGCCTGTTCTGAGGCGCTGGCTGAGAGATTCCAGTCGCGTCTGGATGGCAGCAAGGTGATCCTTGCTCTGCTGGAGGAAGGTGCTTTCCTTTTGAACCTGCGCCAGCATTTGCATGGCATGCTGGGCCTTCTCAGCCTTCTGCTCCAGTGCGTGGCACTCTTCTGCGAGGGAGAGAGTTGTTTCCTGATCCCTGATCATCTGGGTTTGCAAGGCCAGAAGTTCTTGCAGAAGGGTAGGGGATGCCTGTTCGTCCAAAGTCCGGGCCTTATGAAAGAAGTCACCTGTACGTGCATACAGATCAGCAGCTCTTTCGCGGGCGATCAACTTTTTATCGGTGCGCAGGGAGAGGGAGATTTCAGATCGGCCCAGAAGGGCTTTGAGGTCCTGAGGGATGGCGCGGCGGAAATGGTAGTATGAGCCGATAAGGCGGAGCATGACGAATTCCCGTTCTGGGAAGACAAACGGGAAAATCCCGCAGACCCGTCAAATTCTCATTTTACTGTTATATTTCAATAGGTTAGTGGTGCGAACTGCGGGACTCGAACCCTCACTGACCCGCACGGTCAGCTTCGCAACACCTTGAAAAGACAGCGGATAATGATACGCGGTCTTCTAGTTGAATTTTCTGCCTTCAATTTTGGTTAAACACTCTGGGTGCGTCAAGCCAAAAGAGAGAAGGGGTCATGTATGGCGTGAAGCTGGCTCGTTCAGAAAAGAGGAGAGCCAGCCGTGCAAACCAGTGGACACGTTGTGTCGCGATGGTTTGCAAACTGGTCAGGAGGAGAGAGCATTGCTCTCCCCCGTGAACCCCTTCTTGATGTCAGAATTGGGGGGGTAGCGGAAGGTCAGCTTCGAAGAAGTCAAACACTGTATAATTATCTTACTTTGAACATTCTCTGGGGAATTTTTAATCATTCACATAAATATGATAAAAATATATAGTTATGGATAGACAATTTTATTTAACCGATTCACAATATTTTTAATAAAATCTTCGCATTCGTTAGCATATTTGGGCTGTATGCGCCTTACGTTTCCTTGATGGTCGTGATCACCTTCATGCGCAATTTGATTTCGTCTTTTTACGTAATTGGCTAGTTTCCGTTTGATTTCTTCGCCTGTAGTCTTGGGGCCTGACCAAGTCGCAGCTATCTTATCAAAAATATCCGGTTGATTAATCATATCGTAAGCGAATATAATTTTTTCTGGTGCTTGAAAAGACATAAATTGAAGGGTTTTTTCGTGTAATTTTATAGACAATCTTTGAGAAATGTCTCGGGAAGAAATCAATGGGTAAGCAGCCTTAAATGAACTAGCATTTTTTATTGGTATAAGCGACGACATTTCTGATGCCAAAACCTCGGAAATATTGTTTTCTGATAATAATTTTGGTATCTGGTCATTGAGAACGGTGTGTATATAAGTATCTAATGCAGAAATTGATGCAACGACGGATGATCGAAGTATCCAAAATAAATCTTTATTAGTGGAGGTTAATGCTCCCCGCTTACCTAAGTCTCTAGACAATCTAAGTTCGTTATACATTTTTATTAGTTTGTCTGATGCAGCAATGCTGCTTTGAAATTTAACAAATGCACTCATTATTTCACCTATTCTACATTTAATTTAACAGCTTATATTTTTTTACTTGCGTCGAAAGATATGATAAGTTTCATTTTTTGAAAAGAGTCCAGAAGGCTAAAATTATGTCCGACATGAGGGCGTAACACAGTCATTTGATCAAATCTTATTTTTTTTGCGCTGTAGGGGGTCAACGGGGGAGGTCTCTTCCCCTTGCCAGATGTCGAATGGGTAGCCATTCGACACTGCTGGCTCCC
>NZ_BAMW01000082.1 GCF_000963945.1 Acetobacter indonesiensis | reverse complement strand
CTTCTGCTTCTGCTTCTGCTTCTGCTTCTGCTTCTGCTTCTGCTTCTGAAAGCCTGTCGGCCGGGGTCTCTCTGTCAACGGAAGAAGCGTCACCGGGCTGCATGACTGAAGACGCATCTGCGGTGACCGATGCTACAGATGTGTCCGCGCCGTCAGAAGGCAGGTTCTGTGAGTGAACATTATGCGGCATGGCGGGGTCCGGGTATGGTGTGTCTGTACTCATGCGCCTTTGCTCCCCCGTGTCCCTTTCCGTATGTCAGTTTGGCCCGACGCATCGTTCAGCCCTTCCGACGTAGCAAGTGCTGGTTTATTGGCATGCTCACTCTCTTGTGGTGGGTTGTCATCGTCCATCGCGTCTGACTCTTCAGGGTGACCGTCATGGGGGCGAAGGAGAATCTGGCCGAATATTTCATCCTGCCGCAGTTCGAGTCTGCCACTTTTGGCCAATTCCAGACCGGCTATCAACGTACCTGCCATGGCCGCGCGGCGCTGGCGGATGGCGTCTTCTCCCACGGCTATTTCCGGCAATGTTTCTGGCAGAAACGCATCCAGACTGTTCCAGCCCGGCGGTGTTTCCCCCAGCAAACGGGTAAGACGCGATAGGGCATCCTGCACGGTCCAGAACCGGATGGTACGGGGAGCATAAATGCGTTTACGCGCTGTGCGGCGCATGGCCGCCATATAGGCCCGCATAAGCTGCGGCATATCCAGTGCCAGACCCGACCGGTCAATCTCAATCAGCGTTTCGGCCTCGCCGCGCGCCCAGACGTCACGCCCCAGACGCGGTCGGGCCTCCAGCCATCGGGCGAGTTCACCCATGCACGCCAGTTCAATCAGGCGTTCCTGAAGCAGTTCGGCTGCTTCTTCCCCTTCCATAGCGAGGTCATCTTCAGCAGGCAGCAGCAGGCGGGATTTCAACCATGCCAACCACGCTGCCATCACCAGCCAATCGGCCGCCAGTTCAAGCCTTACCTTACGGGCCGATTCAACAACCGCCAGATATTGTTCCACAAGTTGCAGAATGGAGATTTTGCTAAGATCAACCTTCTGGGCACGCGCCAGATCCAGCAGCAGGTCAAGGGGACCTTCAAATCCTTCAAGCTGGAGCAACGGTACGCGGGGTACCGCGTCCTCCTGCACGCCAGCAGGGTGTGCTGGGCTTGCCTGCTTCCCGGCTTCGGCCTGCACTGAACCGTCACCCGTCTGGGGTGATGGTTCTGCCTGCCGAGAGTCTGGTGTGGAATTTAGCCGCTGGTCGGCATCCATTGTGTGACGTCTTGTCTTCTGGCGTGTGAAGGAAGGAAAGCCCCTATGCTGCTGGGGCTATAGCCTGAAACGTATAGGGAAAAGGGAAACAACCCGGCGAGGATGGGCTGCCGAAACAAGCCGACGCCCCATCTCTACCCCAGACATGACGGAAGCCCGCAACAGCAAGCTTCCGTCAGTTTCCTGAACCTAGTTAGCGCACCTGCGCGCAGGCCAACCCACGTTCCCGGACCGCACCGCAAAAGGTGCGCGTTTCAGCATTCGAGGCAAATCCGCTGACACGCAGGCGATAAAACACCGCGTTATCACGCTGCACTTTTTCCACCACGGGTGATTTATCAGCAAACAGCGTGGGGTAATGCGTTTTCAGGCGGCTCCACTCCTGCTGGGCCTGAGCCTCCGACTGCAAGGCAGCAAGCTGCACCTTGTATTTTCCGCCCGATGCGACCGGAACCGGCGCAGGCAGCGCCGCCTCTGGCTTACTGGTCGCAGCTGCAGGTGCAGGGGTATCCTTACGGGTAGCAGGGGCTGCCGGGGGGGCTGGCTGCTGCTTGGCCGGAGCCTTCGTCGCAGCCGCGCCTGATGCCGCAGCAGCATCGCCTGCAGCGGATTCATCTGTCGTACCTTCGCTGGTATCTGGCAGGCTGGTTGGTTGCTGTTCTTCGGGCGTAGCGGCAGCAGGCGCGGAATCGGTGCCTGTTTTGGCAGGTGTTGCCGGGGTAGCACCATCAGCCGCAGGGCTTCCGGCCTCTGCCGTCTTGGTCTCGTCAGCCGGGGGCGTCGGTGTTTCCGGCTCCTTGGCCTTGGTGGCGGCATCCGTGCTGGCAGCCTGCTGGCCATACTGGGCGGCAAGCGCACTTGGGTTTGGCTTTTCGGGCGCAGGGACAGGGTGTGCCTGTCCTTCTTCCTCAGCTTCAGGCATGCTGACGCCATCAAGCTGCATCCCGCCCGGATCAACCGGCTTTGTGCGCATGGAAACGGGGGGCGGCCCCATGACAGGGATGCCAGACTGGTGGTGGCCCAGAAGCGCCCAGCTTCCAATCCCGATAACCAACAAACCACCCAGACCTGCTGCACTGTAAACCAGTTTGCGCGTGCCGGAATCGCTGCTTAGAAACTGTGCCAGAACGCCGCCTGACCCTGTTTTACCGGGGGCCGCGCCAACGGGGCGACGCGGCGGGGGTGCGTCATCGTAATCCGTGCTCATGCGTTCGCGCGCACGGCTTATCCGTTCGTCAAAGGAGTTGTTTTTATTATCGTCGCTCATCAGCGCATTTCCTCGACGGGTTCCACACCCATGACTGCCAGCCCGGAACGAATAACCGTGGCGGTGGCCGCAACAAGGGCCAGACGTGCACGGGTTGCCTCTGGCGCATCGGGCTGAAGGAAGCGCAGAGACGCATCATCACGACCACGGTTCCACAAGCCGTGGAAGTCACTAGCCAGATCTGCCAGATAGAACGCCACACGGTGCGCTTCACGCGCAAGGGCTGCGGACTCAATCAAACGGGGCCATTCTGCCAGACGACGCAGCAACGCCATTTCAGCATCCGCTTCCAGCGCGGATAGCGGCGCACTGGCCAGAGCCTCTGCCGTCACTGGCCCGTAACTGCCATCTTCCTGCGCCATACGCAGAACAGAACGGCAGCGTGCGTGGGCATACTGCACATAAAAAACCGGATTATCGCGCTGCTGTGCCACAACCAGATCGAGATCGAACTCCATCTGGGCATCGCTTTTACGCGTCAGCATGGTGAAGCGCACTGCGTCCTTGCCGACTTCATCAATCAGGTCACGCAGGGTCACAAACGTGCCAGCGCGCTTGGACATTTTCACCGGTTGGCCGTCGCGCAGAATATGCACAATCTGGCACAGCACGATTTCAAGCGGCACGGTATCATCCGTCACAGCGCGAACGGCAGCCTTCATGCGCTTAACATAACCGCCGTGGTCTGCGCCCCAGACGTCAATCATCACCTGCGCGCCGCGAGCCACCTTGTCCGCATGGCACCCGATATCATTGGCGAAGTAGGTGTTGGTGCCGTCTGACTTCTTAAGCGGGCGGTCAACATCATCGCCAAACTGGGTGGAGCGGAACAGAAGCTGTTCGCGTTCTTCCCAATCATCAGGCAGCTTGCCTTTAGGGGGTTCAAGCACACCTTCGTACAGCAGGCCTGCTTTTTCAAGCCGACCGATAGCGGCATCGACCACACCATCACGCAGCACCTGTGCTTCAGATGTGAAAACATCCTGATGCACCCCAAGTGCGGCCAGATCTTCCTTAATAGCGGCCAGCATATGGGCCACGGTAAAGCCGCGTATGGTTTCAAGCCATGTTTTTTCAGGGGCCGGACGGGCGCCTTCTTCAGCCAGCTTATCGCCATAGTCTGCGACCAGCGCTTCAGCCACCGGAATCAGATATTCGCCCTTATATTGCAGCCCACCCGGTGTCAGAGCCGAAAACTCCTCCTCCGTCAGGGTGGTTCCCAAGGCTTGCAGGTAACGCCAGTAGGTTGCCCATGCCAGCGCCTTTACCTGTGCCCCGGCATCATTAATGTAGAATTCTTTGGTGACGTCAAAACCGGCCTTGGCCAGCAGATTTGCCAGTGCATCCCCCACAACTGCGCCACGGCAATGGCCCACATGCATAGGGCCCGTAGGGTTGGCGGACACATACTCCACATTGACGCGCACGCCTTTGCCCGACTGTGACTCGCCATAGCGTTCGCCAGCCTTCAGCACCGCAGGCAGCACGGACCGCAGCACTTCGGGAGCCAGCGTTATGTTCACAAAGCCGGGGCCTGCCGCCGCAACCTTGGCCACGCCTTCAACTTTTTCAAGTGCTGCCACCAGATCAGCCGCAATATCTGCGGGTTTGCGGCGGGCGGCCTTGGCCAGCAGCAGGGCCGCATTGGTGGCCATATCACCATGCGCGGCGTCACGCGTGGGGGTTACTTCAACACGGGCCAGTGTTTCTTCCGGCACGTCGGGCAGCAGCCCTCGCACGGCGGCCAGGACGTGATGACGATAAAGCTGGAACAAACACTCAGACATGCCCAAAATTTTCCCACTACAAAACGGTCGAGCCGCGTTTTCAGCCCGGTACTGACAGATCAGTCAACCGCCGATGTTCTTCCATCGCGTACCGATCCGTCATTGAAGCCACATAATCTGCCACTGTGCGGCGTATGGTGGCGTCATTACCCGCCAGCGCGACTTCGCGCCAGCGGTCTGGCAACAGTTTGGGCGACTCCACCAGAATGGTGAACAGCTCCGCCGTCACGTGTTTGGCCTTGTGCGTCATACGGTTCACACGCCAGTGCCGGTACAGCTTGGCGAACAGAAATTTACGGATACCCTTGTTTGCTTCGGCCATAGCCGGGCTGAACGCCACGACCGGGGCAGATGCCGCGCGGATATCTTCCACACTCTGCGGCGCAAGGTCTTGCAGGTTCTGCCGGGTGCACACCAGCACGTCGGTTGCCAATGCGTGAATGACGCGCCTTACCATTTCATGCCGGATGCGCTGCTTTTTCTGCGGCATATCATCGGGTAGATCAGCCGCCAGAGCCTGCGCCTGCCGGAGGGCATCTCCCACCAAGGGCACATCCTTCAAATCATCCAGAGTGACCAGACCAGACTTCACGCCGTCATCCAGATCATGACCGTGATAGGCGATGTCATCAGCCAGCGCAGCCACCTGTGCCTCGGCCGAAGCATAGCTGTGCAGATCAAGCGGCCATTGGGCATCAAAATCACGCAGCCAAGGTGCTGGTTTTTTAACTGGCCCGTTATGTTTGGCCAGCCCTTCCAGCGTCTCCCACGTCAGGTTCAGGCCATCGAACCCCAAATAACGGCGCTCAAGCACCGTGACCTGCCGCAACGCCTGCGTATTATGGTCAAACCCGTTCCAGTCGTACATCAGGGCGGCCAGAGCATCTTCCCCGGCATGCCCAAACGGCGTGTGGCCCAGATCATGCGCTAGGGCCACGGCTTCTGTCAGGTCTTCATCCAGTTGCAGAAACCGCGCCATGGAGCGCGCCACCTGCGCGACCTCCAGCGAGTGCGTTAAACGGGTGCGGAAAAAATCGCCCTCATGATTGATGAAGACCTGCGTTTTATACTGCAACCGCCGAAACCCGGAGGAATGGACAACCCTGTCTCTGTCCCGCTGCCATGGCGAGCGCGTGGGCGATTCTTCTTCCGCATGCAGGCGTCTGGCCCGGCCTGTGCCCGGCTGCACGGCATAGGGGGCAAGAAACAGATGGGCTGCGGCCTGTGCTGGCATGCGGTAGGGTCCTGCTCCGTCTCAGTCATATCCGGGCCATGTGTGACCCCACTGGCCCAGCCTTTCCCGACAGCATGCAAGGGAGACTGCGCAATGTGGCAAATACACTAAGCCATTCCGCTAAAATTGACCATGTCTGCCCGCATACCCCTTCAAACCCGCTATCTGTCACGCTATCTAGAAGGTATGACCCAGCCCCAGCCCTTCACCGTATCGCAGGCCGCCGCCACGCGGATTGCCTCTGTCATTGCCAAGCGCAAAGCTGTTGCCACAGCAGACGCGGCCCCGCCTGCCGCACTGCGCGTCGCGGTTGAGGCCGGGGGCTGTAACGGCTTTCAGTATCAGTTCACCCTGATAGGGCCGAATGACATAGCTGCTGATGATGCCCGCATTGAGCAGGGTGATGCTCTGGTGGTGGTTGACCCTGCCAGCCTTGATCTGTTGAGCGGTGCTGAACTTGATTTTACGGATAAGCTGATGGGGGCCCATTTTGCGGTGAATAACCCGAATGCGGCGTCCTCCTGCGGCTGTGGCACAAGCTTTTCTGTCGCATGAAAATTGCTACCTGGAACGTCAACTCCGTTCGCCAGCGCCAGCATCTGATTCTTGATTGGTTGGAGCGACAGCAGCCTGACGTACTGATGATGCAGGAAATCAAATGCGAGACCGACCAGTTTCCTGCCGATGCGTTCAAAGAAGCCGGGTATGACTGTGCTATTGTTGGCCAGAAATCCTACAATGGCGTGGCCACACTGGTAAAAGGCGGGTTTGAGGTCACATCCGACCACCTGCCGGGTTTTGACCATCCTGTTGCCCGATATGTAGAGATCAGAACCCAGAAACTGACACTAGGCAATTTGTATCTGCCAAATGGCAATTCCGGGGGAGAAGAAGGCTATGCAACCAAACTAGCCTTTTTTGATGCCCTGACCGCCCGCGCACAGCAGTTTCTGCAAACTGATACCGACTTCATTCTGGCTGGCGACTATAATGTCTGCCCCACACCAGAAGATTGTGCACCGGGTGCGCTGGGTCCGGACGATGCTCTGGTGCGCCCGCAAAGCCGTGCGGCTTACCGCCGCATGCTGTGGCTTGGGCTGACCGATGCCCTTCGCGCACTGCATCCTTCCGGCACGGCCTATACGTTCTGGGATTATCAGGCCGGTGCATGGCCGCGCGATTCCGGTTTAAGAATTGACCACGCCCTGCTCTCACCCCGCGTTGCAGAACGGCTGGAGACAGCGTGGCCTGATAAAGCCGAACGGGCGCTTGAGCGCCCGTCCGACCATGTGCCTCTGGTTGTAACGCTCCGTGACGACGCTCAAGCTACAGCCTGAGTTCCCACTGTCTGTGCCGTAGGGGAAGAAGCGGTATCGCCAATATCGCGCAGACGCTTCCCCTGCATCAGGTTGTCTTCAATATCTTCCAGTGATGTGCCTTTGGTTTCTGGCACAAATATCAGCGCCACAACCAGAAACACTACATTAAAACCAGCCAGAATCCAGAACGTATTGGAATCCCCCAGCACCGTCATACATGACAGGAAGACGCTGCTGATGAGCCAGTTGGTCATCCAGTTTACAAAAGTGGAGCACCCAATCGCGAGGCTGCGCCCCTTCAGCGGTTGAATTTCCGAACATAATGTCCAGGGTAATGGTCCCTCACCCAACGCATAGCCCAGAATAAACGCTACCAGTGTGCCAATAATCAGCACTGCGCCTAAGGGCCCCTCAACTTGCAGTTTCAGGACAAAACCAAACAGCACAAGGCTAAGGCTGGCAATAATGCAGCTTGTCACCAGAAGTGGGCGACGGCCCCAGCGGTCAATCAGAAACAACGCCGCAACAGTTGCCACCAGATTGACCACCCCGAGCAGCGTTGTGGCCCAGATGGCTGCTGAACTGCCAAAATGGGCACGTTCCAGCACTTTTGGGGCATAATACAGCAACACGTTAATGCCAGTAAGCTGCTGCAGGGCTTGTAAAGAAAGCCCCAGAAAAAAGCTGCGGCGAAACGGGGCACTCGTTTTGAAAAGCGCGAAGCCGCTGACATTGTCTTTATTAACTTGCTCGCGAATACGCTTAAGCTCGCGTTTTGCTTTATCGCTACTGTCACGGAGCATGTGCAATACGCGCGACGCTTCCTTGTGACGCCCCTGCGTGACCAACCAGCGGGGCGAATATGGCACCATTAACGTGCTCAGCAAAAACAGGATTGCGGGAATAGCCGGAATACCTAGCATCCACCGCCAATGCCCACCCCCAGCCAGCAAACTGTCCGAGAAATAGGCCATCAGCATACCGATAGTGATCGCCATCTGGTAAAGTGAAATCATGCGGCCACGATCTTTCTGGGCCGTGATTTCGGAAATATAAAGCGGTGCGGCAAAGGCAGCCAGCCCAACGCCCAGACCCAACACAACGCGCCCCGCCATTAACATGAGCACAGAATGGGCCAGACAGCAGGCCGCAGTCCCCACCAGAAAAAGCACCGCAGCACAGAACAGCGTAACGCGGCGCCCCCACTCCCGCGCCAGAAATGAGGCTAACAAGGCACCGCCTGCTGCCCCCAGCATCAGGGTGGAGACAATCCATTCATCCATAACGGTGCTGGTTTTGAACTCCAGACCAATAAAATGCAGAGCGCCTGCAATAACCCCGGTATCCAAACCAAACATCAACCCGGCAAGACCTGCCGCCAAGGCAAAAAGGGATGCCTGCCCTAGCCATGGCCCTGCATTTTTGCTGTCATTATTCTGGTTTGTGTCGTTCTTATCCCCGGTTGTTTCAGAACAGACGGTTCCCTGCACGCCGTGCCTCCGTTTCTTTTTTATTAAGATGTATCGGCATAACAACGTCTTGCACGCCAAGGGGTTGTAAAATTTTTTGCAAACACGCTCTTATGGAGCTCTTCCCCTGTCTGGCCTGCCCTTGCATGGAGCCTTAGAAATGTCTGAAGCCTTCGCCCCGCTACTGCACCTGACCACTGACTTGGCCTCAGGTAAAACCACCAGCAGGGCTTTAGTAGAACAGGCAGTGGCCGCCATTGCTGCCCCTGACGGGGAAGGCCGCCGCACATTTGTTCAGACTCACGCTGAAGCCGCCCGCAAGCAGGCTGAGGCATATGATGCACAGCGCAAGGCAGGCATATCCGCCCCCCCGCTAGCGGGCATACCCATGTCCGTCAAAGATCTGTTTGATGAAGTCGGCTGCATTACCACAGCCGGGTCACGCGTGCTGGAAGATGCGCCCCGAGCGACACAGGATGCACCGGCTATCTGCAACCTGAAACAGGCTGGCCTGATTTCCATGGGCCGCACAACAATGACGGAATTTGCGTTTTCCGGTGTTGGGGTCAATCCACATACCGGCACGCCTGCTAACCCGTGGGACCGGGCGACTATGCGCATACCCGGCGGGTCTTCCTCCGGCGCGGCAATTTCCGTGACCGATGGCATGGCCGCCATCGGTATTGGCAGCGATACCGGGGGGTCATGCCGCATCCCCGCAGCGTTAACCGGCATTGTCGGTTACAAACCGACTGCCAGCCGCGTTTCAACAGACGGCATGGTCCCGCTTTCTTTCACGCTTGATTCTGTTGGCAGTCTAGGCCGCACTGTATCGTGCTGCTGGGCCGCAGACCGTGCCCTTTCTGGTCAGACTGTTCGGGCAGAAGATGCCCCGGACCCTACCGCGCTATCTGCTCCTCGCTTTGGCATGTTGCAAACATATGTTCTGGACGGAATGGATGACACGGTTGCAGCAGATTACCAGAATGCCTTACAAATACTGGAAAAATCAGGAGCAATCTTACAGGATGTAACATTTCAAGCCCTGACCACCCTCCCGGAACTGAACCGTCTGGGGGGCTTTCCTGCGCCGGAATCTCTGACATGGCATGAAAAGCTGATTGCCACCAAAGCCGATCTCTACGACCCCTTTGTTTTGAAACGAATTTTGAGAGGCAAAGAACAAAGTGCTGTTGATTACATTAACCTGATGCGCAACCGAAAATCCCTTATCACCAAAGCTCATGGTTTTTTCGATGATTTTGACGCAATTCTTCTGCCAACCGTGCCAATCATTGCACCCAGAATGGCCGATTTAACGGAAGATGAAACCTATACCCGCACCAATCTGCTTCTGCTACGCAACCCGACAGTGGCCAATTTTCTGGATGGATGCGCCATCAGTTTACCCTGTCACACACAAGGCACAGCGCCGGTTGGCCTGATGGCCATGTGCATGGGGCATCAGGACGACAAGTTGTTTGCTCTTGCAGCATGGATGGAACGAGCCCTGAAACATTACGCGTTATAATATTCCAACTTGATTATAATGAGACAAGACAAAGTATCAATTTGGCTATGACTTCGTAATCTGTTCCTCCTTCATCCGTTTTGCGAGCGCCCAGATGGTTTCTATAACCCGTAGCACAATCACCCTGTTGTCGGTTTTGACGGCAATATCAGTTTGCAGCACCGCATACGCTGACACGGACGGATGGCGGAAGTTCGACCCTGCCAACAGCTTTACCCTGCATGTTGACCCTGCTTCATCTGGCACATCGGACACAGCCATAACACTTGAAAGCACGCAGGCAACAGCGCAGCAGTTTGCTGCGGCAACGCATACTATTCCCGCAAAAGATTTTCAGGGAAAACTTGCGCTCTTAACGGGAAAAATAACAACCGATAGTTCTGCAACAGGTACCATTTTATGGATTTCAGTCAAATCAGGGGCAAAACAGGTTGGTTTTTCGAACACAGAAAGTAACCCAGTTCCGGAAAACAGCCAGAATATCCCCGCCAGACAACACTTTCCATTCCGACTGATGCAACTGAAATAAACTACGGTCTTGCGCTTAAGGGGGCAGGAAAAGCAACCGTTACTGCCTTATCCATAAATATTCAGGCGCAAACACAAGCTGTTGCCGCGACATCACCGTTGTCCGTCATGCAAGCGGCGATTACAGATATTGAAACATATTCTTATAATGCTGACAGAATTGACTGGAGCACCCAGAAACCAGCGCTTCTGTCTTTTGCACAAACAGCAAGCCAGCAGGACGTCTATCAAAAGTTACAAATAGTTCTAAAACGCCTAGGTGATTATCACAGCTTTATTATCCCGCCTTGGAAAATCACAGAATTTTTTAACAAGCCTCCCATACTCCCCACCCTCACTGCCTGTTCCGCTGACATTCAGTGCATCACACTACCATCATTCTCGTCTGATCAAGCACAAAGCAAGAGTGCTTACCAAAAAGCAGTTTTTGATGCTTTGCAGAGTTCTGGTTCTCCAAAAGGCTGGATTATCGACCTGCGACAGAACAAAGGCGGCAATATGTGGCCAATGCTTGCCAGCCTGAAACCTTTTTTAGGCGACGGCGTACTCGGGTATTTCGTCAACAATAAAGGGGAAAAATCAGCCGGGTGGAAAGCACAACCCGACAAAGCCCTTTCGCTTCCGACCGACCAAAGCCTGCTTACCGCACCGGTTGCCGTTCTCATGGGCTCGCAAACTGCGAGCTCGGGCGAGGCCGTGGCCATTGCCTTCAAGGGGCGACCGAATACCCGCTTTTTCGGCACGGCTACCGCAGGTCACGCTTCCGCCAATAGAACATTTTTCCTTCCTGACGGCGGACGTATGATGCTGACAGCCAGCATTGACGCAGATAGAACCGGAAAATTATACGGTCATAATGTCATACCAGATGAAGCCACACAGAATGATGAAGCAACCCTGACCGCCGCAACCAACTGGTTGAAACACCAGATAAGCCCTTGAGCCATAGGGGTTATAGCAAGACCCATTTTTCCTGATCTGAAGTTTACCTGCTTTTCTTCACAAGAGCGTCAAAAAAACTCTGCAACCATTCTGTCTGGCACCTGTTGTTAAAAGCGAAATGTCCTGCATAGCAGGATTAAAATTCATTTTAATCAGGATGTTCTCTCATGACCAAGACAGCAGAAAATACATTTCTGACGGATGTACAGACCCTGCGGGAACGTGCAAAAAAATCCATTGAAAAGGGAGCCCTAACCCCTGCTTATGAAGGCGATGTGCAGACTGCCATTGACCTGCTGCAAACTGTTGTCGCAACCGAACTGGTCTGCGTGTTGCGCTACACCATGCATTCGATTTCAGTCGAGGGACTGACCAGCGAAAGCATTGCAGAAGAATTTGCAACCCACGCCAAGGAAGAACGCGCCCACATGCTGGCTGCCGCCAACCGTATTGACCAGCTTGGGGGTGTGCCAAATTTTGATCCGGAAGGACTGGCAACCCGGTCAGCCAGTGAATATGGGAAGGGTGGTAATCTGGTAGAAATGGTGCGGCAGAACCTTGTTGCCGAACGTCTTGTTATTGAACATTATCGCGAATTGATCCGCTATTTTGGCGACAAAGACCCAACCACTCGTATCATGCTTGAACATATTCTGGCGGAGGAAGAAGAACACGCAACCGATATGCATGATCTTCTGGTAGCACATGAAGGCCGTCCTTTCCTGAAGGAATAAGATACTCGCCCCCGTCAGATCGCTCTGACAGGGAACTACCCATCACGAAGTGGTTTCATCCAAACAGAACCATTTTCAATATTTGATTTACAGACGAAAGGTTTGTCGGTCTCATGCCAACAGACACATCATCCGGGCGCGTACAAGGGAAAGTAACCGTGATCACAGGCGCAGCCCGTGGTATGGGACGTGCCACGGCAGAACGCTTTGCACGCGAGGGGGCAAAACTTGTCCTAAATGATCGAGATCAGCAACCACTTGATGAACTGGTTCACGCTCTGAAAAACAAAGGGGTGGAAGTAATTGGTATTGCCGGGGACGTTGCAAGTGAAGACGCTGTTAAACGGATTATGACTGAATCCGTGGCAACATTTGGACGCATTGATATTCTTGTCGCAAATGCCGGCGTTATTCCCGAAGCTGATCTTGCATCCGCCACAGTAGATTTGTGGGACCATACTATGGCTATTGATGGCCGTGGCATGTTTCTAAGTTGCAAATATGCAGCCGCTGAGATGGTAAAAGCCGGAAAAGGCGCAATCGTGTGCCTGTCTTCCATTTCTGCGTTTGCAGGTCAGAAAGGTCAGGCCGTGTATGGCCCCGCCAAATTTGTAGCCTCTGGCCTGACAAAACACCTTGCTATTGATCTCGCTGATAAAGGTGTCCGGGTGAATGCAGTCGCACCCGGGACAATCGATACCCCTGCTGTCGCTGGTATGGATAAAGAAGGTATTGATAAAGTTGTTAGCATGCACCCTCTGGGGCGTATGGGAAAACCCGAGGAAGTCGCGAACGCCATTCTGTTTCTTGCATCTGACGAAGCGTCTTTCATCACCGGGGCTGTTTTGCCAGTAGATGGTGGCTATCTAGCACAGTAATCAAACGCTACCGGGGCGCAAAACTCAAGAGACGTCATGAGTTTTGACTATGGAGACGAGGGTATCTTCGCCTCCATATAGACCTGATCTGAATCGTGAATACAGCCTGATTTAATGCGCCGAAGAATGTGAAAAATAATCGTACACTTCTTGTGAAATTATATTCAAAATCTTAACGCCTGCCGCTTCATCCGGTAGCCCCGATGTTAATACAACCAGAATATAATGAGAACCATCAGGCAACGTGATAATGGCGGCATCATTTTTCACGCCGTTTACCCAACCTGTTTTATGTGCCACGGGTGTTCCGGCAGGAAGGCCGGGAGGAATAATATCATTAAATTTCTGCCCAAGCATAATCGTAATCATGCTCTGGCTTGCCTCTTTTCCGACAATCTGACCCTGATCAAGTTTTTGCAAAAACTCTCCCAGACCACGAGCAGATACACGATTACGGATGTTTTGTGCATCTGCATCAAAATCTTCAATCATGCGACCGAAAACGATTCCATCAAGCGCCTGCTCCTTCACAACATCGCGGATAGGAAAAACGCCTAGTTTTTCAATCATCAGATTGGTTGCCAGATTACTGCTATACTGAATCATGACCCGTAGCAGTTCTGAAACTGGAACCTCTTTTCCCTGTTGAGCATACAGGGAGTCGTAAGAATCTTCCTTCTGGTCCAGTACAAATGTGCCTTTGCCAACCAAAGAATGGAAATGATTATGGACGGGGATTAGGTCTGTTGGATGAAGTGTTCCGCTTGCAAAAGCTTTGTAGGCAGCATCTAATACAAAAAGTTTGATTGTGCTGGCAGCATTAATCAGATGGTCGCAATTCTGGCAGACTTCTGGTCTTGCGCCAACGCGTGCAGCGTAGACTGCAAAAAGCCCTTTCTGTCCCAGAACGGTTTTTTCAATTTGGTGTGCAAGGGGTGCATCGGGCCTTTCTGCATGCGCTTTATAACTCACGCCCCCCAGCATGAGAATTGAACAGATCATCCCAAAATGTTTTTGAAAACGGTTTATGAGCATGATGTCTCCCTTCTCTGAAAAGCTGGTGAAAGAATTAAGGCTGACTATCCTTTAATGTGCGCGCCAAAAAAGCATTCGTCCATTGATACGCCGTCAACCAGTCCTGCATGCGTAAAAAGGCATGACGTTCATTTGGGAATGAATGCTCTTCGTAATTCACCCCTTGTTCTGACAGCATCCGCGCCAGTAGCGTTGATTGTGAAAACTCCACGTTATAATCATCATCTCCATGCACCAGCAGAACAGGAGCATGCCAGTGTGCGATATTCGCAACTGGAGACGATTGCCATTCCAGATCATGAGCGGCTTTGTTTTCAGATGGAGAAAGGCCCATCTTATCTGTACGCGTCATGTCATGCACACCGTGGAAATCTGCGCCAGACCGGAAAACATCGCTATTCCGCGCTAAAGCCAGCGCTGTCAGATACCCGCCCCAACTGCCTCCCCATATACCGATACGGTGAGGATCAACGTCAGAAAGTGTTTTTAGGTACGTCGCGCCAGCCAGCACATCACGATATTCGCTGGCTCCCGCACGACCAATCTCGGGCGCATTACGGAAGGCTTCACCATAGCCCGTGCCGCTCCGATAATTAACGGACAACACCACGTAACCTTGTTCTGCCAACGTCTGATTCATGGCGTAAGCGTTTGAATAATACCCCATACTGTTAAACGCAGCCAACATTTGACGATGAGGGCCACCATGCACGAACACTAACGCCGGGTGCTTATCACTCTGTGTTCCGGCAGGGCGAAATAGTTGACCATGTACCTTGATACCATCCGCGCTTTTAAATTGAACATCCTGTGGCGTTACAAGATGGACAGAAGACGGAAGCTGTGGGTCGACTGGTATTTTTGGGGATTGCCCCTTGGCCAGAACCACCACATGGGCGGGCTGGTTCGCGTTCGCCGCAATAACAGCAACATCATTGCCAGCAACAGCAAGATCCGTTTCCATATCTGCACTGTTGCTCAAACGGGTAGCATGCGCGCCATCTAACCCGACCTGCCATGCATGCCATTTATCAACATTCCCAGCGTTGCTTGTATAAAACAGAGCCTTTCTATCTGCTGATAGGCGATAGGACGATACTTCGGCCTGATCTGGCGTCAAACAGGTTGGGACATTCTGTCCGCCATCAATTGCAACACTGCAAACACGTAGCCACCCGCTTCCCTCCCAAGGGAAAAGAACATGGGTGTTATCTGCCCACAGAAGTCCGCTTCCCTCGGTAGACCAGAACTTTGCACCCCGCCCTGCTGAAGGCGTCCAGACGGTCCGGTTTTTTCCCGTATCCAGATTATATATCTGCAAAGACCAGAAACGGGCATCCTTGTTTTTGTGATACGTTACGGGAGTATGCGTCCGGACAAATGCCACGGCATGCCCATCGGGCGAAAATTCGGGCTGCATATCCTGCGCCAAGGCAGGGTCAAGAAAGCTTACTTTAGACTCTTTAACGCTCCAGAACCCTATAATACTGTGCGTATCGCGATCAAGCGTGAACAGCAACCGTGTCTTATCCGGTGACCATTGCAGTGAAATAATGCTTCCCCGTTGGGTCAATACAGGTTTGATTTCTTTGCCAACCGCACCAAGATACAACGTGCCTTTGCGGCTATAGGCAATCATTTTACCATCAGAGGAAAACGTCGGGTTACACCCTTCTCCCACTATGGTGTCTTTGCCTGATGCTGAAATAACATGCACTAACTGGCGTGTTTCAACAGGTTTCAGATCCGGGTTTGGGGATGGATCATCCGGATATTCCGGGTCGCCTCCCTCCACATACGCCACGGTGCTTCCATCGGGAGACAGGGCTAGTCCCCAGATATCGGTGCCATCATCCTGTGTGTAATGGGTTATCTGTTTTGGGGCAGCTCCGGCATCTGACACTAAAATATTGCGAACACCATTGCGCTTTTCAATCCACGCAAAACGCTGAACCTTCGACGCGCCAACCAGATCATTCGCAAAAGGGAGCGCCAACAATGTTTTGAGTTGCTGTGTTGCACCGGCTGCATCCAGCGTTCCGGATGAGGTCTGAGCATAAGCAGGAGCTGTTATCGCCGCAAGAAGAAACGCTGAACCAAGAAGATGTTTCATGGTGTTTTCCTTTTGGGATAAAGGACACTATGGCTGCGCGCAGCCGCCCGCACCCGTTGAGATGAAAAGACCAGAGGCTGCATGGCCCCATTCAGCCACGGCTTTAAAAAATCATCATAATGGGGGCTGTTTGGCAGGCCAGATTGACCAGGAAAATTCAGAAAAACTGAATTATCCCACGCGCCCACATCACACACCATCAGGTAACTTGCCCCACCTGTCACAGCATAAGGGTTTTTCCCTTGGGCCAAAGCATGTTCTGAAAGTTCTGGGTTATACCAACGAGCCATAACGGTATATGGGTCGCCACCGCTATGCGTTGTTTCTCCGCCAACAGGTAGAAACTGTTGCGCTATAGAAGGGGCGGTATGCAGTGGATGGCGCAACTGAAGCGTATGCAGCAAACCCCATTGCCAACGGGCAGTAAGAGGCCCCATTCGTTCGCGTGCTTCTTCCACAGCCAGTTGGAAAGCGTTTACCAGCAAATTTCTGCTGACGGAGTGGGGATCACTCCCCAGTCTTTCATCTGGTTTCTGCAAAATACCTAAAAGCACAGAGGCATTTAACGGAGCCGGTAGATCAGAGCGCAAGGCTTCTGACACTAGTGTATTATAAAAAAGCCGATTAAGGTGAGTCCACCATAGTTCATATAATGCGGCGGCAGAACTTGAAGCCTCAACGTGACCACTCCAACCCCGCAAAATGGCCGCTTCGGCGGCTAATTCAGACGGCACATCTGGTAAAGTCTGCACAACGGAGAGAGCCAGATGCGACAACGTATCATGTTGCAGTGCAATGCTTTGCGAAATTGTTGCATGGGCGGATGCTTGCAAGACTTCAGCAACACGCTGATACCGGTAGGGGTCTTTCCATTCAAAGCTGACGCGTCGCTCGGCCTGCGGGTAGTCAGCAGGCAGGTTCAGTTCGTTTGATGTACCAAACCAGCCACAGGCGGGATTGAAGCTGTTAGGAAGTGCGTCAAGCGGCTGTAACCCAGACCAGTCATAGCGCCCATCGCCCGGTGCGGGCAAAAGGCCGTCATGCCCGGTTGCGCGGGCAGGTAAGCCACCTGCTGCCTGCCACCCGATATTACCCGCGGTATCCGCATACGTGAAATTGGTTGGGCTGGTATGAAGTTTCAGTGCAGCGCGGAAACTATCCCAATCATGCGCAAGATTGATACCAATATTTGCCAATAGGCCATTGGCACCGGGATAAAGCCACGTGGCAGAGACTGCGACAGCCCTGTTTCTGTTCGCGTCAGCAGAAACCACTGGCCCATGAGTCGCATAGCGCAATGTTACACGCTGATCAGCCTCACCCCGCACTTTGATAAGGGTTTCCTCGCGCCCCATTTCTTTCCATTGACCATTATGAAAATAACGATCTGGATGATGAGGGTGTGTACGAAGAATAAACAGATCTTCCTGATCGATATGAAAATTGGTGCGCCCAAATGCAATATGTGCGTTATGCCCCTGCATGACACCGGGCATACCGGCTGAACCACCGCCTATGACGTCCAGCCCCGGTGCTGTCAGGTGAATAACATGACGGGGGCCTGGCACACTAAAACTGAGATGCGGGTCATTAGCAAGGATTGGCCGCCCGGTTGCGGTACGTGATGGCGCGATAACCCATGCGTTACTGCCTTCATTGGCACGGCGATGATCGCTATCATTTTTGGGTATTTCATCATGTAAATGCTTGGTCGGCAGTGCATCTTGAAGAACACCGAACCACCCGAGATCCTGTTCTGTAACGGCATGCACATCCAGCCCATCAGGCACTGTCAGTTTATGGGCGGGGCGCAAAGGCATTATCAGGCCATCGTAATCAAGCGCCCCTTGAGCGGCCAGACGCGCACGACGTATTTCTGCTTTTGTATTTCCCGTTGCTTCTGCTCTGATACGGATAAGATCAAGAACATCCCAGTGTAGCGGCGTATAATCAAAATCCGTAAATTCAGGCGGAAGGGAGATTGTTTTTTCAGTCAGAGTATTAATATAAGCATTTATTCCAGAAACATAGGCTTGCGCACATTCACGCACCTGTTCTGGAAGAGCCTGAAATTCGGCAGTAACGTCTCCACGAAAAAGAAATAATCTATTTGCTGTATCAGATGATACAAAATCCGGACCAAAGACTTCGGCCAGTCGCCCGGTAGCCCGCCGATAGTCAAAGTCAAGCTGCCAGAGCCGGTCACGCGCTATCAAGTAACCATTAGCAAAAAATGCGTCTGAAATTGAAGCTGCCTGTACATGCGGCACACCCCATTTGTCCTCAAATACCTCAACAGGCGCATCCAAACCGTCAAGCCCGTGAAGCGATGATACTGTTTCGGCCTGCGCTCCCTTCCGCATCCCTCCAGCCAACAGCCCAGCTGCGACCCCACCCAACAAGACATGACGACGATACAGGCGCGCGGGTGTCTGTTTCATTTTAAGTATGCATCCCTTCAACAAGATCACGAATAGTCAGGGCTGACCCAACAGAAAGCGTAAAACCAAGAGCCCCATGACCAACATTTAGCAACAGGTTTTTCCATTGGGTCGGGGCAATAATCGGCACGCCCGTTGGCGTTGCAGGGCGCATACCGGCCCATGTTGCGGCAGACGTATAAGGGCCCGCAGCCGGAAGTGTCTCGGCGGCCAGACGTTTAAGATGCTCAATACGTTCAGGGTTGATGGACGCATCAAGCGCACCGATATCCACCATGGCCGCCAACCGCAAACGATTACCCAGGCGCGCATATACCACACGGTTATCGTAATCTGTCACACTGACAGTAGGAAGAACGGCATCATCAGCCTGCACAGTCAGGCTGTATCCTTTCAGCCCATATAACGGCAAAGCAATATCCAGCGGCTTAGCCAGAGCGCGAGACGCAAGACCAGCGGCCAGCACAATCACATCTGTTTCGTGCTTTACGCCATCTATTGTTATGCGGCAGCGGTCATTCTCTCCGCCCTCAAGGCGTGCCTCACCCCGCAGCAGGCGAAACGACGGGTGTGACTGAAGTGCCGTTAGCAAAGACTGACAAAATAAATGACAATCGGCCACTTCATCATCTGGCGAGAATATGCCCCCCGCCAGACGCGGTGCAAGAGAAGCAAAGGCAGGTTCAATCCTCGCGCATTCCTGTGGCGTAAGCACTTGCTCCTGCTGGGGGTTGATTACGGCTTTTGCAGCTTTTTTGAATTTGGCTGCATTACGGTAAACAACCAGCTTTCCGGGTTGTCTCCACAAAAAACCATCAAGGCCGTCCTGCTGCCATTGATGAAGTGTTTTCTGGCTACGCAATGCAAGTTTCAGAAGGATAGACGCATTTTTCTGGTTTGTTCGGGCATTACAGGCGGCCAGAAAATCCAGAAGCCAGCGCCATTGATGCCAGTCTGGCCGCAGTTTGAGAGAAATGGGGGACCCTGCCCTGAACATCCATGACACGGCATCCAAAGGTACTCCGGCATCAGCCAATGGGCGCACATACCGGTAACTGAGCTGCCCACCATTGCCAAAGCTGGCCTGTAGGCCGACATTGTCTTCACGTTCTATCAACGTGACATCATGCCCGGCCTGTATCAGGGCATACGCGGTTGTAAGGCCGATAACGCCTCCACCTACAATCGTAATGGTCCGCTTTGCAGGCATATTAACCGTCAACCTCTTTCCCGTTATGAAGGCCCCAAAGAGTGTGATACTGTTCAATCTCAAGGCATTCTTAAGAAAAAACTAAAAAAATCCGCTCTTTCGCACTATTTTAAAAGTACCCCCACTTCATAACTTGAGGTTATGTGTGCCGTTCGTCCTGCCCCTTCAGGGCGGGGCAAGAGGCAGCCCCAATGCTTCGCCTGCTGCGGTTGCAACATCCCGACGGAGAGACACAACACTCCGGTTACTGTCAGGATGAACGCGGTTTGTCAGAATGAAAACATAACAATCATTATCAGGATCTATCCATAAAGATGTTCCCGTAAATCCGGTATGACCGAAAGAATTATGAGACAGACGGCTCCCCCGAGGCGAGGCATAGGGCGACGCAATATCCCACCCAAAGCCGCGCAGACTTTTTTGCCCGTCTGGCTGCTGGGGCGTTGTCATGCGGGTCAGCATTGCGCGGGACAAGGGGAAAGCACTTTCCCGACCAGCCCGTTTATCCAGCAACGCCTGCGCGTAACGCGCCACATCATCCGCCACGGAAAAAAGACCGGCATTCCCTGCAACGCCGCCCATACGTCGGGCTGTCGGGTCGTGCACGACACCACGCAACATCTGCCCTTTTTCATCGTATTGCGTCGGGGCGATACGATTTTGCAGGGATGCGTCTGGCAGAAAACCTGACTGCGTCATACCCAATGGCTGAAGAATGGCATGATGAGCGTATACAGCAAGGGTTTGTCCGGTGATTTTTTCAACCAGAAGACCCAAGGCAATAAAGTTAAGGTCGCTGTAAATAAAACCGCTACCCGGGGCTATTTTAGGCACGGCACGCATGACACGTTCAGCCGCTGCCGCTTTTCCCCACCAATCTGGCTGACGCGGCAAATCCGGCTGCAAACCGGAAAAATGGGTCAGTAAGAGGCGAACGGTAATAGTGGCTTTGCCTCCCACGGCAAAATCCGGCAGATAGGTAGAAACTGGCTTATCAACATCCACCAGCCCTTTTTCGACCAGTTGCATTACCGCCAAAGCCGTTATCATCGGCTTGGTCAGTGACGCCATGTCAAACACGGTGTCCCATGTCATGGCTTCACGTTGTGGTACCAGACTGCGCATACCAAACACGCCGCTATGGACGATACGACCATGCTGCCCCACGCCCCAGACGGCACCGGGGCAGTCTCCGTCCGCAATGGCTTTCTGAATACGGGCATCTGCTTTGGCAAAACCATCCTGTCGGGGCGTCATCTGACACCCCGACAAAGCGGTCTGCACCCCGGAAAGAGACGCAGCCTGAAGAAAAAACCGGCGGGGAATCATGCTGGTTTTGTACGCCATCAGTCAGAAACCTTGAGCGGATGCATATCCTGCGCATCAAAGCTGAAGTCAGAGCCGACAAGCTGCATATGAAAACCCGTCACTTTGCCGGTCACATCCCGTTCAAACTGCACATAGCTGTCGTCGCTGCTGTCTTCCTCGCGATTTTTCCATTTTGCTACAAACAGATCATGCGGCAGGGCAGAGAGAATGCCTGACAGACCATCGGCTTTACTGAAGGTCATGACGAGTGCCCCATTTTGCATCGAAACCTGAATATCGCCGCGCCACGCATCATGATAACGGCCAACGTACGATTTCAGATCCTGTTCAGAAAGCGTGATAAATGGGCGAGCGGGTGACCCCGGCCCTGTTGTTACTGCTTCCTTGTCGCTTTTATCTTTTGCCTGTTTGGCAACATCCTGCCAGTAGGCAACCCAGTCCAGACTTTTTCCTGTTGCCATAAGCGAACTCATGGTCAGTGCAATGGAATATGTCGCATGATTATCGTCATGGTTGGTCAGAACGACAAGCCCTGTGTGTTTTTCTGGCAACATGGACACATAGCTGACCATTCCGCTCACTGTGCCTGTGTGCCACACCCTTTTCAGGCCGAAAAAATCTTCCATGAACCAGCCAAAACCATAGGCTCTGAAATGACTTTGTGTTTTCGGCGCGCTATCGGGCAGCGGCAATAAAGCCTGCGGAGCCCACAGGGCGTCTCTTTGTGCAAGGCTGATAATCTGTTTTCCTTCGGGTGTTTTCCCACCATTCAACAGCATTTGCACCCAACGGTTCATCCCGTCCACGCTACACCATACCCCCCCGGCAGGGGCCATGGCTGGCGTTTTCAGGTGCGCTTTATCGGGCAGAATGCCGTCACTTCCTTGGCCGAAGGCGACATCTGCCTGCCCTTTGATTGGGCGCGTGCTTTGGCAGGCAGGCAGGCCCGCAGCATCTATCAAATGGGTCTGAACATAATTTTCCCATATCTGGCCAGATAGTTTTTCAACAAGAGTGCCGGCCACAACATAAAGAAGGTTATTATAGGCGTAATCAGCACGATAGCGACCTGTGAAGGGCATATAAGGCAAACCGGCCACGACTTCCTGCCGGGTGAAATTACTATGGGAAAACAGCATCAGGTCCCCTGCCCCCAGCCCCATGCCACTATGGTGTGTCAGTAAGTCACTCACCCGGAAATCACGTGTCACCCATGGGTCAGACACCCGGAAATCAGGCATGAGGTCAACCACACGGTCGGTCCATTTCATTTTACCCTGATCAACCAGTGTAGCCAGTGCTGTCGCTGTAAATTCCTTACTGTTGGACCCTATGGCAAAAAGGGTGCGTGTATCGACGTGTGGGCTTTTGGTTTCTTCAGCACGTCGTCCATATCCCTTTGCAAAAACAATTTTTCCGTCATGGACAACACCGACTGCAATACCCGGAACATCAAATGCTTTTTGAGCACGACTGACAACATCATCAATCTGCTGCTCTGTCAGCCCGGCAGGAAGATTTTCTGCAGCGGAGACAGGGGTGCAAAGGGTGGCCAACGCCAAAACGGCCAGAAAACCTTTTACACTACGCTGTTTGACAGAACGGTTTCCTACAGTGGGATAACAGACCATTTTCACCAAAACCCCTTGTGAATCACACATCTGTTTCCAGAAAGCATATTTGAAAACAGTCTGGTAGTGCGTGATGTTCCTAAAACCATAAAAAACCACTTAGGGGCATGCCCTGATAGAGCACACCCCCTGGATAGAAACGTACCGTCAGATATTACAGTTCAAAGCGGATACCACCCCGGAACGTGCGGCCGAGCAAGCTGCTGTAAGTGCTGTCGGCAGCAAGACCACTTTCCGGCACAAGGACTGGCTTTGAATTCGCAAGATTTGTCACGTTCAGGAACACCTGGAAATTGCCGACATCCTGATACTTGAACTTGTAGGTAAAGTTCATATCAAAATAGAAGGTACCTTTTACCTTGTTCCGATCAATCGTCGGGAAGTAAGCGTTGTAAGCAGGGCAACCTGACGTGCACTGCACATAGCTGTTTGAATAGTTACCAGCACTAATACCACGAGCAATGGCCGTTACACTGAAGTTGGGCAGGCTATAGGTTGCAGAGAAACGATAAATCCATTTTGGCGGCCCGCTTGTAATATCACCCGCAGTATTGATGGCGGGGCTAAGGCCAGAGTCAGCAACATATTTCAGGTAATTACTGGCCTGACCATGAACAATCAGCGTGCCGCCAACCTTGGGAAGAATATGGCGCATGGGCAGCACGTAAGAGGCATCAATATCAATGCCGCTGGTCGTGATCTTACTAAAGTTGAAAGGGCTTGCCTGAATGTAAAGGTCTCTGGTTCCGGTTGGGTCTTTCCCCACAGCGGAACAAAAGCTCTGCTTTCCTTCATAGCATTGGTTAACAATGTCCTGCGAATAAAACTGCTGGATAGCGTCATCAAGCTTGATGTGGAACCAGTCTACAGAAATCGAAAAACCAGGAATAAAGCGTGGCGTAATGACGGACCCAACAACTGTTGAATTGGCTTTTTCAGGCTTCAGTTTTGCATTGCCGGTTGTCATTTCCAGTACGGTATCGGTCTCCCCGTTCCATGGGTTGAGAACAGATGTTGTACGGGATGTGCCGCCCTGATACAGTTCATTGATGTTTGGCGCACGCACATCGCGGGACTGAGTGGCACGGAACAGGATATCTTTGATCGGCTGCCATGTACCGCCGACTTTCCATGTCGTCACGTAACCGGACGTAGAATAATCTGTCGCACGGGCCGCACCGTTGAAGGCAAGTCCTTTTGCCAGTGGTACTTCCGTTTCAATATAGGCTTCTTTAACGTTATACCCGCCGTTTGTTGCCCGGAAATTCCCGACTGACCAACCAGACTGATAGTCTGTAGGCACATATCCGCTTGCCCGTTCGTCTCTGTACTCACCGCCTACCGCAACGCTGACATCCCCTGCCCATGTGGCAAATGGTGTCATGGACAGGTTAACGCCGGAAACGATTTCTTCGAACTTCTGGTCACGATAGGGATTACCCAGAACGTAATCGATAGAGTCTGAAGACATTACGCCCGTGCCCAGCCAGTTGATAGGTGAGCAACCGTTCCCCGGATCAGTCAGGGAAGACCGGCAGACAATATTCCCTGATGAATTGCGAACAGCATCCGTTGCTTTGCTGATCTTTGACGTATTCATCACGTTATAAATCTGCTCGTGCGTTCGGGTAGCGCTATATTGCGCATACGCACTCCATGATGCCCGTTTGCCGAACATCTGGAAGTTACCTTCTCCCCCAAACGTGTACCGCTGCACATTGCGTCGGTTATCAATTTTTCTGTAGGGCATATCACTGGCCGTGGTGCCAACAGAAACTGACGAGACATTTTTCAGGGCATCGGCACCCAGCGCATCCACCAGATAGGCGTTATCACTGGTCAGCTTGATGGCGGACAGATATTGCGGGCCGGCGTTGTAAATATACTCGCTCTGATTATAGGCACCTTCCGCATACAGCGTCATCCAGGAGGCAACGTCATAGCTTAAGCGGCCGTAAAGGTTTTTTCGGTCACTGCCGGGCGAAAGACCAATATTTCTACCGTTATCCGCCAACTTGTAGTCACCACCAATAGAAGTTGTGGTGGTCGATAGAGAGCCGTAATTGTACTGGTTGACGCTGCCACCCTGCCCGAAATAAATTCCTTTCAACGAATTTGCGACAGACCCGGTTGACGAATTGATGATACCACCCGGAAGCGCATTATTGGTGCCACCCGGACCGCGCACAATGTAATAAGGCTGGCCATTTGAGGTCGTATAATCAGGATTTCGAATAATTCTGTTGCCGTTTTCGTTCCATTTACGGGTTACGCTGTAAATACCATCTTCATGGGCGTAATCACCGCTTAGCAGAACATGCCCTTTGTTATGCGCGAAACCAAAACCACCCGCTATGGCCGTAGAGTAATTAACGCCGTCACCATACGTAGAAATACCGGAGTCCGCATTAACCTTCAGGCCAGTGTAAGTTTTATCGAGCACAAAGTTGGTTACACCAGCCACCGCGTCTGACCCATACTGGGCAGATGCACCACCGGTAACAACGTCAACACGTTTTACAAGCTGCTGCGGCAGGGTGTTGATATCTACCAGCCCGGTGATAGTGGACGGTGCAGTGCGACGGCCATCAAGAAGGACCAGAGACCTGACTGCCCCAAGATTACGCAGGTTAAGGGCATTGATACCAGCAGACCCCGTACTCAACGCCAGACGAGAGTTTTGGGGCGTCTGGCTACCAGCAAACTGTGGCAACTGGTTTACCAGATCTGCCAGATTGTTTGTGGGGGACTGGTTGGCAATATCCCTTTGCGTCAGGGTGCTGACGGGCGTGGGAGATTTTGCATGGGGGTTGGCAATACGGCTGCCTGTAACGGTTACGACCTCGTTGTTGGCCGTCTTTTTGGCTGCTGCTTTTGCCTCTGCCTTGGTCTGCTTGTTTTTTGCTTTCGTGGCCTGTGCATCGGCAATCGGTTCAGCATGCGCCGCATCCATAAATGGCACGACGGTACCTGATGAAAGTGCCACGAAGAAAAACAAGAAACTTCGCTTTTTTGCATAGGTCATCATCAGGTTTCTTCCTACATCGTGTCGGGTTCAGCACTTTTATTCGCTTATTGAATTAATGTGCAGAAACGACGTTTTTGTGTCGATTTCAAAACCATTTGCATGTGTTAACCTTAAGTTATGCGTATCGTTGGTGTGCGCGACACGCTGACAATCTTAGATACTCGGTTTTCAGTGCTTGCCAGACAAAACACAAAATCGACTATTTGAAAAATCTCTTAAAAATAGTTTTAAAAATAGAATTGCGGCATCGTTTACGGTGTCTCTGGGGTTTGTTATATCGCGCCTGCGATAGCGTAGCCAAATCCCGCTTCTTACAAAATCGTTACTTTATGACCGCTCTAAACGATAAGATTGTTCCACAAAAAGAGGTTCTAGCGTTACATTTATGCATCAGTTTTCCGGTAGCGCTGCCAGGTCTTCCTTAATTTCTTCCTTCAGCAGCCCCAGAATATCCTGCGAAATACGTGACAAAGCATAATCCGCCCGGAACAGCACAGTGCAGGCCATCCCCAATGAGGGCTTAAGCAAAAGCGGCTTGGGCAAACCTGGGTGATGCAGGGCTGTCAGGCCATCAACAATGGCGCACCCGCCGCCAAGGCGCACCAGTTCGGCCGCCATATAATGGGTCCGTACCCTCACACCCGGCACAGCAGCTAAACCTGCCTCCTCCCACGCCATATCAAGCAGGCAGGCGGTCGGGTCATTTTCACTCAACCCTATATAACGGGCGGGGTCTATGTCCTCTAACGCCATGGGGCTTTTTGTGTTTTTCTGGTCAATCATGACCAACGGAATATCGGCAATATGACAGGCCGTCAGACCCTGCTTTTCGTAAGACCCGAAGACAATCCCCAGATCAAGTTCATGATTGAGAATGCGGGAGACAATTTCCGTACCATGTAATGTATCAATAGTCAGTTCATTACCGGGGTGCGCCGCATGATATTTCTGAATAACGCGGGGTACCAGGCTTAAGCCCAGACTTGGGACACACCCAATATTGATGGCGTGGCCATCCCGCGCATAGCGCAGATTTTCCGTCAGCCGTTTCAGGTCAGATATTTTCCCGAAAATGGTGTTGACGTGTGGCAGCATGATACGGGCTTCACGCGTTGGCACCAAACGCCCGCCTGTCCGTTCAAACAACGCGAAACCAAGCGATTGCTCCGCATAACGCAAGACCTTGCTGGCCGCAGGCTGGGAAACATGCAGCACTTCAGCCGCACGCCGCAGGGAACCCGTGGACATGATCGCATAGAACACTTCGATCTGACGCAAACGCATGACTGGCGTTTTATCCTTCCCGCTTCACACTGTTTCAGACCCTGCGCACCGTTAGCGCGGTGTCGGCAACGATGCAGACTTCAGCACGGCCTACGCCAAAAAGCCGCTGCCCTGTGATAACAGGACGTTAACATGCCACAACAAAATTGACACATGCAATGGTTCTGGCCCGGTTGTCCCTCCGGCCTCTTGTCCGCATAATCAGCGCTGCCGTTAAAGGAGAGACTGCTGTGAAGACCTGCCATCCATGACCGTGCTCGATCTGGCTGTCATGCTGGCCTATCTGGCAGGCATGCCTTTGCTGGCCGTCGCTCTTTCGGGGCGTCAGTCCTCCACCACCGCGTATCTCGAAGGCGGGCATGACCTGCCGTGGTGGGCGTTGTGCCTTTCCATGGTGGCCACTGAAACATCGACCCTGACGGTTATCAGTGTTCCGGGTATCGCCTTCGGTAGTGGCATGGTCTTTGTGGGGCTGGCTCTGGGTTATCTGCTGGGCCGTTCCATCGTCGCCTGGAAATTCCTGCCTCTTTATTGTTCCGGGCGCATGTTGAGCGCCTATGACTATCTGGGCCAACGGTTTGGCGGCCGTATGCAACGGGCCGCATCTGCCACCTTTCTGGGCACACGCGTTCTGGCAGAAGCCGTCAGGCTGTTTGCCGGCATGCTTCCCCTGACCGCAATGCTGGCAGCGGCGCATCTGACCATACCGCACACAGCCCTGCTTGTTGTCATTGTGGGTATCACGCTATTTTATACATTGTGCGGAGGCCTACGGGCCGTTGTGTGGTCAGACGCCATTCAGTTTTGCCTGTATCTGGGCGGGGCCGCCCTCTGCGCCATTCTGCTGATGCAGGATGCACCTGTGGGCGCTATGCACATTCTTCACCAGGCGGGTAAATTTGCCCTTTTTGCGCATATCTCCGCCCCGTTCAGCAGTGCTTTTACGCCGCTTGCCGCTGTTGGCGGGGGCGCGTTAATGACGTTAGCCTCCCACGGCACGGATCAGCTCATGGTGCAGCGTGTGCTGGCCGCCCGCAGCCTGAAAGAAGCCCGACTGGCCCTTATGGGAAGCGCTGTCGGGGTTGCCGCGCTGTTTTTCCTCCTGTCCGGCGTTGGGGTTTTACTGTGGCTGCACCATGGTCAGGTCTCGCTCGCGGCAACAGGTCTATCCTCGCCTGATGCGCTGTTCCCCGACTATATTGTGCATGGTCTGCCGTCCGGCCTGCGTGGCTTACTGGTGGCGGCCATTCTGGCTGCGACCATGGGGTCACTTTCATCCACCCTCTCGGCCATGACAGCCGCGACAGTTGGGGACTTTCCCGCTTTCTGCGCCAGACTGGAACACATATTCAGCCTGCGTCCACTAACACTGGCCCGCGGGATTACCATAATCTGGGGGGCAATCCTTGTAGGGTGTTCGCTGCTGTTTGAGCAGGGAAGCCAGTCTGCCGTGCTGCTGGGGCTTTCCATCGCGGCCTGTAGCTATGGCCCCATGCTGGGCACCTTTCTGGTCGGTATGGCCCTTCCGAAGGCGACGTCCGCTGAACTTTTGCCCGCTTTCTGCCTGACCGTGCCGTTAATGCTGATCGTGATGATCACCTTACACCCCGGGGGCCACGCGGTGGCGTTTCCCTGGCTGGTGCTGCTGGGCATGATGCTGCTGTTTGTTTTTGCCGCCACCCTGCGCGTGGTGCGTATGCTTGTTTCCAGTCTGGCCAGAAAGCCAAACGCATGACCCATTTCAGCCGCCGCACTCTGGCATCCCATATTGGCAAAACTGCTCTCATGCTGGGTGGGGTGGCTTTTTCTGGTCGCGCGCATGCAGCGGCACTCGATCATACCAAAAACCAGAAAGCCGCTCTTTCTCCGGTCAAAACGGGGTTTGAAAGACTCCGTGACAGTGGCTACGCCCCGCTGAAAGGCCACAAGGTTGGCGTTATTGCCAACGTTGCGAGTGTGGACATCACCCTTCGTTCAATTGTGGATTGCCTGCATCAGGCCCCTACCGTGCAGCTTCAGGCTATTTTTGGGCCTGAACATGGGTTTCGGGGCTCCATGCGGGAAGGGTTTTCAGAACCCGAAATGCAGGATCCACAAACCGGCTGCACCGTATATGATATTTACGCCAAAAGTGGTGACCGCCTGAAAGCCATCCTGAAAAAATCAGGCATTACCCTGCTTCTGTTTGATGTTCAGGATACGGGCTCGCGCTTTTACACGTATATCTGGACATTGTTTGACTGCATGGCGGCCTGCGCCCAGCTTGGACTGCCGCTGCTGGTGCTTGATCGCCCCAACCCCATTTCAGGCACGCAGGCCACGGGGCCAGTCTTAGACCCAAGCGTTGCCTCCTTTGTCGGGCGTGCGCCAATTGCTCTGCGCCACGGTATGACGGTGGGCGAACTGGCAAACTTGTTCAATAGCGCCTTTATTCCCGCACTGGCAGGCAAGGCGGCATCACTGGATGTCGTGCGGATGGAAGGCTGGCAGCGCAGCATGTTTTTTGATGACACCGGCCTGACGTGGTGCCCGCCCAGCCCCAATATGCCGTCACCGTTAACAGCGTTGGTTTATCCCGGCACATGCCTGTTTGAAGGCACCAGTTTTTCAGTTGGCCGTGGCACGACCATGCCGTTCCAGTATCTGGGGAGTGAAACTGTAGATGGGCGCCGTTGGGCAGAACAGGCGACTGCCGCACAATGCGCCGGCGCCGCCTTTCGGGATGTCTGGTTCACGCCGTTGGCTGACCCCTTCAAGGGAACATTACTGCATGGGCTACACTGCGCCGTCACCAACCGAAGCGTTTTTGACCCCATAGCAACAGGTATGGCGTTGCTTGGCACGGGCCGCCGTCTGGCTGGTTCAGCCTTCTGGCGGGGCAATGGCAAGACATTTGATCAGTTAAGCGGCACCCCAACCATCCGTGCGCTGCTGGATAAAGGGGCGGATGCTCCGGCTATCGAAGCCTCTTGGGCGCAGGGCCTGACCCAGTTCCGCGCCCTGCGTCAGGCGCATCTGCTGTATTAATTCTGACAAGACGACCAACAGGATTCCCATTTCATGACCACACAGTCTTCTTCCACAAGCAGTCCCGCCAAAACGGAAACCTATGATTCCCGCTATGAAGCACTGGATGTGTGGCCTACTGGAACCATGCTGGAAGCGCTGCTGGAAAGTCAGCTAAGCGCCGTTTCTGCCGTCAAGGCCGCGCTACCGGGCATGGAGGCCGCGATTACCGCTGCCCTGCCCCGGCTGCAACGCGGCGGCCGGTTATTCTATGTTGGTGCGGGCACATCGGGCCGTATTGGCTTACAGGATGGCGTAGAGCTTATCCCGACCTATGGCTGGCCGGAAGACCGTCTGGTGCTGCTTCTGGCTGGCGGGGATGCGGCCCTGTTCCAGCCAGTAGAAGGCGCGGAAGATGATGAAGACGCAGCCCGCGCCGCCATAACCCAGCACAAGGCTGGCCCGGATGATGTTGTGATTGGTGTGGCCGCCAGCGGCGGCACCCCCTATACCTGCGCTGCACTAACCTGCGCCAGACAGGTCGGCAGCCTGACCATTGGCCTTTCCTGTAGCCCGGAGACACGCCTGTTGCGCGATGCTGAACTGGGGCTGCTGATAGAAACTGGGCCCGAGGTGGTTGCGGGCTCAACCCGCATGAAAGCCGGAACAGCACAAAAAGTCGCGTTAAACATGCTATCAACTGCGCTGATGGTTCGGTTGGGCCATACGTGGCGCGGCCAGATGGTTGATATGCGCATTGTCAATGCCAAGCTGGTCAAACGCGCCCACCGCATGGTGCAGCAGCTAACCGGCTGCACCCCGGCCGAGGCGATTACCGCACTTGAAAAAGCCGAAGGCAGCATCAAGCTGGCTGTGCTGGTGTGCTTTGGTTACGCGCCAGAGGAAGGCCGTGCGGTGCTGGCCAATAATGGAGGCAACCTTCGCACCATTCTAGCCGACACACTGCGGTGACACCGCACCCACTGCCTGATTATTCCCTGACACAGGAACAGCCCTGACCATGAAAGTTTTTCTCTGCCAAGACCGCAAGGAACTTGCGCGTCTGACAGCCGCCCTGCTGGCGGAACAGATACGCCGCAAGCCCGATTCCGTTCTGGGGCTGGCGACCGGACGCACAATGGAAGCGGTGTATGCACGGTTGGTAGAACTGCACCAGAAAGACGGGCTTGACCTGTCTGGGTGCACAACTTTCAATCTGGATGAATATGTGGGCCTGCCTGCGTCAGATGCGCGGTCATACCATGCTTACATGCAGACACACCTTTTTCACCCAGTTGGCCTTTCATCTGAACGCACGCATCTGCCCAATGGCATGGCGGAATCCCTGCATAACGAAGGGGTGGGCTATGATGCCGCAATTCAAGCAGCTGGAGGGATTGACTTGCAGTTGCTTGGTTTGGGCGAAAACGGCCATATCGGGTTTAATGAACCGCTCTCCTCGCTCGCCTCCCGCTCCCGCGCGGTTACGCTTGCGCCCGAGACACGCCAGCAAAATGCGGGGCTTTTTGACGGCAACCCGGACAGTGTTCCGCCCCGTGCTTTGACCATGGGTGTTGGCACTATTCTGGAAAGCAAATCTATTCTGCTAACTGTCTCGGGCAGCGCAAAAGCAGACATGCTCCGGCAGGTGCTTGAAGGCCCCATGACGGCCCAGATCAGCGCTTCGGCCTTGCATTTTCATAATAACTGTCTTGTTCTGGCAGATGAAGAAGCCGCAAGCCGCCTGACTATCCGCCCCAGCCTGAACCATGCCTGTCTGCATGACCCGCAATTACGTCACATTCAGACACTTCTTGCCTGAACTGAAGAAAGACTGGTTTTTCCATGATGTTACGCTCCCTACAGTCTGCCCGTGTTCTGCTGGCAAGCGCCACTCTTCTGGCTTTGTCTACATCAACGGCCATCTGTGCCACTCCAGCTGTGTGGGCGGAAAAACCGGTTGTCATGCCAGTCCCTTCATCATTGCAAACGGATGGTGGGCAGACAGTCTTGCCCGCGACCATTCATGTGCAATGGACTGGTGTTAAAACACCCGTTTTGGTGGAAGCCGTAGAGCGTTTCCACACAAACCTGGAAAAAGTCTCTGGAAAGTCAATAAAATTCACGGAATTACCTTCCGAAACTTCAGACTTCACGTTTCAGATACAGAGTACAAACACCGCCCCGCGCATCCCATCGCTCAACATGCAGGAACATTATGCCCTGACTGTATCGCAGGCCGGCGCAACACTTGATGCTGATGGTCCCATTGGGGTGTTGCGCGGCCTGTCCACACTTGTGCAGTTGGTGGAACGGACTGCAACAGAGGCAGTCCTTACGCATGCTGTCATTGACGATAGTCCACGTTTTCGCTGGCGTGGGTTAATGATCGACGTCAGTCGGCATTTCATGCCCATCCCAACCCTTTTGCGCCAGATTGATGCGATGGAACTGGTGAAACTGAATGTGCTACACCTTCATCTTTCAGACGGGCAAGGTTTTCGGGTTGAAAGCAAACGGTTCCCACGGTTGCATACGGTTTCCTCGCACGGCGACTATTACACGCAAAAGCAGATCCGTTTTCTTGTAACCTATGCGGCTGCACGCGGCATACGCGTTGTGCCTGAATTTGATACACCCGGCCACACCTTTGCATTATTGGAGGCCTATCCTCAATATGCCTCCCAAGCGCCCCTTAATATGCAAGACCGGGCAGAGAAAAATCGGGCCGCATTAGACCCGACCAATCCAGCTACCTATCGCTTTGTAACCTCATTATACTCAGAAATGGCCAGTCTGTTTCCTGATGCCTATTTCCATATTGGTGGGGATGAAGTTGTTGCAAAACAATGGACCCAGTCTCCACATATCCAGGCTTACATGCAGGAACATGATTTCAAAAAACCTGCTGATATGCAGGCAGAATTTACACGCCGCATTGCTGCATCTCTAACCCACAACCACAAGATACCTGTCGGATGGGATGAAATTACTGCGGCCGAGATACCACAGGATACGGTTGTAGAAATCTGGCGTGGGGCCGCACGCACGGCCTCTGCCACAGCGGCGGGTCATCCTGTCATTGTGTCTGACGGATATTATCTGGACCGCCTGCAACCTGCCACGACACTCTACAGCCAAGACCCTTTAGGAAACGTGGAAAACAGCGCAGAAGCCGAGGCCGCCGCACAGGCCACAGGTCCGGGTGGAACAATTGGTGGCGCCGTAACGGCACAGAAAACACCCCTTACCGAAACACAGAAGTCTCTGGTTCTGGGTGCTGAAGCAGCCTTATGGACCGAGATTGTAACCCCAGACATGCTGGATGCCCGTTTGTGGCCCCGAACTGCGGCGCTGGCTGAACGCTTCTGGTCGCCTGCCAATCTATGTTCGGTTGAAACGTTATATCCCCGTCTTGCTGTTATTCAGGACAAACTGGAACAACTGGGGTTAGACAGCCGTGCCAACACAAGCAGGCGCTTAAGCCGCCTCGCCCCCGGTGAGACACAGGCGCTCCGCACCTTATTGAGTGTGACAAGCCCCGTTCAGAACTATGCTCATAATCACGAATTTCTACAGATACGCCACAAACAGACCGCTACCGAGCAGGATCTGAACACGCCGGCAGACAGTGCCAGTCCCGACAGCTTTGTCGCAGATCGCTTTAACCGTCAAGCTAAAGCCTATGCAGCAGGTCAGGAGGATCTGAAACCTGCCCTGCTTGCGCAGCTTATTGGATGGCAGGCTAATCATGCTGCTTTCAGTGCTGCGGCAGACCGAAATCCGGCGTTGAAAACTACTCTGCCAGCATCAGAAATGTTGTCAAATCTGGCACAGGGGGGACTGTGGGCGCTGGATTATCATAGAAAACATGGCTGGAAGCGCCATTTACGCACCACGTTAGCGCAAGCAAAGTCAGATAGAGCAGCCTCTGCCACCACAAAAGTTGTGACCAATACCCCCCAACCGGCTGGAGACCTTTTGCAGGATATTGTTCCCGGCATTGAAGCCCTTGCAAACAAAGTGCTTCACTAGAAGGTCTTTAACGATAAACGTTCTGCCGTTCGATATATTTCTGAACATTCAGCTTAAATTCAGAAGGTAATGCACGGTAGAGCGTTATCAGGTTTTGTTCATCTGATGACAGCACTTCCACCACATCTTTATCCGCCATGCCACTGAGAAAAAGATCAACTGGCACCTGAAAAATTTCTGCCAGTTGCGGAATATGCTTGCGCACACTGCTGGAGCGCCCAGTTTCTAAAAAAGCAATGGCTGAGCGTGATATTCCCATACGGCCTGCCAGATCTTCCTGTGTCATACCAAAGGCTTTACGCAGTGTCACCACACGCTGTGCCAGATCAAACGCGGGCGACGTTGTGGCTGAATGCGTCTCTGCCAGATGGGCATGGGTGTCTTTGATCCACGCCATAAAAGCAGACTGCTTCTCGTAAGGATGCGTTTTAGCGTTCTCCGGCTGATCAGACTCAATAGTGGCATAAGAAACCATACCATTGACACAGCCCAGAATTTTACGCTGAGACGCTTGCTTGGCTGTGGGCACCCAGATCTGGCCGGGTTGTAGAGAAATAGTCTGCGAATACATCAAGGGCTTTTCTTTATCAGAGAGAACCCCATTCCTGTTTTACAGGAATGGGGTGGTAAGTATCAGGCTGTTTTCTGGGTGGTGTTCGGGGCTGTTTCGGTTTCAAGATATGGCCCGGCAGCCAGTATCTGAATTGACAGCATACCAAACCGTCCAGACAGAGCCTTGCCTAACGGCAATTCTGCGTAACCGTTTGTCCAGCGGCAGGGTGTCGCTTCCTTTACATCCCACCCAGCAAGGTTTTCCTGTGTGCAGTAACTATCAATTGTGTGCGCTTTGCCCGCACCAATGACCTGAATTGCACCCACCAGAACACCCAGTTGGCGTCGGTCATCAACAAATGGACCAACTGCTTCGCTCGGCTTGCTGGCGCGGGATGCCAGATAAACTGTTTCCACCCCAGATGGGATCATGAACAGAACGGTATCTTCGGCAGAGCGTGCTTGACGAATAACCTGTCCTTTATCTGTGACCAGATGGAGGTCTGGATCTGTTACAAGTTTGGGTTCTGCCGTTAATTTTGGCAGACCCTTCTGACGGGCCCGACTATCAATCTGACGATAAAGCAGTTCTACCACGTCACGGTTTACGCTTAAGGCTGCTGCGCTATCATCCGTCCAGTTTTTGGCTTTCTTGTTATCTGAAGCCGTCAGACGTGCAACGCCACCGTCCTGACGGAATGTGGAACGATTGCCTGTATCCAGGTAGCTTTCGGTCATCATACCGTCAGCCCAGATAACGGAATGATCTTCCGTTTCAACATGGAAGTAATCGTAAGACTGGATGGAGCGATCGTAGAAAATGCTGCGGTCGTTCACCAGCATACGCACCGGCACAAACTTGTTCTCAAAGAACAGGCTGTGTTCAGGCGTAATCAGCATATCCTTGTAAGGCACACCTTCAGCAATGGCGTTTTTCAGCACACGCACAGGATAACCGGCAGCGTCATCAGCCACACCGGCCTTGACGGTCATGTGCTTCTTGCCAACCCACACAATGGTGCGGTTTTCAACGCTCTGGCTCTGCCAGTTCCACGTCTTGACCACATCACCGATTTCCAGGGTTTCAACCGCAACGTCTGCATCCGGCGTTGCAATCATGCTGCCAGCAAGGAAGCAGACTTCAAACAACAGGTCACCGTCCTTGGCAGTCTGCAAGGAATACCCAGCAGCTTGTGCACCAGGAATGTGCATATTGATGATGCCGCCATTCTTCAGCGTCAGTTTGACATTGTCAGCATCTGTGTATTCGACTTTTGTAACGTCAGCAGCTTTGACACCATCAATTTCAATGCCGTCGGAATTACCCGCAGCCGTGCCGTTAAAGCCATTGATGGTTGTCGTCAGCGTACCGCCAGAAGCCAGACCGCTGACGACCAGACCCGTGTTGGTGCTACCATCCATAACAATGGTGCCGCCAGCATTGGCCCAGATTGTTGCACGACCGCCATCAGCCAGCTTCATGGTGCCGGACAAAGTGCCATTTTGCGCAATGTTGGCTGAACCACCATTGTTAACAGTGACATCCGTAATGACAGCATTTGCGAAAACAGTGGCCAGACCGCCGCTATTGACAGTGGTGTTGCTGACAACTGCACCCTGAGAGATTTCAATATCACCACCGTTATTAATAACAGTGTTGAAAGCAGACCCTGCGGTAGCATTGGATGCCACGCTCATACGACCACCGCTGTTAACGGTCGTATTATAAGCTGCCCCTTCGCCTACACCCTGCGTTGCGCTGTCAGAAATAACAGCATTGCTGGTAACAGCCCCTGTGTCCGTCCAGATATGCGCGCCAGAACCAGTTGCTACCGTGCCAATGGACACACCGCCAGAAGCAACATGCTCCAGACCGTTTGCCAGAAGCTGGGTTCCGGTAACCGTTGCACCAGACAGCACGTAGTCAACACCGCCGTTGGTCACAACAGTGTTGGAAACAATCGCCCCGCCACTGATGTTCATGGTGCCGCTGACAATGGACCCTGTCGCAGAACCACCGGACAGAACATTTTCAATGCCGGAGATAACAGCAGAAATAGATTTACCGCCGCTGAGAACATTCAGAGTCGCACCGGAGTCGATGCTGATACCGGACACAACGCCACCCGGGAATGTCTTATCCCAGCTGTAACGATCAACCGGCGAGCCTGTGTATTCGGACCCGTGAACGTTTACCGTTGCACCGGACAGGAACTTGTCCGTGTTGTTCAGCGTGTTGGCGTAGACATCTGCCGTTGCACCAGCCGAGAACACTGCATTTGAAAGCGTACCACCAGCAACCAGCGCAGAGGCACCAGATGCGAATGTAGCAGTGTCAAGTTTGCCACCGGTTATTTCAAGGAAGCCACCGCTGCCGAAGCTGAGGTGAGAGGCATCACCACCTGAACGCACCGCGATTTCAGCAGAGTAAGCAGAACCATCACCAAAGGTATAGGAACCAGACGCTGAAGCAGAGGTCAGTGTCGCGCCGCTGTTGACATAGATAATGCCACCAGAAACCGCTAACAGGTTAGAACCGGATTCCGTCCCGTTATACCCGGAAACAGCACTGTTCCAGATCGGACCAAGATCAAGCGCACCGGTGCTTGCAACCACGGTATTGCTGATGGAGCCGTCAAGAACCTCGGCATATCCTTTCAGCGTCGTATCCGTCACTGTGCCGCCGGAAACAAACAGGCCGCCGTCAGAAGGAAGAGACGTAACGGATGTGTTGCCGTAAACAGTCAGGTCGCTGGCACTGGAATTGCCAGTCATGGACATGACGCCACCGCTGTAAACCGTTGAACCGATAACCGTTCCGTTATCCGCGTTCAAAGTCGCACCAGAGGAAACAATCGTGCCAGATGCTACACTGCCTGACAGAACAGCCTGAAAAGCACCGGAGTTAATCTGGGTACCAAAGGAGCTACCGCCAACCAGATTGTCAGTCGCACCAGAGTTTACGATGGTGTTGTATTCTACACCGTTACTGCAAACCCAGGTAAAAGCACCAACATTTGCAAGAACCGTATCATGGGTTACGCCACCGCTACCGATAACGAGGCCTTCATGCACGTTGGACACGCCGCTGGTAACAACAACGTTGGTACCAGACAGGATTGTGCCAAACGCCGTAGCGCCTTCCTGAACAGTCAGGTTGCCGTCATTTGTAACGAGTGTGCCAGACACCACAGCGCCGCTTTGGGCCCAAATTGTTGCGCTACCGCTCTGCACAACCAATCCGTAGCCTTTGCCGCCGTTCAGAACAGCACTGCCACCGGAAACGTTAACATTTGCTGCAACACCGGTAGAACCAACATTCAGCTGAGCACCAGAGACAACAATACCGCCGGATACCGTTCCGTTATCCGTAATCGTGCCGGACAGACCAACCGTGGAAGATGCTGAAAGCAGACCGCCAGAATTGACCGTCGTATTACCAGCAACAGAACCTGCACTAGCAAGCAACTGCCCACCGGACTGAACCAACGTGCTAACGGCTGCACCATTCGCAGAAACTGTCAGCGTGCCACCAGACAAAACGGTGCCGTTGGTGGTTGTGCCACCATCAAAAACACGTTCCGTGCCACCGTTACCAACGGTAACATTTGAACCCGTTGCACTGTCCTGAATACGCAGACCAACACCACTATTAACAGTGAAGTTGTTTACCGCACCGTGCGTGCCAAGAGTGCTGTTAGAGGTAATCTTGATGTCAGCACCAGACGTAAATACGTTGGTTGTGCTGCTATCAAGCGTGCCACCCAATACAAAATAATGGCCACCATTCCCGACTGTGTTCGACGTAACAACAGAACCGGAGTCAACAATAATCTGGCCACTGCTGGAGACAGTGAGACCGTTTACCGTGCCGCCAGAAGAGGCAAACAGATAGGCCTCAGGCCCAGAAACAGTGCCACCATTTACCGTGCCGCCCTGCGCTGCAATATACTGACCGTTAGACGTCAGTGTCAGCCCGCTTACAACGCCACCGGCTGTCGCAGAACCACCAGCGCCTGAGCCTGTAACAGTAATATCAAAGGCTTTACCGCCAGAAACCCAGATAGAACCACTGGATGCAATGGTGTTGCTGGCAACGCCTGTCGCAAGCACGTTCAGGTTAGCGCCGGCAACAACAGTGCCACCAATAACCTTACCGGCGTCGTTCACGGAACCGGACATGATTGTGGAGGACGTCGCAGAAAGCGTTGCGCCAGAATTTACTGTGGTCGTGCCCGTGAGGGTTCCGCCATTACCGTTCAGCGTTGCGCCAGAATTCAGCGTTGTTGAATCGCTTACACCCTGATCAGCAAGAGTTTCTACACCACCGCTGTTAACCGTAAGGCCGCTTGTGACACCAGAACCATCGACAGCAATGGTTGCACCGGAATTAATGACGCCGCCGGAAACCGTACCAGCCCGTGCATGCGTAATGCCGGAGAGAGCGACATTATTGGCGGAAACAAAGCCACCATCGTCAACCCACAGACCCGTTGCCGAAGCACCGTTAGAAAGAACCAAAGTGCCTTTGACTTCGCCGTTCAGAACAGAACCACCGGCTGAGACAACCGTGTTCCCACTGTAGCTACCGTCCTGCCCGGCCTGAAGCAGACCACCGCTCTGAACCGCAGTATTCCGTATATCTCCGCCATTATCGACGAAGGCAGACGCTCCGCTTCCAATGGTAATATCAGACGCTGACCCGGTGCTTGCATCCAGCTTTGTACCAGAAGCCAGGGTGCCGCCAGATACAGTTCCGCGGTCAGTAATAAGGCCGGACAGTGTTACGCCTGAACCACCACTTAGGGTTGTACCAGAAGCAACCGTTGCATTCACCAGCGTTGCGCCGGATTCAGCAATCACTGTCGCTGCAAAGCCACCATCGACAGCCAGAGAAACATTGCTAACTGTAGCACCCTGCGAAACAGTAGCCTGCGCCCAGCCTGTCACAGAAAGACCGTTTACAGACGCACCGCCGGAGATTTGGGCAAATGCGTAAGCTGCAGAATGCGTATTGTTATTGCTGATCACAAAATTACTAATCGTGGCACCGCTATTAACATTAATAGCCCCGCCACTCAGATAAAGGCCGCTGACATTTGCACCAGCATTTATCGAAAGCGCACCACCGCCAACTGTAGCAGCATTTACGAGATCATAGGCTGTCCCGTTAATCTGCCCATTTCCGGACCCATAAAGATAAACCGATGAGATAACGCCACCAGCATCTTCAGCCATATTCGCTGAAGTGACCGTAATATTCTTGGCAACACCATTGGCCTGAATAATGAATTGGCCCGTTGTGCCAATTGTTGAGGATGTTAGGGTGCCGCCACCCTGAACCCATACATCGTTAGTGCCAGTTACATTCAGACCTGTGGAGGTCACTCCTGAACTGACAGTAACAGTGCTACTCACATTTGTTGTCATTTGTTACCCCTTACGCTGTCGCTACGCGCGAACTGGAAGTTTTTTTGGCGTTTATCGGGCGAGGCGTGACATTCCGCATGGCCTAAAAATCGCCCGTAAATGTCGAGCACCGGTTGCTGCACACCCAACGAGATGCTCGACATATTTTTTAGAAAAACCGCAGAAAACTGCCCTGCTGCCTCATTGAAAAACGAAGCAGCGCTTCGCCAATCATCGAGCAAGAAATGCCTGGAATATAAACCGGAAGAATATCTCTTTTTCGAACAAGCCAGATCAGACGCTAATGAAACAGGCACACCCGGAAAAGCATGAGGCGCGTGCCCCCTTGCGACGAGAAAAAACACAAAAAAAACAGACCGAAAAAACGAACTATCCTGAATGTCATATGGAGGTTGGGCACTTACAAAGTTACCCATAGACCATATTAATTCAGACATTATTTAACATCGCAAAAGTAAAAAAACACTGCTCCACATGCCAAATTCATATCCTCAAACCTTTCTTAGCGACCGCAACTAAATACTAAAAGTTAATATGGAACTATCAAATGGTTAATACCAAGTTAATCCATAAAACCTTTGCCTATTGACAGACACTAGATGGTTGTTTCTCATAAGAAAACATGCACTGTTGCAAAATGAATTTGCATTTACGCAAAATGGGGCGGATTAATACATTGGTTGTTAATGATAAATCTTCTTCTAGCCCATCAGAGCGGGAGATCTTTCTGAGCTTTTGCCGACATGGAAGCCTGAGTGGTGCGGCAGAGGAACTGAGCGTTTATGCGTCTACTGTTTCCCGCAGCATCGGTAATCTTGAAAAGAAACTGAATGTTTCTTTAGTTAAAAAAATAGGAAATAAACTTTTCCTGACTGAAATAGGAGAAAAGTACTACGAGAATATAAATAAATCTTTCTCAGATATAATATCGTATGAGAAAAAAATTGGAGAATATGCCTTTGATGAAATTACTGTAATAACCAGTGATTTTTTCCTTGATGCGTGGGTTTCCAACTGCATCAGCGAATTCATGAAAGAAAATAAGGCTGTCAGAGTTAAGGTATTCAGTGATGATACCCTGACCAGAAATAATCCGACAGATAACGTCATTTTTGTTGGTTTTGCCAGAAACAACAAAAGTGCTGAAAATATGATCTTGAAAAACATTACCAAAACATCAGTTGGTTTTTACACAACCACAAAGAATAAATCTATTTCTCGTGAAAAAACTTACTCAATCTCTGAAATAATGGATATGAAAACGATAGAACTTGATACAAAAAAACATAAATATCTGACAACTCACAGCGGAAAAAAAAGCTACGACTTTCACAATTCATTTATTGTTGTTGATTCACTCGCCATGTGTCTTGAACAGGGCGTCCGCTTCAACTGCGTCTTTGTCTCCTGTGAAAGTGTTTCAAAAAATGCTGTTGAAGAGGGTGTCATTTACAAATTAAAAACAAGCGAAGAACTTGACCCTATCTACATAGACGTCATCTACACCGAAAACCTTAAGAAAAATCCAAAAATACAGGAATTTATCAACAAAATTCATACTGTTGGCATGCAGTTTTATAATGGCGGTGGAAACTTCCAGTAAGTCATTAACCCACACCCATTTGTATTTGATCAAAGCGGGGAAAAAGCCTGTTTCTTAAAACATAAGCTTTCCCTGTAAACTCTCTCCGCCAAACCAAACTCTGCGGCTTAGTCTCCCAACCATTAAGCAAGTTGAGATCAGGAATACCCGTCCTGATTTGTGCAGTAGATCAACAACAGAACTGTGCGACTTTATGTTTCGCACTATTGATCATAAAAACTCTTAAACTATTGTTCTTTTTTTAGTGTCAGCGGCAAGCCAGCTGCGACAAAAAGAACATGCGCTACCTTTGCTGCAATCCTCTGGTGCAAAAAGCCCGCTTCATCACGGAAACGGCGTGCCAGTCTGTTTTCTGGCACAATCCCTAACCCCACTTCGTTTCCGACCAAAACTGTGGGGGCAGTCCGTGCCGCAAGAGCCCTTAATAAGCCGTCCGTTGCTGACGGGATGTCGTGGTCTTCAAGCAGCAGATTGGTCAGCCACAAGGTCAGGCAATCCAGAAGCAGGGAATTAGTCGCATAGCGCGTCAAGATAGCAGCCACGTCTATCGGCTCTTCCACGGTCTGCCACCCGGTAGGGCGGCTGGTTTGGTGGTGTTCAATCCGTGACTGCATTTCAGAATCGTATGCTTGCCCCGTTGCCAGATAAATCCACGGACCGGGGGCCGCCATAATAAGCGATTCTGCATGACGACTCTTGCCCGAACGCGCTCCCCCCAGAACCAGGGTGGCAGAGCGAAATCCAGCCGCTTCATAATCAGGCTGGTTGATTGCGTGCGTGCCCGATAATGTGGTGTGTCCTTTTTCTGCGGCTTGGCCGTCATGCTTTGTCTGAAAAGTGGATGCATTAGGGCCGTCGGTCTTCATGTGCTCTCTGCCTTTCTGCTTCCGTTGGCAGAAGGCGCATAACAAACAAATTTGGAACCATGCCACCTCTTTCTCCCGTCACCCGCCCTCTGTTCCCTGACCTTTTAAGCCTGCGGACGGCCTGCCAGACGCTGCCCTCCCCTGACACAACCAGCCAGCAAGCCATCTCTGACCGCGACGCGACCCTTACCAAACCACCGGGCAGTCTGGGTGATCTGGAGTCTCTGGCTGCATGGCTTGGTGCATGGCAGCATCGGGCATCGCCAAAGCTGGATCATGTTGTCAGTCTGGTGTTTGCAGGGAATCATGGGGTGGTGGCTCAGGGTGTTTCCCCTTGGCCGCAAGATGTGACCGCACAAATGGTGCTAAACTTTCAACATGGTGGTGCGGCTATCAATCAGCTTGCCCGGGTGGCAGAGGCAGAATTGAAGGTTGTGGCCGTTCATAATCTTGAGCCAACGGCAGATTTTACCCATCAGGCCGCCATGACCGACTCTGCTTTCCTTGATGCCGTATCAGTCGGGTATGCCTCCGTCCCAGATAACTGTGATCTGCTGTGCCTGGGCGAAATGGGAATCGGCAACACCACAGCCGCGGCTGCGCTGGCCGCAGCCCTGTTTGGCGGTGAAGCGTCCCTATGGGCGGGGAAAGGTACAGGTCTGGATGATGCTGGTGTGCGCCACAAAGCGCAGGTGATTGAGAGTGCGCTGAAACACCATGCCGCCCTTCTGTCCGACCCATTAGCCATTGCCCAAGCTTTGGGCGGTTACGAACTGGCCGCCATGCTGGGGGCCACTCTGGCTGCGCGCCATAAACACATTCCTGTTTTGCTAGACGGTTTTGTCTGCACGGCGGCTGTCGCCCCCTTAGCCAAACTGGCCCCGCAGGCCCTAGCACACACGTGGCTTTCGCATTGCTCGGCCGAGGCTGGGCATGCCCGTTTGGCACAGGCCCTCTCTCTCAAACCCCTGCTCGCTCTGGGCTTGCGCTTAGGGGAGACATCAGGGGCAACGCTTGCAGTTCCGATCATCCGGGCCGCCCTCGCCTGCCACACAGGAATGGCTACTTTTCAACAGGCTGCTGTTTCAGAACGAGCATGAGTTCTGCCTCGCCCTCCGCAGACACTGTCTTCAACCGAGTTCGGCAGGATCTGGCCTGCGGGATAAGTTTGCTAACACGGATTCCCGTAGGCTGGCTTCTAACCCGCAAGCAAAAAGACGCCACGGCCCCGTGGTCTTTGGCCCGTTCAATCTGGTGCTGGCCAATAGTCGGCGCCGCCATCGGCGCACTGACTGGTGGCTTTCTCTGTTTAATGGAGGCCCTCTCAATCGCGTCCCTTCCAGCCGCCGGGGTGGCGTTGGCTGCGCAGGGAATGATCACTGGCGCGTTTCATGAAGATGGTTTGGCCGATATGGCCGACAGCTATGGTGCCCAGACGCGCGAACGGAAGCTGGACATAATGCGGGATAGCCGCATCGGGAGTTACGGCGTGCTGGCCCTGTGCCTGAGCATCCTCATCCGGGCCGGAGCTATGGCAGCTTTTCCTGCTGCCTTTCTTATTCCCATTCTGGCCGTATCAGCGTGTGTTTCCCGCGCCGTCATGCTGTGGTTGCCACGCCTGTTACCCGCTGCCCGACCTGATGGCGTTGCCCGCGCTTTGTCCCCCCTTCCCCGCATGCCGTTTATCGGCGCGCAACTGGTGGCCATTGCCATAACGCTCGGCAGTCTGGTGTGCGCGTCCTTTTATAGAGAAGGGCCTGATGGACTCCCTCATGCCCTGATGGTCGGCTGCGTCGTCTGGGTCAGTGCGGGGCTGGGGACTGCCTTGGTCGGTTTTTCGGCGCGTAAACAACTTGCTGGCTACACAGGCGATGTTCTGGGGGCCAGCGTGAGTGTGGCGGAGTGTCTTGTTCTGGCAACCCTGACAGCCTTCTTTCAGAATTGACAGCCTAGCCGTCAGTCGCCACCATAAGGCGTCCTGTTTTGGGGAAGCTGGTGAAAATCCGGCACGGTCGCGCCACTGTAATCTGGTGCAGGAGCACACATTCTCCTGTCAGCAGAAAGTCAGACCTCCGAGACTATTTATTCCACCGCGGAACGCGTTTTTTACCAGCGGAGTTTTTGAGACCATGATGCATTCCCCCAAAAATCAGGCCCGTGCTGTGGCTCTGCCCACGCCTGTGGCTATTCCTGTTCAGGCTTTGCTTCCTTGGGCGGCTTTTGGATTGTTGCTCTCACTTGTGCTGCTATATTTCGTGGGGGCAGAACAAGGGGCGGTATCTCTGATTTCCGGCCAGCAAGTGCATGAATTTGTGCATGATGGGCGGCACCTGCTCGGCTTTCCCTGCCACTGATTTTTCGCCACAGACATGATTGTTGGCCGGTTACTGGCCCGAGGCATGCTGGCAGGCTGTGCCGCCGCAGCCTTGGCGTTTCTGTTCGCCCGTATTTTTGGTGAACCACAGGTCGCACTCGCCATCGCGTTTGAAGCCGCACGTCATGCAGGGGATGTCTCACACGCTCATCATGCAGCCGAGCCCGAACTGGTCAGTCGAACCGTGCAAGCCGGTTACGGCCTGCTGACAGCAGTTGTGCTGTATGGCACCGCATTTGGAGGGATCTTCGCGCTGGCCTTTTCCTATGCCTATGGTCGCCTGAATACATGGTCTCCACGGGCATTGGCTTTGCTGCTGGCCGGGGCAGGTTTTCTGACGTTTGTTCTGGTGCCAGACCTGAAATATCCCCCTAACCCGCCTGCAGTAGGTGTGCCTGCCACGTTAGCGTTTCGCACCATGACATATTTTGTCATGATCGGACTGTCTGTTTCCGTGGCCGCCATTGCAACACTGATCGCCCAGAAAATCACCCAGTTGCGCAATGCCTGGACGGGAACGCTGTGTGGCGCAGGGATTTTCATTACCCTGATCGCACTGGTGCAGTTTGGCCTGCCGGACGTGAACGAAGTGCCTGAAGGTTTTCCAGCCTTGGTTCTCTGGCGCTTCCGCGAGGCATCAATCGGGATGCAGCTTGTATTATGGAGCACAATGGGATTGCTCTTCGGGGTGCTGGCTACACGGGTTCTGACTGAACAGTCCTCTAGCGCTCGTCGGTAAAGAGAGCCCCCAACCGCCTTACCCGCCACTGCCCGGCATGCCGGGTAAACAGGCTGACTGTTCCTTCGTCCAAGTCCAAGCGGTGGCTTATCTGGCTTCCGACTTGAAGCACATGGGCGGCGATTGCTTTTATAACTGCGGGGCGAGCCAACAGTACTCCGCAGTCATTCCAGCCGGAGACCCAGTCAGAAACACGCGCCTGAAAAACATTCAGGCTTTCTCCCATTAAGGGAGAAAAGTCAGGCTGGTGCAAAAACTGTACAAGATCTTCAGCTGGCAGATCACTAAGCTTCTGTCCGCACCAAGCGCCATAATTTCGATCCTGTAGGGCGGGTTCGGGTTGCCAGAGAGACGGCTTTTGCTTCTCGCTATCCGCTGCCTGCGGACACTCTAAGACTACATCCGGGGCTATCAGGCGTTTTGCGCCAACCCGATTTTTGTGCCTAAGCCACTGCGTGAATGCTGGGGTGGAAAGGTAGAAACCCTTTGCCTTAGCTGCCGGAAAACGGGCCTGCTTCACGTCATCTGGTAGAAAAGCCGCAACACACCAAAGCTGTAAAGAGTGGAAACGTTCTGGAGTTACACCATCGCCTGACAGCACAGTCTTAGTCACGGTCTCCGCTTTCGATATCCGGCGTCCGTGATTGCCAGTGAGCCAGAGCGTTTTCCAGTCTTGCCCAGGCGACATCGTTACCCGGCAGTCCGATGCGCAAGCGCCCCGGTTGATCTGAAAATATGCGTGTCACGATGCCATGCTGGCACAAATGACGCCAAAGATCTGCGGCATATACTGTATTCACCAGAGTAAACAGGGGTGCCTGCCCAACACAGGATAATCCCGCAGCATCAAGCACCCGCAAAAGCCGCGTATGGGCATGGAATACCTGCTGACGGACCTGCTGACACCATACTGTATCCTGCAAAGCCTGCTGGCCGACAGCCAGACCGATACTTCCCACCGGCCAACTGCCCAGTGCTGCACGGAAACGCGCGGCAAAATCACCATCCGCCAGCACAAAGCCTAATCTTACGCCGGGAAGACCATAGGTTTTCCCGAAAGAGCGGAGAATAATCAAGGCAGGGTGCGGCAGCAGATACGCCACAGAGTCTTCACAGAAATCCGCAAAAGCTTCGTCCACCACCAAGTATGAGCCATGACTGGCACAGACATCAGCCAGATCAGCAAGCCATGCGGCTGAAAGAAGCCGACCATCCGGATTATTCGGATTACATACCACGCATACCGTGCCGCTGTGCGCGGCCGCAGCGTGTAAAGCATCAGGGTTTTGCACCTGCGTTAAAGGCACGTTATTCCCCTGCCATGCCTGCGCATGGCCAGAATAAGTTGGCCCCAACAGACAGACCCGCTGGGCTGGGAGGATAAACGGCAAGAGCGCAATCAGGCTTTGACTCCCCGCACCACTGACCACCATGTCAGGGCTGCTGACGCCATAAGCCTGGGCCGCAGCCTGTCTTAACGCCCATTCCTCGTCTCTTTCAGGCAGCCGGGTGAAGATATCGGCCTCTGGCACAGTAAAGGGATACGCGAAGGGGCTGATGCCTGTGGAAAGGTCAATATAGGGCGCGAGAGCGTTGGGGAAATGCTGCATGACAGCCCGCACCTGCCCTCCATGCGTTGGCAGATCAGGCATGGCCACTGGCTGCATTGGCATGATAGATGACTGCACATGATCCTGCGGCCCATTAACCGGCACAGGGTTCTGGGGCGGCCTGTCATTCTGGTTGAATGGTTGCCCGTGCACTCTGCTTTCATCCGGCCTGAAACGTGAGCCCCCAGCCCGCATGCTTTTTTTCCCTTTGTTCATTACCCTTCCCGTTGCAGCCGCAGCCGCCATTCTGGAAGGATTATGGGGCTACCCTGTCGCCCTGCTGAAAACGATTGGCCATCCTGTCATGTGGATTGGTGCCTTGATAGACAGGCTGGACACAACCCTCAACCGACCAGAGCACACAGAGCATGCACGTCGGCTTCTGGGGCTGATCGCACTCCTGCTGATTATTCTCATTCCGTTGGTCTTTACCAACGTGCTTCTGCACATTGGCTATGCGCTTCTGCCCGGTTCGGTCATGATTGGTGTGCAGGCCGTTCTGACCACTGCGTTTATCGCCCAGAAATCTTTATGGACGCATGTCCGGGCCGTAGGCATCGGGTTACGGCGTAATGGTCTGGCAGGAGGGCGACAGGCGGTCAGTCAGATTGTGGGGCGTGATACCAGCGTACTGGATGAAGCCGGCATTGTGCGGGCGGCACTGGAAAGTCTGGCTGAAAATTTTTCAGACGGTGTTGTGGCCCCCTTGTTCTGGGCCGCTTTGTTTGGGTTACCGGGTGCGGTCTTTTATAAAGCCGTCAACACGGCAGACAGCATGATTGGCCACCTGACACCACGCCACGCGGCCTTCGGCATGGCGGCTGCGAAGCTGGATGATCTGATTAATCTACCAGCATCCCGTCTGGCCGCCGTCTGTCTAATCTGCGCAGCCCCGTCTGCAACCCGCAGACAGGCCAGAAATGCGGTGGGCAGAGACGCCGCTGCCCATCGCTCACCCAACGCAGGGTGGCCGGAAGCCGCTATGGCGGGGGCTCTTGGCCTCCGGTTAGCTGGGCCACGCATATATTCCGGTGTCACAGTTGACGATGCGTGGATGGGAGATGGCACGCCTGACGCGTCCATTGAAGACCTGGATCGCGGGCTGGTGTTATACAGGCGCGCATGTGGACTGCTGGTGGCCCTCTTGCTGACAGCATCGGTTCTGGCCATGATTGAAGCATGACCCAACCCCAGTTTGACCGCACCTTTTGCACACAGCTTGATGCCCTTTTTACGTGGCGAAGGGATGTGCGGCATTTTCAGAAAACGCCCCTACCAGAAGGGGTTCTGGACTCTCTGCTGCACACTGCCTGCCTGGCCCCTTCCGTTGGGCTAAGTGAACCATGGCGGTTTGTCAGGGTTGAAAGCGCAGACCGCCGTGCGGCCATACGGCATAATTTTGCACGATGTAATCAGGCCGCGCTGGAGGGTCATGATGGCGACAATGCCCAGCGGTACGCCACACTAAAGCTTGCCGGGCTAGATGATGCCCCGCATCAGATTGCTGTCTTTTGTGACACCAACCCCACACAGGGGCGCGGGTTAGGCCGGGCGACCATGCCGGAAACAACACTCTGGTCGGCCGTCATGGCTATTCACACATTCTGGCTGGCCGCTGCTGCACGCGGCATAGGGGTTGGCTGGGTGTCTATTCTGAACCCACAGGAAGCAGCCAGCACGTTATGCCTTGATCCTGACTGGTCTTTTCTGGCCTATCTGTGCGTGGGGTATCCGCAGCAGCAGAGAGACACCCCTGAACTTCAAGAAAAAGGATGGGAACAAAGAAATCCCGATCGACGAAAATGGATTATGCGATAAGACCTGTAGATTTCACATTTTTTCTGTATATTTTTTAATAAAATTATCATTCTTTCGCAATTCATTTGGTAAAAATGGTGCTGTAACACGCGTTTTTAGAATAAAATAAAACAATAAATAATATTTTAAATTTACCTTTCCTGTATAACAAACTCTGCAAAATTCAGTATGACAGCCCATATTGAATTTCTGTTATAATTAACATTCAGTAACCAATGATGTGAATCAATGCTCCCGCAGCAAAAATCCGCTGTGAATAGCATCATTCTCACACCAGATACTGACGATGCGGGAAGGAAAAGGCGTGACACCTGTCACTTTCGACAGTTTGGTAAACAGAAAAACCCTGCCTACCAAACTCCTGATTGGTTCATTCTTTTTCTGTCTTTTTAACGAACCCTTTTCTGCCTTTGCTGATGATGCGCAGGAACTTGCACTCATTAAAGCGCAGATGCGTAAACTGGCAGCACAGGTCGAAGCCATTGAGCACCGTCAGGCGCTTAAAAAACCGCATAACACCACAGCACGTTCGGCCCGTAGTGCCCGGTCACTCAGCAACACCACACAAACAGCCACAGCAACCGTGCCGCAACATCTGGTTGCAGATGCCCCCGCCGACCCGTCCATTCGCTTTTCAGCTGACCCAAACCCGCAGAACGTTGCCTCCGCAGCGCCTTTTCGGTCACATAATGCAGGCGGTATGCCACTTGGTTTCCAGTGGCTTCCTGAACAGTCTGTCTCCGACAAATCACGCTCCAACATTGATTTATCGTCATCAAGCCCACAAGCCATTACCCAGACGGCGGTTGACCATCTTCCCCCCATTTTCAGCATTGGTGGGATCTCGGTCCGTTTGGGGGGATTTGTTGAACTGTCAAACATCTGGCGCGATTCAAACATGACCGCCGGGCCCGCTACGGCGTGGGGCAGCTTTCCCTACGCCAACAACCCCGACCATGGTCTGAGCGAGGAACGTCTGTCTGCACAGCTTTCGCGTACCTCCATCCTGATGGAAGCCAACCCGTCGAAATCCATCCGACTGCAAGCCTATGTTGAAACAGATTTTGGTGGCGCGGCGGGGACTGCCAACAGTGTGCAGATCAGCGGCTACACCCCCCGTATGCGACAAGGCTATTTTACTTTCACGCAGAAAGACTGGGGATTTCATCTGCTTATGGGGCAGGCATGGAGCCTTGTTACCAATTATGCAAAAGGCATCCTGCCGCGGCAGGAGCAGCTTCCTGCCGTAACAGATAACAACCAGATTCCCGGCATTGCCTTTACCCGTGTTCCACAAATCAGGATTGGGAAAGATTGGGGGCAGAAATACTGGCTGGGTCTATCGCTGGAAGACCCGCAGGCAACGGTTGCCTTTTCCTCGGCCCTGTCATCCGGGGGGACGCTTCCTGCCGGTTATGGGCAAACGGCCGGGGCCAAAGTCTATTATCAGGATTCAGGGGGCGTTCTTCTGAACAACTCCACCCATTATACGTATAATCCAGCGCCTGATATTGTTCTAAAAAGCGCTGTTGATACCAATTACGGCCATTATGAAGTGTTTGGTCTGGCCCGCTGGTTCCGCTCGCTGAGTGTTTTACCGGGAGAAACCAAAAGCACAAAAACCACCCATTTTGGGGGCGGGGTTGGCGCTGGCATGACAACGCCGCTCGGCACAAACAAATTACAGCTTGCAGGCAATATTCTCGCGGGTCAGGGCGTGGGGCGGTATGGCCCGTCCCTGTTACCAGACACTACGTTGAACAGCCGTGGCCAGCTTTCGCCCGTTCCAGAAATTATCGGGTCTCTTGGCCTGATTGGCCACCCGACATCATCCGTGCTGCTTTACACTTATGGGGGTGTCGAAACCGCCAGCCGCCGCCGTTATATTGGTGCAGACGGCCACCAATATGGATACGGCGTAACCGACCTTGACCTCGGCGGATGCGATATTGAATTCGGCACCTGTAGCGCACAGACCCGTACTCTGGCGTCACTAACCGCAGGCGGATGGTGGCACTTCATGCAGGGCCACTACGGCAGCGTCATGGCCGGGCTGCAATACACCTATATCCGGAAGTTTGCCTTCAGGGGCAATGATGGCAACGGCAACAGTGTGTACCCCACAACAGCGGGCAACACCGTTTACGTCACCTTCCGATATTTTCCTTTCCAATAAAATGGAAAAACAGGTTTATCCAACAGGGAGAAAGAAATTATGTCTTACACTGTAGGTACTTACCTTGCGGAACGACTTTCCCAAATTGGGTTGAAACACCACTTTGCCGTAGCCGGTGACTATAACCTTGTGCTGCTTGACCAGCTTTTGCTGAACAAGGACTGTGAGCAGGTTTACTGCTGTAACGAACTGAACTGCGGTTTTTCCGCTGAAGGCTATGCCCGCGCCAATGGTGCGGCAGCGGCTGTTGTCACATTCAATGTGGGTGCCTTTTCTGCCCTGAACGCCATTGGCGGTGCCTATGCAGAAAACCTGCCTGTTATTCTTATCTCTGGCGCACCGAATTCCAACGACTATGGAAGCGGTCATATCCTGCACCACACTATTGGTGTGCCAGATTATGGATACCAGCTTGAAATTGCAAAGAAGCTGACCTGTGCGGCTGTTTCAATTACAAGTGCTGACGACGCACCTGAAAAAATTGATCACGCCATCCGCACCGCGCTGCGTGAAAAAAAGCCCGCTTACATTGAAATTTCCTGCAATGTTTCAGCACAACCCTGTGCAGCCCCCGGCCCAATCAGCGCAGTACTTGATGCACAGCCATCAAACAAAGAGACGCTGAAAGCAGCCGTCGCTGCTGTTGCTGACTTCATTGAAAAGCATGAAAAACCCGCCATTCTGATTGGCAGCCGCCTGCGCGCTGCCGGGGCAGAAGACGCCGCCATCAAACTGGCAGATGCGCTTGGATGTGTCGTGGCAACCATGGCTGCTGCCAAAAGCTTTTTTCCGGAAGATCATCCCAGCTATGTTGGTACTTACTGGGGCAGCGCCAGCACCCCCGGTGTGAATGATATTTTCAACTGGACTGACAGTATTCTGGCCCTGGCACCAATTTTTAATGACTATTCAACCGAAGGCTGGACCGCATGGCCCAAAGGCCCAAATGTGGCTGTTCTTGATAAAAACATTACCAAACTGCACGGCTATTCGTTTGATAATCTCCACTTGAAAGAGCTGCTTGAAGCATTGGCAGAGCATTTCAAAAACAAGCCCAAAAAAGACGCCACGCTTACACAGTACAAGCGCGTTCACACGGGCACATCAAGCGAAACAGTGGGCAGCGGCGATGACAAACTGACACGCGCCGATATTCAGCACACACTTCAAACACTAGTCACACCAGAAACCACTATTCTGGGTGAGACAGGTGATTCCTGGTTCAATGTGGTGCGTACCAAACTGCCAAAGGGTGCACGCGTTGAATTCGAAATGCAGTGGGGTCATATCGGCTGGTCTGTGCCTGCCGCGTTTGGCTACGCTGTCGGCGCGCCAGAACGACGCACCATTCTGATGGTTGGGGACGGGTCATTCCAGCTAACAGCACAGGAAGTTGCCCAGATGACGCGCCGCAAACTGCCCGTCATTATCTTCCTCATCAACAATGCCGGGTACACCATTGAAGTCGAAATTCATGATGGCCCTTATAACAATATCAAAAATTGGGATTATGCAGCCGTCGTCAACGCCTTTAATGCAGAAGACGGCAAAGGCATTGGTCTGCGCGCTACAACCGCGGGTGAACTGGCTGACGCCGTAAAGGTCGCGTTGGACAACAAAGAAGGCCCAACGCTGATTGAATGTGTCATTCCGCGTGATGACTGCACGTCTGAACTGATCTCCTGGGGTCGCCATGTGGCCACAGCAAACGCGCGTCCGCCTGCAAAATAACTTAACCTGTTTTCTTCCCTGACACTTAAAAATGCAGGGAAGAAATTCCTGAAAATACCGGAATTATTCATGTCGGCTTCAAAAACGACCAACACGACACCGTTGCCGAATACCGCACAGGCTGGTCAGCCTCAGAAAATTCAGCCGCTTTATGTGTTGGCGTGGTTTTTATGTGCGCTATTCTATTTTTATCAATATGCCATCCGCTCTGCCCCCGGCATTATGCAGGATGAACTGACACAGGCATGGGGCAACAGCCATCTGGGGCTGATGATTGCGTCTTATTACATTGTGTATGCTCTGGCCGCATTGGCTGTCGGCGTCCTGCTTGACCGTTACGGTGCCCATGCCACCATGCCCATGGGTATTGCCATTACCAGTGTCGGCTGCCTGATTTTTGCACAAGGCAGTGTAGCCGCAGGGATTGGCGGCTATGTGATTCAGGCGCTGGGTGCAATCTGTGCTTTTGTAGGGTCATCTTACGTTGCGGCCCGCTACCTGCCCGCACGCACGCTGGCCCTGTTTGTTGGCCTGACGCAGTGTCTGGGTATGGCTGGGGCTGCTTTTGGTTCCAAACCCACCCGTATTCTGATTGACCCCAACGGGTCATTCCATATTCCGTGGCAGACGGTCTGGCTGGGCTTTGGTGTTATTGGCGTGTGTCTGGCCATTGCAACATGGCTTGTGATGCCGCGCGATTCAGGTGACAGCGCAGCCCATCACGGTCATTTTTCAGTTGCCAACCTACTCAAGCCGTTCCGCATTATTTTCAGCAATCCGCAAAGTTGGTACGCTGGCATTATTGGCGGGCTGCTGTTTGTACCAACCACCATTGGTGCACTGGGCTGGGGCGCGTCCATGTTGAACAAGGGCGAGCATGTCAGCATGGCATTTGCGGCATCTGACGTGTCCATGGTGCCCATTGGCTGGGTTATTGGTTGTCCGCTGTTGGGGTGGGTTTCTGACAAAATCGGCCTGCGTAAGCCGGTGTTGATTGGCGGAGCTATTGTTCTGCTGGCTGCCTCACTGTGCGCACTGTATGTGCCGGTTGGGATTATGCCGCGTTATTCTGTTGCCCTTATCATGGGTATTGCGTCAGGCGCAGCCATGATTCCGTTCTCTAGCATGAAGGAAGTCAACCCACCTGAAGTGAAGGGAACGGCTGCTGGCGTGATGAACTTTCTGGTATTTGGCACAACAGGAATCATGTCTCCGCTGGTTTCAGCCCTGATGACAGGTGGTGACACCAGCAGCATGGACCTGTTCCACCGTGCGTTCCTGCCGTTGGTTGTTGGTATTGTCATCGCGATTGTTCTGTCTTTCCGTCTGAAAGAAACAGGATGGAAAGTGCAAAAGCAGGGCTGATTTTTCTGCTTTAGTGTTTCACGGAGAGGAGCATTCAGGCTCCGCCTGACTGTCTTTAGAATGGGTATGATGCTGGTAACTATGCCAACATCATACCCTTTTTTATGGGTTTATTTGATTTACCCGAAGCCAAAATAATGTGGCTGTTTCAGGGAATAAAGCGTCCTGCTTTCAAACGCTCAAACACGTCAAAAAAAGAATGCGGCGTATACTGATGGAAAACTAACTATAGACTAGGAGTTTTTGTGCCAGAGCAAGCAACGCATCAAGATCAAGATGCGTTTCCAGATGATCAGCTAACGCATCAAGCGCTTTCTCTATGGTCACATCGTAAGAGGAATGGACTAAAATTTTCTGGCCAGATATCTCTCGCTGACTCCAAAAGCCGTCAGGTGCAAAATCCATTCCGCCAGCACGCTGCAAAAGCGCCAGCCGTGCAGATCGGTTTGTAAAAACACCATGAAGGTAGGTGCCATATATATGGCCATTTTCTGAAATAGCCCCTTCCGGTTCATTATCCAGCACTAATAATGGCCGCTTACGGTCTTGCCCGGATGTTTCGCCTATGTGCATTTCGTATCCATGCACCGGGATAGAGGTATTGGCTAAAAAGCCTTTTTTCTCTTCTAATGTTTTTTCGTTATGCAATATTGTTTCAACAGAAAGAAAGTCCAAGCCCGCGCTTTCCCCAGCATTACCCTCTATACCAGCCCAATCTGCAATGCTTTTGCCTAACATCTGGTAGCCACCGCACAGACCCATAATGTGTCCACCACGCTGAACATGGGCTACCAAAGCCTTATCCCACCCTTCAGATCGTAAACAGGCGAGGTCAGAAAGCGTCCCTTTAGAACCGGGGAGAATCACCAGATCACACTCCGGGAATGGTTCGCCGCGCATGACTGGCAGAAGCTCTACACCCGGTTCAGACCGCAGTGGGTCAAGGTCATCAAAATTGGCAATAAGAGGCAAAATGGGAACCGCAACACGCAGACGGTTAGGGCATTTACTTATGCCGGTTATTGTCTTTTCATCAGGTTTTTGAAAATAATTAGATGCAAAAGTTGTTTTTAACTCAGCCGCATCTTCCGCCGGCAGTTGCCTGACTGCGGGCAGGTCTGGCACGACCCCCAAAGGCAACCACCCCGTACGGTCTGCTATAAACGCCATTCCATCTTCAAATAATGTGGTATCACCGCGCATTTTATTCACAATAAACGCTTTTATTTTCTCAGCATCTTCTTTTGCCACCACGACCTGTGTACCAACCAGACTGGCAATAACCCCGCCGCGGTCTATATCACCCACCAGCACAACAGGGGCATTGACCGCTTGGGCAAACCCCATATTGGCAATATCATTTGCCCGGAGGTTTACTTCAGAAGCAGAACCAGCGCCTTCAACCAGAATCAGATCAGCACGTTCAGCCAGTCTATAAAAACTTTCCAGAACAGCCGGTAACAGCTTATTTTTTTCTTTCTGATACGCCCGAGCCGCCACTGTATTCAGTTTGCGCCCCTGCACGATTAATTGGGCACCCGTTTCCCCCTGCGGCTTTAACAGAACAGGGTTCATATCCGTTTCAGGTTGCACACCACAGGCACGGGCCTGTAACGCTTGCGCCCGGCCTATCTCTCCACCATCTTGGGTAACGGCTGCATTGTTCGACATATTTTGGGGTTTGAATGGCAGAACCCTTAACCCACGCCGCGTGTAAGCCCGTGCCAACCCTGCCACCAGAGTGGATTTACCGACACTTGACCCTGTTCCCTGCACCATGAGCACCCGTGCGCTCAAAATTCCACCCCTTGCTGTGCTTTAACACCGTTTTTGAAATGATGTTTCACTAGCGCCATTTCAGTAACAAGGTCCGCGGCCTCTATCAGTTCCGGCTTCGCGTTGCGCCCGGTGATAACCACATGCTGTCCCGCTGCACGGGCGGCAATGTCTGCCAGAACCTGTGTAACTGGCAGATAGTCATAACGTAGCGCAATATTCAGTTCATCCAGCACCACAAGGGCGACATCCGGGCGTGCGAGGGCTGCTTTAGCCACGGCCCATGCCCGTTCACAGGCAGCGATATCGCGTGTGCGATCCTGTGTTTCCCATGTAAAGCCTTCGCCCAGAGCATGCCATTCGACCAGATCTTCAAACCGCTCCAGTGCATGCCGCTCGCCTGTATCCCATGCGCCTTTAATAAACTGCACCACCACAACGCGGCGTCCATACCCCAGTGTGCGTAACAAAAGCCCAAAAGCAGCCGTCGATTTTCCCTTACCTGGGCCGGTATTAACCATTAGCAGGCCCTTTTCGATGGATTTCGACGCGACCTCCTGATCTTGCACGGCTTTCCGTTTCTGCATTTTTTCCCGGTGGCGGGTCTGTTCATTCTGCTGCGGGTTTGAAGAACGCTCTGTCATGGAAAATATTTTCTTACTAATCGGTCTGTCATGGAAAACTCTATTCTGCTGCCTGCAGGGTTGTGACAGAGATGCTGTGCTGCTGTGGCACCATGAACAACCGGGCTGACCCCTGTGGCATAGACGGGGCCAGAAGTTCAGGCTGCCTGCCCCCGGCCAAAGCACTTAAAACCCGCAACGGCCCACCATGAGACAACACGCATGCCGGAACACCCGCCTGTTTTACGTCTTGCCAAAAAGCCCGCGCCCGCTGGCTTAATGCCATTCCACTCTCGCCACCCGGTGGCGCAAAGCCCGCAGGGTCAGCCGCCCACTCATCCAACTGGGTACGGCTTATGTCATGCCAGTTCATACCCTCCCAGTGGCCGAAATCAATTTCAGCCAGCCGGTCATCAATTTTCAGTTCCATGCCAGTAGCGGCTGCCAGTTTATGGGCCATTTCACGGCACCGTCTGGCGGGCGAGCTATAAAGAACGCGGCAAACCGCCCCCTGTGCCAAAACCGCCAACCCGGAAGCCAGTCCCTCCCACCCGGGGCGCAGCGCAACATCCTGACGCCCATAGCAAACGCCGTCCGGTAATTGTACCGGCGCATGACGGACCAACAAAACAGGGAAAGACTGTGCCATTTTTCTCTCCTTGGGCTTTCAGACCCGCCTTAGACAAAATTGTCTGACACGACCCAGCGTCAGACTACCTTACGGGCACACAACGCAGGATCATACCCATAGGGTCCCTGTTTTTTGGCAAAGCCGTTATGAAGCAGAATGGCATCACGTCACGCCTCTGTGTTGACGCGTGCCAGAACATGAAAAAACGAGCCTGAAACCAGACCACGCCTACCGCCACATGCGCCTAATGGTGTGCCGTCCCCTGCTCGTAAGTCCGCAAGCGGCAGGTCGTCACCCGCATCCAGCACCGATGCATAATGGAATTCATGCCCGCGCAAACGGGTGCCTGCTTTACCCACGGCACAATCTGCTACCAACGTCGCTTCACGATAACCAAGATGCAGCTTACGCTTTGCAAAAGACGTCTGGTGGCCAAGCAGCCCGGTCATGGCGTGAACGGTACCATCAGCATCTTCCAGAGCCCCCCCCAGCACCATAAAGCCCCCACATTCCCCATGCACAGGGTGTTTTTGTGCAAAGGAACGCAAACCGGCATGAAAGTTTTGTGACTGCGCCAATCGGCCAGCATGCAGTTCAGGGTATCCACCGGGTAACCAGCAGACATCGCAGGACGGATCCGGCGCTTCATCAGCCAAAGGTGAAAACGGCAGTAATTCTGCCCCTGTCTGACGCCAGAACAACGACAGATGCCCATACAGAAACGAAAACGCATCATCATCCGCCACGGCAATCCGTTGACCGGGTGGGGGCACAAAGGCCGCCGCACTTTGGTCAACCACAGAAGCCAAATCTGGTAATACGGTTGCAGCAGCCAAAATGGCGTCCAAGTCTAGTTCCTGTTCTGCCTTGTCTGCCAGTTTTTCCAGCCAGTCTGCCAATCCTCCGTGCTCACGCGCCTGCACCAACCCTAGGTGACGCTCGGGCAAAGGGGTTCCGGCCTGACGCATCAAGGTGCCAAACACTGGCAGACCGGCCGCTGTAATCGCGCCTTCTGTCAGGCCCGCGTGCCGAGCAGAAGCCACTCTATTCACAACAACACCCGCAATGTGCACATCAGGCTGCCATGTTGCAAAGCCCTTTGCGATAGGGCCAACAGATTGCCCCTGCCCTGAAACATCCAGCACCAGAACAACAGGAATACCAAAACCGGCCGCAATATCCGCCGGTGAGCCCCGCGCCCCTTTGGGCTCCACCAGACCATCGAACAGGCCCATGGCAGATTCCACAATCACCACGTCCACATCCTGCTGGGCCGCCTGCATTGTTGCGCCGAGCAACGCGGGCGGCATACACCAGCTATCCAGATTCAGTCCTGGCCGCCCCGTAATAGCAGCGTGAAAAGCGGGATCAATATAATCCGGGCCTGTTTTTGCCGCCCCAACCCGCAAGCCACGCCGTTTCAGAGCTGCTAAAAGGGCGAGTGTCACCGTTGTCTTGCCACCACCTGAACGCGGGGCAGCCACCATAATGGCGCGTGCAGTCATGGGGCCACCGTTCTGTTTTTCTGTTTTGCCGTATCAGAAGCTAGGGGTTGCTTCTGCGCGGATGTCTCTAAGGTGTGGATCACGCTGTTGCTTTTGGGGTGCCACAGCCCCCGCTGCCACGCGTCAACAAAACGACGACACATTGCAGCACGGGCGGCTGGGTTGGTGTCTTGCAAAAAAGCATCACACTCTTCGTTCCCGAGGGTGGCCGAAAAAACCAGGTCAAACTGCTGATCAAATCGTTCTGGCAGAGTAGCGGCAAAGCCGTGTAGCGCATCCAGCCCACGCGCCAGTTCCGCCGCACCGGCATAGCCGTGCCGCTGCATACCCTTTATCCAGCGGGGGTTAGCCAGCCTGCCCCTTACAACGCGAGCGACCTCCTGTGCCGTGGCACGAAGTTTTGGGGCTTCAGGTCGCGATGTATCCCCATGCCATTGCGCAGGTTGGCCACCCGCAACCGCTGCCGCAGCGGCCAGACCGCCTTCATGCGCAGCATTGTCGGGGCTTTCCAGCATGTCTGTTTCCGCATGATCCTGCACATGCAGGATGGCATTGGCTTGGCCCAGAAGGCTGGCCAACGTGTCTGCATCCTGTTGTCCATCCCGGCCACCTCCATAAGTCCATGCTGACCCATCCAGCCACGCGTGACCCAGATCAGCCTGCGTCTGCCACCCACCCTGCTGCAGAGATTTTTCTACGCCTGTGCCATATGTGCCTGATGCCGCACCAAATATGCGGGCCGATGCCCGTATGCGTGCTTCCCCTTCAAGCCCCTTCACAGCCGCAGCCAAAGGGTTCCATTCGAGCGGTTCATCACGGGCCGCAACGGCAGAGACAACCTGATCAAACAAAGCAATCTGATCCGGGAAGGCATCGCGGAACAGGCCCGAAATACGAAGTGTGACATCTACACGGGAGCGATCAAGCACGGGCAGAGGAATAATTTCAAAGCCGCTGACATGCCCCGTACCCGCAGCGCGCTGCACCGTAACCCCCATAAGTCGCAGGGCCAGCGCCATGTCCTCGCCGCCCGTGCGCAAACTGGCTGCCCCCCATAAATCCATGACCAGATGGGTCAGAGGCTCACCTTGTTCCTGAAGGTTCCGGGTTAACAGCAGCTTTTCCATTTTAGCTGCCAGCAGCATGGCAGACGGCGTGGGCAGCGCGCGTGGGTCAATCGTGAACAGGTTGCGCCCGGTTGGCAGCACATCGACACGCCCCCGTGTCGGGGCACCAGCCGGACCAGCGGCCACAAACCGTCCCGCCAAGGCATCGCCTAAAGCGTTGGCTTCTGCGGAAGAACTGGCCGCAATCTTTCTTTCTATCTCTAACCTTTTTACTAAATAATCAGGCTGTGACTCTGGCGAACACTCACTCCCTGAACAGGCCTGTTCAATGGCATCCACCAATGCCTTTGCTTTAGGTGCGGGTTTTCCAAAAATATGTAAACCATCGCGTATTTGCAGGTCTTTTACATCACACAAATACGCATCCAGCCGCGCCAATGCTTCGGCTTCATCCTCATCACCGGGGCGCACACCGCTTTCTGACAGCAAGCCGGTGCGGGCAGCTTGATTGAGGATATCCTTACGCAGCAAAGCACCGCGTCTGGGGTCAAGGCCGTCTGCCTCGGCATATTCATCAATCAGGCGTTCCAGGACCTGCATGTCTGCTGACAGTTCGGCCTGCATGACGGGCGGCGTCATGTGCCCGATGATAACAGCCCCCAGTCGGCGTTTAGCTGCTGCGGCTTCACCCGGATTATTTACAATAAACGGGTAAATTACAGGCATGGCCCCCGTCAAAGCCGCCGCCGCGCAGGAAGGAGACAATGCTGCGGCTTTTCCCGGTAACCATTCAAGAGTGCCGTGGGTGCCCAAATGCACCAGTGCATCACACCGCCAAACATGCTGGAGCCACAAATAAAAAGCGATATAGGCGTGGCACGGCGGGCTATCCGGGTCATGATACAGCGCCTTCCGCTCTGCACTGGCTGCCCGGTCAGGCTGCACAGCAACCATCACGTTTCCGAGTTTTAAAACACGCAGACAGAACTGAGTATTCTGGACAGCACGATCCTGCTCCGGCTCGCCCCATGCGGCATGGACTTTTGCCATCAGGCTATCATCCAGTTTTGCCGTCAGTTTTTTATAGTCTTCGACCGATAGCAGGCTTTGAACCGGTGCATCTGTGAGGGCTTTTGTGAGGTCTTTCTGGTTGGGGAGCGCACCGGACCCCAGTGAATAATTCTCCTGTTTTAAATTCGTTAGAATAGAGTGAAGGCTTGCAAAAGCATCCAGCCCCACGGCATGGGCGACATGCCCGCTCTCCTGCTGCAATCCGGCTCCGGGGTAATCTGACACCACAATCGCAAGTCGTTTTTCATCAGCAGGCAGTTTCCGCAATCGTATCCATGCCAGCGCACGGGCGGCTGTCTGCTCTATACCCGGCAGATAAGGCTCGCGGCGGCCCGGTTGGCCTGTCTGCACCTCTTCACGAAAGGAAAGTGGAAGGGTTGCAATAGATCCATCAAGTTCTGGTAGCACAACCTGCATGGCCAAGTCAGAACGCGACAGGCCGCGAGGGCTGCGCGCCCACACCGCGTATGTTGCATTGGGTTGCAACAGTTGCAGAATAGGTGTGCCGATACTGGTTAATGGAGAGATACCGTTCTGATTTTTTGAAGAAAACACTGTCCCATTAAGAATAATATCCGGCTGTGTTGTGTGCAGAAACCCAGCAATACCCGATGCAACTGCCGCATCTTTCAGGGATGTGACAAACAGCAGATCAACCGTGCAGCCCTGCGCCGCCAGATAATCTGCCAGAGCATCCAGTGCCGCACAGTCACTGACCAGAAGATGAGCGCGATAAAAAACCAGAACAGCCCGCGCTGTGGCACCCTCTGGCAAATCAGGAACAGCAAACGCTTTGGCCGCATCAGCAGGGAATGCAACAACTGAGCGCGCCTGCACGGTACGATACAGACCCCATGAGGGAAGGTCTGCTGGTTGGTCTGCCGCATCGTCATTAAGCCCGGCCACGGCACCCATAAGACGCAGCGCCTTCATCATATTCTGGGGGCCACCGTGACGGAAAAAACCGGTTAGTCTGGACCGTATTTCAGCCGACACTGTTGAGAGAGCAGCCAATGCTCCTTCATCGTCCATAGCAGGGCTGGCGTAATCGCCGATTGCAGCAGGGTCACGCGCGATAGCCTGAGCGCCCTGGGTCTGAACACAGTCACCGGGAAGCAGGGCCAATGGCACTTTGTGCTCGCGGCACCATGCTGCCAGTTCTTCAGCCCCATAGCGCCAATATTCCACCCCCCCCAGTAACCGAACGACCACACACCGCGCTTTTTCAAGCGTGGTCTCCAGATACAGATCAACCGACATCGGGTGTCGCAGTCGGGCCAGATGCGTGACCTGCAAGCTGGGGAGTGTCTGACCGTCTTCAGCATCCGCTTGCAAGCGGGCGTGGGCGTATCGCAGCCCTAACAGATCGCTCTCAGTGAAAGAGAGGACCACCAGATCAGCCGATGGCAGGCCGAGGTCTTCTGCCTCGTCCTGCTCATCAATCGTGCGATTTTCCCGAACCAGCAAATGCATGAAACTGCCTGACCCTACTTGACGCCCCGTGCTTTCCTATCAGGCAGTTTTCGCCAGTTCGGACTTGATGGCCGCTTCCTTCAGACCCTTCTGGCCAATCACCACAATTCGTCCGGTCCGGTCTTCTCCTGCCTGAAGCGGGCGATCAAATTCATGCCGGAACCGCACACCCACCCCCTGCACAGCCAGACGCATGGGTTTACCCGCCACTGCGGCAAAGCCTTTCATACGCAGCACGTCATATTTGCGCGCAACATCCTGCAAAATGGTCAGAAACTCTTCCACGCTGTTCTGTTCTGGCACTGTGGCGACAAAGCTTTCAAAATCATCGTGCTCATGGTCACCATCTTCTGCATCATGATGCGACGGGCGAGAGTCCAGATCGGCCTCTGCTTCTGCGCCAACACCCAGCAGCACAGCAGGGTCAACCTTGCCTTCGCTGGCCCGCAAAATCTGCAAAGGCCGAGGAACCAGCTTCTGAATCTGTTTTTCCACAGCATCCAGTGCCGCAGCATCCAGCAGGTCTGTCTTGTTCAGCACAATCAGATCGGCCGCATTTAACTGGTCTTCAAATACCTCGGCCAACGGATTGTCATGATCAAGCGACGGGTCAGCTTCGCGCTGTTTGGCCACGGCTTCCGGGTCATCCGCAAAACGGCCTGAAGCCACTGCGGGGGCGTCAAGCACGGTTACCACGCCATCTACCGTCATGCGCCCACGCACCGTCGGCCAGCCAAAGGCTTTCAGCAACGGTTTGGGCAGCGCCAGACCGGATGTTTCAATCACAACGTGTTCGGGTGGGTCTGCCCGATCAAGCAAGGCTTCCATGGTGGGTAGAAAGTCATCTGCTACGGTGCAACACAGGCAGCCATTGGTCAGTTCGACAATATCATCATCACGGCAACCTTCTATCCCGCACCCGCGCAGAATATCGCCATCAATGCCTAGTGACCCAAATTCGTTTACCACAACGGCAATACGGTGGCCCTGCGCTTTTTGCAGAATATGGCGCAGCAGGGTGGTTTTCCCGGCCCCCAGAAAACCTGTGATGATGGTGACCGGAACCCTACGGGTAGAAGCAGCACTCATGACTTATTCCTGTTCTTGGTAAAGTGATGCAGGCACGCGCCCAAGCACCATATCAGAAAGCGAGGCCGGACGCCGCGATGGCATGACAGTCCCTTTTTTAGAGGCTGCATAGAGACGGGCATACACAAGCAGGTCTTCCGCCTTTTCTGGCCCCAGATGGCCTAAAAGCCACGTCCAGTGGCCGTGCATGGCAATAGCGGCTGTGCAGCCCCGGTCACAGGCCGCCAGACATTGGACTGGTTTTACAATTACCGGAATTTCTCGCGTGACACCGTCAGCCCCCGCAATTCCACCATCGCAATACTGTGAACCGTCAGGATGTGCCTCTTCCTGCGCCAGAAGCGCAACCAGCCGGTCATAAAGTTGCGCACCCGGCGGCGTATCCATGGCAGGGCCGCCGCGACGACACGTCACACAGATATGCACAACTGGCAGAACTTGCTGCGTATCGGCCACCAAAGGAGGAGTATCTGACAGCATACCGGTTCCTGTTACGGCATGGTTCAACACAAGAACCCATGCAGGCCGGGGCGCAGAAAACAGGGCTTTCTCCAACATGGGATGAAAGCATACGTGACAGGTCACGCATCGTCACACATCCGGGCACCCCGCCAGACGCAACACCTTGATGAACTCACAACACGGCATGACACATGGGTCACACATCATGCTGATGGCAGGTCTCCTGGCTTGTGCCGGGCCAGACACGCCCGACCCATCTGGGTTTGGGCGGCTGGCAACATTACCCCCCTTCCCAGACGGATGGCCCGGTGGTGTGTGAGACCCGCCCAAGGGGGCTTCACAGGGTAATGGTTTCACGCACTTACAGTTGCGGGGGCAGCGACGGACTGGCGGTTTGGGCCGCGCACCGTTCTTCCCTTTTCATCCCTTGCGGGACACCATCGGCTGAACATTGGCCACAGATTGCATCATTCTTCAAGACCCAAACCACGCCGTGCGACAAAGGTCACGCGGTGACATACACGACCCAATGTCTGGTTCCCTACTATTATCGCCTGCCTGCGTAAGCTGGCCGCGAACGCATGACCACACCTATTTTGTCGGATCATTAGCAGGCACCCAGACGCGCGCACAAACACAAGCACAAAAAAACATAAGGAGATTCCCTAAATAGAAATTTATATCGTATTGTTTTTAAAAAGAATTTTCATAAAACAGTTTTTAACGCGATAATATTTTTTTTAAAAGATTTCTGCATAACCGCAATTCTATCGTGCGCTGAATTCCACCGACCCCAGCAAGGAAGGAAACGCATGAATGCCATCGTTGTGACGGCGCTGAAGCGACCTTACACATTTATTGTCTTGTCGCTGCTTATTCTCGCTTTTGGTGTGCTGTCCCTTTTCAATGCCCCGACCGATGTGTTTCCGAATATCCGGATTCCCGTCGTATCCGTGGTCTGGACATACGGTGGCATGCTGCCTGAAGAATTTGCTGGCCGTATCACCTATAATTACGAACTGGCCGTAACCTCCACCGTGGAGGGTATCGAACACATGGAAAGCAGCTCCTATTATGGTAGGAGCATCGTCAACATCTACTTCCAGCCCGGCACGGATATTGGGGAAGCCGAAGCTGAAGTCACAGCAATTTCGCAAACGGTTATCAAACAGCTACCGGATAACATTCCAGCCCCCATGGTCATGCGGCTGGAAGCATCGTCTGTTCCGGTTCTGGCACTTCAGATTACGTCTGAAAAACAGACACCATCTGATCTGTATAAAATCGCCATGACGCGTATTCGGCCAATTCTGGTAACGGTGCCAGGTGCGGTTCTCCCGCATCCTTATGGCGGGATGGACAGCTTTATTATGGTTGCCCTGAACCAGAAGCAGTTACAAGCACATCATCTTTCCGCAATGGACGTGCAGAATGCACTGCGTAAACAGAACATCGTTCTACCGGCAGGTGACCAAAAGATAGCCACAACAGACTGGATGGTTCAGACCAACGCCACCCCACGGTCCATGAAGGAACTAGGTGATATTCCGGTAAAACGTGTTGGTAATGCCGTTATTTATGTGCACGACGTCGCGCAGGTTTACCGTGGCGGGCATCCACAGACCAACCTTGTTCTGGTTCAGGGACGGCAAGGTGTGGAAGTTGTTGTCATGAAAAGTGGTGATGCTTCCACGTTGGATGTTGTGGCGCACACCAAGGAGCTTCTGCCACGTATCCAGAAACTTGTTCCCCCTGACGTGCATATTTCCATTCTGAGTGATGCGTCTATTTTTGTGAAAGACGCCATTAAGGATGTGGTGCGTGAAATGGTAACGGCCGCCATTCTGACAGGGCTTGTGGTTCTGCTGTTTCTTGGGTCATGGCGTTCCACCCTTATTATCGCCACATCCATTCCACTTGCCATTCTCACGGCGATTATCTGCCTTCTGCTATCAGGGCAGACCATCAATGTCATGACGCTTGGTGGCCTGGCGCTGGCGGTCGGGATTTTGGTGGATGACGCCACCGTCATGATTGAAAACATTGATACCCATCTTGAGGAAGGCAAAGCGCTAGAGCCCGCAATTATTGATGCAGCCAACCAGATTGTGGTGCCAACACTGGTCTCCACCTTGTGTATCTGCATTGTATGGACACCCCTTTTCCGGTTAAGCGGCGTTGCAGGCTGGCTGTTCATGCCAATGGCAGAAGCCATTGTTTATGCCATGCTGGCATCCTTCATTCTGTCGCGCACCCTGGTTCCGACCATGGCCAAATATCTTCTGGCTGGGCAGGTTCACCCCGGTTTGCACAGTGACGAACATCTTGCCCTACCCAAAGGTTTTCTGGGGCGTTTTCAGAACAAGTTTGAACACGCATTCCATAATTTCCGCGCCAGCTATGGTCGTCTGCTTGAACGTATCATTGCGCGACGTGGCGTGTTTGCCTTAGGCTTTCTGGGGGCATCTGTCCTTTCACTGGGCTTGTTCCTGGTATCCGGACAAGATTTTTTCCCCGAAGTGAAATCGGGCATGATGCAGATGCACATGCGCACCCCACTTGGCATGCGTATTGAAACAACAGGCCGTGTCGTTTCTCTGGTTGATGACCGAATTCAGCAAATTCTTCCGGGAAAAGTCTCTGGAATCATCAACAACTGTGGGCTTCCTGAAGGCCCGCATAATCAGGCATTTATCCCGACACCCTCTATCGGCACGCAGGATTGTGACCTGACAATTTCGCTCAAGGATGAGGAATCTCCCGTCTGGACATATCGCAAACTGCTACGCAGCGATTTGTCTGCCAAATTTCCCGGCAGCGTCTTTACCTTCCAGCCTGCAGACCTGACTGAAAAAATACTCAACTTCGGGTCACCAGCACCCATCGACATTCAGGTTTCTGGCCCGGATATCCGTGATAATTACCAATACGCCCGTCTTTTGGTGAACAAACTGCGCGCCATTCCCGGCACGGCAGATGTGGTTATTCAACAGACCATGAAAACGCCAACCTTGTTTGTGCAGGGCAACCGTACGTTTGGTCAGGCAACAGGCATGACAGAAGCGGATATTGCCAACAATGAACTGATGACGCTTTCTGGCAGCCAGACAGTTGACCCGCAATACTGGCTTGACCCGAAAACAGGTATTACGTTTCCGCTTAACGTCTATGTCTCGCAAGATCAGCTGACCCACTATAATGATTTGCTGACCATTCCGGTTGATAAAGGTGATAATGACCCCAAAGGTACGGATATGCAGCTTCTGGGTAGCATCAGCACCGTAACACCTACAGGAACACCGGGGCAGGTCTCCCACTACAATTCCATGCCGGACATTGATGTGTATGTTTCAACTGAAGGTACGGATCTGGGGTCTGTTCTGGCAAAAGTAAAACAGACTATCGCCAGCACAAAAAAAGACCTTCCACAGACAGCGGCTGTCGATATCCGTGGGCAAGCCGTTACCATGCACGGGGCGTATGTTGAACTGATTGCCGGTCTGGTTGTTTCTATCGTGCTGATCTACATGCTGATTGTTATCAACTTCCAGTCATGGATTGATCCTTTCATTATTATTTCTGCACTGCCGGGGGCCCTGGCAGGGATTGCCTGGAGCCTGTTCCTGACCCAGACACGTCTTTCCGTGCCGGCTTTGACGGGTGCCATCATGTGCATGGGCACAGCGACAGCAAATTCCATTCTGGTCGTCTCATTCGCCAAGGAGCGTTTTGGCCTGCACGGTAACGCGCTTGTTGCCGCAGTCGAGGCCGGGTTTGGACGCATCCGCCCGGTTATCATGACAGCTTCTGCCATGGTGATTGGTATGGTGCCTATGGCAACCAGTAATTCGCAGAATGCGCCACTGGGGAAGGCAGTTATCGGAGGGCTGATTCTGGCAACAGTTTCAACACTTCTTTTTGTGCCGTGTGTTTATGCAATTTTTCACAAGAACTCTCATACAAAAAACCATACCCCGTCTGAAGCGGGCCATGAAATTGGGCAGGAGGCCGTCTGATGTCCACAGTTACAAAAAAACGTCTGTTTGTCGGCTCCCTGTTGTGTGTGCTTGTCGGCTATGTGGTGTATCTGGAACTACAGCACCTGCATAATCAGGTCACCTTGCAGGCTGATGCAACGCATGCAAGTGTCCCGGATGTGGCTGTGGTACAGCCCAAGCCTGCACCATCCACCCTTGCCATGACACTGCCGGGAAATATCAACGCCTGGTATGAAGCACCCATTTATGCGCAGGTCTCTGGCTATGTGAAAATGTGGTATAAAGACTATGGTGCGCCAGTAAAAAAGGGGGACATTCTGGCCGAAATCAATGCGCCCGGTCTGGACGCGCAATATGCACAGGCTAAGGCCGACCTTCAGGTTGCGCAGGCCAAATATGGACTAGCAACCGTTACGGCTGATCGCTGGCGTTCGATGGGAAAATCGCAGGCTGTATCAGGGCAGTCTGTCTCTGTTCAAAATGCAAATGAACAGTCTGCCCGGGCTGCGTTAGAAGCCGCCCAGCACAATGTGGACCACTATGACGCGCTTGAACGATTCAAAACAATTGTTGCGCCATTTGATGGTGTTGTGACCGCCCGAAACATTAGCGTAGGGGATTATGTTGGTGCTGGCGGGGGCAATCTGAACGCCAATGGCATGGCCAGTGAACTGTTTACCGTGGCAGATACGCATGAGATGCGACTTTTTGTCTCCGTCCCGGAAGTTTTCTCCTACGTTTTGAAGCCCGGTCTGAAAGCACGCGTAACAGTACCGCAGTACCCCAATCAGGTTTTCACTGCCAACTTCCTGACGATTGCCAAGGGCTATGACCCCAACACCCGTACTGCCGTTACTGAATTCACCATTGACAACGCTGACCAGAAATTATGGCCCGGCACCTTTGCCACCGTGTCGCTGTCTGCTCCTGCTGAAGGCGGTGTTTATACAATTCCCACCGGGTCCTTGGTCTTTCAGGAAAAAGGGATGCAGGTTGTCACGGTCGATGCTCAGAACAAGGCACATTATAAAAATATAACTGTCGGTCGTATGTCAGATGCTTATACGGAAGTCGATGCAGGTCTGATTCCGACTGACCATATTATAAACAACCCGCCGGCAGATCTTCTTGAAGGACAGACCGTGCGGTTAAGTGTGCCAGAGAAAGGATATTTAACAACTGCCAGCAATGACGAGGAGGATGACGAATGAGCATTCTCATAACACGCCCCGTTGCACCGGCCCGAAAGAAAGCCTTTGTGCTTACAAAAGATAGTGTTCTTTCAAAAAGAAAACTGTTTCAGACAAACAGTCTGAAGGGAGCAGCACTTGCCACACTCACGGCCCTTAGCGCGTGTGATCTGGCCCCTACCTATCAGGCTCCGCACTTCATTGTGCCTGCGTCCTGGCATGGACAAGGGTTGTTCCATGATGCGCAACCGCAAGAAACTGTCATGCGGTCTAACTGGTGGACGTTATTTACAGACCCAACATTGAACACGCTTGAAGCACAAGCCATGGTTGGTAATGCCGATTTGCAGGCTGCTGCGGAACGCTTCATTCAGGCACGCTCAATTGTTATGGAAGCCCGGTCTGACCTATTGCCGCATTTTGCGCTGGCCTTTGGGTCAAGTAACAACAAAAGCTCGTCTGACAGACTGTTCCGTTACAAGGGGCCCATTACTGCGACCGATGAATTCTACGGCGGCATGGCCAGTTGGGAACCAGATATCTGGTCTTCCATTCGCAACCGTGTGCGGGCCCAGAAATATTATGCGCAGGCACAGGCTGCGCAATATGCCTCTGCCCGGTTGAGTCTACAGGCCGAACTGGCAACTGATTACTTTGCCCTGCGGGGGCTGGATGCCCAGAACGCAATTTATACGCAGTCCATCAGCTATTATCAGCAGGCCCTACGTGTGACGCAAACACGGCTTGATAATCAGGATGCAACCGGCATTGACGTAGCCCGCGCCAAAAACCAGCTTTACATGACACAGGCCCGCCAACTGGATGTTCAGGCCCAGCGCGAAGTGCTGGAACATGCTCTGGCTGTGTTGGTTAACGCGTCACCATCTTCTTTCCACATTCCTGAAGTTGCGCATCAGGATACGGCAGAACCTGTTTTTCCGTTAGGCCTGCCATCTGAACTGCTTCAACGTCGCCCGGATATTGCCGTGGCGGAGCGTGAAATGGCGCAGGCCAACCGGGCTATTGGCATTGCCCGCGCTGCGTTCTACCCGCATGTGTCGTTCAACGCGAATGGGGGTTTTGACGCGAACGGGTTTGATCTGGCCAATCTGGCAAACAGCATGTGGTCTTACGGGGCATCTGTGACCATGCCGTTGTTTGAAGGTGGACTGCGCAGAGCCCAACTTCAACGCACATGGTCAAACTACCGCGAAACCCGTGACCATTATCGCATGGCGGTCTTGTCTGCTTTCAAGGATGTAGAAAACGGCCTGTCCATGACGGCACGGCTTCGGGCCGAAAACACGCGCCTGAAGCAGGCCGTTGATGCCGCCATGCAATCACAGACCTTAACCATGACATTGTATAAAGGCGGCGCGGATGGGTATCTGGATGCACTGATTGCGCAGGTTAATACGCTTGATGCACGTATTGAACAGGCACAGGTGCAGGCCCGTGCGCTTCAGGCCGCAGTTGGCATGGTTCGTGCCTTGGGCGGCGGCTGGAATGACAAACTGCTGCCAACGCCTGACCAGACCATGACGTTTACGGGCTTTCAGTATGAAGGATTGCATCACCCCACGCCGGTCGGGGGTATTGATAGCCCACCCAACCCGGACCAGTATGAAAATCTGACGACCACTGGCCCCGAAATGCCGACAGCACCACCAGAAACAACAAAGTCCGTTTCGACTAACAACTGACGACCTAACTTAAAAATAGGGCCAGACTAAAAAAGTCGGCCCTGTTTTTAAGTGCGTTTGGAATATCTGAAGCCAGCGACCCAACGCAAAAAACTTTATAATCTGACAGGCAGTGCCATACCGGACATAAAAGCAGTCTATCCCTACATGCCATCTGAATGATCATGCAGGTGGGCAGGAAATGCCTGACGACTGAAGAGAACCACCAGCAATGTCAGAATCGTTATGCCGATTGCGGTGGGGGCCAATACACTAACACCGTAAGATGCCAGCAATTTTCCCCCAAAAGCAGATCCCAGCAAAATACCAATATTGCTGGTACTATTCACGGCCGCCCCGGCAATATCAGCGGATGTGGCACGGGTGCGGATTGCCCCTGACATAATGAAGGGAATAACCCCTGCATAACCAGCACACCATACCGCCGCCGCCGCAACCGTCATCAACCCGGAGACCAAGCCACCGCAAAGAAGCGTAATGCCGGCGATCATAACCACACCGGCGCTGAGCAGACCCATGCGCGGGCTTTTATCAACCACCAGCCCTGCCGCCCACAGACCAGACAGGCTACAGGCGCCAATAACAAGCAAATCCACACTGACCGAAGCCTCGGAAAGGCCGTGCGCCATCAACACCGGTGCAATGTAAGTGTACAGCACGTTCTGGGCCAGAAAGAACAAGGCATTGGCTAGAATAGCCTGCACAAAGGCACGCATGGCACCGGGCGCACGCACAATAACCAACGAAGCCGGTTTAGCGGCATGCCCGACCCGCGGCAGATAGGCCGCAATAAACAGCGTAAGAATGGCAGCCAATGCAGCCGCCACCCACAACGCTATTCGCCATCCAGCAAAATGCCCGATAGCGGCGGCACCCGGCACGCCCAGAACACCCCCCAGCGACGCACCGCCAAAAACAATGGAAATAGCCCGCCCCGTCTGGCGTTCTGGCACCAGATGCGCTGCGTAGGCTGAGACCATGGACATCAACAGGGCATGCGACGCACCGCCGATAACCCGCCCCACGCACAGCACGGCAAAGCTGGGCGCAGTTGCTCCGATTACGTTTGTAAGAACGTACCCGCTCAAAGCCGACAGCAGCAGCTTTTTCCGGTCAACCCCAGCCGTAAGCCGGGTAAGCAGTACGGCAATAACTGCAACAATCAGCGCATAGGCGCTAACTGCCAGCCCAACCTGCCCCACCCCCACGCCAAAGGTCCGGGCCATTTCCAGCATCAGGCCAATGGGGGCCAATTCCGTTGTAATGGCGGTAAAGGTTGCGGCGCATAACGCCCCCAGCCCAACCATGGTCTGGGATGAAAATTTCTGAGACACCGTGCGCTCTCCTGCCTTGCGGCTTTCCTGCGTATGATTACAGCCCATTACAGGCGAGCCGCCGTCTTTAAGCCCACGAACACGCAATGCAAGTGATTTAAAAAATACGCGCTTTAGAAGGCCAGCCTGTGCGCAAAGTGCGGCGGCCAAGCCACAGTCATATGGGGATAAAACCGGCACCCCCACTCTCCCTCAAGCGTGACAGGGGCGTGGCGTTGACCCTTAAGGGCGTTCTGTTATATTCGTTTCAATATATTTTTCATGTCAAATATTATGACGCTAACTATGGAGCAGGCCGATGGACGCTCTGCGCAGCTTATGTGCCCTTGATGAAACCCGATTTCGGGATATGGCGCTGACATTTCGTGTCATGCGACTGGCCGCTGCGTGGCGCACGGGGTTGGAGCGCGCTTTACGCCCCCACGGTATGACCGTCGCCCTGATGCGGCCCATGGCCTATCTGATGATGATGCCCGACGGCGCAACCCAGCGTGATTTGGCGGCCGCCATGGATACAGACTGTTCTGCGCTGGTGCGGGTGCTTGATCTGCTTGAAAAAGAAGGCCTGATTTCCCGACAGCCTGATACGCAGGATCGGCGTGCCAAACGGCTGATATTGACAGAAAGCGGGCAGAAAAAATGTGCTGTGTTCCATCAGGTTGCCGCCCAGATGGAACAGACAATGACACAGGATGTCGCCACCGAGGATATCCGATCGCTTATTCAGCAACTTGACCAGCTTCTGGCTGTTCGCCCTGCCTTTTCTGCCTGACTGTTGACCTAAAAAGCACGCCCATGCTGCACACTCTTTCAGCCCTGATCCGTTCACTCCTGCCCGCAACCTTTACCGAGGACGACCGGTGGCGGGCCACCTGCGCCACAGCGGCCTATACCGCCCGTGTTTTTGCGTCGATTGGCATTGCGTTGTTTCTGGCATTTACCTTCCAGCTTCAATCACCCATGAGCGCAGCAACAACCGTACTGATTGTGGCAAACCCGACTGTGGGGGCCATGGTTTCAAAAAGCATGTGGCGCGTGATTGGTACTGTCATAGGGGCCGGAATCAGCGTGGCGGTCATGGCGGCTTTCGTGCAGTCACCCGTGCTTTACTTTGCTGCTTTGGCTTTTTTTGTTGGTCTGGCCTGTATGGTTGCCACGTTTTTACGGCTGTTCCGCGCTTATGCAGCCGTGCTGACAGGCTACACCATTGTCATTGTTTCCTCGCCCGCATTTGCACATCCTGATTCCATTTTTCTGGCCGCAATGGGCCGACTTTCCGCAGTGACAACCGGGGTTGTTGTCACTGCCTTTGTGTTCATGATCACATCCCCGCGTAAACCCACGCAGGTTTTAAGCACATTAGGCGATGCGTTCCGGGAAACCGTGCGTCACGCATTGTCATTTCATGCGGCGGAAAGCACGCGTTCCTCTCCCGCGCAGGCGGCTGATGCCATGGAAGACCAGATGCCGGGTTTGGAAAACACGTCTTCCACACCGGCCTTTCGCGGACTACCGCAACCCCTTTATGATAGCCGGGGCCGTCTGCTGGCCCGCATGACGGGGCTTGGGCCCGCCATCGAATATGCTGCAGCAGATGACCGGGATATGCAGGCCCGTGTAAACCGTCTGCGTGTTGGGTTAAGCCGTCTGACGGGGCTGATTGTCACCTATCATCCTTACTGGCTGAATCTGTCATTGGCTAATGGGGCATCCTGTCAGGTGCATCTGGAAGTTTCAGAAACACTCCGCCAGATTCTGGAACTGACAGAGCGCCCTGACTGGCAGAATGACCCACGCCCAATTTCTGACTGTATTCACAATGCCCTGAAAAAGCTGGCTGTATTGGAACGCCAGAACCCCAGCCCGACTGTTCTGGCATCACTGGACAACACACGCGATGTTCTGGGCCAACTTGATATGGCCCTTAGCGATATCACAACCCGGCGGCCGGGCCGCGCATCTTTCAAAATGGGGACGTATCTGGAATGGCCTATGGCGCTGCGTAACGGCGCACGGGGCACATTTATTGCGTTACTGGCTGGTCTGTTATGGTACGTGCTACACTGGAGCACTGGCCCTATGTTGATGATGTTTGTTGTGGCCGCCTCCAGCCTGCTCTCCACAACGCCGTCTGCCGCAAAAACCAGTCCGCTGATGGCAATGGGTACTGCGTTGGCTATTCCGGCCAGTTTTTTGTGCCATGTGATCGGCTTGCCACGCATTGATGGTTATCCGCTTTTATGGGTGACAGTCTGTGTTTTTCTGCTGCCGGGGGTCTGGTTACAGTTTCATCCGCGCTACAGCATTGGCGCGTTTGGGTACGCCGTGTTTTTTACCATGATGCTGTCTGTCACCAACCCGATTGTGTATGATGACATGACGCTGACCAATAACTGGATGACCATGGCGGCAGCCTGCGTGCTGCTTGTGCTGGTGTTCCGCGTTATTCTGCCAGCCGACCACAGGCTGGATGCAGCACGACTTGTCACATCGCTTACCCGTAGTGTGCAGCAACTGGCCGCAGCGCGGCAGAACAAGCCCATTTTATGGGCTGCGTGGGAAGGCATGCAACTTCAGAAAATCAGCCGTTTGATGATGCGTCTTTCCTTTCTGGATGAAAGTGTGGACCGGAAAGGATATACAGATGCAGCCTTCGCAGCACTGTCCCTTGGACGGCTGATTGTTCGCCTCCGCTGGAATGCAGGCCACACCACGCTGGCACCGTCTGCTCATGAGGCCCTTATGGATGCCCTGAAATCATTCAAGACCTTGCATCAGGCCCCGGAACAGACTGCCGCCAAATTGCGAAATGCTGCCGATATCATCAGCACAGTGCCACACCCGGAAGAAGCCTGCCTGGCGCGGGAACGTGTGGTCTCCTGCCTACAGCAGGCTGCTTACATCATTACGTCCGTTCCCGGCTTTTTCCACCGCTACGGACCGCTTCAGCTTTCTCCTGATATTCCGGGAGCCAATGCAGGCGTCACCGTTGCCGTGCCGCATCGCAATGCGGTGTTCGGATAACGTCAGGCTGCAAGAAGGGCCTCAATCTGGGATGGCATGATTGAAAAAGGTTCATCCCACCCGGTTGTTTGCTCCTCCCGCATCGGCCCGCGTACTTCATGATAATCAAGCCCGCGTAAAGCAGCAATAAAAGCAAAAAACGTGTCCGGCATGGTGGCGGGGGCCAGCGTGATGATTTTGGCCGACGGGGAACAGAACACGATATTCGTCAGGCCAGCCCCCATAACCCCCACCACAATGCGCGCAGCCTTAAAAACCTTTATCTGCTCAAGAAAGGTCAGTTCTGAGGGATCAACCCCTTTAAAGCCATGCCTGTTCAGCATTGCCTCAATATCAGCATAGTCCGTAAGCTGGCGGTTACTGTTTGAACGTTTCACATACAGGTTCTGGGGGGATCCATTTGGCACACATGCCCGCATGGCGTCAGTGCGAGCAAAAACCAGCGGAGACATATAGACCCCATGGTCGGTAAGGCCATTGACCATGACCAGTTCTTTGAAAAAACAGACATCGTCATTCCGCATGGTCAAAAATTCTGGCTGATAATGGGATGACAGAGCTATGGAATCACGGACAACATGGGTCATGGCCGCGCTCAATTCAGGCACAACCAAAATGGGACGTTCCATATACTGTTCCGCCACCCAGAGTTTGGGTAGAACCTCTATTAACCAATGCCCGTAATTATGGTCCCCTCGTTTACGGAGCAACAGCGCAGAAGGTCTGATTTCAGGCACGCTGTGCGCTGACTGCACACGCATAAAGGCACGGTGACATTCATCCTGCGTGTGCTGCGTTACACTTTGCGTAATCAGCTTTTTTTCAGCCGTAAAAACCAGACCTTCTTCAGTCACAAAGACATCGAACAGTTTTGTGAGTGTGACGGGACGCGGCGCATGATGCCCTGTCAGCCAACCCGGTCGCATCGCGTCCAGAATGGGCTGCGGGATAAGATGCAAATTCTGCACATGCGGCACAGGCATTGTAAATTCAGGTGACAGAATTGTTGCGACTTCCAGCCGATGCACGGCCTGTATGTCTGTAAATTCTATCATCTCTGTGTCCGCTTTTCCTCAAACAATGCTGGTCAAGACTTCTAGCATGCAGCCTGTTTTCCAAAAAGTTGTCCTCCTTTTCAGTCCCCTGCTGCCTCGGTCTCTGGTTGACGGATATTAAGAAAATAATCACATTTGGTTAACCATTCATTAAGAAATATCCCTCCGCATGATTCCTGCCACCATTCTTTCCGAAGCGCTCGGGTTTAATCCTTTTGATGCCAGTCAGCCGACTCTGGCTGTACCGCAGGCCGTTTTTTCTTTTCTGCTCCAGTCTTATCTCGCGCAGCTTCCTTTTGATGAAGCCGCCTACCTGACCGCCAACCCTGATGTTGCACAGGCTGTACAGGACGGAGAGTTTGACTCTGGGTTGAGTCACTTTCTTCAGATTGGATATCAGGAAGAACGCGGTGGTTTTGGGTCTGATTTTCAGGAAGACTGGTATCTGCAACAGAACACAGACGTGGCAGTTGCAGTCAGGTTAGGCGACTGGCCATCAGGCCAAGCGCACTATCAGGCACATGGGAAACAGGAAGGGCGCTGCCCTTCCCCCACTGTTCGGGCAGTCTATGAACAGTGGCAGGCTTTGCTGAACCAGCATCCCTCTCCCAAAACGAGTAAATAGCTCGGCTCTAACCTGCGGGGGAAGCTGGATAAAAACCAGCTTTAGGCTGCCCGCCCTTCTGCGAAGCGGGTTGTGCTTTGAAAAAGCAAATAGCAGCGTCACAAGGCTTTTGGCCTGAAATGGGCTGCCCTTCACGCCATAATCAAAGACGCATCCCGTCTATTTCAGGCACATCCCCGTATTCAGGGCCCCACGTTTTTTACTAGTCGCATTTCTACTGCTCAATCAGCTGATTACGACACCTGCTTAAAGCAGGCTTCGACCTCACTTCTGTCTAATTCCGCCAATGTCCGGGGGTGCCAGCGCGGCGCATTATCCCGATCAATCAGTCGTGCCCGCACGCCCTCAGCAAAATCGGCCCGGCGTATCAGACAGTTCACAAGAGCCGTCTCCTGTTGAAATGCTTCTGAAAGAGATGAAAGGAACCGTGCTCGGTGCCACGCACCCCAAGCAAGCTGCACGGAAAACGGACACGCACGGGATAAAGCGTCAAGATCCTGACGGGCCTCTTCACTGTCGTGCTCGGTCAGGTTGCGTATGGCATGGTCCAGATCGGGGGCATTGTAACACGTATCCAGACTTTGAACGGACACGCTTTGTGAGGCTGGCGGGGTCACTGTAAAGACATCTTCCGGCACTTTGTCAGCCAACTGATCAAGAAAAGTTGGCAGCGCTTCTGACGCAATCAATGTGTCTGCAAAGCCCATTGTTATGGCTGCCTGACCATCCATACGGTTACCGGTTACGGCACCCCGCAAACCGGAAAAGCCGGGGGCTCGGCTTAATATCCAGGACCCGCCAGCATCTGGCGTCAGGCCAATGGCTGTCTCGGGCATGGCCACAACGGAGCGTTCCGTCACAATCCGGTAGGTTGCGTGACCACCCAGCCCTATCCCGCCACCCATGGCAATTCCGTCCAGAACTGACACGGTTGGCTTGGGGTACGCGGCAATCTGCTGCATGATGGCGTAAACCCGGCTCATCTGCCGGAAGGCTTCATCAGCACCTTCAATCTGTAGCAGTTCGCATATTCTTTTCAGATCCCCCCCTGCACAAAAGGCGCGAGGGGACGAACTTTCGAGCACGACAACCGCGACGTTTGGGTCATTGCGCCATGCCTCCAGGGTACGGGCAATGCCTTCTGCCATGTCGAGATCAACAGCATTCAAGCGCTTTGGGCTATCAAGTATAATGCGGCCCATATGCCCTGTGCGGCGGGTTTTGACACTGGATGTGCCTGAAAGGCTTTCCTCAGTCATTGCTTTCCTTCTTTATTCATGCACAAAACACTCTGCTTAAAAGAGGGATTAAAGGAGAGCAGATGTTGGCTTTGGACACCAGCGCCTTCCGTGATGCAATGTCCAGACTTGGCGCAGCTGTGAACATTGTGACCACAGGAACGCGCACCGACCCGGTTGGCTTCACGGCATCGGCCGTGTGCTCGGTCACGGATACACCCCCGACTCTGCTTGTGTGCCTGAAACGCGATAGCCGCGCCCGCCCCGCATTTGTGGAAGGCGGCCCGCTGTGTGTGAACGTCCTTTCTTCCGCGCAGCAGGCGCTGTCCAACCATTTTGCCAGCCCAAACAGCATGGAAGAGCGCTTTACAATTGGCCACTGGACAACGCTTGCAACAGGGGCCCCTGTGCTGGAAGAAGCCGTAGCCACGTTTGACTGCTGCATCAGCCAGATTGTTGAGGTCGGCACCCACAGCGTCATGTTCGGCATTGTCGAGGCCCTGCGCATTAACCAGAATGTTGGGGGGTTGGTCTATTTCAACCGGGCCTACCATCACCTGCCACACGCACCGGAATAAGCGGGGCATGGACGGCGGCTGGAACGCCGCCTATGATGGGCTAATCAGCCTGGTCGTTTGATAACCCCAGAGCCTTGAAGAAACAGGAACCAATCGTCATGGCCGCACCAAAAAACAAGCCGCAATACGACGTGCCGGTGATTACCCTAAAGGCGCTGATTATCATGCATGCCGTGCTTTTTGTGCTGCTGGCACTCTGGGCCTGGCTTGACTGGTCCCTGCCCCAGTAAATCCGCCTGTTATCGTAATCAGCCGTTTACCTACACCAGTTGCCGCACCTTTACGCGAGGGTGGGCTGACGTTCTAAAGACCTATTTTACTCTGCATCGACGCGCTTTTTAAGTGGTCTGTCGCATGACGAAGCGGCTAAACAGACCCGCTGCAACAAAGCCAATACCCCCCAGAGCCGCTATCCAGAAAGATGTCGGGTAATCTGTCTGCCATGACAGCACTAGCCCGCCCCACGCTTCACACAACGCAAGTAACGCTGACAGCATCAGCCCAGCCAGAGGCGCGACACCCAGCCGCAAGACCGTAGCAGCAGGGGCCACCATAAGCGTGAACACAAGAAGGACGCCGGTTATCTGCGCACATTCGGCGGTTGCAAGAGCCACCAACGCCAGAAACAGCACATCCAGCAGGCGCATGGGCACACCTTTGGCTTCAGCCAGTTCGGGCTGAAGGGATGCGAACAGCAGCGGGCGCGCCATAATACCCAGTGCCAACAAACACCCGACACTCAGCAGGGCAAGCCAGCCCAGCATACCTTTGCTGATACCCAGAATATCGCCAAATAAAAGAGCCGTAGCCGCGCTGGCGGATTGCGTTAGAAAGTGCAGAAAGAGCGCCCCCGCACCCATGGTAACTGACAGCACTAGGCCGATCATAACATCGCGCCCGGCAACGCGGTCGCCCGCAAAGCCCATCAGGATACCAGCGACCAAAGCCCCGGTGCTTAAACCCGCGAGCGGAGAAACACCAACAAGCAACGCCCCGGTAGCACCGGCAAACCCGACATGGGACAGTGCGTGGCTGGCAAACGTCTGGCCACGTAAGACCAGAAACCAACCTACTGGCCCGCAGACAATCGCGACCAGAAATGCTGCCAGAAACGCGGTGCGCATGAAGTCATAATCAAGCATGCGTGTGGCCCCCGGTGCAGTCATGGGGTTGCAGTGCAGCACCGCCGCCCTCCGCCACAACAAAGACACGGCCACCAGCCCGCACCACATCAACCGGGGCACCATACAGGGCTGTCAAAGCCTGTGTGGTAATGACGTCATCCACAGTGCCCAGCAAGGCTTTGCCACGCGCCAGATACAGCACGTGGTCCATCAACCCCAATAACGGATTGATATCATGAGCCGACATTAGGACAGTCATACCGCGAGTCTGCGCCAGCGTATGGATGCGCAATGCAGTTTCTCTCATACGGGCGGGATCAAGGCTGGCCAGAGGTTCATCAAGCAAAAGTAGGGACGGATCATCCAGCAATGTCTGGGCCAGAAGCAACCGCTGCCTTTGCCCCCCGGAAAGCGTACCGACTGGTTTACGGGCCAGATCGACTGCATCTACAGCCTCAAGAGCCGCCTTTACTGCAGCACGGCCTGCGCGCCCACACCAGGGCAAGCCCCATTTCTGCCCCCGGCGGGCCGCGGCAACCATGCTCCAGCCACTTAACTGACCGCCCACCAGTTTCCGCATTTGCGGCATATACCCGATAGCGGGGCTGCCCCTGTGCACCGGTATTCCGTTAACCCGCAAAGTACCCGTGTGGCTGGGTTCAAGACCAAGCAGCCCACGGAACAGCGTGGTTTTCCCTGCGCCATTCGCGCCCAGAACGACGACGAAACTGCCTTTGGGGATAGCAAAGGTAATGTCTTGCAACACCACCTGCCCACCCCGTGCCAGCGTGACATGATCGACCTCAAGCGCAGGCAGGATCACGGTGTAACGCCCAAAGCATCCGCTACGTTTGTCACGGTCTGGTCAACCCATGTTTGCCAATGTTCGCCCGCTGGCATGATTTCAAGCACGGGCAGCACAGGAATACCAACCTGCTTTGCGCTGGCAATAAGCCGCTGAACCGATGGTCTGTCAGCCTGAGCGTTATAGGCCACCAGCCGCACCCGGCGCTGGCGGATATCATCATCAAATGCAGCAACAGCCGACGCGGGTGGTTCCACATCATTCATGATAGCCTGTTGAAACGCCCGTTCTTTCATCACCAGCCCCAGACTATCGGCAAGGGGCGTAAAAACAGGCTCGGTCGCGGCCACAGGTTGCCCCTCTATTTTAGGTCTTAGGGCTGCAATATGCGCCCGAACAGCATCAATCGCAGCAAGCAGTGTCTGACTGCGTGCGGTGTAGCCTGCCGTATGGGCCGGATCAACCTGCTGGCACAGTGCTGTAAAATGGCCAACAAATGCCGCCACAGCTGCTAGATTATACCATAAATGCGTATTGTCGCCTTTATGCCAGCCGCCCCAGCTATCGGCCCGCACCATCGGAGCCGGAGTTGAGCGCGCGCTGGCCAGATGCTCCATCCACGCGTCGTATCCGGCCCCGTTGGCAACCAGAAGCGTGGCATCATGCACACGGCGCGCTTCTGCCGGGCTGGGCTCGTAAAGATGCGGGTCAATCGTGGGTGTCGTCAGAATGGAGGTGACGTGAATGTCTGGTTCTGCCACCTGGGCGGCCAGATCACCCCATGTGTTTTCTGCTGCAACGGCTGTCAGCGTGGTGTGTGTCGTCGTGGGGGCAACTGTCTGGGCATAGGAAGGCACAACAGTCAGGCAGGATACCATCAGGCCGGACACACATGACATGGCTAGACGCATAAGATACAGACTCACCCCGGTTTCTGCCCCCACCGGGCAGGCTGCCTTCCTAACACTAGATGTGATAATATAACATAGTGTATTCTGGGCCAGAACAGTCGCTGCCAACAGTTTTGCCTTCACGCGCCTGCATGGCTAAGATAGGCCCAGAACGGATAATGACCATGAAATCTGCCATGCAGCCTGCTTCTCCTGACAATTTCTCTCCGGCCACGCAAGCCTTGCTAGACCGCGCAGAAGGGCTATGCACCCGGCAGGGCGCACGCCTGACACAGCAACGCCGTGAAATTCTTGGCCTGATTCTGGACGCCCCCACGCCCGTTGGGGCGTATGACCTGCTTGAGCAGATCAAGTCGCCTGAGCGCAAACCGGCCCCACCTACCGTTTACCGGGCGCTCGATTTTCTGCTGGAACATGGGTTGATACATCGTATCGAAAAGCTGTCAGCATTTGTTGCGTGCACGCATCTGCTCCATAATGACCACGCCCATGATTGTGCGCATGACCACCATCATGATGATATGTGTCTGCATACGGCGCAGTTTCTGATCTGCCGGTCCTGCAAAAATGTGACAGAAATCAGCACACCCGCCATTCTGGATGCCGTTCGGGCCACCTGCCGGGCGGAGGGATTTGTTATTCAAAGCGCGTCAGTTGAAATTGAAGGGCTCTGCGCTGCCTGTGCACAGAAACGACCAGCCCCGGCCCACGCCCACTAAGCCATTTATACCTGCGACAGAGTTTCTTTACTTTCCTGTTTAACCTGCCTCTTACCCTAGCCGATACACGCAGCACAGGGTATAATAGGAAGTGATACCTTCCTTTTTCTCTCGTTTGCAGAGTTTTCTCTTGATCCTGTTCCTGATGGGCATTGTGGCCCTTGTCCTGCTGATTGCGGTCAGCATCCTGATTTCCCTGTCGGAAATTTCCTTCGCGGCTGCGCGAGAAGTCCGGCTACGCTCACGCGCAGAAGCAGGGGACAAGCGGGCACAGGCGTTTCTGGCCCTGCGCCGCAATAGTGGTCAGGTCATTACTGTTCTGCAAATCTGCCTGAACGGTGTTGGTATTCTGGGCGGTATTGTCAGTTCAGAAATGCTGTCCCCCCCCAGTGCGGCCCTGTTAATGCAGTGGGGGCTTTCCAGCGGATTATCCGAAAAACTGGGAGCTGCGTTCAGCTTTGTGCTGGTAACGGGCGTATTTGTGCTTTTTGCCGACCTGCTGCCCAAACGCGTTGCCATGAATGCGCCAGACAAGGTTGCGCTGGCTATTGGCTGGTTTCCCAAATTTGCCCTTCGGGTGCTTTATCCCTTTGTCTGGATTTTCTCCAAAGTATCAGACGTGGTGCTGCGGGCCTTGAAAATCCCGGCAGCATCGGCAGTAGAACCTGTCACGCCGGAAGATTTGCGGGCGATTCTAGCAGCAGGCACAGCCTCTGGCGTACTGCTTGAACAAGAGCACCAGATGATCCAGAACGTGCTTGGCTTGCAGGACCGTTCAGTAACATCGGCCATGACCCCGCGGGACGAAATTGTTTATCTGGATGTGCAGGACACAGCACAGAGCAATTATGAAAAGGTCCGCGCCAAGCCGTATTCCCGGTATCCTTTGTGCAATGGCGGGCTGGATAAAGTCATTGGTTCCATCCGTTCAGAAGACGTTCTTGCCTCCGTTGTGGACCCAAGCCTGATTCCCGCACCCGAGGACTCCCCCCTTCCCAACCCCATTTTCCGTATGCGGCGGGATGTACTGTCCGTGCCCGAAACCCTGAACCTGTGGGATACACTGGCCCAGTTTGATACCCACGGTGTGGGGTTTGCGCTGATTGTCAGTGAATATGGGCTGGTTGTGGGCCTGATTACCTTCAAAGACATTATGGGTGCCCTGATGGACGGGTTGGCCAACCCGTTTGAAGAACAGGCTATTGTGCGGCGTGATGAAAATTCATGGCTGGTGGATGGCGCGGCCCCCATTGGCGACGTAATGCGTGAACTGCATTTGCTCGAACTTCCGGGCAGCGATCAGTTTGATACGATCAGCGGATTTGTGATGCATCGCCTGCGCCGTATGGCCCGTAAAACGGACCGGGTGGATGAATGTGGTTTCCGGTTTGAAGTGGTGGATGTTGAAGGCTTCCGCATTAACCAGCTGTTGGTGACACGCCTATCCTGACTGAAAAACAGGCGCGGCTAGCAGGAGCCTGTTAGCTCATAGAAGCTTGAGAACTGGGGTCCGCGCCCTCTGGCAATCGAACAAGGGCGGGACGTGCCTGTCGGCTGCAAATCAATCCCGTGTCTGAATACAAATATTTTACCGGTACTTTTATAAGAATTCACAAGAAGACGTTTCGGGTCTTTGAAGCACTCGGCCTGTTTTCCTGACAGCCAGTAAGCAGAGTTTTTTTGCCAACTTGGCGAACCTTCAGGCGCATGGTTCGTTTGCATTTTTACTGTTTAGGAGTATTTTGCCCTGCCTTAAAAATGCTCTATTAATCAGGCATTTTATTGTCCAACCGTAACAAGAGTATCGAACAATGAAACTTGGACATGCCTCCTTCTTCCTGCTTCCGGCTCTGGTGCTGGCAGCATGTGCAGAAACGCCTATGGGGCCAACCGCCATGGTTCTGCCCGGACCGGGCAAAGACTACGCCACATTCTCTCAGGAACAGAATTTCTGTCGGTCTCAGGCCGCAAGCAGTGTCAACGGGCAGGCTGAACGTCAGAACCATCGCGCTCTGCTGGGCGGTCTGGCAACGACGGCTCTGGGTGCTGGTCTGGGTGCTGCGGCCGGTGGCGGCGTTGGTGCTGGTATTGGTGCGGGTGCTGGCGCACTGGGCGGCACACTGGGCGGTGGCGCTTATTCCAATTCGCGTCAGGGTGGCATCCAGCAACAGTATGACAATGCTTACGTGCAGTGCATGATTGCTTATAAAAACGTGCTTCCGGCCCGTAACTACTGATCCACTTGCTCCAGCAAACCGCTCTTACCAGACTATTTTCTGGTTTAGGGTCGCCTTAAGACCAAACAGGAACCTCGCTTTTGCGGGGTTCTTTTTTATTTGTCTGCGGTAGAAAGCCTCTCAAAACTCCTTATTTACAGCCGTCCATAAATCCTCTTGCACATCCACAGCGGGAGGAGGATTCTGCCAGCATGATTTTTCACTCTCCTTCTGCCCGGACCGGGGCTGTTATTCTGGCTGGCGGTCAGGGCCTGCGCATGGGCGGGTGCGATAAGCCCCTGCTTTCCATTGCCGATGTCCCTGTTCTGACCCATCTGATTGACCGGTTACAGCCACAGTGCCAAGCCCTTGCCATAAGTGCCAACGGAAACCCCGATCGGTTTTCTGCGTGGGGATTACCGATCTTGCCAGATACGATGCCTGACTATGGGCCGCTGGCTGGCGTGTTGGCCGCATTGGCATGGGGTCAGTCGCACAATCTTGAAACAGTGCTGACGGTGCCGGGTGACACACCGTTTATCCCCGCCAACCTTATGGCTGATCTGCTACCTGCACCCGCTGTTGCCGTATCGGATGGCAGGCAACATCCGCTGGTAGCCACATGGCCGGTATCGGCGTTTCATGCGTTACAGGACTGGCTGAACAAGCCAGATTTTCCAGACAAATTGCGTGTGCGCGTGTTTGCCCGAACTCTGGGTATCCGCGAAGTTACGTTTGCAGCAGGATATTATGATCCCTTTTTCAACATCAACACGCCGGATGAGTATGCAACAGCCTGCACGTTAGCCGATAAGGAACAGGCTGATGACAGATGATCTGATTGTGTCATGGGATGCTGAAAAACTAACAGACACAACAAGAGAGCAGATATCCGTAAAGTTAGCGGAAGAAACCCCTGTCGGGTTTGTTTTCAACAGTGTTCCCTATGCTGTCATGATGGCAACCTGTCAGGATATGGAAGATTATGCCTACGGTTTTTCCATAACGGAACGTCTTGTTTCAAACCCTGAGTCCATCAAAGCCATTCGGGTTGAAGAAACGGATGATGGCGTAAGCCTATCCCTTGCAATTTCTGGAGAAGATTTCAGGCGATTGCTTCAATCCCGTCGTGCCATGACAGGGCGGACAGGATGCGGCATTTGCGGAAGTGATGACCTGAAAAGCCTACATACGCATCTCGCCAAAGTTCCGCAAAAACCACCTGTATCCATTGCAGCTATTCGGAAAGCCTTGGCGGCCTTACCCGCCGCCCAGACACTCAATGCACAGGTGCGTATGGTCCACGGGGCCGCATGGTGTAGCAGCAGCGGCGATGTCACCCTGCTGCGCGAGGATGTCGGCCGCCATAACGCTTTGGATAAACTGATTGGCGCAGGCATACGGCAGAAGGCTGATTTTTCAGAAGGCTTCTGCCTGATTACCAGCCGGTGTTCTTATGAAATGGCACAAAAAGCGATTGTGGCTGGGTTTACAACGCTTGTTGCCATTTCTGCTCCCACTACACGCGCATTACGGCTTGCTCAAGACGCTGGGTTAACCATCGTTGGCCTTGCCCGCACACCATCACAATATCTGTTTACAGGCACAGTTCAGTCCTGATTTGTGCGCTGCGCGTAGCGTGCTGCACTTTCTGTCACCATGCGTTCATAGAAAAAGGGGAGGCTTTTCAGCCTCCCCTTTTTTAGAAAGATTGTGCAGGATGGTTTGTGATTAGAAACCAGCCTGAACACGGACAGCAACAGAGTTCCCTGTGCGGCCTGCTGTGTTGGTCGCCTGCTCACTGCGGGACACAATGAAGTGGCTGTAGTCAAGCATGATACGGAAGTGACGGTTTGGATACCAGTTCAGGCCGCCCGTCCAGACAGTCTGCTGACCACCACGGATCACGTTCTTGGAATTTCTGTCGTTCAGGTTACTGTTCAGGTCAATCACGCTGTAATGACCAACGACTTCAAGCGCACCCCAGTGGTTCAGTGCTGGGTTGAACTCTTCGTTTTCCTTCACGCCAGGTGCCGTAAACGCACCCATTTTTTCGCTATACAGACGGGGCGTGCCAAACAGCGTATAGGCTGCTGACCCATACCAGCCCTGGAAGCCTGCGTTTTTCAGGCCATTTTCGCGCTGCACACCAACATGATAATACTCACCCTTCATGAGCAGACGGTTCCAGCGAACGCCCAATTCCGGACCAGCGGCCCAGACCTGCTTGGCGCTGGCGATGGCACCCGTAGCCGCCAGATTGGCTTCACCAATGTCAAATTCAGGACGCTGCCCAAAAGAGGTAGAGCGTGTGCAGGACGTTGCCGTGCCCGACGTAGAAGACGCCGCGTTACATGCCAGACGGAAGGCCGTGATACCGGACGCACCCATGTGCACATCCCAGTCTTTTGTGGCAACCGGACGGCCCGCGACACGTAGCGTAGCCCCTGTCTGGCTGTCCATGGTCGTGCCGCTACCGCCACCGTAGTAAGTGGAGCTGACGTCAGACGCGTTACGATGACCCCATTCCTGCCCGGTGAAATAACCGGCAACCCACCAGCGTTTTTCATAATGCAGCGCACCAACACTGAAGCGGGCGTCACCTGCGGCAATGTTACGCACCATGTCAGTGATGCTTGGACGTTCAAGCGTGAAGAAGTCGTTGGAGCTTTCGGAATCTTCTTCTGTCACGCGTGGCTGGAAGTAACCCACGGTCAGAATTGTATTGCGCAGACCGGTATAGTTCAGGTTGCCTTCATACAGCCCCACATAACCGTCGTTATGGTTGGCGCCGAAGTCAGGCGTGACGGCCGCAACAAAGTTTTTGTAGCGGAAGGTGAACGGAATACGCAGACGACGCATGTTGCTGGTGAAGCTGTTGAAAGCACCGCGGCCTTCGCCATGACGGGGGCCGGAGTTAAAGAAGCCACCAAAATCTTCATGGAAGGCCAGACCGATAGACAGCGCGTAAGCGGCATCTTCCGTGGCAACCGTAAAGCGGCCTTTCGGGAAGCCGACGATCATGCCACCGACATGCACGTTTTCATCATTGATGGTGGCGTGACGGAAAGATTTCCAATCCATGACGTCGCCACGGTCAGACGTCGGGGTGCCTGCACCGTTCAGGCGGATCCGTGTTGCACCGGGAGCGGGTTCAGCAAACTGAACGCGTGGGTCCGTAGCGCCAGCGACAATCTGGCGACGGGACGGATGAACACCCGATTCCGCCGTCTGCATGTCACCACGGCCCATGTGACCCTGTTTGTGAGCTGATGCTTCGCTATGGGCCAGACGAACCTTCAGGGTAGAAATCTGCCCCATCATTTCCTTACGCATCTGCGCCATTTCCAGACGCAGAGCACGAATTTGTGCATCATCTGAAGAAGAGGCAACAGCAGCGGGCGCTGCACCACTCATCAGCAAAGATGCAAAGGCTAGAGAAGAAGCAACAATTTTACAGCGCATCGGGACCGTTCCCAGTGAAGAAAGGATGAGCGCTGAATACGTGTCTTTCCGTTGCTTGTGCGTGATGGTTTCGTGATGGTTTCATGACAGTTTTATGAAAAAAGGGCCGCCTGAAAATTCAGGCAGCCCCTCGCTAAAATAACTTATGAAATATATAAATTTACTGAATAAGACTTACTTCCAAGAAGACAGAATGTCTGTTTTTACAGACTGCGGAAGCGCTACGTAATCAAGCTTTGCAGCAATTGCATCGCCCTTTTCAAAGCCCCAGGTAAAGAAGCTGCGCACAGCCTTGCCGCGTGCTGCATCTTTGGGGGGAACAGGGGTCAGCACGTAGGTGGCAGAAACAATCGGCCATGCGCCATGACCAGCCGTATCAAGAAGATCAACCGCGAAGTGGGTTGCGTGCTTCCAGTCTGCGGATTCGGCAGCGTGTGCAAAGCTGGTCTGGTTTGCTTCCACGTCGTCACCGGCATGGTTACGCAGTTTGGTGGTGGTCAGGTGGTTGCGGCTGGCATACGCGTATTCAACGTAACCAATTGCCCCTTCAGTGTTCTGCACGGTCGCAGCAACACCGTCATTTCCGCGCGCACCCAGCCCACCGGGCCAAGAGATGGACGTGCCAGCACCCAGATTGTTCTTCCAGGCATCAGAAGAGCGAGCCAGATAGGACGTGAACACGAAGGTGGTGCCAGAACCATCGGCACGGTGGATTGGGGCGATGGCCAGATCAGGCAGCTTCACACCTGGGTTCAGGGCTGCAATCTTGGCGTCGTTCCATTCGGTAATGTCACCAGCGTAGATACCGGCCAGCACTTCGCCGCTCAGACGCAGGGCGTTGGCTTTCATACCGGGAATGTTCACAACAGGAACAATACCGCCCATGACCGTGGGGAACTGGAACAGATGAGCAGATTCGATTTTCTGTGCATCCATCGGGGCATCAGACGCACCGAAATCAACCGTTCCGGCAAGAACCTGGTTCTGCCCGGCGCTGGAGCCAACGCTCTGGTAGTTCACAGCAACGCCGGTTGCGGCTTTCGCAGCTTCACCCCATGCTTCATAGATGGGCGCGGCAAAGCTTGAGCCCGCGCCGGTAACGCTTTCAGCCATGGAGACGCCGGGCAACGCGGCGGAAAGGCTGGTAGCCGCGAGCAGAATGGCGAGTGGCCGGAATGAAAGACGCATTTCGGTATGATCCCTGGACATCTTATAAAAGAACGCAGCGGTGCTACGCCTGACCTCTCCCTTAAAGGGTCTGTTCCCTAAAAGGTAATGACGTCTTTAAGACAGTTTTGTTACTGTTTTGTGACAGAGGCAGTCTGCGCCAGTGGCAGCCAGATCTTGCAGGTTGTTCCCTGCCCCACCGTGCTTTCAACCACAAAGCGCCCCCCATGCCGGGTAATGATATGCTGCACAATGGCAAGCCCCAACCCGCTGCCCTGCACAATGGCAGACGTTTTGGGTACCCGGTAAAAACGTTCGGTCAGACGCGGAAGGTGACGGGCTGCAATACCGGGGCCTGTGTCTGAAACACTCAACACCACCCCAGAGCCACCCGGCCAGCCATCCCGCGGGGATGCCAGATGACAGCCAACAGTTACCTCAAGCGGAGCCAAGCGCGCTTCTGCGCCATCATGGCTTCCGTATTTCAGGGCGTTTTCAACAAGATTGATCAGCACCTGCAACATCTGGTCTTCATCGCCAGCCACGGAAAGATCCGGGTTTTCTGGCGGTTCGACGTGTAGCTCTGCCTTGTTCTGTCTGAACAGAATCGTAGTTTCGCTTTGAAGGCGATCACATAAATCGGTCAGTTTGATCTGCCCGCGTGGCCGCTGGTGCTCAAGCATCTGCACGCGTGACAGATACAGCAATCCGTCAAGCAGACGCTGCATACGCCGGCCCTGTGCCGCCATAATACCCAGAAACTCTTTCTGGGCTTCCGGGTCATCCGCTGCGGGGCCTTGCAATGTTTCGATAAAGCCCATCAGGGCGGCCAGAGGTGTGCGGAGTTCGTGGCTGGCGTACGCGACAAAATCGGCATGCTGGCGCTCGGTAATCTCCGCTTCCGTGACATCGAACAACGCCACAAAGGTCAGGGAAACCGTGCGACGTTCCTCGCCCCGTTCTTCCTCGCAGGCAAAAATATTCTTCGGAAATGCTTTTTTCTGGAAAAAACCGCGCACAATCCGATGAAGTGGAACGTCCAGCACAATGCGGGCTTCCTCAACCTCATCAGAACGATCACGCCCGCGGGTTGCCAAACGATCAAGCGCACCCTGAAACGCAGGATGCCGTTCTATGCTGCCCACGCTTTCAGCAAACTGACGATAAGCCTGTGGGGAGGCATAAAGCAGCCGCCTGTCCTGATCGAGCACCAGAACCGCCGATGGGAGGGAGGACACAACCTGCTCGACCGCCATAAGCATGCGGACTTTGGCAGGAATGAACGGGGGTGGTTCTGGTTGATTTTCGATCTGCTGGTCAGCCCCGCGACGCAAGGCAACAACCGTCAGTCCGGCCCCCAGAATCCCCCCGGTTAATGCACCACAGGCCGCAATCAGCACAGCATGCATCATGGCTCACGACGCCTGTGGTCTTCAGGCAAGATCAGTCCTGCGGCAGATCAAGCGCGTAACCACGGGCCCGCACGGTTCTGATCAGGTCTTTTTCGTCCCCTTCGTTCAACGTCTGACGCAGGCGACGGATATGCACATCAACCGTACGAAGCTCCACGTAGGAACTCCGCTCCCACGCGTGTTCCAGAAGTTCTTCGCGCGAGAACACCTGCCCCGGGTGGCTCATCAGGAATTCAAGCAGGCGGTATTCGGTGGGACCCAGTGCCAGAAGACGGCCGTTGCGTTCAACCTTGTGGGCCACGCGGTCAAGCACCAGCGTTTCAAACTGGAGGGTTTTACTTGGCGGTGGCAGACGGCGCAGCATGGCCTTCACGCGTGCAAACAGCGTTTCCATACCAAAAGGCTTGACCAGATAATCATCCGCGCCCGTATCAAGGCCGCGCACACTATCGGTTTCCTGCCCGCGCGCACTCAGCATGATCACGGGCAATGTCCGGGTTTTAGGCTGTTCGCGCAGACGGCGGCAAACCTCAATCCCCGATACGCCCGGCAACATCCAGTCAAGCAGAACCAGATCAGGCATGCGCTTGGCAATCTGCTCTAGCGCGTCCTGACCATCTGTTGCCAGACGGACCTCATAATCCTGCTTTTCAAGATTATAACAGATAAGCCGGGAGAGTGCCGGATCATCTTCAACTACAAGAATGTTCGTTTTCTGCGTCATGACCTGCCCATAACGATTCGAGCGCAGAATAGGCTGTGGCCGTGTAAAAAAACAACCGTGCCCCCGAAAACTGGCGCTTTGCAGCCATTGCGCACAATGCCATCCTGATGTGCGAAATCTTTATATACAAACGCGCACTTCCTGGATTATGGGACCGAAAAGGAGCTGGACCGGTAATCGTGCCGGATGCACCTCCAGGATACGCTCGCATGAGTATTTTTCGCACTTCCCTGCCGCAAAGCGGCACGGACACCCGCCTATCCGTGAAAGTTTTATTAAAAGCGTTTGTGGCCCGGCTTTCCGGGGCTTTTCGGGCCCGTGGCATGCTGCAACTGGGCATGCTGGAAGGCATTGTTACCACATTGGATGAAAACGCCCGTAAGGACCGGCTTCGCGCCCTTTATCCTACAACACCCCATTTTGGCAGTTTTGCAGCGACCCCGACCGCAACCGCCATGCAGGTTCCGACGGAAGGTCCGCTCTGAAGCCCTCCGTCCCGGAATTACCAGCAGGCCTGTGTCGTTACCCGACCATTAAAGGGCCTGCTTTTGCTAAATCTGGGCGGTCTGTCAGGTTTCAGCCGTTAGCGTGAAACGGGTCATTTCAGGCGGACACCCCAGACGAAGAGCAAAACCGGGCCACAGGCCTGTGCCGTTGCTGACATACAGGGTCATGCCACCTACACGATAACGCCCCGACACAAAGCCATTGTTTCCACGCGCCACAAGGCGGTCTAGCCCTACGATCATGCCGCCATGTGTGTGGCCTGATAGCTGAAGCGCAACCCCATGATCAGCCGCCGTTGCGGCCATACGCGGCTGGTGATCAAGCAGGATAACAGGCGCCCCGGCAGGGCTGTTCTGCAAGGCAGCCGTAATATCTGGCCCTTCTTGACCATGAGCAGACGCGGACAAATCCGTTACGCCCGCGACAACCAGTTTACCTTCCCCCCGCGCCAGAACGGTATGAGTATTCAGCAGCATGGTGATGCCAAGCTGAGAGAGACGCTGCATCCAGTCGTTATAATCGAAAAAATACTCATGATTGCCCGCCACCGCCAGCACGCCATCCGGGGCGTGAAGCGCTTCTAGTGGTGCGGTATCAGCCTGACGCATTACAACAGACCCGTCGATAAAATCACCCGTGACAACAATCAGGTTAGCCCCGGCAGTGTTGGCACGCGCCACAACGGCTTTTGCCCATGACGCAGGGAACAGCCGACTGATATGCAGGTCTGTCAGTTGCAGCAGACGATAGCCTTCAAACTGCGGCGGCAGGCCCGCAATCGTGACCCGGACATCTTTGACGGCCGGAACTTTGATCGCGTTCATCACCCCTACCGCTGAGAGCAGAAGGGCGAAAAGGGCAACTACTTCCCGCACAGTGTCTGGGAGAGACACCAGACGCCAACGCACAAGATCAAGGCCAAGCACGCCGACATCCAACACAAGCTGAAAGAGGGCCAGAAACAGTACAGCCGCCAGCAACCAGTTAAACAGGATAACAATCAGCCGGGGAAATTCAGGCGCAAACACCGATCCAGACGAAAGGCGTGACCAGAAATAATAGTAAGAGACGATCATGACCCCCAGCCCGATTGCCACTTTTACCCCAAAAGGAAGTGCCAGCGGCAAAAGCCAGTTGAGGATCACGATGAGACCGGGGAGCATGAATGTCAGCAGCAAAGCACCTGACTCCTTTCAACAGCGATACGCCCCACAACCGCAAGGCGCATAAAAAACCCGGCCATCGGAAGCACCGGGCCGGGTATTCTTATCGTTTGGTGTGATCGGCAAAAGCCTTGCGGTCTTTAGCGCGCACCTGAACCTGAAACGACGTAATCAGTCTTCAAACGGGTCACGCATCAGAATGGTATCATCGCGGTCTGGGCTGGTAGAAAGAAGCGTGACGGGCGCACCCACCAGTTCTTCAATACGGCGCACATATTTGATTGCCTGCGCGGGCAGATCCGCCCAGCTCCGGGCACCGTGCGTCGTGTCTTTCCATCCTTCAACCGTTTCAAATACTGGCTTGATACGGGCCTGTGCCGCTGGGGACGATGGGAAACGCTCAATGGTTTTTCCATCAAGTTCATACCCAACGCAGATACGGATTTCATCAAATCCATCCAGCACGTCCAGCTTGGTCAGTGCCAGACCGTTCACGCCACCAACACGCACAGCATGACGCACCAGAACGGCGTCAAACCAGCCACACCGACGGGGACGACCTGTTACCGTGCCAAATTCATGCCCCCGTTCGCCAATCTTGCGGCCAACATCATCATGCAGTTCAGACGGGAACGGCCCTTCACCCACGCGGGTGCAATAGGCTTTGGCAATGCCAAGCACAAACCCGGCTGCGCTGGGGCCCATACCAGACCCTGTGCCCGCGTTAGAGGCAACCGTGTTTGAGCTTGTGACAAACGGATAGGTGCCGTGGTCAACATCCAGCATGACGGCCTGCGCGCCTTCAAACAGAATGCGACTGCCTGCACGCCGGGCTTCATCCAGAATGTCCCATGTGGGTGCAGCAAATGGCAGCACCTTAGGCGCGATGTCTGTCAGGAAAGCCAGCAGGTCTTCTTTTTTGAACGTCGGTGCACCCAAGCCAGCCAGAAGTGTGTTGTGGTGCAGCAGCAGTTCGTCCAGCTTCCAGTCAAGCGTTTCAGGCTCGGCCAGATCGCACAGACGGATGGCACGCCGGGCAACCTTGTCTTCATACGCAGGGCCAATGCCGCGACCTGTCGTGCCGATTTTACGGTCACCGCGTGCGGCTTCACGCGCACGGTCAAGAGCCCCATGAACAGGCAGAATCAGCGGTACGTTTTCAGCAATTTTCAGGGTGTCGGGGGTGACAACCAAACCCTGTTCCTGAATACGGGCAATTTCAGCCAGCAGGGCCTGTGGGTCAACCACCACACCGTTGCCGATAACACCGATTTTGCCGCTGACAACGCCAGAAGGCAGCAGGGAAAGCTTGTAAACCTGATTGCCAACAACCAGTGTATGGCCGGCATTGTGGCCACCCTGAAAACGGACCACAATGTCCGCACGGCTGGCCAGCCAGTCAACAATCTTGCCTTTACCTTCGTCGCCCCACTGGGCGCCAATTACGGTGACGTTGGACATAAACAGTCTGCTCCTGGAAAATCTGCCTGATGGCGCCCCATCAGGGGCAAAGGCACCGCTTTGAACAGGCGGCTGTTACTCAAGCTCCGTGCACGTGGCACCTGAAAGAATGTGGCTGCACCCAAGACGACGGGCTTCTGCCCGGTCACGCTCTGGTCCTGTCGGGGCCGCAGCACCGCCACCCTGTGCGCTGCCTGTGACGGCGAGACCACCCAGAGCAGCCAGCGTGGCATAGCCCTGTTTGCGCAGGCTGGCAGCGACGTGACGGTCAGCACCCGGTGCCAGATAAACCCTGGGGCGCGCTGCGGCAGGCGGGATCATGCGGAACAGCACATCGGGCCGGAAGGTGAGGCCACAGGCTGGTTCGTTATCGTTACACAGATAACGGCCGCCACGGCCCAGTTCTTCTGATCGGCCCACGGCAAAAACGGTCACGCACACGCCGGTATGATACTTCCAGCCACGGAACTCGACAGGGTCAACCGTCAGGCGCAGGGTTGGGTTCAACGCCCGCACAGCTTCAACCGTATCTGCCAGACGCTGAATAATAGCACGGGAGCGTGGGGGCAGATTAATACGGGCCAGCAGCGCCACGGCCTGTTCAGCCGGACCAGCCGCACGCAACAGGGCAATAAGCGTTTCGGCCAGCATGCCGCCTAGTTCTGCCACTGCGGCGGCGTCTTTACGGTCAAGCGCACGCATCAAAGCGGGGCGCACGGTGGGTGGCACCCCAGCTTCTTCCAGCAAGGCGGGCACAAACGGCGGCATGGTCAGGTCAAACGACACACCGGGCACACCCAGATGATCAAGCGCTTCAGCCGCCACAGACACGACTTCGGCATCGGCATGAGGGGTATCCGGGCCAATCAGCTCGATCCCCGCCTGCATGATCTGCCGACCGCTTTCTTCAGCCGCCGCAGGCATGACAACCACGCATGACCCCGAATAAGACAGGCGCAGCGGACGCGCAGCACCACCAAGGCGAGTCGCAGCCATACGGGCAATCTGGGGGGTGATGTCAGGCCGCAGCACCATCATGCGCCGCGTGTCCGGGTCCATCACACGGAAGCTCTGCTCGGTCAGGGATGACCCGGACCCCGCAAGCAGCGTTTCCTCAAATTCCATAAGCGGTGGCCGCACGCGGTCATACCCGTGTGAGGCAAACACGCCCATAAGCGCATCCACACCTTCTGCCTCGGTCCGGGCATCAGGCGTGAGCAGGTCTACAAAGCCGGCCGGCAGCAAGGCCGGACTGAAAGGCGGGTCATCCGTCATGGTTCGGGCTATAGCACCGCAGGCCGCGCCCGTCATGCCCGCAAAGTGGCACTTTTTTGCGTATTACGCCTGCGGCACGCCCGGCAGCGTTTCCCAACCCGGCCCAATGACGGTAATCACCCGCCGCCCCATGCCGTCTGCCTGCAACACTATGACGTTTCTGTCTTCCAGCCATTCCAGCAAACGACGGGCACGGCCCTGTGACACTGTGCCATAGACGCGGGCAATTTCAGAATCGGATGGGCATGGCTGCCGATCAATGGCGGTGCGGGCCAGAAATAGAAAGACTGACTGCAAATCTTCCGGCAATGAAGCGGCCAGAGCCTCGGCTTCCTGCCACTGGGGCGTGGCCGACAGATCCTCACTCACACCGCTGCGGGCTGTTGCCAGCGCCCGGTTAAAGCCTTTCAGATCAAGCGCGTTACGCCCCAGACCGGCAATACGGCAGCGCACCAGAAAATCCTGATAAAGCACGGATGCTGACCGGAATGACGTTTCATCATCCGCCATCATATCGCGCACAATTGCCGTCATGCGGGATTCGCGCTCACCCTGATCTTCCGGTGTTTCGTCCTGTTCCTGCTCCACCTGTGCGGCGGCGGCCTGTGCCTCACCATGCGCTGCAAGCTGGGACAGCAGGTCAGGCGGCGGGGCGACGGGGGCTTTTCGCGGCCGCGTGAAACTTTCAGCAGCAGGCAGCGGGGCCAGAATCAGGTCATGCACCGGGGCCGATGGGGGTTCAAACGGTGTCAGCACCGGCCCTGCCGAACGGCTTTCCGTTTCAACCATACCAATACGGACGGGCGTTGGCCTGCGACACATAGCGGGACCAAGGGCAACAAATGTACCGCGTGGCAGGTCACGAAATGCCTCGGCCTGACGCCGCTCCATCCCCAGAAGGTCAGATGCGCGGGCCATATCGATATCAAGGAACGTGCGGCCCATCAGAAAATTCGATGCCTCGGCCGCCACGTTCTTGGCCAGCTTGGCCAGACGCTGGGTGGCAATCACCCCGGCAAGCCCGCGTTTACGCCCACGGCACATCAGGTTTGTCATGGCCCCGAGCGAGGAACGCCGCGCTTCGTCCGAGACCTCACCCGCGGCGGCTGGGGCAAAAAGCTGCGCTTCATCCACCACCACCAGCACGGGATACCAGTAGTCACGCGGGGTTTCGAACATACCGCCCAGAAATGCGGCGGCCCATTTCATCTGCTGGTCTGCGTCCAGACCTTCCAGATTCAACACGACGGAGGCGCGATGCATACGCATGCGTTCACCCGCCGCATGCAGGGCCATTTCCGAACAATCGGCACCGTCAATCACCAGATGGCCAAATTTGTCGGCAAGACTGACAAAGTCGCCTTCCGGGTCAATGATTGCCTGCTGCACCAGTCGGGCAGACTGTTCCAGCAAACGCCGCAAAAGGTGCGATTTGCCCGAGCCCGAATTGCCCTGCACAAGCAGTCGCGTTGCCAGAAGCTCGGCAAGGTCCATCTGTGCGGGGCCGCCACCCGGCACTTCACCCATTGTGATCATGTTGGTCATGGGGCCACTCGATACCGCTAGGAGCGGGTCTCCCGCAACCACTGCAATGCACCCTGTGCGGCTGCACGGCCTGTTGCCAGACACGCATGCAGCAGATAACCGCCAGTCGGGGCTTCCCAATCCAGCATTTCACCAGCAACAAACACACCCGGCATGGCCCGCACCATAAACCGCGCATCACATGCGGCCTGCACTACCCCCCCGGCTGAAGAAATAGCCCGGTCAATCGGTTCCGGCCCCGTGAGCATGACCGGCAAAGCCTTCAGACGCGTGGCCAAGGCGTGAGGCGCGGAGGGTACTTCCCCAGCTTCCCGTAACAAGGCGGCCACGACCGGTGGCAAACGCAGAGCCTTGCGGAGGCGATTTGAAAGACTTTCACGCGGACGCACATTGGCCAGACGCGTTGCCAGAACGTCCACCGTCAGATCAGGGCGCAAATCAAGGAGCAGTTCAGCCTGTCCCTGCTGTGCCAGACAAGTTCGCAAAGGGGCAGATAAGGCATAAAGCGCCCCCCCTTCCAACCCATTTGCCGTAATCACAACCTCACCACGCACAGTATGATCAGCAAACCGCAATGCAACAGGTTTCAAAGGGGTTCCGGCAAACCGGGTGCGCAGAGGATCGGACCAATTGGCACGGAAACCGCAGTTGGCAGGTACCAGAGGCTCGACCTCAACACCGTGAGACCGCAACAGCGGCACCCAGGCTCCATTACTGCCCAGTCGGGGCCAGCTTGCACCGCCCATAGCCAGCACAACGGCATCTGCCACGAACGGACTGGGCAATGTGTCAGGCAGCACATCCCGACCCGCGGCGGGGGCAAAAGTCAGGCCGCCAGAGGCATCCCACCCAGTCCATTCCACACGGGTATGAAGCAGAACCCCTTGGTGCTGTAGTCGCGCAAGCCACGCCCGCAACAGGGGAGACGCCTTCATGGCCGTGGGGAATACACGCCCCGAAGACCCGATAAAACTTTCCTGCCCCAGACCCGCCATCCAGACGCGAATATCATCAGTCGTCCATGCGGCCAGCGTTGGGGCCAGCCATGGGGCTGCCTGCCCATACCGGGCCAGCAGATGATCCGGCGCTTCCGAATGGCTGATATTCAGCCCCCCACGGCCCGCCATAAGCAGTTTACGGCCTATGCTGGGCATGCGCTCTATTACCTGCACGGCGCACCCGGCGGCCGACAAACTTTCTGCTGCCGCCAGCCCGGCGGGGCCACCGCCAATAACCGCAACCCTATAGGACGTACTCATGCTCTAGCGTACGCCCACAAACACAGACACAGAACACAAAAGCAGCATCAGGCAGGCTGATCCGCGCTCACTGTTCCGGCCTGCACGGCGGTAGCCAGCGCCTTGATCTGCTCCAGCACGCGCGGCAGAGTTTCGGCTGTGGCTTTCCCTTCTGCATCCAGCGTGTCTGCCAGTGTGGCCAGCAGCGCCGACGCGACAACCGCACCATCGGCAATACTGGCGGCTGTGGCGGCCTGCTGGGGAGAGCGAATACCAAACCCGATAGCAACCGGCAGGGTGGTTGCCGCGCGGATACGCGGCAACGCCGCTTTCAGGTCATCCGTGCTGGCAGCACGTGTACCGGTAATGCCAGTAATACTGACGTAGTAAACAAAACCAGATGCGTGAGAGAGCACATAACGCAGGCGGTCATCAGACGTAGTGGGGGCTACCAGACGAATGATATCCAGCCCGGCGTCTTCAGCCGGTTTTTCAATAACGTCAGCTTCTTCCGGGGGAAGATCGACAATAATGAGCCCATCAACACCTGCCTTGGCGGCATCTGTGCAGAAACGGTCATACCCGTATGCTTCAATCGGGTTCAGATATCCCATCAGAATAACAGGGGTTTCCGCATTATCCTTTCGAAATTCTGCAACCATGGCCAACACGCCCGGCAGAGTTGCGCCCGCTTTCAGACCACGCCGTGCGGCTGCCTGAATAACCGGACCATCTGCTGAGGGGTCAGAAAACGGCATACCGATTTCTATCAGGTCAGCCCCGGCGTCTGGCATAGCTTTCAGCAGAGCCAGCGATGTTTCCAGATCCGGGTCATACGCTTCAAGATACGGGATGAGCGCGCCGCGCCCTTGGGCGGCCAGAGATTGAAAGCGGGCGGCGATGCGGCTCACAGTTTGACTCCCAGATGTTCGGCAACGGTGAAGATATCTTTGTCACCACGGCCCGAAATATTCACAACCAGCAAGGTGTCTTTTGGTAAAGTTTGTGCAATTTTGGTGGCATATGCAATGGCGTGGGCTGATTCCAGCGCGGGAATAATGCCTTCCGTACGCGTGCAAAGCTGGAAGGCATCAAGGGCTTCCGTATCTGTCGCGCCCACATATTCCGCACGCCCGATATCATTCAGCCAGGAATGTTCCGGCCCAACACCCGGGTAATCAAGCCCCGCGCTGATGGAATGGGCTTCATCAATCTGCCCATCGGCATTTTGAAGCAGATAGGTTCTGTTACCGTGCAGCACACCGGGGCTGCCACGCTCGATCGAGGCAGCGGTTTTACCGCTATCAAGTCCACACCCGGCAGCTTCCACCCCGATCAACCGGACGGAGGGGTCATCCAGAAACGGATGGAAAATCCCCATGGCGTTAGAACCACCACCAATAGCCGCCACGACAACATCAGGCAGGCGGCCTTCGGCGGCGTGCATCTGTTCCTTCGTTTCCTCACCAATCACGCTCTGAAAATCGCGGACCATAGCGGGATATGGATGCGGGCCAGCCACGGTACCTACCAGAAAATAGGTATCGGCGACGTTAGCCACCCAGTCACGCATGGCCTCGTTCATGGCGTCTTTCAGAGTACCCGCGCCGGCGGTAACAGGCACGACTTCCGCGCCCAGCAGCCGCATGCGAAACACGTTGGGGGACTGACGTTCAACATCGGTCGCGCCCATATAGATCACGCACTTCATGCCAAACAAGGCGCAGACGGTTGCGGTCGCAACGCCATGCTGTCCGGCACCCGTTTCCGCCACAATGCGGGTGCGCCCCATGCGACGGGCCAGCAGAATCTGTCCCATGACGTTATTCAGCTTATGAGAACCGGTGTGATTCAGTTCTTCACGCTTCATGTAGATTTTCGCGCCGCCCAGTTCTTCCGTCATGCGGCGGGCAAACCATAGGGGGCTGGGACGGCCCACATAATCGCGCAGATAAAAATCCAGCTCTTTATGAAAAGCGGGGTCTGCCTTGGCGGTATTGTAGGCCTGCTCAAGCTCAAGCACCAATGGCATCAGCGTTTCCGCCACAAAGCGACCGCCATACCAGCCGCCAAAATGACCACGTTCGTCCGGTCCATGCCGAAGGGAATTGGCTTGCGTTGCTGTTATGCCGTGTTCTACCGGGTCCGCCATTGCTGGTTCTACCGCTCCTGTGTCGCGTTGTGTCGGGGCCGCCTTGGCCACCAGACAGGTTTCTGGCTTACCAGAAGGCACAAGCCCTTGCACAGCCCCCGCATACGTTAAAACCCGCCCCTTGCCAGCATGGGGCACAGGCGGGCATACCCTAGCAAAGCCCTGCCGTGCCGCCTGCATCCCCCAGTGTTGTACGCACACGGCAGTGCAGAGACATATGCTGCGACTGACAGGCAGGGAGAGTTGCATGTTTCTGGCCCACCGGCCCGGCATGCCCGCACGGGCGGTCGAAAACGAAGCTGATGCAGAAGGAGTCACCTGGCTTGATCTGCTTAACCCCACCCCGCAGGAGCATGATCTGGCCAGCCGCCTATGTGGCCAGCCTGTACCCACATTTGATGATCTGAACGAAATTGAAAGTTCGTCCCGAATCAGCGTGCGGAATGGGGCGGCATTTCTTTCCACCCCCATGCTGAAAAAAATCGGCACGGAATTTCAGGCCTCGCCCGTCGGGTTTATCCTGACGGCTGACCGCCTGATAACCATCCGTTTTCAGGCCTATCCCTCATTTGAAGCCCTGGCGCGACTGGTTGCTGATCACACGGTTGCCCCTAAAACCGCCGACCATCCCCCGGCCGCCCACAACATTGGCACTGGCACTGGCACTGGCACTGGCACTGGCACTGGCACTGGCA
>NZ_BAMW01000083.1 GCF_000963945.1 Acetobacter indonesiensis | reverse complement strand
TTGCGCGCACCATAAACAGCACGATTATCCTGCCAGATCCGGCGGATATGTTCCATCAACTCCCTATCGCGCCGCGCACGCGGGCTGGCCCTGGTCGGATCTCTTGCTATGGCCGCCTGCTGGTAAAACGTGGACGGGGCAATCGGCAGAACGCGACAGATTGGCTCGACCCCGTAATCGGCACGGCAGGCTTTAATAAACGCGATCATTTGCGAAACGGGCGGTCGAGCTCCGCCTGAGCAAAATAAGCCGAGGCCTTCTTGAGGATCTCATTGGCCTGACGCAGTTCACGAACTTCCCGCTCCAACGCCTTGATCCGTGCCGTCTCGGCCGTGGTCGGCCCCGGTTGCGCACCCGCGTCCCGCCGGGCCTGCTTCCACCAGTCATGCAGGCTGTCGCCCGAGCAGCCCAGCTTGCCACCAATCTCGCGACAGGCCGCCGATAGGCTCGGGTAATCCGAGCGATGCTCGTCCAGAAGGCGCACAGCGCGCTCACGGAACTCAGGCGAATAACGCGATGTCTTCTTCTTCTCTACCATAGGGCTCATCCTCCGAGAGTTTTACTCTCCGGTAAACCCGGGGCAGTTCAAAGCCGCATCTCAAGCCGATGCCCCGGCATATCCAGCGGTCCAATGCAGGAAAGTCGGTGATCCGATCCCGTGTCGAGCATGTCTTTGCCGATCAGAAATCGCAGACGGGACTGTTCATCCGAACTGTCGGTATCACCCGGGCCACCATGAGGATCGGACTGGCCAATATCGTCTACAACATGCGCCGCTTTCTCTTTCTCGAAAGATTGAGCGCGAGCGCGTAGTCATCCAAGGTGGGCAGTCCCCAATCCGCTCAAAACGCAGAGCAAATTCTACCCAAAAGTAGTCAATCAAATCGACACAACCCAGAAATTACTGGCCAAGCTTATCAATCAAGGGCTCTTCGATCCCTCCAGATTCATGCTTGCCCGGATGCATAATCACGCGCATCACCGAATAAGGTCTTAAGAATGAAGACACCGTCACATCTTCTGTCGAGGCACCGGTAACTTAAAGACATTCACCTCTTCATATCCGGAACAAAAACAATGCCAACGATCTTATCATCCAACACGAAAACACGCGATTCCGTATGCGGGATGCTGGTTGATCCGGCTACTAGCAGGTTCAAAAGCGATCGTAATGGTCACATCTCTTTTTTCTGCAGCGGCCACTGTCAAAAGAAATTCGAGGATAATCCAACGGCATTCGTCAAAAATGATGTGATACCTGCAACCGTCTGGACATGTCCCATGCACCCCGAGATCAGGGAGGCGCGTCCCGGTACATGCCCCAAATGCGGCATGACGCTGGAACCTGCGAAGGAAGCGCAGGAAAAGGCGGCGCCCATGCAGGGCATGAACTGCCATCATGAACCCCAACAGCGCTCCGCCGCCAAACAGGGCAAGCCGGGGACGATCTGGACCTGCCCGATGCATCCGCAGATCCGGCAGGATCATCCGGGAAACTGTCCACTCTGCGGCATGGCGCTGGAGCCGGAGGAACCGACGGGAGCAGAGACGGAAAACCCCGAACTGCATGATTTCAGACATCGCCTGATCGTCTCCGTATTTCTCGCCGTTCCGCTGATGCTCATCGCCATGGGTGGGGATGTCGGTCTCCATCTTGTTCCTGGCTCATGGTCTCCCTGGGTTCAGCTTGCACTGACCACTCCGATTTTCTGCTGGGCGGGACTGCCTTTCTTTCAGCGTGGGCTCGCCTCACTGCGGACCGGTCACTTCAACATGTTCACGCTGATCATGTTCGGCGTCGGTGCCGCGTTTGGCTACAGTCTGGCCGCGACGCTCGCACCAGGGGTGTTCCCGGCCAGTTTCAGGATGCCTGACGGAGCCCTGCCGGTCTATTATGAGGCGGCGGGCGTGGTCGTTGCGCTGGTTCTGCTGGGACAGGTTCTGGAACTCCGTGCACGTGCCGCCACCGGTGATGCCATCCGCGCCCTGCTGGATCTCACACCAAAACAGGCTCACCGTATCGGAGAGAACGGGCAGCCGACAGACATAGCCGTGGACGCTGTCGTGGTCGGAGACCGACTGCGGGTGCTGCCGGGAGAGTCGATCCCTGTCGACGGCAAGGTTCTCGATGGCACATCCAGCGTTGACGAAGCCATGATTACCGGGGAGCCGGCACCCGTTGCCAAAAAGATCGGCAGCACGGTGACCGGCGGTACGATCAACGGCAATGGCAGCCTCGAAATCGAAGCGCAGGCCGTCGGCAGCGATACCATGCTGGCGCGGATCGTGAAGATGGTTGCCTCCGCCCAGCGCAGCCGCGCCCCCATTCAGGCGGTAGCCGACCGGGTGGCCGGATGGTTCGTCCCTCTGGTGCTGGCCATTTCCGTTCTGACTTTCATCGTATGGTACGCCGTTGGACCGGCTCCGCGCTTCGGGCATGCTCTTCTGAATGCCATCTCGGTGCTGATCATTGCCTGTCCCTGCGCGCTTGGGCTGGCCACGCCCATGTCAATCATGGTCGGTACAGGGCGGGGCGCACGCGAGGGCGTTCTGGTCCGCAATGCCGAAGCGCTTCAGGCGCTCGACAGGGTGGATACGCTGGTTGTGGACAAGACCGGCACGCTGACGGAAGGCCACCCGAAGCTCATCGCCGTGGAGGCAGCCAATGGCTGGCCGGAAAACGATGTGCTGTGTTATGCCGCCTCTGTGGAGACACACTCCCAGCATCCTCTGGCGCAGGCTATCGTTCAGGGCCTGAAAGACCGCCATGGGGAGCCCGGCGTTCTTACCCATTTCGAGTCGCAGCCGGGACTGGGCGTGAGCGGCAGCGTTGAGGGCCATGTCGTCGTGGTGGGCAATGCCGAGTGTCTGAAGCAGGCCGGCGCTGATGCGTCCCCTGTTGAAGCTAGCGCGACGGCGCATCGTGAAGCCGGAGCCGGGGTGATGTTTGTGGCGGTAGACGGCAGGCTCGCCGGGCTGATCGCCGTGGCGGACCCTCTCCGCGCGGATACGCGGGCCTCTCTTGCGGCGCTCCACGCTGATGGTCTGCGGATCATCATGCTCACGGGTGACAACGAAGCGACGGCGAAGGCTGTGGCGACGCAGGCGGGAAATATCGCGGAAGTCCATGCCGGTCTGAAGCCGCAGGACAAGGCCGATATCGTGAAACACCTGACGGCACAGGGCGCGCATGTCGCGATGACGGGCGATGGCGTAAACGATGCTCCAGCTCTTGCGGCCGCATCCGTCGGGATCGCGATGGGAACCGGCACCGACGTGGCGATCGAAAGCGCCGGGATCACTCTGGCGCATGGCAGTCTGGAAGCACTGGTCCGGGCCAGACGGCTCGCCCATGCGACCATGCGCAACATCCGACAGAACCTGGCCTTCTCTTTCCTGTTCAACGGGATCGGCATTCCGATCGCCGCTGGTGTGCTCTACCCGATCTGCGGGCTTCTTCTCTCACCGGTTATCGGCGGCGCGGCCATGGCTCTGTCGTCCGTGACGGTTGTCACCAACGCGCTTCGGCTTGGTCGGGGGAAAGACTGAGCCTAGCGTTTTTCGGACGCGGCGCGGGTGCGTAATGCCTCATAAATCGGCGCTTCCCCCATGCCGTCGGCCACGAACATCGCGGCAAAACTGCCCGAAAGCAACGGAAGCAGCAGGCTGGGCGTATTGGTCATTTCCGTCACAAGAATGATCCCGGTCAAAGGTGCCCGCACCGCCCCCGCAAACATCGCCGCCATACCAACCACAACAAAGGGCGTGGTCCGCCCCGCCAGCGTGGGCGCCAGAACATGGGCCAGATCTCCGCAGCCCAGGCCGGCCAGAGCACCCAGAGCCAGCATGGGAGCGAAGAGGCCACCCGGCGTTGCTGCGGCATAGGAAATCGAGCCGAAGACCAGACGCAGGGCATACAATCCTGGCAGCGCTGTCCAGATCAGCGTTCCATTGATGGCGCTTTGCGTGATCCAGTCGCCTCCACCAGCAAGGCGAGGTGTAAGCCAGACGATCAGCCCACCGATCGCGCCGATTGCCGCAGCCCGGATTTCCACGCTGGCATTCATCCTTTCAGCCAGCCGTAACGTGGCCAGAACTGTCCGGTTGTAAACGACCGAGAGCAGGCCAACCGCAAGCCCCGTCAGCAAGAACAGCACCTGCGTTGAAACGCTGATGACCATGGGACTGTCGGCCACCACGAAATCAGGATCACCGCCCAGCAACGCGCGGGCGACAAGGATGGCGGACACGGAAGCACCGAGTGCGGAACAGGCAGTTCGCGCCTCGAATTTGCCGACAAGCTCTTCCAGCACAAAGATCGCACCAGCGCCTGGCGCATTGAACGCTGTCGCCAGTCCAGCTCCGGCTCCAGCCGCCAGCAATGACCGGCTATCCGCCGGTCCCAACCGTAACAGCCGACCGATCGTATTGGCAGCCGTGGCACCCATCTGCACGCTCGGCCCCTCACGCCCCAGCGCTAGTCCTCCGCCTATGGCCAGCAATCCTCCGATGAACTTGACCGGGATCAGGCCTACAGAAGCTGGTGTTGCAAGCCCGGCCAGGACGGCCTCGACATGAGGGATCCCACTTCCAGAAGCCAGAGGCGCCAGCCGCCTGACCATCCATGCCGCTATGAAAGCCGTGATGCTGCCGATCGCAATAATCATCAGACCGGCGGGAAACGGGTGCAGGACATCAAGCGCCAGCGTCGTTCTCAACCCCGCTGCATGTTCCAGTAACAGCCGGAATGTTCCACAAACTACTCCGACAACGCTTCCCACAAGAATAGACAGGCATGACAGGAGAGTAAGCCCGCAGGGTATTGGCTGATCTTTTTCTCTCAAAATTTTTAATGCAATCTGCCTGAACATTTCTTTATCCAACTGCAAAATATAATAAATGAATTTAATCGAATAAAATTATTATAATATTTTTTCACTTTATATTTTAATATATCATTTGATTGACTTAGACTCCTTCCACATAAAAATCTTTGAATACAATGAAGGAAGAACCAAAAGCGTAAGTATAGTGCATGAAATCAGACCTCCAATTACCACGGTTGCTAAGGGTTTCTCCACTTCAGCGCCTTCACTCATCGAAAAAGCCATAGGAAAGAACCCGAGGCAGGCCACTGAAGCTGTTGCCATAACTGGCCTAAACCGCTCATTTGCTGCCGCAATTGCTGCTTCAACAGGCCCTAGACCAGAACTTCGCTTTTCTTTTACCCATGAAATCAGGACCACTCCATTCAGAGTAGCAACGCCAAACAGCGCAATAAAACCTATTCCCGCAGAAATACTGAATGGTAAACCTCGGAGCCATAAGGCTATAATGCCACCAGTTGCAGCAAAGGGAAGATTAACAAATACCAGCCCAGCAAGCCAAATATCTCCTAATGCAAGAATGAGAAGTAAAAAAATGAGAGCTAAAGTCACAGGAACAACGATTTCCAAACGCGCAACAGCGGTCTGAAGATTCCGAAACTGTCCACTCCACTCTAAACGATATCCTGGTGGCAGATGGATTTCACTTTTGACAGTATCCTGTGCTTCTTTGACAAAGGACGAGAGATCTCTGCCCCTGACATTCGCTTGAACCATCATGCGCCTTTCACCCTGATTGCGCCTGATAGCGGCGGGGCCAGTATCCAAAGTAATGAAAGAAACCTGAGAAAGATCAACCGAATGATCATTCCGAGTCATGATCGGTAGTTGTCTGATTTCTTCCATGGTATCGCGTGCCTTAGGTTCAATTCTGACTTCAGTTGGAATCAATGCCGACTCTAACGATACCGGCGGACCAATATGCCCTCCAACAGCTTCAACCAAATCCAGGATTTCCGAGGTAGGCACGTTTAAACGTGCGGCAGCGGTGCGATCGACATCAATGTGCAGATAAGGGATGGTGCCAACATCTTGCGGAGCAACGTCGGCGGCCCCGCGAACAGATGCAACGACACTTGATATATGTGCCGCCAACTGAGATAATTTATTAAGATCAGGACCGTATACACCTATGGCAATCTGTGATCTCACGCCTGATTGAAGATCATCCATGCGCATCTGGATTGGCTGGCTCCAGTTATACAGCGAGCCAGGATTGTTCTTTTCCAAGGCAGTACTAAACGCCTTCACCAGCCCTTCCTGAGTGCTTGCTGTCTTCCATTCTGATCGTGGCTTTAACAAAACGTAAGTATCTGTCTGTTCACCCCCTTGAGGGTCCGTTGGAATAGCAGAAGTCCCCGTGTTGCTGACAATAGTTCGAATATCGGGAAATTTTCTTAGCGTCCGCTCGATTGCATCTACCGCTCGTACGGATGCATCCAGCGATATCCCAGGCAATCGGGTGGACGTCACAACCAGATCTCCTTCCTGAAGCTGCGGAATAAACTCCCCTCCTAACCGAGCAGCTAAAAACACTGATATAAATAGAACAGCTACTGCGAGACATGACACGCGACCAGTATATTTCATGCACCACCTTGAAAGCGGTACAAAACAACGGCGTAGCAATGCAATACAACGCGTGTCATGACTTGATTCGTCATGGTGAGAATGATCACCTTGTGATAGCGTGGGTTTTAGTAAGACTAAAGCAAGTGCCGGAATACAGACTAGTGCAAAAAAAAGAGAAGCTAGTAAGCCCAGAATGACGGTTTTCGCCATAGGACTGAACATCTTCCCCTCAATACCCTGAAGAGTCAGTATTGGAAGATAAACAAGAATAATAATAAGAATAGCAAATGTAACGGGACGAGAAACCAAAGAAACTGTTTGCGCAATGCTTTCCGAAAAAGATTTATCTGCTTCAGGTTTTCTGCTTATAACTGTTTCTACAATAACAAGAGCACTATCGACAATCATTCCAAAATCAATTGCGCCCAAGCTAAGAAGATTTGCAGAAATACCAAGATGGTTCATCCCAACCATTGCACAGACAAGTGAAAACGGGATGACCGAAATAATGACCAGAGACGCTCGCCAGTCTCCTAGAACGACAAGCAATACGACAAAGACGAGTAATGCTCCGAGTAAAAGATTATCTCTCACCGTCATAATTGTAACATTTGTCAGTGTAGACCGGCTATAATACGGCTCAACCGAGACACCAGATGGCAATGCATGATTAATATCAGGCAAGGCAGCCTTTATCCGCGCGAGCGTTGCGCGTGCATTAGCACCTTCCTGCAGCAAGACGACCGCATTAACAATTTCTCCATTTGCGTCGCGTGTTACAGCACCCAAACGAGGAAGTCGCCCCTTATGTACAATTCCCAGGTCACTCAAATGGACGGATTCTCCATTGGGACCGCTTCTGACCTGTGTGCGGCCAAGTTCCTCAATATTATCGATCAAAGAGCGACCAACAATAATTCTTTGCTCATCATTCTTTTCGATCCATGCGCCACCTGCAGCCTCATCGCCGGTGTCGAGAGCATGAAAGACGTCTGAGACCGAAATGCCGTATTGCCGTAAGGCAAGAGGACTGAGCTCAACCTCATACGTCTCTGAGGCACCTCCATTGACATTAACATCAACCACGCCCGGAAGAAGGCGTAATTTCGGAACAACGTTCCATGTCATGATACGATTGAGTTCTGCTAGAGAGCGGTCTGCACCATGTATCTGCAGGTGCATGATTTCCCCCATCCCCGTAGTCATAGGCCCCATAGAAATGGAGACAGAATCTATGTGAACAGAAGCTCGAGCTTCTGCCAGGCGTTGTGCAACCTGCTCTCTATCTCTGTAAATATCGGAACCATCTTCAAATTGGAGATAGAGTACTGAGACACCGGTCCGCGAGACAGAACGAATGTTCTCCAACCCCACCACTCCGGACAGCACAGTCTCTACGGGAAAGGTAACAAGTCGTTCCACTTCCTGTGTTGGTAGTCCTGGTGCACTGACTGAGACCAAAACCTGCCGTGGTGAAATATCCGGGACGGGTTCGACAGCCAGATTCCGAAGATCAAAAATACCGACAACCATTAAAAGGAACGCTGCACCGAGAACTGCGCGTCGTCCCTTCAAAATTTTCAAAATAAATTTCATTTTTTATTCTTGTTTTCAAGAGAAGCTGGAACAAGTAAGGCTTGAGACTTGAGTATGAAGCTTCCCTTCCCCACAACAATGTCGCCCGGCAACAAACCTTCCGTCACGACAACACGCTCATCCAAAGAGGGGCCAGTCACGACATGCTTTGCCAGATATTTATCGGGCCCGATTTTTACGAATATGCAGGGTTGATCGGCGATGGTCTGCAGTGAGTCTGTCGGGACAATCTGTCCAGACACAGCGTTTTGTGAGAAAATTCTTGCTCTGACCAACATTCCAGGACGAAGTGATGTATCTGTGTTGTCAACCAGACTCCTAACCTGAACCCGCCGTGTGCCTGGATCAACCGTTTCTTCTATAAAATCTACGTGGGAAAATTTACTTTTGCGTTGTTTAGGAATGATAGTTTCCTGATTGCTACCAATTTTAATGCTGCTTATCGCAGTCTGTGGAATTTGAGAAACCACCCAAACAGATCGAAGATTGACAACTTCCACAGGAGGAAGGCCATTATTGCCAACACTTCCTCCCAATGCGACATTAATACTTCGGACAACCCCATTAACTGGAGAAACGACAACAGAACTCAAACCTTCTACTTTTTCTGTCGAAGAAGAAAAGCGCCTCATATGCTCTTCTTGGTTTTTAACAACAGCAAGCCGTTGTTGTACCAGAGCCGACGCATCTGCGAGAAGTGCTTTTCTCCTTTTTTCTTCGCCTTTTGATATTGCTCCACCTTGTAATATTCGACCACGTCGTTCAGCCTCGGCTGCATCTCGTTCCATAGCCTGTGCCTGCTGAAGAGCCGCCTTTGATGAAAGATATCGTTCTTTTTCGTCACTTAAACTATAATTATTGTAAGAAAAAAGAGCAGTTCCTTCTTTTACAAATTGACCTGGACTGACAAAAATATCTGTTATCCGTCCTGAGCCAACGGGCACAATACGGGCTGTTTTGCGCTGATCTGCTTCAACATAAGCCTGAACGTCAATGTGAGCCGTTATTGATCCAGAGAAACTGGTTGCTGTTTCGATACCTTGAGTCGTGATTGCCTCAGGAGATATATGCACCGGAAATTTGGGCCATATTTCTGCCGCACAGCATGGGGCAACGAATAAGGTCCATGGAAAAATGGTCGCCCCCAACATCAAACAAATATTTTTTTTATTTTTCACAATGTTTCGCCCATCATAAGTACCAGACGCACCAAGGCGGCATGCCAAACGACCTCTGCTTTCGCCATACGTTGTTCTGCTTCAAGCGCTCCGCGCCGTGCACGGATATATTCGATCAAGGAAACCTCACCAGTTCTCCAGGCGCTTTCAAGTTGGTCTGCTCTTTTTAAAAGGACTGTTTTAGATGTCTCTGCGTGCTTACGTACACTCAACGAGGAGGCAATCTGAGAACGAAGGCGTGCATATTCCACGCGGACTTTACGACGTGCCAATTCAGCGTCTCTTCTCGCTGCACCAATTTCAGAAACGTTTTTCATAAGCATTGGTGTATTGCGAGCGCGGCTTGGAAGGGCTGCCTGAAAAACTACACCGACCTGTGTATCCCAAGGACTTTGATATTGTTCCTGTCGTGATATCTGCACACCAATGGTTGGATTGGGCATATAAGAGTGCTTTGCCACATCAAAGGCTGCTTGCGCTTTTTTCAGCCGCGCATCCACGAGACGCACCCTTGGATCCTTTTCAGGATCCAACTTATGGATTTTCAAAGAAATAATCCGACCATCCAGAGAGTTTAGTTCTGGAATAACATCAGAGCCGGTCAATGCCTGCAATTCTGATTGAAAAGTGACCAATTGTTGTTGTTTGTCTGAGATCGTACTTTCAATGTCCTCGTACTCAGCAACAACCGCCTCGTGATCTGTAGCAGATATTTCACCAGCTGTTAGCGCTCGTTGTGACGATTCCAGCGTCTGAGACAAAATTCCCCGCGTCTTTTCAAGATTAAAAATTTCATTTTTCAATATAGTAGAAGCACTGGTAACATCTAATACACGTACAGCCATGAGGAGGCGATGAACTTGTAGTCGCGCGTCCGCAGTAGCGGCTGATGCAAGAGCATCCTTCACACTGGCGGTTCCCTGACCGGGTAGCCAAAGGGGTAGACTTACACTGCCTTGATATGTTGTATACCCTACTTTGCTACCAATAAAATGATCGTCAAGATACTGACCATTTAGGACGGGTCCGGATGGGAATAGAGAATCAAGAGCATTTGCTGTCTTTTTTGACGCCTTGGAATCGACAGCCGCAGCTTTTGCATCAGGATCATGTGCCCATGCAGCCATTATCGCATCACGTAAACTTTCCGCTTGGGCAGTGGGTATCCCAATGACCAGACACAGCGCAACCACGACTACGGTCCGCAATTTTAATCTCCGATTGTTTGCTTCTCTCAATAAGATAGCGAAAAAGGCTTATCGAAAGACAGCATCAATGGGATAAAAAAGAATTAATTATTTTTTTTATATAAACCTCACGAAACTTTTGCGTTGTTGTACAGTTAGCTAGTGTGGTGCTTTTGTATATAAGAGAGGATTGCAAAAAATATTTGGATAGAGCGATACCGGGAGATCCTTTATATTTTATCCTACTTAAGCAACAAGGCTAGACTGCTACCAAATATTGGTCATTTTCCACTCTTTTTAGAGTGCTGCCAACAACTTAACACCGGTCAGAATAGCATTTGGGATTTTTGAAGTTTCTCCTGGTCGCATCATGTATTCGAAAACAGGCTGCACGACCAGTCCAGGCATAACTGGAATGTCATAATATGCTTCCAGAGTAGCTGCATGTGTTTGAGGACCATTTACGAACGCACCTAAAGACATCCCAGCATTTTGTCGCAATTTCTGTCCTTCAGTCAGGCTATAACCAATCTGATAGTACGAATACATAACTCCGAAACGATCGAATGGCCGATAAGGGATCACACCCAAAAGAGAAGCACCAGCATAAACCTGATCAGATAGGATTTTTGGGATATCCGAGACCTGCTTTCGCTATTGTCCGCGACTGGCGGCGGAGAACGACAGGATTGCCGATCTTCTGGTGGGACTGACCCAGGCTCACAGGAGATGGGCATTTGGCCTGTGTTTCCTATATCTGCATAACGTCCAGGGACAAGGCTGGATTCATAAGCGGGTTTATCGGATTTAGCGCGAACTGGAACTTAACTTGCGGATTAAACACCGCAAGCGTTTGATTCGTGAAAGCCTGAAAAGCTATCGGTCCTAGCACTTCCCAATAGGGTCTGGTCCATGGATTTCATGGCGGACAGGTTTTTGGATGGACGCGCTTTTTGGCTCCTGAACATCCTGGATGACTTCAATCGTGAAGGACTGGCGATTGAGGTTGATTTTTCCTTGCCGGCCTGTCGGGTTGTCCGCGGTCTGGAGCAGGTTATGAAGTGGCGTGGCAGGCAAGAGGCTATCCGAATGGATAATGGTCCTGAATATGTCAGTTATACGTTGGTTTCATGGGCCGAAAAATAGGGGATTGCCCTGAACTTCGCGATCGTCTCGCCCTGCGCGGCCAGAAGTGTGGGCAGCACGCAAAGTTCGCCCCAGTAACGTAGGGACGATCCATGCACGACCTGCGCCACAACCATGAAGATCGTCACCACCATGACGCCATAAGCTGGCGACCATAAAAGCCGCATCAGGCCGGACAGGATGGCGGCAAGGAAAAAGACACACAGCACACCGACCAGAAGGAGGCCATGGTGCCAGTTCCCACTGATAAATGAAGCACCCATATGCGTGGTATTACCTGTCATCGCACCAGCAAAGATGCCGCCCAGATCAACAAAACTCAGAGCATCCACTTAGCCTGCGACAAGCGCGAGAATGAAAACCCGTCGGGCGGAAATCGAGACCGGGAGAATGGAGGAGGGCATTATTGCGACCGGGAGGTGATTGACGGATAGAGCCTGCGGGCGATCCGCTCCATGGTCAGCCCCTGCACGATGATGGTGAACACCACGACACCGTAGCAAACAGGCAGCAGCAGGTCGCGCAGGTCTCCGGGTGGCAGGCCAAGCGCCAGAGAGACCGAGATGCCGCCACGCAGGCCGCCCCATGTAAGAATGCCGAGGACACGGCCGCGCTCCCACTGCTGGAGATGAACCGGCAGGGTGGAGAACAGCACGCTCAATGCCCGCACGACAATGGACAGCGGGATCACGGCAAGCGTCGCCAGAACTGTAAACAGATGTGGCCTGATCTCCAGTATTTCAAAGCCGATGAGCATGAACAGCAGGACGTTCA
>NZ_BAMW01000084.1 GCF_000963945.1 Acetobacter indonesiensis | reverse complement strand
GATTGCGGCCTTTCAGGCAGGAGTGCGGTTCTGATGGTGTTGCAGTCATTGAAACGGTTTTTCAGGCAAGCGGTTGCGACGACGACTTCTCTGTCTTTGGCTCTGGCTCCGGCAATTGCCAACGCGCAGCAGGCTGCTCCGTCCATTGTCATTGATAACCGGACCAATCCGTCTGTCCCGTCCCCCAGTCTGGACCGGACGGCGAATGGGGTACAGCAGCTCAATATTGCAACGCCGAATGGAGCGGGGCTGTCTCACAATATGTTCACGCAGTATGGCGTTGAACAAAAGGGGCTGATTCTCAATAACGCAACCAAGGCGACCCAGACACAGCTTGGCGGGTATGTGTACGGTAACGCCAACCTGCACGGCAAAGCCGCCAATGTCATTCTGAATGAAGTGACGGGCACGCAGGCCAGTCAGATGCTGGGTTACACGGAAGTTGCCGGGCAAAAA
>NZ_BAMW01000085.1 GCF_000963945.1 Acetobacter indonesiensis | reverse complement strand
TCAAACAACATATAATCGAAGGTGTTGCGACGACCGGTTGAATCCGCCCTGACAGCCGCGATCTGAATGATGGGTCACTTTTCCCTCAGGTTGCCTCTGGCACAGAGCCTGCTCAAGGGCATCCAGCACGAAGTCGGTATGGGCCGTTGATGAGACACGCCAGCCCACAATGACCCGGGCAAACACATCAATGATGAAGGCTACATAAACAAAGCCCAGCCAAGTGGAAACATAAGTAAAATCCGAAACCCAGAGCCTGTTAGGGGCTGGTGCATGAAACTGGCGCTGCACCAGATCCTGTGGACAGGGCCGTGCCGGATCTGACCGTGTGGTTCTGACACCCTTGCCACGAATGACGCCTTTCAGTCCCATCTGACGCATCAGTCGCTCTACCGTGCAGCGGGCGACATCCAGACCTTCACGTTTGAGCTGATGCCAGACCTTGCGTGCTCCATAGACGCAGAAATTATCCTTCCAGACCCTGCGGATTTCATGACACAGCTCTTTGTCTTTCTGGTTGCGCACACAGGGATTTTTCTGTCTCGCCCGATAAGCATAATAGGCAGATGGTGCAATCGACAGAACCCTGCAGATTGACCCGACACCATATATCTGCCGATGCTCCTCAATGAAGCGTGTCATGGTCTGAAGATGCGGTCGAGCTCCGCTTGGGCAAAATATGCTGATGCCTTGCGCAGGATTTCATTGGCCTGCCGCAGTTCGCGGTTCTCTCGCTCCAGTTGCCTGATTTTCTCCCGTTCAGGCAGTTCACTGACCGTAGGCGCATTGGCCCGTTCATGCAGACGTGTCCATTTTGACAGCGTGTCAGGATGAATATCCAGCTTTGGCGCGATCGTCATCACTGCAGACCACCGCGAAGGATGGTTCTTCTCTTCCTCCAGAACCATGCGGGCTGCACGTTCACGAAATTCAGGCGGAAAACGCTTCGATTTATTGCTCATGACTATCTCTTACCTCACGGGTCTTGCTGTCTCCACAAAACCCGGGGCAATTCATCTGCCCGATACCGGACTTTTCCGCCGACCTTGAGTGTCCAGCGAGCGTCGGTATCCTTCTGTGCTGCCTTGTTCGGCTCGTCCGGCCAAATGTCGCTGGCGCTCTTCCCTGACTTGATCGCTTCGCGTTCGCCCTCGGTGTTCCGCTGCCTTGGCGCAGGCACCAGCGAGGCGTCCACGATCTGCCCGGACATTGGAATGTAGCCCTTCTTCTGGAGTTGCCAGTCAAAGGCCTTCATCACCCGCCTGAGCGTTCCCGTCTCGGTCAGGCGATTGCGAAAATGCCGGATCGTGTTCTCGTCCGGCGTTCGATCCCCGAGCGACAGCCCCAGAAATCGCAGCCAACTCAGCCGATCACGGATCATGAACTCCATCCGGGCGTCTGACAGATTATGCTGCGCCTGCAGGATCAGGGCCTTGAACATCATCACCGGATCGAATGGTGGTCGGCCGCCTTTGCTACCATCGCCGTACCCAAGCCCTTCGACCAGCCACGCCCGGAAATACTCGAAATCCACCGTCTCCTGCAAAACCTCGAGCGGATCGCCCTCTTTGCTCAATGCCGCAAGGTGATCGCTCAAACTGAACAGGGATTTGGGATCCATAGCAGGCCTCCGTGATCGCGTAACTTCAATGAATCACCATAGCCGTCCAGACACTACCGGTTTTTGCGGGTCTCCAGCTATTCATAATTTTCTATTATTTTAAATTTCGCATGAAAAAAAATTCCATTATAACTCCCATCAGAAGTAAACTCTCCCGGATGAAAAATATCCATATCTGTTGAGAATTGAGGACCAGGACTCAAACAGTACAATAAAATTAAATCCTTATACCTAAAGTATTTTTTGTCATCATATTTTTTTGTGTAAAACATTTTATTTAACGTTACATATTGTCCTTTTTTACTTATTATTTTGTCTACGTACCCTACTTTTTCGCCACCTTGATAAATAATATTATCTTTATTATTTATGAATTCCAAGCATTCATCATTGTTTTTCATACCTTCGCACATAGCAGTTTTCGTCAAATCCTTACTAAACCCCTGGCCATTTATGAATAATAAAAAAAATAATGTAATGAAAAAACTATTTTTTGAAGTTTTTATCATAAAAATCTCCATAATAATTCCAATAGGATGTTTTTGTACCACCAACAATCTCTTTTTCCCCATATATTTTTGCAATAATACTTTCCATAATCTGATCATTCCCCCCTCCATATTTATTATAAACATCTTTATATAATGGCGCAGTAATACTACTCCCGGAAACCAAAATATCTCTTCCACTTTCCGATAAAATTTCATTTCTAATTTTTATGTTATTTATAGTCGCATATCCTTCTCCAATTAGTTGAGAGTTTATGAAGGCGTCTTTTGATGACAAGTCTTGGCTAGTCGGATGCAAAGCATGTCCCAACTCATGTGACAGCTGGTTTGCAGTAAACGTAGTATCGCCTTGATAAATATTCCCAATATTTATGGATTTATTTTGAGCATCAGTAACGATCGTGCCATTATTGGCATAATTCATAGACCAGTCTTTCTTTCTTAAAGAAATAATTTCATTTTTTGCTGTTTCAGAAACAATCATCGTCGCCAAAACATCATCTCCATATGCCCATTTTTTTAAAATCATCTGATGCGTTTTTGTGCCAATAATTTTATCAATCAGGTCAGATTCTGCTTGAATTCGTTCCGAAGTTGATTGCTCTTGCGCTCCCGGAGCAGGGTTTTGTAAGTCCTGCAAAGCTTGAATTGCACCTTGCTTTGCCATTTTATCAAAAAGACTTTTTGTTTGTATTCCGACTTCCACTGTTGTTTCGACGGTTGTTTCAGCACCAACCTGGGTCTGCAGGGTATTATTGACTTTCGTGGC
>NZ_BAMW01000086.1 GCF_000963945.1 Acetobacter indonesiensis | reverse complement strand
AGACAGAATGGCCCCCTGCGTATTGGTCAACGCACCATCGACAGCCAGAGCAAGACCTGTCGTACCTTCCATCAGCCCGGTATTGATGATCGCACCGGGGGCCTGAACGGTGAGGTTTCCTCCCGCAATCAGCGCTCCGGCATTGGTAAGGTTACTTGCCCGGATAGAGGCATCTCCACCTGCAATCACCCCACTTCCAGCCTGAATCTCATACGTCCCACCAAACTGGACTGAGGCATTCCGTCCGGCAGAAAACAGCATGGGAGCAGATTGACCCTGTGCTGTCGTAAACGCCAGATCACGCCCGGCAGACAGACTGGATGCTCCGGTCAGACTGTCTGTCGTCAGGGTCAGATCCTGTGCCGCCTGCAAGGTGCCAGCATCATCCACAACGGAGTGCAGGCCAGTCCCATCTGCTCCACCCATCACCGTCAGATTGCCACCCTGTGTTAGGATGGTGCCAGACCTGTTCTCGACTGTTGCGGCATATACCGTCAGATCCGTGCCCGCCTGCAGGGCCCCGGAGGTATTGATAACCTTGCCTGCCCCGACACCGTCAGCCGTATGCTCAAGCATCAGCGCTCCGTGATCAGAAATCACCTTGCCGGCAGTATTGTTCAGAGAAGACGTCAGCAACGTCACATCGCCAGCGGCCTCAATCAGACCGTTATCGTTTGCAATATCCTGTGCCGTCAGCGCCACCTGCCCCGCACTGGCAACCAGACGGCCAG
>NZ_BAMW01000087.1 GCF_000963945.1 Acetobacter indonesiensis | reverse complement strand
TCTTGTGCTCAATGGAACGATGGCAGCGTCCGGGTCTGTGGGGGTGCAAGCGGCAGGCATTGACAATATTGGTACGCTTCAGTCTGGAGCAGAAACGCGTCTTACATCAAGTGCAGACATTCAGAATAAAGGCTCAGTTTCAGCAGGACAGGGACTGACAGTCAGCGGGGCTTCGCTGACAAACAGCGGGGCTCTGACCGCGGCAGGAAAGGAAGGTGCGTCCTTTGTGGTTGCGGGAGATGTCCGGAATTCTGGCAAGGTCGGTGCTGCTCAGGGACCACTTTCTCTGCATGCGTCTTCCCTGACCACAGATGCGGGAAGTACCATCGCTTCTGCAGGCGATATGACCGTAAAGATTGAAAAGAGTGCCAGTAATTCTGGGCAGATTTCAACTTCTTCAGGCTATCTCTCTCTGACAGCAGGTGCATTGGCCAATCATGGGCCGGGTTTTATTGGCGCTGGGGGTGATCTTTCCGTTTCTGTCGGAGAGTATCAGGGCGAGGCTGGATCAGCACTTAAGGCGGAAACTGCTCTTATCCTGATTTCAACTGGGGCAGTTCAGAACAGCGGACTGATTTCGACCAATACGGCTTTGACTGTTAGGGCGGCTTCCCTTGTCAATAACGGGACGCTTTATGGTGCTACCAGCACGACTGTGCAGGCCGATCAGGGTGTAACCAACACTGCCGGGCAGATTGGCTCCGGTTCCGGACTGTTGTCTGTCACCGCCGCTGATCTGGATAACGGATCAGGCAAGATCATTGCGCAGTCAGGTGCGATCGGTCTTTCGGCTAGGCGTGTTGATAACCGTGCCGGTGTCATTCAGGGGCAGGGTGACGTTGTTCTTTCTGCGCGCACTCTGGATAACCGTCAGGCGGGTTCGATCCAGTCTCTTGGCGGTTCTCTGGCGCTGGGTGACGGTGCGGGTCCCATGCAGGACCTGCTCAATCAGGGGGGTGTGCTCGGGGCAGCCCAAACCCTCAGTCTGAATACGGATGCTTACGAAAGTGATGCCAGCAGT
>NZ_BAMW01000088.1 GCF_000963945.1 Acetobacter indonesiensis | reverse complement strand
CATCGAAAATGGAATGGCTGTAGCTGGTTCCGAAGCAGAGACCGGCCATGACGACGGCAATCGCACCGGACATGCCAAGTTGACTGGCGATGCTGAATGTTCCGGTTGCCAGAGCCAGCGACGTCAGCAGATCAATATGCGGATCACGCTGCGCCCTAAGCACACGAAGCGCGATCCACCCGGTCAGTGCACCCAACAGACCGCCACCAACCGCCTCACGACAGAAGCTGAACGCGATCTCCGAGGCAGTCACGCCCTGACTGTCTCCGGTCGCCAGTCCGATCGTTACACCGAAAATGACAACCCCCACGCCGTCGTTGAACAGGCTCTCACCCGCAAAAACGGCCTGTAGCGGTCCTGGCAGTCCCAGACGTTTCAGCATCCCCACGACTGAAACGGGGTCCGTAGGTGCCAGAACGGCGCCGAGCACGATGCACCATGTAAACGGAACGGCATGGCCCAGCAGTGGGAAAACACACCACGCCGCGACCGCCAGAAAAGCCACGGCCAGCACGGTTCCGAGAATGGAGAGGGCTGTCACAGACATCAGCTTTGCGCGCAGATGTCCGACATTCACCTGCATGGCTCCCGCAAAAAGCAGCAGCGACAGGGCACCGTTCAGAAGTGCCGCAGGCAGATTGATGGCACCGAGCACGGATCGTGGGAGAGCCTGAAGATCATAGGCCGGGATCAGCGGATTCAGGATCATGACCAGCAGCGAGGTCAGCAATGAGAAGACCAAAACGCCAATCGTGACAGGAACACGCAATGTATGGTGGTTGAGAATGCTGAAGCCTGCCGAGAAGGTCAGGAGCAGGGCAAGAAGACTGATTGTATCCATGGCCTCATCGCTGGCCGCCCTGGCGCCTCACGTCAAGAAAAACCGGGAATAGTCCGTAGGGGGCATTCGCTTTCTTTCTGGTCTGGAAGACGATATTCCGTTTGCCCCGCAAAAAGTCGACCATAGACCGGTTACCCGGCCTGACGTTTAACCCTCGTATCTCCAGCGATCCTTCCAAGCGCGTCGATAATTCTCGCATGATCATGTCGCTCTCGAATAAAGCGACGCCCGGCCCGAACCAATCTGGCGTGCGTCGTTGAGTCATCATGCAAATTGACGATCAGCGCAGCCAGTGAACTGCCCCGGGTTTACCGGAGAGTAAAACTCTCGGAGGATGAGCCCTATCCGCCGGATCTGGCAGGATAATCGTGCTGTTTATGGTGCGCGCAA
>NZ_BAMW01000089.1 GCF_000963945.1 Acetobacter indonesiensis | reverse complement strand
GTTGCCGACTGTAAGTCCTCCTGAGCTAATAACAACAGTAGCACCGTTATTTATAGTTTCATTAGAGATAGTCCCACCACTTAGGACGACTACACTATCATATTTTGTATTTCCAGAACTCCAGGGGATATCGCCATTTGCAAGAGAAGCACCACTGCTTACCGTATATGTTGTCATTACTTCCTCATTGGATATTAGATTGAAAAATTCGTGATTTGCGCAAACCCTCCCCTCCCGAAAAAGTTTGCTCTTAGAAAACATTATCTGTTTAAAGATACCAATCAATCTAATCAAGTATTTTAATATTAAAAATAAACCCCATACATGAACGTTTTGCGCAAATCACCATTTTTGAAAGTGATAAAATGAGTATTGTCTATCCTTCTAATGGAACGCCTTACCTTACTCCAGGCACAACAACTTTCACATCGGGTCAAGTTGTTTCAGGCGTGACTGTTACCAGTAACTCTCAGGAGATCCTTTCTTCTGGAGCCACCGGTATACAGCAAACAATTGAACAGGCGTCTGGTAATACTGAAGGAGGGGAAATACTTGTTCTTAGCGGAGCAAAATTACTTCAGAGGAATAGTACCGGAGACTGGCTAAACAGAGGTAAAATAATCGTATATGATGGTGGTTTTATTTCAGGAGGAGCTGCTACTTCTGGGGGTATAACCACCATACTCAGTGGAGGCATCGCAGAAGATATTATTGCCGGAAATGCAGGATCTATTGGGACAGTTATTTTCTCTTCTGGCGCTATTTTAAAGGGTAAGACAGTCGCACGGTCTGGGGGAACAATCAGTGGGGGAACCGCTACCTCTGGAGCCCAGATTAATGTTCTATCTGGTGGGGTTCTCACCAATGCCGATGCAGGTAACGGCGGGACGATCACTGTCTCTTCAGGAGGAAAGTCCACTAGCACTGTCATCTCCAGTGGCGGAACTCTGACTTTCACAGGAGGAGGCTCTGGATCTTACACAAGCCTTCTGGCGGGAGGCACACTCAATATTGGCTCCGGAACAACATACGATAACCAGCATACAACCTCTCTCACCGCTACCTCTGGGGCACAGATTAATGTTCTATCTGGTGGGGTTCTCACCAATGCCGATGCAGCCGCATTTGGTAATATTGTGGTCAGCAAAGGGGGCATGGGCCAAGATATTATTATTTCCAGTGGTGGCGGTTTATGGGTTGCAGGCATTGCCTCAGACACGAGTGTCAACAATGGCGGCGGAATAGCAATCGCTTCTGGTGGCGTATCAAATAATAATAACGTTAATTCTGGTGGGAAAATTTATGCAGATTCCGGAAGTGTACTTGGGTTAACGTCCGTATCGAGTGGTGGTTCTGCTATTGTAGCCAGTGGCGCTACTATTTCAGACGTCGTGACCATTCAAGACGGTGGAACTGCTACGATTTGGAACAATACCAGCGGTACGATTGATCTCTCAGGCGACACAAATCATGGTTTGACTATTTCTGGTCTGGAAAGCGGGGGAACAGTCAGCACTGTGATCAGTGGCTGGAACGGCAGCAAACCAGGAAACTCTGATAGTATCGACCTACCTGGGGTTTCAGCAGATGGAGCATCTTATGCTTATCCGTCTGATGATCAGGTTGTGGTTACGCTCGCTAACGGTAACACCATTACCCTGAATATTCCTGGTGTCAAAAATACTGGATTTATCCTTTCTGATGATGGTCATGGTGGCGCATCTGCTGAAGTCTGCTTTCTTTCGGGCAGCATGATCGATACTCCTAAAGGAGATGTCCCTGTCGAAAACATCCGTATGGGTGATACGGTCATTGCTTACGTGCATGGAGTTTCTCAAGAAACAACTGTCACCTGGGCAGGAAAAGCACGTGCAACGGTTCGCCCTCACCTGCGAAATGACGAAGCAGGCTACCCGGTGCGTATTCTTAAAGATGCTGTTTCAGATGGCGTGCCATACAAGGATATGCTGATTACCCCAGAGCATTGTCTGTTCTTTGATGGGCGTTTCATTCCTGCCCGAATGCTGATTAATGGCTCCTCAATCTTCTATGACAAATCCATCACCACCTATGATTACTATCACATAGAAACGGAGCACCATGCTGTCATTAAGGCAGACGGCATGTTGACCGAAAGCTACCTTGATACTGGCAATCGCCGTGCCTTCATCCAGGAAGGAAACCTTGTTTCTCTCAGAAACACCAACCAAAACTGGGAAAATGACGCAGCCGTTCCTCTGTGCGTTGAGCGTAGCTTTGTCGAACCTGTTTTCCGTACACTTCAGGCACGCAGTGTAAAACTCTTCGGAGAACAGGATTCAGTTACCACAGCGCAACTGACTCACAATCCTGATCTTCATCTCGTAACAGAAAATGGAGCATCAGTGAGGCCTGTTCGTCAGGAAGAAAACGTTTACAGCTTTATGCTTCCTCCCGGAACAACCTCAGTCCGTATTGTAT
>NZ_BAMW01000090.1 GCF_000963945.1 Acetobacter indonesiensis | reverse complement strand
ACCTTCCTCGCGTATCCCTTGCCCATACGCCTGAGGCGTCATCTTCAGTGTTGGAGTGTCCTCAATCGCCTTCATCCGCGCACTAACCGCATTCATGGCCTTCACCACACGCGCCAGATCCTCCGTGTAATCTGGTGGCCGGTTATCCCGCCACGCCTGC
>NZ_BAMW01000091.1 GCF_000963945.1 Acetobacter indonesiensis | reverse complement strand
AAACAGGAAATCAAAGCCACCTTACAATTGGCATCTGTATAAAAAGCGCCATCTGATCGAAAACATGTTCGCGAAACTGAAACACTGGCGACGGGTGGCAACACGAT
>NZ_BAMW01000092.1 GCF_000963945.1 Acetobacter indonesiensis | reverse complement strand
CTGGCGTTTTTAGTAAGTTTTTGGTGCAGGATTCAGTGGTTGCGGGGAACCGCACACTACGATCACGGCGAAATGTGGCGAATGGTCATTCGCAAGCGTCGTTGGTTGCGGGGGCAGGATTGGCTCTCAAATTGCAGCAATCGCAAGTTGAGAGCAAAGCGGGATTAATAAGCTGTTTTAATGCACTTTTTTCCGCCTGCGCTTAACTCCATCACTGAAATCCATACCCCCTGCCCTCGTCAAACGGAGTCTTTGTTTATTCAGAACCATGTTCGCTTACACTTCACAACAGGGGAAAATATTCTTGCTCACGCCCCGAAGGATAGTCAGGTGGTTTTTCTGACATTCTGTCTCGCTAAAGGAACTATTTTCTGATCAACTCAAAGCGACCCTGTCGTTTGAAATGACGACAAATGCCGGAGCGACTCAGCCAGTATGTCAATCATTTTGTCTTGATGTTCTGCAATTTCGGCCTCTTGCCAGCGTCCTCTTGCTTTCATCAACTCGATCATCGAGAGCAGTTTCAGACTGTCGATCTGACCATTACCAAGACTTGCCTCAAAGTGCTCCAGCTTCTGTTGAGGCTGAAAATTACTCAGGCGCGAATTCTTGCTATGGCTAATCAAGCAAAGATTGCCAAAAGAATTAAGTGCAACACGCTCTACCGTTTTATAACCATCCATAGGATGCTGGGGTGAGAAGTGCTCCACTGAGCTTCGGAAAGTGAACTCAAAAAAATTGATCACTGGATCAGAATTTTCATTTTTTCCACGTTCGTTTACCCACAAAAGGTAGTCAAGGAAGTTAAAGACAAAATTGTTCTCAATATGACCATAACATAATTTGGATTGGACCATCTCCCGCCATTGCTCATTAACTACGATCTGAGGCAAAATGGAAAGATCTCCGTAAATCATTTGATAATAGGAAGCTAATTCGCCTGGCGCCAAAAAACGCTGGAAGACAAAGCGTTGCGCCTGACACTCTAGATAGCCCAGATAGGCATCTGCCCTTACCGGATTCTCTGGATTAAAGTTATCGAACAGATAGCGTAGGGCACCATTAAGCCAGTGTTTGTAAACCAAAGTAGGAGTCGATACATGAAATGCCGATAATAGCATCAATATACGTCTATTAATACCTCTAAACCCACCATCATTATCATCAAATGTATTAATATAGCTGACACTGTCTTTTGAATACCAATGCAGCCGTTTAAGGCTCCAGGCATCCTTGCCACCCGCAAACTCACGCTTGATGATAAACTGATCAAACAGGTACTTGGTTTTTAGTAAGGCATAGGTAAAGCGCTGGACAGCCGCTACCGGATCGGCCTGCTGCATTACGCGCAACTCAAACTGATCGATCAGTTGCTTATCATCAAGCGGTACGCCTTCCGTGTTGGCGGGACCACGGCTTACGAGCCTCAATACATGAAGTAAAAAATTAGAAAAGTTAATAACGCTGTTAAATCGCTCTGAGCCAGCACTTTCCTGTTCTACATTTTTCACCACATCAAGCGTGTCGTCGTGCAAAATATCCAACAAGGTTCGTCCATGTTTGCCAGTGGGGACACTATCCTCCGTTTTGAACTCTGAGTTCGCTCTACAAGAGGACGGCAGCAGGTTACATAGATGATCAAAATCCTGGGGTAGAAACTGCCCCCAGTCATTTTCGCCAAACAGGCTATGACGTTCAGCAGGCGTAAAACCGTATTGAATATATTGTTCCATATTGGCGCAGGCATCCCATACCCGCCCGAGTACATAGATGTTCTGGCGACGTGTTTCTACTTCAGGAATCCGGTTCAACACCTCCATCATCCTGGCCTTAACCACCTCGTGCTTTTCCAACTGCTCACCGCGATTGTTCATCGCTTCGAAAAAGTGATTGAGGTCAGTATCCTTGGGCACTTCGATACGAGATATCTGCACGTGCTTGAATAAATATTCACAAAAGGTCATCAATTTTGTGCCGATCAGCCCAAGCTCAGATAAAGCCTTACCAATCAGTTCAAAACCATTCACCAACCCTTCATTGAAGGTGTTCCCACGCAAGCAGTAGGGCTCGGCACCCTGCCATAAACGCTCGAAAGTTTGCCTCGAGACCAAGCGACTTTCGAAGCCGAGGTTGAGATCTCGATACCAACTCATATCTACCGCCCCATTCTTCTGGTTTTTGAGCCAAATCGCCAGAAGGGAAAGGGTCGTGAAGCGCTGTTGGCCGTCAATTACCTCAAAGGTACTGTCGGCCCGAGCGTAAACTACCAAGGTACCGATATAGTAAGTCTGATTTGTGCCTTCTATATTTTTCTTACTCTGATAATCGAGCACATCCTGCAACAATTGAGTGATTTCCCCTTCGCCCCAGGCATAGTTGCGCTGATACATGGGCACCACATAACGGGCACTATCTTCCAGCAACGCGCGGATGGAGAACGGACGAACAATTGCGTCAGACATAGTAATTCATTTCCTGAAATAATTCGACCAGCTCATCTTTATTGCCGTTACGATTGTTCCTGTTTTCTCTTCTACTTATGTTTGGCAAATAGAACGCCTGCAGATCAGAAGGCTGATGAGCATCACGAATGGCACGGATCAGGTTGTGCTCCAGCACATAATTATCCATGGTTGCCAGTTGCACCACCTGCTGACGAATACGACAGCGATAGGCCCAGATAAAGCATTTCTCAATGGCCAACGACAGCCCTTGGCTGCCAAACTTGTCGATGTAGAAGATCAGAGCGCAGTCAAACATGGCTCGCACATAGCGATCGCCTGTACGATGACGACGTGCATAGTGATTCAAGGTAAAGAGCACTTTGCCTGCTTGCTTCGTCAGCGCGTCATCGAGCAGCATAGCTGGTTGTTCCTGAGTAGAGGCAGTTTCCTGAGCCACAATTGCAGCCACGAGCTTCTGATAGTGCTCGGCCATCTCAAAGAAGCGTCGACCATTAATGATCATCTGGTCGAGATGAAATGGGAAAACCATGCGCTGGCCATCTATCTTGCGCTGATATTGGCTATTGTAATCGTCAACAAAATGGTGGGCGATACGAAGTGACTCTACATAAGGAAAGTGACCTACCCGCTCGAGATTGACCCCTTTGAAGATATTCACATTCTCTTTACTAAAGTAGCGCGCTGACTTGCCCTCGGCCCACTGGCGCACTCGATAAAGATAGAAGGCAAATAGATGGGCCAGTTCGTTGCTGGGCAGGCGTTCCCAATGAGCAACGGCCTCTGCCTTGCGGTAGGTCTCGTGCTCGGCAAATTCGCGCAGATGGAATGCCTTGAGTAGATCGTGAGGTGCCAAATCGCGCCCTCGGGCATTTTGCGAATCAAAGAACTGAAACGCCTCGGAAATATCCTCGAGGACAAAGCAGACCACCTGACATTTATTGAGTAGGAAATCGATTTTCTGCTCATCAAATTCCGAGCGGGCTACCCTCCGATGCAACTCTAGATAATTTCGTCTGAGGTTTACCTCTGAATCGCGGCTAGAAAAACGCGTCCGCTCCATAAACGCACCGATGGGCTCCCTTAATGCCTCAAGTTGTTGTCGAATATCTTGGCGCTGGAATTTGGTTGCTTGCTTCTTGCCGTCTCTACTTTCTTCGTCCAGCGCCTCAATCAGCACCTTGATAGTCAACATCAAAGTCAGAGTTCGTTGCTGACCATCGACAATATCGAGTTTTTCGTCTTTATCTGTGTGCTGATAAAATACCACAGAGCCCAATCGATAGGCGCTCTTATTTTGATGAGTAGCCAAATCGGTAAAGAGATCGGCTATATTTCGCGCTCCCCAGCGATAAGGACGTTGATACGTCGGGATAGAAAGTTGCGTCAAAGCCAGAAGTTGACGCACTGAAAGAACCTGATTGTTAATATTTTCCATCATCAAATCTTCTTAAAAAGCACTCGGCCAAAGAGGTAGTTCTGAGCGTAAAAGATGCACATTTCAATGAGTTTAAATACCGTCATTTATAGAATACTTTCGTTTTGACTTAAATCACATCTGGAGGCAGCACATATGATACTGTCAAAATTACCGGCAGTATGAATGGTTTTTTTTCCTTATCACTGCTCGATAGTGGGCATATCCCTCTCCTGCCATGCCTGTCATCACGATCATACCGGCGTAAGCAGATGGGATATGGCTTCAATAGGCTTCAGTCCGTGACCAAAGCGCCTGATTGCCTCACGATCTTTCTCCAACGCCTCATAAGGCAGATACCGGACTTTCAGGTCGGCAACCCTGCTGAATGCCGGCCGCCTCAATTGTTCCCGCACATCGGCTTCCCGCTTGTCTGGTTCCACAAGGTACAGTCCCTCCAGTGCCTGTGCCTCTGACCCGAGAGCCAGATCCAGCATCCTCACGATTCCGGAATAGATGGTCGTTGAATGCTCGACTTCGAATGCTGCAACAATCCGGTGGCTTTGCCGGTCCAGCCACAGAACATCGATCAGACGCACGGATTCCGCTCCCTGCGTTTCCGTCGTGAACCCAGGCAACACCGACAGGCAGCCATCCCCCAATTTACCGTCCTGCCATGGACGGCTGCGATCATTGGCCGCAATCCAGACATTATACCCCAGAGAAAGCCCCAGATCGCGAAGCCATCCCTGAATTTCGGTATGGGTATGATCCGTCTCCCGCTCCGCAGCGAGGATCCGCGCCTCTTTTGCGCTCTGCTCCCTCACTTGATGAAGATCCGCTTCCCAGAGTTTTCGCGCTGTTTCGTCGTCCTCGAGAGGCGGCGCTGAATAGCGTCCGCTTCCGAGATCAAACAGCAGTCCTCCAATGGCGCCCAGATCATTGGACAGCTGCGAGCGATAGGTCGCATTCAGTTTCAGGATGCCCTGCCGCATGGCAAGATATTCTTCCCATCGTCCCAGCTTCACCTTTGATCCGGTCAGGGCGTTGTAGCCGTTCACGATCGCCGTATTGAAAGGCGGCATGATCGTAGGATGCAGGAAATACAGCAGATTGGCGACGGCTGGTCCCAGTCCCTTGATCTTACGGGCATCAATTGCATGAATGGCCGAGACCACATGTTCTTCGGTATTGCAGCACAGACAGGTATCAAGAAGCTGCCCGAATGCTTTCTGATTGGCAGAATTTTCGTAGATATCGGGAATTCGAAGCTTCGGCTTCCACAGAAAGGCGTGATCCGCACCCTTGAAAATCTGGCGCTGCTCCGCAATCGAATGAACAACCGTTTCCAGGGAAGAACCACGGTAGGCGACCCCGAATATGCCAGCGGTAATCTCGGCAACGACCTGCTGCAGACCACGGCGGATAGACCGGAAATTCTTGATACGCTCGTCCCACAGAAACCAGCTCTGATAAGTCCCTGTCGGATCGTCCCGCCAGCGAAGGATAAGGTCTCGAATAAGGTCAGTCATCAATCCGGAAACTAAAATTACATTCGCTTCTGAGCCTGATTGTAACAGCGGCTCACGTCAATGAGGATAATCGCAAGTGGTTGCGCGGTATGATACCCCCGCTTTGAACTTATTTCCCCTAACTCTATGAAATTAAACAGTTCTCTAGAAGATGACCTCAATTTACGCATAGAAAAACCCCGCTAAGCCGTTGACTTAGCAGGGTTTCAGAAACTGCAAGTGGTTGCGGGGGCAGGATTGCTTCTCAGCTTGCAGCAATCGCAAGTTGAGAGCAAAGCGGGATTAATGGGCTGTTTTAATGAACTTTTTTCTGCCCATGCATGAACTATTACTGAAGTAAATGACCCCTACGTGAATCCTCATAATGGCGCGTTCTATTCCAACGGTGTGGATGACGAGCCCAATCTGTGACTTCTGATCTGCGAAGACATGTTCGATACGGGATCGGATGACATCAACGAGTAGGCCGGAAATGCAGGATATGCGTGTTGTTCACCGCATACAGGGAAAGTCTTTAGTAACTTCCACTGTCGTTCATTTTACGGCGACGCTCAGAATAAGTTCGCATCGCGTTCTTCCGGAAGCGGCCAGGGGAAATGCCGGTTGACCGTCTGAACGCATTACTAAAGGCGCTCTCGGATCCATATCCAAGTGACCAAGCCACATCTGCAATGGGGTGATCCGTCTCACTCAGATCCCTCTCAGCCAAGCGCATCCGCCAGTTGATTACATAGGTCAAGGGCGGAACACCAACCACGTCACGAAAACGTACCGCAAATGACGTGCGCGACATCCCAGATAGCTTCGCCAGTTCGTCGAGATTCCATGCGTGTGACGGTTCCGCGTGGATTACTCGTAGCGCGATCGAGATACGTTTGTCGTCAAGCGCGGTAAGCCAGCCTGATCCGTCCGACTTTGTTGCTTCGATGTGGAGCCGAAGTGCTTCTACGAATAATAACTTCGCGAGATGGGTGATCGCCATTGTGGAACCAGCGCGCTTGCGCTGCGTCTCCTCAGCTAACTCCGCCAAAAGCCACCGTAGCTTTGCCGCGTCGCCTTTCTGACCGTTGACATGCAGAATGGGAGGAAGACTTTTCCGTAAAAAGCCGCAACGCTGCTCGTCAACTTCCAGCATCCCCCCCATCATCGTGAAGGTGGAACCTGTCCCGATACACAGGTTCCCGTCTACATCCCGTTCAGGAGGGATAGACGGCGCGTTCACCAACCATTCTGGCGCACTGGCCAGGATAAGTTCCGGGGCTCCATTCGTGATGACGACGTCACCTGCGTCGAACCGCATCGGGGTTGCGGGATCAGCCTTGGTCGCCAGCCAACACGCCCCTGTCACGACGGCGAGTAACTTCACCGCATCCGTGCGCTTGAGTTTGAGCGCCCAATCGCTCCCGGCAACAAGATTACCGGTGAGAACGCAACGCGCGTCGGCGAGATCAAGGACGTCAGAAAGCGGATCTGTGCGCATCCTCGTATTATCTCTCATAAATATTGCACGATCAAGCATTCATAATTCGAAATGAGCAGCCTAACGGAATGTGACCTTCGTGAACAAAAAAGGAGCGCCACATGCCTCTCGATCATTTCATAACGCTTGGCCGTTCGGGCTTACGTGTCAGTCCTCTGTGCCTTGGCACCATGACATTCGGCGAAGATTTCGGCTGGGGGGCGAACGAAGAGGACTCCCATGCGATGCTGTCCATGTATCTCGATCAGGGCGGCAATTTCATCGACACGGCAAACATCTATACGGGTGGACATTCCGAAAGGATCATCGGCGACTATCTGCATCAACAGAATGTCCGCCGTGACGGGATCGTGCTCAGCACGAAATTCTTCTGTAATCTGTTTCCCGGCGATCCGAACGGCGGTGGGGCTGGCCGCAAGGCGCTTTTGCAGCAGTGCGAAGCGTCGCTGAAACGGCTCCAGACCGATTATATCGACATATACTGGCTTCATAACTGGGATCAGACTGCCCCTGTCGAGGAAACGCTACGCGGGCTTGATGATCTCGTGGCGGCTGGTAAGATCCGTTATATCGGTTTCTCGGACATTCCTGCATGGAAGACGACCGAAGCGCAGATGATCGCGCGGTTCCGGGGATGGGCACCGATCATCGCGCTCCAACTCGAATACTCTTTGCTTGAGCGGACCAGCGAAGGCGAACATTTCCCCATGGCACGCGATCTGGGCATGGGCATCATGCCTTGGTCGCCACTGAAGAGCGGATTCCTGAGCGGAAAATTCAGGCGTGGGAGCGGCGACAATGTCGATACGAAACGCACCGGAATGGTCGGAGTTCCGAGTGAAGCCGATTACGACATCATCGAAGCGGTCGCAGCCGTGGCAGCGGAACAGGAGGTAAGCTCCGCGTCGGTCGCCCTGGCCTGGGTCAGGTCGAGGGCCGGCGTAAGTTCCACGCTGATCGGCGCGCGGCGCATCGATCAGCTTCAGGCAAATCTTGGCTCCCTCAACATCACGTTGTCGTCCGATCAAATTCAGACACTTAATGACATTTCCAGGCCAAAATTGAATTTCCCGTCCGAAAATAACGAAACTCTCGCGCCGATGCTCGCCTTCCCCGGCATGACCGTGGACGGCCGTACCGTAACCTCCCGATCGTTCTGACCACATCATCATGATCCACGGTTTGACACCGTGGACCTATGAAAATCACGCATGATTTCATCACGGGATACGCAAAACATGAAGGACTACAATGTCGCCAAAAATGGTGTGTCGCTGCATGTGGTCGAATGTGGAACAGGGCCCGCCGTGCTCTTCTGCCACGGCTTCCCCGACACATGGCGCAGTTGGCGTCGGCAGATGGAGGCGATCTCCAATACGGGCTATCGCGCGATCGCCCTGGACATGCGCGGGTATGGCCAGAGCACAGGTCCAGACGATGCCTCACAATATAGCGCGTTCAATATCGTAGGCGATCTTGTCGCGGTGCTCGACGCCCTGGACTGCGAAACAGCGACGCTTGTTGGTCATGATTTTGGTGCCGTTGCCGCATGGGCCGCAGCTCTTATCAGACCCGACCGATTTAGTGCCGTCTTTTGCCTGAGCGTACCACCTTTTGAATTCGATGGTGGGAACTTTCTCGCAGATTTATGGAGAAACGGCCAGCACGATTTCTATATGTTTCAGCAGATGCGGCCCGAAGCCGACGGCGAATGGGCAGACGCAAAAAAAACACTTCCGGCCGCGTTCTATTGGACGTCCGGCGAAGCCCCGGCAAACGAGCGTTGGCATCCGATGGACAGCAAGCGCAGTCTCCTGCGACCAGCGCCCGTCGTGCGACCGAGTTTTGTCGATCCTGCTGACTTCGCGGTGATGGTCGATCAATTTGAGCGGAATGGATTCCATCGACCTCTCAACTATTATCGCGCACTGGTGCCCTATCTTTACATGCTGGATGCTTTCGCGGGATGCAGGATTAAGGTTCCATCATTCTTCATAATCGGGGGCGTGGACGGCCTGAATGCGCTCCATCCGGTGACACAGGACTCCCTCTGCCACGTTCTGGCGGATCTCCGAGGGTTTATCAGTATTCCGGAAGTGGGACACTGGCCTCAACTTGAGGCTTCGGAGCAGACGAGCGCTGCTTTGCTCGATTTCTTACATGATATTAAGGAGAGATAGTTTTATAATTTATATCTACGTGCAGCATCTGCATATGCTGGAAATTAAGGGCATTTTTCTGAACGATCGCTCATAAAACGCGGACGGACACGCATTCATCGTTCCTATCTGACTGCATAGTCTGGTTTCCATAAAAAGGGAGATACAGCTATGAACACACCCCAGGCCCCCATCAGTTCGGGTTTCAGTCGCGCCTCCACGACCGTTGACGTCATCAAGGGCGTCGATCTAGTCGGCAAGGTGGCAATCGTCACGGGCGGCTACTCCGGTCTCGGGCTCGAAACAGCGCGCACGCTCGTCTCGGCGGGCGCACGCGTCATTGTGCCGGCGCGGGATGTCGAGCGTGCGCGCAAAGCCATCACCGAAGTCAGCGGCGGCATGGAGGTTCTGCCGATGGACCTCACTAATCCCGGCTCGATTGATGCCTTCGCGCATGATTTCGTTGAATCGGGTCTACCGCTGCATATGCTCATCAACAATGCAGGCATCATGGCGCTGCCAGAACTGAAGCGCGACGCTCAGGGCAATGAGCTACAATTCTCCACCAACCATCTTGGTCATTTCCGGCTGACGCTGCAGCTCTGGCCGGCACTGAAACGGGCCGAGGGTGCGCGCGTGGTGTCGGTATCATCGGCCGGGCACCGTTTCTCGCCTGTGGTATTCGACGACATTAATTTCGAGCACCGTGCCTACGACCCCTTCAAGGCTTATGGCCAGTCGAAGACGGCCAACATCCTCTTCGCAGTCGGTCTTGACCAGCGCGGCAAGAGTGAGGGTATCCGTGCTTTTTCACTCCATCCCGGCGGCATCGCGGCGACAAATCTCGGAACGTATATCGGGGTAGAAATGCTGAAAAGGGCGCGCTTCGTCGATCAGAACGATCGGCCAATCGTCGATCTGAGCCGTGATCTGAAATCAGTACCGCAGGGAGCCGCAACCCATGTCTGGTGCGCCGTCAGCCCGGAGCTTGATGGTAAAGGGGGCGTGTATTGCGCTGATTGCGACATTACGCCCGTGCTGCCAAAGATTGATCCCGTCGATGTGAGCACCGAGGACCGCGCTAATCGGCTGATCGGGGTCGAAGCCTATGCGATTGATCCGAAGGCAGCCGATGAGCTTTGGCACAAAAGCGAAGAGATTACCGGTCTTTCGTTCAAAGAGTGAGGAAGAGCGTTCGATAGAGTCCGGTTTCCAAATGTATTCCACACAACTTAGGCTTCTCTTGTCGGACGCAAGTCTGACAAGACGGCGACCACAATAATGCGCCGTCCGCCATTCGATTTGTGGCAACTGCTGTGCGTGCGGGCAATCGCCGAGCACGGCAGTATCCATGGCGCGGCGCGTTTTCTGAACACCCGGCAGTCCGCCGTGAGCCGGTCGCTACATAACCTTGAGGAGCGGTTGAATGTCAGACTATTCACCCGCTCTCCGGCCGGTGCTGCACCAACTGCGTTCGGCCGGGAATTCATCCGCTGGACCCAGACGATCCTGGACAACGTGGCCGGCATGAACGCTCGCGCGCGGCGGACGGGCAAAGGCGAGAATGGCCAGATCTCGATCGGCATCCAGACCTGCGTCCTGCCTGGAAAACTTTCCGCCTTCACAGCGGAGTTCCGCACCACATATCCCGATATCCTCTTTCGTTATTCCGAGGGCACAGGCAAAAGGCTTTTGCGTCGCCTCCAGCACGGGCAGATCGATTTCGCGGTCGTCACCCGCCGCAATCTGGTCCCTGCGTTACGGGTCACGCCTCTGTGGAGCGACCGCATCGTAGCCGCACTCCCCACTGGTCATTCTCTCGCGACACAACCGGAAGTGTCCTGGGCGGACCTGCGTCATGAAATATTCCTGATCGGACGAGACAACGCGGGTCAGGACTTCGAGACGCTCATCCAGCGCAAGCTCGGGGAGACAGATATCGGCCCGAAGATCCGGCGTCATGATATCGGCAGCAACAGGATCATAGCACTCGTCCAGAATTACGAAGGCATCGCCCTGCTTCCCGCCTCATGGTTGCCACTAATCCGCGACCAGCATGGGCATGACGTCACGATCACGGAAATCCGCGACGCTGGCGGTTCCTCCCATCTGGAGTTCGGGATTGTCTGGCGACCCGACAATGAAAATCCCTGCGCCCGGAGTTTCACCCAATATATCGAAGCCCACAGACCCTGAAGGCTACTTTTCCGACGGTGCTGCTTTTACCTGCCTCCGTGCTCTGGCGAACCCCTTGTCCGACATCATGAACTGCCGAAGCATGGGCGCGACCAGCCGGGCCGGGTCCATCGCCCCATCCTTGCCGGACAGAAGTGCCGCATAGGCAAGCAGATCGCGATGGATATCGGGAGGTAACGCCACGGTCATTTTCACCGGTTTCTCATCGGGAAGTTCCCGGATTTTCAGGTCCGTCATCGTATGTGTCCTTGATCCCGGTAGGGTTTGAGTAGCAGGTCATGCCCGACCAGAACGGTGAACGGCAGTCCGGGCCGGTCGGTCAGGGTAGGCTGGACGTTCAGGCTGCGATCGATCAGCCGGTTGCCCACCATGGAGAAGCCGTTGCTGGCGCCGCTGCGGATCGCCTGCATCAGGTTGTTCTCGTTCCATGACGTGCCCGCTTCCGAGCCGACGCTGAGCAGGGTCGTGACGAGGGCGGCTTTGAAAAGCTGCCCCCAGTGATTGTTCACCTCGTCGGACAGGCCCGACTGGCCGATGGCATCGCCGCCGGGCAACTTCTCCAGCACGAGGCTCTCGCCGTCGGGGAAGATCAGCCGCGTCCAGATGATCTGTGTCCGCTGCTGCCCGAAGGAGACGCTGCTGTTATAGGCCCCGGACAACGTGCTGCCCTGCGGGATCAGAAGATAGCGCCCGGTCGGGCTGTCATAGACGTTCTGGGTCACATGGCCGGTAATCTGGCCCGGCAAGTCGGAACTGATCTTCGTATTCAGCGCACCCGCGATCACGGTGCCCGCCTGGAGGACGTAGGGCGAGACCAGCGACATGATGCGATCGGGGCTGGTTGTCGCGCGATCCGGCTGCCCCTCCAGAAAGGCAAGGTTTCCGGCCTGTGGTCCGGTCGTGGCGGACGCCCGCCCCTGAGAGGCCGGAGCGCCCGGCGCGGGCGGCATCGCCTGTTCGCTGACACGGTCACGCTCCCCCGTCTGCACGAACAGTCGGCTGGCGATCGCCGCCTCGGCCTCCTGCGCGGCGCGGTGGTCTTCGGTACCGGAGGCCGCCTTCTCCTGCCCTTGCGCATGCAGAATGGCACGTCCAAGATCACCGGGCAGCGCGGGACCGAGCTTCGGCACGGTATTGCCGACATAATCGGAGGGCAGCCCCGCCAGTCCGTCGGCCGAGGGACGGACATCGGTGTCCTGCGCGGCAGGCGGCGATGGCGGCCTATGGCTGGCCTGAAGGGCATACCCCAGCGCGAAGGCCACCGCGACCATGCCGACCCCGCCCAGCGACCAGACCACAGTACGCGACAGACGGACCACGCGCGGCCGATCAGCCCGCAGACGCAGATCGGGCGGCGGCGTTGCAGCGCCTGTGGGATTTTCGCCCACTGTCGGCGCCTGCCCGGTCATGTCCGCCGTCCATCGGTACGGACGATGCGCACCCGCTGCTCGCTGTGTTTATCCCCGAGCCGCAATTCGGCCGCCGCGAACAGGCGATCCACGATCATCCAGCTCTGCCGGACCCGATAATTGACCAGTTCCGGCCCGCCATCCGCCCCCAGCACAAAAAGCGGCGGCAGTTCGCCCTGCCCGATCCCGGACGGGAAGGCGATATAGACCTTGTGACCATCATCGAACGCCCGGCCGGGCAGCCAGGGCGGCGTGCCGCCTTTCACCGGCTGGATGACGTAACGGAAATTCAGCGCGTTCAGGTCCAGCCCCGTGTCCACTGGGCTAGCGTCATCGGCCTCATCGTTCTGCCGGTGCAGGGCGATCAAATCATCCTCGGGATAATCCCACGACACCGACGCCATGTAGGTAGCCGGTGTAGAACGTAGTTCCGCGAGATAGGTCCGCCGGTCGGTGTTGACGATCAGGTTGGTGGTGAGGTCCGGCCGCGTCGGTTTGACCAGGATATGGATGCGTTTTGTCGCCCCTGCCCCGCTTTCGGTATCACCGATGATCCAGCGCACCGTATCACCTGCCGCCACGGGTCCGGTTCCCACCAGCTTTTCACCCTGCTGGAGCATAATGTCGGTGATCTCGCCGGGCGAGGTGTAGACCTGATAGAGAGCACCGGGGGAATAAGGATAGACCTGCACCGCATTGATGAACCCGGCTCGCGTGGGCTGAATGCGCGCCGCCAGATTGGCCTGTGTTACACGCGTGGTCGGATCGACAACTTCGGGGGCCGGATGTATGACGCGTCGTGGGGGCAACGGCTTGAGCTGGCCCGGCAGGGGAAGTGGCTGTGGCACCTCCACCACCCGCACCGGTTTCGGTGGATCCGGCAGACGTGTCGCCTGAACAGCGTCATCATAGCGGATGACCGGCGGGTGGTAATGCTGCGCGCAGCCAGGCAGAGGCAGGATCAGCAGCGGCAGGACACGAAAAGCGCGACGGATCATTGGCCCAGCTCCTTCGACCAGTTGATGGCGGAGACGTAAATACCCAGAGGGTTTTTCCGCAGGTGATCGGCATCACGCGGCGTGCGCAGAACGACCGAGACGATCGCGGTCCAGCGCTCGGTGCCGGTGAATGCACCGTCGCGGTAATGGCGCTCGGTCCAGGCCACGCGGAAGCTGCCGGGCGAGGCCCGGATGACCGAGGCGATGTCCACCTCGACCTGCTCGTGCCCGATGCGCGAGAACGGATCGTTGAGGCGGGCATAGTCATTGAGCGCCTGCGCACCGGACCTGGTGGTGAAATCATAGGCACGAAGCCAGTTCTGCCGGACCACCACGGGGTCCGACGACAGGCCACGGACATCACCAATAAACTGCGTCAGATACCAGGCGATCTGGGGATCGGCGGCCATATAGCCTGCTGTCGCGGGGGCTACAACCTGCGCCTGTCCCAGCCGGTCCACCTGCACCACCCACGGCGTGATGGTGCCGCGCGCGGACTGCCAGACCAGCCCGGCCCCGAGCCCCACTGACAGAAACAGGCTGCCAAAGGCCATCAGCCGCCAGTTGCGGGCCTGGATACGGGCAGAGCCGATCCGTTCATCCCACGCCTGCGCTGCCTTTTGATACGGTGTCACGGGTTCGGGCGTGGTCCCGTAGCGTGTGGTCGAGCGGCGGAACATCGTCCTCATTCCTTTTCCGACAGATCGATGGAAGAAGATCCGCCCCCGCCGTCGGCGGAGCGGATGACATGGGCGGCCTCGGCGGCATGGGCTGCGGCATTGCGGCGCTTCATCTTTTGCGCCCAGCGGGGCGGTTCGCCGGAACCGCCACCAGAAGGACCGCCGTTTCCACCGCCATCACCTCCTCCAGCCGGGCCACCGCCTCCAGAAGGTGCCGGTCCACTACCCCCGGTTCCGCCTTCGCCGCCTTCGCCTCCCTCCCCCATCCCGCGCGCGGCCCAGCGTCCACCGGCGGCATAGCTTTCCTTGAGCGATGAACCGGCACGTGAGGCCGCCCCTTTGACGGCATTCGCGACGTTCCCGCCGACGGCCCGGCCCATACCTCCGATCCCGGCGGCCATGCTGCCCGCACCACCTGATGCGCCAGCAGCACCAGCCGAATAGGCGGACGTGGCTGCCCCGACGATCGCGGCCCCGCCCCGAGCGGCAGCAGCGGTCGCACCGAGGGCTGCGGCACCACCGGATGCGACAGCCCCGACACCGGCCGCCGCAGCAGCACCCATGGCACCCACCGCCATGCCGGTACCGACGGCTGCACCGGCCCCAAGTTGCGGTGCGCCGGAGATCAGCCCGTTGGCGATGCTGCCGCCAAAAATGGACAGGCCGACAATTGCAAGCGAGGCCAGCACCACCGAGACGGACTGCCCGATCGTGGGAACGTCGCTGCCGTAGGAGGTTGAGAACTGGGCGAACAGAACCGACGCGATGGCGGAAATGACCGCCAGCACCATGATCTTCACACCGGACGATACGACATTGCCCAGCACCTTCTCGGCAAGGAAAGCCGTGCGGTTGAACAGGGCGAAGGGGATCAGGATGAAACCAGCCAGCGTGGTCAGCTTGAATTCGATCAGCGCCACGAAGAGCTGCACGGCGAGGATGAAGAACGCCGCCAGCACAATCAGCCACGACAGGCAGAGCACGAATATCTGGATGAAATTCGTAAAGAAGGCCACGGGACCAAGGAGATTATGAACCGAGTCCAGTAAGGGCTGCGCCGCATCGAAGCCCGTGGATGCCAGTCGACCGGGCCGCAGGAAGTCTCCGAGAGCCAGACTGCCGCCACCGACTTTCAGGCCAAGGACCGCAAAACTGTCAAAGACGGTCTTCGACAGACTGGAAAAATTGCTGATCAGGAAAGAAAAGAAGCCGATATACAGCGTCTTCTTAACCAGACGCTGGATGATGTCCTCATCCGCAGCCCAGGCCCAGAACAGACCAGCCAGTACCATATCCAGCACGGACAGTGTTCCGGCCAGCGAGATCACATTCCCCTTCACCAGACCGAAGCCGTTGTCGATGGTGGTGGTGAAGGTATTCAGGAAGGTGTCGATAACGCCCACATTGCCCATCGCCATGGCGGTCAGTTCCCGCTGCTGCCGAACATCGACACCGTGCCCGGCACATAGGCGTCATGCTGGGAAAAATGCTGATACTGGGCTTCACTTTCTGCTTCCGTCGCCGCATCGCGCGCCTGTTGCAGGGCTGTGGCGCGGCCGTTGGCGGCGAGTTCGGCCTGAATGTCGGATAACTGACGGGATTGCAGGGCCAGAATCTGGTTTCCAGCCTGCGCCGCCTGCAACGCCCCGGTCGATGTCTGGCTGGCCGAAACCAGTTGCGTCATGGCTGAACTGTCGCTGGGAATGTTTCCTACCACCCGAGCCTGAAGTTTCAGCGCGTCCTCAAACCCACCGACGGAATTCTGCCACCGCGTTTGCGCCTGGCTGAACAGGGCGCTGTCGGACATGCCAGACGAGATTGAGGTGTACGCCTGCTGGTATTGCTGCTCGACGGACTGGACGCTGTAAGCGATATTCTGCGCCTGCGCGAGGAGTGCCGTGGTCTGGGAAATCGTTGATTGCAACGATGACAATGTCGAAAGCGGTAGGCTCGCCAGATTGCGACCCTGATTGACCAGCATCTGCGCCTGATTGGCGAGAGACGTGATCTGATTGTCGATCTGCTGGAGGGTCCGTGCCGCAATGAGAACATTCTGGACATGGTTGGCTCCATCATACACAGCCCACTGGGCATGGGCCGGATGCAAGGGAGAGAACGCCCCGCCGACAGCCAGCATTGCAGAAGTGAGAAGGACACCTGGGCGGAAATGTTTTTCGCTCGCACGACCGAAAAATTCAGTCCAGAACGGTAAAGATTTTTCCGTCATGGCACGCCCTCCGGTCCACGATCGTCGCGCAACAGATCTGCCGCCCATGACACGCCACGCGCGTCAAACCACGCAGGGAGAAAACCGTCCCGCCCGTGTTCCACCAAAACCGCATCAATCAGTCTGTGGTCGTCCTTGCCGGATGCGGCGCACAGGGCGAGTGCGACAGGCCCGAGCCCCAGTTCAAACAGGCGGTTTCCCCGCTGGGTCTGGCAGTAATACTCCCGCTTCGAGGCCGCGCGGGCGATGATGGCGATCTGCCGGTCGTTCAGGCCAAAATCCCGATAGAGCGCCATGATCTGCGGCTCGATCGCCCGCTCGTTAGGCAGAAAGATCCGTGTCGGGCAGCTTTCCACCACCGCCGGGGCGATCGACGAATTGGCAATGTCGGACAGGGACTGGGTGGCGAAAATGACGCTGGCGTTCTTCTTGCGCAGCGTTTTCAGCCACTCCCGGAGTTGGCCGGCAAAATCGCCGTCATCCAGCACCAGCCAGCCCTCATCGATGACCAGCAGCGTCGGGCGGCCGTCCAGACGACCTTCGATCCGATGGAACAGATAGGACAGCACGGATGATGCAGCACCCGAGCCGATCAGGCCCTCCGTCTCGAACACCACCACATCGGCATCACCCAGCCGCTCAGCATCCGCGTCGAGCAGACGGCCATAAGGACCACCAAGGCAATAGGGAGCCAGCGCCTGCTTGAGGGCGTTGGACTGAAGCAGCGCCACCACGCCTGACAGGGTCCGTTCATGAGCGGGCGACGACGCCAGGGAAGTCAGGGCCGACCAGAGATGGGCTTTGACGTCCGGCGTCAGCGCCACGCCCTCGCCGACAAGGATCTGGCCGAGCCATTCGCTGGCCCATTTACGTTCGTCAGGATCATCGATCGCTGCCAGCGGCTGGAGCGATACACTGCCGCCCTGTTCTCCCGATGGATCATCATCGGTCAAACCGCCGCCGAGATCGTGCCAGTCGCCTCCCATTGCCAGCGTTGCCGCCCGCATGGAACCCCCAAAGTCAAAGGCAAAAATCTGCGATCCCGCATAGCGGCGGAACTGGAGCGCCATCAGCGCCAGCAGGACGGATTTTCCGGCTCCTGTTGGTCCCGCGATCAGCGTGTGACCCACATCGCCGACATGCAGGGAAAACCGGAACGGTGTGGCACCCGCCGTCCTGCCGTAGAACAGCGGTGCTGCCCTGAAATGCCCGTCTTGCTCCGGCCCGGCCCACACGGCAGATAGGGGGATCATATGCGCCAGATTCAGGGTCGAGACCGGGGGCTGGCGGACATTGGCGTAGACATGGCCGGGAAGAGAGCCGAGCCAGGCTTCCACGGCGTTGAGGCTTTCCGTCATGCAGGTGAAGTCGCGGCCCTGAATGATCTTCTCGACCAGCCGCAATTTTTCGGCGGCAATCGACGCGGAGCCGTCCCACACCGTGACGGTCGCGGTGATGTAAGCCTGCCCGACATCATCGGCGCCCAGTGATTGCAAGGCCAGGTCGGCATCGGCGGCTTTGTTGGCGGCGTCATTGTCCACCAGAACAGACGCCTCGTTGGTCATGACCTCGCGGACAATGGCCGCAATACTCTTGCGCTTTGCGAACCATTGACGCCTGATCTTCGTCAGCACCTTCGTCGCATCCGTCTTGTCCAGCAGGATCGCACGGGTAGACCACCGATACGGCATCGCCAGCCGGTTCAGATCGTCCAGAATCCCGGGGAAGGTGCGGCTGGGGAAACCCGTGATGGTCAGGGTTTTCAGATACGCATCGCCGAGTTTGGGTTCCAGTCCGCCCGAGAGCGGCTGATCCACCAGCAGCGCATCAAGGTGCATCGGGATTTCCGGCACCCGGACCCGCTGGTTCCGCGTGGAAATCGTGGAATGCAGATAGGTCAGCGTTTCGCCGTCATCCAGCCAGACGGCCTCGGGCATGAACCCGTCCAGCAGGGCCAGAAGCCGGTCGGAGCGATCCACGAACGCATGAAGCATACCATGCGGATCCGGTCCCTCCCGCTCCCGGCCCTCATAGAGAAAACGCTCGGCGCGGCCTGATGATTCCGCAGGCGGAAGCCAGACCAGGGTCAGGAAATACCGGCTCTCGAAATGAGCGCCCTCATCCTCGAACTGTTCACGACGTTCCAGATCGACCATCTGGCTGGCCGCATCGGGGAAATCACTCTCGGGGTAAAGTGTCGCCGGCACACGCTGCGCTTCCACGAACACGGCCCAGCCGGAGCCCAGACGGCGCAGGGCATTGTTCAGCCGCCCCGTCACCCCTACCAGTTCGGCCGGTGTGGCGCTGTCCAGATCAGGGCCTCGAATTTTTGCCGTGCGCTGGAAGGAACCGTCCTTGTTCAGAACAACGCCTTTCTCCACGAGCGCCGCCCAGGGCAGAAAATCGGACAGGACGGCAGCACGGCTGCGATATTCACCAAGGGACATCATGACCTTGCCTTCCCTACGCCCGGAGCCAGGCGGGATAACGAAGATGCCGCCGTCCCACCTCGATGAAGAAAGGGTCGCGCTTCGCCCCCCAGACCGCGAGCCCATGACCGACAATCCAGAAGACGGCTCCGATCAGCCACAGGCGCAGGCCGAGCGCGATCGCTGCCGCCAGCGTGCCATTGGCGATGGCGACGGCACGGGGTGCCCCACCCAGCAGGATGGGATCGGTCAGCGAGCGATGCACCGGGACATGAAAGCCCGCCACCGCGTCATCGTCATATCCCGCCATCAGATCAGTGCTCCGCCCGAGAAGCTGAAGAACGAGAGGAAGAAGCTGGACGCTGCAAAAGCGATGCTGAGTCCGAAGACGATCTGGATCAGGCGACGGAACCCTCCCGATGTTTCCCCGAACGCCAGGGTCAGGCCGGTCACAGTGATGATGATCACCGACACGATGCGCGCCACCGGCCCCTGCACGGATTCCAAGATCTGGTTAAGCGGTTCCTCCCACGGCATGTCCGAGCCCGAGGCCAGGGCCGAGGAGCACCATGCGATGGACAGAAGCAGCACGGTGGAGAGTGCAGGCGCGTGCCGACGCACGCGGGTCATGGCATGGGTCATTAGGATTCTCCCGAAGCTGGAAGGGATGGATGCAATAAGCGCCTGTAGCGGGGTCAAGCCCGTCCACGGTGGCGAGTTCGGACAGTCGGCGCTGCGTGCCCCGCCCGGAGAGGACAGCGATCACGTCGATGGTCTCGGCGATCAGCGCACGAGGCACCGTGACCACGATCTCCTGGATCAGTTGCTCCATACGGTGCAGGGCACCGATGGCGGTGTCGGCATGCAGCGTGCCGATGCCGCCGGGATGGCCGGTGCCCCAGGCTTTCAGCAGATCCAGCGCCTCGGGACCGCGTACCTCGCCAATCGGGATACGGTCGGGCCGCAGCCGCAGGGCCGAGCGCACCAGTTCGGACAACGTGACGATGCCGTCCCTTGTGCGCAGAGACACGAGGTTAGGTGCCGCGCATTGCAGTTCGCGCGTGTCCTCGATCAGCACGACCCGGTCGTCGGTCTTCGCCACCTCGGCCAGGAGGGCATTGACCAGCGTGGTCTTGCCCGTGCTGGTCCCGCCCACGACCAGGATGTTTTTCCGTTCCGAGACCGCATGACGCAGGGAATCTGCCTGTGCATCGGTCATGATCCCGGCAGCGACATAGTCATCGAGAGTGAACACGGCGACGGCCGGTTTGCGGATCGCGAAACTCGGGGCTGTCACCACAGGCGGCAGCAACCCCTCGAACCGCTCACCGGTTGGTAGTTCCGCCGAGACGCGTGGCGCACCCTCATGCACCTCCGCTCCAACATGGTGCGCGACAAGACGGACAATGCGCTCGGCATCGGCCGACGTGATGACGTCGCCCGTGTTGGCCATGCCCTCTGACAGCCGATCGATCCACAGCCGCCCATCGGGATTGAGCATGACCTCGACCACAGCGGGATCAGCGAGATGCCGGGCAATCGCCGGTCCCATCGCCGTGCGCAGCATGGATATGCCGCGCTGTCGGGCACCACTTTCAATCGGTGTAACCGCCATGGGAATCCCCGTCCATTTGGATCATCCGGCCTCTCCGGACGACGACGGGGATCATTAGAGAGTGCTGCTTCCTCCCGTTTTCAACAGCATTTTCCTGCGATCGTACAGGATCGTAACGGATGCGGTTTTTACTTGCGGATCGCGGGATCAGGATTCCGCTGCGGGAGGTACATCGTCGGGGATCTCATGCCGGAAAAATGGCCCCCGGCTGAGTCGTCGACCAAGGGCGGCCACGAACGCCTCATACCGTTCCGCCCCCTGAGCCCGAGCCGCGGCGGCCGCCGGTTCCGGCAAGGGCGGGCTGACCGTCATCCAGTAGCGGATAAACAGGGCCAGCGTCTCAAGGCTGATCCCGAGATCGCGCTCCATGCGGGCGACCTGCCGGTCGAGGCGGTCCAGCCTGCGGCTCATCGCCGCTTCCCGTCGTTCATCGGCATCGGGCGACAGGAAGGACGCGATGGCCGCTTCCGCCACGAGAGACAGGGAAAGATCGCGCCGTGCCGCGTGCGCGGTCAGGGCATCCAGCAGTTTCGGTTCCAGATAGACCGACAGCCGCGCCTTCTTGGGGGATGTCCTCATTGCGCCCTCACAGTCCGAGATCGTTGCCACGATCGAGCCCTGCCTGACGGGCAATCCGTGTCAGGTCGGCGCGATCCCGTGCTTCCGGATCCGGTGGCAGTTCCTCACCAAAGAGGTCGGGTGCAGTGCGCTTCCTGTGTTTGGCGGGATCCGCCGGGTCATGCTCGCGCGACCATTTCCGTCCCGTGCCGAGCGATTCATCGCTGTCAGCATCGTCGGGCCTGTCAGGCGCTGCCGGCGACCCCGTCTCCTCCGGTGACGGGGTGGCAGGAGATGGACGGTCACGCCAGTCATCAGGCTGGACCGGCCGTGGCAGTTGCGCCGGATCTGGCGGCGGCAGGACGCGCTCAACGAAGCGGCGGTCCCGGAAATACCGCGCTTTCCGCGCCCGGATGGGCGGACACCCCGCCACCATAACCACTTCCTCTCGTGCCGGGATCTGCATGATCTCGCCCACCGTCATCAGGGGGCGCGCGCTCTCCTGACGCGAAACCATGAGGTGTCCGAGCCAGGGCGACAGCCGATGTCCGGCATAGTTCTTCTGCGACCGAATCTCGGTCGCCACGCCCAAACCATCGGAAACCCGCTTCGCGGTGCGTTCATCATTGGTCGCGAAACTGACCCGGACATGACAGTTATCGAGAATGCTATTGTTCTGACCATAAGCCTTGTCGATCTGGTTCAGGCTTTGGGCGATCAGAAACGCCTTGATCCCGTAACCCGCCATAAAAGCCAGCGCGCTCTCGAAGAAATCCAGCCGGCCGAGAGCAGGAAACTCGTCGAGCATCAGCAGCAGACGACGCCGCCCCTCCCGGCCGGACAGATCCTCCGTCAGCCGCCGCCCGATCTGGTTGAGGATCAGGCGGATCAGCGGCTTGGTGCGGCTGATATCCGAAGGCGGGATGACGAAATACAGCGAGACAGGCTGGTCGCCCTCCAGCAGGTCGCCGATCCGCCATTCGCAGCGACTGGTCACGGTGGCCACCACCGGATCGCGGTAGAGGCCAAGAAACGACATGGCGGTGGACAGCACGCCGGAGCGCTCGTTGTCCGACTTGTTCAGCAATTCCCGCGCCGCTGAGGCCACGACGGGATGAGGCCCGGCCATCCCGAGATGCGATGTTCGCATCATAGCCGACAGGGTCGCCTCGATCGACCGCTTCGGGTCGGAGAGGAATTTTGCCACCCCGGCGAGCGTCTTGTCATCCTCGGCGTAAAGCACATGCAGGATCGCCCCGACCAGCAGAGCATGGGAGGTTTTCTCCCAATGATTGCGCCGCTCCAGCGATCCTTCGGGATCGACCAGAATGTCGGCGATGTTCTGCACGTCGCGAACCTCCGACGCCCCCCGCCGGACCTCCAGCAGCGGATTATAGGCTGAGGACGCCGGATTGGTGGGGTCGAACAGCAGCACCCGCCCGAAGCGATTCCGGAAACCGGCGGTAATCTGCCAGTTCTCGCCCTTGATATCATGGATGATGGCCGAACCCGGCCAGGTCAGGAGCGTGGGGATCACCATTCCCACACCCTTGCCGGTGCGCGTCGGTGCGAAGGTCAGGACGTGCTCGGGACCGTCATGTCGGAGATAGGCCCGGCGGTATTTGCCCAGCACCACGCCATCCTCGCCCAGCAGCCCGGCCGCACGGATTTCCGCATCCTCGGCCCATCGGGCGGAGCCGTAAGTTGCCGCGCGCTTCGCCTCGCGGGCGCGATGGACGGACAGCGCCACGGCTGCGGCAAAAGCCAGAACCCCGCCCGAACCCGCGATCCAAGCGCCGCGCGCGAACACCGCCGGCGCGTAGGCGTCGAACTCGTACCACCACCAGAAGAACAGTGGCGGGGCATAGACCGGCCAGCGGTGCAGGACCATAAACCACGGGCGGCCGAGTTCCGGCTGGAACGCCAGTTCCCAGGCCGTCCATTGTGTCGCCGTCCACCAGGACAGCACGATCATGGACAGGACCAGCAGCGCCTGCCCCCACTGGATACGTGTTCCCGGCTGGTCCATCGATCCCTCCCGTCGTCATGGAAGACAGCGAAGAACCGGGATTTTCCAGGGCACAAGCGCGAACTTGTGGCCGTCGTACCAGAGCGAGCAGGAGCGAAAAAATACTTGCGCGTTGCGGTCTGGCGTCGGCATCCTCATATCTTGCGCACGATATGCGCATAAGGAGTCGGATCATGCCCAGCCGCACCAGCCTCGGCGTTTCCTATGACCGGAGCGCGCCCCGCCGCCCGGTCAATCTGTCGCTCAACACCGATCTGCTGGCGCAGGTCCGGGAAGTGACGCCCAATCTTTCGGCGACGGTCGAGACCCTGCTGGGAGACTACCTGCAATACGCACGCCAGCAACGCGAGGACGAACAGCGCAAGCTCGACGGGGTGATCGACGCGGTGAACGATCTGCACGCGCGGCACGGCTTCCTGAGCGACGAATTCTCGACGCTCTGATCCGATGCCGCAATTCACGATCTACCGAAACCCTGGCCGGAACCGGGATATCCCGTTCGTGGTCCAGATCCAGAGCAGCCGTCTGGACCGCAGCGTGGGCCGCGTCGTCATGCCGCTCGTCAGACGATCGGGCAGCGCGCCGCCAGATCACCCGCTGACGCCGTATCTCGAAGTCGAGGGAGAGGAGGTCTTCGCCAATCCGTTCGATCTGGCGACCCTCCCCGCCACGCGGCTTGGACCCGCCGTCGGCGTCCTGGCCGAACGCGATCAGGACACAATCATAAGGGCGCTGGACGAACTGATCAGCAGGGCGTGAGGGGCGCGGAACTTCCGTTGTCGACTCTTTTCGGATATTTCATGCATTCGGAAATGATCCACATGGCGGACATAGGTTGACCACGTGAGTCTGAATGACTTTATTTTCTCAGGTGAGTATCAATGCCCGATAGGTTCAGTTCGGCCCGAACTGGCGTTTCTTTTCCGAAGGCTGGATGAAGCGCGTGGCGAGCAATAGAGCGCCATGGAATAACGCAAGCAATCCAAACGTTTTGGCATAAGCCTCTGATGCGACATAAGACGGACCGACTTCCGAAAGCTGCCACCCAAGGAATGTGGCGCACGCTGTAATCAATGTTGGCCCGCCAATCCTTTGCATGATGTTCAGCGCAGTCGTTGCCATCGGGATGTCCGCGCGCGCGATCGAAGCGTATCCCGCGCTCATCGCCGGAATGCCGATGGCACCCCCGCCGCCGCCACGCAATAACAATGCTATGGTCAGCAGGGCGACGTTTAGCCCGCTATAGGCGAGCACCACCAAAATCACTGTGCCGACCAACGACAAAAGAGCCCCGCAGCCGGTCAGATCGCGCGTGTCAAACCGGTCACTCAGACGGCCAATGAGCGGATAGACACACATCATCCCCAGACCCAGGGGTGCCATGAACAGGCCCGTCCGCTCAGGCGAGACACCGCAGGCGTGGATCAGCCATACGGGTAGAAGCATCTGACCGGCAAACGACACCCCGTTCGTCAGAAACATGATAATTGCCGACACCGAAAAGACGGGCGCACGCAGCAGATGCAGGTCGATCAGCGCGTCATCACCCTTGCGTCGTGCGGATCTAATATACAGGACGAACAGCATGAGGGACGCACCCAGGGTCGCTGATCCGTAGGGTCGGGTGACATGATCCATGCCGTAGAGAAGCGTGATGAGGGCGGGTGCAAGATATCCAAGTCCTGTCAGATCAAGCCGTCGGCGGCGCTCGTCGTGCCTGTCGTCCGGGAGAAACAGAACGGCGAGGATAAAGGCCGCAAGCCCGACTGGGACATTGAGAAGAAAGATCCATCGCCAGGACGCGACGGAGAGAATGGCACCCGCGACGACGGGTCCGAGAAGCGGCGCGAGCAGAACGGGTGCCGTCATCGCACTCGCAACCCTCGGCATCTGCCGACCCGCCACACGGGCAACGGTCATCTGCGCCATAGGCGCAAGCAGGCCGCCCGCCATGCCCTGCAGCAGACGGAACCCGATCAGGGACGGCGCGGACCACGCCAGCGCGCAGAGGCCAGATGTCAGCGTGAAAGCGCCGAAACACCATAAATAGACCGCACGCCCTCCGATGCGGCTCACGAGCCAACCGTTCAGCGGCAGCGTCAGGGCGAGCGCCAGAAGATAGCCGCTGACCACCCACTGAACGCTTGAAAACGGTGCGTGTAGGGTCGTAACAAGATCGGGGAGCGACACATTGACGATCGTGGCGTCCAGTTGTGCCATGAAAGACCCGATCGACGCGACGCTCACGATTTTCCAAGTGCCTGGTGGTAGTTGATCCGAGCCTGAGGCTGGCGACGACGTTCCGGCGTTCATGAATGATCTCGCCGGGAGCCGCGAGACGCGCAGACATCCGCCATGCGCTCACGCCTCCAGCGCGATCGCGTTACTCGTCATCACACGGCCCAGACGAGGGAAAATCTCCTCGCAGGCAAAACGCTGCATCTCTTCCGTGAAGGTGGACATGACATCCGTGGCGAGCACGACGTTATATCCATGCTCGTGCGCCGCTCTGGCCGTAGACTCCACGCCCAGATTGGTGGCGATTCCGCCGAGCACAATGCTCGTGATCCCGCGGCGACGTAATTGGAGATCGAGATCCGTACCGTAGAATGCACCCCATTGCCGTTTCGTGACGCGCAGATCGGTCGGTTCGGCAAGCCCGTCGACCAATTCTGCCCAATCTGGCGCAAAGCCTCCAAGTGGAGAGAACGAGCGTTCAACAGCTGTATGCAACGCATCGGCGAAATCTGGTGCAAATGCGACATTCACCAGAATAACCGGAGCCCCGGCAGCCCGGAAACGCGTTGCAAGTTCTTTCGATCGCTTAACAATCAAAGCACCCGATGTCGGAGCCAGGGGGAGCCCCGTGATACCTTTCTGGAGATCGATCAGGACGAGAGCTGTCTTGGTGGCTTGAAGCGAAATCATGGAGAAGCATCCCTATCGGCAGCCGAACCGCCCGTCCCGAACCGTTGTTTGGAACACGCGGAAACGTTAATAAGTTGAGCAGATACTCAAGCAGGAGCATTATTTGAGGATGGACTCAAATTCGTCAAGGGCTAAACGAACATCTCTCCAGCCGCTGCGCGCTGCCGGGCGTCAGCGCGTTGAGGAACTGCTTGAGGCCGCGTCCGACCTCATGGCGGAACGCGGTTATGAGGCGACGACCATGGCGGAGATCGCCGCGCGCGCAGGGGCGAAGATCGGCTCACTCTATCGTTTCTTTCCAAACAAGGAGGCGGTGGCGGATGCTTTGGTGCAGCGGCATATCGCGGTTCTGGAAGAAGAATACGCGGCACTCTCCAAATGTGCTGCTACGCTGTCGCCCGCAGCATTGGCGGACGTCCTGATCGAGTTGCTTGTCACGCTTTATCCTCGCGTGAAATCCCTGTCCGCGCTGATGGAGGCCCGGACCGACAGGATGGAGATCCGCGATCGTGCGCGGGGGCATGCCATCGCTGGCATTGCGGCGGCGTTGCGTGTCTGTGCGCCAAGGCTGGATGAGGCGTTGGCGAAAGACATCGCGGCGGTGGTTCTGAACACCATGAAAGTGTTGCGTGGCATGATTACGAAGGACGCGCCCACGACGCCGGGTGCGCCCGACGAGCTACGGCGGATGCACCGTATTTATCTAGCGGAGCGGTTGACTCCCTTCCGAAACATTTGAGTTAGCGCGGCAGATAAGAAGACATGACTTCGCGGATTGCTGAAGTATTCCACAGGCGATGTGAGAGCCCTGATACCTTCGCGGAGAGTGAGGTATTGTGGCAGCTGTCGCCCTCCCTTCCGAACATGTAACGCACAGTGCACTTTCCGCATAACGGACATGACCAGTGCAAACTTCTATTGTCACTTAGAGTGGGTTGCATATCGGTAGCTTTAGCCGATCGACGAAGGGGGAGGCGGCCCTCTTCTAATTCGCGATACATAAGGTAGGAATGAACCCGCCGACGGCCCGATTCTGATCATAGATCTGCATGGGCAAATCGGCCTTAGGCATCCACACGCGCCCGACCTCAACCGCCGCTGAATTCGGCAAAGCGGGAAACACGTTGATAACCGCATTCTCGCCATGAACAGCCTTGATCCGATCAAGGAGACGCCGAAGCTGGTGCTTGAACTCGATCAGGTCGTCCGGACGACGCATGATGTCGTTGTGCGGATTTTCCGCGGTCAGCGACCAGATGGCGACATCCTCGCCCAGCACTGCGCTAATCCGTTCATCCGTAACGGTCGCGCTCAGCGCGAGCTTCAGCGCGACTGCGACGTTCGGTGCCCCGGAATAGTCGCCGACCTGAAAGGTGATTGCGGGCTGGTCAGCTTGCCACCGCCATGACGGGGGCTCGCGATATCGCTGATGAACCGTGACCGGGACGATATCCCCCAGCAGATGCCCAAGTTCGATCAGCAGCGGCTGCGGCGCTAGCGCGAACACGCTGAGCTGCTTTATCTCCTTTTGTTCGATGCGCTCCTTCACCTTGCGAGCGAACACGCGGCGCAGATTGTCCTGCTGGACGGACCAGTAATTCGCTTCGTGATCGGCATAGTCACATCCGGCCAACTGGATATCGATCGTTCGTCCCTCGGCGGGGTGCCTGTCGGGCGGCATCGCCATGAAGATCGATCGCGTCGATACTAGGGCATCCCGCTGTCCGATATCCGCCGCGAACCGGAGGACGTGCGCGGCGCGCTCCTGCGCCATTCCCGTCACGATGGCGATCCGGTCCTCGTGCTCTGCTTTCATCTCAAGCAGGACGGGCTCGGGATGATCCGCGAGATAGTCGACATCTACGCCCTTATGGTGCTTCGCACAGAGCAGCATGAGATTGCTCAGGTCTTTGGCGAGTGCAGGCGAGCGAACCGGATCGCCGCGCGGTCCGTCAGCACTGTCGGCGACAATGTGCGCAATGAAGCCGAACTTACCGTCCACGCGGCCGGCGATCAGGTCGCCGACGAGTTCCTCATTGCACCCGCGGTATTCGCAGCGCCCGGCTGCTTTGGTCCAGAGGGCGACCTGAATTTTCTGTGGGATTTGCGTTTTTGCCATGATGGTGTTTCGCTCCGATTCGCTATAATGTTCACGTTTTATCCTCAAAGCTCAACCGCGCAGTTCGACTATCCATACGCGGACCGTGGGCTTCACCTTGGAGGCATATGGTGGAAAAGCAGACGCGCACTCACGAGAGCGAGGAATTCCTCGAGGATCTTGCCGAAGAACTGAGCGTGCCGCCAAGCCGGTATGAGCAGGCCGACCGGAGCTACATGTCACTGGGCGACTGGCTGCACCGCGACGCCTCGACCGTCCGACAGTACGGACCCAAGGTCTACGTCCAGGGGTCTTTTCGCCTCGGCACGACGATCCGGCCCTTGAACGACGCCGAGGAATATGACGTCGATTCCGTCTGCGAGTTGCAGAAGCTTGGCAAGACCTCGCTGACGCAACAGCAGCTCAAGACCCTGCTTGGCGCCGAGATCGAGGCCTATCGGCGTGCGCAGAATATGAACAAGCCGCTTCGCGAGGGTCGCCGTTGCTGGGTGCTCGACTATGCCGATGGCGCCCAATTCCATATGGATATCGTGCCCGCGCTTCCGAACGGGCAAGCCTCCCGCCTCCTCCTGGAATCCCGCGGCTATGACGCGCGTTGGACACTCACCGCCATTGCCATTACCGACAAGGAGGGGCCGACCTACACCACCGTTACCGACGATTGGCCGCGCTCGAACCCCAAGGGCTACTGCGAGTGGTTTAAGAGCCGGATGGCAACCGCGCTCGAACGGCGCAAGCGCGTGCTCGCCGACAGCATGAGGGCGAGCGTCGAGGATATCCCGGACTACAAGATCCGAACGCCGCTTCAGGCCGCTATCATGATCCTGAAGCGTCACCGTGACCATACCTTCGAGCATGGCGGCGACGAACGGCCGATCTCGGTCATCATCACCACCCTTGCGGCCCACGCCTATAAGGGCGAAGAGACGATCGGCGAAGCGCTCGCGGTGATTCTCGCGGGCATGGACCAGCATATCCTGTGGCACAACAACCGCTACTGGATCCCGAATCCGACCGACCCGCTCGAAAACTTCGCCGACAAATGGGCCGAGCACCCCGAGCGGGCGACCGCGTTCTACGAGTGGCTCCAAAAGGCCAGGACGGAATTCGCCGCGGCAGCTCGGTCGAGCGATAGGAGAGTGATCACCGAGATAGTCGGACGCGGCGTTGGCGGATCGATGGCCGACCGCACGGCCCGCCGCCGTCCGCCGCCGCCGCCGCGATCCCCGCTGCTCAAAACCGCTTCGGTGGCGCCCGTAGCCGAAGGTCTTTCCTTTCCGGACAGGAGCCGGGTGCCAACCAAGCCGCAGGGGTTCGGCGGCGCGGAATGATCTGGTGGCTCGAAAATCCGACTCGCGCACGAACCGAGCGTCAGGGCGTGGCTAACCTCGCGGAGCGCGTCGCCTGGCTCAAGGGCGTGCGCTGGCATCTCTCGAACGGCGCTGCGCTCGCGGTCGATTTCGAGATCGAGTATGACGGCGACAGCGTTCCGTTGACGATGACCTATGCCGAATTCCACCCCAATTCCCCACCCATCGTGCTTCCCAGAGACGGGAGTCGCCTGTCGAACCACCAATATGGGGCGGGCGGAAATCTCTGCCTGGAATATCGCGCCGACAACTGGGAGACGTCGATCACCGGGGCGATGATGATCGAGAGCGCGCATCGTCTGATCGCCGGTGAACGCGATGTCGAGGGTCCCGAACTGCCCTCGGCGCATGCCGTTTCGCTCGGCCAAAGCGTGCGCGGCTCCTATTTCCGGTTCCTGCTGACGCGGCAAATGGAAGAGCGCCTGAAGGCGATCGCACCCGGTCAGTCGTTCGAGATTGGTATTGCGGAGAAATATTACGCCGATACCTTCACGGTGACGATCATAGAGACCGACGGCGTCACCGATGGCCGAGCATGGCCGGCCGGGATTCGGGAGACGACGAAGCGCGGCCAGGCCATTCGGCTGCCCGAAGGGACAGCGATGCCCGCAGCCACGCAAGCCGGTATCGCCGACCTGCTCGGCGCGCTTGGCCTCGGAGCGCTTCGCGAGGCTGCACTCGCCGCCAGCGGAGAAATGGACTTGGTGCTGGCGTCCGCGACCGAGACCGCACATTTCTATGCCTATGACGCCGGCCAGAAGCGCGTCTTCGGTCGCTCGCGACTACTGAAGGTCGCCACCAGTGACCGGCTCCCGGACGACTACTCTCTCCTCGCCGGAAAAAGCGTCGGCATCGTCGGATGCGGCTCGCTTGGCTCCAAGCTCGCCGCGATGCTGGCGCGCGCCGGCGTGCGGATGTTCACGCTGGTCGACGATGACGTCTTTTTCGCCGAGAATCTGGTGCGCAACGAACTTGGCGCCGCCGCGGCCGGCGTCCATAAGGCCGACGCGGTCCGCAGCCGCCTCATTGAGATTGCCGGCACGATCGACGTCACGGTGCGGCGTGTCGCGCTGGGCGGTCAGGAAAGCGCCGATTCCACGGACTCGGTGATGTCGGCGTTGCGCGCCTGCGACCTCATCATCGACGCCACCGCCGACGCGCATTGCTTCAACTTCTGCGCCGCGGTCGCGAAGGAAAGCCTGAAGCCACTCGTCTGGGGCGAGGTGTTCGCCGGGGGCATCGGCGGCCTCGTGGCACGTGTTCGATCAGGCCATGAGCCGGAGCCTCAGGCCGCCCGCAACCAGATCAACGCTTGGTGCAATGCACATGGCGTCCCCGCCCCGCTTGCCGGCCTAGCTGCCCCCTATGAAGCGGCAACCGGAAGCGCCAGACCGCTTGTCGCTGACGACGCCGAAGTTTCCATCATCGCAGGTCACCTCGCGCGTCTGGCAACCGATGTGCTCACCCTGCCGGAGGACAGTGCGTTTACGGCCCCCGCTTATGCGATAGGCTTGCGCAAGGCCTGGATTTTCTCTCAGCCGTTTGAGACATGGCCTATCGAACTCGCTGGCTCGGCCCCCTGGAAAGCCGAACAGGACCCCGCTTCTGTCGCAGACAGCCTTGCGCTCTTGCGCGAACTCTTGCCCTTGGCGTTCGATGGTCACGATCAGCCTTCCGAATGATCAGCGGGCGCAGCTTCGCAATTGTCTGCGAGGGGCCGGTCGGCGTGAGATCGGCGGCATCCTCATGGGAGAGCAAGTCGCACCCGATCATTTCCGCATCGTCGACTTCTCGGTCGACGAAACGACCGGGACGGCTGCACATTTCGTCCGCAGTCCCGACCATCATGCGCAAGCGCTCGACATCTTCTTTCGAAAGACTGGCTCCGATTTCAAACGCTTCAACTATCTAGGCGAGTGGCACTCCCACCCCAGCTTTCCAGTACGGCCTAGCCACGAGGACGTTATTTCGATGCAGAGCTTGGTCAACGGCGAGCGGGACATCGATTTCTCAGCGCTGCTCATCGTTAGATTGCGCTGTCTGTTCCTGCTCGAAGCCGCCGCATATATGTTCATCAGAAATCAGGCGTGCGTCCACGTCGAGCTTACAATGTGACAAGGGCAAACGGGAATATTGAGCACGCCGACTTACGGCGAAAATCGCCCTCATCTCGGATATAGGAAGACCAGTCAGGCTGCCTCAGATAGCGGACCATTGCCGGTTTTTCTTGACGTAGGGGACAAGAGCAGCCAGCGGTGAAGGCATGGATACCATCAGCCTCCTCGCTCTGCTTCTGACCCTCTCGGCAGGGTTCAGTATTCTCAATCACCACACGTTTCGCTTGCCTGTGACGATCGGCGTGCTGGTCTTCTCATTACTGGCTTCCCTGCTGGTTATGATCCTGAATCCGTTGATACCGGCCTATGACCTTCAGGCTCTCCCGCGATCTGTTCTCGGTGCGATTAATCTTCCCACGACCCTCCTGAATGGTGCGCTGTCTCTGCTTCTGTTTGCCGGGGCCACGCAGGTGGATGTCGGACATCTGCGCGCAAAGGTTGCCTCCGTGGCTGCTCTCTCTGTTCTGGGAACCGTTCTGGCCGTTGCCTTTCTGGCGATCGCGGCATGGTACGTCTTCCCTCTGTTGGGTCATGCCATTCCTTTCACATGGTGCATCGTCCTTGGGGCGATCCTCGCGCCAACTGATCCTGTTTCGGTTGTCGGCATGCTGAAACGTCTCGGACTACCCGCCCCCTTTCAGGCCGTTTTCGCAGGCGAGAGTCTGTTCAATGACGGCGTGGGGGTGGTGATCTTCGGCGTCACGATAGGACTGGCAACCGGGGACAGCCAAGGAGTGACCGCCTCCGAGATTGTTCTGAGTTTTTGCCGCGAGGCGATCGGTGGCGGTCTGCTGGGCGCACTGACCGGATGGATTGCACTCCGTATACTTAAGGGACAGCGGGATCCGCACATTGATCTGTTGACGTCACTGGCGCTTGCAACCGGAACCTTCAGCATTGCCAACCAACTTGGCATGTCGGGGGCGATTGCCGTCGTGGTGGCAGGACTGTGCTTTGGCGCAAGCTATAGTCATTCCGTTTTTGATGAGGCATCCCGCAAAGAACTCGACGTTGCATGGACACTCATTGACGAGGTGCTAAACGTCTTGTTGTTCATGCTGATTGGCTTTGAAATTCTTGAGATCACACCGCATCTGTTTGCGGTGCTGGCGACCCTGGCCATGATACCGCTATCCATTGCCGTGCGGACATTAAGCGTGCTGTTTTCAACGCTTCCAGTTCATCTCAGGCAATGGGAGCGGGGCCGTGTTCTTGGTATCCTGACCTGGGGCGGTCTGCGTGGCGGCATCTCGGTTTCACTGGCACTTGGATTGCCGCCCGGAGACTTGCGCGAGCTGCTGCTGCCTGTCTGTTACGGGGTGGTGGTGTTTACGATCATCGTGCAGGGACTAACCATGGAGCGTGTTGCCCGCAAACTCTATCCGTCCTCTACGCCTAGGCGGCAATAATACGGCTCTGATTATTTGAAGTGCAACTCCACAAAGAGAAAGGCCATGGCAGCTTTATCATGTTTTTCAACAGATAGCCGACCTTCCGTTTGCCCCCATTTCGCGCCATGCCTCTGACATGCCGTTTCAAACGATTGAACGTCTCATTCTCGATCCGCCTTTGCCTGCCAGGTCATGCTCCGCAGCACCGCATCCTCCCGGATCAGCCCGTGAAACAGGGCCGCGCCTACGTGAAGCAGCACCATCCCGAACAACAGGAACGCCAGCACGGTATGGGCTGACCGCAGCGCCGCCCACAAAGCCGGATCATGAGGCAGGATCGGCGGCAAAAGCACGGACTGCCCCCAGAGCGGAATAGGATAGCCACCAGCCGACAGCATACCCCAGCCGACAAACGGCATAGCGATCATCAGGGCATAAAGCAGAACATGCGATGCTTTCGCGCCAAATTTCATGATTGGCGGAAATTCTTCGGGGAGCGCTGGGGGCGGTGAGCGAAGACGGTTCGCCAGACGCACGAGCGCGAGCACAAGGATGGCAATGCCCAGCGGGCGATGGAGCGTCACCAGCCGATGGTAGTTTGGCCCCGCGGTCGAGGCCATGAACACGCCGATGAACAGCATGATCAGGATCATGACGGCCATCAGCCAGTGCAGGATACGCGATGGCAGGGAAAACGATTTTGCGTTGATCATGATTTTTTCCCTTCGGCACCGCCCGGCGCGGCCGTCATGGTGGGGGTGATGGCGGGAACCGGGAGTTTTTCACCGGAACGCGCGGCGAATGATCGCATGTAGGCGGCCGACCGGGCCTGAAGGATCGGATCACCGGACGGCGCGATACCGTGCGGCAGCACCAGCGGATCGAAGGTGATGCCGGTACAGGAACCACTTTCCTCGCTTTCAACAGTTGTGAGCGTCAGGGTTCCGGCGTCGATCTGCCGGTCGTCTTCCGCCCAGCCCTGGCTCGGGTCGTCGATGACGTCGTGATTGCCCGCCACCGTCACCATCAGCCGCCATTGCAGGGAGTGAGCGTGAAGGTCATCGATCAGCTGACGGAAGAGGTAATCGTGGTCGTCGGCGTGAGCGTCGGCCGGAGTGACGGGCTGCAAAGGCACCATCGACCAGCGCACGGCTGTTTCCGTGCCGTCTTTCCCCACGAACAGGAAACTGTCGAGACTGCGATAGGTGTCATCGGCAAAACCTGACGACAGAGGCCGATGGGTGATCTGTGCGCCTGCTACCTGCAACCAGGGATGAACCGCACGAAAGGCCTGCACCCGCGCGGGGTCTGGTTTTCCGGTTGCCGGGTCGGGGCGCGACGCCAGCTGGAGGTCCTGAAACTCCTGTGGGGTCCGGACGGGAAAGACCGGGATGTCGTTGATGCCCATGCGCCACTCCTGACCACCGGGAGGCATCAGGCGCAGCGCCATGCTGCGGACTTTTGCCGGCGCATCGGCCTGAAAGGGCATGCCGCCTGCGAGTGCGAAACGTCCGACCACGGGAACTCTCCCCGATTGCAGGACGGACGCCATCGAAAGCCCGGCGGCATTGCCGTTACCCTCGAACCAGCCTGTCACGCACACACCCTTGGCATGATTGCGCCGAAAACCGGGGTGCGTGCCGTCCACTGCACGCAGTGCATCCAGCAGGCTGGTCTGCGTCAGCCGATGGGGCGTCAGCCAGCCGCCGGCCCACAGGAAGCCCAGCGCCAGGGCCGTCGGTGCCGCGACCACACCGAGCCAGCGCAGGGCTGAGGCAGAGGGCACGAGTGGCTTCGTTGCCATGGTTTCGATCCTTTGAAAGCGTCTGATGGCAAGACGCGCTCGAGAACGGATCTATTCCCTTCGTGCGGCGTCCTTTGCGAAATATTTTGCGGTCGCCCTGTTCGGGCGGGAATAAACAGACGCCAGGAGCGTCTTCATCAGCAGCGATACCGGAAACCATATGAGGCACGGGCAGGATTGAACGACGGTGATGACAGCAGGTTACAGAACGCCATACCGGCCCTGAGACGGTATGCCCGCGTGCTGACACGCGACCCGCATCAGGCCGATGATCTGGTGCAGGACTGTCTGGAGCGCGCCCTGACCCGGATGCATCAGGTGCGTGGCCGGTCGGACCTGCGGCCCTGGCTGTTCACCATCGCCTATAACCTCAATGTCAGCCATTGGCGGCGTTTGCGGCGTCTTATTCCCTTCATGGAAACAACTGATCCGGAACCGATGCAGGAGGCGGGACAGATTCCCCATCTGGAATGGAAGGAAGTGGCCGACGCTTTCGAACACCTTTCCGATGACCACCGGCAGGTACTGATGCTGGTCGGTGTCGAAGGGCTAGAATACGCAACGGTCGCGGACATACTGGGGGTGCCGGTGGGCACCGTGATGTCCCGGCTGTCGCGAGCCAGGACGGCATTGCACCAGCTTGTCGGCCATGAAGAACGGCCTATGCTCAGGAGGGTAAAATGACACGGCCCGACCGCCCCGTGACCGAGGACGATCTTCAGGCCTGGATCGATGAACTTCTGTCTCCCGAACGGCGGAGAACCGTGGAGGCATGGCTGGATACCAATCCCGATGCACGAATGCGGGTCACGGCATGGCGTGCGGAACGCGATCTATTGCGGGCGACGATGGATGCCGAACTCCGGCAGCCCGTACCAGCACGGTTTGACATCGCCCGGCTGAAACAGCGCAGAGTCCGTCGTTTCAGCCTGCCGCAGATGGCGGCGTCCGTTGCGCTGGCCCTGTCTCTGGGACTGGGGAGCGGATGGATGCTTCGTGACCGGGAAGTGCCCCTCGGCCTGGCCTCGGTCGAGCGGGAGGCGGTGATCGTGCATGACGCCGGTAAGGGCAGCACGATCGCGAAAGGCAATGTCGCGCAACTGGCAGCGTGGGGTGGGCGTACACTCGGGCGACCGGTTCGCCCCCCAGACCTGTCGGCGGCAGGCTATCAGCTTACAGGCGGACAACTGGTCACGACGGATCATGGTCCGGCCTGCGTCTTTTTCTACAAGGACGGCAATGGCAGCCGGATTTCCCTGTTCGTGCGGCCCATGTACGGCCATGACATGACGGCTCCGATGCGCCCGATGCGGCAGATACCGGGCTATATCTGGGCGCAGGACGGGCTCGGGATCAGCATGGTCGCAGACACGCCTGACGGAGATCTGCATCGTCTCGCCAACCATGCGCGGGATATGATGGGGGAAGCGGGGTGACGGTTCGGAAGCCTGCTTTCCAGCCTTCGCGGTCATAGACCCAGCCCGCGTTTCCGCGCAAACGACCAGTCGATCCCCCCATCGCCGCACATGATGCCCGATACCTCCCGCCCTCGCTGTTTTTCAAGCGACGGCGACCACGGCACCAGTTCGAAGCCCAACCCGTCGTCGATCATGGCGAAGCGCCCCGACGCCAGGTTGAAACGCTGGCGATAGGTGCCGGTAACGGGATCGCCCTCCCCGCTCCGCCGGAACGGTATCCCTGACGTCCCGGCAAGGCTCCGGCCCAGCGCATCCAGCTCCCGCTGGCGCAGCGTGGCGATCAGGTTCCGCGCATAACGGATGCCCCCGCCCTCGCGGCTGGCCAGACCCTGCTCCACCAGATGATCCGAGCGTTTTTCCATCGCCTCTTTCACCTCGGCACCGAACCCGGTGGACGCTAGGGCAAGAGGCTCCCGCGCGATGGCCTGCCGGTCGAGCCAGGTGGCACCCTCCGCCGTCATCTGCCGCTCCAGCGTGACGTCCGAGCGCACGGCCAGCGCGACACGGTCACGTCCCCCTTTGTCGGTGAAACGCCGCAGTTCCACGATGGAACCGACTGCCCCATCACATGCGGCTTCGAGGTGCGGCAGGCGGACATGGTGCGTGCGTCCATCAATCCCGTCGATCACCGCATAGGCCGTGCCACGCAGCTCATCGTCGAGGCCCCGATCGACCAGCCGGCCGATGACGGGATCGGTGGTGTCCTCGGCGGCCATGACCCAGGAGGATGCCGCGCGGTCGATTTTCTGCTCCGCCAGGCCCCGGTGGATCCGTTTGATGATATCGTTGCGCTCGCTGATCTCCCGCAGCGTCGCCTCCGCACCTTCGTCCATCCGCCAGCGATCCGGCCCGACCTGGTGCGCCAGCCCCATAGTCTCCAGACGGCGCAACCGGCCCAGCTTCACGGTGGCGAAGGCGTCCGGGGTTTCGCCCGGCGCACGCCCCAGAGCGATGACACCATCTTCTCCGGCGTCCCTTTGAAGCTGGCGGTCAAGCTGGGTCCAGCGGTCGGCATTCACCTGCCGCTCGACCGCCTGATGAATATCGCGATCGGTGCGTGGCCCGAGTTCCAGCGTCACAAGATCCTGGGCACGGGCACGCATGCCTTCGCGGATGTAATCGCGCGCGATCACCAGGTCTGAACCGTCCTCGGCGACGCCCCGGACAATGACATGCAGATGAGGATGCGCGGTGTTCCAGTGATCGACGGCGACCCAGTCGATTTTCGTGCCAAGATCGGACTCCATCTGCCCCATCAGATCGCGGGAGAAAGCCCGAAGATCCGACATCTCCGGCGCGTCCTCCGGGGAGACAATAAAGCGGAAATGGTGGCGGTCGCCGTCGCATCGTGCCGCGAAGTCCGAGGCGCGGATGTCATCGCTGTCCTTGCCGAACAGGTGGGCATCCTCCCCGTCCCGCGTCACGCCCTCCCGGCGGAGATACCGCAGGTGTGCCGCCAGCGGTGTGGCGCGCGGGACATGCCGGACGACGCGCGCCTTGATGACGACGCCCCGCGAGCGGCTGGTCAGCAGGCGATTAGCCGCATGGGCGGCGGCCCTCCCGCGCCCGAAACTGGAGCGACGCCCGGCACTGATTTTCCCCGCGCGGGACACCCTGCCTCCGGCCCGCTGCACCGACGCCAGCACCTGCGTCACGAAAGGCCGCGCCTGCCGGGCGCGGGTGGAGCGGATGCGCCCTGGCCGGACCCGGAATTCCTCATCCCCGTTCATGGAAAATGCCCTGCACCGCGCGAAAGATCGCGCCGGATCAAAGAGATGATACCTAGCCGCGAGGTGCGGAAAATCTAGGCACCTCGCAACGAGACCTAAAAAACCCCGGAAAACAGCCAACCCAACCGAGCCGCGATGTGCGGCCTTTTATCCAGCCCTAACTTTTTCTGCCCTTTTTCCGGGGTTTTCACGCCTCACTGGACCTGATCCGCTCCCCTCAGCGGGACCATGCCGGACCTCTCCCCGGCATGCCCTGCGAAGAGGTCGTCGGGAGCAGTAACATGACGTGCCGTGGGTGCTCGAAACGCATCGGACTGGCCTGAAACGAAGAGCGCAGACGTCATCCAGGAACGAGCCGGAAAGGACAAAAAAGAAATGGGAAGATGGAGGTCAGACGATGGGGTTTTCATCAGCCGTTTGACAAATTCCACGTAAGAGACCGTCTCGCCAGGCAATGGCCTGCCGGTCGCCAGATGATCGTCATAACGACCGGGACCGACGTTGTAGGCGGCGAGAAATCCTGCATCGCCGTAGCGGTCATGCAGCCATCGCAGATAGGCTGCACCAGCCGCAATATTGTCGTGCGGATCGAAAGGATCGGCCCCCAGATTGAGCGTTCGCCGGACATCCTTCCATGTGTCCGGCATGAGTTGCATCAGCCCCATTGCACCGGCGGCGGAAACCGCATGTGGATCACCGGCACTTTCGGCATGGAGGACGGCCCGCACCCACGTCGCCGGGATCGCATTCCGTGCCGCCGCCTGTCGCACCAGATAGTCGAAATCCTGGGCATGAACAGGGACGGGCGAGAGCGGCAGCGCGAGCACGGCCAACACGCCGGCGGACATGAAAAACCGGGTGTTCATTCCCGACCTCCCGGACGTTTTGCAGACCGGTTCCAGACCAGTTGCCACTCACGCCCGCCGCGCCCGGCCTGGAACAGCGTGGCGCGGATTGGCTGCATGAACGAGGGATCGTCCAGAACCACGGATACATACTCGCCGGCACGTTCCCCGGTGCGTTTCCACCCGGCACCGATCTCCAATGCTGAATCGCCTTCACCGAGATGGATGCGATAATCGGGTGCATGTTCCGCGCCATTGCTTTCCGCTGGCACAAACGTCAGTTCGGCATCCAGCGACAGGGTGCGCACCCGTCCGGCGAAACCATCCGACGTCCGGGTGAAAAAACCGATCTGGCTCATGAGAGAAGTCCTTTCGGGAGTATGAAAATTCAATGGCTGGCGCCCATCATTGAATGGGTGGTTCACCGGGTTTCATGGGCATCATGGGCGGCGCCAGAAGCGGTTGCTCCCGGATCGGAGCGCCGGGTTCCGGAAGGGGATGAAAATGCGGCGGTGGTGGCTCGGCCTCACCTGTGCGGACATGAACCGGCACGGCGCGACCGATGACGGTGTCCATCGACAGGATGCCGAAATACCGCCCGTCCAGACTGGTCGGCACGGCGGCGTTCATGACGAACACCTGCCACGGTTCAATGCGTTGGCAGCCCTGCCAGACCGGCAGCTTGCGGCCCCGATGGTCAACGGTCTTCGCATCGCCGGCCGCCTTACCGTCGATGGTGACGTGGACGCCGATGCGACAGACACTTTGCCCCGCCAGTGCTGCCACAGGCTTGAGCAGCGGCACGCCGAACGGCAGGTAGCCGCGTGTGGCCAGCAGCGTGGCCTCGCGTTCCGGCAGGCGGATGGCAACGATGTCGCCGACGCGCACCGGAACCGTGTGCTGGATGCGATACAACCCGACCGGAACACTCGCTGTCTCGTTCCAGACCCAGCGCGGCGTGGGATGAAACGCCAGCGAGGCGCCCACGCCGAGCACGGCAAAATACGAGGTGAAAAGCCAGGCGCGCCGGGTCATGACATGGCCCTCCTGCGCAGCCATGCCTGGTGCCGCTCGCACGTATAGGGACGTGGCTCCTGGGCCGCCGTGAGCCGGTGATGCAGATGCCGCCAGTGATCGGGACAGGCAGCGGTGGGATCGATCCCCAGCGCCTCCACGCCGTCGATCGCCGCCAGCACTCGACGCACTTTTGGCCAGCCGCTCTGGCGCAAGAGACTCTCACCACCGGGACGCACAAAGGGCACCGTCTGGCAGGATTCCTGAGCCCCCACGGCCCGCACGATGTCGATGCAGGACACCACGGTGCCGAAATCGTTCGCGGCCCAGCGGATGAACGCGAACACGCTGTCAGGCGTGAAGCTCATCAGCCTGCGCCGACGATCGAGAATGCGGTCCTCGACGGGATGCCCGAAGCGGATCCAGTGTTCGATGCGCTTCTCGATCCAGGTCAGTTCGACCGTGGTGAGGGCATCGCCCTTCGGCTGGAAAGAACGGGCAGTCATGGGACACCGACCAGGCGATCCGCGACCGCTTCCCGAGCCTTTTCTCCACGTCCCGACCGGGCGGCCGGAAGGGGAGCGAAAAGACCGAAATCCCCTACATAATAAGTTATTATATTAGTTATATAAGTTACGGGGCTGATTCCGCTTTTGAAAACAATGCATTGCGACGTTTTCTGCACCGTCAGCAACGGTATTTCCGCACCGTGAGCAATGGTATGATCCGCATCCTGACCAACGGTAGGATTCACACGGTTATCCACAGAACCGGTGGATGATACCGTTGGAGAAATACGCAGGACTGGCTGTTTTCCGCCATAAATGACCTTGCAGTCGTAACCTGGGACGACTTGGCGACGGACAATGCCGGCGACGTCGATCACGAAATTCCGCCAGGGAGAGAGGGTGCCGGACCGGGCATGAAGATCACGAAGATCGAAACGCCACCCGTCTTTCTGCCGACCAGCATGTCGGCGCGCCAGACGGTAAAGCCACCGCTCCAGACCGCCATAAAGGCGGAAATAGGCGGGATCGACGCTCAGGACATGAGAGCGATCACAGGCCATCTCCATGAGCCAGTCCGGCAGGGTCAGGGCTACCCCATCCTCACGGGAAATCCGGACGTCACTGATCCAGGCGAACGGCTTCTCGCGCCACTCCGGCCCCTGCCGCAGGCTGGTGGTGACGCGTGTTTCCGCCAGACGCGCGAGGGCGCCATGAAGTCGGCGATACTGGTGGGTGCCGTCAGCCCATCCCAGATCCTGGAACAGGCGCCAGGGCGTGAAGCGCACATGGCGCGACACCCACAGATCATGATTGAGGGCATCGACGATCTGGCCGGTCAGCCAAAGCAGGATATCGGCGTCCCGGATCGTCGCCATGCCCAGAGGAGCCGAGGCTTCGACAACGATCTCCATCTGACGCGAGCGGTAGCGAAGAGGCTCAAGGCGCGCCATGTGCCCCAGCGCGAAAAACGGACGCCCCATCAGATCACGGATGTCACGGGGTCGTGCCGGTCCCGTGACAACAAAGCGCCGGTCGGGCTGGCGCCAGCTATCGGCGGCCGGCCTCATCGTCCGGCACTCCGCTGCGCCTTGCGGGCCTTCGCCTGCAAGCGGATGATGTAGGCGCGAGGATCGGATGGCATGGGAATGCCGCCACCATCCCCGGTGGACAGCCGGACGTTCAGATCGGCCCAGGCGCAGAGGTCTTCCACGGCATAGACGATCCGGCCGCCAAGCTGGCGGTAGAGCGGACCGGTGCCGCAACTCCGGTGTTTTTCGAGGGTACGGATGGACAGGCCAACGAAATTGGCCGCGTCCGGGGTGCGCAGATAGCGCGGTGGCAGTGTCGGCTGGACACGCATGGGGTCTTCCTCCCGGTGGATCGGGCCGCGTGCGGAATGTCGCGGCTCATGGGAGGACGCTGCCGGAGAATGGGACTTGGGGAGGGATGACAAAGTTCAGGCCGCCAGACTGTCACCCCCCCTGCTTCAGCCCCTGAAGGAGAGCGATGTGACCGCCGTTCAGGTAGAACCCGGTGCCGTCGAGGTCGCGGTAGAAAGCCCGGTGCCATGAACTGGCACGCCATTCATTGCGGGACAGGTGCAGGATGCGCTCGCCATAGAGACCAGCCGCGATCCGGCGCACTGTCACCCCCGTGCGCCGGCCTTCGGCGATGCAGAGCATGCGAATCTGCCGGAGTTTCTGCTGCGGACTCAGGCGCAAGGTGGAGGGAAGAGGACCGGGCGCCTGGCCGACGAGCAGGCGCCCGAAGCGCGCGACGCAGGCCAGACGGGTCGCGAGGTGCCTATCGTCGATGACGAACCAGGTTCCTGACGCGTCGGGTTGCCGATCGACGACTATGACAAGGCGCAGCGGACCCGCTACGCTGTCCAGCACGAGATGGATGCCATCGGGACCGTCATGTCGTGCCCGCGCGTACGGCGTGAGACGGGACAGAATGTCACCCCCGTCGCCACGCACAGCGACCTCCGGCGCGATGTCCGGATCCCAGAAAGCGGGGGCAAGCCAGGCGGGGAGATCAGGATCGACAGGGAAAACGCAACCCCCAGCGACGGGCAAAAGCGCGCCATGCCTCGGCGTCAACCTTGCCCGTCGTCATGGTTGCGGCATGATCGCGCCGGTAGGCCGGATTGTGTCGCAGCCATTCCTGGGCGAGACCGGCAGGGTCGAGCCCGGCGTAGGCGCGACGAAGGGGTGCGGCATCCCACGGCCGGATTGTCGGCACGTCCCCCTCCCCCGATATGTCATGGATTCGACCCAGTATCCGGTGCGGAACCGGAACGGGTAGTCCCGAAGACTCAGGGAGGTGATCCCGAACATATCCGGCCTGATCGGGATCATTTGGATGGAGATGAAGGATTCAGGCCGCATGGGCGTGAAAGGCCGGTTTTTCCGGCATCACGTGATACCTGCGGAGCATCGCTCCGGCGGGAGAGAAACCGCCCGTGTATTATAATACGTAGCGCGATAATACACAAATCGTTCCTATCCTGCGGATGGACATCCGAGGACTTTTCGGCGCGAACGTGAGGCGCCTGCGACGTGCCGCCGGTCTCAGCCAGGAAGCCCTAGCGGAACGGATGGGCGTGGACCGCGCCTATATCAGCTGGATCGAGACCGGGCGCCAGAACGCGACGCTGCTTTCGTTATGGCATGCGTCACAGGCACTCAACGTACGACCGGCGGCATTACTGGATGAAAATCAGGTTCCGGCGGACGATCAGAAATAGGGTTCCTTGACCCACCCTCTCCGCCCTCAATGGGGCGGTGTCGGCCTGTCTGCTTCGACGTTACCCTGCCGAGCAAGCGCCTCTTTGAGTTCGCGCTCGATCTGCTGCCGCTCGCGGCGGCTGAGGTGAAAGCTGGTCAGTTCGGCCCGCAGCATCTGGATATGGTCGTGGTGCGTGGTCATCGTCCTGCTCCTTTCGTTTCTCGAAGACAGGACGGACGGCTCATGCCGGGGCGGACCGGGTCAGGGATCGCCGCAGGCGACCGGCTCGCCGGCGCGTGGGGGAGCCGATTTTGTCTGGCGTGCCCGGCACGGGTGCGCCGGGCAAAATTGGGGGGACCACGCGTCCTTGACGCGGTGCGCCCTCGCGCATGGTACAATGGGAAGACTGAGGGAAAGCCTCATGTTCCTCCTGCGTCTCACGTCGGGCGACCAGCGCTGCCGCCCGCACCCCGAAAGGGCACGTGGGAAAATGAAAGCCCGGAAGGCCCCGCCCGGGGAGACCGGGCGGGTTGGTGGTGGGGAGCTTACTCCCCGTTCCGGCTGCGGGGCCGGGTCCAGATCAGGGTGTAGCCTTCCCCTTCCTCGTCGGTGAACAGGTTGGCGAAGATCGGGGCGGCGAAGGAAGGATCGTCCAGCTTCAGGCTCAGATAGGTGCGGCCTTCGTTGGAGCGGCGGGTCCATGCGGCGCCGAGTTCAACCCGTCCGAGGTAGACGCGGTAGTTGGGGGCGTTGTCGTTGGCCCGGTTGGTTTCCGCCACCAGGCGGACGTTGCGGGCCTGCAGGGCCAGGGTGACGATTTCGCCTTCGAAGCCTTCGCCCACCTTCTTGAAGGAACCGATGTTAGCCATTGTCGTATCTCCATGCTGTTATCGGGCCGCGACCACCGTGGCCTCGATGGCGATCGACCAGCCGGAGGCGAGCGGCAGAGCACCCTTCAGGGCCAAAGCGCAGCGGAGGACGGCAGGGCCGGAACTTTCTTGTCTCGCGAGGAATGACGGCGCAGCCGTCAGGGGAAGAAAGTTCTGGAACGCCGTTGCGGCCAGCCGATCGAGGCGCAGCCGGTCTTCGGCTAGATCAGCCATCCGACAGAGGCCATGGTGTGCGGACCCGCCAGCCCCATGGAGAGATGATGCCGGCATGACCGGTCCGACAGGTGGGGAACGTGCGACACAGAAGAATATCGCGCTCGCCCGGTGCGACCGTCTTCCATGCTGGTGGCGCGGGCTGCGGCCTGACACCCGCCCCCGACTGCCACGTCCCTGCTGCGAACGGTTCGGGCCGCATCCTACGGACCCGTCGTTCCAACGAAGGCCTACCAGCCGGTTGCCCGCTGGACGATCCCTCCTTCGCCGCTGCTGTTTCGACCTGTTCACCGACGAGGAAGGGTGCCATCGCCTCCGTCATCCATCGTCCCCGCAGTTGGAATGGGGCGAAAGGTCACGCCCCGCCCCCGTTCTCTCCGGGTGGGGCCTTCCGGGGCGCGGTCCATCCGATTTGCTTCAACCGGCAGCGCGGGCAACGGGGAGCCCGACGGACAGTTCTGATCGATCGGCGCCATGCGAAAAATCGAGAGTAGCGATCATCATTCCCGGGATGTGTTTAAAGGAGACAATGGCGCTTACGCGCCACTGTCCTTGCGGAACCTCCAGACCGGGATGCCCATCTGCTTCGCCTTGTCGGCCAGATTGTCCTGTATGCCCGATCCCGGAAACACCATGACGCCGACGGGCAGGACTTTCAGCAGGGCGTCGTTACGCCGGAACGGGGCGGCTTTGCCGTGCCGGTTCCAGTCGGGTTTGAAGGCAATCTGCGGAATTTCGCGGTGATCGGCCCAGCGGGAGGCAATGAATTCGGCCCCCTTGGGTGAACCGCCATGCAACAGCACCATGTCGGGATGCTTCTCGCGCACCTTGTCCAGACGGTTCCAGATGAGGAGATGATCCTCGTAATCAGGGCCGCCTGTCACCGCGACCTTTGGTCCGGGGGGCACCAGCAGTTCGGTTTCGGCCTTGCGGCGGGCATTGAGGAAATCGCGGCTGTCAATCATCGACGCCGTCAGCGTACTGCGGCTGACCAGTGAGCCGGAGCGTGGCCGCCAAGGCGACATCGTCAGGCGTTCGAACTGGTCGCAGGCGAGGTCGCGGAAGATCTCGTAAGCGTTGCGTCGTTCCAGCAGGGTCAGGCCCTCGGCGATGAGGCGCTCCAGTTCCACCGAGCGGATTTCGCTGCCATCCTGTTCCTGCTGGCAGCGTTTCTGCGCCTGCTCGTTACGGTCAAGATCACGCTCCACCTGCCCGACCATGCGGTGAAAGACATTGACGGTGGACCAGATCAGCGGTTCGAGATCGGGTTCCAGCCGGGTTTCGGTCAGCGTGGCTGACAGGGCGTCGAAGATATCAGCCACCGCGCCCTCGATCTGGCTGGCGTCAGGCAGCGGCCTCGGGTCCGGCTCGTCCTCAAAGGGACGGTGGCCGTAAAGCTGGAGTTCGGCCAGCACATGGGCGGTGGAAGATGTGGCGTGTACGGGTTCGAAATCGTCCTGTGTGCGGGTCACGGGTCTGTCCTCCGGTCTCGGCCGCGCCCCTCGCGGCCTTTCCGGGGGCGGATAGCGGCAGACGAAGGTCGGGCCGGAACCGCGCAACGCGCGGCCGGAACGCAGTGGAGGATGGCAGGGAGGCGGCTATTTTGCTTCGCGATGCAAAGCGCGGCACGCGCGGCGGGAAATAGCCGGCTCCGCCATTGCAGGCCCGGCCTGGCTGACGCCCGCTCCCCTCCAGAAAAGGCCGCGGGCGCGCCCCATCCGGAAAACAGGACAGCCCTCACACCACGCCGGAAAGATGATGACCCTCACACCCCCTTCCCGGCCCGCCTCAGTGCGTGACCGGATGCAGGAACCGCGCCACGTCCTGCGGGGCAAGCTGGGGGTGCAGGATCGCCCGCATCGCCCCACGCCCGAGGTAGCGAAGATCATCGTTAAAGTCCGCCAGACGCGGTGACAGCACGAGGCAGTCGATCCCGGCTTCCTGCGTCCGGGCCTGCAGGGTCGTCACCGCATGGTCCCCGGCCGGGTCGTCATCACGCAGCACATAGAGGCGGCGCAGCGTGGGCGAAAACGCCATGGCGGCGAGATGCGCCGAGGACAGGCACGCGGCCAGTGGCAGATCGGGCATGACTTCCCGGAGCGAGAGCACCGTCTCGATGCCCTCGCCTGCCGCCAGAACGTCGGACACCGCGCCAGAGCGCACGGCGTGGCCGAGCAGGTCGCCCATGGCCCGACGGGGCATGGCGACGGGCGCCTTGCCCTTTCCGTCCCGCGCCAGCCAGGTGCGATGGACGCCGGTCAGAGCGCCGTTGAGATCGGTCACGGCGGCGATCATGGCGGGCCAGGTCTCGGTTGGACTGTCAGCATTGGCCCGGTAGTAGCAATCCGGGTGCAATCGCAGCGATGGCAGGTCCGTCAGGCGGGTGAGGTCACGATGGCGCAGCCAGGTTTCCGCCAAGGTGCCCGCAATCGGGCGGGACATGGACCAGAGCCTTCGTGCGGCGTCTGCGGTGCCAGATGCCTGCGGGGAAGCGTCATGCCCGAACGCATCGGAACGGCCACGATCAGAGGGCTGTCGTGGCTCTGGTTGCGGCAGGCAGAGAAAGCGCCGGGCCTCATCGGCGACATCACGAAAATCCAGCAGCCCGAGGCTTTCACGGATGATGTCAAGCAGATCGCCATGCTGCCCCGTCGCACCATCCGTCCATTTACCCGCGCGACCACGCCCGCCCAGACCACCATGCAGGCGGACATAGAGCGACCGTCCCGGCGTGTTGTGGACGTCGCCGACCAGCCAGTAATTGCCGTGCCGTCGCCCGGCCGAGAGGTAATGGCGACAGACCACTTCGGCGTTCTCGGCCAGCCTGCGGGCCAGATCGCCAGCATCCCCTGACTGCGTATTGGTCATCTCCCCCTCCCTGCAGGCTTGATGCCGCCATGATTCCCCCGTAACGGCAGAGGCAACGGGCACAGGCCCGAATGCAAAAGGATAGTCCCATGAAGATTGCCGATCTGGTCGATCATATCGCCACCACCACCGACACGAGCAAGACTGATACCCGCAAGGTGCTGGACGCGCTGATCGACACCATGACCGCTGCCGCCAAAGCGGGTGACGAAATCACCCTGCCGAACTTCGGCAAGTTCAAGGTGAAAGAAGTCGCCGCCCGCGAAGGCCGCAACCCGGCCACGGGTGCGACCATCCAGATCGCAGCCTCGCGCAAGCTGGCCTTCACGCCTGCCAAGGCGCTCAAGGACAGCCTGAACGACTGACCTGCCGACAGGCAAAAGGCGGCGGACCTCGTCCGCCGCCCCTTCCCCATCACGCTGGCCTCTGATGATGGACGCATTCATCCGACCTTCTCCATCAGCTTTCGTGCCCTGCCCTCCAGATCCAGCCGCGTGTCCTGGTTGGTCTTCGTTCGCGCCAGCGCCGTGATCCCCTGCACGAAATCGAACACGCTCTCGGGCTTGCGTCCCTCCTCGTGCAGCACGGTTTCGATGATCCTGCTAGTTTCCGGTTTCGAGAACCCACGACGACGCAGGAAGGCTTCGCGATCGTCATCGGTTCTGGCCACCAGCGCCTTGCGCGAGGCCTGAATACCAGAGACGAACGATGCCGGGCTGGCCGTAGCGAAATTCCGCAGGGCCGGTGTGGCCTGATGCACGAAACGGGAAGCAGCAAACTTGCTATGCCGGATCGTGATCTGTTCGAAATTTTCCACACCCCAGAGCATTCTATTTTGGCACACCCCGCGCAGGTAGAATGACGCAATGCCGAGGCTCTTGCTACCGACCTCGCTGTTCCAGGCGTAGAAGCCCCGGAAATAGAGATCGGGATCGCCGTTGGGCAGGCGTCCGGCCTCGATCGGATGTGTATCGTCGACGAGAAACAGGAAGACATCGCGATCCGATGCGTAGAGCGTCGTGGTTTCCCTGGTGATGTCCACATACGGATTATGGGTCATGGTGGCCCAGTCGATCACGCCCGGCACCTTCCAGTTTGTGTCGCCGGTGCCATCACCAGCAATTTTCCGCACCGCGCCGACCAGTTCATGGTCCCAGATACGGCCGTAATCGGGACCGGTTACAGCGCGCAGCTCGACGCGCCCGTCTTCGGTTTCCAGCGTTTTCACCAGCTCGGCCCTATGCGACAGCAGCCCGTGCTGCAGGTTGATCGCCGCCAGTGAGGCCGGCAGGTTACGCAAGTACGACGATGGCGCACCGACCAGGCTGCACATCTGGCCGAACGACCAGTGGGTGGGTGCGATCGGGTCATTCTGCCCCGGCACGGTCAGGGTCAGGCGCTCGGCATTGTCGCGGCTCGCCTCCACTCGGATGGCGCGGCTTTCTACCGTGCGGGCCGTGGCGCGCTCGGCACGGCCAAGAGTGGCCGCGTGCAAATCAGATAGGGACAGATACCGCTCGTCATCGGGGCGCGAGAACCATTCGGACGAGACGCGGGCACTACGCTCCCCGCGCGAAGGATCGATCCGGAAGCCGCCGGACGCCGCACCACGGAACGCAGGGGGCAGGATGGTGGTTGTGGTCATGGAAAACTCTCCTCTGATACCGGTTATTCGGCACCAGAGGCGAAACCACCCTCTTCCTCCTATGACTACTTCCCGCGCGGGACCCCATCCGACCACGGAGACACCCTGCCCCTCGTTCCGCAACACGGCGAGGCCGCAGCCTCGCCGAAATCACGACGGCAACGGGGGGTAAACTGCCTGTCCGTTTTCTGGCTGACTTACACAGGAAACGGCCGAAACATGGCCCTTATAACGACGCGCCATTATTGAAGTGTGCGTTGAAAAACGGTATGGCGATCACGCGTCGATGCACGTCGCTGACTGAACATTTCATTATGCTGCCTGCCCAATGACGACCCCTCCCAGCGCGCTGATACCGACTACCACCAGGGGTGGCGCCCGCCAGACGGTCAGCAGGACGAAACCGACCAGCACGATCCCGAAATCCGCCGCCGACCTGACCGCGCTCGTCCAGACCGGTGTATAGAGCGCCGCCCCCAGCAGGCCCACGACCGCTGCGTTGACGCCGCGCATCGTCGCCTGAACGGCCCGCTGGCTGCGGAAGGTGTCCCAGAAGGGCAAAGCTCCGATCAGGACCAGGATGCCCGGCAGAAAGATGCCGAAAAGACCGAAAGCGGCACCGGCAACACCGTGGGGAGATTGCCCGACGACCGCGCCGAGATAGGCCGCGAACGTGAAAAGCGGCCCCGGAACCGCCTGTGCCGCGCCATAACCGGCGAGAAAGGTGTCGTCGCTGACCCAGCCCGATGTCACGAAAGCCTCGTGCAGCAAGGGCAGCACGACATGACCGCCACCGAACACGAGCGCGCCTGACCGGTAGAAGGCGTCGAACAGGGAAACGCCCTCTGGTGCGCCATGGCGGGCGAGAACGGGCAGACCGAAGAGCAACGCCAGAAAGAGAGCCAGTGCGACGATCCCTGCACGATGCGATACGGGCACTGTAATATGCTCGCCATCTGACGTCTGCACAGAGCGGCAAAGCCACAAGCCGGCGAGGCCCCCGAGAACGATGGCCGCGATCTGGGCAAGCGGTGAGATGGCGAACAGAACGATGAGCGCGGCCGTGACCGCGATCGAAGCTCGCGTCCGGTCCGGACACAGCGTGCGCGCCATGCCCCATACGGCCTGTGCGACGATGGCGACGGCGACGAGTTTCAGTCCATGCAGAAGGCCTGCACCAGTCGGGCCGGCAAGCGCGTTCGCGCCATAGGCGAAGAGGACCAGTATAAGTGCCGAAGGCAGGGTGAACCCCGCCCACGCCGCAAAACCGCCTGCATAACCGGCCCGCATCAGGCCAATGGAAAATCCCACCTGGCTGCTCGCGGGACCGGGCAGGAACTGACACAGCCCGACGAGATCGGCATAGGCGCGCTCATTGAGCCACCGGCGTCGGACGACGAATTCGTCCCGGAAATACCCGATATGCGCGATCGGCCCGCCGAAGCAGGTGACGCCCAGCCTGAGAAAGATGAGGAGCACCTCAAGAGCCGACCCCGGTCTTTCTGGTCCCACGCCACGCGGCACGATCGTCATTGGGTCGATACTTTCTTATTTTCCCGTTCGACAGGAGACAATTCCCATGAACCGGCATTCATGTGGAGCTGCTGATGACAACAAAAAAATCATCACTTCTGGCTTGTTGGCGACCCAGCATCACGGTGTGCCCAGTCATACAATCAGACAGGATACTGACCGCCTCACTGACGGAGCAAGAAACACTGCGGCAACATGCGCCCGAGAACTTTGTCCTTCAGGACGAACTGATGAAAAAGCGCCGCCGCGCCATGGCCTGTCGCAAGACCCATAATCAACCAGGCGTTCCAGTAATGTAGCGTCTGAAACCACGTCACGGTTTCCGCCGGGAACCGCGCGAACGGGGATGGAATCAGGAGGCCGAAAAAACTCATCGTCTGCCCGGCACCCCATCGCCAGAGATAGCCCAGCAAGATTTCCGCCAGAAGCAGCACATAGAGCGTGTACTCTGCTCCAAGGGCGAATACCCGGTCCACAGGCACGAGAAGGTCCGACAGATGCCGGCCTTTCGTCAGACGCCAGACAATGCGGAACACCATAATTGCGGTCAGCAGGATGCCGGCTGTCAGATGCGCGACCACCATCAGATGATGGACGGGTTTTGTTGGCCAGTTCCAGGTTTCGCCAAGAGCAAACTGAAGCAGCACCAGAAAGGCCGTCATCCAGTGAAGGATGATCGTCGGCCTGTCGTAACGCAGCAGGCTATCTGTGATGTCCGGCGTTGAATAAGGCATATACGTCTCGGCAAAAAAGAACCCTGAATCCACTTCCGTATCATGCTTACCTGACAGGATTCTGAACAGAACAGATTTTCCTAAAACATAAACAATATTGAAAATAACTCGCAATATCAGAATGAAATATCTGTTGTCGCGGCAAATGATGCATCTTAACCTTTATTTGTATTCACCAGAAGCAGCAGGTCATCTTATGTCGCGTCTCCATCCTTTGGCCGAACGTCATGCCGTCGAGAAACTGGGATGGCTGCGTGCGGCTGTTCTCGGCGCCAATGACGGAACGCTGTCGACCGGCAGCCTCATCGTCGGCGTTGCCAGTTCTCATGCGACACGCGGCAGCATTCTCGTCGCGGGACTGTCCGCGCTTGTCGCGGGCGCCCTGTCCATGGCGGCGGGCGAGTATGTCTCGGTCAGTTCCCAGGCCGATTCCGAACACGCCGACATCGCCCGCGAGAAACAGGAACTGGTCACGGACTGGGAGGGCGAAGTCACCGAACTGGCCGGGATTTATCAGAAGAGAGGGCTGGATAAAGACCTCTCGCGCAAGGTCGCCGTTGCCCTCATGAAGCATGATGCGCTCGGTGCCCATGCAAGGGATGAACTGGGTCTGTCCGAAGCCACGGCGGCACGACCCATACAGGCGGCATTCGCCTCAGCAACCGCCTTTTCATCCGGAGCACTACTGCCTGTGCTGGCGGCGGTTCTGACGCCCGTGGCGTGGGTGTCCTGGGGCGTGTCCCTGACGTCCGTCGTGGTTCTCGCTGTTCTGGGGGTCGTTGGCGCGATTGCCGGCGGCGCAGCGCCTCTGCGCCCAGCACTGCGTGTGACGTTCTGGGGTATTGTGGCAATGATCGTCACGGGCGGGATCGGCCGCCTGTTCGGCGTGTGAAGCCGCGTTCCAAGCTCTGAACGAGGCATGTCCTGGGTAGTCTTGACTTCATCCCATATATCTGTGATCGTCGATTTATGGATACAGAATCCGCCCTCGCTGCCCTGAGCGCCCTGTCGCAGTCCACACGGCTGGAGATCTTCCGCCTGCTGGTACGCCACGAACCGGACGGCCTGCCTGCGGGCGAGGTCGCGCGGTATCTCGGTGTCCCGCAAAACACGATCTCGGCCCATCTCGCCACCCTGACCCGCGCCGGTCTGCTGACCTCGCAACGCCATAGCCGGCTGATCGTCTATCGTGCGTGCCTTCCGCGCTTGCGCGACCTGATGCTCTTCCTCGTCAGAGACTGCTGTGCGGGCAACCCCGAACTCTGCGCGCCCCTGATCGCGACCCTGTCCTCCTGCTGCCCATCCCGGGAATCCTGCTCATGACCATCACGATCTACCACAACCCAGCCTGCGGCACGTCGCGCAACGTGCTGGCGCTGATCCGCAACAGCGGCGAGGACCCCTGCATCATCGAATATCTGAAAACCCCACCAAGCCGTGCGGAACTGGTCAGTCTGATCGCCCGTATGGGCGTTCCGGTGCGCTCGGTCCTGCGGGAAAAGGGCACGCCCTTTCACGAACTCGGCCTCGATAATCCGGCCCTGAGCGATGATGCGCTGATCGACGCCATGATGGCGCATCCGATCCTGATTAACCGGCCGATCGTCGTCACCCCCCTCGGTGCGGCACTCTGCCGTCCGTCCGAGACGGTTCTGGACATCCTGCCTAACCCGCAGAGAGGTGCTTTCGTCAAAGAGGACGGGGAGAAGATCGTCGATGAATCCGGCAAGCGGATCATCTGATGCTGGCGCTTCTGATTTTCGTTGCCACGCTGGTTTTTGTCATCTGGCAGCCTCGGGGGCTGGGTATCGGCTGGAGTGCCATGGCTGGTGCCGCCGTGGCCCTGGCGGCTGGTGTGATCCACTGGCACGACATTCCTGTCGTCTGGCACCTCGTCTGGGACGCAACCTTTACCTTCATCGCGCTGATCGTCATCTCGCTGTTGCTGGATGAGGCCGGGTTTTTCCATTGGGCCGCCCTGCACGTCGTGCGCTGGGGCAAAGGGCGAGGCCGGACGCTATTCCCGCTGATCGTGGTGCTGGGAGCGGCCATTGCAGCGGTTTTCGCCAATGACGGCGCGGCCCTGCTGCTCACGCCCATTGTCATCGCCATCCTCACTCAACTCCGCCTCAGTCCTGCTGCGGCCCTGGCCTTTATTGTCGCCACGGGCTTCGTCGCCGATACCACCAGCCTGCCGCTAGTGATTTCCAATCTGGTGAACATTGTCAGCGCGAATTTCTTCGGCATTGCGTTCGATCGCTATGCCGCGATCATGGTCCCTGTCGATCTGGTAGCACTTGGTGCAACGCTTGCCGTCCTGTGGCTGTGGTATCGGCGGCAGGTGCCTGCGACCTATCCCGTCGCCGAACTGCCAGCACCTGCCACGGCCATTCGCGACCACCAGGTATTCCGGGCGGCATTTCCGCTGCTGGCCCTGGTTCTGGCGGCCTATTTCCTGACCGCGCCGTTTCATATCCCGGTCTGTGTCGTAGCCTGCCTGGCCGCCGGAATCCTCTTGCTCGTCGCCGGATATGGTCGGGTCATCCCTGTTCGCAAGGTGCTGCGGGGCGCACCGTGGCAGATCGTGATCTTCTCGTTGGGTATGTATCTGGTGGTGTATGGCCTGCGCAACGCCGGGCTGACCGACTACCTCGCAATCGTACTGGTCTGGCTCGGCCATCAGGGGCCGTTCATCGCCACCATCGGCACCGGCTTTCTGGCGGCTGTTCTGTCGTCCATCATGAACAATATGCCGAGTGTACTGGTCGGGGCGCTGGCGATCGAGCAGGCACACGACCTCACGCCGCTGACACGCGACCTGATGGTCTATGCCAATGTGATCGGCTGCGACCTCGGGCCGAAATTTACACCGATCGGCAGTCTCGCCACGTTGCTGTGGCTGCATGTGCTGGCATCCAGGAACCATCGGATCACATGGGGGCAGTATATGAAGGTCGGACTGGTGATTACGCCGCCCGTCCTGCTGGCAACACTCGCGGCGCTGGCTCTGTGGCTGCCCTGGATCAGTCACCCGTAATGCACGAATGGACCAATATCACAATGACTGAACCTGACTTGCCGGCCCTCCACCCCGAATATCTTGAACGGGTTGATCTCGCGCGGCTGGAACCGCAACCGCGTGTGGACCATCCGCCGCGCATCCTTCTGCTCTACGGCTCTTTGCGTCCCCGATCCTTCAGCCGGTTGCTGGTGCTTGAGGCAGAACGCATCCTGAAGGTGCTGGGCGCCGAGACACGGGTGTTCGACCCGACCGGCCTGCCGGTAGCGGATTCCGTGCCTGCCACGCATCCGAAAGTGCAGGAACTGCGGGAACTGTCGATCTGGTCGGAAGGCCAGGTCTGGTGCAGCCCTGAACGGCACGGCAACATGACGGCAGTATTCAAGAACCAGATCGACTGGTTGCCCCTGACCGAAGGCTCGATCCGCCCGACGCAGGGCCGCACGCTGGCGGTCATGCAGGTCTCGGGCGGATCGCAGAGCTTCAATTCCGTCAATGCCCTACGGGTGCTGGGCCGGTGGATGCGGATGTTTACCATCCCCAACCAGTCCAGCGTGCCAATGGCCTATACGCAGTTCGGTGACGATGATCGCATGAAGCCGTCCCCCCTCTATGACCGGATGGTGGATGTCATGGAGGAACTGATCAAGTTCACATGGCTGCTGCGGGACCGGGCCGACTACCTCGTGGACCGCTATAGCGAACGGAAGGCGGAATTCCGCCTTCCGGAACGCCTGTGAGCCGGGCAATGGCGGAACAGTTCGATGTTGTGATCGTGGGAGGCGGTCAGGCGGCCCTCGCCGCGTCGTATTTTCTACGACGGACCGGACTGCGTTACGTCATTCTTGATAACGGGACGCAGGCGGGTGGTGCATGGGTGCATGGCTGGGACTCCCTGCATCTGTTTTCACCCGCGTCCTACAGTTCGCTGCCCGGCTGGCCGATGCCAGACACGCCGGATGGCGGCTATCCGACCCGTGACGAGGTGTTGGACTATCTGCACCGCTACGAGGCGCGCTATGCGCCGCCGATCCGCCGTCCTGTAACGGTCGGGCGCGTGGAACGGGCCGGTGGGAAATTCCTGAATATCCGCACAAACGCGGGCGATTTTCTGAGCCGTGCCGTCATCGGTGCGACCGGCACATGGTCGGTCCCGTTCGTTCCTGATGTCGCGGGGCATGAATTCTTTGGCGGGACGCAGATCCATTCCGCGCACTATCAGAGCGCCGCACCTTTTGCCGGTCGGCGCGTGCTCGTGGTCGGTGGCGGCAATTCCGGGGCGCAGATCCTGCCGGAAGTGTCACTGCTCGCGAACGCAACGTGGGTGACGCTGGAGGATCCGGTATTCCTGCCCGACGATGTGGACGGACGGGTTCTGTTCGAACGGGCGACCGCACGTGTTTTGGGCAACGCCGGCGCCATGCCGACAGGAGGCTTTGGCGATATCGTCATGGTGCCACCCGTGCGGGCCGCCAAGGCGCGCGGCGTACTCCACGCGGTACGGCCGTTCGTGCGCATGACGGCAACGGGCGTCGTCTGGCCCGACGGGCGGGAAGAAGCCATTGACGCGATCATCTGGTGTACAGGCTTCCGTCCCGCGCTCTCTGCATTTGCACCACTCGACGTGATCGAGCCGGACGGGCTGATTCACGTGAACGGGCAGCAGGCCATCAGGGAGCCACGCCTGTGGCTGCTGGGGTATGGTTCCTGGTGCGGCCCCGCATCCGCAACCCTCCTGGGGGCGGGCCGTGTCGCGAGATCCATGGTCCGGCAACTGGCGGGCTGGCTTGCGTCGCCGACACAGGATGTCCGCTTACCAAAACCTTGAGCGACTCTCTTTACGACCGACATGTAGGCGACTGCCGCCTGTCTGCTCCTACATCACTGAGCAGACAGGCGGACTAGGGGGGAATGCAGAAGGTCCGGTTTGCATACCTGGCTCATTGGAAGCGGACATTGGCTACTTTTAGCTTGAAACAGAAGTGGCCGAAGGTGTATCTACAATGTAGACACACAAAGGAGAGATCCAATGCATGGGACCGTTCGCAAATGGGGGAACAGCGCTGCCATCCGTCTACCAGCCAATATCCTTGAAGCGGTTCACCTACAGATCAATCAGGCTGTTGATGTCCGGGAAGAAGATGGGCGTATCATCATTCAACCGGTTCACCCTGCTGTCCTTTCGCTGGACACCCTGACTGCCGCCATCACGGATGATAACCGTCACGGTGAAGTGAGTTTTGGGCCTGAAATTGGCGGAGAGATCTGGTAAATGTCAGCATGGGTGCCAGATTGCGGAGACATCGTCTGGCTGGAGTTTGATCCTCAGGCAGGGCGTGAACAATCTGGGCATCGCCCGGCTGTGGTGCTTTCGCCAGTTAGTTACAACAAAAAATCTGGTATGATTGTTTGTTGCCCGACAACGACAAAAATCAAAGGGTATCCCTTTGAAGTGCCTTTGACAGGAGAGCCGACAAGCGTGGTTCTCTCTGATCAGGTTCGCAGTCTTGATTGGCGCGCCAGACGAGCAAAGCATAAAGGTCGGGTCTCCGAAAGAGAACTGGAAGCGGTGCGCGAACGAACAAGACTACTCGTCGGGTGACTGGGGGAAACAGACAGTCGGCTATCGGGATAGAGTTACCGAAAACAGCCTTTCGCAGTGTTCACATTCATGGCAGGGAGTAGAACTATTCAGGTGATTTCGCCTACTTCACGACAAGTATCACGTCGGCGGCTAAATATTTTCTATAGTTCAAATGCAAGTTCCTTCCATTGGAAGGAACTTGCGGGAAAAATAGGGTATCAGCGAGCAAGCGGATAATCCGTATAGCCTTCTGCACCCTGCGAGTACCAGGTGCGGATATCGTCCTTGTTCTGGGGCAGATTGTCTTCCAGACGACGCACGAGGTCCGGATTGGCGAGGAAAGGCCGACCAAACGAAATGGCGTCCGCAACACCGGTAGCGACTGTCTCGATCGCTTCTTCCCGTGTGTAGTCCTGATTCAGAACCAGCGGCTTCCTGAAGACTTCGCGGATCGGACCATGCAGCTTGGGCTGGTCGGTCTTGCCGAACGTGCCGTTCGGTCCGGGCTCGCGCAGTTCAAGGAAAGCGATATCGAGGTCATTCAGCAGCTTTGCGGCCGGCACAAAAACCTGCCCTGGATGACTGTCGATGCAGCCCTGCGTATCGCCATTGGGGGACAGCCTTACTGACGTTTTGTGCGCGCCAATCGTTGCGATCACGCGTTCGGTGACTTCACGCAGGAAGCGGATGCGGTTTTCCGGCGAACCGCCATATTCGTCGGAACGATGATTGGTGCCGTCCCGCAGAAATTCGTCGATCAGATAACCGTTGGCGGCATGAATCTGCACACCGTCAAAGCCTGCCTGAAGGGCATTGCGAGCAGCATTTTCGTAGTCGTTCAGGATGCGGGCAATGTCCTCCTTGGTGAGAGGGCGGGCGACTTCGGGAGCCTGCTTGCCATCGTACGTATGGAGGGCTTCAGGCGCTTTTGTCGCCGAGCAGGACACAGGTTGCTGGCCCGTCACGCTGGAATGAACCATCCGACCCATATGCCAGAGCTGGGCCACAATCTTTCCACCCTTGGCGTGAACTGCGGCGGTGATGGGCTTCCAGGCTTCCACCTGTTCCTGCGACCACAGGCCCGGCGCATACGGCCAGCCAAGACCTTCGCGGCTGATCCCGGTCGCTTCTGAGATGATCAGACCGGCTCCGGCCCGTTGCGCGTAATATTCGGCCATGATGGGGGTGGGCACATGATCACGGGTGCTCCGACCGCGTGTCAGCGGCGCCATGAGAATTCTGTTTTTGGCGTAAATGCTTCCCAGTTCAATCGGCTCAAACAGGCTGGTCATGACAGATCCTTCTTAAAAGATGCAGTTCCTATGAATTTGGGAAGCCTCACGAGGAATACAACAGAAGGCTTACAACCTCGTCTGACTTGAGGTGAGCACTGCCTGTCTGCTGAATTGGTGAAGCCGACAGGCAGATTTGGGGGGGAAGCTGAATGTCGGCTGTCAGGCATGAAAATCTGACCTGACCGAGAGGCAGATTCGCATCATAAACGCGTTACGTCCTGCGTCTGATCCTGACCTGTCAGACAGGGTGTTCAATTATCGTCCTGCCCGGAACGCTCCGTTTTCCAGATATCCCGGTATAGAAAGACAAGGAAAGGGACGGGCCAGAGGAACGGAAAACTACCGTGCAGGGCCAGCCCCGTAGCGGCGGCCATCACGCCTGCCAGAAAAGCCCCCCACGAAAGTAGCGGCAGAAAAATGCTTCCTGCGATAGGGCGAATGTTCCTGTCCGGCGCAATCCATGACGCCATCCATTCCGCAATTCCCGATGCGGCTTTTAACAGGTTTGTCGTCACGACGATCGTGGGCATGGGCGTGCCGGAGAATTTCGCGATCGTTTCGCCCTGCACGGCCAGAAGTGCCGGAAGCACGAGAAATTCTCCCCAGTAACGCAGGGACGATCCCTGAACCGCCTGCGCCAGAACCATGAAGATCGTCATGACCATGACCCCGCAAGCTGGCGACCATAACAGCCGCATCAGGCTGGCCAGAATAGCGGCAAGAAAAAATACGCCCAGCACACCCATCAGAAGCAGGCCGTGCTGCCAGTTCCCACTGATAAACGAGGCGCCCATATGCGTGGTATTGCCGGTCATCGCGCCGGCAAAGACACCGCTCAGATCGACGAAACTCAGGGCATCCACATAGCCTGCGACAAGCCCGAGAATGAGAACCCGCCGGGCGGAAATCGAGACGGGAAGAAGGGAAGACGGCATTACTGCGGCCGGGAGACGATTGACGGATAGAGCCTGCGGGCGACCCGCTCCATGGTCAGCCCCTGCACGATGATGGTGAACACCACGACACCGTAACAGACAGGCAGCAGCAGATCACGCAGGTCTCCGTGCGGCAGGCCAAGCGCCAGAGAAACCGAGATGCCGCCACGCAGGCCGCCCCATGTCAGGATGCCGAGGACACGGCCCCGCTCCCACTGCCGGAGATGAACCGGCAGGGTGGAGAACAGCACACTCAATGCCCGCACGGCAATGGACAGCGGGATCACGGCAAGCGTCGCCAGAACCGTGAACAGATGCGGCGTGATCTCCAGTATTTCAAAGCCGATGAGCATGAACAGCAGGACGTTCA
>NZ_BAMW01000093.1 GCF_000963945.1 Acetobacter indonesiensis | reverse complement strand
AGCGCCAGGCGTTCGGTATATCGGATCGATAGGTATTGGGCGGATTCACGGTCCGAATGATGGATCAGCGCCTTGTTTCCCGCAGGCTTTCGTTGCCAGATGGCCTGTTCAAGGGCGTCGAGCACGAACTGGGTGGTCATGGAGGTCGAGACTTTCCAGCCCACGATCCTGCGGGCGAACACATCAATGACAAACGCCACATAGACCATGCCATTCCAGGTCTGGACATAGGTGAAGTCCGAGACCCAGAGCTGGTTGGGGGCCTCGGCCCGGAACTGCCGGTTGACCCTGTCATCGGGACAGGGGCGCGCCGTATCCGGACGGGTCGTGATGACCTTCCGGCCCCGGATGACACCCTTCAGACCCATCTTGCGCATCAGGCGCTCAACAGTGCGGCGTGCAACCTGTCGCCCCTCACGCTGCAGGCTGTGCCACACCTTGCGCGCACCATAAACAGCACGATTATCCTGCCAGATCC
>NZ_BAMW01000094.1 GCF_000963945.1 Acetobacter indonesiensis | reverse complement strand
ACTGCTGGCATCACTTTCGTAAGCATCCGTATTCAGACTGAGGGTTTGCGCAGCCCCGAGCACACCACCCTGATTGAGAAGGTCCTGCATGGGACCCGCACCGTCACCCAACGTCAGAGAACCGCCAAGAGACTGAACCGAACCCGCCTGACGGTTATCCAGAGTCCGCGCAGAAATAACAACGTCACCCTGCCCCTGAATCACACCGGCGCGGTTCTCAATACTCCCAGCCGAAAGATCAATCGCGCCTGACTGCGCAATGATCTTGCCTGATCCGTTCTCCAGATCAGCCGCAGTGACAGACAACAGTCCGGAACCGGAGCCAATCTGCCCGGCAGTGTTGGTTACACCCTGATCTGCCAGCACTGTCGTGCTGGTGGCACCATACAGCGTCCCGTTATTGACCAGAGAAGCCGCCGTGACGTTCAGATCTGCATTGGTTGAAATCAGTCCGCTATTCTGAACCGTTCCGGTTGAAACCAGGGTAAGAGCAGTTTCCGCCTTAAGCGCTGATCCGGCCTCCCCCTGATACTCTCCGACAGAAACAGCAAGATCACCCCCGGCACCAATAAAACCCTGTCCACGATTGGCAAGGGAAGCAGCAGTCAGACGAAGTGCGCCCGTTGCCGTAGAAATCTGGCCGGTATTGCTGACACTTTTTTCAATCTTTACAGTCATATCGCCAGCAGAGGCGAGCTTACTTCCTGCCTCTGTCGTCAGGGAAGACGCCTGCAGCGAAAGAGGTCCCTGATCAGCACCGATGTTGCCAGAATTCCGGGTATCTCCCGCAACGACAAAGGACGCACCATCCTTTCCTGCCGCGGTCAGAACCCCGTTGTTTGTCAGCGACGTCCCGCTGACTGTCAGTCCCTGGCCTGCTGAAACTGAGCCTTTGTTCTGAATGTCTGCACTTGATGCAAGATGCGTCTCCGCACCAGACTGAAGCGTCCCAGTATTGTCAACACCTGCCGCCTGCACCCCCACAGACCCGGACGCTGCCATCGTTCCATTGAGCACAAGA
>NZ_BAMW01000095.1 GCF_000963945.1 Acetobacter indonesiensis | reverse complement strand
GACCAATACGCAGGGGGCCATTCTGTCTGATGCGGGCAGCATCTCCATTGGCGGCCTGTCAGGCCAGTATGCGGGAGACGTTCTCAACCAGTCTGGTGAGATCATGGCCGGGAGTGCAACTGGAGATGTGACCATCCATGCGGCCTCTCTGACGAATAATATCATTAACAATGGTATCACTGTCGACCAAACAGCGACAGAAATCTATTATAGCCAGACCTATGATCAGGGGCTGACTGGTTCTCTTCCTACGCCTGCAAATCTTGGTGATTCGGGGAAATATTATTACGGGCAAAAGGTCTTGCAGATCTTTACCCCAACC
>NZ_BAMW01000096.1 GCF_000963945.1 Acetobacter indonesiensis | reverse complement strand
TGACAGGATCTTTGTCGCCCTGACAGAACAGGCTGGCCGTTCGAAGCGGCTGATGATCGATGCAACACATCTCAAGGCACACCGGACATCGGCGTCCCTGCTCAAAAAGGGGCTTTTCCCCGCCATATCGGACGGACAAAAGGCGGCCTGAACTCAA
>NZ_BAMW01000097.1 GCF_000963945.1 Acetobacter indonesiensis | reverse complement strand
TTGAGTTCAGGCCGCCTTTTGTCCGTCCGATATGGCGGGGAAAAGCCCTTTTTTGAGCAGGGAGGCCGATGTTCGGTGTGCCTTGAGATGTGTTGCATCGATCATCAGACGCTTCGAACGGCCAGCCTGTTCTGTCAGGGCGACAAATATCCTGTCA
>NZ_BAMW01000098.1 GCF_000963945.1 Acetobacter indonesiensis | reverse complement strand
ATCGGTCAGGCCAATAATCGACGAGATCAATGGTTCTGGATGATTTTTATCGGGATCATGGCATTTCTGTTCGGGGTGGGGATTGCACCGCTTCTGTTCAATCACATCACCTGGAAGAATTTTGATGAGCGCGTGGCGTCGTTCATTGTCGGAGGCAAGGACCGGTGGGATTCCGGAGCTGCGATGATGCAAGGCGCACGGCCCGAGCAATGGAGCAGCTTTATGTGGGAGGATCGGCTGGTGCAGGACAACATGCCGAAAATCCGCGAGTGTCGGATCGGAGCAACTCAGGCCGGACAGCCGAAATCCTGTGTGATTACGATCAAG
>NZ_BAMW01000099.1 GCF_000963945.1 Acetobacter indonesiensis | reverse complement strand
CAAACGCGTTTGTCAGGGCCTGATTGGCCTGACTCACATCCGTCGTGTAGCTGCCTTGAATGCTACCAGCGTTGACAAAAATGTTCCCGCCAATGGCAGACTGGCTTTCGCTCGTTTCATCATGCGTACGCCCACCGCCCATCAGGCCTGCTGCTCCAGAGGCAAGGCCCGTTCCTACTGAGCCCAGTATCCCCATCGTGCTGCCAAACATCCCGGCACCCGCACTGAACGAGGCCCCGGTCTGCTTCGCATCCCAGCGCGAGATATTCTCAACAGAACTGCTCGTCAGGCTCCCGGTGCTAAAGTGGTTCAGGCTCGCATCCGCCGTGCTGGCCAGCACACCCGCAGTCAGATTGGTGTTCCCTGCAACATCAACACCAAGACCCTGATCGCCAGCATAAAAACCGGAGAGCTGATCTTCCGTTGTCGCAAAATGATCCGTCACATTCTGCTGGCTGTAACTCGCACCACCCCCAGCCTTGCCACCTGCCCCCCACACCGGAATGGATATGGAGGCACCCGTCTGCCGCGCCGTGCTTTTATAGTCGGACGTGTTCTGCGGG
>NZ_BAMW01000100.1 GCF_000963945.1 Acetobacter indonesiensis | reverse complement strand
CCAGATGTCGAATGGGTAGCCATTCGACACTGCTGGCTCCCTTTTAAATCGTCACGTTTGCAAATGCTGTTTCTGGGTAACTGATTGCCTCTATGGTTTGCAGTAAATTGGCTGTCGAGATGCCTGTCAGATAGGTCGTTGTCCCTTGGCTTTTATGCGTAGCTTCATGGCCCAGAAGCCTGTCTATCCAGACTTCCCGGATATTGGCATCCGCGTTTCTAAGTTGAGTGGAGACGGTATGCCGGAACGAGTGGAAGGTGATTTCTGCGGGCAAGCCAATACGGGTTTTGAGTAATGAGAAAGCCCGTCCTAGTGCTGCGCCTCTGACTCCTTGCTTTGAAGTTTCCAAGCCGGGAATAAGGTAGGGGCTGTCTGTAGTATCCTTAAAGGCCAGAGATCCGGCTTCAATCAGCTTCGGATGGACTGGTACCATGCGGATGCCTGCGTCAGTCTTGGGTGCCCAGCCGGTTTCAGGATGTGGGCGAATGAGGAAACAGGGGATACCGTCAACGGTCTGGAGGTCTTCTTTCCGCAGGGTGCAGATTTCACCCAGCCTCATGCCCGAATAGGCTGCAATAAGGGTGACCAGTCGGAAGGTCTGTTCTGGCACGGATGTGCTGTGCCATGAGGCGGATGCCAGTAAAGCCAGTTCTCTGGCTGTCCAGCTTCTGCGTATGGTCTTTTGCCCATTCTCGAAATTCCAGCCTGTCCACGGGTTACGTGTGACCAGTTCCCGCTGGTGTAACTGGTTCCAAAGCGCAGAGAGGCGCATCATATGGTTTTTGACACTCTTACCGCTCAGGGTTGGTAAACCATCTTCTCTGGCTCTCTGAACCTCTTCCTCAAGGGTAAGGCTGCTTTTACGTTTGCCCAGTGATGCTGGCAGGGAAAAGAGCAGATCACGGAAGGCTCCAGCCTTCTCGCCCCCTATGATGGATACAGGCGCATCTCCGAAAGCCTGTAAAAATAGCTCTACGGCCCGTTGTGTGGCTTTCTTGGTGTCGGCGCTGGCATGGGGATTATCCAGCACAAAGCGTTTCAGGGCACCCGAGAGCATTAAAGGTTGGGCTTTAGGAGGCTTGACTGGTTTCTTTACGGTCCGGGGTTTTGGCATCGGTGCTGAAACTGGCACGGACCCCGTTTCCTGAGCAGATGAAGGCAGGTTCACGCTCTGCAAATCCCGCAGTGAGACCCGCAGTCCCTCAAGCCTGCTTAAAGCGTCCGGTTCAGAGAGGGCCAGATGGGTCTGAGAGAATAATTCTGTGGTTCTGGCATGCAGTAAAGAAGCGCGTTTGCGGGCTTCATTCTGGTAGCCGGTTTTTAAAGAAACCCAGATTTCCCGCCGGTTTAAGGCTGCTCTCAGGGCAGGGGGAACAATACGGCGGAAGTGGTAGGTGGTGCTTCGGACACGGAGCATAAAATCTTCCCTCGGTGGGGAAGGACGATGGAGCAAAGACAGCCTTTGCCCCTCATTCAGCCGAAAAATCGTGCTATTTCAGGTGTCTGTGGTGCGAACTGCGGGACTCGAACCTGCATCAACCCGCAGCGACACTTTTCTAACCCTTTGAAACAGCGACAAGAATGCGACGTGCTGTCTTCTGGTTGGTGTTTTTGTTCCCGGTATTGGGTAAACAATCTGGGAACATCCTGATATCACTTTACCCCCAATTTGCCGGTTTAGGAAAGCGGACAACGTGTTAGTCGCTGATAAACGCTGAGCATTTTGATGGAGTCCAATAGCTGGATTTCTCTCATCGAAGAGTGTGATGCACAAAATGATAAATAACAACAAACATATATTTGGAAAACAAATTGTTTCCTGTAAGGGTAGCTAGGTTGTTATGGTTTCAGTTATGGAAAGGTGATGCTTTTTTGTAACAGGAAGGCCGTAGTCTTTTTGATATTATCACGTTCAATCTTTTCATTGCGTCGTTTCTGTCATAAATCGCCATTAACGGGTTTTAATGGAGTTATAACTGTGCGGCGTCTTCAGGTTTGTGGTTCAGTTCTTTCAGCTTTTCTTGCGGTTGCTTTTTGTGGTTCCGCGTTTGCCGCTCCGTCTGCCAAACCGACAGCGTCCGCGCCGGTGGCTTCTCCGACGACCTTGTCCGGTTCTGCAGGAGAATGGACTTACCGGTGTATTTTTCCGTCTTCTGCCCCGAATGCCGCCCCCACTGTGTGTATCGTAGAGCAACGTCTGATGATGCAGGATGCTCAAAAGCAGGCTGTGCCGCTGGGTGGGGTCATTCTGGCCCGTGCGACTGAAGATCCTGTCAAAGCCCCGCTCTCGACGCGCCCCTGGCGTTTGACGGTGATGACCCCTCTGGGGCTTTCCCTTCAGCACGAGGCCCGTTTTGCTATCGGGAAGTCAGCACCGTTTTCGCTGGCCTGGCAGAGCTGTGTGTCTTCAGGATGTCTGTCGACGCTGGATCTGACGGCAGAGCAGGTTGATGCCCTGCGTCATGGTCAGACAGGCCATATTGAGGCCAACAAACTGGCAGGTGGGGTTCTGACAATCAATTTTGCGTTTACCGGTGTGGATGTGGCTCTTAAGACGACAGAAGGCTGGATCGCGCATTCTCAGGCTGGAGTTGTTCAGTAAAGCGTTTGAATTTTCCGCTTTTTTATTTCTGATTTCTTTCTGACGTTCTGGTTCTGGTCATGATTTCCAAGCATACCCTGCGCTCTGTTCTCGGTGCGCTGTCCTTTGTTGTGCCGTGTGTTGCTCAGGCAGCACCGGATGCCGGTGTGCCAGTAGTTGGTCTTCCGGCTGGACCAGGATCATCCCAGGATCAGTTTCAGCGTTATCAGCAGAGACAGCAGCAACTGGACATGCTGCCGCCTCCCAATAGTGATACGCAAATTCTGACGACGCCGCGTCAGTCTTCCCCGACGAAAGGGTGTGTGGATGTCAAATCCCTCACGATTGAGGGTGCGTCCCATTTGTCAGTCGCAACGCGTGCCATGCTTTCAGCGCGCTATACGGGGCGTTGCCTGGGTGTGTCTGACTTCAATCACGCACTGGATGACATCAACGGCGCCTATATGGCTCAGGGGCATGTGACATCCCGCGCTTATCTGCCAGAGCAGTCCTTACAGAGCGGACATCTGCGGATTGTCGTTGTTGAGGGTATGCTCACAGGGTTTCAGTTTGAGGGTATTTCTCCCCGTTTTCATGAAGCTGTGGCTTTTCCGGGGTTGCGCGATCATATCCTGAACCTGCGTGATCTGGAGCAGGGGCTGGACCAGATGAACCGGTTACCAAACTGGTCAGCAAAAATGCAGATTGTGCCAGGTGGGGCTCCTGGCACGTCTGCTGTCAGAATTCGGCAGCCTACGCCAGGTTATATTCATGGTCAGATATGGGCTGATAACAACGGTCAGTATGAAACCGGCCATGAAGCCGGGCATGCGATGCTAACTGCACAGGATGTTCTGGGACTTTTGGATATGTGGTCGTTTGAATATGACCACTCTCTCGTTGGTGATGCCGGGCGGCGGGGTACCCAGTATATCTCGGCCAACGGGTCAGTTCCGTTTGGGAAGTGGACTGTTTTTGGTGGCTGGTGGATGTCAGATGATGTGTACCATCTGCAGACGCTTGGGGAAGATTACAGACTTGCTGGTCGGCGCAAGGATTTTCGGTTTGGTGTATCCCGTGTTGTCGCACGTAACCGTATCGGTGTGACGACCCTGCAGGCATTTTATGAACTGAAGTCGTTCAATTCGACGCTGGATCGGGTGCGTTTGCAAACCCAGAGCGCACGGCAGGCTTATGTTGTGGCGCAGGCCAGTGAATCTCTCAAGGCCTGGGGCGGTGTCTGGTATATGACTTTAGGTATGCGGTTCGGTGTTGGTGCAGTCGGTACGCATTCTGCCTATGATAATCCGGGGGAAGCTGATCCCCATACGCAATATGTCAAGCCCACCCTCGATATTGACGGTTACAAGCCGCTGCCTCTGGGGTTGTTGTGGCATACATCCGTGCATGGCGAATACAGCACTCGCAATCAGTTTACGACAGATCAGTTGCAGCTGGGCGGTCCTTATACCGTTCGCGGGTTTTTACGTCAGATGCTTTTGGGGAATGATGGGATTTACATTCGTAATGATGTGTCTTGGCAGTTTGCGCATCCCGGCATGAATCATGGGTGCGGCGCATATACCGGTTTCTGTCGTCTGTTTGTCGAAGGGGCTGAACTCTATGGCATTCTTGATGGTGGGATGACCCGTGCGGGCTATCATTCTCGCGCTCTCCCGCCTGCACTCAAGGGTGGCAATATAGCGGGTGCTGGTATCGGTATCCGAAAAACAACAGGTTCCATCTTCTGGAATGCCAACATAACGCATGCGATTGCGCGTGGA
>NZ_BAMW01000101.1 GCF_000963945.1 Acetobacter indonesiensis | reverse complement strand
GACCAATACGCAGGGGGCCATTCTGTCTGATGCGGGCAGCATCTCCATAGGCGGTCTGTCTGGCCAGTATGCGGGAGCCGTTCTCAACCAGTCTGGTGAGATCATGGCCGGGAGTGCGGCCGGAGATGTGACCATCCATGCAGCCTCTCTGACGAATAATATCATTAACAAAGGTATCACTGTCGACCAAACAGCGACAGAAATCTATTATAGCCAGACCTATGATCAGGGGCTGACTGGCTCTCTTCCTACTCCTGCAGATCTTGGTAATTCAGGGAAATATTATTACGGGCAAAAGGTCTTGCAGATCTTTACCCCAACC
>NZ_BAMW01000102.1 GCF_000963945.1 Acetobacter indonesiensis | reverse complement strand
GATCAGCGCGTAGCATCATTCATCGTTGGAGGGCAGGATCGGTGGGAGTCTGGTCAGGCCATGATGCGTGATGCACGGCCAGATCAATGGAACAGCTTTGTGTGGGAGGATCGGCTAGTACAGGACAATCAGCCGAAGATCAGAGACTGTCGGATCGGAGCAACTCAGGCCCGACAGCCGAAGTCCTGCGTGATTACGATTAAGCCTGATGCACAGTAGTATTTGATGAGGAATAAGCTTTCATAAGGAAAGGGCTTTCCCGGCAAAGGGAAAGCCCCAACATTATTTGTCCGGTTAACCGAGATTAAGCAGAATGTTTTTTCATGTCAGAGTTTGGCTTTGTGTTCAGCAGATAGGGGCCTGCGGCACGAATAGTCATGGAGAGAATACCCATTTTCCCATGTGTCAGGTGATCACCTAACGGGAGTTCAGCATTCCCATTGGTCCATGCGCAGTCCGTCCAGTCGGTATCGTGCCAACCCGAAGGTTTTTCGTCCTGAAGGTGAGAAGTAATATCGAACTGCTGTTTGGCACATTGAAGCTGCACATCTGCTACGGCCACGCCCATATAGCGACGATCATCGACAAACGGGCCAATCACGTCTGATGGACGGCTAGAACGCGAGACGATCCGCACAGACTCTGTATTTGGTGGTAGCATGAAGCTGTAGTGATGCGCGGTCTTACGCATGGGACGGATCACAGCGCCTGTCTGAGTGATAAGATGTAGGTCAGGATCCGTTGTCGTTTCGATTTTTGTCGTCGAGATCTTGGTGCCCACAACACTGTTTTCACGCCATTCCAGAGCCCGGAAGAGCGGTTCTACAAAGGAGCGTTCCACGCCCAATGGCGCACCGGCATCATCGGCCCAGTTCTTTACCGCTCCGCGCAGAGTTGCGATTTTGCCTTCCTGACGGAAGGATGAACGGTTCCCGGTATCAAGATAGCTTTCTGTGAGCATGCCATCAGCGGTGATGACAGAATGCTGTTCTGTTTCTACGTGATAGTAATCGTAAGAAGTAATGGACTTGTCATAGAAGATAGACACACCATTGACCAGCATACGAACGGGGACAAAACGGTCTCTGAAGAACAAGCAGTGTTCAGCCGTAATCAGCATATCCTTATAAGGTACGCCATCGGCAATGGCGTCTTTAAGGATACGCACAGGCCAGCCAGCTTCATCATCGGGAAGGTCAGGACGTACTGTCGCACGCGCTTTACCCACCCAGACAACCTGACGGACTACGTCTTCATCGTTTCTCCAATCAAAAGCGATTACTTCATCACCAATCTGGATATCTTCGACCGCGACATCACCTTTCGATGTACGGATCATGCTGCCAGATAGGAAGCAGACAAGGACAGCACTTGTTCCTAAGCTATTGGTCGGAGAAGCGCTGATGTACAGGTTTCCACCACTTTCTTGTTGATACAGAGAGTTATTGGAAATGGTATAATCACCAGAAACTTTAACAGTAATCCCAGTATCTGTTGTAATGCTTGTTGTGTTTGAAGTGCTGTCATATGTTGCATTTGTAACCTTACCAGATCCAGGTATTTCTATAGTAGATCCAGTGTTTCCAAAGCCGGAAATATTACTGAAAGTTAAAATTGTTATTCCACTAGCTGGTGTAATCACCAAGGTGCCGCCACCATCACCAAAGGTGATAGTTGAGCCGCCTAATGCACTGATTTCTGATGTTGAGAGCGTTCCTAGATTTATGGTGCCGCCGTTCTCAATTTTATAACTATTTCCGCTTAGAGCAGAAATAGCGTTATCTCCAGTAATATTTATAGTCCCACCATCGGCGGTAAAAGAAGATCCCGTTAACGCACCAAGAACACTTGATGAAACATTAACTGTAACGTTTGCACCGTCTTTTGACGTAACACTATAGGGGTTAGCTGCACTTATTAATGAAGGTGCAAACGATAATGTATCGGTAATATCTCCGGTAAATGTTACTCCTGCTCCTCCTAGGGAAGCCACTCCGAGAACCCATCCTGCGGGAAATAATGTGTAGCTACCACTGTCTGTTACAGTATTATTATATCCATAGAGAAGACTCATTTTTCAAAACTCTGATTTGCGCAAATGCTGCAATTGGCATTTTGCTCCGTTTAAACTACCGACAATGTTTAAGTTGTAAGAACAAAAAAAGCAACAAAAAACACATATTGTTAAATAAGTAACAACAAAATATTTTGCGCAAATCAAAATTTGAGTTGAAAATACACGCAATTCTTAATGAACGGAAAGATTTCGTTCCAATCTGACTATAGTCAGATTGGGACAGACCGGAGCCACGGTGTATCAAGGGCTGCATGGTGGTTTTTCCGGGAGGGTTCAAATGGGACAGTGCACGGTCATCTATTGCCGGGTTTCCACGGCCGATCAGTCCTGCGCGCGCCAGAAGGACGAGTTGAAGCGGTTTGCCGAACGCGCGGGATATGAAGTGCTGGGCGTTTTCATGGAGACTGGCTCTGGCGTCCGGGTGGATCGGGCCGAGCGTCGAAAGGTCATGGCACTGGCCCAGGCCCGTGAAATTGATGCCATCCTGGTGACGGAGCTGTCCCGCTGGGGGCGTTCGACCATTGATCTCATCTCCACGCTTCAGGAGCTGGAGAGCTATCGTGTTTCCCTGATCGCCATAACGGGGATGATGTTTGACCTGGCGACGCCGCATGGACGGATGCTAGCGACGGTTCTGGCCGGGATTGCGGAGTTCGAGCGGGATCTGATCAGCGAGCGGGTGAAGTCCGGTCTGGCCGCTGCCAGGGCGCGCGGAAAGGTTCTCGGCCGACAGAAAGGAGAGCGGCCGAAGTCTGACCGTCTGGCTCCGAAGGTTCTGGCGCTAGTGGCTGAAAAGCGGAGTTATCGGTGGATCGCCCGTGATCTGGGAATCAGCAAGAACACTGTTGCGGCCATTGTGCAGAGAGATCAGGTGAGGCCTTCTCTTCCCTCGTAGAAAGTGTATACAGGTATAAGATTATACGTGTAGAGGTGTAGCATGAAGGTTCTCGCTGTTCTTTCGCAGAAGGGCGGTGTCGGAAAAACGACGCTTGCAACCTGTCTCGCTGTCGCGGCTGAGCAAGCGGGTAAGGTTGCTGCTATTATTGATTTGGACCCACAGGCGACAGCCTCTTTCTGGAAAGACGTACGCCAGCTCGATACACCGGCTGTGGCTTCAATTCAGCCGATACGTTTGCCTGCAATGCTCAAAGCCTGCGCGGATGCGGGTACTGATCTTGTGATTATCGACGGAGCTGCTGTTGCACGTGATGTAGCTTATGAAGCGGCGCGGCATGCTGACTTCGTTCTTATTCCGACGAAGACGGCCGTGTTCGATACAATGAGTATGACACACACATTAGATGTGGTTCGTCAGCTCGATAAAGCGTTCGCTGTCGTTTTAACTTTTGTGCCCCCTCAGGGGCAGGAGACAGGGGATGCCATTAAGGCCGTGACCGAATTGGGGGCAACGGTCTGTCCGGTGACAGTAGGAAACCGCAAGGCATTTTTCCGTGCACAAGCGGCAGGACAGGCTGTGCAGGAATTCGATGCACATGGGCCAGCAGCAAACGAAATTAAGCGGTTATACGAGTATACAGATATACAATTATACAAAAATCGGGAAGTAGTGTGATGTCGAAAAGCAATACGCTACAAGCGATGCTTGATCGCGCCAAAGGTAGTGGTGAGGCAATGCCAACCCCTTCCCTGAAGCCAGATATATCATCCCGTAAACCTACGCTGAATGGTCGTAAGGGGACCAAGTTGATCGGTGGGCATTTTTCTCCTGAAGTCAGCACCCAGCTTCGTATTATCGCGGCGGAAGAGGGAACGACGGTTCAGAGTTTGCTTGGAGAAGCACTGGACGATCTGTTTGTGAAGAAAGGACGAAGCAGGATCGTTAGCGGTTAAGTATACACGTATACAACTATACGCGTAGGCTGTGTCTAGCGTATAGGGTTGCGTTTATGTCGGTTGCGGCAGAATCCGACAAATGCGGCACTGGGGTTTTGCAACTCTGGTTGTCCGCTATCATTCCACCATGACACCCATTCATCATAGAGTGCGTAGACATCATATCCTGGAGCAACTCCTCTAGCGTCATGGAAACCCTCGGGATCGACAAATGGTTTCTGGAGTTTTGGCTCTATTACCTTGACGGTATCCATCGTTTCCCGATTACGGAAAGTAACTGTGTTGCTGTTTATTTCAACAGCATAATCAGGCAAGTGGTTATTGATTGCCAAGTCCCGGAGCATTGAGCGAAATACGCGAATATGGCTACTGGCCCCCGTTTTTTTCTGTAAAATTTCTATAGAAACAACCCATTTTTCCTGAGCGCCACAATGCTTGCGTGCAAGTTCGTATATTCTCCGTTCAAGTGGTTTGCGTAAACGAAAATAATCGCGATGTAATGTCAGTACACTTCGGCCTTCGATCATTCTGAACAGCCATTCGGATAGCGTTACCTTGATTTCGGACATTTGTCCGGAATTGGTCTTACGGACAATTCGCCATTCATTGATAAGGCCAAAGCCTTCGGTGATTTCTTCTCCATCAGCTTTGATGTTGGTGGTGATCCGTGTGCCTGCTAAGCGCTCAAATGCGCTCCGAAGCCGCTTATAGCCATCACCATCAGTTTGACGGTTGGTCCACACCAATAAATCGCGTGCGGTAAGGTGGAGAGTTCGATTTGGCAGCTCACCTTGATTCATTTTCGCGATAAGCTGCGAAATGCAATAGATAAGGATATCCTTATCATGGATCGTCGCGAGCCCTTTGATGCTCGGAACGATCTCAACTGTATTGCCATTGTGCTCGTATCGGAAAATGCGTCGATCAGGTTTAGTGGCAAGCGAGAAAATTGGATGTTCCATCGAGGCCATATCATCTTTGGGGATGGCATCAAGGACATCACAAATAAAAAGATCTGGTGTTGGATATCGTTCCGGAAGAAGAACTGAACGCCCATCAACATTCGGGGTTTCACTGACGATAAGTGCCAGTTCGGGGTTTCGCTGACGGTCTGGTTTGATTCGGGGTTTCATTGACGGCTAGTTTAGATTCGGGGTTTCGTTGACGCAAGAGATAGATTCGGGGTTTCGTTGACGCAGATTCGGGGTTCTGGAGTCACTAGATTCGGGGTTTCGTTGACGCAAGCGACCAAAAAACAGTGTTTTTTTGTTGTATTTTCAGATGGTTATGTGGCTGTGGAAAACCCTTAACACTACTTTTAACACATAAATTAACACACTAAACCTGTGGATAACTTTTCATTACTTGGAATTTCTTGCCAAATGAACCCAAGCGCCGCCTCTTGGGGGCTCCGCCCCCGCCGGCTCGCAGCCTACGGCCGCCCCGATCGCGCACAGCGCGATCTCCCACCCGGCATCCCCCTGCTCGCCCTTTCAGGGCTGCGCTAAGCAGACACGCCTACGGCGCGAAATCATAATCTGACGATGCATTGCATCGTCTCTCCACCAGCACCTTCCTCTCCCGCGTCGGCGCCTTCGGCGCCCTACGGGGCTCCCGCTCCGCGCTCGCCCAACGCCTGCAACATCAGAAGAACCAGGCAAGACCGTAATCTGCTCAAGACACATCGGAGTTCAAGCGATCATTCAGCGGCTCACGTGCCGCAATATGCCCGTCAGACGCCATAGGATGACCGTACAGGCGTTATCAGATGTGGCGGCCAGTTAGGCGGGCAATAACGCTATTGCGCTTTGTGCGGCCTCCCAGGACGCTCTGCGGGCCTTGTCGGGAATTGATGGGCTGACCATTTTCTGTGCGTCCGTCCAGATATTCTCCTCCTAACTTTCAGCGGGATGGTTCTGATTGAAAAACCCAAGCGTTAGGGATATAGTGAATTATGCCGACCCTTCTGCGCATCAATGGCTTTCGTGTCGTGATTTACACGGCAGATCATGTGCCAATGCACGTTCACGTCATAAGCGCGGATGGGGAAGCAGTAATTGAAATTGGCAGGAAAGCCCGCCTGATACGGGCAGGTGGCATGAAGGATAAGGCTATACAGGAAGCCCTTGTCATCGTGCAGGACCACGCTGAGATGCTGGCTGAAGCATGGGAAAAGATACATGGCGAATGACATGAACTATCAAGCTGCTCGTGAAGCAGACGCGCTTCATCGAGCAACAGTTCCTCATGCGGTCTCCGCACGGTTGATCCGTGCACGCCGCGCCCTTCATGTCACGCTCTCCAACGGAGTTGAAATGAGCGTGCCTGTGGATCTGCTACAGGATTTGCAGGGGGCTTCCCTGAATGATCTGGCCGAGATCGAGATCACCCCGCTGGGGAATGGCCTTCACTGGCCCCGTCTTGATGCTGATGTCCTGGTTGAAGGTCTCATCCACGGTATCTACGGTTCCCGAAGCTGGATGGCGGCACAGATGGGACGTGTGGGCGGATCATCCGCCAGTCCCGCAAAGGCGGCGGCTGCACGCCGGAATGGTGCTAAAGGCGGTCGGCCAAGGAACGTCGCGTAAGATAGTCACCCCTTTCAGACTTCCCAGTCGTCGCGATCGATATGATCCGTCTTCTGTCCTATTTCTCCTGGTCCCGATCTTCAAACCAGTTTTGGCCTGCGTCCAGGTTTCTTCTCTGGCAAGCGGGTGACTGGCGCTTCCCCTTCCGATACGTCCGAAAGTTCCGGTGTCGCCTTGACGGCCCTTCCTAGTCCGGTCTTCTGGGCCAGGGCAGAGCGTCGGGCCGCATAGTCAGGAGCCACCATCGGGTAGCTTTCAGGCAGGCCCCATTTCTCCCGATACTGTTTTGGTGTCATGCCATAGGCGGACTGGAGATGCCGCTTGAGCACCTTCAGCTTTTTCCCGTCCTCCAGGCAGATAATGTAATCCGGAAAGACCGATTTCTTCACAGGCACGGCCGGCACCAGATCCGGTATTCCGGTCGTCATCTGTCCCAGGCTATCGAGCGCCTGAAACACTGTGCCGATGAGGCCGGGCAGGGTGTCGGCTGGAACTGTGTTGCTGCTGACATACGCCGTGACAATCCGGGTCGTCAGTTCCCGCAGCGTGTCCGTTTCGGATGATCGTGTCTCGTGGTCAGTCATGGTCGTTTCCGCCTGTTGTCCTGTCATGTTCCTGGTCCCTGTCGAAGGCATTAAGCCCCGCGCGCCTCCAGCGTGTTTTCAGGTCGCCTGAAGCGGTATTCCTGCCCTCCCGAAGCTGCCCCGCAATGTCCAAGAAGGCCCCGAGCAGGGTGGCGCGGTCATCATCGGTCAGATCGACCAGTCCCGCCTTCTGGACCAGGCCACCCAGTTCGATCAGATGACGGGTCCGTTCCCGTCGTGCCTTCGCCCAGTCGCGCATGTCGGTGCGTGCCTTTCGTGCCTGATGTCGATGGATCAGGACCGCCTGCTTCCTGATCCGACTCTCAAGCGCCAGAAGCTCCGCTCTGATCGTTTCCGGTTCCTTTCCGGCCGCCCTTTTTTGCCCCGGCCTGAAAGAACGCCGTCCCCCGTTCGGTCCACCTCGCAACGGCTTCAGGTTTGCCGTCCGCTTGTTCGACTGCTGCAAGAAGAACCCCGGCCAGCGCCTCGATCGACAGGGTATCGGCTCCCGTCGCCTCGACCAGTTCGCCGAGCTGGATGGTTCGTTGCGCCTTAAGCTGCTTCGCCTTTTCCTGAAGCGCCTTCAGTTCCGCATCAATGTCCCGTGGTTTGCGCATTTTCCGTCCCCTGTCCTACTGATTTGTGCCATACTCTACCATACAGACAAAAACCGCGTCACTCATCCAGAGTAATCAATCCTTGTGGCGCAATAAAATATGAGTGCGCGCTTATACGTCACTGCGTGACGTGCGCTTAAATGGTGTGATATGATCGCGTCCATGGCGATCTATCACCTGCATGCAAAGGTCATCAGCCGCGCCACCGGTCGGAGCGCCGTGGCGGCGGCGGCCTATCGCGCGGCGTCCCGCCTGCATGATTTGCGGCTGGATCGCGACCATGACTTTTCCAACAAGAGCGGTGTGGTGCATTCCGAGATCCTGCTGCCCGATGGCGCGCCGGAACGGTTTCTCGACCGTGCGACCCTATGGAATGAGGTCGAGGCGATCGAGAAACGCAAGGATGCCCAGCTTGCCCGTGAGGTGGAGTTTTCAATCCCGCGCGAAATGACCCAGGCGCAGGGGATCGTGCTGGCACGGGATTTTGTGCGGGAGCAGTTCGTGGAACGCGGTATGGTGGCCGATCTCAATGTACATTGGGATATTGGTGAGGACGGACAGGCGAAGCCCCATGCCCATGTGATGCTGTCCACGCGGTCTGTGGATGAGAACGGGTTTGGTGCAAAAGAACGCTCGTGGAATGACAAGGACCTCCTGCTGACATGGCGGGAGCGATGGGCGTCACTTGCCAATGAATGGCTGGCCGAACTGGACCTAGACGTGCGGATCGATCATCGGTCGTTCGCGGCACAGGGGATTGACCTTGAGCCGCAGAACAAGATTGGTCCGGCCGGGATGCGCCGGGAAGAGCGGGGCGAGGATGCGGAGCGGGTCGCTGATCATCTGGAGATCGCGCGAGGCAATGGCGAGACGTTGCTGGCCGAGCCACATGTGGCGCTGGAGGCGCTGACCCGACAGCAGAGCACATTTACCCGGCAGGACCTGGCGCGGTTCGTGGACCGGCACACGGCGGACGCAGAACAGTTCAGTGCGGTCATGGTTCGGGTGGAGGCGTGTCCGGAGCTGGTCGCTCTCGGGAAGGACGGGCATGGGCGGGAGCGGTTCTCCACGCGCGCGATGATCGGGGTCGAGCAGCGTCTGGAAGAAGCGTCGCTCGCGATGGGGCAGTCTCAGGGGCATGCGGTGCCGCTGGCGGTGCGTCGGGCGGCGATGCAGCATTCCGGTCTTGGGGACGAGCAGGCGCTGGCGGTGGGCGAGGTCACGAAGTCCCGCGACCTGTCCGTGGTGGTCGGGTATGCCGGGACGGGGAAGAGCACCATGCTGGGGGTAGCCCGCGCGGCATGGGAAGAGGCCGGGTACCGGGTGCGCGGGGCGGCGCTGTCGGGGATCGCGGCGGAAGGGCTGGAAGCTGGGTCTGGGATTGAGAGCCGGACGCTGGCGTCCCTGGAGCGGGCGTGGGAGCGTGGGTTCGACCTGCTGGAGCGCGGGGACGTGCTGGTGGTGGACGAGGCCGGCATGGTGGGGTCACGGCAGATGGAGCGGGTTCTGTCTGTCGCCCGCGAAGCCGGGGCCAAGGTGGTGCTGGTGGGCGATCCCGAGCAGTTGCAGGCGATTGAGGCGGGTGGTGCGTTCCGGGCGGTGGCCGAGCGGGTCGGGTCGGTGGAAATCACCACCGTACGCCGGCAGCGTGAAGGCTGGCAGCAGGCGGCTACGAAGGAGCTTGCGACCGGGCGGACAGAGCAAGCGCTGGGACGCTATGAGGCGGCCGGCCTGGTGCGCGGGCATGACACGCTGGAAGAAGCGCAGGCCGGCGTGGTGGCCGGGTGGGAGGAAGCCCGTCAGGCTGCGCCAGAAGAAAGCCAGATCATGCTGGCGCATCGGCGTGTCGATGTGCGGGCGCTGAACGAGACGGCACGCGCCATCCGGCGGGAGGCGGGTGAGCTGGGTGACGACGTGCTGGTGCCAACCGCCCAGGGCGAGCGGGTGTTCGCGGATGGGGAGCGTGTCTACTTCCTGCGCAATGACCGGGAGCTGGGGGTGAAGAACGGCACGCTGGGCACGGTGCGGGGCATCGAGGGGTCGCCTGAGGCTGGGGATCTCGTGCTGTCGGTGCAGCTCGACGGGCCGGGTGGGACCGGGCGCGGCCGGGTCGTGTCCGTGTCGGTGGCGGAGTATGACGCGCTGGATCATGGCTATGCGGCCACCATCCACAAATCGCAGGGTGTGACGGTGGACCGGGCGCATGTGCTGGCGACGGGGAGCATGGACCGGCACGGGGCCTATGTGGCGCTGTCGCGCCATCGGGAGAGCGTGTCCGTCCATTGGGGCCGGGATGACGTGGGCGACCGGGACGGGCTGGTGCGGCGGCTGTCACGCGAGCGGCTGAAGGACACCACGCTGGATTATCCGCATGAGCGGGATCGGGATGCCGGGTTTGCGCGGCGGCGCGGGCTGTCTGTTCCCGAGAGTGAGATCGTGGTGGAGCGCGGCAAGGCTGCCTCTGGCCCCCGGCAGGACAGGCAGGCCGAGGCTGTCCATACGCTAGATCCGGCACCGGCACAGCAAAAGCGCGGGATGTTCGATGGACTGGACCTGTCCGTGCGGCCGGGGCGTCGCACGGCGGAAAAAGACGTGTCGGCCGGGCAGAAGGCTGAGGCCGGGAAGGGGAGGAGTGAGGTTGAGCGTGAGGCTCCTGTCTCTCCCTTTGCGGGTTTGAGGCTGCCCCGTGTGCAGCGTGAGCAGGTGCCGGTCGGGCTGGACGGGTTTGTGCCGGGTGGTGATCCGCTTCAGCAGGCGGT
>NZ_BAMW01000103.1 GCF_000963945.1 Acetobacter indonesiensis | reverse complement strand
TGCGGATAAAAGCCTGAACCATTTCCACACGGGGTCACTGGATGCTGGTGATGTGTCCAACACGTCAAGGTGGAGCGGGACGAGCTTTGCTGCGGGCGGTGGCTTTACGAGTGGCGGCAGTCTGACTGATGCGGCGAAGACGATAACGGTTGCGGTTGGTCATGTTGACCATGACGAACAGAGTGTGACGCACAGTCTGATTACGGGCACTATTGAT
>NZ_BAMW01000104.1 GCF_000963945.1 Acetobacter indonesiensis | reverse complement strand
GCATATGCAAGATATACCAACAAACGTCATGACCAGACTTAAAAGCCCCATCAAATCCCCTCAGAACCAAGAAAACTCAGCCCTAAAAAGATACGCCGTCAGCATATCCCTCTCTCTCAGATACAATTGTCA
>NZ_BAMW01000105.1 GCF_000963945.1 Acetobacter indonesiensis | reverse complement strand
GCCACGAAAGTCAATAATACCCTGCAGACCCAGGTTGGTGCTGAAACAGCCGTCGAAACAGCAGTGGAAGTCGGAATACAGGCCTATGATAAATGGGCGCCGAAGGACACGTCCGATGACCAA
>NZ_BAMW01000106.1 GCF_000963945.1 Acetobacter indonesiensis | reverse complement strand
AAAAAACGGCTCAATCCGCTCCATCTGGCGCTCAGACAGCAAAAATACCTCACTCACAGGCCTACCCTCCATCGGTAAGCCTGTGAATCACAAGCTCTCGCTCAGTTCAATAAATTAATAGGTCCTGAGCCTAGGTATGCGGTTCGGTGTTGGCGCTGTTGGTACGCATTCTGCCTATGATAATCCGGGGGAAGCTGATCCCCATACGCAATATGTCAAGCCTACACTCGATATTGACGGTTACAAGCCGCTACCTCTGGGGTTGTTGTGGCATACGTCCGTGCATGGCGAATACAGCACGCGTAATCAGTTCACGACAGATCAGTTGCAGTTGGGTGGCCCTTATACCGTTCGTGGTTTTTTGCGTCAGATGCTTTTGGGGAATGACGGGATTTACATCCGTAATGATGTATCCTGGCAGTTTGCGCATCCTGGCATGAACCATGGATGCGGTGCGTATGCCGGGTTCTGTCGTCTGTTTGTCGAAGGGGCTGAACTCTACGGTATTCTTGATGGCGGAATGACCCGTGCGGGCTATCGTTCTCGTGCTCTCCCGCCTGCACTCAAGGGTGGCAATATAGCGGGTGCGGGTATCGGTATCCGAAAAACGACTGGTTCCATCTTCTGGAATGCCAACATAACGCATGCGATTGCGCGTGGA
>NZ_BAMW01000107.1 GCF_000963945.1 Acetobacter indonesiensis | reverse complement strand
GGCGGATTCAACCGGTCGTCGCAACACCTTCGATTATATGTTGTTTGAGCAGTTGGTCGAGTGCCTCTGCTGGTGTTTTCCAACCGAGTGTTTTGCGTGGCCGTGTATTCAGGGCATGAGCAACCGCATTTAATGCATCGGTATCATGCTGGGTGAGATCCGTTCCCTTGGGGAAGTATTGGCGCAGCAGACCATTGGTGTTTTCATTGCTGCCACGTTGCCAGGGGCTTTTTGGATCACAGAAGTAGATATCAAGACCGGTATCGATCTGGAGTTGGGCGTGTTGTGCCATCTCCGCTCCCTGATCCCAGGTCAGGGATCTGCGTAGACTGGCAGGTAGCTCCATGATGGTCCCTGCAATCGCGTTACGAACGGCCTGGGCCCC
>NZ_BAMW01000108.1 GCF_000963945.1 Acetobacter indonesiensis | reverse complement strand
ATTCACAGGCTTACCAATGGAGGGTGGCCTGTGAGTGATGTGTTTATGTTATCTGAGAGCCAGAGGAAGCGGATTGAGCCGTTTCCTCTGGCGTACGGAATGCCACGCGTGGATGACCGGCGCGTTCTGAGCGGGATCGTTTATGTGATCTGCATGGTCTTCAGTGGAAAGACGCTCCGAAAGCGTATGGTCCGCACAAGACCTTATCAACCGCTTTATCCGGTGGAGCCGCCTAGGTGTCTTTGACAGGATCTTTGTCGCCCTGACAGAACAGGCTGGCCGTTCGAAG
>NZ_BAMW01000109.1 GCF_000963945.1 Acetobacter indonesiensis | reverse complement strand
AAGTCCGGTGCAACACTTTCCAACACAACAATTCCAAACGGTGCTACTTTAACAGCGTCAAGCGGAGCTACTCTTTCAGGAGTGACGACCCTTCAATCTGGCGGCACTGCGACGATCTGGAACAATGCAGGAGGAACGATTGTTCTCCCAAGTAACGTCAACCATGGTTTGACCATTTCTGGTCTGGCAAATGGTGGAACTGTCAATACAGTTATCAGTGGCTGGAGCGGGAGCGGCCCAGGAAATTCTGACACTATTGATCTGGCCGGTGTCTCTGCAGCAGGAGCATCTTATGCTTATCCATCCGCAGATCAGGTCATCATTACGCTAGCCAACGGAAAAACAATCACGTTAAACATTCCAGGCGTCAAGAACACTGGATTTGTTCTGGTTGATAATGGAAGTAATGGAGCTCTTGCTGAAGTCTGCTTTCTTGCTGGCAGTATGATCGAGACGCCAGAAGGTAATGTTCCTGTCGAAGACATCCGGATGGGTGATACGGTCATTGCTTACGTGCATGATGTTCCTCAAGAAACAGCCGTTACCTGGGCAGGTATGGCACATGCCGTAGTTCGCCCGCACTTAAGAGACGATGAAGCGGGATACCCCGTGCGTATTCTCAAAAACGCCGTCTCAGATGGTGTACCTTACAAGGATATGCTGATTACCCCAGAGCATTGCCTGTTCTTTGATGGACGGTTCATTCCTGCCAGAATGCTGATCAACGGATCCTCGATCTTCTATGACAAATCCATCACTGCTTATGATTACTATCACGTAGAAACAGAGCACCATGCTATCATTAAGGCAGACGGCATGTTCACCGAAAGCTACCTTGATACTGGCAATCGCCGGGCCTTCATCCAGGAAGGAAACCTTGTTTCTCTCAGGAACACCAACCAGAATTGGGAAAATGACGCAGCCGTTCCTCTGTGCGTTGAGCATAGCTTTGTCGAACCTGTTTTTCGCACACTTCAGGCACGCAGTGTAAAACTTTTCGAAGAACAGGATTCAGTTACCACAGGGCAACTGACACACAATCCTGATCTTCACCTTGTGACAGAAAGTGGGGCATCGGTCAGACCCATTCGTCAGGAAGGAAGCCTTTACAGCTTTATGCTTCCTCCCGGAACAACCTCAGTCCGTATTGTAT
>NZ_BAMW01000110.1 GCF_000963945.1 Acetobacter indonesiensis | reverse complement strand
GCATCATTGATGAGCTGCTTGGTAAGTGAATCACTTTCTTTTACGGTAACGTTTTGGTCATCGGACGTGTCCTTCGGCGCCCATTTATCATAGGCCTGTAT
>NZ_BAMW01000111.1 GCF_000963945.1 Acetobacter indonesiensis | reverse complement strand
CATCGCGAAGGGCATCGGCATCCCAGTGCCCGCGCCCCAGAAGCGCCTCTTGCCGCCATAGACCGGGATATCCTGCTGCTTCCGTTCGCATCCATCTTGTCTTGCGTGGTTCATTGTCAATCAACACGTCAAGGGAGGCGCACGCAGAAGTTGCAACACGCTTCTGCATAAACAGCGGCGCGATCCGTTCCTTGGCGGACCGAAGCCCGGACGCCCACAAATCCAGCGTAGCTTCAACAGATGCACCGCCACTCATCATATCCTGAATCATGGTTACCCATAAATTCAGAACTCAACATAATATGTAATTGTAGTGCTA
>NZ_BAMW01000112.1 GCF_000963945.1 Acetobacter indonesiensis | reverse complement strand
CTTCGAACGGCCAGCCTGTTCTGTCAGGGCGACAAAGATCCTGTCAAATACACCCAGGCGGCTCCACCGGATAAAGCGGTTGTATAAAGTCTTGTGTGGACCATACGCTTTCGGAGCATCCTTCCACTGAAGGCCGTTGCGGATGACATAAACGATCCCGCTCAGAACACGCCGGTCATCCACGCGTGGCACTCCGTGCGCCAGAGGAAAAAACGGCTCAATCCGCTCCATCTGGCGCTCAGACAGCAAAAATAC
>NZ_BAMW01000113.1 GCF_000963945.1 Acetobacter indonesiensis | reverse complement strand
CTACACCTCCAATATTAAGGTGTTGCGACGACCGGTTGAATCCGCCCAGTATGTGTCCATTCGCTACGCGCAAAGACTGGCTGAAGCGGGGCTCGTTGCCTCAGTCGGAAGCGTTGGAGATTCCTATGATAATGCCCTCGCGGAGACCATTAACGGGCTCTACAAAACCGAACTCATCTATCGGCAGGGGCCATGGAAAAACAGGGACTCTGTTGAGCTGGCAACGCTTAAATGGGTCGACTGGTTCAACAATCGGCGGCTCCTGTTCTCCATTGGAAACATCCCGCCAGCAGAAGCGGAAGCACGTTTTTATGCTCAGAAGAAATCACATGCATTAGCTGCGTAGTTCAGATAAAAAATGTCTCCACAAAACCCGGGGCAATTCAGTTTCTGAGTTTCGTACTGACTGTATGACGGAAGGAATGGAATGTTACCGCGTCTGGAAGGCCAAGTCGTTTTTTGTGCTTTGAGAAAGAACGGGCAAAGTTGTCGCCTCGTTCACCTGATGCTGAAACGGTCAGATCAGGGAAGAGGTATTTTTCACCATTCGCCTCAAGCAGATT
>NZ_BAMW01000114.1 GCF_000963945.1 Acetobacter indonesiensis | reverse complement strand
TGAACTGCCCCGGGTTTACCGGAGAGCGATTTATTCAGTAATCAGGCAGCGATATCAAGTCTGCTCTGATCTGCATAGAAGGCGCGTTCGGCTTCGGCGGGCGGCCTGTAGCCGATTGGCGCCAGCAGGCGTCGGTTGTTATACCAGTCCACCCATCTGAGGGTTTCCCATTCGACCTGCGTCATGGATTTCCATGGCCCCAGATGATGGATGACTTCGGCCTTGTATAAACCGTTGATGGTCTCAGCCAGTGCATTGTCGTAGCTGTCACCAACCGTGCCGACCGAGGCGTCGATGTCAGCCAGCGCCAGGCGTTCGGTATATCGGATCGATAGGTATTGGGCGGATTCA
>NZ_BAMW01000115.1 GCF_000963945.1 Acetobacter indonesiensis | reverse complement strand
GGAAATGGTTCAGGCTTTTATCCGCAGTGCTGGAGAGCGCTCCAGCACGCAGCGTTGTGTTGCCAGAAACAGCAACATCCAGACCACCAGACCCCGCATACACACCAGACTGCGTGCTTTCCGTCGAGCGATACGTATCCTTG
>NZ_BAMW01000116.1 GCF_000963945.1 Acetobacter indonesiensis | reverse complement strand
CGATGAGGCGAAGCATGACGAATTCCCATTATGGGAAGACAAACGGGAAAATCCCGCAGACCCGCCAAATTCTCATTTTACTGTTATATTTCAATAGGTTAGTGGTGCGAACTGCGGGACTCGAACCCGCTCGCTTTGGTCGCAACCAGTCAGGCAACCCATTGAAACAGAACGATAATTTCAGACGAAATCATCCTTCGCATGGTGACTGCGGGTTCACTGTGCGGGCAAACCCGTGGGGCAGTCAAGACAGTGACGCAGAGTTCAATTCAGCGGACTGGAGTTGCTGCTTGCTGTATCTGAGAGTGAATGGGGTGTATATTCAGGTTCATGCATCCGAGGCGGTTGAGGTTATGGTAGCACTTGTTGCGGGTGGTATGGAAGAAGAAGCATTTGCTGTCTGGTTACGGCAGCATACCATTTATCATTAAAGTTTTCTCTGCACGTTGGGGCCGCAATATTTTAGGAAGCCAGCCGTGCAAACCAGCGGACACGTTGTGTCGCGAGGGTTGCAAACTGGTCAGGAAGATAGCATTGCTCTCCCCCGTGAACCCCCTGTTGATGTCAGAATTGGGGGCAAGCAGAATGTCGATTATCAGAATGATATACTAGGAAGAAGGTGTTTGTCCTACTAATTAAAAGCACTTATATGGACATTTTTTGCTGCGGCACACGTGAAATCTCGCATTACAGTCTCAGGCAGGCGGATTGTCGAACGTGCGGGGGGAAGACGCTGCAGCCAACTTCTCGTGCCTGATTATGAGCGCCGCATCAACGGGGCGCAAGCTACGTCCTCCTGTTGGTTTGGATCGCAACCTCATGAAAAGAATACTGACCTCAAGTTTATAATATATGACCTATTGAGATGACTTTTTTATTACATTCCATGCTGAGTTTATTATTTTTTCCATATATTCAGATTTGACCCCCTTCAAAGCTTCAGAATCATTGAATGAATCTCTGAAATACCTTAACATTCTGGTGTGAATTTCTTTAATAATATCCTTTGATACACCTATTTCTTGTCCAAAAACCTTATAAGCGTCAGTTTCTTTAAAAGAAAACTCTCTCTCAGATTGCAAGAGGGATATCTGGGTTTTCAATTGATTTATTTCTCGTTCTCTATTCCTTTGCGCCTCTTCTACTGCCTCATTTGGATTATTTGCAAAAATAGGCTGTCTAAATGGACTAAAATCAATATCATAAAAACAGAACCCCTGGTTAATAAGATAATCAAAGGCTGATAAATTATCGAATTGCTGACCCAAAACATCATAATATGGACAAGCAATAAGAAAACCACCTTTCTCAAACACATAATATTTCATTTGTGTGATTTTTGTTTTGTAAAGTGGCATATATACCTCCCAACGAGGAAAAGATGAAAGCAGCGGAAATCCAACGCCCCCTGCCTATCAGACGCAAGATTTATCGGAGCAGTATACTGCTTAAAAACGAACTCCCAAACGGTGTCTCTTAGTCGAATGGCAAATCAATTTTATGGGCCTCACAAAAGACTAATTCAGTAGCAGCCAGAACACAAATTTGAAAAAATATGCAAACAGAACGATACAGATAACTAGAATAGGTCATTTCTTGCTCATCGCCAGATCCCCCTTTTCCTGACCGATAGCGGAGGGTAAGTCCGCCCGCATCAATTTGAATACCTTTATGATGCGAAGCATTTCTGATCTGGTTGTCTCTCTCTTCACATAAACTAATGAACACCGCGTTACCAGAAAATGGATTAAACTTGCTGGCATTATCTAATTTTAAGTACTTACCCAAATCAATAGTCGAAAATTGATCATATTCCCGTCCCGATTTCACGTTATTGAGCATCGCCAGAAAATCTACACTTCCAGCGAATACTTCAAATGCATCCCCATAAAAAGATTTTACAATATCAAATTGAACTGAGGTCGCCACCATATCGTCAGAAGGTGGAAGTCCTAGAGCAGCTTGGAAAAGCACCTGAGAAAATTGCGAGTACTTGGAAAAAAAATCCGTATAGATTTCTCGATAGCGTTGAAATCTCATTTTTACCATAGTCGTCGCATAATGATCAATTAGGGTTCTACAATTGTGAGCGTTGGTAATGGAAGAAATTTCATTCGTTATGCGATGAAAAAACGAGTTATATTTTTGTCCTAGAAATTTCAACGTGAAACGAAAAAACCAATCAGTCGGACCATCTAGAGGGTCATTTGCATAATATTCATCCGACCCAGACTTCACCTTCTTATCGGCAAGTTTCTCTTTTCCATTACATGATAATGACACAGCTTTTTTAACTTGTTTCCATTCAGATAAATAGTCCGCGATCGGGTGCCTTGGCGCATGTATGTCGAACTGCCGCACCGCCAGTGGCCCAAATTTTTCGGCTGCTTCCATCATGCGTCGGGTCTGTATTATTCTGTGAAACATTATATCTTTGTTTACCATATCTCCTAGTATGACAAAATTTGCATCAACATTTATCACAGGCGATGCGCCAAACGGTGGGGTTTCCACTATCGAGCAACCATCTATAGCAAAAACGTCTGTAGATATTTCTGTATAGTTGACTTTCATTCCGAACGATATCGGCTCATTACACTCAATACAATTGATAGTATGATCCTGCTCGACACCTTGTCCCATACCAATGCGAACAGCAATTACCGTTCCACAAGTGTCGCATTTCAGTCCACAACGAATAATCACAGAATATACCCATCTTATTTATGTCAGAGAGCTTATTTCATATCATAGAACGTTATTTTTCATAAAATTATAGAATATGAATCTTTGACCTAAGCCTGTCCGCTCAACGAAAACTACAGCGTTGCTTCTCATGACCGATATGAGGGCGCAAGCGGTCATTAGATCAAACCTTATTTTTTGCACTGTAGGGGGTCAACGGGGGAGGTCACTCCCCCTTGCCAGATGTCGAATGGGTAGCCATTCGACACTGCTGGCTCCC
>NZ_BAMW01000117.1 GCF_000963945.1 Acetobacter indonesiensis | reverse complement strand
ACAGAGTTAACCAGCCACTTTGTGTGGTAATGAAAAACGGCAAACAGCCCGCATGACTGGGGTGAGGCAAACTCCTAAAGCCCCACTCCACCCTGCGGATGCAGGCTGTTTTCAGCCATTTAAGAACACAATACGCCGTGCGGGCTAATGATTAAACAATAGCCGCCCGCACACGACTTACATCAGTTCTCTGCAAGCACCTGACGG
>NZ_BAMW01000118.1 GCF_000963945.1 Acetobacter indonesiensis | reverse complement strand
GCATACACACCAGACTGCGTGCTTTCCGTCGAGCGATACGTATCCTTGATTGTCTGGCCCGCAACATGCGCAGACCCGCCAAAACTGCCCGCGCCATAAATCGGGATCGAAACACTGAACCCGCCGCTCTCAGAATCACTATGATAACTGGCTGTATCCTGTGGGCTGCTGATCACCAGCATCCCGCTCTTCACATCCACACGCTCGCCGTTGACTTCCGCTCCATCCAGCGTCGTCGTGCCCGATGTCCTCAGATGCACAGTATCCGTCGCCTGAATGACCGTATCCACATGCGTCATGCTGTCAGACTGGCTGTGCTGATGGGAAGCAGACGCCGACGCCGTCACACTCACCCCAGCACCCTGCATCCCGACACTCGCCTCAAC
>NZ_BAMW01000119.1 GCF_000963945.1 Acetobacter indonesiensis | reverse complement strand
GGAAATGGTTCAGGCTTTTATCCGCAGTGCTGGAGAGCGCTCCAGCACCCAGCGTTGTGGTGCCAGAAACATCAACATCCAGACCACCAGACCCGGCATACACACCAGACTGCGTGCTTTCCGTCGAGCGATACGTATCCTTG
>NZ_BAMW01000120.1 GCF_000963945.1 Acetobacter indonesiensis | reverse complement strand
ATCGGTCAGGCCAATAATCGACGAGATCAATGGTTCTGGATGATTTTTCTCGGGATCATGGCCTTTCTGTTCGGGGTGGGGATTGCACCGCCCCTCTTTAATCACATCACCTGGAAGCATTTTGATCAGCGCGTAGCATCATTCATCGTTGGAG
>NZ_BAMW01000121.1 GCF_000963945.1 Acetobacter indonesiensis | reverse complement strand
CCGGGAAACCCCATGCTCGGTAGCCACGCGTCGAAACCTGCAGAATCTGACACAGATCGGCGATGGGCCAGCAGTCACGATTGGCTCTGATAAAGGCAAACCTCACGTCTTTTGGTTTGCGTAGAACTACGCGGCTTTTTTAATATTTGCTTCTCCTCCCGCAGCACACGGTTTTCCAGGCGAAGACGCTCATTTCCTCGGACGAGGTCTGTCTGCGCTTCAGACGCTGTCAGATCAGTCGACCGATACTGCGAAATCCAGTGGCTCAGCGT
>NZ_BAMW01000122.1 GCF_000963945.1 Acetobacter indonesiensis | reverse complement strand
GAAGCGGGATGCGCAGCTTGAGTCCATTCTGCGGGAGAAAAGCCGCGAACTGGGGATCAGGAAGGGATCGACGCTCGATCACGGGTTGCATCCTCATCAGAGAGGGCAGTCCCTGTCGCGCTCCAGGTCGCGCGGTATAGATATGGGTATGTAATCTGCTTGAGAGAGGAGATGTTGATGTGTATAATTTTCACTGGAGATACACATCATGCGAACCAACATCATTATTGACGATACCCTCATGACAGATGCGCTGAAGGCGTCTGGCGTCAAAACCAAGAAAGAAGCTGTCGAACTCGGATTGCGGACGCTGATCAAGTTGAATCAGCAGCGGCAACTGCGTTCCATGAAGGGCAGGCTGGAGTGGCGGGGCGATCTCGACGCCATGCGTTCCGACGTATGATTCTGGTCGATTCATCGGTCTGGATCGATTTTTTCAGAGGTACGGTGACGCCACAGGTTGATGCTCTGGACCGGTTGCTGGGAGAGGAACTGGTCGCCATTGGGGATCTGATGATGACGGAAGTTCTTCAGGGATTTGCGAGCGAACGGGATTTCAACAAGGCGCGGAGACTGCTTGGCGCTCTGGATCTGGTTGAGATCGGGGGGCGTGATGTCATGATCGAGGCGGCACGATATTTCCGTGACCTGCGTGCCAGAGGCATCACCATCCGGAAAACCATTGATACCCTGATTGCCACACGATGTATCGTAAGCGGGTATCGGCTCCTTTACAGTGACCGGGACTTTGATCCGTTTGTGACACATCTGGGGCTGGAACGGGTTGTCTGATTTCGGCGTGGTGACTGGAGAGGACATGCAGAAAAAAGAAGCGGCCGTTCGGCTGGGATCGTTTCTGGGGGCCATAGGTCGTGAGGCTGGTGTGCGGGTTCTCAATCCGTGGGAGAATGTCTGATGTCCGAGACAGATCCAGCAGCGCGCGCGTTCGAGGATCTGTGCGCTGAAATGACGGTGCTCCGGCGCAGCGTGGAAGCGTTGCCGCAGGCGTGG
>NZ_BAMW01000123.1 GCF_000963945.1 Acetobacter indonesiensis | reverse complement strand
AACTCAGGCCGGACAGCCGAAATCCTGTGTGATTACGATCAAGCCTGACGCATAGAATAATTACTGAATGGATTTTAATCATAGGAAAGAGGCTTTCTCTTTACCGAGAAAGCCCCAATTTTATCTGATCTGCTAACAGAGATTAAGCAGACTGCTTCTTCATGTCAGGGTTGGTGTGTGTATTTTCTTCAAATAAATAAGGTCCTGCTGCCAGCACAGTCAAGGAGAGAAGTAAGATCTGGTGAGGAAAAGCTCTTTCTTCTAGCGGAAGAAAGGCATTCCCATTTGTCCAGGCAATGGAACGTTCGCCATTTTCTGAATACCACCCATCCGGTTTTTCTGACGCCAGATGAGTCAAAACTAATTGTTTTTTATTTGCTGTGATGAGAGAAATCGTGCCAATGGCGACCCCAAGTTCACGGCGATCATCAACGAATGGTCCAAT
>NZ_BAMW01000124.1 GCF_000963945.1 Acetobacter indonesiensis | reverse complement strand
GAGCCCGTCACCACGACCTTAGAAGACGCACCGCCGCCATAGAGTGCCGCCAGAAAATACCCAGACCCAGCCTGTCCATCTGTGCCGAGAAGTCCGGTTGGGGTAAAGATCTGCAAGACCTTTTGCCCGTAATAATATTTCCC
>NZ_BAMW01000125.1 GCF_000963945.1 Acetobacter indonesiensis | reverse complement strand
TTGCAAACCATCGCGACACAACGTGTCCGCTGGTTTGCACGGCTGGCTATCCTAAATATTGCACCCCGACTTGCAGAGAAAACTTTAATGACAAACGAAATGCTGTCGTAAGCAGTTCGCTGAATTGCACGCTGTGCCATTCTCTTGACTGCTCCACGGGTTTGCCCGCAGAGTGAACCCGCAGTCACCATGCGAAGGATGATTTCATCTGAAATTATCGTTCTATTTCAATGGGTTGTCTGATTGGTTGCGACCAAGAGGAGCGGGTTCGAGTCCC
>NZ_BAMW01000126.1 GCF_000963945.1 Acetobacter indonesiensis | reverse complement strand
GGCTTTGATTTCCTGTTTTTCTTTGGTGGAATACAGGCGGTGATGTTCAGGTCTGCGAGAGACTGTCTGATTTTATTGCTGTCGTATCCCCGATAACCGATGACTTCTTCTGTCTCATCTCACAGGTCTGCCAGCAGCACATCAGCACCTTTGAAATCACTGACCTGTCTAGCAGTCAAATAAAGGCGGACAGGTCGGCCCTGATCATCGCACATGGCATGAAGTTTTGAGTTCAGGCCGCCTTTTGTCCGTCCGATATGGCG
>NZ_BAMW01000127.1 GCF_000963945.1 Acetobacter indonesiensis | reverse complement strand
ATCAATAGTGCCCGTAATCAGACTGTGCGTCACACTCTGTTCGTCATGATCAACATGACCAACCGCAACCGTTATCGTCTTGGCCGCATCAGTCAGACTGCCACCACTCGTAAAGCCACCGCCCGCAGCAAAGCTCGTCCCGCTCCACCTCGACGTGTTGGACACATCCCCAGCATCCAGTGACCCCGTGTGGAAATGGTTCAGGCTTTTATCCGCA
>NZ_BAMW01000128.1 GCF_000963945.1 Acetobacter indonesiensis | reverse complement strand
ATTGGACCATTCGTTGATGATCGCCGTGAACTTGGGGTCGCCATTGGCGCGATCTCTCTCATCACAGCACATCAAAAACAATCTGTGTTCACACATCTGAAATCAGAAAAACCTGATGGATGGTATCCAGAAAATGGTGAAAACTCAGTTGCCTGGACGAACGGCAATGCCCTTCTTCCTCTGGAAGAAAGAGCCTTTCCTCACCAGATGTTGCTTCTCTCTTTAAATATAGTGGCAGCCGGACCTTACTTACTCGAAGAAAATACTCATACCAACCCTGACATGCAGAAGCAGTCTGCTTAATCTCTGTTAGCAGATCAGATAAAATCGGGGCTTTCTCTTCACCGGGAAAGCCCCTTTCCTATGACTAAAATCCACTCAGTAATTATCTATGCATCAGGCTTGATCGTAATCACACAGGATTTCGGCTGTCCGGCCTGAGTT
>NZ_BAMW01000129.1 GCF_000963945.1 Acetobacter indonesiensis | reverse complement strand
TGTATACAGATCAGCAGCTCTTTCGCGGGCGATCAACTTTTTATCGGTGCGTAGGGAGAGGGAGATTTCAGACCGGCCTAGAAGGGCTTTGAGATCTTGGGGGATGGCACGGCGGAAATGGTAGTGTGAGCCGATGAGGCGA
>NZ_BAMW01000130.1 GCF_000963945.1 Acetobacter indonesiensis | reverse complement strand
ACCTTCCTCGCGTATCCCTTGCCCATACGCCTGAGGCGTCATCTTCAGCGTTGGAGTGTCCTCGACGCGGAAATCTCACAGATGGAGTAATTTTGGATCATTTTCTGGTTGTTCAGGACTTCCTATGCGTCTGATCTGGCTTACCGACGGTTTTCTGTCCTGGCGGGCAGATTCTGAACGCAGTGAGGGCGTCACGGCCTGAGAAGGCAGTGTTGGCGGTGAGTATGTGGCCTATGCGCTGTCTGTTTCGTCAGACGGCCTGCCGGAGCCTTCGCAATCGTGCATGAGCGAGGGCGAATTCGTGCTGGCAAGGGAACATATCGGGCATGGACAGGACAATCCGACGCACGCTGATCTTTACGACTGTCGCGATTTTGAGCAGTCGTGCGCGAATTGTGCCACAGGTTGCTTTCTCCAGAGAGGTCTGGCCGAGGGCCAGTCTTTGCAGAGCGGTCAGCAGGACATAGGCTGCGGCGGAGAACCACAGTCGGAGCTGGTTGGCCCGGATGGTGTGGGACGATGTCCTGTCCGAGAACAGATCCATCTGGCATTCCTTGATCCGGTTTTCCATATCCCCGCGTGCGCAGTAGATCTGTTCGTAAAGATGACGTGGCTCAGACGTTCCCTGCGGCAGAGTGGTGACAATGAAACGGTGATAGCGGTTGCCATGGCGCCATTCGGCCTTGGCCACCACCCGCCTGCGGCGCGTCCAGCTGTCCTTTGTGATCCAGTCAAAGGAGGCGAAACCGCGCGCTGCCCTGCCTGTGCTGGTGGCTTCCTCACGGACCATGGTGGACAGTGTATCAATCCGGTCATACAGGCGGGTGTTGCCTGCAAGGCCGAACAGGAAGTCAACATGGTTGTCTTCGCACCATGTCATCAGAGTGTCCCGGGCGAAGCCGCTGTCCCCGCGGATGAGGATGCGCAGCCTGGGCCAGCGGTTCCTAATCTGTTTCACGATCCGGCTGATGTCAGCCAGTGCTTCCTTCCCTGGGTCCCTGTCTGCCGTGCGCAGGCTGGCGCTGAGGAGATGATCACCACAAAAGACATACAGGGGCAGATAGCAGTTATGGCCGTAATACCCATGAAAGGCCCGGCCTTCCTGATGACCATGGATACGATCATCGGTCGCATCCACATCCAGAATGATCCGGGCAGGCGCGCGGTCATGCTGGTCCATGAAGAGCGTGACGAACAGCGCGGCCAGGGCTTCATGATCAGCAATGATGCGACAGTAACGGTCTGCCTTGTGGCCACTGCGCTCCAGCCGGTTCAGGGTGGATTTGCCGGCCAGTGCGGCACAGTTGGCCCGACGTCCTGACAGACGGTCCGATGCCAGGCCAAAGATCAGATCATGACGCAGGGCATCATGATCGTTCAGGTCTTCGTAACCCAGAGCCAGCCCCATGATCCGCTGACGGACAAGGTCTTCCACCTGATATTCGATAAAGCCAGGATGCCGCTCATCGCAAAAACAGGCAGCAAAACGGCGGCTGAGCCCCAGAATGTCATCAGCCTGCTTCACCAGAATGGCGCCCCCATCCGAACTCATGCGATCCCCGTCAAAATGGGCGACAACACGCCGTCCACAGGAGCCTGGAAAGTCATATGCAATTGCGCTACACTCTGTCTGCATCGGGTTCATTTATTGATTATGAAAAGTCCTTTTCTACAAAACAGACTTTTTCATAATTCGACCCGATGCACAACCCTTCTGTGAGATTTCCGCGTCGATCGCCTTCATCCACGCACTAACCGCATTCATGGCCTTCACGGGGTCGTTTGCGGGAGGGGGCGAAATCCTACGCTAAGGATTTAGGCCAGCGATATTCGCCGGTGAGGTTGATGTGTTCCCATCCCAGCGGTGAGACATGGGCGAGGAGATCAGGCGGGATGATGATGCCGTCCACGGCGCGTCTGTCCACGACCTCCCCGAGTTTCATGGTGTTCCAGAAGATGATGATGGCGGCGAGCAGGTTCATGCCGGCAATACGATAGTGCTGCCCTTCGCCTGAGCGGTCGCGTATCTCACCTCGACGATGGAAGCTGATGGCGCGCTTGAGGGCATGATGGGCCTCGCCCTTGTTGAGACCGATCTGAGCCTGGCGCTGGAGACCGGCGTCGAGAATCCAGTCGATCATGAACAGGGTGCGCTCGATGCGACCGATCTCCCGCAATGCGAGGGCCAGCTCATTCTGGCGCGGGTAAGGGAGAAAGTGGGGTTGAGCGTGAGGCTCATGTCTCTCCCTTTGTGGGTTTGAGGCTGCCCCGTGTGCAGCGTGAGCAGGTGCCGGCCGGGCTGGACGGGTTTGTGCCGGGTGGTGATCCGCTTCAGCTGGCGGT
>NZ_BAMW01000131.1:960-1168 GCF_000963945.1 Acetobacter indonesiensis | reverse complement strand
ACATCGTCCACAGCCCCATCAAAGGCTGCATCCAGCGTGTTTGCCGCATTGATAACGGACGTGACATCACTCGTGTAAGACCCGGCCCGCACCGTCATGTCGGATGCAGACTGAATGATCCCTCCTTCATTCTCCAGCGCACCCGTCAGATCAAGCGCCACAGGTCCCGCAACAGACAGGATGCTCCCAGATCTGTTCGTCAGGGTAG
>NZ_BAMW01000131.1:781-950 GCF_000963945.1 Acetobacter indonesiensis | reverse complement strand
CGTGCCAGCTTGCGCGCCCGGAACAGCAGCATTCTTCAGAACACCCCCGGCACCAAGTACTACTGACCCGACACCATAAATCGCACCAGTATTGGTCAGATCATGTGCCACACCGGCAGAAAGATTACCCGCAGCCGCAAAGGTTGCCTCATTGTCAAAGGACGCAGCG
>NZ_BAMW01000131.1:0-771 GCF_000963945.1 Acetobacter indonesiensis | reverse complement strand
CGTGTTTGCCGCATTGATAACGGACGTGACATCACTCGTGTAAGACCCTGCCCGCACCGTCATGTCTGATGCAGACTGAATGATCCCTCCCTCATTCTCCAGCGCACCCGTCAGATCAAGCGCCACAGGTCCCGCGACAGACAGGATGGTCCCTGCTCTGTTCGTCAACGCACCCGCCTGAAGCCCCAAACCCGTCTGCGCCTGCAGAATGCCGGTATTGAGGATGGTCTGTGCATCAGACGCTGAAAAACCCTGCACACCCAGCGCGCCAGCCTGCGCAAGAACTTCCCCCTGATCCGTATTGGTCAGGCGATCGGCCTTGATCAGAACACCCGTCTGGCCCTGCAAAACAGAAGCACTATTCGTCACATCCTCTGCGGAGAGGCCAAGGCCGCCAGAGGCAGCAACAATTGCGCCGCCCCCACTGTTTTCAAGAGTTTGCGCGGCGATCAGAATATTACCTGATTTCGCGTCAATGCTGCCAGTCGTGCCAGCTTGCGCGCCCGGAACAGCAGCATTCTTCAGAACACCCCCTGCACCAAGCACCACTGACCCGACGCCATAGATCGCACCAGTATTGGTCAGGTCATGCGCCACACCCGCAGAAAGGTCGCCCGCAGCCGCAAAGGTTGCCTCATTGTCAAAAGATGCAGCACGCAGAGACAGATCACCCCCCAATGCGCTCATCTGTCCAGTGTTGGAAACGACACCCTGACTTCTGACGGAAACGGCTCCACTTCCGATAACGCGGCCTGTATTGGTAAAATCTCC
>NZ_BAMW01000132.1 GCF_000963945.1 Acetobacter indonesiensis | reverse complement strand
AGATTCTGCAGGTTTCGACGCGTGGCTACCGAGCATGGGGTTTCCCGGCCCATGTGCGAGCGCCAGCGCACCGATCTGAAGGTTCTTTGCGCCTATACGCGAGTATTATGT
>NZ_BAMW01000133.1 GCF_000963945.1 Acetobacter indonesiensis | reverse complement strand
AATGGGTTGTCTGATTGGTTGCGACCAAGAGGAGCGGGTTCGAGTCCCGCAGTTCGCACCACTAACCTCTTGAAATATAACAGCAAAATGAGAATTTGACGGGTCTGCGGGATTTTCCCGTTTGTCTTCCCATAACGGGAATTCGTCATGCTCCGCCTTATCGGCTCACACTACCACTTCCGCCGTGCCCCCCCCCCAAGACCTCAAAGCCCTTCTGGGCCGGTCTGAAATTTCTCTCTCCCTGCATACCGATAAAAAGTTGATCGCCCGCGAAAGAGCTGCTGATCTGTATACA
>NZ_BAMW01000134.1 GCF_000963945.1 Acetobacter indonesiensis | reverse complement strand
CACTGCTCTGGGCGGCATGTATGCAGGTCAGATCTCCATGATCGTCAATGAAGCGGGCGCTGGCGTGCGGGTTAATGGCACCATGGCGGCCAATGCGGGGGATATGACGCTGACGGCAGATGGTCGTCTTGTGCTC
>NZ_BAMW01000135.1 GCF_000963945.1 Acetobacter indonesiensis | reverse complement strand
AGCCCATCTGTCTGGGCAAGATGTTGACGTTCATGCGAGCCGGGACATTACGCTGGACTCTGGTGTGAACACGGACCACACGGAGGCGACGAGCAGTTCGAAATCGGCATCTGTTGGCGTTGAGGCGAGTGTCGGGATGCAGGGTGCTGGGGTGAGTGTGACGGCG
>NZ_BAMW01000136.1 GCF_000963945.1 Acetobacter indonesiensis | reverse complement strand
GATTGACGGGTCTGCCATAGCGGCGGCGCAGGATATCGGGATCAGCGGGTCTTCGGTTGCGTTCACGACCGAGCAGAACAGCACTACCCAGTCCGCGATGCACAAGGACAAGAGTATCGGCGTGACGGGTGGAATCTCGCCTGATTCGATGGTTGGTCAGGCGATCAATGGCGCCCTTGGGGCGAAACAGTCGGGAACGGGTGTGCAATCGGCTCTGAGCGGGATCCAGACGGGTCTTGGAGAGGCGATGTCCGCCATTGGGGGCGCGACCAGCAACAACATTATTGGCGCGCAGGTTTCGGTTGGGTTCTCCAGCAACAAGAGCCGGTCGAGCGAGACCCGGACGACGGTACAGGGTTCGACAGCGTCAGCTGGTGGTTCATTGTCGATTGTTGCACGGGGCGATAATACCGGTGATGCGGGCAATGGTGATGTGCATGCGACGGCAGCCCATCTGTCTGGGCAAGATGTTGACGTTCATGCGAGCCGGGACAT
>NZ_BAMW01000137.1 GCF_000963945.1 Acetobacter indonesiensis | reverse complement strand
CTGACCATGAAACACTAATGGGCATGACAACGCGCAGGCTCTCTCGGTCGGCCACCACATTCCATGACAGCCGCAGCGTGTCGTCTGCGAAGGTGCCTTCCATGCCATCGCAGCCACTTCCTGCCCACTTAAGAGTGGCTGACCATCCCTCTGTCAGTGCTCCCATTTTCGATAGAGCGCCGACTTTGATCTGCTTT
>NZ_BAMW01000138.1 GCF_000963945.1 Acetobacter indonesiensis | reverse complement strand
AGTTCCCAGACTGGGAAGACAACCGGGAAAGTCCCGTTCACCCATCACAATCCGATTTTATGAGTCTTTTCAAGGTTGTAGCGCAAAAGTCTGAGGGACTCGAACCTGCGCGCTTTCGTCGCAACCAATCAGACAACCTATTGAAACAGAACGATAATTTCAGATGGTATGGTGACTGCGGGTCGACTCTGCGGGCAAACACGTGGGGCAGTCAAGGTTTGCCAGAAAAATGGCACTTAAGTCGGAGAATAAGATAGACATATCATATAAACTTTTTCGCTTTGGAGACTCTTATGAAGAGTATTGTCAGAAAGTGGGGGAACAGTGCTATTGCCCATCGTCTAACCCTGATGCTACCTTAAACTGAACTCTGCCGAGAATATCAAGAACTTCCTTTGTACCAACTAGCTGTCAAGTATCGTATTCAGCAACATTGAGCGCAGTATCGACGTAGCCGACATCGCATGGAACAGTTTCGTCCACTTGCCTGCCGACTAAAGGCAATTACCTTTAGTCTTATGTATCACATTTCCCTATAAGTCGGTATTATTACACAATAGCAGATGTGTCAGGACCGCGGGAGTTGGCATTACATCCAGATTATCATCCTCAGTCGTTTCACAACGTTTGGTGTCTCGCTCGTCTAAACAGTGGCATAATGAAAATTCATAAAAAGGGTCACCGCTTCCAGCCAGTGAATTGTCCAACCACACTGGAGTATGCGAAAATAACAATTCTTTCCTCTCACTGAGAAATACTTTGAATGAGACAACTGATAGTCAAGGCATATAAACATGGTTTAACCAAGCAATCCCCTGACAAACTTATATCGCTCAATATACAGCGAAAAATTCTTGTATTAGAATACTAATAGTGCAGGATTTTAGCTATCAGATTGTGAGTGCTTATGTTTCGTGTTGCTATTCCCAATCAGGTCACTCCCTATGTTGTAATTCTTACAAATTCTGTTGTAAAACAAAATTTGTAAAGATGTTAGTAATTTTAACACGGAATTACGCAGTAAAGTCAAGTCAATATGAAAATCGATAATCCTACTGAGAATACATCCTCTGCAAGAATGCGTAATGTGCACTTTGAAGCAATTCAGGCATTACGAGCTGTCGCGGCGCTTGGTGTTTGCACGATGCACTGCGTAGACCTCAAGGTTGGTCTATACAAACAAAATGAGTGGCCCTTTTTCTTCAAACTTTCAAATTATTTGAATTCTATTTGTGGATCTGGAGTTGATTTATTTTTTGTATTGAGCGGTTTCCTTATTTACTCCATATCAATGAAGACGACAAGATCTGAAAGATCAAGTGCTGCATGGCAATTTGCTGTCAAACGAGCCTTCCGGATATATCCTCTCTACTGGTTCGTGTTGTTAACGATGGTTGTTACACAGATAGGATTGCACTTTGAGAGTGCGGCTCAGACAATCGGGAAAATCACGCCGCGCACAATTTTTCTACTGACGGATTCAATACCTTTTCCGCCACCCGGCTGGACGTTATCGTATGAAGTCTGGTTTTATGCAGGCTCTTCTCTAATTATTTTTATTCTTCCTAAGAGAAAAATCCTCTCTGGTTTTGCTTTGTGGGGGATTATTCAAATTATTTTATACTACTTAATTGTAAAAAAAATTATAGATTGTCATTTTTATGCATTACGACAACCACAGGTCTTGGATTTTTTTCTGGGTTGTTTGGTTGCATTTATTATTAAAATTAGACGAATCAAAAACACTTGCTTAGACAAGTTTTTGGCTCTTGGTATTTCTTTTGTCGTACTTTTGACGGGTGCTATAATCTCTTACGCACGCGAACCTTCTGGCGCGTTAGGGTGGGGTGAACGAGTCGTGTATTCGGGAATTCCCTCAGCGCTCGCTGTCTACGCTTTGGTCGGCCTCGAACGGCAGGGGCGATTGCGGGCACCGCTTGGGTTGGTGCATCTCGGAGATATCTCCTATTCAATTTATCTTTGGCATTTTGAAATCTCGGCCGTTAGCTTCTGGATCATGCTGCATTTAAAAGTCTATGCGCAATTACCGCCACTCATTCTCGTGATACTAGAAATCATAACAACTATAATTGTTTCGATTATGACATATGCTCTCATTGAAAAACCTTCGCAGATACTTGCACGCTTTGTTCTCCACCTCCAGTCTTCACGGGCGATTGAAGTGTTCCCAGAAAGTATATCCAGATAATTATTAAGTTGCAAAAATCTGCCTCTGTCATGTGATGGATGGTTCTATTGTACCATTCGCTGAGTGAGCATGTTGAGCCCTTTTATGGTTTCCCATTATAAGACTGTGTGTGTGGGAGGGGTATCGAGCACTGTGAAGTGATTGAGTATGGCGACACAGACGTGAATTTCGGTGATCTGAAGCTTTGTTGTATAAATGCTCGGAGAGGATTCAAGGAACAAATCTTATTCTTGTAGCGGGAGGTTGTGAGCAAGCCCTGCTCACACTTTACCATAAATCGAACTGGATCCCCTATAACACGTCCTTGATCCAGCGTTTAAGCTAGCTGGAAACGTATGAACGGACAGATGGGCGGAGTCGGGTGGAATATGGGGATCGGGCTTTAGCACTACAATTACATATTATGTTGAGTTCTGAATTTATGGGTAACC
>NZ_BAMW01000139.1 GCF_000963945.1 Acetobacter indonesiensis | reverse complement strand
TGGCCATGCGGCACACCAGCGCGGCAGCGTTTCCCGCGATAAGCACCAGGCGCGGCGGATCGAGGTCTGGCTGGAGATCAAACCAGTCCTGTCGTCGTTTCAGGA
>NZ_BAMW01000140.1 GCF_000963945.1 Acetobacter indonesiensis | reverse complement strand
GGTGACGATTGCCTCCAGCGCGACTGTGGTAAACGCGACTGTCACCAGCGGTGGTGTTGTGTCTGTTTCTGGCACGTTGTCAGGGGCGAGCGTGTCT
>NZ_BAMW01000141.1 GCF_000963945.1 Acetobacter indonesiensis | reverse complement strand
CAGCGCACCGATCTGAAGGTTCTTTGCGCCTATACGCGAGTATTATGTCCTGAGCAACCGAACCTATAGCCGTTCGCGGATGACCATGGAACTTAGAAAAGCAGGGCTTTATGTGAGTGAGCGTCGTGTGGGGCGACTGATGCAAGCCAACGGTA
>NZ_BAMW01000142.1 GCF_000963945.1 Acetobacter indonesiensis | reverse complement strand
GAATCCTGCACCAAAAACTTACTAAAAACGCCAGCGTCAGGATGATGCATGGTGTTCTTCCTGTTAGTCGCAAAACTCAGCATCGCAGCTAAATCACCCTCAAGGAAAATTCCAAGAACACCAT
>NZ_BAMW01000143.1 GCF_000963945.1 Acetobacter indonesiensis | reverse complement strand
TTTACAGCTTTATGCTTCCTCCCGGAACAACCTCAGTCCGTATTGTATCACGCACAGCACGCCCGGCAGATGTCATTGGACCATTCGTTGATGATCGCCGTGAACTTGGGGTCGCCATTGGC
>NZ_BAMW01000144.1 GCF_000963945.1 Acetobacter indonesiensis | reverse complement strand
GGTGGAGCGGTATGCGCGGGCCTGGGTGGATGCCGAGCGCATGGTGCGTCAGGATCTGCCGGTGCTGGAGCACCAGAAGAAGGCGCTTTTTGAAGCCGGTCGGGATCTGGAGCGGGTCCGGCGTGGCGGTGAGGCGGATCTGCGAGCGGCGCTGAAGCATCAGCCGGAGATCCGGCAGGCGCTGTATGGTCTGGAAGGTCCGGCACGGGCGCGC
>NZ_BAMW01000145.1 GCF_000963945.1 Acetobacter indonesiensis | reverse complement strand
GGCTTTGATTTCCTGTTTTTCTTTGGTGGAATACAGGCGATGATGTTCCGGTCTGCGAGAGACTGCCTGATTTTATTGCTGTCGTAGCCTCTGTCCCGATGACTTCTGCCGTTTCGACCGGAAGACCTTTCAGAAGAACATCAGCGCCTGTGAAGTTACTGACCTGTCCAGCAGTCAGATGAAGGCGGACAGGTCGGCCCTGATCATCGCACACGGCGTGAAGTTTTGAGTTCAGGCCGCCTTTTGTCCGTCCGATATGGCGGAGAAAAGCCCCTTTTTGAGCAGGGACGCCGATGTCCGGTGCGCCTTGAGGTGTGTTGCATCGATCATCAGGCGCTTCGAACGGCCAGCCTGTTCTGTCAGGGCGACAAAGATCCTGTCA
>NZ_BAMW01000146.1 GCF_000963945.1 Acetobacter indonesiensis | reverse complement strand
GATCGAGGTCTGGCTGGAGATCAAACCAGTCCTGTCGTCGTTTCAGGATATCCTCACGCTCCTGTTCCAGTGCATGTGAATGTCCATCCGTATTGCCCCAGCCAGCGACTGAGCATGCTGCGACCAATTCCGACGGCCCGCTCGCTTTTCAAACGCGCCATCATCTCGTGGAGCGTGATATCTTTCTGCACTTCGATCATACCCATAATAAAGGCTTCGTGCGCGTCCAGCCGTGATCCGCGCGGATTGCCCTGCCAACGGGGCGTCCGCTTGCCGCTCTCGCGTTCCCGATGCAGCCAACGGATCGCTGTTGAAACCCCTATA
>NZ_BAMW01000147.1 GCF_000963945.1 Acetobacter indonesiensis | reverse complement strand
GGTGGAGCGGTATGCGCGGGCCTGGGTGGATGCCGAGCGCATGGTGCGCCAGGAACTGCCGGTGCTGGAGCACCAGAAGAAGGCACTTTTTGAAGCCGGGCGGGATCTGGAGCGGGTCCGGCGTGGCAGTGAGGCGGATCTGCGGGCGGCGCTGAAGCATCAGCCTGAGATCCGGCAGGCGCTGTATGGTCTGGAAGGTCCGGCACGGGCGCGC
>NZ_BAMW01000148.1 GCF_000963945.1 Acetobacter indonesiensis | reverse complement strand
GGCATTGCGAGCAGTCAGGAATACGACGCGCCCCTGAGACCGGCAAACTCCATATCTTCGGAGATCCTGACCCACGCTGGCTGAAAGAACAGGGATGGGAATGGAATGAACAGCGCCGCCGCTTCATGGCTCCTTACCCCCACGACAAGGGCAACCCACACCCGCGCTTCTTTGTCAGTGCTAGACCGGCAAAGAAAGACAACCGGATGACAGGGAGCGGCCCCTGTTCGGTTTGCGGTTTCACACTCTGGTGGCGGAGGGCTGGCGACACATCAGAGGGCTGGACCTG
>NZ_BAMW01000149.1 GCF_000963945.1 Acetobacter indonesiensis | reverse complement strand
GGAAGGTCCGGCACGGGCGCGCAAACTGGTCGAGGGGCTGGAGCATGAGGACAGGGTGCGAAAGAGCCCCGAATTGCGGGCGGCGCGGTTCGTGAAGACCTGGGACGGGCTGAGCCGCGAGCAGCAGGGTGTGGCGCTCAAGGAGCTGAAGCGGGATGCGCAGCTTGAGTCCATTCTGCGGGAGAAAAGC
>NZ_BAMW01000150.1 GCF_000963945.1 Acetobacter indonesiensis | reverse complement strand
AGTAGCACCGTTTGGAATTGTTGTGTTGGAAAGTGTTGCACCGGACTTGATCTCTATAGTGGCCCCAGATCCAAGTTGTGCGTAGCCGTCATCAGAGACCCCGCTTTCGAGAATCAGGGTTCCACTTTTGAAGCCGTCTGCAGCGAAACTTGGAGTGCTGTAAGCGTCAACAGTTCCGCCTTGAAGAATGTTGCCGACTGTAAGTCCTCCTGAGCTAATAACAACAGTAGCACCGTT
>NZ_BAMW01000151.1 GCF_000963945.1 Acetobacter indonesiensis | reverse complement strand
GTGATGGGTGAACGGGACTTTCCCGGTTGTCTTCCCAGTCTGGGAACTCACATGCTGCGTCTTATCGGCTCTCATTACCACTTCCGCCGTGCCGTCCC
>NZ_BAMW01000152.1 GCF_000963945.1 Acetobacter indonesiensis | reverse complement strand
CAGTGGTTGCGGGGATAGGATTTGAACCTATGACCTTCAGGTTATGAGTTAGGGATTTAGGTCTACGCCCCTCCCCGCCCCAGCCGACAGGTAACCATCCGGCGAGAGACGCGGGCGTGATCAGGCAGCGATGCTA
>NZ_BAMW01000153.1 GCF_000963945.1 Acetobacter indonesiensis | reverse complement strand
CAACCTGGGTCTGCAGGGTATTATTGACTTTCGTGGCGTTGAAACTGTTGTCCAGATGGCCGTTCGCCGTAACCGCATCCGTGCTGTAAGCCCCTGTGCTGCTACCAGTCTCAACATCAATAGTGCCCGTAATCAGACTGTGCGTCACACTCTGTTCGTCATG
>NZ_BAMW01000154.1 GCF_000963945.1 Acetobacter indonesiensis | reverse complement strand
TGATCTCCAGTATTTCAAAGCCGATGAGCATGAACAGCAGGACGTTCAGCACCTCGTCAATCAGCGTCCATGCAATATCGAGTTCCTTGCGGGATACTTCATCGAAAATGGAATGGCTGTAGCTGGTTCCGAAGCAGAGACCGGCCA
>NZ_BAMW01000155.1 GCF_000963945.1 Acetobacter indonesiensis | reverse complement strand
ACAGTTTCAACGCCACGAAAGTCAATAATACCCTGCAGACCCAGGTTGCCGCTGAAACAGCCGTCGAAACAGCAGTGGAAGTCGGCATACAGGCCTATGATAAATGGGCGCCGAAGGACACGTCCGATGACCAA
>NZ_BAMW01000156.1 GCF_000963945.1 Acetobacter indonesiensis | reverse complement strand
CTCTTATCTGTAAGAAATTTGTCATGGTGTGTAGATTTTGTGTTGACGTGTTGTGGGTGCGGGTATAGAAACCGCTTCACCGAGGCGGTTGAGGTCTTGGCGGGTTTAAGAAG
>NZ_BAMW01000157.1 GCF_000963945.1 Acetobacter indonesiensis | reverse complement strand
CTCTCGCGTTCCCGATGCAGCCAACGGATCGCTGTTGAAACCCCTATATCGTTCCGTGTTAGCCAGCTTTGTCTCCAAAGCATTTCGACCTTCAGGCTCTT
>NZ_BAMW01000158.1 GCF_000963945.1 Acetobacter indonesiensis | reverse complement strand
GATCAGCGCGTAGCATCATTCATCGTTGGAGGGCAGGATCGGTGGGAGGCAGGAATAGCCATGATGCGGGATGCACGACCGGATCAATGGAGCAGCTTTATGTGGGAGGATCGGCTAGTACAGGACAACATGCCGAAAATCCGCGAGTGTCGGATTGGAGCAACTCAGGCCGGACAGCCGAAATCCTGTGTGATTACGATCAAG
>NZ_BAMW01000159.1 GCF_000963945.1 Acetobacter indonesiensis | reverse complement strand
GAAGCGGGATGCGCAGCTTGAGTCCATTCTGCGGGAGAAAAGCCGCGAGCTGGGTATTAGGAAGGGATCGACGCTCGATCACGGGTTGCATCCCCATCAGCGGGAGCAGGCCCTCTCACGCTCGAGGTCGCGCGGTATGGATATGGGGATGTAGGATTTTTCTGGAAAGATATCGTATTTATATTTATGATATCATTTCAGGAAATGAGGAGTTCTGTCATGTCCTCTGTGGTTATTCGCAATCTTCCGGAAGAGACGCATCGGGCGCTGAAGGCGCAGGCCATGCTGCATGGACGCAGTACGGAGGCGGAGATCCGGACCATTTTGGAAGCGGCCGTCCGGCCCTCGCAGCGGGTGCGGCTGGGGTCGCTTCTGGCGTCTATTGGTCGTGAGGCCGGTGTGCGTGATCAGGATGTCGCGGCCTTGCAGGTTCGCGATCAGACCCCGGCCGAGCCGATGTCCTTCGAATGATCCTGCTTGATACCAATGTGATCTCGGAGCCGTGGAAGCCCGTCCCGGAGCCGCGTGTTCTGGCCTGGATTGATGCGCAGGCGATCGAGACGCTTTTTCTGTCGGCCGTTACGGTGGCGGAGCTGCGTTTCGGGATCGGGGCGATGCCGCTCGGCAGGCGGCGCTCGGTATTGCATGAGCGGCTGGAACAGGAGGTATTGCCCTTGTTCGCGGGGCGCGTCCTGTCGTTCGATCTGGCGGCGTCTCAAGCCTATGCCGAACTGATGGTGCGGGCCAGGTCAGAGGGGCGGGCGATTGGCAAGGCAGATGGCTATATTGCCGCGACTGCCGCATCCCGTGGTTATGTTGTGGCCAGTCGCGACGTGTCGCCTTTCGAGGCTGCTGGTGTGCGGGTTCTCAATCCGTGGGAGGATGCCTGATGTCCGAGACAGATCCGGCAGCGCGTGCGTTTGAGGATCTGTGCGCCGAAATGACGGTGCTCCGGCGCAGCGTGGAAGCGTTGCCGCAGGCGTGG
>NZ_BAMW01000160.1 GCF_000963945.1 Acetobacter indonesiensis | reverse complement strand
CTAGTAACGGTTTTGTGCGGGTATGTGATTTTTTTGACGCGGCTTTGACCTCGAAAGCGAGGGAGCTGATATTCCCGAGATAGGAATGGTGCCGTCGCGGATTATAGAAACCATTGATGTATTGAAAGATGGCGGCTGTTGCCTGATGCCGTGTTAGCCAGCTTTGTCTCCAAAGCATTTCGACCTTCAGGCTCTT
>NZ_BAMW01000161.1 GCF_000963945.1 Acetobacter indonesiensis | reverse complement strand
AGCGATGGCGGCAGCGTGTTTGTGGAAGACGGCGGTGCGTCTGTGTCTGCCAGCGTTGGGTCTGGCGGGTATCTGGAAGTGGATGCTGGCGGCACAGCGACGGGCACGCAGG
>NZ_BAMW01000162.1 GCF_000963945.1 Acetobacter indonesiensis | reverse complement strand
TGGGCGGATTCAACCGGTCGTCGCAACACCTTAATATTGGAGGTGTAGACGATGACAGGGAAACGGAAATCGGAGCGGTCCACAAGGCGCAAATTGTGCTCGCCAGGACGACCGCCTGTCTGGCAGCGTGAGACCCTTTGTCGGTTCTGGCAGGGTATCGCGGCAGGTCTTTCCAGCGAAGAGGCTGGTATCGAAGCCGGTGTTTCTGCTCCAGTTGGAAGCCGTTGGTTTCGGAGTTCTGGCGGGATGCCACCCACACATTTAACCCCTTCGGCCTCTTGCCCACAGGGCCGTCGTCTTTCTTTTTCCGAGCGTGAAGAAATCGCCCTGGAATGCGCACGCAAGACCGGGGTGCGTGCTATTGCCCGCAAGCTGGGACGTTCGCCCAGCACGATATCTCGTGAGATCAGGCGCAATTCTGCGACCCGGAGCGGGGATTTCAATTATCGTGCCATTACAGCGCAATGGCATGCGGATCGTGCGGCCCAACGTCCCAAAGTGAGTAAGCTGGCACAGAATTCTACCTTGCACGATTATGTCCACGATCGCCTTGCAGGCCTGATCGCCACGCCGGATGGTGTCGCACTGAAAGGGCCTGTCGTGATATGGAAAAAGCGACGGGCAGTTCATCGTCAAAGTCGACGCTGGTCCCTTGCATGGAGCCCGGAACAGATCGCGCAACGGCTGAAGATGGATTTCCCAGAGGATCAGAGCATGCGCATCAGTCACGAAGCAATTTATCAAGCACTCTACATCCAGGGGCGCGGCGCTCTGAAACGCGAACTTTCCGCCTGCCTGCGCTCGGGGCGGGCACTCCGTCTTCCTCGGGAACGTGCGCGTAAGCGAGGCAGATCTTTTGTCGAAGACGCCTTGATGATCAGTGATCGTCCGGCAGCGGTTGCGGACAGAGCTGTGCCGGGCCATTGGGAAGGCGACCTTATTCTCGGCCTTGGTAGTTCAGCGATCGGAACTTTGGTCGAGCGCACAACGCGCTTTACGATGTTGCTGCATCTGCCGCGGATGGAAGGGCATGGAAAAACCAGAGTGATCAGGAATGGTCCAGCCCTTGCCGGTCATGGGG
>NZ_BAMW01000163.1 GCF_000963945.1 Acetobacter indonesiensis | reverse complement strand
GCATATGCAAGATATACCAACAAACGTCATGACCAGACTTAAAAGCCCTATCAAATCCCCTCAAAACCAGGAAAACCCAGTCCCAAAAAGATACGCCGTCAGCATATCCCTCTCTCTCAGATACAATTGTCA
>NZ_BAMW01000164.1 GCF_000963945.1 Acetobacter indonesiensis | reverse complement strand
TTGACGATCATGGAGATCTGACCTGCATACATGCCGCCCAGAGCAGTGCTGTCGATCGCAAATTCCGGCGTTTTGGATCCGTCAGACTTCAGCGCATGCACCGTTCCTGTTTCGTAATCAAAACGGCTGCGACCAGCGACAAGACGGGCCGTCTGCGCAGTCACCTTCGCATCCAGCATCACCCGACGGCTCAGAATATCCAGCACCGGAACGGCCGTAAAATCTCCGCCGTTCCCTTCAAAGGCGATAAGACCATCACTGACTGTCAGGGCGGACAGCTTGCCGCTGGCGTCAATTTCGGGATGACCGGTTGCCAGACTGACGCGATCTGTATTGATAAACCCGCATCCATTACAGGTAATGCCGTTTGGATTGGCAACGACAACATTGGCTTTTTGCCCGGCAACTTCCGTGTAACCCAGCATCTGACTGGCCTGCGT
>NZ_BAMW01000165.1 GCF_000963945.1 Acetobacter indonesiensis | reverse complement strand
CGCCAGCGTCAGGATGATGCTCGGCGTTCTTCTTGTTTGATGCAAAAAATCAGCATCGCAGCTAAATCACCCTCAAGGAAAATTCCAAGAACACCAT
>NZ_BAMW01000166.1 GCF_000963945.1 Acetobacter indonesiensis | reverse complement strand
GGAAACGGCTCCACTTCCGATAACGCGGCCTGTATTGGTAAAATCTCCACCACTCTCGACACTCAGCAAACTGCCTGACGTCAGGGTTTCAAGGGCACCTGCATTCACCACCCTATCGGAACCGGTCACCCGAAGTGTGCCATCCCCT
>NZ_BAMW01000167.1 GCF_000963945.1 Acetobacter indonesiensis | reverse complement strand
AGCCCATCTGTCTGGGCAAGATGTTGACGTTCATGCGAGCCGGGACATCACGCTGGACTCTGGTGTGAACACGGACCACACCGAGGCGACAAGCAGTTCGAAATCGGCATCTGTGGGTGTTGAGGCGAGTGTCGGGATGCAGGGTGCTGGGGTGAGTGTGACGGCG
>NZ_BAMW01000168.1 GCF_000963945.1 Acetobacter indonesiensis | reverse complement strand
ACCGATAAAAAGTTGATCGCCCGCGAAAGAGCTGCTGATCTGTATACACGTACAGGTGGCTTCTTTCATAAGGCCCGGACTTTGGACGAACAGGCTTCCCCTTCTCTTTTTCAAAGGGCAGGGAGCGACACGAAGACGGTTGAAGCGATCCGGTCTCTGATCACGCGGATCAACCTCATTCCGGAGAATGGTGTTCTTGGAATTTTCCTTGAGGGTGATTTAGCTGCGATGCTGA
>NZ_BAMW01000169.1 GCF_000963945.1 Acetobacter indonesiensis | reverse complement strand
TGACTGCAACACCATCAGAACCGCACTCCTGCCTGAAAGGCCGCAATCCATCCCTCGTGCGGCAGAGGTCCACGCGCAATCGCATGCGTTATGTTGGCATTCCAGAAGATGGAACC
>NZ_BAMW01000170.1 GCF_000963945.1 Acetobacter indonesiensis | reverse complement strand
TGGTGCTTATCGCGGGAAACGCTGCCGCGCTGGTGTGCCGCATGGCCAGTGTCCGTTACCAGGCAAACTCACTGAAATAAAAAAACACAGCGCCAGACAGGAAA
>NZ_BAMW01000171.1 GCF_000963945.1 Acetobacter indonesiensis | reverse complement strand
GGTCAGATCAGGGAAGAGGTATTTTTCACCATTCGCCTCAAGCAGATTCAGCTCTTCCATTTTTAGCAGGCTGGAGTGAATGGGGATGATGCGAGTGCCGGCTGCCGTCTTGGGTGACCAGCCGTCTTCAATGTGAGGTCTGACATGGAAACAGGGTACACCGTCAATGACCTCAATGTCCTGACGCCTGAGGTTGCAGATTTCACCTAACCGCATACCGGTGAACATGCCTATGGTAATAATGCCAGCCCATGTTCGATGAGAGACTGCCGTCCCTGACCAATGCGTGCTGGCAAGCAAAGCAAGCTCACCATCCGTCCAGCCCCGTCGGACAATTTTCTTTGTGACATTAAAGTCCCA
>NZ_BAMW01000172.1 GCF_000963945.1 Acetobacter indonesiensis | reverse complement strand
AAAACATGTTCGCGAAACTGAAACACTGGCGACGGGTGGCAACACGATACGACCGCTGCGCTCATACCTTCATGTCTGCAATCCACATCGCAGCAACCTTCATCTTCTATCTTAAAGAATGAGTCCTGAGCCTGGCAACCAAAGAGAACACAGGAGTATGTGTTCCCGTCACAACTTACGTTAACGATTTCAGCACATCTGATAGTCGCGTTATTAACCTGCCATACGGACACAGGATTCAATTTTTCCAAGCCAATGTGGGTGATGGAACTACATCAGGATCATGGATAACTTTCCCGGTATCCTTTTCTGGCTCTCCTACCTTTTTCATGGCCAACTCAAATGGAAATGGTGATGGCGTAACCGACACTGACTATTGGTGCTACGGAGCCACTGAATCACGTATGTATGTAAGACCAAGAAACCATCAAGGGAGCGCGAATATATTAGCAATAGGGCCAAGGTAATGACGGATATAAAACAGAATACCCGTATAGATATTATGCCTCGTATGACCTCACAGCCACGCAACCATGCCCCGTTACTGGTTGATATGATACATGGAATATGAGTTCAGTTTCTAATGTTCCTAACGCTTCTGATATGATTGTCGTAGGCGAAACGGATTGGAATAATCAAGACTTTCGGCTTCCTATTGGCGAGGGAGTTAAAGACGGAAAAATTATTGATTATACAGCGCCGTCTCCTTCCGTATCATTGCAAGATCAGGCTGTATCTCTACTAAAAACTCAGCAGGTATATGTCATGCAGAACTACACCGTTTACGGAGAAGATACTCCTTCTAATTGGCTAACATATCTAAAATCCCTTAGAGACATCGCAACCGGCATAGATACCACCAGCACCGAGTTGCCTACGGCACCAGAAGCATGATCACTCTCATTCCCTCACCCACATGGCAACCTGCGGCGGTGCGAGTGCTACCGATAGTCGCGCCTGCCAATCTACGGACACGAGGGCTAGTTCCTGAGATTATAACGCTTTCATGGGCTCCCAAATCCAGCGCAGATCACTTTGATTTCTCACTTGATCTGTCGGCAATATTAGACGCGACAGGAGACCATATTGCGGCGATAGAGCACGTAGAAATACCGGTAGCATCTGGACTACCCACTCAACTGGCCGTGCTCTGTTCCAGTATCGTTAATGGGCTTGCGTGCATTATGCTCGGCGGCGGTGCGCCGGGTGAGACAGACGAAATCGTCGTTTATGTTGTGACACAGCAGGGGAGGAGACTGGCCCCGCGCATACTGTTGACAATCACGACCGAGACTGACGCGTCTATTCCAACACCTGCGCCAACAATGAGCGGCGGGGTGCCAGTCCCGCCGAATGCCATCCGGCTGCCGGGTGGGCTAATTCTGACAGACGATAACGGAAACCTTTCCTGATCGCATAAATGGAGTCTCCATGTCTGGGTCCACAACCAACACGACGGTCAGCGGTATTGCGCTATCTTCGCTTTCTTCGACTGATACCCTTAAAGCATCGGATCTTGTTTTTGGCATATTTGATGGGAAGGGCCAGTTCTTACCTCAGTCAAAAATTTGGGCAGGGGCGATTGATAAAGAGGGCGATAGGGTAGAGGGCGCGCTGTCTGCCGCTTATGAGACTACCGAACCGGAGCACCTTGTTCCGAAATCCTACGTTGACGTGCAGGGTGACAAAATCGCGGCCAGCGTGGCCGGGGCTGCGGCTGCACAGGTAACGGCAGCGCAGACAGCAGCGCAAAATGCGCAGGATGCGGCTACCAACGCGACCAATGCTGCGAGTGGGGCAGCGAACGCAGCCAGCACGGCTATAAACGCTCAGAAGGGAACGCCCAACGGTGTGGTCGCTATCTCCACCAACGGCCACCTTATGCTCGATGGGCAGGAATTATTTGGCGTGCAGAACGGGCATCTGATTTTCGTTTTGCCGCTCCCTACGTCAGACCCCGGTGTTGCAAACGCATGGTGGAACAACGGCGGCACAATCTATATTTCGCAGGGCTAACTAATGAAAAAACTAGTTCTTTTCGTGGCTTTGCTGGTGCCTGCGTTAGCACATGCCCAGATGCCTCCAAACCATGAGCTCCCCCAGTTCAAAAACCTCAAGGCCGCGCCGGTTGCCCAGCCCAAATCAATGCTGCGGATGCGGGCAATGGCTCCCGTGGCTGCTACTGCGGCGAGTAGCACGGCATCTGGATCAAACTATGCGCCGTTTTTGCCTCAGGGTGGGATTAGCCATCAGACTGACGTGCCAGAGGTGTATGCGGACGGAACGGGCGGGACACTTGCTCAAATCGGCCAGATGGCAGATGGCAGTGTTCAGCAGACCACAATTAACGCAGCCAATGGTGTGGCGGGATTGGATGAGAACGGTAATGCCAGTGCGCCAGTTGTCACAGGACCAGCGCTTAATGGTGCTCCGATACAATCGGTCCAAATTGGGACAGATCCGCAAAAAATCAGCAAAGTGACCGGTCAGCCGTGGCTATTTGGTGGCAATAGCACGGCTATTTTTGGAGCCTACCCTCAGCCCAACCTGCCAAGAAGTCCTATGGGATATTGGTCGGGCTTTCCAGTGAACCTCGTCGTTGCAGGTTCTCCCTCGGGGCCCTACAATGCAGGCTGTTCGTTGTGCGTTTTTACTGATGCGGGCTTTCAGAATACGACCGTTGCGGAGTTGAGTGGCGAAGATTACACAAAGGGAAAAGTTTCTCCTGGCTTTGATGTAGCAGCCCTTTTTATGTCCGCAGGAACGGAAAACGCACGCCTGGCGCTCCCTGTCTCATCTTACACGGCAAATACGGTGGTTCTATCGTCTGCCCTGACACCTGCGCAGTTGCTTCACGTTAAACAGGGCATGTTTATTTCCACCAACTCTCTGGTTCCAGGAATGTCTTCGGGAACGATTGGGGACGCAAATCTGCCAGTGAAAGATTATTATGCCGGCGTGGTAAAGAGAGTATCATCCGATAGTAAAACCATCACGGTTTATGGGTGGGCGGCGTTAGGAAAAACGGCAACAGCATCGGATATACCGAGCACAACATCACTTGAGACTTACTACTGGAAAAACTATACATCACCGTATGTCTTTATTGGGGCACCGACTAAAATGTTTGGTCGCAATACGGTAATGACATTTGACGGGAATAGAGTGGGAGATAATGGGTTACCATCCACATCATCTATCCGTCAGTTTGAGGGCGAGGAAATAGACTTCAACACAGCTAATACAAAAGGGACAGCAGCAAAAAGTGTATCTTATCACGGGCTGACTTTTGGCGGGAACAATGCAGACCCACGCGTCCTGACAGATGAAAGTTACGCTATATTGTTGGCGGGTAGTTTGCCTAACTATTTAAAGATTAGTGATAGTTGCGGTTCTATCGCCATACAGTCTGGAGGATATTATCTTCCTTCAGCCTGTATTGTTGGTGCTGCTCACAGCAATCAGGCAGAACTGTTTGAGTATAAGGGGTACGCTAACTCAAACAAAATGAACTTTGGGGCTTGGCTCAACCGTGAAAGCGATGGCGCAAATGGCTGGACAAACGTTTCAGTCAATTTGGGTGTTAATATTGACGGAACGTACGGGAAGATAGGTAGCAGTGGTGCTAAACTTCCTTATTTGTCATGGAATAATTCACAGGGAGCGTTATCTATACGCAGTCCCATAGGCGAAGATGTCCTGACAATTACTGCCTCTGGTGGCATGATCATTCCATGGGGAACGCCATCCAGTAGCACGGCGCCGTGTAAGCCAGGTCAGAAACAAATGGATGCAGACTACACATATTCTTGCGTGGCTCCTGATACCTGGCGTCGTGCGAGCAATGGCACCACTTGGTAATGTCAGTTTCATATCTCTAACAAGCCGCCTTCGGGCGGTTTTTTTGTATTCAGAAATCCGGAAATCCTAATGAATGACTCAATCGCTCTCGCGGCTGTTTTGGCGCGCGAATTCGAAGGCCCGTCTCTGCGCCCGTATGTCTGCCCGGCCGGTTACTGGACCATCGGCTACGAGGTCCGATTTGATGCACTGGTGCTGGAAGAGTCCGATCGTTTGGAAGAACTGGCCGCCATTCCCGCCTTCACCCCGCAAGGCCCGCGCCTGAAAGCCGAAATCATTCTCGCACTTCTGCCGGAGCACCTGCGCTATAGCGAAGTGGACGCAGAGACACAGCTTATGCTCTCGCTAGAGCGGTTTCACTGAAATCTGTATCATCTGGTGACAGTGTAGGCG
>NZ_BAMW01000173.1 GCF_000963945.1 Acetobacter indonesiensis | reverse complement strand
CGGTGAAGTGGACGTGTATTCGGGTGGCACGGTTTCTGCGGCCAGTGTAAGCGATGGCGGCAGCGTGTTTGTGGAAGACGGCGGTGCGTCTGTGTCT
>NZ_BAMW01000174.1 GCF_000963945.1 Acetobacter indonesiensis | reverse complement strand
ATGATATAATTTCCCTAATGATTTCGGAAATACCAGAGGGGTAATTCAATCATGGGTGGTTATGGCTCAGGGCGGACCTATGAAGGGCGGCCCCGCGTGGGTGCAGTAAAGCAGATCAAAGTCGGCGCTCTATCGAAAATGGGAGCACTGACAGA
>NZ_BAMW01000175.1 GCF_000963945.1 Acetobacter indonesiensis | reverse complement strand
TGAATTACCCCTCTGGTATTTCCGAAATCATTAGGGAAATTATATCATGCCTTTGCGATTTTTCGCGATTAAAGCCGCAGAAAACGGCCATTTTTGCGCGTATGAAATAATGTGG
>NZ_BAMW01000176.1 GCF_000963945.1 Acetobacter indonesiensis | reverse complement strand
CCTGTGCCGTCAGCGCCACCTGCCCCGCACTGGCAACCAGACGGCCAGCCTGACCATTATGAATCTGATCTGCCGTCACACTCAGCACGCCAGACTGAACCCCGGCCTGACCACCCGTATTCTCCACGGTTGCAGCAGAAATCGCAGCCCC
>NZ_BAMW01000177.1 GCF_000963945.1 Acetobacter indonesiensis | reverse complement strand
CACTGCTCTGGGCGGCATGTATGCAGGTCAGATCTCCATGATCGTCAACGAAGCCGGTGCGGGCGTGCGGGTCAATGGCACCATGGCCGCCAATGCGGGGGATATGACGCTGACGGCAGATGGTCGTCTTGTGCTC
>NZ_BAMW01000178.1 GCF_000963945.1 Acetobacter indonesiensis | reverse complement strand
GCAGGCGTGGCGGGATAACCGGCCACCAGATTACACGGAGGATCTGGCTCGTGTCGTAAAAGCCATGAACGCGGTCGGTGCGCGGATGAAGGCGATCGAAGACACTCCAACGCTGAAAATGACGCCTCAGGCGTATGGGCAAGGGATACGCGAGGAAGGACTGGCCGCCAGCCGGAGACTGGAGGGGGTCTTTCAGAAAGCGATTGGAGACGTTCGGGAAGAGCGGCAGGCGTTAGCTGGTATCATCGGTCAGGCCAAT
>NZ_BAMW01000179.1 GCF_000963945.1 Acetobacter indonesiensis | reverse complement strand
GATGACGCCTCAGGCGTATGGGCAAGGGATACGCGAGGAAGGTCTGGCCGCCAGCCGGAGACTGGAGGGGATATTCCAGAAAGCGATTGGAGAAGTTCGGGAAGAGCGGCAGGCGTTAGCTGGTATCATCGGTCAGGCCAAT
>NZ_BAMW01000180.1 GCF_000963945.1 Acetobacter indonesiensis | reverse complement strand
CCCTGCTGGACTGTGCCGCTGGCACTGCCCCCCTGCTGCACCTGCAGGGACGCACCGTCCTGCACAATCGTGCCCACAGCCGTCGCACCAGAGCCGGCATACAGTGTCGCCGAATTCGTCAGCGTCGTGCCAGAGGCAACACCTCCATCCGTCAGGTCAAGAATGCCGGCGCTGCTCACCTGCGTGCCCGTCGCTGTGCC
>NZ_BAMW01000181.1 GCF_000963945.1 Acetobacter indonesiensis | reverse complement strand
CTTCTTAAACCCGCCAAGACCTCAACCGCCTCGGTGAAGCGGTTTCTAGGACATCAAAACAACACTGTCAACACCACCACAAAAATCACCAAAAAACCCAGAAAAC